>CBDIIA010000002.1:0-1904694 GCA_965279475.1 Pseudorhodoferax sp.
AAGCGAACGGTGCGCACAGTGCTCGTGGCATGTGAAGATCTAGCTTTTTGAAAGGGACCTGAGCATCTATATGTAGGTCAGGTCGTGCCTGTCAGGAGAAACCGAAGCTTCCCCTTCGGATTGTACCTCACGGTCCGAAATGCAAATTGCACCCGCAAAGTTTTCTAGGAAATCTTCCATTGGCTAGCTGGTCGTTGCCTTAAGGCGTACTATGTCCGTTGCATTGCTTATGTTCTGATTCACGTTCACAGAGTTGTCTTGGTTCAGCTGTACACCTTCGTCCTTATCTCGACAAGTTTCGTAGGAATAGCGCGTTCATGACTTGGTCTGGATAACTGCTTAAATTAAAGGTTTTGAGGCTGCAAGGATCATGTGTGCTTTGTCATGCGAAAGTTTGCTTTGGAATGCGGGTGATGGTGGACTTCTACACGCTCGAAACGCCTTTGCTAGCACGTTGCTCTCTATCCTCAGCATAAGTTGCCCAGTGATTCACTATTCTGTATCGCAGGGTAAGGACGAGCGTGCTCCTTGGAGCAGGACGCTGATGGCTAGCAGTATTCCCGCCACGTGATTGTGCAGGAACCGGTGCAGTCTGCTGATTGGTGGGGATGGTCGTTACAGACGTCAATCCTACCCACCGGGGCGATGATGGCGAATTTCTCGACGCGCACCATTTCCTCTCGACTGAGGTCTGCCATGCGTGGTCATGTGGGATTTTGGATGCAACCAGCAGATTGGTCCTCCACAAACTCTTTCCAGGCTGCCGTCTAATGAGGTGACTTCGTCTCACCTTTCTGGCGAGTATTGTTTGTAGCAAGATGCTGTTTCTGCTCTGTGGAGAGAAGGGAGCAGCGGCATGCAAGTACTTTTTGCACCTCTCGTAAGACTGTTGACTGCAGCAAAAAGTCATTGCTATCTGTTGCCATACATATTCAGGGCTGCTAAGTGGTGCTCGCCTTGTACGGATGTGCGCAGGATGGAGCTGCCGGTAGCCATGCCCGGGAAGGCGCTGTTCAGCGCCGGAAATTTGGCGGCCGAAGACGGGCGGCCAGCCCGGGTGCTGTCGCCGCTCGGGTCTGCCGCTGCCGGGATGGCGCTGTGTGAGCGGCGCTGGTTCCACATTGCAAAGTCTGCGCTGCCGGGGTGCGCGCACTCTCAGCCTCCTCAGTTGTCTTCCCAGCATTGATGGGCACCTCGTAGCTTGTTTGGTCTTGTGAAATACATTTGGAGCCATAGTCCCTTATTTCTGTGATCTTCCAGCTGGTGACCCTTGCAGGTCGCCTAGCGGCTAGGCTGCACTTGCATGCAGGAGGTTGTAGTAGCTGAAGGGCTTGTCACTTTTGGAACTGGTCTCAAGGTTGTCCTGTCAGGAAGTATGCCTTTTGAGACATTTCTGACAATTCTTTGGTGACTGCTCGGCAGGCTGCGCGAGTATCGGGATTTGTGTGAGGCATTCAGCAAGCATGGCTGCGAGGGTATAGTGTTTGTGCCTATCCTGCCGCAGCTGCCCAGCTGGGCAGTACCCCCGGCCTCCAACGGCACGCGCCACCTGCCCGCGCTGCCCGCCCTCGGTGTCCTCACCCTTGGCGTCGACTCATCCACCCTTGTAGATGCTAGGTCTGTTCCCTAACTTTGAATCGATGCACTTGAGTGTTCGGACCTGATCTTTATAGAATACGTGTGACGAGTCACACAGAAAGTCACACAGTGTCAATCGAATTTGGCTATTTACGCCTTCTTACAGGCTTGCAGCTAATTGGCCTAACACTTATGCCAGAATGCCAAAGTAATGCTGAAGCACCACTTTTCCTGCTGTTGAGTGCTGCTTACCATGTCCAGGAAGGTGCAGCATACCTTAAGAAAGTATTGCATGTAACTCCTGCTGCCATGTGTCACAGGTTACTCACCAGCCTGTTTCTGCTAGCGCACCTCATCGCTCAGCACTTCATGGTTGGGGAGGGGCACAAAATCGTGATGAGCATGCGCGGCCTGTCCATGTCAGAGATCAGTGAATGCGCTCCTCTTAAGGGCCCAGTCAGCTCCAGCGCCTCTGAGCAGACCTTGACAGGTGAGATGGCACCATACACCTGTGAAGGTCTCACTGCACCTGTATGCAGCCCTGTCGCCGTTTTTTATCACATTATGGAGCGTGCCATCAGGGCTGTCGGGTGCTCAGTGTCAAGATGATGTGGATCTGTACCAACCGCCCTGCTCTGCTGGATACTATCTAGCATGTTGGCTAGTAGCTTGTTTGCATGCATGTTATGTCGTATAGCATGCTTGCTGTGAGATGGCTCCTGCAGGGTTGTAAGCTGGCCATGCACACCCCTGAATGGCAGCTACAGCAGATGTGTACAGATGTGGGTGTACATGTGGTTGGTAGGTATCAAGCACAAAATGCACTCCCTGGGATGGTGCCTGTAGATTCCTTTCACCTGTTTATGCATGCAGGAAACTGGACTCTGGGCTGCACCTTCAAGAGGATGTGCACTCTGTGACCATTCGGTGCAACGAAAGAGATTGGTCTTGGTGCTGACGCTGTGCGCAGTCCTGGTGCCATTGATCTTGGTCGGACTGTACGTGCTGCAGAAACATCAGTGGGCGCAGGACCAATTGGCCCGAGCAGAACCTCGGTATGCCCGTCTTCTGGGCTTGGAAGCCCGGCGCGACGAACTGCTGCAGACCGAAGTCCAGGCACGAAGCATGCTCGCGCGGTACACCTATCCGACCTCACAGGACGTCAGCCAGGCCGGCAACGATGCGCAACAGCGCATCCGTCAACTCTTTACGCAGGCAGGTCTCGAGATACTCAGCAGCCAAGTGCTGACGCCCAAAACGGAAAAACAGTTCGACCGCATTCCGCTGTCGGTCCGGTCCGAAGGTGATCTCGTCGCGTTGCAAAGTGCCCTGGTCGTTCTCGAAAGCCAGACACCCAGCATCTTCATCGACGAGTTGACGGTCCAACTCGTACCACCGGCACGACCTGACCGGCCGCTACGGCTGCAAGGTCAGTTCAACCTGTCCGTGTTGCGGGTGCGCCCATGAAATTGTCGGTAACGCGAACCCTGATCGTGGTCAATGCAGGGCTTGCAGCCGCATTAGCGTGGCTCTGGCTGAACCCCGACGGTAGCCTGCGCAATACACGCTGGGAGCCCCCAACGCCAGTAAGCCCGGCCTTGTCGAGCTTGTTGCCCGCCTTGCCATCGCAGGCCAGCGCGGCGGATATCAGCAGGTTTGTGGCAACCTTGGACCGCCCCCTGTTTTCACCAACGCGGCGCCCACCGATCCCCCCCCCGCCACCGGCGCCACCCGCGCCAGTTCCGCCCCCGCCGCCGCCCGATCCATTGGCCGATGTCCAGCTGTCCGGCGTGTTTTCGGGTGCGGACGGCGGAGGTGTTATTCTGAAAGTGGAAGGCAAGAATCGGCTGGTGCGCGTAAATGAGCAGATCGGCGCTTGGACGGTCAAAGCCATCAACGACCGCGACGTGACGTTTGCGCGCGGCGCCGAAACCCGGGTGCTGAAGGTCGAGCGGCTCCGCGCAGCTCCGCCGCCGCCATCACCGATAGGCTCCACGCCCGCAGCTGCAGGCGCACCAATGCAGGCGGGGCAGGCGCAGGCAGGCCAGCTTAGGGGGATGACGGGTCAGGCCGTGGACGACTATTTGAGAAATCGCCGCCGCATTGAAAACGAAGCCAGAGCTAAAGCCGGGCTGCCACTCGTGCCAAATTGAATATTGCACCCATGCCCAACTACCGTGTCGTCATCGTTTCGTTTGCCGTTGCAGCCTGCCGCGTCCTCCATGCCCAGCCGGTGGCGGAACCCGTGGCACCCATCGGCTCACCGGTGTTGCCTGTTGTTCCTACGCCGACCGAGCCCCGTTTTTTACGCGGGACCGACCAAGTGATCGCTCCGCCGCTCACGACGCCGAAAGTCGAAGGCACGGCCAGCACGTTCAAATTTGAAGCCGCCCCGGTGCTCGAGGTCGTGCAGGTCGTGCTCGGCGAGATCCTGAAGGTGGACTATGTCCTGCACCAACCGATTAACGGCACAGTGACGCTCGCGACCCGCACACCGGTCTCGCCCGACCAAGCGGTTTTCATGCTGGAGAGCGCACTGCAGACCAATGGCCTGTTGATGGCCCGCGATGCGCGCGGCGTCTACCACGTGGGCCGCCCCGACGTGCTAAAAAGCATCGTTCCGTCCATACGCCAGGTCAGCAGCACACCGCTACCGCCAGGGTACGGCGCCATCATCGTGCCGCTGCAGTACATCGGCGCCGCGGAAATGGCGACCATTCTGCGGCCGATGCTGCCCGCCGATGCACTCGTGCGCGTCGACACGGTCCGCAACCTGCTGATCCTCGCAGGCACCCGCAGCCAGGCCGAGGGCTGGATGGAACTGGTGTCCACGTTCGATGTGAACCTGCTGAAAGGCATGTCCGTCGGCGTGTTCCCGCTCAAGTACGCCACCGTGACGGAGGTCGAAGCTGCGCTCCGCCTCGTGTCGACAGGCAGTGCTGGGACCAGCACACCCGGCACAGCAACCTCTGGCACCACGGCGGCAAGACCTGGCACGCCGGCAACAGCGGCAGGGGCGAACACGCAAGCGGGAGCGGCCGAGATCAACCCCTTCTTCGGCGCCATTCGGGTGATGCCGCTGGCACGCATCAACAGCATCCTGGTCATCACCCCCCGCGCCGCCTACCTGGACGAAGCGCGCATCTGGATCGACCGCCTCGACCGCCCGAGCGACAGCAGCACCGAGCCGCAACTGTTTGTCTATCCAGTCCAGAATGGCTCCGCCAAACATCTGAGCGACGTGCTGAACGGGATCTTCGGCGACGGCAAGACGTCGATCAGTTCGACGACTGGCAGCGGCGTCTCCCCGGGCTTGACCTCGTCAACAAGCTCAACATCAGGTTTCGGATCACAAGGTAGTTTGGGCTCTGGCAACAGTACGCTTTCACGCCAACAGGGCCTTGGAACACAAGCGACACAAGGCCAGACCGGCAGCGTCAATGCATCCACGTTGTTGACCGGCGTGCGCGTCGTGGCGGACGAGGTCAACAACGCCGTACTGATCTACGCCACACGCACCGAATACAACAAGATCGAAGCCAGCATGCGCCGGCTGGACGTGCCGCCTACGCAGGTGCTGATCGAGGCCAGCATCGTCGAAGTGACCTTGAGCGACGGGCTCGAATATGGCCTGCAGTGGTTCTTTACCGACAAATCTCGCAACGGCCTCACTGGCACCGGCGTGCTGAGCCAGCTCGACGGCGGCGTCCTGGGTGCTGCCGCCGCCGGCTTCTCCTACACCCTCAGAAATACGCTGGGCGATGTGCGCGCCGTGCTCAACGTGCTCGCCGACAAATCCCTGGTCAAGGTGATCTCGAGCCCGTCCCTGATGGTGCTCGACAACTACACGGCCTCGATCATGGTCGGGACACAACAGCCGATCAAGACCGGCGACACCGTCACCACGGGCGGCAACGTCTCCACGACCATCCAATACAAGGACACCGGTGTCAACCTGCAGGTGACCCCGTCGGTCAACGCAGGCAACATCGTCACGATGATGATCAACCAGGCCGTGACGGACGTCGGCAATGTCGACGCCGCCACCGGGCAGCGCAGCTTCCTGCAGCGTCAGATCGCAAGCAAAGTTGCCGTCCGGTCCGGCGAGGCCCTGGTCCTGGGTGGATTGATCCGCGACAACACCACGAGCGGCAAGTCCGGCATTCCGCTGCTGCAGGACATTCCTCTCGTGGGTAGTCTGTTCGGAACCAACAACAAGAGCACCGCTCGAACCGAACTCCTCGTCGTCATCACGCCCAAGGTCGTCCGCAGCGACGTCGACGTGCGTGAAGTCAGCGGGGAGCTGCGGGAACGCATGAAGAGCTTTTCCATCATCGACGCCATTGGTCGCCCGGCGCTGCCGGCAGCCACGATCAATCCAAGCATGACTTCACCCCTTCGCTAAGACTGCATATTGACTCCATGAGTACTCCACTTTCTTCCGCAACCCGCATTCACCCTCCTATTGGCCGACGCCTCCCATTGCTGGCTGTCTTGGCGGCAAGCTTGCTGGCCGGCTGCGCATCCATGTCCGCGAAACCGCCCGAAGAGATTGTCAAAAAGCGATCCGAGGAACGCTGGCAGGCCTTGGTGAACGGTCAATTTGACAAGGCTTACGAATACCTTGCCCCGTCCTACCGGGCGGTGAACAGTTTCGAGCGTTACCGGTCAAACTTCGGTAATGCCGCCAGTTGGCAAAATGCCCAAGTTCTATCTGTGGCATGCGAAACCGACAAGTGCGACGTGCGGTTGCGAATTCAGTTGAAGCTTGCAGTTCGTGGCGTCGATACAGTTGCCACTGCCCTGAACGAAACATGGCTGCTTGAGGACGGCAAATGGTGGCTTTTCCAGAAGCTTTAGTGCCACAGCCCCACTTGCTACCCAAAATTAAAGTGAATTGCCGATGGTTTTTTCGTCCGGTGTTGCTTAAAATCTACAAGCCTCGATCTGCACGTGCTTGAGGCACTTAACCTCGAGCCACCTGTGCTACGATTCCACAGCGTAATCAATCCTTTACTAGTAGTTGCGCTTACCAACTTTTCAACAGGAGTCTTCGTAATGAGAAAAAATGTTCTGGCTTTGAGCATTGCCGCCCTTGTCGGCAGCCTTGGCTTGGCTGGCGGTGCATCTGCTGGCGTGTTCGGTCAAGGGACGAGAACGGCAGATAGCTTGGAAGTCAACACGGATGGCATCGGCCACATCTTGTTGGTGCCCTACTACAGCGCAGCCAACGGCACCATGACCATCGTCAACTTGGTGAACAGCGACACGGTCAACGGCAAGGCTGTCAAGCTTCGTTTCCGCGGCGCTGCAAATTCCGATGACGTGTTTGACTTCCAGTTGTACATGTCTCCTGGCGACGTCTATTCCGGCGCCATTGCCCAATCTGACAACAACGCTGGCGCATCTTTGCAATCGGCTGACAACACCTGCACGTTGCCTTACAGCGTGAAGGGTCTGGGCGGCACGGCTGCTCCGACGAAGAGCGATTTCGTGACCAGCCGCCTCGGTGGTGCTGGCGTCAAGGGTACGCTGGAAGGTTATGTCGAAATCCTCAACATGGCCGACATTCCTCCTGCTAGCGCGCTGTACACGGCCATCAAGCACGTGAACGGAGTGGCGCCTTGCTCGACCACAGTGATGAACAATCTGGCGTTCGACCCGCTGGATGCCACGACCCCCACCGGCACGGCGACCACGGTGAGCAACTACTTCACCAATCCGACGACCGGCCTGTTCGCGAACTGGACCATCATCAACGTGAACAACGTGGCATCTTGGGGTGGCAATGCCAACGCCATCGAAGCACGTGTCTTGAACACGGGTGCATCGGCGGCCGGCAACATCGTGTTCTCGCCGCAGACCGCACAGCCCGCAACCGCTCTGGATCTGACGTACACGGCCGATCCGCTGATCGCCGGTTCGTTGCTGCCTTCTGGCGCTGGCGCCGCGAAGTACGACTTCCCTGATCTTTCCACGCCTTATGTGACGGCTGCGCCGACCGCAACGCCCGCAACCAATGCGGCTGCTGTCACGCAGGCCAATGTGCTGACGGGTTCGTTGGCAGTGAGTTCGGTCAAGAACGAGTTCATCACCAGCAGCAGCGTCGTTGGTTCGACCGACTGGGTGTTCTCGATGCCTACCCGTCGTTACAGCGTCGCCTTGAACTACACGACCGGCTTGCGTGTTTACACGACGCTGCCGGGCAACTACTTCACGTCGAGCAACACGACGATCGACTCCACTACAGCTCGCGTCGCTCAAGCCGGCGTGTCTGTGATCTGCTCGTTCTTGCCAGGTTCGGCTCTGTCGTACTACAACCGTTCGGAAGGTACTCCTGGCGCAGCTGATCCCACGTTCGTCATCTCTCCCGGCGTTCCTGCCGTGGCAGGTACCTTGACGCTCTGCGGCGAAGCAAGCGTACTGGCCTTCAACAGCACCCGGGTTGACATTTCGGATGTTCTGAATGCTTCGATTGGCATGAACCAGATCAACTTGACCGGCTACTCTGAAGGTTGGGCAAGCATCAACACGGTGACTGCAGCACACCCGAACGGCTTGCCGATCCTGGGTTCTGCATTCCAGCGCTTCCGGAATGTTGGCGCGTCCGGTGTGTTGGGTAACTTCGGTAGCGCATGGCCGCATCGCAATACCCGTGTTGCGCAGACCGCTGTTGCTCCTCAGTAATCAGTCTGTTCATCGCTTCAAGGCGATCAAAAAGGCGGGGAAAGTCCCCGCCTTTTTTTATTCTGGTTTTGATATTTCCTATGAAGTTTTCTTGTTTCTCTTCTTTCTCTTTTTTGTCATTGCGTGTGCTGATAGTGTTGGCGACGTTTGTATCGCCTACTTTCGCGGCCGACGTTGTGCTGGCCACTGGCGCCGGCTTGTCCATCAGGACTGAAGATATCCTCGCCGATGCGCAGCGCATGCCACTTGAAGCGCGCAAACAGGCTCTCACCCGCGCAGAAAATGTGGCGCAGATGACTTCCATCCTGTTTCAACGCCGTATCCTGGCGGCTGAGGCAGAGCGCGCCGGATTGGCATCAGATCCACAGATTGCTGCTGCCATCCAGATTGCGAAAGAACGCATTCTGTCCGATGCACGTCTCGCCCGAATCGATGCAGCGAATACTCCCTCTCCGGCTTCTCTCGACGCGTACGCTGCCTCCACTTACCGAGCGGACAGCCAGCGCTTCGAAACGCCGGAGCAAATACGTGCCCGGCACATTTTGATTTCGGCAGGACCCGACGCACGGGCAAAGGCTGAGCAATTGCTGGCCAAGCTAAAGGCTGGCGGCAGTTTCGAGGTCCTCGCACGCGAGAACTCAGCCGACAGGGCGAGCGCGCTCAAAGGTGGCGATCTGGGCTTTTTTGCCCGTGGCACGATGGTTGCCGCCTTCGACAAAGAGGCATTCACGATGCAGCCCGGCCAGTTAAGCGGGCCAGTCGAATCCGAATTTGGTTTTCACATCATCAGGCTTGAGGAAAAACGCCCCGCAGGTAAGCGTCCCTTCGAAGAAGTACGGGAGGAACTGCGCAAGGAGGCTGCTGGCAAGGCAATTCGGATGGGGCGTGAACAGGAGGTCCAGCGGCTGAATGCCGCCATGTCCGTCAACGAAGCAGCGATTGGAGCATTTGCAGAGGCGCAGCGCTGAACTCAAGCGATCCGGTACTGCGCGATTGGCGAGGTAGCCCGGTATGCCGGCCTTGATCCGTGAAGCGGGAGCACTGTGGCACGCACGTGCGCTGACGTGGGTATTAACCCAACGCGAAGTTGCGGCGCGCCATGCGGGGACGGCGCTGGGTATTTTCTGGCCTTACATACAGCCACTGCTCACCGTGGCTGCGTACTACCTCGTCTTCGACGTCGTGTTTTCGATGCGGCTCGGCGATGGTGCGCCCACGCACGCCGTCGGCACCTTCCTGGTGGTCGGTGCCTTGCCCTGGATGGCGTTCTGCGATGCCGTGTCGCGTGGCATGAACAGCCTGATTGATGCCGGCAGCGTGCTGCAGAAAAATCCGTTGCCGCCAGTGCTGTTCGCTGCGCGCGCGGTGTTTGCCAGCGCGGTGATCTTCGGCCCCTTGCTGCTGCTCACCGCCCTGCTCTACACACCGCTGCACCGTTTCCACAGCGCCGTTCTGGCCTTCGTGCCGCTGTTGCTGCTGCAATTGCTGCTATGCCTGCTGCTCGGCTATCTGCTGGCCATCCTGGCGGCGGCAATACGCGATGCGGTACAGGTTGTGGGGTTTCTGCTGTCCGTGGGTATCTACCTGACGCCCATCCTGTTTCCGTTGTCGCTGTTTCCAGAAAACTGGCGCTGGGTGCTGTGGCTCAACCCGATGACCGCGCTGGTCATCGGCTACCAGCAGGTCTTGCTGCAAGGTGCGTGGCCACCCGCCAGCGTGTGGGTCGTGACGGCCACCTGGATCGCCATCGTCGGGGTTGCGCTCAATACGGTCGTGGCACGCAGCCGCGATCAGTTGGTGGATTGGTTATGACCGCAGGCTCCGGATCGGCCGTGCTGAAGGTCAGCGGCCTGGGCAAGGAATACAAGCTCTACGCGTCTCCACGGCAACGCTTGAAAGCCCTGCTGACCGGCCGCGCCCACCACCGCAGCCACTGGGCGTTGCGCGACGTTTCCTTCGAGTTGCAACGCGGCCAGTGCATCGGCGTGATCGGTGACAACGGGGCCGGCAAGAGCTCCTTGCTCAAACTGCTTGCCGGAACCCTGCAGCCCAGCATCGGTACCATCGAACGCGTGGGCCGCGTCACGGCGATCCTGGAACTGGGCGCGGGCTTCCACCCGGATTTCAGCGGCCGCGACAACCTGTACTTCGGCGGCAGCCTGATCGGCATCGACCGCGACGAGATGGCACGGCTGGAGCCCAGCATCATCGAGTTCTGCGAGTTGGGGGAGGCGCTGGACCGCCCCGTCAAGACCTATTCATCGGGCATGGCGGTGCGGCTGGCGTTTGCGCTGGTCACCGCCGTACAACCCGACGTGCTGATCATCGACGAAGCCCTGGCCGTGGGCGACCAGCACTTCCAGAAGAAATGCGTCGAGCGCATCATGGCGTTCCGCAACAGCGGCTGCACGATCCTGTTCTGCTCGCACAGCCCGTACCACATCCGCCACCTGTGCGATCTGGCGATGTGGCTCGATGGCGGCCGCGTCAAGGAGTTCGGCCCGACCGAACCCGTGCTCGGTGCCTACGATGTGCACACCCGGTTGCGCAATGCGCAGGACGCGGCGCCACCGCCGAAAATGGCGGCCCAGGACACCAGTGAAGCCGTACAACCGACCGACGAGGCGATGGCCTCCAGCACGCCATCTGCAGCCACAACACCGCCAGCCCCGGAAGACGGATCCGCACGGATTCTGTCGGTGACGCTGGCCAACCTCGGCGACGGCGAACCGGCCTTGCTCGAAAGCAAGGATCTGGTCGCCACCATCGTCGCGCGGGGCCGTGGCGCCGAACGGCCCAACATCGGCTTCATGATCGAACAATCGAAAGGCGTGGGCATCACCTCGCTGGCGACGCATGAGGAAGGCGCGGCGCCGGTGCTGCGCGACGATGGCCTGTGGCAATCGGTGCTCAGCTTTCCCAATCTTCCGCTGCACAGTGGGGAATACGTGGTCAGTGCATTCCTGTTCGATGAAAGCGGCCTGGTCGTCTACGATCAGTGGTTCCAGTTCCTGCACTTCAAACATGTTTCTCCCACGTTGATGCCGGGCCTCGTGCGCCTGCCCCACCACTGGGCATGAGGGTGAGCGCGGCACCTGCCAGTGCCGCGGTGCCTGTGCGCCAACGGTAGCCTGTCGCCTCTGACCATTGTCCTGACCGGCCCCCACAGCCCGGCGCCACGTTTTTCACATCACCCCCATGGTCGACACCTCCTCCCCCACCCGCACCGCCGCCGAATGGCTTGCGCACGGCCAGGCACTGCTCGCACAAGACGACAGGACCGCCGCCGCACAAGCCTTGCACCACGCACTGCAAGATCCCGCCACGCGGCTGGCCGCCCACAACCTGATTGAACGACACGGACTGCCGGGCGCCTTCAGCCAGATGATGGGCCTCAACTGCCAGATCTCCCCCGCCGACGACATCTTCAGATTCTTCGCCGGCCACCCGACCAGCACCAACCCGCTGCGGGACTACCTGGCCGACGGCTGGCGAACCCTGTCCGAGCTGATGCTGCTGCTCGAAGCGGTGGACCGCCCGCTCTCCAAATGCCGCAGCTTTCTGGAGTTCGCCAGTGGCCACGGTCGCTTCACGCGCCACCTCGCGAAGGCCATCAGTGCGAACAAGGTCACCGTGTCCGACGTCGTGCCCGATGCCGTCACGTTCGCGCAGGCCACGTTCGGCGTCGGCGGGTTCACCTCCTCGACCGTGCCGGAAGATGTGGCCTGGCCGCAGACCTACGACGTGGTGTTCGTTCTCTCGTTGTTCAGCCACCTGCCGCACAGCACCTGGACACGGTGGCTGAACCGCCTCTATGCCGCAGTGGCGCCCGGCGGCGTACTGGTGTTTTCCACGCACGGGCTGAAGGCGGCCAGGCATGACAATGTCACGCTGGACGCCGACGGCTTCTTCTTTGCGCCCTCGAGCGAGTCGCAGGCGATCGACGTGCACGAATACGGTACCGCGTTCACGTCCGAAGCATTCGTGCTGGCGCGCATCGCGGAGAACATGGGAAGGCAGCAGCTGATCCACAAGGCCCCTGTGCATTTCTGGAACCACCAGGACGCCTACGTCATCGCCCGCCCCTGAGTCCCTTGCCAGCGTCGCGCTGCACAGCCCGACACCGTCACTGCCCCCAAAGAGCACCCCAGAGGCACCGCGCGCAGAGCAGATGCAGACCGAAGCGAACCACCCCGCCAACGCGCATTGCAGCAGCACGCAGGCCGCCATCACGGTGTCCATCGTGAGCCACGGCCACGACGCATGGTTGCCCGCCCTACTGCAAGGTCTGGCCGCCACATCCGACGGTCGAATCACACACGTCGTGCTGACCCACAACCTCGCACCCGAGGCCGAAATTACGGCCCAAGCCTGGCCCTTCGTGTTGACGCAGGTGCGCAATCCCAGCCCCCTGGGCTTCGGGACCAACCACAACCATGCGTTCGGCCGCGCAGACACCCCCCTGTTCTGCGTATTGAATCCCGACATCTCGCTGACCGATCCCGCGATCTGGGCCCGGCTGACCGAGGCGGCGGCAGACCCATCGGTGGGCTGCGCATTTCCCGTGCTGCTGAACCCCGACGGATCGGTGCAGGACAACGTGCGCACCGCCCCCACCCCGCTGGCCTTGTTCCGGCGGCGTGTCTTGCGCCAGCGCGACGAGACGCCCGATTGGGTCAGTGCCGCCTTCTGGCTGCTGCCGCACACGGTGTTCGGGCAGCTCGGCGGCTTCGACGAACGCTATTTCCTCTACTGCGAGGACACCGATTTCTGCCTGCGCCTGCAGTTGAAAGGGTTTCGCCTGAACCAGGCGCCGACCCGCGCGTTGCATGACGCACAACGCCACAGCCATCGCAGCCTGCGGCACCTGGCGTTGCACCTGCGCAGCCTGCTGCGTCTCTGGACCAGCCCGGTTCTGAGACACTATCTTGCTTCAAGGCGAAAGACTTACCGTGCGTGAGCGTGCTGCCCCGCAGGACATCCGCCTGCTCGAGGGATCCGCATGAAACTCAGACGTTGGCTGCGCGTGCCGATCTCCATTGGCGCGATGGCAGCCATTGCCCTGGCGATCGCTGTGCTCTCGATCGACCTGTCGGCGCCACCACTCCCGTCCGCTGCCCTCGCGCCCCTGCCTCCGCCCCAGTGCACCAGGACCGCGCCCATGCTGGTGGCACCGATCTTTCCCGAAGCGGATGCCGGCGACGCAGCGTGGCGCGACCTGGCCACCACCCTGGACGCGCTGGAGCCCGGGGGCGCACGCGGCGATGTGGTGCTCGGGCACATGGTCACCTTGCCGATCCTGAAGTTCTTCAAACGCACGGCCGATGGCCAATGGTTCTTCGACCAGGAAGCGCTGGCCGCGCATCTGCAACCGATCACGCAGATTCCACGCCCGGCCGTGGTTTACCTGATGACCGACCATTTCACGCCCGACAGCGAACTGGTCCGTGAACTGGCCCGCGATGCCCGCAACCTGATGGCCAAGCAGAATGGCCAGCCGCCCGTGAGCCGTTACTTCGGCAGCATCGTCCAGCCGTTCACCTTGTCGACGGACGAAACATTGCCGATCAACCGCCTGCGTTTTGCAGGCCTGCGCAGCGTCACCATCGCCCTGCAGCAGCTGGACCTGCAGTATCCGGGCCGCATCCGCGCCGTCACGCTCGGCGGCGAGGTGCACCATCTGTTCGACGGCCTGCAGGAGAACACCGGCAAGTTCGCCGAGGCCGAATACACCGACTACAGCCCGACGTCGATCGCAGAATTCCGCACCTGGTTGCAGGGCAGGCACAAGAGTCTGGCCGAACTCAACCGCGCCTACGGCACCCGCTTTGCGTCCTGGGAGCAAGTACAGCCGCCCAGCATCGACATCCGCCACGCCCCTGTCCAGGGCTTCTGGCAACACATGGACGCCAACGCCGCCGGCACGCTGCCGGTCTACGGCTGGATCGACGTGGATGCCGGCGTGCGGGCCGTGCATGTGGAAGTTGATGGCAGGCCCGTGGGCCAGGCCGCGCTGGGCATCAACCGGCTCGACGTCTACCAGGCGCGTGCCGACATCCGCAACCCGAACACGGGTTTCCGGTTCGATCTCGACTTGCGCACCCAGGCACCCGGCGTGCACCGCATCCGCATCACCGCCGAGATGAACGATGGCAAACGCCTGCAACTGGCCTCGCGCAGTTATGCGCGCATGTCGGCCACACAGACGCTGCCGTCGACGTCCTGGCGGCAACGCCTGCGCGACTGGCTGCACCCGGAAACCGTCCTGCCGGCCTTCTCGGCCGACAAGTCCTGGCTGGACAGCCCGCGCGACATGCAGGACGTCTACGTCAATCCGTACGCGGCCGAGTGGCAGACGTTCCGGGAGGACCAGGTCCGCGCGCACATGGTCAAGCTGTTCGACGTCGCCTTGTCCACCGGCTTCGATCCCACGCGGCTGTATTCACACCAGCTGTTGCCAGCACTCAACGGCGGCTGGAACGACATGACCTTCGCCGCCGGACGCTCGTTCGAGGATGTGCCCTACCAGACCGGCATCACCCTTTACGGCGGCCTGACGGTCGGCACGCTGCCCATTGCGGTGGCCCGAGGCAAACCCTATGGCGTTCCGGAGATGAACCCGATGCTGTCGAAAGACCCTTCGGAGCCTGATCGCGCCCTGGAGCTGGCCTACACGCACTGCGCCCAGTTCGTCAGCCCCATGTACATGACCCTCGCCAACCGGCCCCACGACAGCCAGGCGCAGGAGGGTGTGTTCGCGATCGAGAAGAACAGCGCCAGGGCGGAAAGCCGCAATTTCTACGCAGCCATCGAGCGCTTCGTCCGGAAGTAGCCCCGCCGCCGCTCAGCGGCCAGCCTCAGCGCAGCACCAGGTGGCACCGCACTTCAATTTCCGGCATCTGCAACTGCTGCGGCTTCATGACCGGGTCGATGCGCAGTGCGTCCTCGAATCCCCGGGGGCTCGCAATCTGGAAGTGCAGCTTGCGCGGTTGGTCGCCACCGCCTTCGACGGGCAGTTGCATGGAGGTCTCCTCGGTATAACCGGCAGCGCCCTTGGGGCGGTAGAACAACTGTGCCACATCGTTCTGCTCCGCCTTCAACAGCACCGTGACGTCCAGCAACCGGCAAGCCGCCATCCCGTCGGCATTGCCGATCTGCACCTGCATCTGCGGGTCGGGACCGGTGGCGCGCCACATGGCGCCAGCATCCGGTGCAACCGCGGCCAGGTCGTGCATGCCCGTGCGCGCCCGGTCGCGGCTCAGGCGGAACCACGGCGGTGGATCGTCCGATCCCATCGGCATCGCGAGCGCCGGAAAATAACGCACGAACGAAGCGCCGGTCTCCCGTGCATAGGCGTAGCCTGGAATCACGTCGGCCAACACGAACTCCGGGCAGTCGATCGGTTCCCCGCGTTGCAGCTGTGCCAGCAGGCAGACGATGGTGACCTGGCGCGACTGTGCCTGTTCACGGTGCGCCTTGGCATGGGCGAGCGCGCCGTTGTACAGCATGCTTGTGACGGCCACGGCCGCGGCGAGCGTCGCGATCGGCACGACCCGCCGTGAGCGATGGCCGGCGACTGCAAGGCAGGCCGCGGCCAGCCAGGGCCAGAGCAGCGTGGCCCAGAAGAAATGGAACCGCTCGAAACCAAACGCAAACACCTGCGTCGTGGAGACGATCTCGGGAGGGCGTAGATGGGTACGCCCGGCGGCGATCAACATCAGGTAGACGAAGATGCCGGCGCCCAGCACGATGAAGACGACGGACGTCGTCCAAACCTCGGCCGACATGGGCCGGCGCAGCAGCAGGCGCCGAGCCAGCAGCACGGCGACCAGCACCGCAAGCCCGCTCAGGCAGGCCGTCAGCACTAGCGCACCGGCAGGCCAGCCCAGGGGCAACAGCAACGAACGGCCCAGCTTGCCGAGCATGTAGATCCAGAAGTCGTACTGGGTGGGCAACGCCAGCGGGGCATCTGGCCTGTGCGTCAGCCCCGGGTTGGGATACACCGCCAGGATGAACTGCACTGCGGACGAGAAGACTCCCACCAGCGTCAGCACGGCGCCGCCGCGCCACAGGCTGGACCGCATTGCAGGTACCGTGCAGACAAAGCCGATGCCCCACAGCACGACGCCGACGGCCAACACCGCGAACGCACCGGAGATATAACTGAAGCCGGCCAGCAGTCCCAACACGGCGACCAGTGGCAGGCGCACGGCATCGCGCCAGGTCGACATCAGCAACAGCACGAGCGTCGACAGGATGAACACCAGCGGCAGCGCCTGGTGGTACGCCAGGCTTTGCTGGCCCCAGTACGAACCGGGCTGCAGCATCAGCAGGGTCAGCACGAAACACAACGCCGCCCGATAACGGTCGCCCAACGCCCGCAGCAGGAGCGACCATTGCAGCCACAACAGCGCTCCCAGCACCAGCAGCATCGACAACAGCTGGTAGGGAACGGCGTTGCCATCCAGATAGCGCTGCGCGAACGTATCCAGCAGATACCCCACGGGCGCCAGCGTGTTGTTGACCGGCTTGAAGATGTTGGCGGCAGACAGCGAGCCCTTCATACCGCTCGCGTAACCAAACCAGTCGTCATAGATCGGCAGGTCGATCCCGTAGCGCAGCCAGTTCACCGCGTTGAGCGCCAGGCTCAGGAAGGGCAGGCCGATCAGCAGCCAGATGGCCAGGCGGCGAACAGGAACTTTCATGCGGATGGTTCAGAGATCGAGGGTTGGGAGCGAATGCCCCGCTGGAAGATACGCCGGTTCAGCACAAAGGTCAGCGGCAACGTGAGCCCCACCGCGAACAGCGGTGCCAGCTCCACCGGCCACGCCAACAGACCGGCCCAAACCCAGACCGCGGCCAGCCCCAGCAGATATTGGACCGCATAGGTCAGCGCCACCCAGAGCAAACCCAGCGGCCCGCCCGTGCGCTGGAACACCACGTACCGGTACAACACATAGGCGAGCCCGATGCCGGCCGCATAGGCCAGCGTGTAACTCCAGCCGTAAGGCAGGAAACGCAGCAGCACCAGGTAGAGCGCCCAGCTCGCCAGGGTATTGCATGCGCCCGACACCAGGAACCGGACAAACGGGCTTCGCGCCAGATCAGGCCACTCCATGGCCGGGCCCGTTGCCCACGCGGACGAGCCGTTCGAACTCGTCGTAATCGCGGATGTAGTCCGCCGCGTCGTAGTGCTCGGATGCCAGCACCAGCAACACGGCGTCCGTGGAATAGCGGTACTGGATGCACCAGGTCATGGGCGGCACGTAGATGCCGATGTCCGGCCGGTCGAGCACGAACTCTTCCCGGGCCGTGCCATCGTCGGCCACCACATGCAGCACACCCTTGACCGCCACCAGGAACTGCCCGCACTGGCGGTGTGCATGTTCGCCACGCACTTCGACGCTGGGCACGTCGTACACCAGGAAATAGCGTTTGGCCTCGAACGGTACATCGACGCCGAGTTCCGCGACCGACAGGCTGCCACGCATGTCCTTCACGTCGCGCAACTGGTGCAGCGTGACCCCACGCACCGACGTGGGCCGCGCGCCGGAGACGACCGGGGCGACGGGGGCCACGGTGTCCGAGGCCGGTGCAGCCGTGTCGACGTAGCCAACGATCTTGGCCGGGTTGCCGACCACGATGGAATAGGGCGGCACCGAACGCGTCACGACCGCACCGGCACCGACCATGGCCTTGGCACCGATCGTGAGGCCGGGCAGGATCGTGGCGTTGGCCCCGATCGAGGCGCCCGCACGCACCACCGTTTTCGCATAGTCGGCCGGATAGGCCTTGCTGCGCGGGAACGCATCGTTGGTGAAGGTGGCGTTCGGGCCGATGAACACGTCGTCCTCGATCCGGATGCCGTCCCACAGCTGCACGCCGCTTTTCACGGTGACACGGTCACCGATCTCGACCTGGTTCTCGATGAACACGTGGTCGCAGATGTTGCAGTCGGCACCGATGCGTGCACCGGGCAGCACGTGGGCGAAGGCCCAGATCCGCGTGCCGGCACCGATGCTCGGGCTCTCGCACAGCGACTGGGGGTGGAGAAAGGCTTCCGTCATGCGTCAGTGCTCCGCTGGTGCGGGCCTGTCGAAGCTCTCGACCCGCAGCCTGATGGCCAGCGGCCGGTGTTTGGTATTTTCATAGGTGCGCCAGGCATACGAGCCGACGATGCCCAGGCTGAGCAGGTTCAATGCGCCGAAGAACACGATCACCAGGATCGTCATCGCATAACCCGGCACCGTGATGAGCCCGGCCACTCTGGCGAAGAACACGACCGCGGCGACGATGGAGGCAAAGGCCACGCCCATGGCACCGACCCGCAGCAGGATGCGCACGGGAAGGTCGGTGAACGCGAACACGCTGTCCATCAGGTAGGAGAACTTCTTGCCGAAGGTCCAGGCCGACTGCCCATGCTGACGCGCCTGGCGCACATACGAGATCGTGCCGCGCCGAAACCCGAGCCAGAACACCTGCGCGACCAGCGAGCTGTGGCTCTCCTCCAGCTGCAGCAACGTGTCGCGGAACGCACGGTTGCAGCCGAAGATGTCGACGCCACCCGGCGGAATCTCGGGCACGACATAACGCCGGTAGAAGCGCCAGAACAGTTCGGCCGGCAGGCGCGCGAGCAGCGGATCGTCACGCGCCTCGCGCACGCCGACCACCACGTCGACGTTGCCGCCGAGCAGTTCGTCGTTCATCTTCAGCACCAGCTCCGGCGGCTCCTGCAGATCGGCCGCCATCACCGCAAAGCGCTGGCCGTCACCCACCTCGAGCCCGGCGCGGATCGCCGCGAACGAGCCGAAGTTGCGCGACAGCAGCACCAGCTTGGACGCGAACCCACGCGTCGGCAGCGCAGCACGCAGGATCTCGTAGCAGCGGTCGGGACTGCCATCGACGACGAAGACCGTCTGCAGGGCACCGTGCAGTTGCGCGTGCAGGCCTTCCACCGCCGCCAACAGGTCCGGCAGCGAGGCCTCGTTGCGGTAGACCGGAACCACCAGCGTCAACATGCGCTCAACGCCCTGTGTCGGCAAAAAAAGACTGTACGGCTGCGATCACCCGTGCCACGTCCGCATCGGCCAGGCCAGGAAAGCACGGCAGCGTCAACACCCGGCCCGCCGCGGCCTCCGTGACCGGCAACAGGGATGGCGCAGCCGTGTACGCGGGCTGAAGATGATCGGGAACGGGGTAGTGCACATCCGTCGCCACACCCTGCGATTGCAAATGGGCGCGCAGCGCATCACGTTGGTCGGACCGCACCACATACAGGTGCGCCGCATGGTCCTCGTCCACGGAGTGCGGGCAGCGCAGCGGCAGGCCGGCGAACGCGGCGTTGTAGCGCCGTGCGATGTCACGACGCTGCGCGTTGTGCCGGTCCAGGTGCGGCAGCTTGGCGCGCAGGATGGCGGCCTGCAGTTCGTCCAGCCGGCTGTTGCGCCCACCCGGTGTCGCGACCACGTATTTGCCTGACCATCCGTACTGCCGCAAGGTCCGCACTCTGGCGGCCATCGCCGCGTCACGCGTGACGACCGCACCGCCGTCCCCCAGCGCACCCAGATTCTTGGTCGGGTAAAAGCTGTAGCAGGCAGCCGCTCCCCAGGCCCCGGCCTGCCGACCATCGCGACGAGCGCCATGCGCTTGCGCGCAGTCCTCGATCAGCGGCACGCTGGCATCGGCACACAGCCCGGCGAGTTCGCCCATGGAGGCCAACTGCCCGTAGAGATGCGTCACGATCACGGCGGCCGGCTTGTGCGCCAGCACCGACGCAAGGCTGGCGGGGCACATGGTCAGCGTGCGGTCGTCCACGTCGACATAGACCGGCAAGGCGCCGATGGCGTACGCCGCAGTGCTACCGTAGAAGCCGGCGTTGGCCACGGTCGCCACCCGGTCGCCCGGGCCCACGCCAACGGCGCGCAACGCCAGTTCCAGCGCATCGGTTCCGTTGGCGAGCGTGACGCAGTGGTCCACACCCACATACCGGGCGAACTCTGCTTCGAAGCCTTCGACTTCCTTGCCGAGAACGTACCAATGGCTCTGCAACACCCTGCCCACGGCCGATGCCAGATCGAAGTCGGCATTGGCGATGGCGGCAGAAAACAAGGGGATAGCGGCGGGCTTATCCATGGCAAAGACGGCGAGGCCGCAAGGCTTGCCCGAACCGTGCGCCGCCGCTCACCCGAACACCTCGGCCATCCCCAGCGCCGCCCCGGCCGCATCCTTCGCCGACAGCTGCGGCACCAACCCCTCGGGCCAGACGATGCCGATGGCCGGGTCGTTCCACGCGATACAGCGCTCGAAGGCCGGTGCGTAGTAGTCCGTGGTCTTGTACAGGAAGTCGGCGGTCTCGCTGGTCACGACGAAGCCATGCGCAAAGCCGGGGGGCACCCACAGCTGGCGCTGGTTGTCCTCGGAGAGCTCCACGCCCACCCATTTGCCGAAGTTGGGCGACTGCCGGCGGATGTCCACCGCCACGTCGAACACCGCGCCGCGCACCACGCGCACGAGCTTGCCTTGCGGCTGCTGGATCTGGTAATGCAGCCCGCGCAGCACACCGCGCGTGGAGCGGCTGTGGTTGTCCTGCACGAAAGCGACCTGCGTGCCGGTCGCCTCGTCGAACGCGCGCTGGTTGAAGCTCTCGAAGAAGAACCCGCGCGCATCGCCGAACACCTTGGGCTCGATCACCATCACTTCGGGCAGGGCCGTGGCAGTGGCTTTCATCGCAACGAGCCCTCCTTCAACATGCGCAGCAGGTACTGCCCGTAGCCATTCTTGGCCAGCGGCTTGGCCAGGCGCTCGACCTGCTCGCTGCCGATGAAGCCGTTGCGCCAGGCGATCTCTTCGGGGCAGGCGATCTTCAGGCCCTGGCGGTGCTCCAGCGTGGCGATGAACTGGCTCGCCTCGAGCAGGCTGTCGTGCGTGCCGGTGTCCAGCCAGGCATAACCGCGCGCCATGATCTGCACATTGAGCTGCCCCAGGTCGAGGTAGGCCTGGTTCACCGCGGTGATCTCAAGCTCGCCGCGCGCGCTGGGCCGCACCGCCTTGGCGATGTCGACGACCTGGCGGTCGTAGAAGTACAGCCCGGTCACCGCATAATTGCTCTTGGGCTGCGCGGGTTTCTCCTCGATGCTGTGCGCCTTGCCCTGGCCGTCGAAGGCCACGACGCCATAGCGCTCGGGGTCCTGCACGTGGTAGGCGAAGACGGTGGCGCCGGCGCTCTGGGCGTCGGCATCGGCCAGCAGCGGTGCGAAGTCGTGGCCGTAGAAGATGTTGTCGCCCAGCACCAGGGCACTCGGATCCGATCCGATGAAACGCTCGCCGATCAGGAAGGCCTGGGCCAGGCCATCGGGGCTGGGCTGCACCGCGTACTGCAGGTTCAGGCCCCACTGGCTGCCGTCGCCCAGCAGCTGCGTGAAGCGCGGCGTGTCCTGCGGGGTGCTGATCACCAGGATGTCGCGGATGCCCGCCAGCATCAGGGTGGACAGCGGGTAGTAGATCATCGGCTTGTCGTAGACCGGCAGCAGCTGCTTGCTGATCGCCAGTGTGGCCGGGTGCAGCCGCGTGCCGGAGCCGCCTGCGAGGATGATGCCTTTGCGTTGGGTCATGCGGCTGCGTGGCGCTCCAGGGTTTCGGTCAGCATGCGGGCCACGCCGGCCTGCCAGTCGGGCAGCACCAGGCCGAAGGCGGCCTGGAGCTTGCCGGTGTCCAGCCGGCTGTTGTGGGGGCGTGGCGCGGCGGTCTTGAATGCGGTCGAGGGCACGGGGGCAACCGCGTCGCCCGTGGCCTTGAGCGCAACGCCGGCGCGCGCGGCGAAATCGATGACGAAGCGCGCATAACCGTGCCACGAGGTGGCGCCGCCGGCCGCCAGGTGGTAGATGCCCGCGAGCGCCTGGCGCTGCGCGTCGGTCTCGCGGCCCAGCACCGTGCGCAGCGCCTGCGCGGTGACGTCGGCCAGCAGCTCGGCGCCGGTGGGCGCGCCGATCTGGTCGTCGACGACGGTCAGGCGATCGCGCTCGCCGGCCAGCCGCAGCATGGTCTTGGCGAAGTTGCCACCGCGTGCCGCATAAACCCAGCTGGTGCGAAAGATCAGGTGCCGCGGGTTGCGGGCCTGCAGCAGCAACTCGCCTTCGAGTTTGGTCTTGCCGTAGACCGACAGGGGTGCGGGGGTGTCGGCCTCGGACCAGGCGGCGCTGCCGCTGCCGTCGAACACGTAGTCGGTGGAGTAGTGCACCATCCAGGCGCCCAGCCTGGCGGCTTCTTCGGCGACGACGCCGACGGCCGAGGCGTTCAGCGTGCGGGCCAGTTCGGGTTCGCTCTCGGCCTTGTCGACCGCGGTGTGGGCGGCGGCGTTGACGACGACGTCCGGCCGCACCTGGCGCACGGTCTCGGCCAGGCCTTGCAGGTTGGAGAAGTCGCCGCAGTGCTCCTGGCTGTCGAAGTCGAGCGCAACCAGCTCACCCAGCGGCGCCAGGCTGCGCTGCAACTCCCAGCCGACCTGGCCGCCCTTGCCGAACAGCAGGATCTTCATTGGATCGCCGTGTCCGCGTACTGCGTCTGCACCCAGTCGCGGTAGGCGCCGCTCTGCACACGGGCCACCCATTCGGGGTGGTCCAGGTACCACTGCACGGTCTTGGCGATGCCGCTGTCGAAGGTCTCGGCCGGGCGCCAGCCAAGCTCCTGCTCGATCTTGCGCGCGTCGATGGCGTAGCGCCGGTCGTGGCCGGGGCGGTCGGTGACGTAGCTGATCTGCGCGCTGTAGGGCTGGCCGTCGGCGCGCGGGCGCAGGCCGTCGAGCAGGCGGCACACGGTGTGCACGATCTCCAGGTTCGGCTTCTCGTTCCAGCCGCCGATGTTGTAGGTCTCGCCCAGGCGGCCGGCTTCGAGCACGCGGCGGATCGCGCTGCAATGGTCGCCCACGTAGAGCCAGTCGCGGATCTGTTGGCCGTCGCCGTAGACCGGCAGCGCCTTGCCGGCCAGCGCGTTGACGATCATCAGCGGGATCAGTTTCTCGGGAAAGTGCCAGGGGCCGTAGTTGTTGCTGCAGTTGGTGGTGAGCACCGGCAGGCCGTAGGTGTGGTGGTAGGCGCGCACCAGGTGGTCGCTGGCGGCCTTGCTCGCCGAGTAGGGGCTGTTGGGCTCGTAGCGGTGCTGCTCGGTGAAGGCCGGGTCGCTGGCGCCGAGCGAGCCATAGACTTCGTCGGTCGACACGTGCAGGAACCGGAAGGCAGTCTTCGCGTCGCCCTGCAGGCCGCCCCAGTACTTGCGCACGGCTTCGAGCAGCTGGAAGCTGCCGACGATGTTGGTCTCGACGAAGGCGGCCGGGCCGTGGATGGAACGGTCCACATGCGATTCGGCAGCGAAGTTGACCACCGCACGCACCTCGTACTGCGTGAGCAGCGAGGCCACCAGGGCGCCATCGCCGATGTCGCCCTGCACGAACACGTGGCGGCTGTCGCCCTCCAGCGCCGCCAGGTTCTCGATGTTGCCCGCGTAGGTCAGCTTGTCCAGGTTGACGACCGGCTCGCCGACCTTGGCGATCCAGTCCAGGACGAAGTTCGCGCCGATGAAGCCGGCTCCGCCGGTGACCAGAATCATGTGTTCTCCCAACAGGCCGCCCAGACGGCACCTACAAGCGGCGGATTATCACATCGGCCGCCGGCGCTCTGTCGGTAGCGGCGACCTCGGCCTCTACAGACCGAGGTCCATGCGCGCTCCGGACCAGCGGGACCCGGCGTCAGAAATGGATGCCTTGCATCATCTGCTGTAGCGCGACAGCCTCGGCCGAGAGCTGGGGTTTCGCGCCCTTGTCGCCCTTGGCGGCCGACGAATCCGGGAACATGCGAAAGCTGGTGTTCATCGCGATCTGGGCCACGCGTGGCACCAGCGCGTGCATCAGCTGGCCGGTGATGCCCATGCGGGTGGCGATGCGCACCGGCTTGAAGATGCAGGCCTGGGCGATCAGGTCGGCCGCCTCCTCGGGCGCCAGCGTCGGCACGTTGTTGTAGAGCTTGGTGGGCGCGATCATCGGCGTGCGCACCAGCGGCATGTTGATCGTGGTGAACGTGATGCCCTGGTCGGCGAACTCGCTCGAGGCGCAACGCGTCCAGGCATCCAGTGCGGCCTTGCTGGCCACGTAGGCCGAGAAGCGCGGTGCATTGGTCAGCACGCCGATCGAGCTGATGTTGACCACATGGCCCCGACGGCGGCCGACCATGCCGGGCAGCAGGCCCATGGTCACGCGCAGGCAGCCGAAGTAGTTCAGCTGCATCGTGCGTTCGAAGTCGTGGAAGCGGTCATAGCTCGACTCGATCGCCCGGCGGATCGAACGCCCCGCGTTGTTGACCAGGAAGTCGACGCCACCGTGGTCGGCGATCAGCTGCTGCACGAAGCGGTCGCAGTCGGCCATGTCGGCGATGTCGGCCGGATACGCGATGAACGCGTAACCCTTGGCCTTGGCTTCCTTGCAGGCTTCGTCGAGCTTGTCCTGGTCGCGGCCGCAGATGATGGTGGTGGCGCCCGCCTCGGCAAACTTGTGCGCCGCCGCCAGGCCGATGCCCGAGGAGCCGCCGGTGACCAGCACCACCTTGCCGCCGACCGTGCCCTTGAGAGAACGGTCGATATGCAGGTCGGGGTCGAGGTGGCGCTCCCAGTAGTCCCACAGGCGCCAAGCGTAGTCTTTCAGGTTCGGGCAGGCGATCGGCGTGCCCTTCAGCGCCGCCAGCGTCTCGCGGCAGTCGAAGCGCGTCGGGTAGTTGACGAAACTCAGCATGTCCTCGGGCAGGCCCAGGTCCTTCATCACCGCGTCGCGCACGCGGCGCACGGGTGCCAGCGCCATCAGCCCCTTCTTGACGCTCCGGGGAATGAAGCCCAGCAGCGCGGCGTTGACGAACAGGTTCATCTTCGGCGCATGCGCGGCACGGCTGAAGATGTCGAGCACGTCGCCCACGCGGTAGCCGACCGGGTCGACCAGGTGGAAGCACTTGCCCTTGAGCGCCGCGCCGCCGTGCGAGATGTGGTCGAGCGCCGCCACCACGAAGTCGACCGGCACGATGTTGATGCGCCCGCCTTCGAGGCCCACCGCCGGCATCCACGGCGGCAGGATCTGGCGCATGCGCTGGATCAGCTTGAAGAAGTAGTAGGGCCCGTCGATCTTGTCCATCTCGCCGGTCGACGAGTCGCCCACCACCATCGCGGGCCGATAGACCGTCCACGGCACCTTGCACTCCTTGCGCACGATCTTCTCGCTCTCGTGCTTGGTCATGAAGTAGGGGTGGTCCAGTCCTTCGGCCTCGTCGAACATGTCCTCGCGGAACACGCCTTCGTAGAGGCCGGCCGCGGCGATGCTCGACACATGGTGGAAGTGCCCGGCATCGATGGCCTTCGCGAACTCGACCGTGTGGCGCGTGCCGTCGACGTTCACCTGCATCTGGCTGTCTTCGTCGGCCTGCAGATCGTAGACCGCGGCCAGGTGGTAGAAGTGGTCGATCGTGCCCTTGAGCCGCTTGCTGTCGTCGCTGCCCACGCCGAGCTTCTTCGCCGTCAGGTCGCCGAACACCGGCACGGCGCGCGCGGCACCGACACCCCAGTATTCGCGCAGCGACGCGACCTTGGCTTCGCTCTCCTTGCGGATCAGGAAGTGCACCACGGCCCCCTTGCGCTGCAGCAGCAGCCTGACGAGCCGCTTGCCGATGAAGCCGGTCGCGCCGGTCACGAAATACTGCATGAATGCCTCCCAGATCAGAGCGCCGATTCTTGCCCGAGGGCCGCGGCCGGCGCTTCAGCACAAACCCGTGCCGCGCCAAGGACCGCAGCCCGTTTTTAGAAGCCGGCATCTACACCGCGGCAGCACGCGCGCTTACAGTCCGGGGCGCTCACGCGATCAGTGCCCCGAGCCCGCGCCTCTTCTCTTTCATCTTCAAAGGAAACTCCATGGTCAAGAAACTCCACAAGCTCAACGCCGAGAAGACCTCGCCCTCGCAGCTCGGCAGCGCCATCAAGGACTCCGCGCAGCAGATCTGGCTGGCCGGCCTCGGCGCCTTCTCGAAAGCGCAGGAGGAAGGCGGCAAGGTGTTCGAGACCCTGGTGAAGGAAGGCCTGGGCATCCAGCGCAAGACCCAGGTCGCCGCCGAAGAAAAGATCTCGGAAGCCACCGGCAAGATGGCCAGCATGGCCACCGACATCAGCTCCAAGGCCGCCGGCCAGTGGGACAAGCTCGAGAACATCTTCGAGGACCGCGTCGCCAAGGCGCTGAAGAAGCTGGGCGTGCCCGCCGCCCGCGACATCGAGCACCTGATGGAGCGCATCGACGCGCTGAACGCCAGCGTGCAAAAGCTGTCGGCCAAGACGGCCCCCGCCAAGGCGCCCGCAAGCCAGCGCGCCGCACCGGCCAAGAAGGCCGCGGCCAAGCCGGCTGCCAAACCTGCGGCCAAGCGCAGTCCGCGCAAGACGGCATCGACCTGAGGCGGGCCACCTCGGAACACGGGGCGCTGCGGCGCCCTTTTTTCATGCCCGCGCGCCAGGCCGGCGTCGCACCAACAGCGCGCGCACGCCGGCAGGCCCGCACCGACATCGTGCCCGCCGACCGCGACCACCGGGTTTGACCTATCGCCTCCCCGGGCCACATGCGGCATGCTCCGCCCGAAGCCGGCCACCACACCGCCTCGGCCGCGCCGCAGTGGCCTGCGGCAACGGGCGAGCGGATGGCGGCGACCACCAAGGGGGAGACACATGGCGAAAAAGGCGCCACGCCGCACGGCAGAACGCATTCTGGAGGTCACGCTCGACCTCTTCAACCGTTTCGGCGAGCCCAACGTGTCGACCACCCTGATCTCGGCCGAACTCAACATCAGCCCCGGCAACCTCTACTACCACTATCCCGCCAAGGAAGAGCTGGTCAACTCGCTGTTCGACCGCTACGAACGCTCGCTGGTGGAACTGCTGCATGCGGGCGACGGCGTGCACGACGTCGAGGACGCATGGTTCTTCCTGCACACCCTGTTCGAGCTGATCTGGCAATACCGCTTCCTGTACCGCGACCTGAACGATCTACTCAGCAACAACCGCCGGCTGGAGACGCATTTCCAGGGCATTCTGCGCAGCAAGACCAAGGCGGTACGCGGCTTGCTAGACAGCATGGGCCGGTCCGGCGCGCTGCAGATCCACGCGCAGGAGACGGAGGCAACCGCCACCAACATGGTGGTGCTGCTGACCTACTGGCTCAGTTTCGAATATGTGCGCGACCCGCGCCGTGCGCTGGAGCCGGAGGCGGCGCAACAGGCCTTGCTGCGTGGCGCCCACCACGTGCTGAACCTGCTGGCGCCGTACCTGGAGGCCGGCCAGCGCGCCCACCTGCTGACGCTGGTGGCGGCCTATGCGGGTGCGGCGGACACGCAGAAAAGCTAGGGCCTGTTCACCCTCAATTCAGGAGTGCGAAGGATGAATGCCGGGAACCAGAGCAAGGCGCGGGGAGCGCCGCATAGCTCGGCTATGCAAGCGAGTCGCAACGCCGCTATGGGCCCGGCATTCGTCCTTCCCTTCGGGTTGGGGCCGCATGCGGTGTCTGCTTTGTCGGGACGTCTTGCAAATAGCCCGGCTATTTGCGGCGACGCCCTTCGCGCATCCATCCGCATGCGGACCCAACGCATCTCCCGAATTGAGGGTGAGCAGGCCCTAGACTCACGACCAGAAAGATTCACAAGGAGACAACCATGGCCAAATGGACTGCCTTTCCCCATGCCGGCGAGTTCTCGTTCGACGCTGCCGACGTCAAGAAGAGCTGGGCGCGGCTGCACGCCGGCGACGCCGAGCCGCTGCCCAAGGACGGCAAGGTGCTGGACGCCTGGGCCCTGTTCCACAACGGTGACTTCCAGAAAGCCGCCGAGGCCGGGCTGAAGACCGGCGGCGCCGGCCTGACGGTGGCGCACAAGGCCACCGCCATCTACGCCAACTACCTCGAGAGCAAGGAAAAAGCCAAGCTCGACCTGTTCCTCGAAGTGGCCGAGCGTGCCGAGGCCCAGGCCAGGGCCGAGCCGACCAACGCGAATGCCTGGTACTGGCACGCCTATGCGCTGGGCCGCTACAGCCAGGGCATCAGCGTCGCCAAGGCGCTGGCGCAGGGCCTGGGCGGCAAGGTCAAGGAGTCGCTGGAGAAGACCATCAAGCTCGCCCCCCGGCATGCGGACGCCCACATCGCGCTCGGGGCCTTCCATGCCGAAGTGATCGACAAGGTCGGCTCGCTCATCGGCAGCATGACCTACGGGGTGAAGAAGGACGTCGGCCTGCGGATGTTCCAGGAGGCGCTCAAGCTCAACCCCGGTTCGGCCATCGCGATGGTCGAGTACGCCAACGCGATGGTGATGCTCGAAGGCGACAAGCGCATGAAGGAAGCGACCAAGCTCTACGAGCAGGCGGCAGCGGCGAAGCCGGCCGAAGCGATGGAACGCCTGGACATCGAGATGGCCAAGGCCGAGCTCGAAGACTGATACGAATTCGCAATCAAACCGATCACTGCGTTGCTTCGCCTTGCCGTGCTACAGCACTGTCTGCGGCTTCGCGCCTTGTGCTCGCTTCGATTGCAAACCCGTAGAAACCCTTGCCGCGCCCGGACGACGCCGCCCGCAGGCGGCGCCAGGGTCAGCAGGACCGTACCTTGAATTCGACGCGCCGGTCCAGCGAGTCGCGCTGGTCGTCGGTGCCGGAGCCCAC
Organism: Pseudorhodoferax sp.; assembly: GCA_965279475.1. GTDB lineage: Bacteria > Pseudomonadota > Gammaproteobacteria > Burkholderiales > Burkholderiaceae_C > Pseudorhodoferax. The sequence goes on from CBDIIA010000002.1 coordinate 28,975, forward strand.
CAGGTTCTCGCGGAACCCCACGCCGGCGGGCTGCAGGCGGCTCACGGTCTCGGGCGCCAGGGCCTCGATGCGGCGCTGGATCGCCACGGCACGCTGCAACGACAGGCGGTCGTTGACCTGCTCCGCACCGGTGCGGCTGGTATGGCCCACGATCGACAGGCAGGCCTTGGAGGCCGCCACTTCGCGCGCCAGCGTGCGCAGCCACATGTTGTAGGGCCCACTCACCTTGGGATCGGCGACGAACTCGGTCCCGCCCGGGCGGAACAGGAACTTCACCGACAGGCTGTTGGTCGCCAGCCCCAGTGCCACGATCTTCGAGAACGCCTGCAAGGCCTCTTCGGTACGCCCCAGCTGGATGTTCACCAGGTACAGGCCGTTCAGCACCCGCAGTTGCTGACCTTCGATGCGGGCAGCCGCGGATTCGTAGAACGGCAAGGCCTCGGCGAAATTGTTCGACTCGTACAGCCGCGAACCCTCCGCCAGCAGCGCATTGACGGGCATGCGCGACAGGTAGACGCCATCCGCTTCGCTGCCCGCGGCGGCCTGCGCCGTGCGGATCTGGCCTTCGACCACGCGGTCCTTGGTGAGCGACGGGCTGTCCCTGAAGAACGCGGTCGGCGTGGTGTCGACGCCTTCGTTGGCCACGCGCGCCACGGCCTGCGCGACGACGAAGCCGGTCTTGATGTCCGTCAGCGACAGGTTGATGCGAAAGGCACTGCCCGACCCGCTGGACAGCGGCACCGGCGTCAGGGTTCCGGCGAGCAGGAACTGCGCGCGCGCCAGCGCGTCGGGCGCGCTGACCGGCAGCACGTCGAACTGCGCGAACTTGGCGGCAGCCCGTTGCAGCAGCCGCGTATCCAGCAGTTTGGACGCCGCGGTCTGCTGCCCGGTGTTGCCGTCGATCGACGGGTCCACCGCGATCAGGCTCCTGGGCGGCGGCGGGGCTTCCTTCTTCAGCGGGATCAACGAGCGCTCGGGCACCACGTTGAATGCGGGCAGTCGGCGCGCCTGGATCATCAGGTCGTCCACCGCGAAATCGATGCCCGCGTCGAACACGACCTCGGTCGACAGGGCGGCCGGACGTTCCGGCAACGGCGGCGGCGGTGCGGCGCAACCTGCCAGCACCAGCAGCAGGACCGCGGGGAGCAGCGGGCGCCGCAGCAGCGCGCATGCCCAGGGCGAAGTCGTCGTCAACATGAACTGGCTAGCTCCTTCTTCTCTTCGGGGGTCAGCGGCTCGCCAAGGCTTGCCTTCTCCATGATACGGCTGCAACGCCCGCCGGAACGTGCGGGTGCCGCCACGGCGGGCGCGGCATCCGCCGCACGGTGGGCCCGCGGCGAAGGCTCCGTGTCGGTGGCCGCGGCTCCACGGGCGGGACGGCCGGACGCGGCCACCGCCTTGGCCTGGGTTGCCGGCGGGGGCACTGGCACGGGGGCCGCCGCCGGCACGGATTTCGGGCTCGGCGCAGGGCTCACGTCCGCGGCTTGCGGCGCCGGAACCGCAGCGGCCTCGGTTGCGGCGCTGGCCGCCTTGGTCGGCGGGGCCGTTTCGACCACCGGTACGCTCGCGGGCGCCGCGACGGTAGCAGCAGGCTCCGGTTTCGCGGCCGGCACGACGGCCTGTTCGCGCACCGGCGGCACTGGCGGCAGCGACGAGGACGCCCCCAGGAACCGTGTGGCCGCGACCGACGCCGCTGCCACCAGCACCGCCGCCAGCAGGCCCCACAACAGGTACCGGAGCCTCGGCGTTCCGGACACCACCGCAGCCGGTGCAGGAACCGGGGCCGCGGGCTGTGGCGACACCGACGGCCCGGCATCGAAGAGGCCTTGCACGGGCGTCGGCGCCACCGGCTGCACCGAGGGCTGGAAGCGCGGGGCAAGCGGTTCGTCCAGGTCCAGATCCAGCGGCTCGGGCGGGCCCGCGGCCACCAGCGTGCGGCGCAAGTGCTCGAGCACGTTCTCGTCGGGTGTGACGGAAAACAGTTCGTGTTGCCGGCCGTGTTTGTCGGCCCGCGCGCCAAGATGCACGAACAAGGCCGCGTACGCCGAATCCAGCAAGGCCACCGCCTCCATGTAGGAACGCGAGGCCGTCACCTGGCCCGGCTGCGCGAAGTCCATGATGCGCTGCGCGGCGTTGATGCCGTCGCCCACGTAGTTGGGGCGCGACTCCACGTCCATCGACTCCCGGACGGTGCCGAGGTTGATGCCGGTGCGAAGGTTCTTCAGTGTCAGCACCTGGCCTTCGGCCGGCCGGCCGCAGCGGTCGGCGATCGCGAGGGCCACGTACAGCGCGTGCTCGGGGTCGGTCAGGAAGGTGATCAGCGCGCCGTCGCCGGTGTCGCGCAAGCGGTAATCCTGGGGCAGCAGGATCGACAGCGCCCGCTGCAGCACGGAGATCAGCGCGACCTTGAAGGCGTGTTGTTCGGTCGCCGAGACCTTGGAGAATCCGACGACGTCGACAAACAGGAAACTCGCGAGAACGGTGCGCACGTGGGGGGCTGAAACTCGCTTTGGAACAGAAAGCTGGTTGATCCAAAAAACCGACGCCGCACGGGACTGGCCGAAACCATCCGACAGCGCGCGAATTCGGCACCGGATTCGCAGTTTAAAGGAAATTACGGGGGCGTTTGACGTCAGGTTCGCGACGGTTCGGCGGCAACACACGGCCACAAGACGCTCTCCTACAGGCACAGACGAAACACGCCGCTGGGCCGGCGCCATCGATGCGCCGAACATGCCCACACCGCTCGTTTTGCTGCGGCAAGCAAGGCCCCGATGAACATCTTCGAAGCACTCCGCATCAGCCACGACACCCAGCGTGCGCTGGCCGACCAATTGATCGCCACCCAGGGCGATTCGCCAGAACGCCGACAGCTGTTCGCCGCGCTCAAGGCCGAGCTGGCGGCGCACGAGACCGCCGAGGAGCGCTGCTTCTACATGCCGCTGATGGCGCACGACGGCGCCGTCGACACCTCGCGCCACGGCATCGCCGAACACCACGAGATGGACGAAATGGTGGAGCAGATGGAAGACACCGACCCGAGCTCACCGGGCTGGCTGGCCATCGCCAAGCAGTTGCACCACAAGATCTTCCACCATCTGAAGGACGAGGAACAGGTGTTCTTCCAGCTGGCCGGCAAGATGCTGACCGAGACCCAGAAGACCAGGCTGGCCAAGGACTACGAGGGCGAGTTCACTTCCCAACGGGTCAAGGCCTGAACCGGGTGCGGCTTCAGCTCTCGCCCCAGGGCAGCATCAGCGTCAGCAGCGAGAGTTTGGCGAACTCGGGCTCGAACTGGTCGATGATCTGCTGCGGCTCCGGGCACAGCGCGGTGTCGGTGATCACGCCGAACTGCACGCCGCCGCCGTAGCTCAGGATCGACACTCCCAGGCCGATGTCGCCCGACTGCGGCACCCAGAACATGCTCTGCTGCAGCGTCGAGCCGCACAGCTTGAGCTTATGCGCCGGGCCCGGCACATTCGTCATGACGGCGGTGGTCTTCTTGCCGAACAGATTGAGCATCGCCTCCTGCGCCGGCTTGATCAGCAGGCCGGCCACGGCCAGCAGGCCGAACGCCAGCAGCGGCTGGGTACTGCCCTTCAGGCTGTTCATGCGCCGCCGGACGGCGTAGACACGCTCGATCGGGTTGTCCATGCCGATCGGCAGCACCAGCGGCACCAGGCCGAAGCGGTTGCCCAGCTTGTAGGCCTCTTCGAGCGGGCGCAGGTTGACCGGAATCATCGCGCGGATCTCCTGCCCGGCCACGTCGTCGCCCAGCAGCCGCAGGTAGCCGCCGATGGCGCCGGCCACGCAGGCCAGCAGCACGTCGTTGACCGAGCAGTTCAGCGCCCGGCCGATCGCCTTGACATCGTCCAGCGGGATCGGCTCACACCAGGCCACGCGTTTCGCGCCCACGGGCTTGCCCTTGAGCCGGGTCCGCGAATCGTCGGCCATCAGCGCCAGCGCGGCCGCGTCGCTCAGCAGTTGGGTAACCTGGCGGGCCAGGCCCAACGAGGTTTCGGCGCCCTTGCCAGGCTCGCGCAGCAGGCCGAGCGACTTGGCGGCCCCGTCGCCCGCAGCGCCCAGGGTGCGCACGGCCAAGCCGGTCAGGGGCTTGAGCAAGGTGTCGGCGATCCAGTCTTCGGCGCCGTCGGACGCTTGCTGGCGCCGCCGCTCGGGTGGCGCCAGCCCGCCATCGACCAGCGACATCGTCACCGAGATCAGCGAGATGCCGTCGGCAATGCAGTGGTGGATGCGCACCAGCATCGCACTGCCGCCCTGGTAGTCCTCGACCAGATGGATCTGCCATAGCGGGTGCCGAGGGTCGAGCGGCTGCATCGCCAGTTCGCCGACTCGCGCCTGCAGCGCACGCTGCGCCTCTGCGCCCTCGGTCGCGGGCAGGGTCTCGCGCACCACGTGGTTGGCAATGTCGAAGCGGCGGTCGTTGACCCAGGTCGCGCCGGCGGCGTCTTCCAGCACTCGCTGGCGAAAGCGCTGGTACCGGAGCAGCCGCTCCTCGACGCGGGCGCACAGCGTGTCGTAGGCGATGCCGGGCGACAGCGTCCACACGCCGACGATCATCATCAGGTTGCTGGCCGAATCCATCCGCAGCCAGGCGGTGTCGACCTTGCTCATGCGCTCTCCGCTCAGGCCGAGCATGCCGCTGGCCGCGCGCTGCACGTTCTTCTGCACGGTGCGCGCCGCCTGGCCCGTCGCGCTCGCCTTGAGGTCCGTCTTGAGGCCGGTCGGCGGCATGGCGGGCTCGGCAGCCACCCGGCGCCGCCTGCGTGGCGCCCCCGCGGCGGCGGCGGTCGGGTCGAGGCGGGTCACCATGGCATCTCCATCGTTGTTTTGGGGTTGGCTCTCTAGCGAGAGTCCGTATTCTGGGCCGCCACTGCCCGTAAGATACCGCGCGGTTTCCCGAACGGGACGCGCATCCCCTCCATCCAGAAAGAACACCCCATGGCCGACCTGAAAGCCGCCTTCGAAGCGGCCGTTGTCAACTCGAAGCAACTGACCGAGCGCCCCGACAACGCGACGATGCTCAAGCTGTATGCGCTCTACAAGCAGGGCAGCCTCGGCGACAACGCCGACAAGAAACCCGGCTTTGGCGACATGGTGGGGCGTGCGAAGTGGGATGCCTGGAACGGCATGAAGGGCACCGCACAAGAAGCCGCGATGCAGCAGTACATCGACCTCGTCGCCTCGCTCGGCTGAAGCGCGGTCAGCTCTTGCGCTTCGCAGCCGTCTTGGCGGCTGACTTGGCTGTCGGCTTGCCCGGCTGCTTGCCGACAAGCAGCGCATCGAGGTTCTTCACGATCTCGCCTTCGATGCGCTCCTTGAATGCGCCGAGCAAAAACCCGAGCTTCGCGTCCAGCACGAACGCATCCTTCGTGACGTGCAACGTGCCGTTGACGCCGGAACGCTCGAAACACACCTCGTCCTTCGTCTTGCCCTCCTCGTAGGTGCATGCCATGTCGAGCTTCTGCTCGGCTTCCTCGGCCCACTGGAAGGCCAGCTTGCGTGCTGCCGCCAGGCCGAGGCCATGGGCGCGTTCGATGTGGATGTCAGGCACCTGCAGTCTCCCGGATGTGCGGAGCCAGTTGCTCCAGCGTTTGGTCTCTTTCGGCTTTCGGCAGGGCGGCCAGGCGCTTCGCCTCGGCGTAGAAACGCGTCCAGTCGCGGCCCTCGCGCTCGAACAAGGCCTCGAACGCCGGCACCAGGCCGTCGTAGGCGGCCTGCACGCCGAAGGTCGCATTGTTGGCGCGTTCCACGAAAGGATCGTAGCCGGAGTAACCCTGCCAGCGCGCCTTCAGCGTCGCATACTCGGCGCGAAAGGCGCGCATCGCGGCCTCCTTGCGTTGTGCCATCGGCGTCGGGTTGGCAGCGTCCTGGTAGACCGCCTCCAGCCGCTTGCGCGTGGCGAGCATCAGCGCGCGGAATTCGCGGCGCCGGCCGTCGAACTGCGCATATTCGGTACGCGCCGCATCGCCGGCCTGCGTCGCGAGCCAGCGTGCGCCTCCCAGCCGTTCCACCGCCGTGGCAAAAGACTCGTTGAACTGTGTGTCGTCCTTGGCATAGACGACCTGGTGCGCGAGTTCATGGAACAACATGCGCGCCAGTTCGCCTTCGGGATAGTTGATGAAGGTGCTGAGCAAGGGGTCGCCGCCGAGCCAGTTCATCCAGCCCAGCGTGGAATATGCCGGCACGCCGTAGACGCTCGATTCCAGGCCTTCGGCCTTCAGCTGCGCCGCCAGCGCCTGGGCCTCGGCTTCGTCGAAGTAACCCCGGTAGCCGATGCAACCCGTCACCGGGAAACACCAGGTCTTGAGCTTCAGCGAGAACGGCGGCGCCGCCACCGCGTTCCACACCACCGCACGCCGGTGCAGATCGGCGTAACGGTGGTAACTCGCGTTGTCGGGCAGCTTCAGCTCGTCGACGGCAAAGGCGCGCATGCGGCGTGCGAGCTCCAGACGCTGCTTCAGCACCGGCGTGGTCCGGGCGTCGGCCAACCAGTCGTCGATCGGCCGGGCGGCGCGCATCAGCGCGAGATGGCCGCGCGCCGACTGCAGGTAGTAGCCTGTGTCGGCACAGCCGCCGAGGGCCAGCGCCAGCACGGAGGCCAGTAAGCGAAGGAGCATCTTTCCTGGTGGCAACACCGCGTCAGTGTACGGTCGATGTCAGCCCCTGCACGTCAGCCGGTTGCTCCCGGCACTGTGATGAGATAGGCCTCCAGCGCCTCGACCGCGTGGCGCACCTTGGCCGGTTGCGCGTCGCGCTGCGGTGTCACGGCCCAGACGTCGAGCGGCGCGAGTTGCCAGTCCGGCAGCAGCGGGACCAGGCTGCCAGCGGCCAGCTCCTGCTGCACGTCGATGCTGCCGAGCATCGCCAGCCCGAGGCCGGCCGTGCACATCTGCTGCAGCGACAGCTGGTTGTTGCTGGCGATGCGAGGCTCCAGGCGCAGGCTGCGTTGTGCCCCATCGGGGCCGTGCAGCATCGCCGCGAACGCACCGTCCCGCGCAAATCCCAGCCATTGGTGGGCGATCAGGTCGTCGGGGCCGTGCGGTACGGAATGGGCTGCCAGGTACGCCGGTGCCGCGTAGACCTGCATGGCGAGCCGGCTGAGGCGGCGCGCCGCCCAGCTCGAATCGGGCAGGTCGCCGAAGCGGATCGCCAGGTCGACGCGGGCCTCCACCAGGTCGACCCGCGCGTCGTCCACCAACAGCGTCAGGCTCAATGCGGGGTAGGCGGCCAGCATCGGCCCCAGCGCCGGTGCCACGTGCCGTGCGAAGCCCACGGGGGCCGACATGCGCAGCTCGCCACCGGGCGCATCGCGCGCGGCCAGCAGGTCAGCGCGCGCCCGGTCCGCGGCGGCGACCATGGCCGCGCAGCCGGCGTAGAAACGCTCGCCTGCGTCGGTGAGCGTCAGCCGCCGGGTCGAGCGGTGCAGCAGCGTGGCGCCGCCGTCGCGCTCGAGCTGGCGCACCTGCTGGCTGACGGCCGAGGTGCTCATACGCAGTTCGCGCGCAGCCGCGCTCATCGAACGGTGGCGGACCACGCAGGCAAACACCGCCATGCGGCGCAGATCGTCCATGGGTGAAGCTCCACTTCAAAAAGGTTTCGATTTTTGCCTACTACCGGGCTGATCGTGAAGCTCATATCGTCAAGGCATCGCAACTTGAAAGAGAAATCCCATGAAGATCGCACTCATCGGCGGCACCGGTTTTGTCGGCACGGCTGTCCTGGCCGAACTGCTGCGCCGCGGCCACCACGTCACCGCGCTGGCGCGTAGCCCCGGCAAGCTGGCGGCACAAGCCGGGCTGACCGTCGTGCAGGCCGACGCGCTGGAAGCCGACCAGGTGGCAGCAGCCGTGCGCGGCCACGATGCCGTGGTCGACGCCTACAACCCCGGCTGGGGCGAGCCCGACCTGCAGGCGCTGTTCGTGCGCGGCACCAAGGCGATCTACGCCGGCGTGCGCGCCTCGGGCGTGAAGCGCCTGCTGGTGGTCGGCGGGGCCGGCAGTCTGTATGTGGCACCCGGCGTGCAGCTGGTGGACACGCCCGACTTCCCCACGGCCTACAAACCCGGCGCGCTGGGCGCCCGCGAGGCGCTGAACCTGATCCGCGAAGAAACCGCGCTCGACTGGAGTTTCCTGTCGCCGCCGATCCTGCTGCAGCCCGGCGAACGCACGGGCAAGCCCTACCGCGTCGGCAGCGATGCGCCGTTGATGGACGGCGACCAGCCGGGCAGCATCTCCGTCGCAGACCTGTCCGTCGCCATCGTGGACGAGCTGGAAACGCCGAAGCACGTGAAAACAAGGTTCACGGTGGCGTATTGAGCGGGCCGCTCAATCCGGCAGGACCGCCGTGACCTCGATCTCGACCTTGGCTCGGGCCTCCATCAGCGCGACGACCTGCACACAGGCCATCGCCGGGAAGTTGCGGCCCATCACCTCGCGGTAGGCGGCGCCCAGTTCGGGCAGCCGGCTGTTGTACTCGTCGCGGTCGGTCACGTACCAGGTCATGCGCACCATGTGCTCGGGGCCGGCGCCAGCTTCCTTCAGCACCGCGACGATGTTGCGCAGTGTCTGCGCGGTCTGCGCGATGAAGTCGTCGCTCTCGAACTGCTGCTGCGCGTTCCAGCCGATCTGGCCGCCGACATAGACCTGGGTGCCACGCGCGGCGATGCCGTTGGCATAACCCTTGGGCGCGACCCAGCCGGGAGGTTGCAGGAATTTCATGTCTGTCTCAGTTTGAAGCGTTGGAGTTTGCCGGTCTCGGTGCGCGGCAGCACGTCGACGAATTCGATCTCGCGCGGGTACTTGAACGGCGCGATCGTGCCCTTCACGTGGTCCTGCAGGGCCTTGACCATGGCGTCGTCGGCGACATGGCCGGGCTTGAGCACGCAGAAGGCTTTCACCAGCATGCCGCGCTGCTCATCGGGCTTGCCGATCACGCCGCATTCGGCCACGGCCGGGTGCTGCAGCAGCGCGTCCTCGACCTCGGGGCCGCCGACGTTGTAGCCCGCGGTGATGATCATGTCGTCGGCACGCGACTGGTAGAAGAAGTAGCCATCCTCGTCCTGCACGAAGGCATCGCCCGGGTAGTTCCAGCCGTCCTTCACGTAGTTCGTCTGGCGCGCATCGTCCAGATACCGGCAGCCGACGGGTCCCTTGATCGCCAGCTTGCCCACGCTGCCGCGCGGCAGCTCGTGGCCGTCGTCGTCGACGATCTTCGCGACGAAGCCCGGCACCGCCTTGCCGATCGCCCCGCGCCGCACCTCGGATGGCGGCGACGAGATGTAGATGTGGAACACCTCGGTACCGCCGATGCCGTCGAGCATCTCGATGCCGGTCGCGTCCTTCCACAGCTGGCGCGTGGCGTCGGGCAGGGCCTCGCCGGCGCTCACCGTGGTGCGCAGCGTGGGCACGCCGAGCTGCCTGGCGAACGGCGCCATCTGCCGGTAGAAGGTGGGCGCGGTGTAGACGATGGTGGCGCCGACCTCGTTGATCAGCTTCACCATCGCCTCGGGCGTGTACGGGATGTCGGGGAAGTAGATGCTGGACCCTGCCCACATCGGGTAGACCAGTAGCCCGCCCAGACCGAAGGTGAAGGCCAGCGGCGGCGAGCCCATGACGATGTCGTCGGGCGTGGCGCGCAGCACGTGGCGCGGCCAGGTCTCGCACATCGCCAGCACTTCGCGGTGCGTGGTCACTGGCGCCTTGGGCTTGCCCGTGGTGCCCGAGGTGAAGGCCAGCAGCGCGATGTCGTCGGCCGCCGTCGGGCAGGGTGCGAACAGACCGGGCTTGGCCGCGGCGCGCGCCTCCAGGCTCTGGAGATCCTGCGGCGCGCGGAAGCTCACGACGGTGGCGAGCGATGGGTTCTGCTGCTGCGCGGCCACCAGCTCGTCCAGCAGGCGGCCCTCGCAGAGCGCGACGCGGGGGCGCGACTTGTCGATGATCTCGCCCAGCTCCTTCGCGCGCAGCAGCGGCATCGTGGCCACCGCGATCAGCCCGGCCTTGACCACGGCCAGCCAGGCCAGCGCCATCGGGATCGAGTTGCCGCCGCGCAGCAGCACGCGGTTGCCGGGGACCAGGCCCAGGTCCTCGGTCAGCACCTGGGCGATGCGGTCGACCTCGACGCGGGCCTCGCGGTAGCTGAGCGTGCGGGTCGGCGACCGCAGCATCGGCCGGTCGGCCCATGGTTTGCCGGCGGCCTTGTCCAGCAGCTCCTCGACCAGGTTCAGCTGGTCGGGCAGTTGCAGCTCGGGCCGGTCGTAACGCATCTCGGGCCACTGCTCGGCCGGCGGCAGCCGGTCGTGGACAAAACGGTCGCGCTGCGCGCTGGTGCCGCGGAAAGGAACCTCTGCCATACCTTACCCCTGAAGAACCGACTTGCCGATGATCAATTGCTGCACCTCGGTCGCACCTTCGTAGATGCGCAGCGAGCGGATGTCGCGGTACAGGCTCTCGACGCGGGTACCGACCTTCACGCCCAGGCCGCCATGCAGCTGCACGGCCATGTCGATCACGCGCTGCGCGTTCTCGGTGGCGCACATCTTGGCCATCGCGGCGGCGGCGGTGTAGGCGCGGGCGTCGGCCGGCGCCGCCGTGCCACGCACGTCGCGCAGCCACGCGGCGCGGTAGGTCAGCTGCACAGCCGATTCAACCAGTGCGGCCATGTCGCCCAACTTGGCCTGCGTGAGCTGGAAGTCGGCCAGCGTCTGGCCGAACATCTTGCGCTGCTTCGCGTGGGCCACGGCCTCGGCCAGCGCGCGCCGTGCAAAGCCGAGCGCAGCGGCGGCCACCGAGGCCCGGAAGATGTCGAGCGTGCGCATCGCCAGCTTGAAGCCGCCGTGCAGCTCGCCCAGGCGCGCGCCCGCAGGCACGTGGCAGCCGTCGAACACCAGCGTGGCCAGCGGGTGCGGGGCCATCACCTCGATGTGCTGCGACGCGTCGAGGCCCGGCGTGCCGGCATCGACGATGAAGGCGCTGATGCCGCGCGTGCCGGCCGTGGGCTCGGTCTTCGCGAACACGCAGTAGAAGTCGGCGATGCCGCCGTTGCTGATCCAGGTCTTGCTGCCGTCGAGCCGCCAGCGCGCGCCGCCGTCGACCGCCGTGGCACGGGTCTGCATCGCGGCTACGTCGGAACCGGCATCGGCCTCGCTCAGCGCGAACGCGGCGATCTTCTCGCCGCTGGCCACGCCGCGCAGGTAGTCGGCCTGCTGCTCCGGGCTGCCGGCCAGCGTGATGGCTCCGCTGCCCAGGCCCTGCATCGCGAAAGCGAAGTCGGCCAGCGGCGAGTGGAACGCCAGCGTCTCGCGCAGGATCACAAGCGCCCGCGAGTCGAGTTGTTCGAGTGCGCCGCCGTGCGCGGCCGGCACGCAGTAGCGCAGCCAGCCGCCGGCACCCAGCCGCGCCACCCAGTCGCGGCAGGCGGCGCGGTCGTCGCGCTCGTCGACCTGCTGCGCGGCGGCCCAGGGCACCAGGCCCTCGGCCAGGGTGCGATGGGCCGCGTCGAAGAACGGCAGGTCCAGGTGTGCGGTTGAGGGCACGAGCGTGGTGGCGTCGGCGGCGCTCATCGTCAGTCTCCCGCGAAGACCGGCTTGCGCTTGGCGGCGAAGGCCTCGTAGGCGCGGGTGAAATCCTGCGTCTGCATGCAGATCGCCTGGGCCTGGGCCTCGGCCTCGATCGCCTGGTCGATCGTCATCGCCCATTCCTGCGCCAACATGTTCTTGGTCATGCCCTGCGCGAAGGTCGGGCCCTGGGCCAGCTCGGCGGCCATCGCCTGTGCGCGCGCCAGCAGGTCGCCGGCCGGATGCAGCGCGTTGAAGAACCCCCAGGCCAGGCCTTCGGCGGCCGTCATCGCGCGGCCGGTGAACAGCAGCTCGGACGCGCGGCCCTGGCCGATCACACGTGGCAGCAGCGCGCAGGCGCCCATGTCGGCACCGGCCAGGCCGACCCGCGTGAACAGGAAGGCGGTCTTCGTGGCCTCGGTACCGTAGCGCAGGTCGCAGGCCAGCGCCATCATCGCGCCGGCGCCGGCGCAGATGCCGTCGATCGCACCGACCACCGGCTGCGGGCATTTGCGCATTGCGCGCACCAGGTCGCCGGTCATGCGGGTGAACTCGAGCAGCTCGGGCATCGTCATCTTCGTCAGCGGGCCGATGATGTCGTGCACGTCGCCGCCCGAGCAGAAGTTGCCGCCGGCACCGGTGACCACGACCACCTTCACGTCGGTGGCGTAGCGCAGCGCGTTGAACAGGTCGCGCAGCTCGGCATACGAGTCGAAGGTCAGCGGGTTCTTGCGCTCGGGACGGTTCAGCGTGATGGTGCCGACGCCGTGGTCGAACTGCCAGGCGAAGTGCGTGGCGACGTAGCCCGCCTTGGCGTCGAACTGCGCGCGCATCGGATTGCCCGCGCCGATGTAATGCTTCATGGTGTCTCCAGAAAATTGGCTTGCGTGTGTTGCTTCACTTTGCCGAGCAGCCGGTGCAGCGTGGCGATGTCGCGCGCCGACAAGGCCGAGAAGGCCTCGACGATCCACTGCTCGTGCTGCTGCGCCATCGCGTGGAATTCGGTGCGGCCCTTGGCCGTGAGGCAGACGCGGTAGGCGCGCCGGTCGCCCTCGACCTCGGTGCGCTCGACCAGGCCCTCGGCCACCAGCTGGTCGGTGATGCCGGTGACGTTGCCGCCGGTCACCATCATGCGGCGCGACAGCTCGTTCATCTTCAGGCCTTCGGGCGCACGCTCGAGCTGGGCCATCAGGTCGAAGCGCGGCAGCGTGGTGTCGAACTGCTCGCGCAGCTCGCCGCGGATCCGGCGTTCGATTTGCTGGGTGCAGGTCAGCAGGCGCAGCCACAGCCGCAAGGCTTCGGGATGTTCGCTGTGGGCGCGCGCCTCCAGGTCCATGGTTATCCTCTCGCGACGCCAGTCGGAAATCGCTCCCTCTCCCAAGGGGAGAGGGTCGGGGTGAGGGGCGGCGGCCCGTGCCAGACCAAGGCGTTCACACCGGCTCCTCGGACGCCGGGCCAAGTGCCGCGGCCGCCGCCACCTGCCGCGCCTTGGCCATCTCGCGCAGCATCTGGTCACGACCACTCAGGTATTGCTTCGGCCACTCGGCGCCGGGCTGCTCTGCGCGGGGATCCTTCTGCAGCTTCGCGGCCTCGTGCAGCGTCCAGGCCGGATCGGCCAGGTGCGGGCGCGCCACGGCGCACAGGTCGGCGCGGCCGGCGGCGATGATGCCGTTGGCCTGGTCGCCCTCGCTGATCGCGCCGACCGCGATGGTGCGGATGCCCACCTCGTTGCGGATGCGGTCGGCGAACGGCGTCTGGTACATGCGGCCGTACACCGGCCGGGCAGCGCGGCTGGTCTGGCCCGACGACACGTCGATCACGTCGCAGCCGGCGTCATGGAACAGCCGCGCCACCGCGATCGCGTCGTCGTCGGTATGACCGCCGGGCACCCAGTCGTGCGCGGAGATGCGCACGCTCATCGGGCGCTCGGCCGGCCACACGGCCCGCATCGCGGCGAACACTTCGAGGGGGTAGCGGCAGCGGTTGGCCAGCGTGCCGCCGTAGTCGTCGCTGCGCCGGTTCGTGAGCGGCGTGATGAAGGACGACAGCAGGTAGCCGTGCGCGCAGTGCAGCTCCAGCCAGTCGAAGCCGGCGGCCGCGGCACGGCGGGTGGCATCGACGAACTGGTCGCGCACCCGGTCCATGTCGGCGCGCGTCATCGCGTGCGGCACCTGGTTCTGCTCGCCATAGGCGACCGCGCTGGCCGCCATCAGCGGCCAGTTGCCTTGCGGCAGCGGCTCGTCCATCGCGCCCCAGCCGACCTGGGTCGACCCCTTGGGGCCGCTGTGGCCGAGCTGCAGGCCGATGGCGGCGCCGCTCTGGCCGTGCACGAAGTCGACGATGCGCGTGAAGGCGGCCTGCTGCGTGTCGTTCCACAAACCCGGGCAGCCGGGGGTGATGCGGCCTTCGGCGTTGGGGCTGGTCATCTCGACCATCACCATCGCCGCGCCGCCGAGCGCGCGCGCGCCCAGGTGCACGAGGTGAAAGTCCTGCACCACGCCATCGACCGCGCTGTAGGTCGCCATCGGTGAGACCACGATGCGGTTCTTCAGCGCCAGGCCACGCAGTTGCAGCGGCAGCAGCATCGGCAGGCGGCCGGTCGCCCCGGCCGGCGCGACCGTTGGCGGCGCTGTGGCGTTTGGCGCCGGCAGCCGGCTGGCCAGCCAGGCTTCGTAGCCGCCGAGCCAGGCGGCATCGCGCAGCCGCAGGTTCTCGTGGCTGATGCGTTGCGAACGCGTCAGCAGCGAATAGGCGAACTGCTCGATCTCCATGCCGCTGTAGCGCTGCACGTTCTCGAACCACTCGGTCGAATTGCGCGCCGCGTTCTGGATCTTCAGCACCTCGACACTGCGGCGCGCTTCGTAGGCCTGCAACGCGGCCGGCACCTCGGGCTGCGCGGCAAAGGCCTGGGCCAGGTCGATCGCATCCTCGAGCGCCAGCTTGCTGCCGCTGCCGATCGAGAAATGCGCGGTGTGCGCGGCGTCGCCCATCAACACCACCGGAACCTGCCGGCCGTCGACGGTGATGTCGTGCACCCAGTGCCTGCAGACCACGCGCGGAAACCGGATCCAGATCGCCGAGCCGCGCAGATGGGCGGCGTTGCTGATCAGCGCCTCGCCGTCGAGGTATTTGGCGAACAGCCGCTCGCAGAACTGCACGCCCTCTTCCTGCGACATCGCGTCCAGGCCATGCGCCTTCCACACGGCCTCGGGGGTCTCGACGATGAAGGTCGAGGTGTCGTCGTTGAACTGGTAGGCGTGCGCCTGGAACCAGCCGTGCTCGGTCTTCTCGAATGCGAACGTGAACGCGTCGAACTTGCGGTGCGTGCCGAGCCAGACGAAGCGGCAGGCCCGCAGGTCCACATCGGGCTGGTAGGTCGCCGCGTAGCGCTGGCGGATGCGGCTGTTGAGCCCGTCGCAGGCGACCACCAGATCGGCCTGGTACTGCGCGGCGGCAACCTGGTCGTCGGCGACGTCGGCCTCGAACACCAGGTCGACGCCGAGTTCGATGCAGCGGTCCTGCAGCACGTTGAGCAGCCGCTTGCGGCCGATGCCGCAGAAACCGTGGCCACCCGAGCGCACGCTGCGGCCCTTGAAGAACACCTCGATGTCGTCCCAGTGGTAGAAGGCCTCGCCGATGCGGGCCGCGCTCTGCGGGTCGGCCGCAGCCAGGTTGGCGAGCGTCTGGTCCGACAGCACGACGCCCCAGCCGAAGGTGTCGAACGGCCGGTTGCGCTCCAGCACCGTGATGCGGTGCGCCGGGTGCTGCAGCTTCATCAGCAGCGCGAAATACAGGCCGGCGGGGCCGCCGCCGATGCACAGGATATTCATGAAGAAATAGTTTAGACCTAAACTAAACGTTGTCAATGTTTCGTCGTTGTCCTACAGAAGGCATCTTGACGGGCCGCCTGTTGCGCCGCAATATTTTGGCCATGCGCAATCTGCTCATTCCCAAGATCGAATCCCGCCTGCAGGCCCTGCCCGTTCCGGTCGCGCTGCAGCTGCCCGCCGGCGAACGCCTGGGGCCCACCTGCGCCGCGGTGACCTTGTCGTTCAGCGACTGGTCGAGCCTGGCGCGGATGGCGGCGGGCCAGATCGGGCGGCTGGCCGAGGATTTCGTCGAGAGCCGCGTGCAACTGCAGGGGCGCATGCGCGACCTGATGGCGGTGGCGGCCAAGCTGCTGCCGGGCGATCCGGCTGGCGGGCATTCGGGCTGGTGGGCCCACCTGCTGCGGCGCGCGCGCTCGCTGGCGGCACACTCGCCGAGCAAGGACGCCGAACAGATCCAGTTCCACTACGACGTGTCCGACGACTTCTACGCGCTGTGGCTGGACCCGCGGCGCGTCTATTCCTGCGCCTACTACCGCGAACCGGCGATGACGCTGGCACAGGCGCAGGAAGCCAAACTCGACCACATCTGCCGCAAGCTGATGCTGCAGCCAGGCGAGCGTTTCCTCGACATCGGCGCCGGCTGGGGCGGCCTGCTGCTGTGGGCGACCGAGCACTATGGCGTGGACGGCACCGGCATCACCCTGTCGAAAAACCAGCATGCCCACGTGAACCAGGAGATCGCACGGCGCGGGCTGCAGGGCCGGGTGCGCATGCTGCTGTGCGACTACCGCGATCTGACGACCGCGCAGCCGTTCGACAAGATCGCGTCGGTCGGCATGTTCGAACACGTGGGCCGCGCCAACATGCCGACCTATTTCCGCCGCATCCACGATCTGCTGCGCCCCGGCGGCCTGGTGCTGAACCACGGCATCACCGGCACGGCGCCCGACCACGAGCAGCTGGGCGCGGGCATGGGCGACTTCATCGAGAAGTACATCTTCCCGGGCGGCGAACTGCTGCACGTGAGCCATGTGCTGCGCGAAATGGCCGGTGCCGATCTGGAAATGGTCGACACCGAAAACCTGCGGCCGCACTACGCCAGGACGCTGTGGGCCTGGTCGGACGCGCTGGAGTCACGCCTCGACGAGGCGACGCAGGTGCTTGCCTCCACCTCGAAGGCCGGTGACGCCGAGAAGATCCTGCGCGCCTACCGCCTGTACCTGGCCGGCAGCGCGATGAGCTTCGAGCACAACTGGATCTCGCTGCACCAGATGCTGGCCAGCCGGCCGACCGGCGAGACCCGGGCCGGGCCGATGACGGGCGCACAATCGGCCTACCCATTCAACCGCTCCTACATCTACCACTGAGGTCCACGCCCGCATGCTGTTCAAGTTCAAATCCAAGGCGGCCGGCGACCTGATCATGCTCGAGCCCAACGGCCGGCGCGTGCTGCAGGTGATCGGCAAGGAACCGGGGCCGACCGGCATCATCCTGCCCGAGCAGATGCCGGGTGCGATCGGCGCACTCGAATCGGCCATCGCGAAGGAAGAAGCCGACCAGAAGGCCGCACAGGAAGAAGCCAGGGCCAAGGGCCAGGTGGCACCCGACTTCGACGCCGTGTCGCTGCGGCAGCGCGCCGTTCCCTTCCTCGACATGCTGCGCCGCTGCCAGGCCGCCAACAAGGAAGTGGTCTGGGGCGTGTAACCGTTTCGTCATCATGCCGTCACTGGACGGACAGAAACTCTGCTCCTTTTCAAAAACAGAGGAGGATCATCATGATGACCAAGACACTGCTGGCGATGCTGGTGGGCACGCTGGCCCTGGCGGCCTGCGGCGGCGATGGCGACAGCACCGCCGACTCCAAACAACCCATCGTGATCGCGCACCGCGGCGCCAGCGGCTACCTGCCCGAGCACACGCTGGCCGGCTACGAGCTGGCGATCCGCATGGGAGCCGACTTCATCGAGCCCGATCTGCAGCTCACGAAGGACGCCGAGCTGGTGGCGATGCACGACGACACGCTCGACCGCACCACCAACATCGCCACGCTCTTCGCCAAGCGCAACGCCGCCTACAAGGTGTCCGACTTCACGCTGGCCGAAATCAAGACGCTGACCGTGCTGCCCACCGGCACCGGCAAGGCCAGCTACCCGGGCTTCACGCCGAGCGCAGCCGACCCGTTCAAGGTGCCGACGTTCCAGCAGGTCGTGAGCTTCGCGCAGCAACAGCAGAACGTGGCGAACCGCGTGGTCGGCATCTACCCCGAAGCCAAGCAGGCCGACCCGGTGATGGAAGACGCGATCCTGAAGACGCTGGCCCAGAACTACTACAGCGGCAGCAGCAAGATCTTCATCCAGTCGTTCAGCGACGTCACACTGCGCAGCATGCGCACCAAGGAGAACGCGCAGAACAACAAGATGCCGCAGATCCTGCTCGGCGTGGCCGTGACGGGCACCGACGGCGTGGCACAGGTCGGTGTCACCTCCGGTACGGCCGTCAGCGCGTTGACGTTGAAGGACGTGGCCAGCTTCAGCGAAGGCGTCGGCCTGCTGATCAACTACCCGGCCTACCCGATCACCAAGGCCTACATCGACCAGGTCCACGCGGCCGGCCTGAAGGTGCACGGCTGGACCTTTGCCCAGACCGACCCGGTGCTGGCCGCCGCCGAATACAAGAAGTACCTGGACATGGGCATGGACGGCATGTTCACCAACTACGCCGACACCGCCGTGACCGCGCGCGACGCGTTCGTGAAGGCGAGATAGATACGCAGCGAATGGGCGCGCGGCTGCCCCATTCCAGAACACCGCGGTCCGGCTCCGCCGGTCCGCAGGTGTTGCCCCCTATCAAGGGGGTTGGCGGAGCGACACGCAGTGCGCGCAGACTGGGGGTTAGTCTACTTTCGCTCCCGAGGCCTTGACGACGGGGCCCCACTTCTTCAGTTCACTGTCGATCAGCCGGGCGAACTCCTGCGGCGTGTTGCCGCTGGGGATCGCGCCTTGGGCCAGCAGCTTCTCGTTGACCGCCGGCGACTTGATCGCCTTGGCCACTTCCTGCTGGATGTGGTTGACGATCTCCATCGGCGTGCCGGCCGGCGCCAGCAGGCCGAACCACGAACTCGCCTCGAAACCCTTCAGCGCCGGCCCGCCGGCCTGCTCGACCGTGGGCACGTCGGGCAGGGCCGGGGAACGCTGGGCGCTGGTGACCGCCAGCGCCTTCAGCTTGCCGCCCTTGATCTGCTGCATCGCCGACGGCAGGTTGTCGAACATCACGTCCATGTTGCCGCCGACCATGTCCATCAAGGCCGGGCCGGAGCCCTTGTACGGAAAGTGCACCATGTAGGCGCCGGTCATCGTCTTGAACAGCTCGCCCGCCATGTGGATCGAGGTGCCGTTGCCGCTGGACGCCATGTTCAGCTTGCCGGGATTGCGTTTGGCGTACTGGATGAAGTCCTGCACGTTGTTGATGCCCTGCGCCTTGGCCTTGTCGGCGTTGACCACCATCACGTTGGGCACGCCGGCGACCAGGCTGACCGGCACGAAGTCCTTGACCGGATCGAACGGCATCTTGTCGTAGAGCCACTTGTTGATGGCATGCGTGCCGACGGTGCCCATCAGCAGCGTGTAGCCGTCGGGTGCCGCCTTGGCGACGATGTCGGCCCCGATGTTGCCCCCGGCACCGGCGCGGTTGTCGACGACGAAGGGCTGGCCGAAGGCCTTCGACAGTTCGACGGCCATCGCGCGGGCCAGGATGTCGGTCGTGCCACCCGGCGCGAACGGCACGACCAGGCGCACCGGCTTGGTGGGCCAGGCGCTCTGGGCAGCGACCGGCAAGCCGGCGCCGAGCGCGGCCGATGCCAGGGCCGTCAGCAACAGGCGGCGCGCAGCCTTGTCGGACGATGCGGGTGAACGGGGAAATGCCATGGAGTCTCCTGGTGATCTTTCAATACGGGGCCGCGGTGTACGCGGCCAGTGATTTCATCCGGCCAGCGCGCGGGCAGCGGCCACCACCATCTCGGCCGTGACGCGGGACTGCGCCTCCAGCACCGGGGCGTAACCGACGGGGATGCGCGGCGCGCCCAGGCGCCGGATGCGGCAACCCGTGGCCTCGGCCGCCGTGGCGGCCACCTCGGCGCCGAAGCCGGCCACCTGCACCGCCTCGTGCACGACCAGCAGGCGGCCGGTCTTCGCGCACGAGGCCAGCACGGTCTCGCGGTCCCAGGGCCAGATGGTGCGCAGGTCGATGCAGTCGACGCCGATGCCCTGTTGCGCCAGCGCGGCGCAGGCCTCTTCGCACACCAGCGCCTGGCGTCCCCAGCTGACCAGGGTCAGGTCGGACCCGCTGCGCCGCACCGCGGCCTTGCCCAGCGGAATGGCCATGGCGGGGTCGACCTCGCCCTGCGCGCCCCACAGGGTCTTGTGCTCGATGTAGACCACGGGGTCGCCCGACTGCATCGCGGCGCGCAGCAGCGCGTAGTTGTCCTGCGGGGTCGACGGGCAGACCACGGCCACGCCCGGCAGATGGGCGAACCAGGCCTCGAGCGATTGCGAGTGCTGCGCCGCGGACGCGTCCCAGATGCCGCCCGGCATGCGCGCCACCAGCGGCACACGGCCCTGGCCGCCGAACATGAAGCGGTTCTTGGCGGCCTGGTTGACGATCTCATCCATGCCGCACAACGCGAAGTCGACGACCCGCATCTCGACCACGGGGCGCATGCCGGCCAGCGCCATGCCAACGCCGGCACCCATGATGGCGGCCTCGCTGATCGGCGTGTCGATCACGCGCCCGGCGCCGAAGCGCTGCTGCAGCCCCTTGTACTGGCCGAAGATGCCACCGCGGCCTACGTCTTCGCCGAGCACGACCACGCGTGCATCGGATTCCATCTCGTGCTGTACGGCCAGCACGGCGGCCTGCGCGTACGTCATCGTGCTGTCGGCCTTGCCGGTGCTCAGTACCATGTGCCGGCTCCGGTGGTTTGCACGTCGGTGTAGGCGGCGCCGGGCTCGGGCCATGGCGCATCACCCGCCAGCGCCAGCGCGCGCTCGACCTCGGCACGCGCATCGCGTTCGATCGTGTCTACCGTTGCCGTGTCGCCGCCGAGCGCCGCGAAACGGGCCCGTGCCCGCGCAATGGGATCCGTCTGCAGTGCTGCCGCCAGCTCCTGCGGATCGCGGTAGGCCGCCGGGTCGACCGACACATGGCCCTTGACCCGGTAAGTCACCGCATGCAGCAGCCGCGGACCGCCGCCACCCCGCACCTCGGCCACCAGCCGCGCCGCGGCCGCAAACACCGCCTCGACATCGTTGCCATCGACCCGGGTCGCCGCGATATCCAGGCTCTCGGCGCGCACCGATGCGCCCTCGCCCGCGGTCATCGGGCCGCTCGCGGTGGTGGCGCTCCAGCGGTTGTCCTCGCAGACGAAGAGCACCGGCAGCGCGTAGACCCGCGCCCAGTTCAGCGACTCGAGGAAAGGGCCGCGGTTGATTGCACCATCGCCGAAGAAGCAGACGGTGATGTCGTCGGCCGGCATGCGCCCCTGCTGCTGCGCCGCGCCGGCCTTGAGCTTCTGCGCATGGGCCGCGCCGACCGCGATGGGCAGCCCGGCCGCCACAACCCCATTGGCGCCGAGCATGCCGACCGAGAAATCGGCAATGTGCATCGAGCCGCCCTTGCCGCCGTTGAAACCCGTGGCCTTGCCGAACAGCTCGGCCATCATGCGGTTCAGGTCGGCGCCCTTGGCCAGCGTGTGGCCGTGGCCGCGGTGCGTGGACGTCAGGTAGTCGGCGGCACGCAAGTGGGCGCAGACGCCAGCGGCCACGGCCTCCTGACCGGTGGAGAGGTGCAACGGGCCGCGCACCTTGGCGGTCACACCCGCGCTCTGGCCATAGGCACTGACGCCGCCCTGGCTGGCGATCTCGGCGGCGTCTTCGAAGGCGCGGATGCGCAGCATGCAGCGCAGCAGCGCGGCGAGGGTGTCGGGGCTTGTCTCGGTGTTCATTCTTGTCTCGGTGGGCGCAGGCAGCAAAAAGGCCGCCATGCGCACATAGCGGCCTAGGTAGCGCCTAGAAGGTGCGCGAAAACCGTAGCGAGCGCGCCGAGGTCGTGCCGAGGAACGGAACCGTACATGCGTACGGTGAGTACCACAGGTGCGAGATCGGCGGGCGCAGCAGGTTTGCGCGTACCTTCAGTCGGCGTAGACGCCGGCGGCCTTGATGATCGGGGTCCACTTGGCGATTTCGGCGGCGACGAACTTCTTGTGTTCGGCCGGCTCCATGCGCTTGTCGGTCACGACCACGGCGCCGAGGCCTTCTTCCTTCTTGATGAACTCGGGGTCTTTCAGCGCCGCTTTCAAGGCCCCATTGAGCTTGGCCAGCACGTCGGGCGGCGTGCCCTTGGGCGCATACAGGCCGTGCCAGATGGTTACTTCAAAGTTCTTCAGGCCGGACTCCTGCAGGGTCGGCAGATCCTTCAGCGCGGGCGTGGTCAGGCGCTTGGGCGTGGTGACGGCCAGCGCCTTGATCTTCTTGGCCTCGATCTGGCTGGTGGTGTTGGTGGTCTGGTCGCACATCAGGTCGATCTGGCCGCCGATCAGATCGGTCATCGCCGGCGCCGTGCCCTTGTACGGCACCGGCGTCATGTCGGTCTGCAACGCACTCTGCAACAGCAGGCCGCACAGATGCGAAGCCGAACCCACACCCGCATTGCCCAGGTTGATCTTGCCCTTGTTGGCGGCGATCCAGGTCGTCAGTTCTTTCCAGTTGTTGGCCGGCAGGCTGGGCTTGGTGACGACCGTCATCGGCACGTCGTTGATCAGCCCCAGGTATTCGAAATCGCTCTCGACCTTGAACTGCATGTTGCGCAGCAGCGCGGGCATCGTCGACATGCCGATGTGGTTGAGCAGCAGCGTGTAGCCATCGGGCGCGGCGCGCGCCACCTTGGCCGAGCCGATCGAACTGCCAGCGCCGGCCGCGTTGTCGACCACCACACTGACACCGCCCAGCGGCTTGCGCATCGCTTCGGCCAGGTCGCGCGCGACACGGTCCGTCGGCCCGCCCGCAGCGAAGGGCACCACGATCGTGACCACACGGTCCTTGGCGGGATAGTCGGCGGCCTGGACACCGAGGGCCATCGCGGAAACAAGGGCCAAGGTCAAGAACTTCTTCATGTCTACTCCTGAATCGAGGCGGGAATGGTAGCCGAGCCCCTGGTGCACCGCATCAAGGGAAGTACTTAGGGAACTTTGGTCGCCTCCGCTCCGCAGCTGCCCTGCAGCGACGCGGCCCAGCGGGTGCACAAACCCATCGCAGGGCATTGACCTTGTGGAGCGTGGGGGCGCAGAACACGTTTTCAGGCCATCACCTACAGCGGCTCGTCACACCACCCCACGCACGTGAGGAACGGCCAAATCGACGATGCCGTTGTCCATCCGGCGACCGTCACCCCCTTAGCCCATGAACTCACACCCTGTTGCGACCGACACTTTCGAACCTCCGCTGCATGGCGACCGCGATCTGCCAGCGGTCACGATCGACGGCTACAGCCTCGAGATCGAAGATGCGCAGGGCCTGGTGGGCGATCGCGCCAGCCAGACCGCGTTTCGCGAACTGCTGACGCAGTGGCGCGGGCACATGGAAAGCGCGGGCCGCGATCCGCTGGGGCCCACGCCGAGCGAGGAGATGTCCAAGAAAGAGCTGGACCGCATCGCCAGCGCCGGCGACAGCCCGGCGGCACGCACGGTGGCATTGGCGGTGGCCGAGTTCTCCGACCGCCTGGCGGGCGTGATCCGCCGCCTGCTGAAGGATCCAAGCTGGCGCGGCGTGCAGCACATCGCCATCGGCGGCGGTTTCAAGGAAAGCGAGATCGGCCGCATCGCGATCCGGCAGACCGGGGGAAGGTTGCACGATGCCGGCATCGACGTGACGCTGCGCGCGATCCACCACGAGGCCGACGACGCCGGACTGATCGGCGGCATTTCACTGGTGCCGCACCTGGATCCGGCCGAGCGCCACGCGATGCTGGCGATCGACATCGGCGGCACCAACGTGCGCTGCGGCATCGTCACGTTCGGTGGCGCACCCGGTGCCAACGCCGCCAGCGCCCGCGTGGTGCAGCGCGAGAAATGGAAACATGCCGACGAGCCCGGGGATCAGGACCTGGTCGAGGGCATCGTGGCGATGCTCAGACGCCTGATCGCCCGTGCCGAGAAAGAGCACCTGCCGCTGCGGCCGGTGATCACCGTCGCCTGTCCGGGCGTCATCCGTGCGAACGGCTCGATCGACCGCGGCGCGCAGAACCTGCCGAGCGACTGGCGTGACGCCAGCTTCCACCTTCCGCGCCGGCTGGCGGAGAACATTGCCGAGATCGGCGGCCAGCCGACGCGCGTGGTGATGCACAACGATGCCGTCGTGCAGGGCCTGAGCGAGTTGCCGTTCATCGGCGACAGGCCGCACTGGGCGGTGCTGACCATCGGCACCGGCCTGGGCAACGCGAGTTTCTCGCGCCGCTGACCCGCGTGCTGCTCAGCGTGGCGCCATCAAATCGTCGAGCTCACGGTAGTCGGGCAGCGTGGTGTCGATCGCGCGGCCGTTGCGCAGCACGGTGCGGTCGAACTGGTGGCGCGACAGCATCTCGGAATAACTGCGCGCCTTGAGCACCAGCAGGTCGGCGCCGCTTCCAACCTTCAGCACGCCGCGGTCGATGCCCATGATGTCGGCCGGCGTCGAGGTCGCGGTGCGGATCCAGTCGGAGGTCGGGTGGTCGAAATGCAGGATCTTCACCGCCTGGGTGTAGGTGTCGAGCATGTCGTGGTCGCCATAGGCATAAAACGGGTCGCGGCAGTTGTCGCCGGCCACGGCCACCTGCAGGCCGCGCGCCTTCATCTCGTGCAGCACGGTCACGCCGCGCCAGCGTGGCGTGACCGTGGCTTCGCGGCTGCGGTCCTGCAGGTACATGTTGACGACCGGCAGGCTGACGATGGCGATGCCGGCGTCGCGGCAGGCGGCGATGGTGTCCTCGATGAACTCGTCGGTCTGCAGCGCCAGCGCCGTGCAGTGGCCGCACAGGATGCGGCCCTTGAAGCCCTCGGCCACGGCGATGCGCGCGACGCGGATCAGCGAGCGTGCACGCGGGTCGGTCGACTCGTCGACGTGCAGGTCGAGGTCGAGCCCGCGCTCGGTGGCAAGGCGCACCACGCGCACCAGCGCGTCATCGAGTTCGGGCGGCATCGCCTCGGCCGGATGGGCCATCGAGCGCGTGACGCAGCCCAGCCGCGCGCCGCTCTCGGCCACGGTGTCGGCCAGCTGCCGGCCCTCGTCGCGCAGAAACACGTCGAGCGGCGCTATCGACGAGGCCTGCAACTCAATGCGGCCGGCCCAGCGGTCACGCATCTCGCGGAACACCGGAAACGAGATCGAGGCCTGCGGTGCCTGCGAGTCCAGGTGGGTGCGGATCGCGACCACGCCCTTGGCGTAGGCGGTGCGCAGGCCGAAGTCCATGCGGCGGCGCACGTCCTCGGCGCTCCAGTTCGCGGTGCGGTCGGCCAGGGTCGCCACCGCGGCGCCTGCGCCGTCGCCGGTGGCGTTGGCCCGGCGCGGCCAGATGTGGCCCTTGTCGAGGTGGGTGTGCACGTCGACCATGCCGGGCAGCACCATCGAGGCGTCGAGGTCGGGCCCGCTGTCGGCCGGCAAGGCACCAGCCGGCGCGATGGCACCGATGCGGCCACGGTCGATGCGGATGTCGAGCGCGACCAGGTCGCTGTCGCCGGGCGGCAGGTCGGCCTGCACCAGGCAACGCGGTGCGCGCACGTTGCGCAACGCATAGACGTCTTGCGCGGGAGGGGTGAAGAACGAATGGTTCATGGGGCGATTCTGCGGTCTGGGGCTCAGGTTTTCCTGTTGACGAACTGCAGCGTGTAGGCCGACGCCACGTCGACACCGGGCGGCTGCGCGCCGGCGGCGACCATCGCGTCGTAGAAACGCTTCCAGCGCTCGTGCGTCATCGTCCCGATGCCGCCGGCCTTGGTGTCCGCGGTCTCGACGATGCCGTACTTGCGCATCGCATCGATGCCGTAGGCGATCAGGTCTTCGCCCATCTGCGGGTTGTCCTTGCGGATCATCGCATTGGCCGGTGCCGGGTCGCCATGCAGATAGCTGGTCCAGCCCTTGGCCGTGGCGTCGACGAAGCGCTGCACGAGTTCGGGCTTTTCCTTCACCAGCCTGGGCGAGGTGACCAGCACGCTCTGGTAGCTGTCGTAGCCCTTGTCGGCCAGCAGATGCACGACCGGGTCGACGCCGGCCTTGCGCGCCGCGAACGGCTCGCTCGTCACGTAGCCCTGCACCGACACCTGCTTGTCCACCAGGAACGGCGCCAAGCTGAACGCGTAGGGCCGCAACTGGTCATCGGTCAGGCCGAAGCGGCTCTTGAGCCAGAGCCAGTAGGTCTGCCGCCCGGCGGTGGCCACCAGCAGCGGCTTGCCCTTCAGGCCTTCGAGCGTGTCGCTGCCGACGCCGGGGTGCGACATCAGGATGCGCGGGTCCTTCTGGAAGTACGCGGCGATGGCCACGGCGGGGAGCTTGTCCTTGGCGAACGAGAACGCGCGGAAGCTGTCGGCGTCGACGAAATCGGCGGTTCCGCCGAGGAACAGCTGGATCGTGTTGACCTGCGGGCCACCCGGCCGGATCTCGACGTCGAGCCCGTGTTCCTTGTAGATGCCTGTCGCCTGGGCCTGGTAGTAGCCGCCGTTCTCGGCCTGCGCCAGCCAGCCGTTCTGCAGCGTGAACTTGGCCAGACCCTGTGCGTTGACGGTGCGCAGGAAGGCCGGGGCGGCGGCGATCGCGGTGCCGGCCATGGCCACGAGGGCGCGGCGGCGGTTGAAGGGTTTCGTGGGGGTCATGATGGGCTCCTGGGATCAGGCGGGGGTGGTTTCCGGTTCCTGCGTTGCGCGCGCCGGGTCGTAGCGCCAGCCCGGGCTGGGCAGCTGGGCGCCGGTGCTCTCCTTCGCGGCCTGCGGGTCGAAGCGCAGCTTGCCGGGGTTCATCAGGTCATAGGGGTCCATCGCCTGCTTGAACGGCACGTCTTCGCCCTCGACCGACTTCATGCCGCCTTCCTTCACCAGGAAGGTGTGGTTGTTGGCGACCATCGCGCCGTCATCAGCCATGCCGCGCATCACCTCGGCCAGTTGCGCGTCGTCCTGGAAGGCGAACAGCGGCGAACCCTGGAAGCTGAGCCTGCCATCGAAACGCTTGACCTCGAAGTGCATGCCACCGAGCGCGGCAAAACGCTTGTGGCTGCGTTCGATTGCGCCGACCAGATCGGGATCGAGGTACAGGCCGATGTTGCTGACGATCTCGGGGTGTTCGCGGTTCACGTGCAGCCGCGTGTGGCCCCAGCTGAACTCGTACAACGGAATGCGGTACGGGCCCTGCCCCTCGACCGCGTCGGACGTGATGCTGCCGCGGAAATCCTTCACCAGCGCATGGAAAGCCTCGATGAAGGGCTCGGCAACCATGGCCAGCACCAGCGCGTGGCCGTCGCGGCCGTAGGGCCGCAGCATCTTCATCATCTGCCAGACCGGCTCGCCCAGCACCGAGATCAGCTTCTTCACGATGCCGTCGGACGTGGCCAGCATGTGCGCGAACTTCACCGCCGTCATGAACTCGGGGAACACGACGATCTGCTCGCGCCAGGCCCAGGCCGGCGCCAGCGGCATCTCGATCTCGGTGATGATGCCGTTGCTGCCGTAGGCATGGTGCACCAGGTTGACCCGGTCCCCGCGCAGCTCGACGGTACGCGGCTCCTGCTCGACGCTCACCACCTCCATGCCGAGGATGTTGCCGCGGTCGCGCAGGATGCCCCAGGCGCAGCTGCCCACGCCGGCATGGCCGCCGCCGACGAAACCGCCGATGGTGGCGACTTTCTTCGTCGACGAGTGCATGCGCAGCTCCCAGCCAGTGGGACGGGTCGCCTCGTCGATGGCCTGCAGGCGGGCGCCGGCCTCGGCGCGCACGCGCTGGTCGCGGGTCCACAGCACCTGGTTCAGGCCGGTCATGTCGACCACCGCGCCGCCGGCCAGCGGAATGCCCTGGCCGAAATTGCAGGTGCCGCCACCGCGCATCATCAGCGGCATGCGGGCGATGGCGGCGGCGCGGGCGATGCGGTGCACGTCGGCCTTGTCGCGCGGCTGCACGATCAGGTCGGCCACGTGCGCCATCGCGTCGTCCTTCATCACCGGGCTGAAGTTGGCGGTCATGTCGCGGCTCTTGCGGCGCACGACATCGGGATCGGAAATGGCGGGCACGTCGCCCAGCGCGGACAGGAAGGCAGCGGTATCGTTCATGCGTTCTCCAAGAAAAAAACCGGATATAACGCCGCCGCTGCGGGGCGATCGGCAAGCCCCATTCGCGTGCGTTTGGGTGAACTTGCACGCAATTGGGGCGCCGACCCTGGGCTGGGCACGTCGTCGTGTCGGGCAACGCAACTACCGTGCCCATGCGTGAAATTGCACGCACCTGGCGCAGGCTGCGCTACAGTGCAACTGCCGCGGACAAGGAGACGCCGGCCTGCCCATGGAACTCGAAGACCACCTGTTCTTTCTCTGCACCCAGGTCGTGTACCGGCGCGACCGCGCGATCCACGCGGCGCTGAAGCCGCTGGGCCTGCTGGCCACCGAGTGGCGCACGCTGGGCACCGTGCTGCGCAAGGGCCCGATCACGATGCAGGACCTGGCCCAATGGACCGCCTACGAACGCACGCGGCTGACCCGTATCCTGCACAGCATGGAAGAACGCGGCTGGATCGAACGCACAGGCTCGGAACAGGACGGCCGCTCGGTCGTCGTGCGCATCGCTCCCAAGGGACGGAAGATCTACACCGAGGCCGAAGTGGCCGTGGATGCGGTCACCGATGAAGTGCTGGCGGTGTGCGCGGCCGGCGAGGTCGACCGCGTCCGCAAATCACTGCAGGCGATGCGCGGCAAGCTGATCGCGATGGGGCACTGAGCTCACTTGTAGGACCTGGCGTCCTCGATCACCTTGCCGTCGTTCGGCAGGCTGCCAGGCGCACAGAACTCGACATCGCCGCGCAGCTTGGTCAGCTCGCGGATCGCGTCGCCGACAAGGGTCTTCAAGGCGTCGGTCGGCGACGCCGATTCAGCCTTCAGCGTCATCACGTCGTTGGCCATCTCGCCGGACACCACCAGCCGCACCCGCGCCAGTTCGGGGAAACGTTTCGCCACGTCCGCGATCTGCCCCGGGTGCACGAACATGCCGCGCACCTTGGTCGTCTGGTCGGCCCGGCCCATCCAGCCTTTGATGCGGGTGTTGGTGCGGCCGGTCGGGCAGTTGCCCGGCAGCACGGCCGACAGGTCGCCGGTGCCGAAGCGGACCAGCGGGTAGTCGGGGTTCAGCGTGGTCACCACCAGTTCGCCCACCTCGCCTTCGGCCACCGGCTCGCCGGTGCCGGGCCGCACGATCTCGACGATCACGCCCTCGTCCAGCACCAGGCCCTCGCGCGCGGCCGTCTCGTAGGCGATCAGCCCCAGGTCGGCGCTGGCATAACACTGGTAGCCGGCGATGCCGCGCGCGGCCAGCCAGTCGCGCAGCGATGGCGGGAAGGCCTCGGCCGACACCAGCGCCTTGGTCACCGACGGTAGCGCCACGCCCATCTCGGCCGCCTTCTCGACGATGATCTTCAGGAAACTCGGCGTGCCGATGTAGCCTGCCGGCCGCAGCTCGGCCATGGCCTGCACCTGCTGCTCGGTCTGGCCGGTGCCGCCCGGGAACACGGTGCAGCCCAGCGCGTGCGCGCCGCTCTCCATCATCGAGCCGGCCGGCACGAAGTGGTAGCTGAACGCGTTGTGGATCAGCTCGCCACTGCGAAAACCCGCCGCGAACATCGCGCGCGCCACGCGCCAGTAGTCGCGCGCCGTGCCCTCGGGCTCGTAGATCGGGCCGGGGCTTGCGAACACCCGCGGCATGCGCGCGCCGAAACCCAGCGCGCTGAAGCCGCCGAACACGTTGCCCGACGGCTGCGCCCGCTGTGCCTTCTGGCGATCCTGCAGTTCGTGTTTGCGCGTGACCGGCAGCTGCGCCAGCGCGGCGCGCGAGCAGATCGCGGGCGCATCGACATCCGCGAGGATCGACGCGAAAGCCGATGTGTTCTGCCGGGCCTGCGCGATCTGTGCCGGCAGCGCGGCCATCAGCGCCGCTTCGCGCTGCGCCGGGTCTCGTGTTTCGAGTGCGTCGTAAAAGTCCTTCACGCCAGCCACCTTTTTCTGCGCTTGTAGCTCTTCACATCACGAAAGCTCTTGCGCTCGGTGCCGCCCATGCCGAGGTAGAACTCCTTCACGTCCTCGTTGCTGGCCAGGTCGGCCGCGGCACCGTCCATCACGATGCGGCCCGATTCCATGATGTAGCCGTAGTCGGCAAAACGCAGCGCCATGTTGGTGTTCTGCTCGGCGAGCAGGAAGGTCACGTGTTCCTTCTTGTTGAGGTCCTGCACGATGTTGAACACCTCTTCGACGATCTGCGGCGCCAGGCCCATCGACGGCTCGTCGAGCAGCACCACGGTCGGGTTGGCCATCAGCGCGCGGCCGATCGCGCACATCTGCTGCTCGCCGCCCGAGGTGTAGGCCGCTTGCGAGGTGCGGCGCGTCTTCAGCCGGGGAAAGTAGTTGTAGACCTTCTCCAGGTTCGCCGCGACCTCGGCGCTGCTCTTGCGGGTGTAGGCGCCCGTCATCAGGTTCTCCTCGATCGTCAGGTGCGCAAAGCAGTGCCGCCCCTCCATCACCTGCACCACGCCGCGCTGCACCAGATCGGACGGCGACAGGTTCTCGATGCGCTCGCCGCGCAGCTCGATCGAGCCCTTGGTGACGGCGCCGCGCTCGCCCTTCAGCAGGTTCGAGATCGCGCGCAGCGTGGTCGTCTTGCCCGCGCCGTTGCCGCCCAGCAGCGCCACGATGCCGCGCTCAGGCACCTGCAGCGACACGCCCTTCAGCACCAGGATCACGTGGTTGTAGATGACCTCGATGCCGTTGACGTTGAGGACGATGTTGGGGGGCACAGCGCTCATGGGAAAGCCTAGGACTGGCAGTCGGCCGGGGTGCGGCGGGTGAGCTTCTTGTCGGCGGCGTACTTGTCGGCCGCCGCGCGGATCATCGGCTTCAGGATCTGCTCGTCGGCCTGCAGCCAGTCGGACGAGAAGCCCCACTTCGTGCCGTCCCAGGTGTGCACGCGCGCCCAGGTCGAACCCATGTGGTCCAGGCACGAGGTGCTGACCGGCCGCATCACGCCGGCAAAGCCCAGCGCGTCGAGTTTCTTCTGGTCGAGCGCCAGGTTCTCGAAGCCCCAACGGATCTGCTCGCCGGTCATGACCTTGCCCTTGCCGTAACGCTCCTGCGCCCGCTTCACCGCCTCGATCGACAGCATCTGGATGATCAAGCCGCGGTTGTAGAGCACGGTGCCCACTTCTTCCTTCGGCCCCGTGCCCTGGCCCTTGCCGTGCACCTGTGTCAGGATGTCCTGCACCACCTTGGGCTGGCCGGCGCCGTACTGGATGGTCAGCGCGTTGTAGCCCTTGGCGCTAGCGCCCACGTCCTTCACGTCGGGCTCGGCGCCGGCCCACCACACGCCGTACATCTTCTCGCGCGGGTAGCCGGTGGCGATCGCCTCCTTCAGCGCGGTCGAGTTCATCACGCCCCAGCCCCACAGCAGCACGTAGTCGGGCCGCTGCTGGCGCACCTGCAGCCAGGCCGACTTCTGCTCGACGCCGGGCGCGGTGACCGGGATCAGCGACAGCTCGAAGCCGTTCATCTTGGCGCGCTCCTGCAGCAGCGGGATCGGCTCCTTGCCGAACGGGCTGTCATGGTAGACCAGCGCGATCTTCTTGCCCTTGAGCTTGTCCATGCCGCCCTCCTTCGCGCCGATGTGCTGAATCAGCATGTCGGCCGCCGTCCAGTACGAGCCCAGCAGCGGGAAGTTCCACTTGAACACGCCACCGTCCTGCGAGGCCGCGAGGCCGTAGCCCAGCGTGATCAGCGGGATCTTGTCGGTGGGCACCTTGTCGGTCAGCGCGAAGGTGATGCCGGTCGCCTGCGGGTCGAACAGCGCCACGCCCGGCCGGCCCTTGAGCCGTTCGTAGCATTCCACGCCCTTGTCGGTCGCATAACCCGTCTCGCACTCCTCGAAGGTGATCTTCACGCCGTTGATGCCGCCATTGGCATTGATCAGCTTGATGTAGTCCTGCTTGCCGTTGGCCCAGGGCGTGCCGTTGGGTGCGTAGGGCCCGGTGCGGTAGACCAGCAGCGGAAAGAACTGCTCCTTGGCCTGCGCCTCGGCAGGCGCCGGTGCCAGGACGGCGGACACGCCGAACGCGAGCACCGCGGCGGCCAATGCAAAAGACTTCAGCTTCATGGTTGTCTCCTTCTAGTAGTTGCAGGGTCAATGGGGGAAGGGCCAGAGTCGCAGTTTTTGTTTGCCGATGCCCCACAGCTTGGCCAGGCCATGCGGCTCGACGATCAGGAAGAACACGATCAGCGCGCCGAACACCATGAAGGTCAGGTGCGAGGCCAGCGCGGTCGAGATCGGGATGCCGAACCAGTACGGGATCTTGTCGAGCACCAGCGGCAGGATCACGATGAAGGCCGCGCCGAAGAAGCCGCCGGCGATCGACCCCAGCCCGCCGATGATCACCATGAACAGCAGCTGGAACGAGCGGTCGATGTTGAAGGCCGCCGGCTCCCAGGCGCCCAGGTGCATGAAGCCCCAGAGCGCACCGGCCACACCGACGATGAACGAGCTGACCGCGAACGCGGTGAGCTTGGCGTACACCGGCCGGATGCCGATGACGGCCGCCGCCACGTCCATGTCGCGCATCGCCATCCACTCGCGGCCGATGGCGCCGCGCACCAGGTTCTTGGCCGCCAGCGCAAACACACAGACGATCACCAGACACAGCAGGTACTTGCTGACCGGCGACGCGATCGGGTAGCCGAACACCTGCAGCCCCGCGACACTGACCGAGCCCGACGACGAGTTGTTGGTGAACCAGGGGATGCGCAGAAACGCCCAGTCGACGAAGAACTGCGCGGCCAGCGTGGCCACCGCCAGGTACAGGCCCTTGATGCGCAGCGACGGAATGCCGAACAGCACGCCGACCAGCGTGGCGAACACACCGCCCATCAGCAGCGAGGCGATCAGCGGCATGCCGTCGATGCGCACGTGGAAGTTGTAGGCCGCGTACGCACCCACCGCCATGAAGGCCCCGGTGCCCAGCGAGATCTGGCCGCAGTAGCCGACCAGGATGTTGAGCCCGAGCGCCGCCAGCGACAGGATCAGGAACGGGATCAGCACCGCGCGCATCAGGTATTCGTCGGCCAGCAGGGGCACGGCGACGAAGGCGACGAGCAGCAGCAGGCCCATCGCGATGCGGTCCTGCAGGATCGGAAAGATCTGCAGGTCCGACTGGTAGGTGCTCTTGAATTGGCCGTTTTCGCGGTAGATCATGGCTCGCCCCCCAGTCTTCGCGCACTTCGTGTCGCTTCGCCCCCCCCCCTACCGGGGGGCGCACTCAGCGGCCCGGCGAAGCCGGTTCCGCGAGTGCCCGCGAAGGGGCGCATGGACAGGCAACTCGGCTGAAAGTCGGAATCGATAGGGGTGCGCATTTCTATACCCGATCAATGATCTTCTCGCCGAACAGACCCTGAGGCCTGATCAGGAGGAAGCCCAGCGCCAGCACGTACGCGAACCAGATCTCGATGCCGCCGCCGAAGAACGGCCCGAGGTAGATCTCCGACAGCTTCTCACCGACGCCGATGATCAGCCCGCCGAGGATGGCGCCGGGCACCGAGGTCAGCCCGCCGAGGATCACCACCGGCAACGCCTTCAGCGCCACCAGCGACAGCGAGAACTGCACGCCGAGCTTGGAACCCCAGATGATCCCGGCGACCAGCGCCGAGAAGCCGGCGACCGACCAGACGATGACCCAGATGCGGTTCAGCGGAATGCCGATCGACTGCGCGGCCTGGTGGTCGTCGGCGACGGCCCGCAGGGCGCGGCCGGTGGCGGTCTTCTGGAAGAACAGCGCAAGCAGGGCCACCAGCGCTGCCGCGATCAACGCGGAGATCAGGTCTTCCTGGCTCAGCAGCAGGCCGCCCTGGAACACCTTCTCCAGCACCATCATCGGCTCCTTGGGCATGCCGATGTCGACCTTGTAGATGTCGTTGCCGAACAGCGTCTGGCCCAGGCCATCGAGGAAGTACGAGATGCCGATGGTCGCCATCAGCAGCGTCACGCCCTCCTGGTTGACCAGGCGCGACAGGCACAACCGCTCGATCAACCAGGCCACGACGATCATCACGACCATCGCGCCGACGAAGGCCAGGATGTTGGCCAGCAGCAGGCTGTCGAAGCCCAGCAGCTTCGGCAGCCACTCGGCGAAGCGCGCCATCGCCAGCGCCGCGAACAGCACCATCGCGCCCTGCGCGAAATTGAACACGCCCGAGGCCTTGTAGATCAGCACGAAGCCGAGCGCGATCAGCGCATACAGCATGCCGGCCATCAGACCGCCAAAAAGAGTCTCTAGAAAAAAGCCCATCAGTGAGAAGTCCCCAGGTAGGCGCTGATCACATCGGGGTTGGCACGCACTTCCTCGGGCGTGCCGTCGCCGATCTTCTTGCCGTAGTCGAGCACGACCACGCGGTCGCTGATGTCCATCACCACACTCATGTCGTGCTCGATCAGCACGACGGTGGTGCCGAACTCGTCGTTCACGTCGAGCACGAAGCGGCACATGTCCTGCTTCTCCTCGACGTTCATGCCGGCCATCGGCTCGTCGAGCAGCAGCACCTGCGGCTCCATCGCCAGCGCGCGGCCCAGGTCCACACGCTTCTGCAGGCCGTAGGGCAGCTGGCCGACCGGCGTCTTGCGGTAGGGCTGGATCTCGAGGAAGTCGATGATGTGCTCGACGAATTCGCGGTGCTGCACCTCCTCGCGTGCGGCCGGGCCGATGCGCAGCGCCTGCAGCAGGATGTTGCTGCGCACTTTCATGTTGCGGCCCGTCATGATGTTGTCGAGCACGCTCATGCCCTTGAACAAGGCCAGGTTCTGGAAGGTGCGCGCCACGCCCATCTCGGCCACCTGGCGCGAGTTCATGTGGCTGAAGGTCTTGCCGCGGAAGGTGATCGCGCCTTCCTGCGGGACGTAGACGCCGTTGATGCAGTTGAGCATCGAGCTCTTGCCCGCGCCGTTGGGGCCGATGATGGCGCGGATCTCGTGCTCGCGCACGTCGAACGAGATGTCGCTCAAGGCCTTCACGCCGCCGAAACGCAGGCTGATGTTCTGCACGGCCAGGATCACGTCGCCGATCTTGCGGCCGGAGGCGCCCTCACCCCTGCCCTCTCCCAGAGGGAGAGGGAGCGATACCGGCGCGGCGCTATCTCTCGCGGGAAGAGGGGACGATACCGGCGCGGCACTCTTGACTCCCTCTCCCTCTGGGAGAGGGCTGGGGGTGAGGGCTGCCTCGCGCTGGGCCGATGTCAAGACCGCGCCCATCACGCGGCCGCCTTCACGGACGCGAACGTGTTCGCGTCCGAGATCTTCAAGGTCGCATTCACGCTGCCCGTGCGCCCGTCCTCGAACTTCACCTGCGTCTCGATGTACTGCTCGGTCTTGCCCGCGTACAGCGCATCGACCAGCACCTGGTACTTCTCGGCGATGAAGCCACGGCGGACCTTGTTGGTGCGGGTAAGCTCGTTGTCGTCGGCGTCCAGCTCCTTGTGCAGCACCAGGAAGCGGCTGATCTGGCTGCCGGCCAGCAGCGCGTCCTGGCTCAGGTCGGCGTTGACCTTCTCCACGCAGTCGCGCAGCAGCGTGTAGACCTCGGGTTTCTGTGCCAGGTCGGTGTAGCCGGCATAGGGCAGGTTGCGCCGCTCGGCCCAGTTGCCCACGGCGTCGAAGTCGATGTTCAGCATCACGCAGCAGCTGGCCCGCCCGTCGCCATAGGCCACGGCTTCCTTGATGTGCGGAAAGAACTTGAGCTTGTTCTCCACGTACTTGGGCGCGAACATCGCGCCGTCGTTGGCACCGCCGCGGATGCGGCCCACGTCCTTCACGCGGTCGATGATCTTCAGGTGGCCGCTCGCGTCCAGAAAGCCGGCGTCGCTGGTGTGGTACCAGCCGTCGGCGGTGAGCACCTCGGCGGTGGCCGCCGGGTTCTTGTAGTAGTGCTTCAGCAGGCCGGCCGAGCGCACCAGGATCTCGCCGTTCTCGGCGACCTGGATCTCGACGCCCTGGATCGGGATGCCCACGGTGTCGGCGCGCACCTGGTTGTCGGGCTGCAGGCAGACGAACACCGCGGTCTCGGTCGAGCCGTACAGCTGCTTCAGGTTGACGCCGATCGAGCGGTAGAAGGTGAACAGGTCGGGGCCGATGGCTTCGCCCGCGGTGTAGGCCACGCGCACCCGCGTCAGCCCCAGGTTGTTGCGCAGCGGCCCGTAGACCAGCAGGTTGCCGATGCCGTAGAGCAGCCGGTCGCCCAGGCCGATGGGCTTGCCGTCCATGCGGTCGGGGCCGACGCGGCGCGCGACTTCCATGAAGGCGTGGAACATGCGGCGCTTCAAGGCGCCGGCGTCCTCCATGCGGATCATCACGCTGGTGAGCAGGCCCTCGAACACCCGCGGCGGCGCGAAGTAGTAGGTCGGGCCGACCTCCTTCAGATCGATCGTCACGGTCGCCGCCGACTCCGGGCAGTTCACCACGTAACCGCAGGCCAGCCACTGAGCGTAGCTGAAGATGTTCTGGCCGATCCAGGCCGGTGGCAGATAGGCCAGCACTTCCTCGGCCGAGGTCAGCCGGTCGAACGCCGCCCCGGCCTGCGCGCGGTCCAGCAGGCTGGCATGGGTGTGGACCACGCCCTTGGGGTTACCAGTGGTGCCCGAGGTGAAGAACATCGCCGCCACGTCGCCGGCGGCGCCCCGGTCGACCTCGGCGGCAAAGTAGCCAGGCTCGCGGGTGGCCAGCGCGTGGCCGGCCTCGATCAGGCTGTCGAGCGGCGCCAGGCCGCCGTCGGCGTAGTTGCGCAGGCCACGCGGGTCGTCGTAGTAGATGTGGGTGAGCGCCGGGTACGAGGCGCGCAGCTCGAGCATCTTGTCGACCTGCTCCTGGTCTTCGACCACGCACAGCCGCACCTCGGCATTGCTCAGCGGAAACAGGCATTCGGCCGCGGCCGCGTCCTGGTAGAGCGGCACGGGCACCGCACCCAGCGACTGGGCGGCCAGCATCGTCGCGTAGAGCCGGGGCCGGTTGGCTCCGATCACACACAGGTGTTCGCCGCGCTGCAGCCCGGCCGCGTGCAGGCCGCACGCCAGCTGCTCCACCAGCGACGCCATCGCCGCCCAGGTGTGCGTCTGCCAGATGCCGTACTCCTTCTCGCGCATCGCGGGCGCGTCGGGGCGCTCGGTGGCGTGCCTTCGCAACAGCTGGGGAAACGTGGTCTGCATGGCGGGTCCTGTGGCTCTCCGTTCGACGCGGCAACCGCGGCGCATGCCGGGGCTGTGGACCGGATGCTAGGGCGCACTTTGACGCCAAGGTGTCGTTCGAACGACAATCTAGGGGTGTCCCCTCCCCAGGAATAACCCGGAGCCGCCATGTCCCCCGACCTGCCGCTGCGCCAGCGCCAACGGCCACCCAGCAGGGCCGAACTCGATGCGATCCCGTGGCTGGCGCAACTCACCGCACCTGAACGCGAACGCGTCGTGCCGGAGATCATCGCGGGCGATGCACTGCCGGGCGACCACGTCTGCCGCATGGGCCGGCCCGTGACCTACTGGTTCGGCGTCGTCGAAGGCCTGCTGAAGATGAGCACCGACAACGCGCAGGGCCAGACCATGACCTTCACCGGCCTGCCGTCCGGCGGCTGGTTCGGCGAGGGCACAGCCCTGAAGCGCGAGCCCTACCGCTACAACATCCAGGCACTGCGGGCGAGCGTGGTCGCCGGCCTGCCGGTGGACACCTTCCACTGGCTGCTCGACCACTCGATCGGCTTCAACCGCTTCGTGATGAACCAGCTGAACGAGCGACTGGCCCAGTTCATCGCTGCGCGCGAGATCGACCGCCTGAACGACCCCGACGTGCGGGTCGCGCGCAGCCTGGCCTCGCTGTTCAACCCGGTGCTGTACCCCGGCGTCGGCGAGGTGCTGCGCATCACGCAGCAGGAGCTGGCCTACCTGGTGGGCCTGTCGCGCCAGCGGGTCAACGAGGCGCTGGCCGCGCTGCAGGGCCAGGGCAGCATCCGCATCGAGTACGGCGGGCTCAGAGTGCTGGATCTGGAAGCGTTGCGGACCGACGGCGCGGTGCCGCCCGGGCCTCGTCGAACGTCACCGGCCCCAGATAACGCGTGATGTCGACCTCGTCGATCAGTTCGGCCGCCAGGAAGCGCCGCGCATAACGCAGGTACACGCCCGAGGTCAGGAACAGGTCGAACACATCCCCGTCGATGTGCTGGCGCTTCTTGAAACCCCACAGGATCTCGATCGCCTCGGACAGGGTCTTCGATTTCTTGTACGGGCGGTCCGACGCGGTCAGGGCCTCGAAGATGTCCGCCACCGCCATGATGCGCGCCGGCACCGACAGCTGGTCACCCGACAGCCGGCGCGGATAACCGTTGCCGGTCAGTGTCTCGTGGTGCGTGCCGGCGTATTCGGGCACCCGGCGCAGGTTCTTCGGGAACGGCATCGCGTCGAGCATCACGATGGTCTGCATGATGTGCTCGTTGATCTTGTAGCGCTCCTCCGCCGTCAGCGTGCCGCGGCTGACCGACAGGTTGTGCAGCTCGCCATGGTTGTACAGGTGCTGCGGCACATCGAGCCGGAACCCGTGGCGCGGGTCGGGCGCTGCTTCGGGCGGGCGGGCGATCAAGTGCTCGGGCTTGTCATCGAGCAGCTTCTCCAGCGCCGGCGGCGGCCGCGGCGGCACGTTGTGCAGCTGCGCCAGCGCGCCATGGGCAATGCCCAGCCGGTCGTCGAAATGCCGCCACCAGGTCTGCGCGCCGATCTGCTGCAGCCGCGTGACACGCTCGGGCGCCATGAACTCGGCCCCCAGGTTGCACTCGGCCAGGAACGCGAAATCCTCGCGCAGCACCGCCTGCCGCGCATCGCGCAGCGCGGCCGCCGCGGCGGCGTCCTGCCCGTCGAGCAGGGCCTGCAGGTAGTCGATCTGCGCATCGCGCCACAGCACCTCGAAGCGCGTGCGGATCTCGTGGATGCGGTCGTAGATGGTCTCGAGCTTGGTCGCCTTGTCGACCACGTACTCGGGCGTGGTCATCTTGCCGCAGTCGTGCAGCCAGGCGCCGACGCGGAACTCGCGCCACTCGTCGGGCGTGTGGAAACCGAAGCCGGCCAACGGCCCTTCGGTGACGCGCGTCGCCTCCTCGGCCAGCATGAAGGCCAGCTCGGGCACGCGCTCGCAATGGCTGCCGGTGTAGGGGCTCTTCGCGTCGATCGCGCCGGCGATCAGGCGCACCATCGCGTCCATCAGGTCCTGCTGGCTCTGCACCAGCTGGTGGTTGTCGAGCGACACCGCCGCCTGCGCCGCCAGCGCCGCGGCCAGCCGGATCGACTCCTCGTCGAACGGCACGACCGCGCCGGTGGCCGGGTCCAGCGCATTCATCAACTGCAGCACACCGATCACCTCACCCTCGCGCGGCGCCAGCGGCAGCGCCAGCATCGACACGGTGCGGTAGCCGGAGCTGACGTCGAAACCGCGCGTACCGCTCAGATCGAACCGCTCTTCGGTGTAGACGTCGTCGATCACCACCGGCGCGTTGCGCAACGCGACGAAGGCCGACACGAACTGCGTGTTCTCGCGGCCGGTCTCGTCGAACAGCGGAATCTCGAACGACGGCAGATCGTCGTCGCGCGTGCGCAGCGCAAACCGCAGCGTGCGCTGCTCGGTCACCACGTACAGCGTGACCGCGTCGCAATGCGTCAACTGCCGCGCACCCCACAGGATCTGCTGCAACAGCCCCATGCGGTCGCGTTCGCGCGACATGTTCAGGCCGGCGCTGATCAGGTCTTCCAGCTTCTGCTGCGAGGCCTTCAGCGCGTCGGTTCCCGAGCGGATCGACTCCTTCATCAAGGCCTGCGCGTAGCCAAGCTCGTCGATCTCGCGCAGTTTCGACCGGATGCGCGGCGTCTGCGCGAAGTCCATCGCATGGATGCGCCGCGCGTCCTGCGCCAGCGCCCGCAGGCCCGACACGATGCGGTCGGTGCCGAGCAGGGCAAGCACCAGCGCCATCAGCAAGAACAGCAGGGCGAACAGCAGCATCTGGTCGCGCGCCACCAGGATGAAGCTGGAGAACTCGGACAGCGGCGCATAAGCGACGACGCGGTAGAACTGGCCGGCGTTCAGCTCCACGCCCGACTGCGCCAGCACGTACTGCGCGCCGCCGACATCGGCCACACGCACGTCCTGCGTCCGGCCCGAGGCATCCCACGCGCCGATCGACGCGAGCACCGCGTCGCCGGTGTCCCCCAGCCGGGCCAGCGGCTGCATGCCGGGCGCCAGCTTGGCCTCGCTGCCGGTGCCCCAGGCCACCAGCCGGCCCTGCGGATCGACCAGCGCAGTGACCGAATGCGGC
Organism: Pseudorhodoferax sp.; assembly: GCA_965279475.1. GTDB lineage: Bacteria > Pseudomonadota > Gammaproteobacteria > Burkholderiales > Burkholderiaceae_C > Pseudorhodoferax. The sequence goes on from CBDIIA010000002.1 coordinate 69,007, forward strand.
GTCGACGTGAGGCCGCCGAAAAAGCGGCCCAGATCCTTCAGGTCGATGTCGGCCGCCGCGACGCCGGTGCCATCGGCCAGCCGCCTCGCCGCGGTCATGCCCAGCGCACGGGTCGATGCGAACAGGTACGGCGTCGAGAAGGTCTTGTCCGGCTGCGCGATGGCCGTCTGGTACCAGCCACGCTCGCGCGCGTCGTAGGCGGCGTCGGCATTGCGCTCGGCCAGCACGCCGCCGGTGCTGTCCAGAAAGCGCCAATGCTCGGTGCGCGTGGCGCCTTGCGGCGCCCCGCGGATGATGCGGCTGGCGAATTGCGTGCCAGCCGGCGCGCCCAGCATCTTCTGCACCTCCGCGTCGCCACGCACGGCGATCAATTGGAAAAAGCTGCCGTCGTTCAGCGAGACGTGGTAAGCGTACAGGTGCGGATTGACGGCCAGCTCGGCCATCCAGCGCTGCCCCAGCGCGCGCTGGCCGGGGCCTTCGCGCACCTCGGCCGGGTACCCGAGTTGCGATTGCACGTCGACGAAGGCGATCGCGCGGGCGACGAATTCGGCAAAACGGTTGTTGCCCTCACGCGCCTGCTGGCCGAAGATCGTGCGCGCGCCTTCGTGCGCCATCTCCTCGAATTTCTGGAAGGCGATGCGGATCAGTGCCGCCGTCAACACGAACATCAGCAGCACGAGCGCACTGGCCAATACCGCCTGGAGCCCCCACTTGCTGCGCAATGCGCTAATCATGCTTCTCCCACACCGTGAAAAAATGCCGAGAACCCGCATGGAACGGGCGCGCAAAGGCAGCGCGCCGACTGGCGGCCCGCCCGCGCAGAGTGTATCGTTGCGCAACCCTCACCAATGTTGCAGATTACCCGCGAGATTTACGAACATGCAAACCATTCGATCCCTGGGCTCGGCCTGCGCGCTGATGCTGGTCTGCTGCGCATCGTGGGGCCAACAAGCCGGCTACGTCAAGACCGTGACGGGTGAAGCCAACATCGTGTCGGGCGGCAAGACGGTGGCGGCCCAGGCCGGCACGCCGGTCGCGGCCGGCGATGTGATCAAGACCGGCCCGTCCGGCAGCATGGGCGTCACGCTGAAGGACAACACGGTGATGTCGTTCGGCCCGTCGACCTCGTTCACGCTGGAAGACTATCTGTTCGCTCCCGCCAAGGGCGACCTGAAGCTGGGCGGCAAGATCGCCAGTGGCACGCTGCACTATGTGTCGGGCGCGATCGCGCACCTGAAACCCGATGCGGTGGCCTTCAAGACGCCGACCGGCATCATCGGCGTGCGCGGTACACGTTTCGTCGTCGTCGTCGAATGAGCCGCGCCACCCATCTTGCACGCCCGGAACGTCTGGCACGCCCGGCAGGCCGCTTCACGACACCCTGGCGCGTCGCCGTCTGCGCCGCCCTGCTGCTGGCAGCCGGCTGCGCCGCGCCGCCGCCCGTCGTCAAACCACCCGAGGCGCCGCGCTCGTACCTGGTGCTGCTCGAAAACGAGGACGGCACCACGGGCAAGGTGGTCTACACCGGCGAGCAGGGCGGCCCGGTCGAACTCGACCAGGCACGCCAGGCCGTCGCGCTGCAGGGCAGCTCCACGCGCTATACGGTCGACCCGGCTCAGCTGAGCCGGGACACCGACGCCGCACTGCGCGCCCAGCCCAAGCTGCCAAAGACCTTCCAGCTGTACTTCGAGGCCGGCGACACGCGCATCAACAAGGCATCGGAGGCACTGCTTGCCGAGGTGCTGGCCGAAGTCAAATCGCGGCCGGCGCCGGACATCTCGGTGATCGGCCATACCGACACCGTGGGCAGCGCCGCGTCGAACGAGACGCTGTCGCTGCGCCGCGCCGAACAGGTCAGCCAGCTGCTGAAGGCGGCCGCCGCAGCCGCGGTCAATGTCGAGGTCACCTCGCACGGCGAACGCAACCTGCTGGTGCAGACCCCGGACAACACGGCCGAGCCGCGGAACCGGCGGGTCGAGGTGACGGTGAGGTAGCTAGGAGCCTGTCGGGCTTGGGCATGGCCCCGCGCCGTTTCCTGGGACTGCCAGGCAAGGCGTGGGCGAGGCCGTGTGGCGTGCCACACCACGAGCCCGCAACGCGGCATGGCAGTCCCAGGAAACGGCCCGAAGGGTTGCGCGGCACAGGGCGCATGCGGCGTTGCCAATGCTCGCTGGACAGAAGTCCAGCTTGCGCTTGGCGCCTTGCCTGCACCCTGCGTCGCACAACGCGGGGCCATGCCCAAGCCCGACAGGCTCCTAGCGTCCGCGCTGAACTACTTCTCCGTCATCACCAGCACATCCCCCTGCTCCCCCTGACGCAGCCGCTGCAGGTGCAACGCCACCAGCGGGTCGGCGCCGTGGGTGGTGGCCAGGGTTTCGAAGGCCTGCAGGGCCGCGGGGTCGCGGGCCTCCATCGCGTCGTAGGCGGCTTCGTAGGCTTGCACGAACGGGGTGTCGACCGGTCCGGCCAACCCGTCGTTCCAGGGCTGGAACACCAACAGCGGCCGGGTCTTGCCCTTCAGCACCAGGCGGCCGACGCGGCGTACCGGCACGTCGGCGCAGCCGGCCAGCGTGGCTTCGGACACGCAGACGCGGGTGCCGAGCTGCTTGTTGACGCTTTCCAGCCGCGATGCGGTGTTGACCGGGTCGCCGAGCGCGCGGTAGTCGAACATCGTGCTGCCGCCGAAGTTGCCGACGATCACGTCGCCGCTGTGCACGCCGATGCGCGTGTGGCCGAAGGCGACGCCGGCCGCCTGCTGGCGCGCGGTGAACGCGGCGGCAAAGCGCTGCATCTCCAGCGCGCAATCGAAGGCGCGCTGCTGGTGGTCGGCCTGCGGTACCGGTGCCGAGAACATGATGGCCACCGCGTCGCCGACGATGCGGTCCAGCGTGCCGTGGTGCCGGAACGCGATCGCGATCATCTCGTCGAGGTAGGTGTTCAGCAGGCCGACGGCGGCGGCCGGGTCGATCTTCTCCATCAGGCCGGTGAAGCCGGCCAGGTCGGTGAAGATGAAGCTGCACGCCTGCCGGCGGCCGCCCAGTTCGAGCTGTTCCGGGTGCTGCACGATGTGCGTGACCAGGTTGGGCGACACGTAGCGCGAGAACGCCTGCGCCACCCAGCGCCGGCGCTGCTCGCTGGCCTGGTGGCGCAGCACGCTGGGCAGCAGGAACGAGAAGAACACGCCCAGCGCCGGCATCAGCGGGTCCAGCAGCAGGCGCTTGTCGACGAACGCGAACCAGCCACCGGCGGCCAGCGCGCCGATCAGCAGCATCGTCGCCAGCGCCGACCACAGCGGGCCCGTGGTCAGCGCGAGCGTGCCGACCAGCAGGCCGCCCGCCACCAGGGCCAGCGCCTCCGCCGACCGCGCCCACGACGGCCGGTACAGGAACCCGTCGGTCAGCGCCTGCTCCAGCGCCTGCGCATGGACCTCGACCCCGGGGATCACCGTGCCCAGCGGGCTGAACCGCAGGTCCATCAGACCCTGCGCCGAGCTGCCGACCAGCAGCAGCCGGCCGCGCAGCGCCTCGGGTGGCACGGCGCCTTCGAGGATCTGCCACGCCGGGATGGTGCGCGCCGCCACCGCTTCGCTGTAGTGCACCCACAGCTCGCCGCCGGCCGTGGTGGGCAGCGTGATCTGCCCGATGCGCAGCTCGGCCAGGCCGTCGCCCGGGTGCGCCCCGGTGCGCAGCAGGTAGTTGGTCTCGCCCTGCCCCACCCGCAGCATCTCGGCGGCCAGCGTCGGCACCAGCTGGTCCTGCACGCGCAGCACCATCGGCACGCGCCGCACCACGCCGTCGTTGTCGGGCAGGAAGGCCAGCGCACCGTTGCCGGCGGCCGCCCCGGCCAGCAGCGGCAGCGCTGCGACGACGCCACCGAAGCTGGGCAGATAGGGCGCGGCCGGCTCGCCCAGCTGCACGTAACGCGCGGTCTGGGGCAGCAGCGGCGCGGCGGGCGGCGCCGACGAGGCAGATGGTGGCGCGGACGCGCTACCCTGCGGCAGCAGCGAAAACCCGAGCACGGTGCCGCCGCGCTGCAGCGCCGCTGCGAACACGGCGTCGTGGTCAGGCAGGCTGCGCAGCAGGGGCTGCGCGCTGTCCGGCAGTTGCCACAGCCGGGCCATCGCGCCGGGCGAGGTGCGGTCGGGCTCGGCGAACACCACGTCGAAGCCGATCGCCGCGGCCTGCGCATCCTGCATGCGCTGCACCATCTCGGCCAGCCGCGTGCGCGGCCAAGGCCATTGGCCGATGCGAGCCAGGCTCTGCTCGTCGACATCGACCACACGCACCGCCGTGTCCTGGTAGGGGCGTGGATGCCAGCGCTGGTACTGGTCGAACACGCCATGGCGCAGCGTCTGCAGCCAGGCCGGGTCGGCCAGCAGGAACACGGCACCGCTCACCACCACGGCCAGCATCGCAACCGTGTGCAGCAGCTTGCGCCACGACCACCAGGCCGGCATGCGGATCACGGCGCCGGTTGCTCCGGTGCCGGCACGGCGCCATCGAGCACGGCGCGGATGCACGCCAGCAGCACGTCGCGCTGGTACGGCTTGGTGATGTAGTCGGTCGCGCCCTGGGCCAGCGTCTCCTGCACGTCGCTGCTGTCGGCGCGTGCCGTCAGCAGCACCACCGGCAGCGCGGCGGTGCGGGGATCGTCGCGCAGCGCGCGCAGCAATTGGCGCCCGCCCAGCTCGGGCATCATCATGTCGGTCAGCACCAGCGCCGGCAGCCGCGGCAACTGCCCATGCACCATGTCGAGCGCCTCACGCCCGTTGACGGCCGACAGCACCTCGTAGCCCTCGATGCGCAGCAACCGGCCCAGGTTGGCGCGGATGTCGGGCTCGTCTTCGGCGATCAGGATCTGGGGCATGGGGAGTCTCCGGTCCGGCGTTGGCAGAATGTTCGTCTCACAGCAGCACGGTGAAACGTGTGCCCTGGCCCAGCGCACTGCTCACCTCGATGCTGCCGCCGTGCACCTCGACCGCCTTCTTCACGATGGCCAGGCCCAGGCCCGTGCCCTGGATGCTGCCGACGTTGCTGGCCCGGTGGAACGACTCGAACAGGTGGCCGATCTCGTGCGCCGGGATGCCGATGCCCTGGTCCGACACCTCGAACAGCCAGCGCTCGCCCTGATCGGACACCCGCAGCACCACGCTGCCGCCGTCGGGCGAATACTTGACCGCGTTCGACAGCAGATTGCCGAACACGTGGCGCAGCAGCTTCTCGTCGAACGCGCCGGTGTCGCGCGCGGAGGCGTAGTCGTAGACGACGTCGCCAGGGCGCTCGGCCTGCTGCTGGCGGGCCTCGTCGACGCACTGCGCGCACAGCGCCCGGAGATCGATCGGCTGCGGCCGGAACTCGAGCATCTGCGCATCGGCCTTGCCGATCAGCAGCATGCGGTCGAGCATCCGGGTCATGCGCTGCACGCCGGCCTCGATGCTCTGCAGGATCTCCAGCTTCTCCTCGGCCGGCATGCGGTCGCCGTAGTACTTGATGAGTTCGGCCGACGACAGGATGGTGGCCAGCGGCGTGCGGAACTCGTGGCTGGTCATCGACACGAAACGCGAGCGCAGTTCGTTCAGCTCCTTCTGCCGCGCCAGCGCCTCGCGCACGTCGTCTTCGGCGCGCTTGCGGTCGGTGATGTCGAGAAAGGTCCAGATCGCACCGGCGTCCGGGTTCTTGCCGAACACGCAGCGCCCGGCCAGCTGCACCCAGAGGGTCTCGCCGTTGCTGCGCACCATCCTGCGTTCGGTCGTGTAGAAGCCGTCGCGCCGCAGATGTTCGAGCGTGACCGCGCCCTCGCGCGCATAGGTCTCGTCGTCGGGATAGAACATGCGCGACGAACGGCCGGTGATCTCTTCGCGGCTGTAACCCATCATCTCGACGAACTTGTCGTTGACCCAGCGGATGTGCCGGTTGACGTTGAACGCGATGCCCACCAGCACGCTGCTGAAGATCGCCTCGCGCTCGGACGAGGTGCGCTGCAAGGCCACTTCGAGCTCCTTGCGTTCGGTCACGTCCATCACCGTCCACACGGTGCCGTGCGCGGCATCGGCCGCATTCACCGCCTTGCCGGTGACCGACGCCCAGAACGGCGTGCCGTCGAGCCGGCGCAGCTGGATCTCGCCCTCGTACGCCAGCCGCTCGCGCATGCGCGCGGCGATCTCGGTGTTGACCCGCACGAAGTCTTCGGGCGAAGGGAACAGGGCCACCCAGTCCTGGGGCTGCGGCGTGCCGGGTTCCGCGCCGAAGATGCGCGACATCGCGCGGTTCTGCCAGCGCAGCCGGCGGTCCTGCCGGAGAAAGGCGATGCCGACCAGCGAGTTCTCGAGGATGGTCTCGCGCTCGGCCAGCGTGTCGCGCAGCGTGGCCTCGAGCGCCTTGCGGTGGCTGACGTCCGAGAAGAACGTGAGCGTGGCGCTCTTACCCTCCCAGGGCACGATGGTGACGCCGATCTCGATCCAGGTGACGGCGCCGTCGTCGTGCAGCAACCGCAGCTCGTAGCGGCTGGGCACCTCCTCACCGTCGAGCCGGCGCTTCTGGCGGTCCAGCACCAGCGGGCGATCGTCGGGGTGGATGGATTCGGTAAAGCCGCGCTCGATCATCTGCTGATGCGAGCGGCGGGCGATCAGCGTGGCGCGCTGGTTGACGAACACGAAGCGCTGGTCCTGCACGACGACCATGCCCTCGCCAACGTGCTCGACCACCGCCCGGTAGCGCTCCTCGGAGCGGTGCATGGCCTCGATCATCATCTTGCGGTCGGTGATGTCGGAGAAGAAGGACATCGTCGCCTTCTGGCCCGACCACGGCACGATGGTGGTGCCCAGCTCGATCCAGCGGACCGTGCCGTCGCGGTCGACGATCCGCACCTCGTAGCGGCTCAGCACGTCGTCGCCGGCCAGGCGGCGCTGGCGCCGTTCGAGAATCATCGCCAGGTCGTCGGGATGGAACAGCTGCAGGTAGCCGAGCCGGTCGACCTCCTCGCGCGTCATGCGCATGATCTCGAGCGCGCGCGAATTGACGAACACCGGCTTGTCGGTCTCGATCACGACGACCATGCCCTCGCCCGCATGCTCGACCACCGCGCGCAGGCGCTCCTCCGACACGCGGATCTCCTCCAGCATCTGCTTGCTCTCGGTCACGTCGGTGAAGAAGGTCAGCGCCGCCGGCTTGCCGCCCCAGGGCACGACGGCCACGCCGATGGCCAGCCAGCGCACGACGCCGCCGGGCAGCAGCAGGCGCAGCTCGTAGTGGTCGGGTAGCGCCTCGCCGGCCAGGCGGCGGCGCTGCCGGTCGAGCACCAGCGCATGGTCGTCCGGGTGCACCCGCGTCAGAAAGCCGATCTGCTGCATCTCGGCCAGCGGCATGCCGGCGATCTCGGCCGCGCGGGCGTTGGCGTAGGCCACCTTCTCATCCTGGATGACGATCATGCCCTCGCTCAGGTGCTCGACCACCGCGCGGTAGCGCTCTTCGGAGACGCGCAAGGCCTCGTTGATCGCCCTGCGCTCGGTCATGTCCGAGAAGAACGACATCGTCGCCGGCCGGCCCTCCCAGGGCACGAGCGTCGCGTGCACGTCCATCCAGCGCACGGTGCCGTCGTCGTCGACGCGGCGCAGTTCGTAGCGGTCGGGCACGTTGTCGCCCTTCTGCCGCTGGCGCTGGCGCTGCGCCGCAATCGGGCGGTCGTCCGGGTGCAGCCACTGCAGGAAGTCGGCACCGATCACCGTGGCCGGGTCGAGCCGCATCACCTCGCTGGCGCGCGCGTTGGCGAACACCACCTTGCCGTCCTGCAGCACCGCCATGCCCTCGCCCAGATGCTCTACCAGCGAGCGGTAACGCTCCTCGGACTGGCGCAGTGCCTTCTGCGTCGACTGCCGCTCCGACACATCGCGCATGAAGATGCCCGAGCCTTCGCCGTCGTCGGCCGGCAGCGAGAAGATCGACAGCTCGACCGTGATCAGCCGGCCGTCACGGTGCCGCACGTCGATCTCGACCAGGCCGTCGAGCCCGCGGGCGGCGCCGCTCTTCAGATAGGGTTCGAGGCCGCTTTCGTGCGCCTCCTCGGCGTGCGCCGGCACGATCACCGCCGACAGCGGCCGGCCGATCGCCTCGCCGCGCTGCCAGCCGAGCATGCGCTCGGCGCTCAAGTTCCATTCGATCACCCGGCCCTGCGCGTCGGTCGCGACCACGCCATCGCGCGCCCAGGCCAGGAACTGCGGCACATCGAAACGCAGGCCGGGCGAGGCCGGCGGAGCCGAAGCGAACGGGGCGGATGAGGTCGTCATAAATCGCCGCAGGTTGGTTTGCGAAACGCGCACACGCCGCCTGCGGACCGTGCCCGCGGCGGCTGGCGCAGCATAGCGCAAGCGACACACTCGTCGATACAATCCGGCCGCGAGCCCGCAAGCCCAGGAGCCCATCCGGCGGCGCACTCGCGAAGCCAAGGAGTGATGGTCCATGGAACAGCACGACACCCCCGCCAAGCCGCAGTTGCTGGTGGTGGACGACGAAGCCGATCTGCGCAGTGTGCTTGCCAAGTATTTTGGTTACAACAACTTCGAGGTGCGCACCGCATCCGATGCCATGCAGGCGCGCGCCATGGTCGGCCAGCTGGTGCCCGACCTGGTGCTGATCGACGTCAACATGCCTGGCGAAAGCGGCCTCTCGCTGGCCCGCTGGCTGCGCGAGACCCAGCCCCGCATCGGCATCGTGATGCTGACCGGCGCGGCCGATTCGGTCGACCGCATCGTCGGCCTCGAAGTCGGCGCCGACGACTACGTGACCAAGCCCTTCGAGACGCGTGAGCTGCTGGCCCGCCTGCGCGGCCTGCTGCGCCGGCTGGGTCCTCTGGAGACCGACGAAGGCGTCGACGCGCCGGCCGCTGCCGCCCCCGCCGCGCCCAGCACCAAGACGCGCGTGCGCTTCGGCCTGTGCGATCTCGACCTGGAAGGCCGCCGGCTGCTGCTGGTGGCCGACGGCAGCGAGGTCGCGGTGTCGGCCGCCGAGTTCGACCTGCTGGCGCTGTTTGCACGCCACCCCAACCGGCCGCTGAACCGCGACCAGATCATGGAATACGGCCACAACCGCAGTTGGGAAGTGTTCGACCGCTCGATCGACCTGCGCATCATGCGGCTGCGGCGCAAGCTGGAGCCGATCCCCGAAAAACCCGCCGTGCTGCGCACCGTGCGCAGCGTGGGCTATATGTTCGTGCCGTCGGACTGAGCCGCCGAGCGCATGAGGATCGGCAGGCGCTGCCGGTTCGCCTCGGCCGCAAAGCCGTATTCGAGGATCCTGGCCACCTCGTCGATCTTGCCGGCCTCGCCGAGCCGGGTGCGCAGCACGTACAGGATCGTGTCGATGCACAGGCTGACGCCGCCGCCGGTGACGATGTCGCCGCTGTCGACCAGCAAGGCCGGCACGGCATCGACCTGCGGATGGCGCAGACCCAGCAGGCCCAGCGGCGATTCTTCTGGCGGCACCACTTCCCGCTTGGTGGTCGCGCTGCGGCCGTCCAGCAGGCCGGCGGCGGCCACGATCATCGCGCCGGTGCAGATCGACACGATGGTGGCGCGCGGGGCGCGGCCGCGCAGGAACGCCAGCAGCGCGGCGTCGGCGCTGGCCTCGACCCAGCCTGGCCCGCCCGGCACGATCAGCGCGTCCACCTCGGGACACGAGGCGAAATCGTGCTCGGGCGCGACGCGCAGGCCGCTCGAGAACAGCTGCAGATCGCGCGTGGCGGCCACCGTGGTGCACAACAGTTCGGGCAGCACGCGCCGCGCCATCGAGACCACGCCGAGCGCGGCCAGGTCGATCGGCTCGACGCCCGGATAGCAGAGGAAGGCGAACTTCATCCGTACAGCACCGAGGGCAGCCACAGGCCGATGCCGGGGAACATGTACAGGATGAACATCGCCACCACCTGCAGTCCCATGAACGGCATCATGCCCGCGAAGATCTGGTTCAGCGTCACCTCGGGCGGCGACACGCCCTTCAGGTAGAAGGCCGACATCGCGACCGGCGGCGACAGATAGGCCGTCTGCAGGTTGAGCGCCACCAGCAGGCCGAAGAACAGCGGGTCGACGCCGAAGTTGTCGAGCAGCGGCACGAAGATCGGCATGAAGATCACGATGATCTCGGTCCACTCCAGCGGCCAGCCCAGCAGGAAGATGATCAGTTGCGACAGCAGCAGGAACTGGATCGGCGTGAGCCCCAGCGACATCACCCACCGCTCGATCACCTCCTGCCCGCCCAGGAGCGCGAACGCAGCCGAGAAGATGGCCGAGCCCACGAACAGCCAGCACACCATGCTGCTGGTCTTGGCGGTGAGAAACACCGACTCGCGCAGCACGCCGAACGTGAGGCGTCGGTAGGCCAGCGCCAGCAGCAGGCCGCCGAAGGCTCCGACCGCGGCCGCTTCGGTCGGTGTGGCCAGCCCGAGCACGATGCTGCCCAGCACCGCGCCGATCAGCACCGCCAGCGGCAGGAACGAGGTCGCCAGCATCTTCGCGACCTCGAAGCGCGCGGCATTCAGCCCGCTGTAGAACCAAACCGCCGCCGCAGCCAGCAAGGCCAGCGCGGCCCAGGGCAGCCACGCCGGCGTGGTGGGCGCGGCTTCGGCCGGCGCATCGTCCGTGCCTTTCGTGCCCTTGGCCGCCTCGCGCGGCGCCAGCGCGAACAGGCCTTGCGCTTGCGTGTCTGCATCGCCATCGGTCGCACTTTCCGCAGCCGGTGCGGCCTTGGCGGCCGCCAGCAAGGCAGATGTGCCTGGGCCGGTTGCGCCACTGCCGCCCCCCAACACGCTCAAGCCCAGCAATGCGGCCAGCACCAGCGCCGGCGTGGCCATCAGCAATGCATAGGCGGCCAGCCGCGCGCGCGGCACGGCGGTGCCGCCGCGCATCAGCGCGCCCAGCACCAGGCCGAACATGCGGGTGCGGCCGCCCGTGCCGGACAGCGCGCCGACGTGGGGCGACAAGGGAACCTGGCGCTCCGCCTCGGGAAGCGGCGGCATCAGCGCCGGCTTGAGTCTGGCCAGCACCACGATGTAGACGATGTACACGCCGGCCAGCATCAGCCCCGGAAACAGCGCGCCGGCATAGAGCCGCACCACCGACACGCCGGCCGTGGCCCCATAGAGGATCAGCAGGATCGACGGCGGGATCAGCACGCCCAGGCAGCCGCCGGCAGTAATGGTGCCGGCGATCACGCGCACGTCGTAGCCGGCCTTTAGCATCGCCGGCATCGCCAGCAGACCCATCAGCGTGATCACCGCGCCGACGATGCCTGTTGCGGTGGCGAACACCGCGCAGGTCACCAGCGTGGCCACGGCCAGCGCGCCGGGCACGCGGGCCATCGCCAGGTGCAGGCTCACGAACAGCTTCTCGATCAGGTTCGAGCGCTCGACGACGTAGCCCATGAAGACGAACAGCGGGATCGAGATCAACACGTCGTTGGTCATCACCGAATAGGCGCGCTGCACCATCAAGTCGAGCGTCTGCTGCCAGGCCACCGCCGGATCGACCCGCGAATACGCGATGAACGCGAAGATCACGCCCATGCCCATCAGCGTGAAGGCGGTCGGAAACCCCAGCATGATGCCGACCACTACCGTCGCCAGCATCAGCAGGCCGACGTGGCCGTTCTGCAGATGGCCCCAGGGTGTGAGCACGGCCACCATCAGCAGCACCAGTGCCATCATGCCGAGGCCGAAACACAGCTCCTTCTTCACGCGGCCGCCTTCGTGGCGCCATCGCCCTCGATCTGCGCCTTGAGTTTGTCGACGTCGACCTCCTGCACATCTTCCTTGCGCGGCGCCCAGACACCGGTGCGGATGCACGCAATGCAGCGCAGCATCTCGGCCACGCCCTGCAGCAGCAGCAAGGCGCCGGCGGCCGGGATCAGCATCTTGAGCGGGTACACCGGCGGGCCGTCGGTGGTCAGGCTCGAATGCTCGCGAATGGCCCACGAGTCGACCGCGAAACCATAACCGGCCCAGACCAGCGCCACCACGCCGGGGCAGAAGAACACCCCGTACAGCACCAGGTCGATCATGGCCTGCGTGCGCGGCGCGAGCATGCCGTAGAGGATGTCGCCGCGCACATGATTCTGCTGCGCCAGCGTGTAGGCGCCGCCCATCATGAACAGCGCGCCGAAACACATGATCGACGCGTCGAGCACCCAGGCATGCGGCGTGCCGAGGAAGTAGCGCGCGAACACCTCGAACACGATGATCCCGACCAGCAGCACGATCAGCCAGCCGAAGGCGTGGCCGACGAAGGTCGAGATGCGGTCGCAGGCGCGCAGCATCGCGTTCATGCGGTCCTCAAGTGAAGAACTTGCGATAGGCGGGTTGCGCGTCGACCGTGGTGAGTTCGGCCCAGTACACGACCTTCTTGGCCCAGGCCTTCTGCGACTCGACGACCTTGGCGAACAGCGGGTTCTCGGCGCTGCGCGCGGTGGTCACCTTGACCCAGGCGTCGAGCTGCGCGTTGAGGATCGGCTGCGGCGTGCGCATGACCTTGACCTTGTCCTTGGTCTGCAGCAGGTTCAGGTCGTCGGACATGCGGTCCATCGACTTCCAGGCCATCTGCGAGTTGGCGGCCAGCACCGCCATGTCCATCGCCGCCTTCACATCGGCGGGCAGCGCGTCGTACTTGGGCTTGTGGAAGCTGAGCTCGAACATGTTGTTGGCCATGTGGTAGCTCTGCAGGTAGTAGTTCTTCGCGACATCAGGGAACCCGAGGATCCGGTCGTCGGTGATGTTGGCGAACTCGGCCGCGTCGATCACGCCGCGCTCCAGCGAGGGCACGATGTCGGACGGCGCCAGCTGCACGGGTGCCGCGCCCATCTCCTTCATCATGTCGACCGCCAGGCCCGCCGTACGGTACTTCAGGCCCTTCAGGTCGGCCGCGGTCTTGACCTCTTTCTTGAACCAGCCGAAGGGCTCGGTCGGCACCGGGCCATACAGCAGCGACACCACGTCGAGCTTGGCTGCAGCGAGCACCTCGGCATACAGCTGCTTGCCGCCGCCGTATTCGACCCAGCCCAGCGTCTGGTTGGAGTCGAGCCCGAAGTTCGGGCCGGCGCCGTACAGGCCGAAGGCCGTGTTGCGGCCGAACCAGAAACCCGGCACGCCGTGGCCGCCATCGATCGTGCCCTTGGACACGGCATCGATCAGCTGCAGCGCCGGCACCACGGCGCCCGAGGGCAGCATCTGGATCTTGACCCGGCCGCCGGTGGCCTGTTCGATGCTCTTGCACACATCGAGCGCGAACTCATGAAAGATCGCCTTGGCCGGCCAGGCGCTCTGGAACCGGAAGGTCGTGCTCTGCGCCACCGCCACCGCAGGGGCCGCCATGGCGATGCCGCCCAGTGCGCCCATCTTCAGGGCATGGCGCCGGCTGTTGTGTGGAGCAGAGGTCGTTGCGGCGTCGGGATCGGACTTCATGGGCAGACTCCAGTTGGGGGTGGTGATGTCCCCCGACTGCAAGCCGCGTGCCAATTAAGAATGGACGCAATTCCATGAAAGTGGAGGCAGCCACAGCGGGGTCGGCACCAGCGAAGTGCGGTCTCGACCAAAAAACACGCCCCATAAGGGAATTAATTCCCCTATTGGGTGCAATCGAACCGATGCCTCAGCGCCGGAACGGCGTGCTGTCGATCACCAGGAAGTACTGGCAGTCGCTGCTGCCCAGGTTGCGGAACTCGTGCGTGCGTGTGGCCTGGAAATAGACCGCGTCACCGGCTTCGAGCCGCAGCACCTGCTCGCCCAGATGCGCCTCGAGCGTGCCGCTCAACACGTAGATGTATTCGTCGGTGCCGCGCCTGTGGGCCGTGAACTCGCCGGTGGACGAACCGGGCGGCAGCGTGTTGAGCACCCAGTCAATGCCACGGCCGGGCAGGATCGGCGAAATGCAGCGGCGCATGAAACCCGAGGTCTGGTCCCGCAGCACGGGCTGCACACGCTGGGGCAGCAGCACCACTTCCTGCTCTTCTGGCTCGACCAGCAACTGCGAGAAGGTCACGCCCAGCGCCTCGGCCAGCCGCGACAGCACCGAGGTCGACGGTACAGCCTCGGCCCGCTCGATCTTCGAGATCATCGAGCGGCTGACCCCCGACAGATCGGCCAGTTGCTCGATCGCCATGCCCTTGCTCTTGCGCCGCGTGCGCAGCGCATCGGCCAGACTGGCCAGGTGTTCGGCCCGGTCCTTGCGCCCCGCCGCCGGGTCGGCAGCGGCAGCCGGCAGCACCTCGGCGGACGCTGCAACGGGTGCGACCACGGCAACAGCTTGACTGGCCTTCTTCTTGCTTGGCATGGAATTCTTAAATAGTGGAATATTTCTACAAACAATAGGAGCCAGTATGCCCGACGGGGATTTCATCAAATACTACGGCTGGTCGGCGATCGAGCTGCGCGTGCAGGGCAGATCGATCTTCTTCGATCCGTTCTTCCGGCCCTATTGCGGCGCCCACTGGTTCGACCTGCCCGATTTTGCCCATGCCGACCTGGTCTGCGTGACGCACGGCCACGAAGAGCACTATCTCGACGTACCCGCGGTGCTGCAGGCCAGCGGCGCCCGCGCGGTGGCCACGCCCTCGGTGTGCCGCTTCCTGGGCAAGCGCAACAAGATCCCGGCGGCGCAACTGCTGCCCACCGAATGGGGCGCCTCGGTCGAGGCCGATGGCTTCCGCATCAGCCTGTTCCCGTGGAAACACCGCGACATCAACCTGGTGAAGGCCATGACCAAGGCGGTCTTCCACGGCAATGCCACGCAGCTCTCGTGGGCCTGGAGTAGCGCCACCAATGCGCCGTTCTATTCGGGCTACACCGGCTTCCACGTGACGCTGCCCGATGGCCGCACGGTGCTGAACTACAACGAAGGCTTCAACTCGAAGATGACCGACGACGACCTGGCCGTGCTCAAGCGCCAGTACCCCAAGGTCGACGTGCTGCTGGCCGGCATGCAGCTGTTCTTCATCGACGACGTGGTGCGTGGTGTGAAGGCGCTGCAGCCCAAGGTGGTGTTTCTGTATCCGCCGCACGAGAAGTTCCACGAAATGATGGAGGTGACCTCGGCGCCGTGGGACGACTTTGCGTCTGCGATCCGGCGGGCCTGTCCTGGGGTGCGGGTGCTGGTGGCGTACCCGGGCACGGTGCTGCATCTGGGGGACTATGCGGACTCGCTGGACGCACCGCGGCGCATGGCGGCCTGAGGACGGAATCCGCGGGAGGATGCGGTCCTTTCAAGGGCGACAATGCCTTCCGCATTGAAAGGATTCGCCATGACACGACTGAATGCCACCCACGACGCCCAGCTGCGCAGCTGGGTCGCAACCGCCAACCTTGCAGGGGCTGACTTCCCGATCCAGAACCTGCCGTTCGGACGTTTCCGCCCCACCGGCAGCGCGGAGCGCTTTCGCATCGGTGTGGCCATCGGTGACCAGGTGCTCGACCTGAAGGCGAGTGGCCTGATCGACACCGATGACATGAATGCGCTGATGGCCGCGCCGGACGACCGGCGCCAGGCGCTGCGATTGGCGATCTCGCAAGGCCTGCGCGAAGGCAGCGCGCAACAGGCCGCGTGGTCGAAGGCGCTGCTGCCGCAGGCATCGGTCGAACTCACGGTGCCTTGCCGCATCGGCGACTACACGGACTTCTACACGAGCGTCCACCATGCGACCACGGTCGGCAAGCAATTTCGCCCCGACAACCCCTTGCTGCCGAACTACAAGTGGGTGCCGATCGGCTACCACGGCCGCGCCTCCTCGATCATCGCCAGCGGGCAGCCGTTCAAGCGTCCGCGTGGGCAGGCCAAGGCGCCGGACGCCGACACACCGACCCTGGGGCCGTCGCGGCGCCTCGACTACGAGCTCGAGCTCGGATGGTTCATCGGCCGCGGCAACGCGCAGGGCGAGCCCATCGCCATGGCCGAGGCCGAGCAGCATCTGTTCGGCGTGTCCCTGTTCAACGATTGGTCCGCGCGCGACATCCAGGGCTGGGAGTACCAGCCGCTGGGTCCCTTCCTGTCGAAGAACTTCGCCAGCACGGTCTCTCCGTGGCTGGTGACCACGGAGGCGTTGGCGCCATTTCGCGTCGCATTCGAGCGGCCCGCGGGCGACCCGCAGCCGTTGCCGTATCTGGATTCGCCACTCAATCGCACACAGGGCGCGTTCTCGATCACGCTGGAAGTGCTGCTGCAGTCCGCAAGAATGCGTGCCGCCGGCGAAGCACCCGTCCGCCTGTCGATCGTGAACACCGCGCAGGCCGCGTACTGGACGCCAGCGCAGCTGGTCGCGCACCACACCGTCAACGGATGCAACCTCCAGCCCGGCGACCTGCTCGGCTCGGGCACGCTGTCCGGGCCGGAGGCGGGGCAGGCCGGCTCCCTGATGGAACTGAGTGCCGGCGGCAGGCAGCCCATCGACCTTCCGAACGGCGAGAAGCGCACCTTCCTCGAAGACGGCGACACCCTGATCCTTCGTGGCTGGTGCGAAGCCGAGGGTGCAGTCCGCATCGGGCTCGGATCGGCCGTGGGCACCGTTCTTCCATGACGCGGGGTGCCACGTGTCGATGGATCTGCGCGATCTCCAGTATTCCGAGGTCATCGCCGAGCTCGAGCACATGGGGCGCGCCGCCGAGCGGCTGCACCGCAAGCAGCCCGCGCTGACCAGCTCTCGGGAAAAGCGAAAGAGGTGGCGCGGACAATTGCGTTTCTGCCTGGTGAAGGGGCCAGTTTTCTAACTTGGGGTGGAAGCGACAGAGCACATCGGGGGGCCATGGTGCGAATGCAGCGCTACGAACCTCCCCGCTCCTGCCTCTTCCCCCGCCGCGACAACATGTTCAATCCCTCCACCAAAGTAGAAAACGCCATCGCCGCATAGATATACCCCTTCGGCACATGCACCCCGAACCCATCGGCGATCAACACGGCGCCGATCATCAGCAGGAAGCCGAGCGCGAGCATCACGACGGTCGGGTTGCGGTTGATGAAGTTCGCCAGCGGCTCGGCCGCCAGCAGCATCACGGCCACCGCCACGATCACAGCGATGACCATCACGGCGAGGTTGTCCGTCATGCCGACGGCGGTCAGGATGGAGTCGACGGAGAACACCATGTCCAGCAGCACGATCTGGACGATCACCGACGAGAACGCGATCGTGGCCGTGGCGCCCGTATCAAACACGTCCCCCGTGGGGGCGGGGTCGACGGCGTGGTGGATCTCCTTGGTGGCTTTCCAGATCAGGAACAGGCCACCCGCGATCAGGATCAAGTCTCTCCACGAGAACCGGGTTTCGAAGCCGGGCTCGCCGTTGGCACCGACCGGACCCGACCAGCCCAGATCGAAAACGGGTGTGGTCAGCCCCACCAGCCACGCGATCATCGACAGCAGGGCCAGCCGCGTCACGAGCGCCAGCGCGATGCCGATGCGCCGTGCCCGCTTGCGTTGGGCCTCGGGCAGCTTGTTGGAAAGAATCGAGATGAAGATCAGGTTGTCGATGCCCAGCACCACTTCCATGATGACCAGCGCCACCAAGGCGGCCCAGGCGGCCGGATCGGAGAAAAGGGCTTGCAGACTACTCATGACGTTCCTGCGCAGTTGTGGCGTGACCCCGGATCATGCCGGGCGCCAGCTCGCGCGGCCAATCCCGTGGGCGGCATCCGGGATTGAAGCTACACCGGCTCCATCCCATTGCGCAGCTTCAACTCCGCCACCCCCGGCGACACCATGAACGCCAGCAATTCGCGCACAGCCTCGGGCTGCGTGGAAGCCGTGGCCAAGCCCGCCGAGAACGTCGTCGTGATCTGGATGGCAGGCGGCAGCGGTCCCAGCACCGTGATGCCGGGCAGGTGCATCAGCTCGCTGAACTGCTGAAAACCCAGCTCGGCCTCGCCGCGCGCCACCAGCGAGCCCACCGGCACGCCAGGCGGGGCTTGCACGATGCGGTCCTTGAGAATGTCTGCGATACCCCAGCGCTCGAACAGCTTGACTAGCTGCACACCGCTCGGCCCGG
Organism: Pseudorhodoferax sp.; assembly: GCA_965279475.1. Lineage (GTDB taxonomy): Bacteria > Pseudomonadota > Gammaproteobacteria > Burkholderiales > Burkholderiaceae_C > Pseudorhodoferax. The sequence goes on from CBDIIA010000002.1 coordinate 87,012, forward strand.
TCGAATAGCTCAGCGTGCGCGCCGCCAGCACCGCGCTTTTGACGGCCTGCTCGGAGCCGATGTCGGGCTGCGCGGCGCCGGCCTGCACCGCGATGGCGACGCCGGAGGTGACGATGTCGACCCGGCTGCCGGCGACGATGCGGCCGTCGGCCGTCAGCTGCTCAAGGGCATTGGATGCGAGCGCGACGATGTCGAAGGCCTCGCCAGCGGCCACACGTTTGGCCGCATCGACGCCGCCCACGGCCTCGTTCTCGATGGCCTGGTCGTGCGTCCGCTGGTACTGCGCGACCAGCTCGGCCAGCAGTTTCTTCGTCGCCATCGACGAGATGATCTTGATCGGGGATGCCATGCGCCGCTCCTGGTACCGGTTGGTGTTGGGTGGATGTCGGGGTCGAACCTGCCCACGCAGCTGCGCATGGGCGACCCGCATTATCTGGGCCGCGTCGACCAGCAAAGCCTTGCCAGCCAAGCCAGACGCGCGGCTCGGTGAAAACCCGCTACAGCCCAAAAAGTGCGAACACTACAATACAAGCATACCAATAGAGACATCGGGGTTGCCTTGCTTTTTCCGCTGCAGATCGACCGTCGCCTGCCCCGCGCCGCCCAGGTCTATGTGGCATTGCGCGAGGCCATCCTGGCGTTGCAGCTGAAGCCCGGAACGCCGATCAGCGAGAACTGGATCTGCCAGCAATGCGATGTGTCGCGCACCCCGGCGCGCGAGGCGCTGATCCGGCTCACGCACGACGAACTCATCGTGGTGTTTCCGCAGCACGGCAGCTTCGTCGCACCGATCCGGCTCAAGAAAGTCATCGAGGCCTCGTTCGTGCGCGAGGCGCTCGAGACTTCCATTCTCAAGATGGCCGGCACCGTGTGGACCAAGGCCGACACCAAGGCGGTCAAGGCCATCATCGACCGGCAACGCGTGTTTGCGGCGAAGAAGGACCACGCAGCCTTCTTCAACGAAGACCAGAACTTCCACCACTACTTCGCGCAGGTCGCCGGCGCCGACGGCATCTCGGCGATCATCAACGAGACGGCCACCCACCTGGTGCGCATCCGGCGGCTGACCAACCCGGTCGAAGGCCACATGCAGCACGCCGTGGCCGACCACCAGGACATCCTCGCCCACATGAGCCGCGGCGATCTGGATGGCGCCATCGCCGGGCTCACGCAGCACCTGTCGCAGGTGTTCCGCAGGTTCGATCTGGCCGTCGAGCAGCACCCCGAGTATTTCGAGGATTCGAACGGGGTGCGAGACGACATCCCCGAATCGATGCGCCGCTACCTTTCCTCGTACGTGCGACCGCGCGAGGCTTCTGCGACCGCCGCACGCTAGCAGCGGCCGCGGAAGGACATCCGTCGTGACAAGAAAACATGCCCTTCGCGGGGCTCACCATCAGGAGACACTAGCATGTTGAAGACTTGGATCGCTGGCTGCGCGCTGGCAGCCGGATTGCTCGGCGGCGCCGCGCACGCCCAGAACACCGCCATCTGCTACAGCTGCCCCGAGGAGTGGGCCGACTGGGGCAGCCAGCTGCGCGCCGTCAAGCAGGAGATCAAGATCACCGTGCCGTTCGACAGCAAGAACTCGGGCCAGGCGCTGGCGCAGATGGTGGCCGAGAAGAACAACCCTGTCGCCGACTTCGCCGACCTGGGCATCACCTTTGGCATCCAGGCGCAGCAGCTCGGGCTGACGCAGCCGTACAAGCCGCCAGGCTTCGACCAGATCCCGGCCGACCTGAAGGATCCCGACGGCCACTGGTTCACCATCCACACCGGCGCCGTGGGCTTCTTCGTCAACAAGGATGCGCTGGGCAAGCTGCCGGTGCCGGCCTCGTGGAAGGACCTGCTGAAGCCCGAGTACAAGGGTCTGGTCGGCTACTACGACCCGACCAGCGCCTTCATCGGCTACATCGCGGCGATGGCGGCCAACGTCTCGCTCGGCGGCTCGATCGACAACTTCGCACCGGGCATGAGCTACTTCCAGCAGCTGAAGAAGAACTCGCCGATCGTGGTCAACCAGACGTCCTATGCGCGTGTGCTGTCGGGCGAGATCGCGATCCTGGTCGATGCCGACTTCAACGCCAACCGCGGCAAGTTCAAGGACAAGGCCAACGTCGAGTTCGTGATGCCGGCCGAAGGCTCGCTGCCCGTTCCTTATGTGATGGTGTTGGCCAAGAACGCACCGCATCCCGAAGCCGCGAAGAAGGTGCTCGACTTCCTGCTGTCCGACAAGGGCCAGACCATCTGGTCCAACGCCTATCTGCGGCCGGTGCGCAACGTGCTGTCGAAGGAGACCACCGCCAAGCTGTTCCCCGAGAAGGAGTATTCGCGCATCAAGACGGTCGACTTCCGCAAGGTCGCCGAGGCGCAGAAGAAGTTCGCGGAGCGCTACCTGGCCGAAGTGCGCTGAGCCGCGTCCCTGCCACGCCCTCGCCTGCCGCAGGAGACCGTTGCCATGCAGCCCAGTGACACGCGGCGGCTCGTGCTGTTGACCGTGCCGGCCGCCGCCATCTTTCTCGCGTTCTGGCTGTTGCCGATCGGGCGGCTGATCCTGCTGAGTGGCGACGGGCCCTCCGGCTTCCAGTCGTACCTGCAGATCCTGTCGACGCCACGCTACCTGGTCAGCCTGCTGGTCACAGTGGCGTTGTCGGCCGGCGTGACGCTGGTCACGCTGGCCATCTCGGTGATCAGTGGCCTGTTCCTGGTCCGCAACCGCTTTCCCGGGCGCGACGCGCTGATCGCGGTGCTGACGCTGCCGCTCGCGTTCTCGGGGGTGGTGGTCGGCTTCATGGTGATCATGCTGGCCGGCCGCCAGGGCCTGGTCGGCAGCGTGGCGACCTTCCTCACCGGCGAGAAGCTGATGTTCGCCTATTCGTTCGCGGGGTTGTTCATGGGGTATGTGTACTTCTCGATCCCGCGCGTGATCCTGACCGTGATGGCCTCGGCCGAGAAGCTCGACCTCGGCATCGAAGAGGCCGCACGCTCTCTGGGCGCCAGCGGCCGCCAGGTGATGACCGACGTGATCCTGCCAGCGCTGGCGCCGGCCCTGGTGTCCTCGGGCGCCATCTGCTTCGCCACCTCGATGGGGGCGTTCGGCACCGCGTTCACGTTGAATGCCGGGGTCGACGTGCTGCCGATGGTGATCTACAACGAGTTCACGTTGAACGCCAACATCGCGGTGGCCTCCGCGTTGAGCGTGATCCTTGGTGTGCTGACCTGGGTGGTGCTGGCGCTGGCACGCAACTTCACGGGCGCCGGTGTGGCGGCAGCCGCATGAACGGCATGCGCAGACGCTTCTCGTTCGCGTGGCAGCTGGTGTTCACGCTGCTGGTAGCGGCCTTCGTGCTGGTGCCGATGGCCATGTCCATCATCGCCGGCTTCACCGCCAACTACTTCCGCGGGCCGACCGCTGGGCTCACGTTGCGCTGGGTCGGCGAGGTCTGGGAGCGTTATGGCGATACGGTGCTGATCTCGCTGGCGCTGGCGCTGGGCTGCCTGGTGGTCAACCTGCTGGTGGGGCTGCCCGCGGCCTATGCGCTGGCCAAGCGGCGCAACCGGCTGACCCGGCTGTTCGAAGAGATGATCCTGCTGCCGGTGGCCGTGCCCGGGCTGGCGACCGCGCTGGCGCTGGTCATCACCTATGGCGGCTTCTCCGGTTTTCGCACCAGCTGGCTGTTCATCCTGGTCGGCCACGTGCTCTACACGATGCCGTTCATGATCCGCTCGGTGCTGGCGGTGATGTCGTCGATCAACCTCACCGAACTCGAGGAAGGCGCGGCCAGCCTCGGCGCCGGCTTCTGGACCCGCTTCTGGACCATCGCCCTGCCCAACGCGGCACCCGGCGTGGTGGCCGGCGCGTTGACGGTCGTCACGTTGTCGATCGGCGAGTTCAACCTGACCATGCTGATGAGCACGCCGATGACGCAGACCATGCCGGTCGGCCTGGCCGTGGCCTACACCAATTCCCGCATCGAACTCGGCAGCGCCTACACCAGCCTGTTCTTCGTGATGATCGTGCCGCTGCTGATCGCGCTGCAACTGTGGGGCAACCCGACACGCAACCTCGGCCGCGGCAAACCGCCGGCGGCGAAAGACACCCATGGCGATTGACAAGCTCGTACCGACCTCGATCCGCCTGACGCAGTGCTCCAAGCGCTACGCCGACGGCACGGTGGCGGTGGACCCGCTCGACCTGGAGATCGCCGCCGGCGAGACCGTGGTGATCCTCGGCCCCTCGGGCTGCGGCAAGACCACCACGCTGCGCATGATCGCGGGCCTGGAGGCGCCCGATCCCGGCGGCACCATCCACTTCGGCGCAGACGACGTGACGGCGATCCCGATCGAGCGGCGCAACGTCGGCATGGTGTTCCAGAGCTATGCGCTGTTCCCCAACCTCGACGTCACCGGCAACATCGCCTACGGACTGCGCCTGCGCGGCATGCCGCTGGCCGAGCGCACGCAGCGCGCCCGCGAGCTGATGGCGATGATGCACCTGGACAAGTTCGCCCACCGGCGCATCGACCAACTGTCGGGCGGGCAGAAGCAGCGCGTGGCGCTGGCCCGCGCGCTGGCGGTGGCGCCGCGCGTGCTGCTGCTCGACGAGCCGCTGACCGCGCTCGATGCCAAGCTGCGCGACACCCTGCGCTTCGAGATCAACGCCCTGCTGCGGCGCCTGGGCATCACCACCGTCTACGTGACGCACGACCAGGCCGAAGCCATGTCGCTGGCCGACCGCATCGTGGTGATGGACCACGGCCGCATCGCGCAGATCGGCACGCCGCGCGAGATCTATGCGCGCCCGGCCACGCGCTTCGTCGGCGACTTCATCGGCACGATGAACCGCATTCCGGGCCGCATCGAAGACGGGGCCTTCGTCTGCGCGGCGGGCCGCATCGCCGGCGTCTCGCTGCCGCCCGACTGCGCCGAGGCGCTGTTCCGCCCCGAGGCTGTGGCCATCGATGCGGCCGACGGTACCGGGCTGCGCGGCCAGGTCGCCTCGGTGGCCTACATGGGCAACTTCACACGCCTGCTGATCGATGGTTTCGGCGGGCCGCCGCTGGTGGTCGATTCGAGCGACGACCGCCACTTCGAGCACGGGCAGATGGTGGCCCTGCAGATCAGGCCGGGCGCCTTGATGGCACTGGCGGGAGCATGACACGATGAACACGACCCCTTCCACAGCCCCCGTCGGCACCGGCACCGCCGTGCGCCTGGCGCAGGCCGAGCCGACGCTGGTGCAGAGCGTGGCGCTGTTCAACCTGGGCACGCTGGTCAACGACCAGTCGTCGCTCACCTACCGGCGCGGCGTCGGCACCCGGGTCGAGATCCCGGTGACCGGCGCGCTGATCGAGATGGCCGATGGCGAGCACATCCTGTTTGACACCGGCATGCTGCCGCACGGCTGCGAAGACGCGGCGTCCGGCCTGTCGATCGCCCGCTTCAAGGACATGATCGCGCAGTACACGCCGGAGGACGACATCCGCCACCGGCTGGCCGAGCTGGGCCGCAAGCCCGAAGACATCGGCATCGTCATCAACAGCCATTTCCATTGGGATCACGCGGGCGGGAACCGGCTGTTCCCGAACGCACGCTTCCTGGTACAGGCCAACGAGTACCGTTTTGCCCACCGGCCCGACGGCTTCATCAGCCGGCCGTACGAGCGCGCCTATTTCGACTGCGGCATCGACTACGAGCTGCTGGTGGGCGACCGCATGGTCAAGCCCGGTGTCGCCGCGCTGACCACACCCGGCCACACGCCCGGCCACCAGTCGCTGATCGTCCGGCTGCCCTCGGGCGGCATCCTGATCATGACGGGTGACGCGATGTTCTGCCCGGCCAACCTCGACCCTGACCTGCCGCCCGGCAATGCCCACACCACCGAACACGCCATCGCCTCGATCTCGCGGCTGCGCCTGCTGACCGAGTTTCTCGGCGGCGAACTGGTGATCTGCCACGACCCTGGCTTCTGGAGCAAGTGGCTGCCCGCACCGCACCGCTACACCTGACATGGCGCGCCTGCCCTACGTTCCCGAAGACATTGCGCAGCCCGCCGCACTGGTCGCCGAATTCCGTGCACGGCACGACGGCCGTCTGCTCGAAGTCGAACGCATGATGCTGCACAGCCCGGCACTGGCCGGCGCCTGGAACGGCTTCTTCGGCGGCATCAAGCGCGGCATGCTGCTGTCGGCACTGCACCGCGAGATGGTGGCCTGCGCCGTGGGCAGCCTGAACGGCGCGCCCTACCAGCACCGGCAGCACGCAGCCCCGTTCCTGGCGGCCGGCGGCAGCGCGGCCCAGCTCGAGGCACTGCGCCAACCGCTCGACGCGGCAGATGACGCCGTGCTGTTCAGCCCGCTCGACCGCGCGGTGCTCTCCGTAGCGACCGAAATGACGCGCGACGTGCGTGTGCGCGAAGCCACGTTCGCGGCGGCCTGCGCAGCACTCGGCAACCACCAGGCGATGGTGGAACTGGTGGGTGTGGTGGCAGGTTACAACCTGGTGTCGCGTTTTCTCGTCGCGCTGGAGGTCGGCGGCCCCGAAGCCTGACCACTCCCCCCTCCCAACACAAGGACTCCCATGGACGATCTCAAAGGCAAATCCATCTTCATCACCGGCGCATCGACCGGCATCGGCGCCGGTTGCGCCAAGGCCTTCGGCGCCCTGGGCGGCAAGGTCACCGTGCACTACAACAGCTCGAAGGACGCAGCACTGGAGGTGGCCCGCGAAGTCGAGGCCGCGGGCGGTCAGGCACTCGTGGTGCAGGGCGACCTGCGCCAGACTGCCGAATGCCGGCGTGTGGTCGAGGCCGCGGCGGCGCATTTCGGCGGCATCGACGTGGTCATCAACAATGCCGGTGCGCTGGTGCAACGCGTGCCCATCACCGACATCGACGACGCGGTGTTCGACGACATCCTGAACCTGAACGTGCGCTCGATGATGATGTGCACGAAGTACGCCGTGCCCTGCATGGCCCACGGTGGCAGCATCATCAACCTGACCAGCGTGGCGGCACGCCACGGCGGCGGGCCAGGGGCCTCGTTGTATGCGGGATCCAAGGGCTTCATCAGCACCGCCACCAAGGGTCTGGCCAAGGAGCTGGTCGGCCGCCGGATACGGGTCAACGCCGTGTCGCCAGGGGTGGTGGTGACGCCGTTCCACGAGAAGTTCTCGACCGCGGCCCAGCTCGAATCGATGCGCGCCACGATTCCGATGGGCCGGCTCGGCACGGTCGACGAATGCGTGGGGGCCTTCCTCTACCTCGCGTCCGAGAAGCTGTCGAGTTATGTGACCGGGCAGATCATCGAGATCAACGGCGGCCAGTACATGCCCTGATCAGCCCCCGGCCATTTGGTGCGACACCACCTGGCCCGGCACATCCGCCGGCAGCGTGGCGTGCTGCAGCCAGGCCAGCGCGATCGGCCACAACGTCGCCTCGAAGCGCTGGTGGAAGAAGGCGAAATGCCCGATGGCCTGGGCGCCGACCTCTTGCGGCGCGATGCGCAGATGGGTGCGGTCGCAGCAGGCGTAGTAGCCCAGCATGCGGTCGGTGGCCACCAGCGTGCCGAACGGATCGTCGGTGGTGCTGATGGCCAGCAGGCGAGCCTGCAGCCGGCGGTACACGGCGCGGCCCTGGTCGCCGAAGCGGCGCCGTGCGCTGCGCCGTTGCGCGAAGCCCGGCGTGCTGACCACCCAGTCCCACACCACGCCGCGCGGCGTGTCTTCGAGCCAGCCCAGGCGCTTGCCGGGGAAGTAGCCGAACAGCGCGGTCACCAGCGGCATCGCGACATGCCAGCGGGCCAGCATCTGCAGCCGCTGGCGCGGCGCGTAGTCGCGCCAGTAGGCGAACTGCGCGCCGACCGCCACCACGCGGCGCACCAAGCCGGCCGATGCCGCCATGCCGATGCCGCTGCCGCCGAAGCTGTGGCCGACGACGTCGATCGGCTGGCCCGGAAAAGCCTGCTGCACGTGCACCAGCACGGCCTCGAAATCCAGCGCGCCCCAGTCCGACCACGAGGCATCGAAGCCGCGCAACGACCCCGGGCGCGACTCGCCGATGCCGCGGTAGTCGTACACCACCACGTCGAAGCCATGGCGAAACAGGTAGTCGGCAAAACGGAAGTAGTAACGGCAGCGCACGGAGGTGGCGGCATTGACGATGACCACCTGGCGGCCGGACGATGCAGGTTCGCCGCGCCACACGAAGCCGCGCACCATGAAGCCGTCGGCGGCCCGTGCCGACCACGGGGCCGGCACGGAAGGCGGGACAAGGTTCTGAGGATCGGTCGGCACGGACGGCATTGTTGCGCGTTCCACCGCCCGCCCGTTCGGTCGACTAGCCAATGGAAGACAAAACTGGCATAGTTTCAAAAAAGTAACTTATTGAAACTATCATGAAATACCACACGGCAAGAAACGCTCGGCGCTGGTTGCTCGCAGGGGCATTGCTGATGGCGGCGGCGGCTTCGAACGCCGCGGTCGCGGTCAATCTCAAGTTCGCGTTGCGCGGCGCGACACTGGGGGTCGGCGGCAACTTCCCGATGCGCACGGACCTGCGCTTCTACGACCTGGTTCCCCTGACCGATCCTTATGGCGGCACGGTCACCGCCGCGTCCGTGCCCGTGAACACGGTCGACTGGGTCCTGGTGGAACTTCTGGGCGGCAACAGCGCCGCCAGCTGCAACGCGGTCGTCAGCCGCCCAGCCCTGCTGCAGGCCGATGGCAGCATCCTCGATCCGACGACGCTCTCCGCGCCGCTGAACTTCTCCACTGTGCCGCCCGGCTCGTACAACATCCGCATCCGCCACCGCAACCACGCGGCGCTGATCTCGACCCCGCAGGCCCTGGGGGCCGCCGCCGGTGCGGCGGTCGACTTCACGCAGGCGGGAACCGTCGTCAACCCGGGCAATGCGCAAGTCGTGGCACTGGGGCTTGCGGCCAAGGCCGGCGACGTCAACCAGGACGGCGCCATCGACGGCGCGCCCATCGGATCCTCCGCCCCCGGCACCGATCTGGCGCTGGTCTACGCCGACGCCGCATCCGGCTCCGTGTTCCAGGCCTACGTGGCCACCGACCTGAACCTCGACGCGTCCGTCGATGGCCAGGACACGGCCGCGCTGACGATCCAGCTGGGACTCGGCGACCTGCCCGCCAGCCCGGCATTCCCCACCACCGGCGGCACGGCGGTCTGCGGCACGGGGATTGTCAGCACGACCACCGCGGTACCCGTGCTGTCACCCGCCACCCTCGCCAGCCTGTCGGCGCTGCTGGCCTTGACCGCTGCCGGCGTGCGGCGCTGGCGTGACCCTCGCTAGAACTTCAGGACCTTGAACAGGTTGTTGTAGGCATCGCTCCAGGGCTGCGTGCCGGGCTCGGGCTGCAGTTGCTGGCCGGCGGCCTTCAGCTCGTCGGGGATGTTGCGGCCGACCAGGATCCAGTCGGTGAAACTCAGGTGGTCGTCCTCGGGGTTGTCCTCGATCTGCCAGGCCTGCAGGCCGTGGGCGGCGGCAATGCGGGCCACGACCGGCGGCAGGTCGAGGTAGCGGTTGGACACGTGGAATGCGATGATGCCGTCGGGTTGCAGGTGCTGCAGGTAGATGCCCAGCGCCTCCTTCGTCATCAGGTGCACGGGGATCGAATCGCTCGAGAATGCGTCGACCGAAATCAGGTCGTAGCGGCCCGGTTTGCCCGCTGCCAGCTCGCGTTCCATCGACAGGCGGGCATCGCCGATGCGTACCTCAGGGGTAGTCGGTGCGTCGATGAAGAAGTTGAACCAGGTCTTGGCGGCGTCGAGCACGTGGGTGTCGAGCTCGTACACGACGTACTGGTCGCCGTCGCGCACGTAGCTCAGCAGCGTGCCGGTGCCCAGGCCGACCGAGCCGACGCGGATCGGGCCGCGCTCGCCCAGCACCGTGAGCGCCCGGCCGATGCCGCTGGTCTCGCCGTAGTAGCTGGTCGGCAGGTCGTGCAGCTTGGGTGCGGTGAACTGCTCGCCGTGCATGATGGTGCCGTGCAGCAGGCGGCGGATCTGGTTGTCGCCGGTGCCGTGCTCGGTGACGCGCAGCATGCCGTAGAAGTTGCGGGTGGCGGCGATGCTGTTGGCGTTCTGGAACTTCACGTAGGCCCAGCTGAACCAGCCGGCGCCCGCCAGCGCGGCGATGGCCGGCAGCGCCCACAGCCGCCGGCGGCCCGGTCCGACATTCAGCCCCGCGCCGATGCCGATCAGCGCCACCGCGCACATCAGGCCGGGCAGTTCCCAATACGCGTTGAACCACAGCGGCGCGCCCAGCCCCACGCCCATGCCGCCGATGGCGCCGCCGAACGACATGCACAGGTAGAACCGCGTCAGGTACCGTGGCGCGGGCCGCGCGCCGGCCAGCTCGCCGTGGCAGGTCACGCACACCAGCAGCAGCCCGCAGGCGAACAGCGGCAGCGCGTACTGGATGTGCAGCACGCCGTTGCTGGCCGACAGCGCCCAGGTCATCGCGACGGCAGCGCCCAGCGTCGGCAGCAGCCACACCACGCGCGACACCGGCCCCACGTACCAGCCGCGCCCGCCGCGGCCTTCGAACACCAGCATGAACGAGAACAGGTACAGCGACAGCGGCACGATCCACAGGAAGGGGATCGAGGCCACGTTCTGTGTCATGTGCGTGGTGACTGCCAGCAGGAAGGCCGACGGCACCATCGCCAGCACGGTCCACAGCAGGTAGTCGCGCAGGCCCGGCGCGCGCTGCGGCACGGCGGCCTCGGCCGGCGCATCGACCCCTTGCACCGCCTGAGCCGCAGCGGCCACCGACTGCACCGAGGTCGCGCGCCACGTGACCCAGCCGCAGGCCAGCACGAAGCAGGCATAGGCTGCGCTCCAGGCCCACGACTGCACGCGCGTGTCGAACCAGGGCTCCACCAGGAAAGGGTAGGCCAGCAGGGCGGCCAGCGAGCCGGCGTTGGACCAGGCGAACAGCCGGTACACGTGGCGCTGCGACGCGGCGGGCAAGGCCCGGCTCAGCCAGCGCTGCAGCAGCGGCGACGTGGCCGCGAGCGACATGTAGGGCAGCCCGACTGTCGCCAGCAGCAGCCCCAGGATGCGCAGCGCGGCGTCGCTGTCGGCCACCGGCTTCCAGCCGACCGAGGGAATGATGGGCAGCGTGGCCAGTGCCGCCGCCAGCAGCGCGAGATGCATCCAGCGCTGCACCTTGCGCGAACGGCCCTGCAGCCAGTGCGCATACAGGTAGCCCGCCAGCAGCGCGCACTGGAAGAACACCATGCAGAGGGTCCACACCGAGGAGGTGCCGCCGAACCACGGGAGGATCTGTTTCGCCAGGATCGGTTGCACGAGGAACAGCAGGAAGCTGGACAACACGATGGTCGCGCCGCAGGCAAGAGCAAAGAGCATCTGGATCCGTGGTGGTGAGGTCGCACGCATTCTGCATGCTTTGCCACGGACCTGCGGCAAGCCCTAGGTCGAGGCCAGGCCTGCATCACGGGCGGTGACGCTTCAGGCCACCCTGCGGGGCATCAAGGCGAAGCCGGTGCCTGCACGCCCACCCCGATGTCGCGCAGCGCTGCGCGCAGGGCCCGGGCGAACGCCAGCGCACCGGGCTGGTCGCCATGCACGCACAGGGTGTCGGCCTTGAGCGCGACCTCCTTGCCCGACAGGCTGCGCACGCAACCATCGCGCACCATGCCGATCACCTGGGCGATCGACTGCGCGACGTCGGTGATCATCGCGCCGGGCTGACGGCGCGGCGTGAGCGAACCGTCGTCCTGGTAGCTGCGGTCGGCAAAGACCTCGCTCGCCACCGCCAGGCCTGCCGCGCGCCCGGCATCGACCATCGCGCTGCCGGCCAGGCCGAACAGCACCAGCGAGGCGTCGACGTCGCGCACGGCGCGGGCCATCGCGTCGGCCAGCTTCTCGTCGCGCGCGGCCATGTTGTAGAGCGCGCCGTGCGCCTTGACGTGGCGCACCCGCACGCCGCGCACGGCCGCGAACGCCTGCAGCGCACCGATCTGGTAGACGATCATGTCGTAGGCCTCGGCCGGCGACACCGCCATCTCGCGGCGCCCGAAGCCCTGCAGGTCCGGAAAACTCGGGTGCGCGCCGATCGACACGCCGCGCGCCGCGGCCTCGCGCACCGTCACGCCCATGTTGCGCGGGTCGCCCGCGTGGAAACCGCAGGCGATGTTGGCCGAGCTCACCTGGTCGAGCAGCGCGATGTCGTCGCCCGCCTGGTAGATGCTGAAGCCTTCGCCCATGTCGCAGTTGAGGTCGATGGTTCGCATGGAAGAGTCCTGTCGTTCAGTGGTGTTCGCCCGCATTCTGCAGCGACTTCAGCGCGGCCGAGCGCGCCAGCAGCAGCGCCTGTGCACGTTCGGCGTCGAGCAGCCGAAACCGCAGCACTTCGCCAGGTGCCCGTTGCGCCAGTCGCGGCAGGTCGACGGTGGCAACCTGCACGATCTTCGGGTAGCCGCCGACCGATTGCCGGTCGGCCATCAGGATGATGGGCTGGCCGTCGGGCGGCACCTGCACCGTGCCGAACGCCACCGGCACCGACAGGATGTCGCTGGCCTCGCTGCGCGTGAGCACCGGGCCTTCGAGCCGGTAGCCCATGCGGTCGGACTGCCCGCCGATGCGGTAGCCGCCGGCCAGCAGCGTCTGGCGCATGCCGTCGGAGAACTGGGTCCATTCGCGGCCCGGCATCACGCGGATCGGCGCCTCGCCGCCGGTGCCCCAGGTGATGTCCTGCAGCGCCTGCAGGGCCTGCCGCTGGGCTGGCGTCACCCATGGCGGCGGCAGGTCGGGCTGCGCATCGACGGCGTTCAGTTCGACCGCATCGCCCTTGCGCAGCGCCCGGCCGTGGTAGCCGCCGAAGCCGCCACGCACATAGGTGCTGGTGCTGCCCATCACGCGGTCGAGCACGTAGCCGCCGCGCACGGCCAGATAGGCCCGCACGCCGTGGCGGCAGGGCCCGAACTGCAGCGTGGCGCCAGCGGCCGCCGCGGTGGGCGTGTTGCGCGGCACAGGTTTGCCGTCGAGCAGCGGCGCCAGGTCGGCACCGGCCCAGGCCAGCGTGGCCGCACGGCCGAAGCGCAGCGCCGGCCCCATCAGCGTGATCTCGAGCGTGGCCTGCTCCGGCGCATTGCCCACGGCCAGGTTGGCCAGGCGGTGCGACAACTCGTCCATCGCCCCGCAGACGGGTGCGCCCAGGTGCTGGCTGCCAACGCGGCCCAGATCCTGGAAGGTGCTGAACATGCCTGGTTTGAGGACCTCGATCGTCATGCCGGGCGCGCCTTCATCGCGTCGTAGTCGGCACGCGAGATCGCGACGAAGCGCACGTTGTCGCCGGGGTTCAGCAGGCAGGGCTCGGCGCGCGCCGGGTCAAACATCACCAGCGGCGTGCGGCCGAGCAGGTTCCAGCCGCCCGGCAGGTCGAACGGGTAGATGTTGGTCTGGCGGTTGGCGATCGCAACGGTGCCGGCCGGCACCCGCGTGCGCGGCGTGGTGCGGCGCGGAATGGCCATGCGCGCGTCCCACAGGCCGATGAACGGATGGCCCGGCGCAAAGCCGACCATGAACACGCGGCCGGTGGTGGCGGTGTGCAGGTCGATCAGTTCGGCCGTCGCCATGCCGCAGCGCTGCGCCGCCTCCGCCAGGTCGGGGCCGAACTCGTCGCCGTAGCAGACCGGGATCTCGACCAGGCGGCCGGCATCGGCATCTTCGTCCAAAGGGGCTTCGAGCAGCGCGCGCACGCTGCGCTGCATCGCGGCCAGCGGCGATTCGCCCGGTGCCAGCGGCACGGCATCGGCACGGTAGTACAGGCCGACGCCGGTCCACGACGGCACGATGTCGCCCACATGGGCCCAGCCCTGCGCCTTGACGCGGCGGGCGAACGCGAGGATGCGGCGGTTCAGCGCGGGGTCGATGCCCTCGCCGAATTCGACGACGAGGCATTGGTCGCCCGAAGGCGACATACGGACGGGAAAGGTCATGCGGCGGTGTTGTGCATCGGCGGGGCGTGGTTGCCATCGTAGTATGGCCGCCCGGCACCGGACCTCCGCACGTCCTCAGCTTGGGCGATCAACCCGAATTGCAGACCGTCTCTTCGAGCTTGCAGCCGGCGCCGCAGTTGCGCAGCGCCTTGCGCGCCGCCTCCTGGCGCGAGTTGCCCCAGTCGGCCCCCCAGCCGCCATCGGACCTGCGGGCCAGCGCACCGCAGGCGTTCGTGAACCAGACGCCGACCTTGCAGTCCTTGCGGCCCTTCGCGGCCGCGCGGCAATGGCCCATCGCACGGCCTTCGGCCTCGCCGCGAGACCCGTAGTCGTACGAGAAGCCATAGGCGCCGCTGCCGGGCGACAGCGCAATGGCGCCGAACTTCGCGCTGCGCCGGTCGCCATGGATCTGCTCGCAGGTCTGCATGCAGGTCGCCCAGACCGGTGAGTTCTTGCAATCGACGTTGCAGTACTCGCTGGCGTGCCCACTCTCGCCCCCCAGCATGACCGCGCAGGCCAGCAGCAGGCGCAGCAGCAACAGGGATGGCCCGGACAGCGACATGCCGAAGATTTTGCACAACGCCGCCGCGCGCGGCAACCCCGGCGAATGGAGGGATTGCGGCCGCCGCTAAGGCCTGCCCAGCACGTGCTCGACCGGCAGCGCGGTGCTGTACTTGATGCGCTCCATCGCGAAGCTGGAGCTCACGTCGGACAGCTCGGCCACCTTGATCAGGCGCATGTAGAACGCGTCGTAGCCGGCGATGTCGGGCACCACCACCTTGAGCAGGTAGTCGACATCGCCGCTCATGCGGTAGAACTCCATCACCTCGGGCAGCTCGCGCACGCCTTTGGCAAACTTCTGCAGCCAGGCGGCGTTGTGCTGCGCCGTCTTGACCGTGACGAACACCGTGACGCCGACGTTCAGCTTCTCGGCGTTGCACAGCGCGACGCGTTTCTCGATGACGCCGGCCTCTTCGAGCTTCTGGATGCGGCGCCACGTGGGCGTCAGGCTCAGGTGCACCTTGCGGGCGATGTCCTCGACCGCGGTGGCGCTGTCTTCTTGCAAGGATTGAAGAATCAGCAGGTCAATCTTGTCCATTGCGACACCAGGTTGGAATAATTTTCCAATCCTAGCGCCAACGGGTCGATCTTTGGAAACCGTTTGCGCGGCTGCCCTCCTAGACTCCAGGCAGAGATCAAATGAGGAATCAACACATGAGAGCACTGCCCCGCCCGTTCACCGACCACCCCGCTTCGGTGGGCGAAAGTTATGCCGAACACGCACAGTCGGCGTTCGGCTTCGCCTGGCGGCTGCAGGCGGCCTCGTGGGCCGCGCTGGTCCATGCGCTGCTGCCGTTCCTGTTCGCCAAGACGGCGAGCGGCCTCATCACCACGCTGCACCAGCGCATGGTGACGAACCGGCATCGCGTCAGCTCGGGTTCTGGCAGCTGAAGTTGGCAGCGGCCTTGGTGTCGCCGCTGCCCTTGTAGGTCGCGATCTGCGGATACGGGCAGAGCGGGCGGGTGCGCCCGTCCGAGCCGCTGGCGATCACCGTGTTGCCGGCGTTCGTGCCGTCGGGTGCGACACCCTTCTCTACCCAGTTGGACAGCGCCTCCATCATGCTGAAGGTTCCGGTGCCGGTCCCGCCGCCGCAATGGTCGATGCCCGGGATCATGTACTGCCGCGCGAAGCTGTCGACCTGTGCCGCGCCCATGGTCTGGCGGATCGCGTTCCAGTAGTCGATGCTCAGGTTGGGGCTGATCAGCGAGTCGGCCCAGCCGTGGTACATCATCAGCTTGCCGCCGCGTTTCTGGAACGCGCTCAGGTCGTTCGAGTAGGCGTCGTAGATCGGACGCAGCTTGGTGCGCGCGGTCAGCGGGTCCACGTCGAAGTTGAAGGTCGCGAAGTCGTAGTTCGGGTTCACGAACAACGGGTAGCGGATGTAGTCGGCCCAGCTGCCCTGCGGGTTGGTCGGCGTCGTGAGGTTGGTCGGCCAGTAGCTGCCCGACTCCACACCCACCGGATACGAGATCGCGGTGGTGTCGCCGGTCGGCGTCTTGTGGCCCTGGTACATCGCACGCAGCGCGTTGACCTGCGCGGGTTTCAGGCAGGTGGCCGCATCGCCCGCCCCGCCGGTGCACTGCAGCACGGCCGGGTCGAACGAACACTTGCGTGGATCGTCCAGCACGCCATCGACCAGGCTGTCGATGCCGGGCTTGCCGTCGCACTTGGCCAGCACCGCCTTGTTGACCTCGGCATAGGCTGCCTTGGTGATGGCCCCGGCGCCGCCGTTCTCGAACTGCTTGTACGCCACCCAGGCCTGCGAAGCCATGTTGGTGGTCCAGTCGCTGGTGTGGGCGCCAGCGATCACGCCGTCGTAGTCGTCCGGGTAGCGCTGCACTTCCATCATGCCGTGGTGGCCGCTCTGCGAGCAGCCGTTGTAGTAGGCGTACTTCGGCCCGTCGCCGTAGTAGCGGCCGGTCATCTGCTTGCCGACCACGGTGACCACGTGCTGCGCGCGCGAGGCCCAGTCGACGATCTGCTCCATCTTCAATGACTTGGTGGCCGGGTCGTAGGCCCAGGTCTGGTCGAAGCCGGTGCTGACGTGGCCGTTGTCGTGCGCGATGCTGGCGTAGTCGAGCTTGTAGTGCGCCGCGAGCGTGGCGTAGCTGATGCTGCCGGCGGAGCCGCCCGACGCCGTGCCGGCGAACTTGCCGTTCCAGTGGTCCTTGACCGGCAGCCAGAGCTCGAACTTGATGTTGGACGCCGCGTTCGACTTGGCCGTGGCCTCGACGCGGCAGAACGCCGTGGTGACCGTGCTGGTGCTGGTCGGCACCGTGAACGGCGCGCTGGCCGTCGCATTGACCAGCGTGGTGGTGATGCCGGTGACCTCGTACTCGGCGCCGGCGAAGTTGCGCAGTGCATCGCAGTTCTGCTTGGCGGCGTCGATCGGGTCGGTGTTGTCGCCGCCGCAGGCCGCAAGGCCCAGCGAGGCAGCCACAAGGAGGGACGCGCGGCTGAGCGCACGCGCGGACGTGTTGAACTTCATTGTTGTCTCCTGCGTTTTTGTGGGGCGGCGCCGGGTCGCAGGACCCGGCTCCGCGCAGGAGCATGCCACAGATTCGTTCGTATGCGTACGGTATGTCTACCGACGACGCCAACGCGGGGACACCGCCCCGGTGCGGCCCAGGGCTCAAGGCGCAGGGCTCAGATGCCGGCGGCCTGGATGCCCAGCGGCGTCAGCCCGGCCACGTACACACCGACCGGCACGCCATAGGTCTCAGGGCCCCGGCCGGGTGTGTTGATCTCCAGGCCGTCCAGCAGGCCGGCCTCGTCGGCGCTGCGCAGGGCCTCGAACAGGCGCCAGTCATCGCGCAGCTCTTCGACCGTCCAGTGGTGCTTTCCTTGCGCAACGGCGCGCGCGATACTGATGTGCATGGTCTGGGGCTCCCTGCCGCCGAGTGTCGGCACCCGACCTGAACTCTGCCTGACCAGGCCGTCGCCGGATGTAACAGCGCTTGAGACGACGCCGGCGAACCCGACATACTGGCGTCGAACAGAGGCGCCACGCCCGGCCGCCGCCCCGTTTCACCCCACCCACCGTGCCGCTCGCCCGTTTCCACCCCGCCGTCGCCGCCTGGTTCGCCCAGAGCTTTGCCGCCCCGACCCAGGCGCAGCAGGCCGCGTGGCCGGCGATCCAGGCCGGCCGCAGCACGCTGGTGGCCGCGCCCACCGGGTCCGGCAAGACGTTGACCGCGTTTCTCGCCGCGCTCGACGGCCTGGTGGGCGCCGGGCTGCAGCCGGGCGGGCTGGCCGACGAGACGGCGGTGGTCTACGTGTCGCCGCTGAAGGCGCTGTCGAACGACATCCGGTTGAACCTCGACGTGCCGCTGGCCGGGATCCGGCGCGAACTGGCGGCGCTGGGCCTGCCCGACGTGGAGATCCGCACCGCCGTGCGCACCGGCGACACCCCGCAGAAGGATCGCCAGCAGAACCTGCGCCGCCCGCCGCACATCCTGGTGACCACGCCGGAATCGCTCTACGTGCTGCTCGGCTCCGCGTCGGGCCGCCGCCTGCTGGCGCCGGTGCGCACCGTGATCGTCGACGAGATCCACGCGCTGGCCTCGGGCAAACGCGGCAGCCATCTGGCGCTGTCGCTGGAGCGGCTGCAGTCGCTGTGCGCGGCGCCGCTCACCCGCATCGGGCTGTCGGCCACGCAGAAGCCGATCGCCGAAGTGGCGCGTTTCCTGGTCGGTGCCGCCGCCGTGCACGGCGGTGTGGCCGACTGCGAGATCGTCGACATCGGGTATGCGAAGACGCGCGA
Source organism: Pseudorhodoferax sp. (assembly GCA_965279475.1). Lineage (GTDB taxonomy): Bacteria > Pseudomonadota > Gammaproteobacteria > Burkholderiales > Burkholderiaceae_C > Pseudorhodoferax. The sequence continues at coordinate 105,325 of CBDIIA010000002.1, forward strand.
CCTGTCGCTCGAGCTCCCGCCCACGCCGCTGGCAGCCGTGATGTCGACCGAACAATGGGACCAGGTGTACGGCCGCGTCGCCGAGCTGGTGCTGCTGCACAACACCACGCTGGTGTTCGTCAACACCCGCCGCATGGCCGAGCGCGCCGCGCGGCACCTGGGCGACCGGCTGGGCAAGGACGCCGTCGCCGCCCACCATGGCAGCCTGGCGCGCGAACTCCGGCTCGACGCCGAGCAGCGCCTCAAACGCGGCGAGTTGAAGGTGCTGGTGGCCACGGCCTCGCTCGAACTGGGGCTGGACATCGGCGATGTCGACCTGGTGTGCCAGCTCGGTTCGCCACGCTCGATCGCCACCTTCCTGCAGCGCGCCGGGCGCGCCGGCCATGCGGTGGGCGGTGTGCCCAAGGCGCGGCTGTTCCCGCAGTCGCGCGACGAACTGGTCGAGTGCGCCGCTCTGCTCGACTGCGTGCGCCGCGGCGAGCTGGATGCGCTGCACATCCCGCCCGCCCCGCTCGACGTGCTGGCCCAGCAGATCGTCGCCGAGACCGCCTGCCAGGAGTGGGACGAGGACGCGCTGTTCGCGCTGGTGCGGCGCGCCTGGCCGTACGCCGCGCTGGCGCGCGCCGACTTCGACGCGGTCGTGCGTATGCTGGCCGAAGGCTTCGCCACGCGCAACGGCCCGCGCGCCGGCTATGTGCACCGCGACGCCGTGCACCACCTGCTGCGCGAACGCAAGGGATCGCGCCTGACGGCGCTGACCTCCGGCGGCACCATCCCCGAGACCGGCGACTACACCGTGGTGCTGGAGCCGCAGGCCCACAAGGTCGGCACGGTCAACGAAGACTTCGCGGTCGAGAGCCTGGCCGGCGATGTGTTCCAGCTGGGCAACACCAGCTACCGCATCCTGAAGATCGAGCCCGGCCGCGTGCGGGTGGAGGACGCGCACGGCGCCGCGCCCAACATCCCGTTCTGGCTCGGCGAGGCGCCGGGCCGCAGCGACGAACTGTCGTTCGGCGTGTCGCGGCTGCGCGCCGAGGTCGAGGCGCATTGGCGCAGCGGCGGTGCCGACGGCACGGTGGCCTGGCTCGTGGCCACGCTGGGCCTGGCCGAAGAGGCCGCGCGGCAAATCGCCGACCACCTGGGCCGCGCGCTCACCGTGCTGGGCACGCTGCCGACCCAGCAGCACATCGTGCTCGAACGTTTCTTCGATGCGTCCGGCGGCATGCAGCTGGTGATCCACTCGACCTACGGCAGCCGGCTCAACCGCGCCTGGGGTCTGGCGCTGCGCAAACGCTTCTGCCGCAACTTCAACTTCGAGCTGCAGGCCGCCGCCACCGAGGACGCGATCGTGCTGTCGCTGTCGACCAGCCACAGCTTTCCGCTGCACGAGGTGATGCGCTACCTGCACTCGGCCACGGCGATGGACGTGCTGGTGCAGGCCCTGCTCGATGCGCCGCTGTTCGGCGTGCGCTGGCGCTGGAACGCGACGACCGCGCTGGCACTGCCGCGTTTCGTCGGTGGCCGCAAGGTCGCGCCGCAGCTGCAGCGCATGAAGTCGGAAGACCTGCTCGCCTCGGTGTTCCCCGACCAGGTGGCCTGCGCCGAGAACCTGGCCGGCGACCGCGAGGTACCCGCGCATCCGCTGGTCGCGCAGACGCTGTACGACTGCCTCTACGACGCGATGGACAGCCAGGGTTGGCTCGCGCTGCTGAAGGCGCTGGAGAGCGGCGCGGTGCAGGCCAGTGCGCACGACCTGCCGGCGCCTTCGCCGCTGGCCGCCGAGGCATTGAACGCCCGACCCTACGCCTTCCTCGACGATGCGCCGATCGAAGAGCGCCGCACGCAGGCCGTGCAGAACCGCCGGTTTGCCGACCCCGCATCGGCCGACGACCTGGGCCAGCTCGACCAGGATGCGATCGACAGCGTGCGGCACGAAGCCTGGCCGCAGCCGCGCCATGCCGACGAGATGCATGAGGCGCTGATGGCGCTGGGCCTCGTCACCGACGCCGAGGCGCAAACCCACGAGGGCTGGAAGAAGTGGCTCACGGCCCTGGCCAAGGCCGGACGCGCCACGCGCCTGCTGCCGACCGGCGCCGGCAAGCGGGCCGGCCTGTGGGTGGCGGCGGAGCGGCTGGCCGAGATGCACACGCTGTACCTGCAGGCTGCGCTGCAGCCGCTGATCGAGGCGCCGGTCGACGCGGCCGCAGCCGAGGCCGGCGATGCGCTGCGCGTACTGGTGCGCTCGCGCCTGTCCGGCCTGGGTCCGGTACCGGCCGCGCAACTGGCCGCGCAGGTGCAACTGCCGCTGGCCGACGTCGCAGCGGCATTGCTCGCACTGCAAGGCGAGGGCTCGGTGCTGCAGGGCAGGTTCAGCCCCGGCGCCGAGGTCGACGAGTGGTGCGAACGCCATCTGCTCGCGCGCATCCACCGCTACACGCTCAAGCGCCTGCGGCAGGAGATCGAGCCGGTCGAGCCGCGCGACTTCATGCGTTTCCTGTTCGAGTGGCAGCGCGTCGCGCCCACGGCGCGCGTCAGCGGGCCCGATGCGCTGGCCGGTGTGCTGGCGCAGCTCGAAGGTTACGAGGCCGCGGCCGCCGTCTGGGAATCGGACCTGCTGCCGGCACGCGTTGGCGACTACGCGAGCGGCTGGCTCGACGACCTGTGTACGGCCGGCCGCACCTTGTGGACGCGGCTGCGGCCGGTGGTGGGCGATGCACGCGGGGGTGGCGCCGCGTCGCTGCGCTCCACGCCCATCCTGCTGCTGCCGCGGCGCAACGCATCCGCGTGGACGCGGCTGGCGCCGCCACCGGCGGACGACACCGCGCTCGGCTCGCGGGCGCGGCGTGTCGCCGACTACCTGGCCGCGCACGGCGCTTCGTTCTTCGACGAGATCGTCGAGGGCGAACGCCTGCTGCCGGTCGAGCTCGAAGAGGCGCTGGCCGAGCTGGTGGTGCGCGGCCGCGTGCACTGCGACAGCTACGCCGGCCTGCGCGCGCTGCTGGTACCGGCGGCCAAACGGGTCTCGGCGCTGGCGCGGCAGCGCCGCCGCGTGCCGCTGTTCGGCATCCAGGACGCCGGCCGCTGGACGTTGCTGCGCGCGGCCCCGGCCGAGAGCAGCGAGACGCCGCCGCGCCCAGCGCCCGAGGCGGTGGAGCAGGTCGCGCGCATCCTGCTGCGGCGCTACGGCGTCGTCTGCTGGAACCTGATGGAACGCGAGCCCGGCTGGCTGCCGCCCTGGCGCGATCTGGTGCGCGCCTACCGCCGGCTCGAGGCCCGCGGCGAGATCCGCGGCGGCCGCTTCATCGCCGGCCTGTCGGGCGAACAGTTCGCGCTGCCCGAGGCCATCGTGCTGCTGCGCCAGGTGCGCCGCCAGCCGCACGATGGTGCGATGGTCTGCCTGGCGGCGGCCGACCCGGCCAACCTGCTGGGGGCCATCGTGCCGGGCTCGCGCATTCCGCGCGTTGCCGCGTCGCGCGTGGTCTACCAGGACGGCGTGCCGATCGCGGCGATGCTGGGTGGACGGATCGAGCCGCTGACCGCGCTCGACGCCGAACAACTGGCCGCCGCAAGCCGCGCGCTGACCGGGGGAACAAGCCACCACGAGAACATGCCGGTCCTCGTGGCGCCCGCGCGCTGAAGCCTGCCCCGGCCTATTCGCCGAGCAGCATCGCCACGACGGCGTTGATGGTCGTGTCGTCGAGCGCGGCCTTGTTGGGATGCAGGTGCCAGTGGATGGCAAAACCGTCGAAGGCCATGATCAGCACGTGCGCGAGCCGGGCCTTGCGCCAGCGCGCGCGCCGCTCCTGCGGCAGGGCGTCCATGATCAATGCGCTGACCCGTTCCTCCAGCCACTCGACCAGCGTCGACCGGTAGCCCTCGTCGGGTTCGGTGACCGAGATCGCCTGCATGATGTTGTTGAGGAAACCGTTCTCCTCCGCCGGGATCTCGCGCCACAACGCGCCGAGCAGGCGCCGCAGGCGGTTGCGCGGCGACTTGATGGCGGCCAGCTCCTGCTCCAGCGCATCGATCCGCGCGCGCAGCCACGGGTCGTAGATCGCGTAGAGGATCTCGAGCTTCGAGCCGAAGTAGATGTAGACGTTGCCGGGCGACACCCCGGCCGACTTGGCGATGGCGGCGAGCGTCGTGGCGGCGTAGCCGTGCTTGGAAAAGAGCCGGAACGCACCGTCGAGAATCGCGTCGCGGACTTCGGCCTTCTTGTGTTGCACCATGCGCAGATGGTAGCGCGGCACGGCCGCATTCGACCATTGACAAGGATCAAATACAGCCCTAATAATGAAATCCATTCTTTTTTGACGGGGCGACCACGATGCCACCAGCGCGCCAGTTGCGCCAGATCCTGTTCGTCCCGCCGGGGCCCTTGGTGTGGGCCCGGCACCTCGGTCTGTTCGAGGCGAAAGGCATCGACATCGAGACGACGCAGACCGTCTCGTCCGACCAGATCGGCCAGGGCCTGGCGGACGGCACCTGGGATGTCGGCATCGGCGTGGTCGACAACATCCTGGCCTGGAACGCGGACCGCCAGGCCGGCCTGCGCATCATGGTCCAGCTCGAACGTCACCAGGCCATGGCCTTCTGCGCCGCACCGGGCTGCAGCTCCCTCGCCGATGCGGCACGCGGGACGATCGCGGTCGACGCCACCACCAACGGCTTCGTGCTCGTGCTGTACCGCGCCCTGGCGCGCGCCGGCATCGACCGCACAGCCTGCACCTTCGATCCGGTCGGCGGCGTGCGCCAGCGCTTCGAGGCCCTGGTCGCCGGCCGCACGACCGCCACCATCCTGGTGCCCCCCTTCATCGACATGGCGCTCGCGGCCGGCTGCGTCAAGCTGTGGGGCGGCGACGCCTATGCGCCGCACTATCCGGGCGTGGTGGCTGCGGCGCGCGGGCGATGGATCGAAGAAAACCACTCGACGGCGCTCGGCTACGTGCGTGCGCTGCAGCAGGCCAATGCCTGGGCCATGGATCCCGCGCACCACGCAGAGGCAGTGGAAGCGCTCACAGCAGCCGGTTACGCGGTGCCCGCCGCCGAGCGCCTGGTCGGCGCAACGGTGACAGGCCTGGAACCTTCGCGCGAGGGTTTCGAAGAGACCGTCGCATTGCGGCGCGAGTCCGGCTACCTGAGCCCGGGGGCGCTGTCGTTCAATTCCATCGTGGCCATGGATCTGGTCGACGATGCCTTGTCAAACCCTGATAAGTAAACGGGATTCAGTATTGACAAGCCCACACGGGCGCGGTTTACTCAGGCGCGGAAGGCCTGGTTTCTTCTGAAACGCATTTCAATCCACAGGGACCCACCATGACGACTTTCCTACGTTCCCGGCGCAAGGCGCTTGCCCTCGCCCCCGCCATGCTGATGCCGGGCGCACTGTTCATGCCGGCCATCGCCCGCGCCCAGACCCCCGTGAAGATGCGCATCGGCACCCATGTGTCGATCAGCACGCACATGGTCATGCAGAAGAAGCCGGAGATCCTGAAGAACTTCGGCAAGAGCTACGACGTCGAGTGGGTGCGTTTCTCCGGCAGCGGCGACGCGATGCCGGCGCTGGTGGCCGGCAAGCTCGACGGCTGCCTCGGCACGCCGTTCCCGATGGCCAACGCGCTCAACCAGTCGAAGGTGCCGGTCACCATCGTGCACCAGTTGCTGTCCTTCGGCGCCGACGGCTACTACGACGATGCCACCATCGTGCGCACCGACAGCGGCATCTCCAAGGTGGCCGACCTCAAGGGCAAGGTGTTCGGCATCAACGCGGTGGGGGGCACTGTCGAGCAGGGCGCCCGCATCATCCTGAAGAAGAACGGCCTCAACCCCGACCGCGACGTCACCTTCGTCGAGGCCCGCCCGCCGTTTCTCGCGACGATGGTGCGCGACAACAAGATCCAGGCGGCCACGCTGTTCCAGCCGTTCTACGAGGAGGCCATCGCCAAGGGCGACGTGAAGGTGCTCTACCGCACCGCCGACATCTACGGCGGCCCGAGCGACTACGTCTTCATGGCCTTCGAGGACAAGTTCCTGAAGGCCAACCAGAAGGCCGTGCGCGACTACATCGAGGACTACCTGATCGCCGTCAACTGGTCGCTCGACAACCGCGCCGAAGCAGTCAAGATGTATTCCGAGCAGTGGAAGCTGCCGCTGCCCGTCGTCGATTCGTACCTGCTGACGAAGAAGGACTACCTGGTGCGCCGCGATGGCAAGGTCACGGCCAAGGCGATCCAGCCGGTGGTCGACGCCCTGGCATCCAACGGTTTCATCGCCCCGTTCGATGTCGCCAAATACATGGACCTCTCGTACCTGCCGAAGTAGCCGATGACCGCTCCCTGCCTGGACGTGCGTGGCGTCGCCATGCGTTATGGCGACGGCGCGGACGCCGTCACCGCGCTCGAGCGCATCGACCTGTCCATCCGTTCGCACGAGTTCGTCACGATCGTCGGCCCTAGCGGCTGCGGCAAGAGCACGCTGCTCTACCTGATCGGCGGCTTCCTGCAGCCGAGCGAGGGCGAGATCCTGCTGCACGGCCAGCGCATCGCCGCGCCCGGCCCCGAGCGCGGCGTGGTGTTCCAGAAGTACTCGCTGTTCCCCTGGCGCACGGTCGCCGGCAACATCGCCTATGGACTCGAGGAAAAAGGCATGCCCAAGGCCGAGCGTGAGCGTGTCGTGCGCGAGTACGTGAAGCTGGTGCATCTCGAAGGTTTCGAGAACCGCTACCCGCGCGAACTGTCGGGCGGCATGCAGCAGCGCGTGGCGATCGCGCAGACGCTGGCCTGCCAGCCCGAGATCCTGCTGATGGACGAGCCCTTCGGTGCGCTCGACGCGCAGACCCGCCGCATCCTGCAGGACGAGGTGCGCCGCATCTGGCAGCGCGACACCAAGACCGTGCTGTTCGTCACCCACGACGTCGAGGAAGCGGTGGCGCTGGGCACACGCATCGTCGTGATGGCGGCGCGGCCCGGCCGCATCAAGGAGATCGTGACGCGCGACTTCGACGTGGCCGAGGGCAGCGAGTTCGAAGCCGACCCGGCCTTCGTCGAGCTGAAGCTGCGCATCTGGCGCAGCGTGAAGGAAGAGGTCGACGCCGCCCGCGCGGCCGGCGTGACGGCATGAGCGCAGCGCTCGGCCGCCCGGAGCAAGCTCGCACCGCAGTGCGCAGCACGAAGGTGCACCAGTGAGCCGGCCCGCCGGCAAAAGCCGGTTTGCAGCCTGGTTCAGCATGGCGCCGCTGGCCCTGGTGCTGGTGGCGTGGCAGCTGTCGTCGGCGCTCGGCCTGATGCCCAAGTCGGTGCTGCCGCCGCTGAGCGACGTGGCCCGCGCGCTCTACACGCTGGTCGAGAGCGGCGAGATCTTTCCGCACACGGCCGCTTCGCTGGCGCGTGCCGGCGCCGGCCTGCTGGTGGCGGTGGTGGCCGGCATCACGCTGGGCATCATGATGGCCCGCATCCGCGCCGTGCAGCTGGCGTTCGAGCCGATCCTGCTGTTGGTGTACCCGGTGCCCAAGCCGGCGCTGATCCCGCTGTTCATGATCTGGCTCGGCATCGGCGACTTCTCCAAGGTCGCCGTCATCGCACTCGGCTGCCTGCTGCCGGTGGTCACCGCCACCTTCAACGGCGCGCGCAGCGTCGACCCTTTCCTGCTGTGGTCGGCACGGGCCCGCGGCACGTCGGAGCGGCGGCTGCTGTGGCGCGTGGTGCTGCCGGCCATCGTGCCGCAGATCGCGGCCGGCGTGCGCACGGCCACGGCCATCTCGATCATCGTGCTGGTGAGTTCCGAGTTCCTGTCGTCGCAGACCGGCCTGGGCTACCTGATCTCGTCCTATGGCGGGGTCGGCGCCGACGACGCGATGCTCGCCGTCGTGCTCTACCTCGCGACCATCGGCTACCTGCTCGATCGCCTCTATCTTGCCGGTCTGCGGCGCTTCATGGCCTGGCATGCTTTCTCCCACTGAGTCCTCGCGCACCGCGACCCTGCTCGCGCGCTGCGTGCCGATCGGCACCATCCTGGTGGCCTGGGAGCTGGTCACGCGCACCGGCATGGTCAACCCCAACGTGTTTCCGCCGGTCACCGAGGTCGTGCTGCGCTGGTTCATGCTGATCGGCAACGGCGCCGTGTTTGGCCCGCTGTGGGACACGCTGTGGCGCGCGCTCGCAGGCCTGGCGGGCGCCATCGTCGTCGGCGTGCCGCTCGGCATCCTGATGGGCCGCGTGCGCTGGGCCGAGTGGTTCTTCGAGCCGCTGTTCTCGTTCGCCTTTCCGCTGCCCAAGATCGCGCTGATCCCGCTGTTCGTGCAGTGGTTCGGCCTGTTCGATCTGTCGAAGGTGATGCTGATCTTCACCGACTGCCTGTTCCCGCTGGTAATCTTCAGCTACCACGGCGCCAAGGGCGTCAGCCAGGTCTACCTGTGGTCGGCGCAGGCCCGCGGCACCGGGCGCTGGCGCATGCTGTGGCGCGTGGTGCTGCCGCTGTCGCTGGCGTCGATCTACGACGGCATCCAGGTCGCGGTGGTGGTGGCGCTGCTGGTCGCCGTGGTCACCGAGATGGTGTCGGGCGGCAGCGGCCTCGGCCACACGATGATCCGCGCCTACCGCTTCGGCGACGTGCGCACCGCATTCGCCACGCTGCTGACCATTTCCCTGATCGGCCTGGTGCTGTACCGCGCGGCGCAGACCCTGCGCACGCGGCTGCTGTTCTGGCACACGGCAGAGAACTGATCCGCACGGCCGTCGTGTATTGACAAATGCCGATGGCCGCTTAAATAATGAATAAGATTCAGTTGTGAAAGGCGCGCCCCCTATGCAATCCGCAGCGATCCGCGGCATGGAAACGAATCCAGCCAAACTGACGCAGCTCTATCTGGAGCAGTTCAAGCTTTCCGCGGTCAAGCCGGGCGAGACCATCGCCATCGTGTCGGACCTGGGCACGCGGCGCGAATACATCCAGGCCGCGTTCGCCGCCGCCGACACGCTGGGCGCCGACATCTACGAGATGTGTGTCAACTCGCTGCCCGGCTGGACCAGCGTCGGCGTGCCGACCATCGGCCAGTGCAAGGGCACGCTGGAGGCCGTGTCCAAGGCGGACATGATCGTCATCTTCCACGTGCCGCTGTTCAGCCGCTGGCTGAAGACCGTGACCGATGGCGGCACCCGCGTGCTGATGATCATCGACGCGCCCGACCAGTTGAACCAGCTGATGTCGCCGCCGGGCCTGAAGGAGGCCTGCAAGTACGCCGAGTCCCTCTACAGCAAGACGAAGAGCGTGCGCGTGACCAGCGAGGCCGGCACCGACCTCAGCTGGAACTGCGGCGAGTACCCGGTGATGACGCAGTGGGGCCGTGCCGACGAGCCCGGCCACTTCGACCACTGGGGTGGCGGCCACATCCACACCTTCCCCAACGAAGGCAGCGCCCACGGCACCGTGGTGTTCTCGCCCGGCGACATCGTGATCCTGCCGTACTGCCGCTACGTCGTCGACACGGTCACGCTGACCGTGCGCGAAGGCCATGTGGTCGACATCCAGGGCGGACTCGATGCCAAGCTGATGGCCGACTGGCTGCGCGACGGCAAGGCCTGCGAAGGCGACCGGGACCCGTATGCGGTGTCGCACCTGGGCTGGGGCCTGAACCCGCAGGCGCTGTGGTACGGCCTGGCCCTGAACGGCGATGTGCCCGAGGTCTCGCGCGCGGCAGCCCGCACCTTCCCCGGCAACTTCCTGTTCTCCACCGGACCCAATTCGCAGGGCGGCGGCAAACGCACGACGCGCGGCCACTACGACGTGCCGATGCGCGACTGCACGATCGAACTCGACGGTGTGCGCATCGTCGACAAGGGCCGCCTGGTCGACCCGGGCATGCAGGTGCAGCGGGTACGGCGCTGATGTTCGAATACTTCGCCAACCACTACTCGTGGAACCTGGGCGTGCTGATGGCGGTGCAGCTCGGCGGCGAGCTGACCGAGATCGACGCGGCCTGCCGCGCGCTGAAGCCGCTGGCCGAGCAGTCCGGCGCCAAGGACGATCCGCGCGCTCAGGCAGCCTGGCTCGACGCCTGGTCGGGCCTGGCCGAACGCACACAGGCCTTCGCCGCCCGTGACGAGGCTGCGGGCCATCCCGATTCGGCCGGTCGCAAGTACCGCCGCGCCTGCGTCTACTGGTTCACCGCCGAACGCATGGCCAGCCACAAGGCACCGGAGAAACGTGCGATGTACGCCGCAATGGTCGCGTGTTTCGACAAGAGCGTCACGCTGCGCCGCCAGCCGATCGAGTTTGTGCAGATCCCCTACGAGGGCACGACGCTGCCCGCGCTGTTCCACCGCGCGCCGCAGCCCGGCCCGCGGCCGGCGATGGTGCACTTCGACGGGTTCGACGTGACCAAGGAATGGATGTCGCTGTGCGGCATCGCCGACGAGTTCGCGCGGCGCGGCGTGTCGACGCTGATGCTGGACCACCCCGGCATCGGCGCCGCGCTGCGCCTGCAGGGCCTGCCGATGAACCACGACAGCGAGCGCTGGGCCACGGCCGCGCTCGATTGGCTGGAGACGCGCAGCGACGTGGCCGCCGACCGCGTGGGCGTGGTCGCGATGAGCCTGGGCGGCTACTACGCGCCGCGCGCCGCGGCGTTCGAGCAGCGGCTGGCCTGCTGCATCGCCTGGGGTGCGCGCTGGGACAACGCCGGCTCGCACGGGCGCATCCTGCGCGATGCCTCGGCGGCGCGCTCCGTCACCAACTGGCTCGACCATGCGCTGTGGTACTACGGCGCCGCCGACGCGGACGAGGCTGAACGCAAGATTGCGCTGATGACGCTCGACGGTGTGGTCGACCGCATCACCTGCCCGCTGCTGGTGGTGCACGGCGTCGGTGACCGCCAGGTGCCACTGGAGCAGGCCGAACGCACGGTGCGCGAAGCGGTGCACAGCCGGCAGGCGACGCTGCGCCTGTTCGACCACGACGAAGGCGGTGTCGAACACGTGAACGGCGACCTGTTCTCGGTGGCCATCGACGCCATGGCCGACTGGGTCGCCGACGTACTGCAGCCCGACACACCATGAACTACGCCGCCCCCACCACGCTCGCCGAGGCCTACCGCGCACTGCAGGCCGACGAGGCCGTCTGCCTGGCCGGCGGCCAGTCGCTGGTCGCGGCGATGAACCTCGGCCTCTCGTCGCCGGGCCAATTGGTGAGCCTGCGCAGGATCGAAGCGCTGCGCGGCATCCAGGCGGCGGCCGACGGCAGCCTGCGCATCGGCGCGATGACCACCCATGCCGAGCTGGCCGCATTGCAGCCGACAGCGGCCGGCCCGGCCCTGCTGGCCAAGACGGCGCGGCTCGTGGCCTACCCGGCCATCCGCGCGCGCGGCACGATCGGCGGCTCGGTCGCGCTGGCCGATCCGTCGGCCGACTACCCGGTGGCGCTGCAGGCGGCGGACGCCAGCATCGAGATCGGCGGCGAAGGCGGCACGCGCGTGGTCAAGGCCCGGTCGTTCTTCCTCGGTCTGTTCGAGACCGCGCTGCAGCCACGCGAGATCGTCGTCGCCATCCACGTGCCCGCAGGCGCCCAGGGCGCTGGCTCGGCGTACGAAAAACTCTCGCTGGTGGTCGGCGATTTCGCGATCGTCTCGGTCGCCGCGCTGGGCGCACGGCAGGTCGACATCGCCGTCGGTGGCTGTGGCCCGACCCCGCTGCACCTGACCGGTGTCGAGTCGACCGACGCGGCGCTGCTGGCCGCCGGCCAGGCGCTGGCCGAGCGCTGCGATGCCCCGAGCGACCACCGCGGCACGGCCGCCTACCGCCGCCGCGTGCTGCCTGAACTCATCCGCCGCGCCGGCCGCGCCGCCGCCCAGCAGGACTCTCCATGACGACGATGCAACGGCTCCATTCCGTGTTGACGGTCAACGGCGAGGCGCGCGACGTGCTGGCGCCCGTCTCGGCCACGCTGCTCGAGGTCGTGCGCGACCAGCTCGAGCTCACCGGCAGCAAACGCGGCTGCAACCACGGCGTCTGCGGTGCCTGCACCGTGATGCTCGACGGCAAGCTGGCGCGGTCCTGCCTGACGCTGGCCGCCGACGTCGGCGAACAGCCGGTCACCACCGTCGAGGGCATCGCCGACGACGCCGGGCTGTCCTTCGTGCAGCGGGCGCTGGTCGAGGCCGGCGCCATCCAGTGCGGCTTCTGCACACCTGGCTTCGTGATGGCGCTGACGCATCTGTTCGCGCACAACGCACATCCGTCACGCGACGAGATCCGCACCGCGCTGTCGGGCAACTTGTGCCGCTGCTCGGGGTACGTCAAGATCGTCGACGCGGCCGTCCGCATCTCGCAAACATGAGACATCCCCCAGCCCGCGCGCACTACGTGTCGCTTCGCCAACCCCCTTTGCAAGGGGGCAACACCTACGGCCCGGCAAAGCCGGTTCCGTGGTGTTCCGCCCATGGCCGTCGTTTTGCGCGCGTGGTCGACGCCGGAGAAATCAATTGACGACCGCTGAATTGAAACCCGCCATCGGCCTCAGCATCCCGCGTCTCGACGCAGCGGACAAGGCCAGCGGGCGCGCCCGCTACGCCGACGACATCCGCCTGCCCGGCATGCTGCACGCGGCGCTGATGACCAGCCCGCACGCGCATGCGCGCATCGTCGGCTACCGGCTCGATGCGGCCCGCGCGATCCCCGGCGTCAAGGCCATTCTGGTCGGCGCGGACCTGACCGGTGCGCGCGGCGGCGGCATCATCAAGGACGAGTTCATGGTGGCGCGCGGCACCGTGCGCTACGTGGGCGAACCGGTGGCCGCCGTCGCCGCCACCGATGCCGCGACCGCCGAGCGCGCGCTCCAGGCGATCGAGATCGACTACGAGCCGCTGCCGGCAGTGCTGACGATCGACGAGGCACTGGCCGAAGGCGCACCGGTGCTGCACCCGGAATTCGCGAGCTACGTGAAGTCGATCGACGGCGGGGGCGGCCAGGGCAACGTGGTGTTCAAGAGTTCGGTGGTCGAAGGCGACGTGGACCAGGCCTTCGCCGGCTGCGACGTCATCGTCGAGGGCACCTGGGAGACGCAGGCCCAGCACCACGTCTACATGGAGACCAACGGCTGCGTGGCCGATGTCGACGCCACCGGGCGCATCACGCTGCACGTGACCTGCCAGTCGGTGCACCACGTGCAGCAACGGGTGGCCGAGGAGATCGGCGAGCCGATGGCACGCATCCGCGCGATCGCGACACGCGTGGGCGGCGGCTTCGGCGGCAAGCACGCGACCAACATCCATTCGATCGCCGCGTGGCTGGCGCGCGCCGCACGCCGCCCGGTCAAGCTGGTGCTGTCGCGCATGCAGGACTTCGAGGTGCAGCGCTGCCGCCACCCGGCCCGCATCTGGATGCGCACCGGCGCGATGAAGGACGGCACCATCGTCGCGCGCGAGACGAAGATCATCACCGACGGCGGCGCCTACGCCGACGAGAGCCCGCCAGTGCTGGCCTTCGCGCTGCTGATGTCGCGCGGGCCCTACCGCATCCAGCACGTGCGTGCGACCGGCCAGGCCGTCTACACCAACAAGCTGCGCTCCGGGTCGTTCCGCGGCTTCGGCAACCCGCAGGCCAGCTTCGCCGGCGAGTCGCAGATCGACGATCTGGCGCAGCGCCTGGGCATGGACCCGGTGGCGCTACGGCTGAAGAACGCGATGCGCCCCGGCGACACGGCGTTCGGCGGCCAGCCGGTGGCCTCGTGCGTGCTGCGCGAATGCCTGGAACGTGTGCGCGATGCGCAGCAAGCCGCGCCGCCCCACCCGGTGCGCCCCGGCTGGACACGCGGCGTCGGCTACGCGGTGATGAGCCATGTGTCGGGCCTGATGGGCACCGCCGCGTCGGCCCAGCTGCGCACCGATGGGTCGGTGGCCTTGTCGACCGGCTGTGTCGACCTGGGCCAGGGGGCGGACACGGTGATGGTGCAGATCTGCGCCGATGCGCTCAAGCTGCCGGTGGAGCGCGTGAGTTATTCGCCGCAGGACAGCGACTCTTCGCCCTACAACTGGAAGACCGCCGGCAGCCGCTCGACCTACATGACCGGGCGCGCCGTGGCGGTGGCCACGGTCGAGATGCGCGACATCATGTTCCAGCGTGCGGCCGAACTGATCGAGTGCGCGGTCGAAGACCTGGAGGTGAAGCCCGGCGCGATGATCGGTGTGAAGGGTGCGCCGCTCGACGTGAGCTTCAAGCAGATCGCGCTGCATGCGTTGTTCAAGTCCGGCGGGCCGATCGCGGCGACGCACGGCTTCGTGTTCGACGGCCCGGGCTTCGACCCCAAGCGCGCCGCCGTGCACCAGCTGGCGTTTGCCAACCTCGGCGTCTACACCTACGGCGCGCATTGCGTCGAGGTCGATGTCGACACGGCCACCGGCAAGGTCGAGGTCCAGCGCGCCTGGTGCGCGCACGACGTGGGCCGCGCCATCAACCCCGGCAGCTGCGAGAGCCAGATCCAGGGCGGCTTCGTGCAGGGCATGGGTTACGCGCTGACCGAGGCGATGCACTGGAACGCCGAGGGCTGGCTCACGACCGTGACGCTGGCCGACTACAAGATCCCCGGCATGCTGGACTCGCCCGCCGAGATCCACCCGATCGTGCTGGAAGACCCCGATCCGAGCCACCCGGTGGGCGCCAAGGGCATCGGCGAGCCCTCGCTGGTCGGGGCGGCGCCGGCCATCGCCAACGCGATCCGGCAGGCGGTGGGCGTGCGGCTGCGGCAGTTGCCGATGACGCCCGAACGTGTTCTCGATGCATTGGATGCCCGACCATGAAACTGAGTGACTATCCCCCGCAGGAACCGCTGTCGCCGGCCGGCGCGGCCTATGGCGACGCATGCTGGGCCCGCGGCCAGGGCGTCGACGGTGAAGAGTTCGGCTTCGACACCGATCCCTACCAGCGGCTCACCGTGTTCCGCGCGGCCAGGCCCGACGGGCGCGTTCTGCTGTTCTGGCATGGCGGCGGCTGGACCTCGGGCTACAAGGAATGGATGTCGTTCATGGCGCCGGCCTTCACCAGCGCCGGCGTCACCTTCGTCTCGGCGGGCTACCGGCTGGCGCCAGGCCACGTGTTCCCCACCGGCCTGGACGACTGCGCGGCCGGCCTGCGCTGGGTGGCCCAGAACATCGGCGCGCATGGCGGCGACCCGCGGCAACTGTTCATCGGTGGCCACTCGGCCGGCGGCCACTACGCGGCGCTGCTCGGCGCGGATGGACGCGGCACGGCCGGCTGGCTGGGCAACGCCAGCTTGCGCGGCTGCCTGCCGCTGTCGGGCGTGTTCGACTTCGGGCCGGCCTCGGGGCTGAGCATGCGGCCCCGCTTCCTCGGGCCGTCGGCCGAGACCGACCTGCTGGCCAGCCCGATCGCGCACATCCACGACCCCGTGCCCTTCCTCATCGCCGTGGGCACCCAGGATTTCCCGCACCTGATCCCGCAGGCTCACGCCTTCGCCGCAGCATTGCAGCAAGCCGGCGGCAGCGCCGAAGAACTGCTGCTGGAGGGCCGCACGCACTTCACCGCCAGCTATGCCGGTGGCGAGGCGGACGGCCCGTGGGTGCCGGCGGCGCTGCGGTTCATGGCGCAGCACGCAAAGGGCTAGGGCCTGTTCACACTCAATGCAGGAGATGCGTTGGGTCCGCATGCGGATGGATGCGCGAAGGGCGTCGCCGCAAATAGCTCGGCTATTTGCAAGACGTCCCGACAAAGCAGACGCCGCATGCAGCCCCAACCCGAAGGGAAGGACGAATGCCGGCCCAATAGCGGCGTTGCACCTCGCTTGCATAGCTGAGCTATGCGGCGCTCCGTGCGCCTTGCTCTTGAACCGGCATTCATCCTTCGCACTCCTGCATTGAGTGTGAACAGGCCCTAACCCAGCATCTGAGGATTGCGCCGCCACACGGAGTACGTGAGCGCGCAGGCCAGGCTGACCCATGCAAGGTAGGGCACCAGGGCCCATGCGGCCCAGCGCCGCACACGCCAGAAGGCGACCATCGTGCACAGGATCAACAGCCACAGCAGCACGACCTCGGCGAACGCGACGGCGCCCAGCCGCCAGACGAAAAACAGCCAGGTCCACAGCGCATTGGCCGCGAGTTGCACCACGAACAGCACGATCGCACCCCGGAACCCCTGGACCTTCCACACCGCCCAGGCCGCCAACGCCATCAGCGTGTAGAGCGTGGTCCACATGGGTGCGAACAGCCAGCCGGGCGGCGCCCAGGCCGGCCTGGACAGTTGCGCATAGAAGTCGCGCGCCGCAACCGATGCCACCCCACCCACCGCGGCGGCAGCAAAGCACACGCACAGCCACGCGACCAGTCCCAGCAAGCTGCGTGTGGAAGTCTTCATGCCCATGCGTCGGAGTCGCTGCGCGAGGAACACCCGCTCACGCCCCGTGGCTCAGTTGCACGCGCATCGAATACTTGAACATGTCGCTCGGGTGCACCGAGCGCACGACCTCCAGCACGCGGCCGGCGGTGCCAAGATAGCGGCGGCGGATCTGCAGCGCGGGGGAGCCCGCCGGCACCTTCAGGTGCAGCGCCTCGTCGTCGCGGACCGCGGTGACGCAGCTGATCTCCTGCTGGATCTCGGTGATGGTCTGGCCGAACCGGCTCTCGATCAGCGCGAAGATCGGCTGCCGGCTGCGGTTGGCGTCCTTCAGCACGGCGCTGAAGGCCAGCGGCACGTGCACCTCGGAATAGGCCACGACCGACAGGCCGGTGGGTTCGAGCCGCACCGTGCGCACGCGGCCCCAGTGCTCGCCGACCTTGCAGCCGAAATGCGCCGCCATCTCCGCATCGACCACCACCTCGGCCGTGTCGAGCACACGCACGCGGGTGCTGGCGGCGTACTGCAGCAGGTCCTGCGCCGAGCCGAAGCCCTGGCGGTATTGGGACTGCAGCCGCGTCTCCTGCACCGTGGTGCCGACGCCCTTCTGGCTGGTCACGAGGCCCAGGTCGTGCAGCACCCGCAACGCGGCGCGCACCGTGTGCCGGCTCACGCCGAAACGCAGGCTCAGCTCCGGCTCCGACGGCAGGCGGTCGCCGATCTTGTACTTGCCGCTCTGGATCTCGCCGGACAGCGCGCTGGCCAGCAGGTCCTGCTTGGTCATGTGTGATGGCCGTGAGGCGATGCCCATCTGAACTCCGAATGCGCCCTGGAAAAGCCGGCCGGGCTTGCGTGCAGCGGCGCCCGGGCCGGCGACGGTTCAGCATACCAGTTGCGCCGCGCCCGCCGGCCCGCCGCAACCAGCCGCTCTCAGATGTGCAGCGCGTGGCCCAGCGCGCGCAGCGCCGTCTCCTGCACGGCCTCGCCCATCGTCGGATGCGCATGGATGATGGCCGCCACATCTTCCAGCCGCGCGCCCATCTCGATCGCGTAGCAGAACGCCGCGCTCAGCTCCGACACGCCACGCCCCACGGCCTGCCAGCCGAGGATCTGGTGCGTGTCGCGCCGGGCCACCACGCGCACGAAGCCGGTGGTCGCCTCCATGCTCATCGCGCGTCCGTTGGCCGAGAACGGGAACTGCGACACGGTGCAGTCGAGCCCCTGCTTCGCCGCCTGCGGCGGGGTCAGGCCCACGACCACGACCTCGGGGTCGGTGAAGCACACCGCCGGGATCGCCATCGGCGCGAAGCGGCGGCGGTGGCCGGCGACGATCTCGGCCACCATCTCGCCCTGCGCCATCGCGCGGTGCGCCAGCATCGGCTCGCCGGCCACGTCACCGATGGCCCAGACGTTGCGCATCGAGGTGCGGCACTGGTCGTCGATGCGCACGGCGCGGCCTGCCATGTCGAGCCCCAGCGATTCGAGGTTGAAGCCGGCCGTGCGCGGGCGCCGGCCGGCGGCCACCAGCACGCAGTCGGCCGGCAGCACGTACTCGTCGGCCTGGCTGCTGCGCACGCGCAGGCCTTTGCCGTCATCGGACACGCCCTGCGCCTTGCAGGCCAGGTGCAGCGTGATGCCCAGCCGCTGCAGGCTGGCCGAGACCGGGCGCGTCAGCTCCTCGTCGTAGCTCGGCAGCACGCGGCCCTCGGCCTCGACCACCGCGACCTCGGCGCCCAGCTTGCGGTAGGCGATGCCCAGCTCGAGCCCGATGTAGCCCGCGCCCACCACCACCAGGTGCTGCGGGCAGGCGGGCAGCGCCAGCGCCTGGGTCGAGTCGATCACCGGCCCGCCGAACGGCAGGTGCGGCAGCGGCACCGGCTCGGAGCCGGTGGCGAGCAACAGGTGTTCGCACTGGATGCGCACCGGCTCCCCGTCGGCCACGGCCACCTCGACCGCCTTGCCGTCGACGATGCGCGCCCAGCCATGCAGCACCTGCACGCCGGCCTTCTTCAGCAGCGTGCCGACGCCGCCGGTGAGGCGGTCGACGATGCCGTTCTTCCAGGCCTGCGTGCGCGCGAGGTCGATGCGCGGCGCCTGCGCCTGGATGCCGAGCGGCGAACTGCCGTCGTAGTGGCGCAGCCGCTCGAACTCGTCGCCGGCGTGGATCAGCGCCTTCGACGGAATGCAGCCGACATTGAGGCAGGTGCCACCCAGGCGGTCGCCCTCGACCAGCAGCGTGGGGATGCCGAGCTGGCCGGCACGGATGGCGGCCACGTAGCCGCCGGGGCCGCCGCCGATGACCAGCAGCGTGGTGGTCTTGTGTTGCATCTCGGCTACTCCACGAACAGCATGGCCGGATGCTCCAGCAAAACACGGATCGCCTGGATGAACTGCGCCGCGTCCATGCCGTCCACCACCCGGTGGTCGAACGAAGACGACAGGTTCATCAACTGGCGCGGCACCACGGCGCTGCCCTGGAACACCGGGCGCTCGACGATGCGGTTGACCCCGATGATCGCGACCTCGGGGTGGTTGATCACCGGCGTGGTCACGATGCCGCCCAGCGGCCCCAGGCTGCTGATGGTGATGGTGGAGCCCGTCAGCTCGTCGCGCCCGGCCTTGCCGCTGCGTGCCCCCTCGGCCAGCCGTGCGATCTCGCGCGAGAAGCCCCACAGGTCGAGTGCTTCGGCGTGGCGCAGCACCGGCACCATCAGGCCGCCATCGGTCTGCGTGGCGACGCCCAGGTGCACCGGGCGGTGGCGCGTGACCACGCCGGCATCGTCGTCGAAACGCGCGTTCATCATCGGAAAGTCGACCACTGCCAGCGCCACGGCGCGGGCGATGAACGGCAGCAGCGTCAGCTTGCCGCGGGTGGCGGCATGCTGCAGGTTCAGCTGCCGGCGCAAGCCCTCGATCTCGGTGACGTCGATCTCCTCGACGTAGCTGAAGTGCGGGATGCGACGCTTGGCCTCCTGCATCTTCTGCGCGATCTTGCGCCGCAGGCCGATCAGCGGGATCGCCTCTTCGCCATGGCGCTCGCGTTGCAGCGGCGCCGTGGCCGGCATGGGCTGGCCGCGCGACGCGAGGTAGACGTCCAGATCCTCGTGCACGATGCGCCCGGCCGGGCCGCTGCCGTGAACGAACTGCAGTTCGATGCCGAGTTCCCAGGCGCGGCGCCGCACCGCAGGGGATGCCACGGGCCGTTCGCCGGCGGCACGCGTCGGCGCCGGGGTGGCGCGCGGCGGCGCGGCGGGTTCGCGTGGCGCGGGAGCGGGAGCAGAGACAACGGTTGCCGCCTGCACGGGCGCAGGCTCCGGCACCGATGCTGTCGGCGCAGCAAGCGTCGCCGCAGCGGCCTTGGCTTGCGCCGCACCCGGCTTCAGGTTGCCCTCGCCAGCCACCTCCAGCCGGATCAGCTCGGCGCCCACGGCCATCAGCGCACCGGGTTCGCCACCCAGCGCCGCCACAGTGCCGGCCACGGGCGATGGGATTTCGACCGTCGCCTTGTCGGTCATCACGTCGGCCAGGATCTGGTCTTCCTTGACCACGTCGCCAGGCTGTACGCGCCAGGCCACCAGCTCGACCTCGGCAATGCCTTCGCCGATGTCGGGCATCTTGATTGCGTAGAGTCCCATGTCAGTTCTCCACCGCGCGCTTGAGCGCTGCGGCCACGCGGTCCGGCCCAGGAAAGTAGGCCCACTCCTGCGCATGCGGATACGGCGTGTCCCAGCCGGTCACGCGCTCGATCGGCGCCTCCAGGTCGTAGAAGCAGTGCTCCTGCACCAGCGCCGACAGCTCGGCGCCGAAGCCGCTGGTGCGGGTGGCCTCGTGCACGATCACGCAGCGGCCGGTCTTCTTGACCGAGGCCACCACGCTGTCGAGATCCATCGGCCACAGGGAGCGCAGGTCGATGATCTCGGCATCGACACCGCTTTCCTCGGCCGCTGCCTGGGCCACCCAGACCATCGTGCCGTAGGCCAGCACGGTCACCTGCGTGCCGGGCCGGAACACGGCCGCGGTGTCCAACGGCACGCGGTAGTAGCCCTCGGGCACCTTGCCCGTGGCGTGCGACGACCAGGGCACGATGGGCCGGTCGTGGTGGCCGTCGAACGGGCCGTTGTACAGCCGCTTGGGCTCGAGAAAGATGACAGGGTCGTCGCTCTCGATCGCCGAGATCAGCAGGCCCTTGGCGTCGTACGGGTTGCTCGGCATCAGCGTGCGCAGGCCGCAGACGTGGGTGAACAGGGCCTCGGGGCTCTGGCTGTGCGTCTGGCCGCCGTAGATGCCGCCGCCGCAGGGCATGCGGATCGTCAGCGGGCTGGTGAAGTCGCCGGCCGACCGCGAACGCAGCCGCGCCGCCTCGGACACGATCTGGTCCGAGGCCGGGTAGAAGTAGTCGGCGAACTGAATCTCGGCCACCGGCCGCAGCCCGTAGGCAGCCATGCCCACGGCCACGCCGACGATGCCGCCTTCGCTGATCGGCGTGTCGAAGCAGCGCGGCTTGCCGTACTTGGCCTGCAGCCCTTCGGTGACGCGGAACACGCCGCCGAAGTAGCCCACATCCTGGCCGAACACGACCACGTTGTCGTCGCGCGCCATCACCACGTCCAGCGCCGAACGCAGCGCCTGGATCATCGTCATCGGCTTCAGCGCACCGGCTTCGTCGACCGCGCTGTTGTCAAGTGTCTTCGTCAGCATGTTCAGACTCCGAGTTGCTGGCGTTGGCGCTTCAGGTGCGCGGGCATCTCGGCATAGACGTCGTCGAACATCGTGGCTGCGCTGGGGATGCGGCCGTCGAGCAGCGTGCCGTAGCTCTCGGCCTCCTTCTGCGCCGCCGCGACCTCGGCCTCGAGTTCGAGCCGCACCTGTTCGTGCTCCTGCTCGGACCAGGCACCCAGGCCGATCAGGTGCGTCTTCAGCCGCTCGATCGGATCGCCGAGCGGGAAGCGCTCCCAGTCGTCGCTGGGCCGGTACTTGGTCGGGTCGTCAGAGGTGGAATGCGGGCCGGCCCGGTAGGTGACCCATTCGATCAGCGTCGGCCCGAGGTTCTGGCGCGCCCGCTCGGCGGCCCACAAGGACGCCGCATACACCGCGAGAAAGTCGTTGCCATCGACCCGCAACGAGGCGATGCCGCAGCCCACGCCGCGCGCGGCGAAGGTGGTGGCCTCGCCGCCGGCGATGGCCTGGAAGGTCGAGATCGCCCACTGGTTGTTGACCACGTTCAGGACCACCGGCGCGCGGTACACGTGGGCAAAGGTCAGCGCGGTATGGAAGTCGGCCTCGGCCGTGGCGCCGTCGCCGATCCAGCCCGAGGCGATGCGGGTGTCGCCCTTGATCGCCGAGGCCATGGCCCAGCCCACCGCCTGGATGAACTGCGTGGCCAGGTTGCCCGAGATCGAGAAGAATCCGGCCTTCTTGAACGAATACATCACCGGCAGCTGCCGGCCCTTGATCGCATCGCGCTCGTTGCTCATCAGCTGGCACATCAGCTCGACCATCGACACGTCGTCGCGCACCAGCAGCAGGCCCTGCTGCCGGTAGGTGGGGAAACACATGTCGCCCGGCGCAAGCGCCATCGCCTGCGCGACGGAGATCGCCTCCTCGCCCATGGCCTGCATGTAGAACGAGATCTTGCGCTGGCGCTGTGCGATCACCATGCGGGCGTCGAAGGTGCGTGTCTTCATCATCGCGCGCAGGCCGCGGCGCATCTGCGCGGTGGGCAGGCCGGGCGCCCACGGCCCGACGGCCTGCCCGTCGCGGTCGAGCACGCGCACCAGGCTGTAGGCCAGGTCCCCGGTATCGAAGTGGGTGGTGTCGACCGGCGGGCGTCTGACGGCGCCGGCTTCGGACAGGTGGAGGTAGGAGAAGTCGGTGACGCAACCGGCGCGTGCCGATGGTTCGGGCACGTGCAGATGCAGCGCCTGTGAATGGCTCATTCAATGTCTCCGGGCGCGGGTAAACGCCCAAGGTCTACGAAAGATCCGCGACAACGGGTAAGCCGCCACGGTCCGTGAGCCGCGCCTCAGGTTCAGCGCGGCCCGGCGATTCTAGGCCGAGGTAGAAAACATTTCGCGAACCCGCCGGTCAGTCGAGCTGCGCGCCCGAGTCCTTGACGATCTTCGACCAGCGCACCAGGTCGTCGCGCACCAGTGCGGCCAGCTGGTCCGGCGTGCTGGGCGCGACCTCGACGCCCAGGCCGACCAGGCGCTCGCGCATCTCGGCCGTGTCCATCACCTTGGCGATCTCGGTCTGCAGCTTGTCGATGATCTCGCGCGGCGTGCCGGCCGGTGCGAACAGGCCATACCAGGCGTTGGCGTACAGGCCGGGGATGGTCTCGGCCAGCGTCGGCTGGTCGGGCGCGAGCTGCGTGCGCTTTTCGGTGCAGACGCCGAGCGCGCGCAACTGCCCGCTCTTCACGAATGGCAGCAGCCCGGCAATGCTGCCGAACGTGATCTGCGCCTGGCCGGCAATCACGTCCGTCGCGGCCGCCGCGGCGCCGCGGTAGGGGACGTGCACGATGTCGATGCCGGCCGCCGTCTTGAGCATCTCGCCGAGCATGTGGTTCACCGTGCCGTTGCCGGCCGATGCGTAGTTGATCTTGCCCGGCTGCGTCTTGGCCAGCGCCACCAGCTCGCGCAGGTTGCGCACCGGCATCGCCGGGTTGACCGCCAGCATGTAGGGCGCCACGCCGACGACCATGATGGGCTCGAAATCCTTCACCGGATCGAACGGCACCTTGCGGTAGAGGAAGGGGTTGATCGTCTGCACGCTCTGCGCATTGAGCAGCACCGTGTAGCCATCCTTCGGCTGGCGCGCCACGTAGGCCGTGCCGACATTGCCGCCCGCGCCCTGCCGGTTGTCCACGATCACCGGCGCGCCGATGGTGGTGGCGAGCTTCTGCGCCAGCGCACGGCCGATCACGTCGTTGGCGCCGCCCGGGGCCTGCGGCACGACGATGGTGATCAGCTTGGCCGGATAGGGGTCGGCCGCCCGGGCGGCGCCGCTCCACAGCAAAGGGGCTGCAAGGGAAGCCGCACAGGACAGAAGAGACCTTCTGGATGGCATAGGGGTTGTCTCCATTGGAAAGAGCTTGAATGCCTGTTTATACTTGTACGTACAGGCATACAACATGCTAGCCGATGCCACACGGCAACACAATTAGGGGAACACATGAGCGACAACGGCCTTGCCACATCCACCTACGAGACCCTCCAGGTCCAGCCGCACGATGCCCATGTGCTCGTCGTCACCCTGAACCGCCCCGCGGTGCTGAACGCGCTCGGCACGCAGATGGGCCGCGACCTGCTCGACCTGTTCAGCCGACTCACCGCCGAACGCGGTACGGTGCGCTGCATCGTGCTGACCGGCGCAGGCGGCAAGGCGTTCTGCGCCGGCGGCGACCTGAAGGAGCGCGACGGCATGACGCAGGCGGCCTGGCAGGCGCAGCACGAGTTGTTCGAACGCGCCTTCGTCGCGATGCTGGAATGCCCGGTGCCGGTGATCGCCGCAGTCAACGGCCATGCCTTCGGCGGCGGCCTGGAGATCGCGCTGTGCTGCGACTTCATCTATGCGTCGCGCGACGCCCGGTTCGCGATGTCGGAGGTCAGCCTGGGCATCATGCCGGGCGGCTGCGGCACGCAGACGCTGGCGCGTGCGGTGGGCGAGCGGCGCGCCAAGGAGCTGATCCTGTCGGCGAAACGCTTCACCGCCGACGACGGCCTGGCCTGGGGCGCCATCAACCAGATCTGCGAGCCAGGGGCCACGCTGGCCGACGCGCTGAAGACGGCCGAGGCCATTGCCGGCAATGCGCCGCTGTCGACCCGGCAGGCGAAGAAGTCGATCCACTACGGCCTGCAGATGGACCTGCTGACCGGCTACCGCTTCGAGATCGAGGCGTACAACCGGCTGGTCGACACCGACGACCGGCGCGAAGGCGTGCGTGCCTTCAACGAGAAACGCAAACCCGTGTTCCAGGGACGCTGAGCCGACCCACCTCTTACCTTCCCCCATGAAGCCCCTATCCGGACAACGCGTCATCGACCTGACGCAGAACGTCGCCGGCCCCTACTGCACGCAGGTGCTGGCCGACCTCGGTGCCGAGGTGATCAAGATCGAGCGCCCCGGTTCGGGCGACGACACGCGCCACTGGTCGCCGCAGATCGGCGAGGCGATGAGCCCGACCTATGCCACGCTGAACCGCGGCAAACGCAGCCTGGCGCTCGACCTCGACCACGCCGACGGCCAGGCGCTGCTGCGCCGCCTGCTGCGCGACAACGACATCCTGGTCCATTCGCTGAAGCCGGGCAGCGCCGAGCAGCGCCACCTGGGCTACGACGATCTGCTGCCGCAGTGCCCGGGCCTGATCTACTGCGCGCTGAGTGCGTTCGGCAACATCGGACCGCTGTCGGCCCTGCCCGGCTACGACCCGCTGATCCAGGCCTACGCCGGCATCATGTCGGTCAACGGCCACGGCGGCACACCGCCGGCGCGCGTCGGTGTGTCGCTGGTCGACATGGGCACCGGCCTGTGGTCGGTGATCGGCATCCTCGCGGCGGTGGCGCAGCGCCAGCAGACCGGCCGCGGCATGCGCATCGACACCTCGCTGCTGGAGACCGGCATGGCGTGGATGACGAACCCGATCGCCAACTTCAGCGCCACCGGCAAACTGCCGAAGCGCATGGGCTCGGCCACCGCGATGCTGACGCCGTACGAGGTGTTCGAGACGGCGGATTCGCACGTGTTCATCGGCTGCGGCGCCGACCGCATGTTCCAGAAGCTCGCCGCAGCACTCGGCAGCCGCGCACTGGCCGACGACCCGCGTTTCGCGCGCAACGCCGACCGTGTGGCGCACCGCGAGGCGCTGCACGCGGCGGTCGCGGCGATCACCCGCACGCTGACCACGCAGCAGGTGGTCGACAAGCTGCGCGCGGCCGGCGTGCCGGTCAGCGCCGTCAACGACCTGTCGGCGCTGGCCCACGACCCGCAGGTCCAGGCGCTGGCGCTGCACCAGCCCCTGGCCGCCGCGGGCGGTGCCGAGGTCAGCGCCGTCGGCACACCGATCCGCTTCGACGGTGCGCGTTCGTTCGACCCCCATCTCAGCAGCCGCGTCGGCGAGGACAGCCGCGCCGTGCTGCTGGCAGCCGGCCTGTCGGCCGACGACATCGCCGCACTGGCCGCCCAGGGCACGGTGCAGACCTGAACCCTTCCGAGACCCACCATGGACTTTGCCTACTCCGACACCCAGAACGACATCGCCGAGGCCGTGCGCGGCCTGTGCGCCCGCTTTCCCGCAGAGTACTGGCGCCGCTGCGACGCCGAGCGGGCCTACCCCGACGCCTTCGTCGCCGCGATGACCGAGGCCGGCTGGCTGGCCTCGCTGATCCCCGAGGCCTATGGCGGCTCGGGCATGGGCCTGCTCGATGCCTGCGTGATCCTGCAGGAGATCAACGCCCAGGGCGGCAACGGCGCGGCCTGCCATGCGCAGATGTACACGATGGCCAGCGTGCTCGGCCACGGCAGCGAGGCGCAGAAGCAGGCGATCCTGCCGCGCATCGCCAACGGCTCGCTGCGGCTGCAGGCGTTCGGCGTCACCGAGCCGACCGCGGGATCGAACACGCTGCGCATCAAGACCTTTGCGAAGAAGGTGCCGGGCGGCTACGTGATCAACGGCCAGAAGATCTGGACCTCGCGTTACCGCCAGTCCGACATGTACCTGCTGCTGGCGCGCACCACGCCGTATGACGACGTGGTGAAGAAGACCGACGGCCTGAGCCTGTTCCTGGTCGACATCGCCAAGGCCGGCAAGTCGCTGCAGGCGCGCACCATCGACACGATGCTGAACCACCACACCAACGAGGTGTTCATCGAGAACCTCGAGGTCGACGATGCAGACCGCGTCGGCGAGGAAGGCCAGGGGTTCAAGTACCTGCTGAGTTCGCTGAACGCCGAGCGCCTGCTGGTCGCCAGCGAATGCGTCGGCGACGGCAAATGGTTCATCGAGAAGTCGCGCCGCTACGCCACCGAGCGCATTGTGTTCGACAAGCCGATCGGCGCGAACCAGGGCGTCGCGTTCCCGATCGCGAAGGCGCACATGAACCTCTGCGCCGCCGAACTGATGCGCAACCAGGCCGCCACGCTGTTCGATGCAAACAAAGCCTGCGGTGGCGAAGCGAACATGGCCAAGTACCTGTGCAGCGAGGCCTCGTGGGAGGCCGCCGAGGCCACGATGACGACCTTCGGCGGGTTCGGCGTGGCGACCGAGTACGACATCGAACGCAAGTGGAAGGAGACGCGGCTGTTCCGCACCGCGCCGATCTCCAACAACCTGGTGCTGGCCTATGTGGCGCAGCATCTGCTCGAGATGCCCCGCTCCTACTGAGAGGCTGAGACACGAAAGGCGCACGCCATGCACAGCAGCGACACTGCCCACCCTTTTCTCGCGGCGTGGGACGCCAGCGCCCGACGTGCCAGCGCCCCGCTGCAGCCCGAGGCGGTGGCTGCCGCGCGGCGCAGCTGGTTCGACACGCTGGCCACCACGGCGGCGGGCACCACCGAGCGCTGCGCCCGCACGGCATGGCAGGCCTGCGAGACCGACGACACGCAGCAGCTGACGAGCGCCGACGCAGCCCTCGTGCTGGGTGCGGCCTCGCATGCGCTGGACTTTGACGACGTCTGCATGCTCGCCACCTGCCACCCCAGCGCCCCTCCGGCGACGGCGCTGCTCGCATTGCTGCCGCGGCTGGCGCAGGCGCGCCCCGGCATCACGCTGCACGAGGTGCTGGCCGCCTACCTGCTCGGCACCGAGACCATGCTGCGGCTGGGCGACTGGCTGGGGTTCCGGCACTACCAGCTCGGCTTTCACGCCACCGGCACGCTGGGGGCCGTGGGCAGCGCCGCTGCCGCCGTGCACGCGCTGCGCCTGCCACCGGTGCAGGCCCATGCGGCGCTGGCCATCGCCGCCAGCAGTGCCTGCGGGCTGCGCGCGAACTTCGGCACCGACACCAAGCCGCTGCACGTCGGCTTTGCAGCGGCGGCCGGCATCCGCGCCGCGCTATTGGCCCAGGCCGGTGCCGATGCGAGCGACGACGTCTGGGGTCCGACCGGCTTCACGCTGGCCTTCAACGGCGGCCAGCCGCTGGCGCCGCTGCGCTGGTATGCCGACACCCCGTGGGCCATCGTGCAGCCGGGCTTCGAACACAAGCGTTACCCCAGCTGCTACCTGAGCCACCGGCTGATCGCCGGCATCCAGAAGATCAAGGCGCGGCAACCGGCCGCGGTGTTGGCACAGCCGGTCGACATCGACATCGAGCTCGCGCACAACGGCCAGGCCGCACTGAAGCACCCGCAGGCGACCACCGCCCTGCAAGGCAAGTTCAGCGGGCCGTACTGCGCCGCCGCCGCCTGGCTGGACGACGAGGTCGTGCTGGCCACGTTCACCGACGCCGCCGTGCAGCGCGCGAGCCACCAGGCCCTGATGCGGCGCGTCCACGTGCACGAACGCGCGGCCGCCGGCGAAACGCTCGACACCGCGCCGGTGCGCGTGACCGTGCGCGGCGACGGTTTCAGCGACAGCATCACCGTCGACTGGGCGCCCGGTTCGCCGGCCGACCCGATGACCCGCGCGCAGCTCGAGCAGAAGTGGCGCGACTGCGTGCGCCACGGTGGCCTGGCCGACAGCGGCCTCTCGGCCGCCGCACTGCTCGACGCGCCGCTCGACACCCCGGCCGCCGGCCTGCTGCTGCCCTTGCGGCAGACGCTGCTGGCAGCCGTGCACACGTACAACAACGGAGACACCGCATGCCAGCCTTCCCCTCTCGATCAACCGCCGCAGCGGTCTCACGCCGCCGCCTGATCGCAGGCGCCGCCGCCGCACTGGCCGCCCCGGGCCTGATGGCCCAGGAGCGCTGGCCGACCAAGCCGGTCCGCATGGTGATCCCGTTCCCGGTGGGGCAGGCCACCGACATCTACGGCCGCCTGTTCGCCGACCGTTTGTCGCGCACCTGGGGCCAGGGCGTCGTGGTCGAGAACCGCGCCGGCGGCAGCAGCATCATCGGCATGGAGGTGATCAAGGCCAGCCCGGCCGACGGCTACACGCTTGGCATGGTGTCGAGCGGCCCGCTGGCGATCAACCCGTCGGTGTTCTCCAAGTTGTCGTACGACCCGCAGAAGGACTTCACGCCGATCGGCCTGGCCTTCATCGCACCGCTGGTGCTGCTGGTGAACAACGATGTGCCGGCGCGCAACGTCGCCGAACTGGTGGCCCTGCTCAAGCGCCAGCCCGGGCGCCTGAGTTATGCATCCGGCGGGCCGGGCACGTCGCAACACCTGGCCTGCGAACTGTTCAAGATCGCCACCAGGACCTATGCCGTGCACATCCCGTACCGTGGCAGCGGCCCGGCGCTGACCGACCTGATCGGCGGGCAGGTGCAGTTCATGATCGACAGCGTGTCCGCCGCGCTGGCCCACATCCAGGCCGGCCGCGTGCGGGCACTGGGCGTGACCAGCCTGCGCCGCAATGCGTCGGTGCCCAACGTGCCGACGCTGGCCGAGAGCGGGGTCGACGGCCTGGCCGATTTCGAGGCCGTGGGCTGGGGCGGCCTGGTTGGCCCCGCCGGCATGCCGGTCGCGATGCGCGAGCGGATCACCCGCGACTTTCTCGACGTGCTGCGCGACGACACCGTGGTCCAGCGCGTGAACAGCAGCGGCTCGGTCGTGCACCCGCTGGCCGGAGCGGAGTTCTCGAAGTTCATCGCCGACGAGATCGCCAAGTGGAGCAGCGCCGCCCGCGCGTCGAACACGCGGCTGGACGGCTGAGGCGCGCCGGCGCAGCAAGAACCTGTCGGCCGCCGCGCACGGTGCCGCGGGCCGCCGATGGAAAGAGCCCCTCTGCCGATGGTCCGTGGAGGTCAGCCCGCCGGCGCACTGGCGGACCGGGCCAGGAACTGGTGCACGAATGCGATGGCCATGCTGCCTTCGCCGACCGCGGCGGCCACGCGCTTGACCGGGCTCGCGCGCACGTCGCCACAGGCGAAGATGCCGGGCACGCTGGTCTCCAGCAGGTAGGGGTCGCGGTCCAGCGGCCACTGGCCCGAGCGGGCCACGGCCTCGCCGGTGCGCACGTAACCCAGGGCGTCGCACGCGATGGCATCGGGCATCCAGCTAGTCTCGGCATCGGCGCCGATGAAGACGAACACGCCGCCGCTGTCCACGCGTTGCACCGCCCGCGTGCTGCGTGTCGCCAGGTCGATCGCCGTGAGCTGCTGGTCGCCGTGCACGGCCTGCACCTCGCTGTCGAGCGCGACCTGGATGTTCGGCTTGCCGCGGATCTGGTCGATCAGGTAGTGCGACATGCTTTTCTCCAGCGCGTCGCCACGCACGACCAGCGTGACGGTGCGCGCATGGTTGGCGAAGAACATGGCGGCCTGGCCGGCAGAGTTGCCGGCACCGATGAGATGGATGTCCTGCCCCTGGGTGGTACCGGCTTCGCTGCGCGAGGCACCGTAGTACACGCCCTTGCCCAGCAGGCGGTCGAAGCCGCCGGTAGCCAGGCGGCGCCAGCTGACGCCGGTGGCGAGGATGATGGACCGCGCCTGCACGCGGTCGCCGCCGTCGAGCGTGACGATCTTGTGATCCGGGTCGATCGACTCGACCGTGCGGGTGACCATGATCTCCGCACCGAGGCGCGTGGCCTGCTGCAGCGCACGGCGCGCCAGCTCGTCGCCCGACACGCCGGTGGGAAAGCCCAGGTAGTTCTCGATGCGCGACGAGGTCTCGGCCTGCCCGCCCGGCGCCTCGCGCTCGATGACCAGGGTGCGCAGGCCTTCCGATGCGCCGTACACGGCCGCGGCCAGGCCGGCGGGGCCGCCGCCGATGATGACCGTGTCGTAGCAGCGGTCGCTGCGCGGCCGGGTCTGCAGGCCCAGGTGGTCGGCCACGTCGCGGCTGCAGGCGCGCGCGAGCACCGTGCCGTCGTCGCAGACCAGGGCCGGCAGGGCATCGTCGTCGAGGGCGGGGCCGGTCCAGCGCGTGGCGCGGTCCGGTGCATCGGGCGTGACCCAGTCGTACGAGATCTGGTTGCGCGTGAGAAAGCTGCGCAGCTCCCGCACCCGGTCGTCGCCCGCGCGGCCGAGCATCACGGCGCGGGCCTTGAACGGCGCGGTGGCGATGCCGCGCAAGCCGCCGATGCGCTCGCTGGCCAGCGTGGCCACCTGCGTCAGCACGCCCGGGTTGGCCGCTGCCAGCGCGTGGAACTGCCGCGCCGAGATCCGCATCACGCGCGTCGGCTCGGTGGCGCGGTAGCTGCCCTGGAACGGCGTGCCGAAGGTGATCGGCACCTCGCCGAAGATCTGCCCGGGTGCGCGTGCGCCGATGGTGCGTTCGATGCCGTCGACGAGCTTGGTCACCTCGATGCGGCCGGACAGCACGACGAACAGCGTGCGTTCGTCGCCCTCGTGCACGGCATAGTCGCCCGGCGCGAGCCGCACATCGGCGGCGACCTGCGCCAGCCGCGCGAGGTCATCGGCCGCCACCGAGGAGAACACCGGAACGGCGGCAAGGTCCTGGGCGGCGATCATGCGGGAATCAGCCGGGCTGCTTGACGATGCGCAGGTAGGGCTTGGGCGCCTTCCAGCCGTTCGGGTACAGCGTCTTCGCATCGTCGTCGGACACCGAGCCGGCGATGATCACGTCGTCGCCCTGCTTCCAGTTCACCGGCGTGGCCACCTTGTGCCTGGCGGTCAGCTGCAGCGAGTCGAGCACGCGCAGGATCTCGTCGAAGTTGCGGCCCGTGGTCATCGGGTAGGTCAGCATCAGCTTGATCTTCTTGTCCGGGCCGACGATGAAGACCGAGCGCACCGTGGCGTTGGTGGCGGCCGTGCGGCCATCGGAGGTGCCGGCTTCTTCGGCCGGCAGCATGTTGTAGAGCTTGGCCACGTTCAGATCGGTGTCGCCGATCATCGGGTACTTGACGGCGGCACCCTGGGTCTCTTCGATGTCGGCGGCCCACTTGCTGTGGTTCTCCACCGGGTCGATCGACAGGCCGATCAGCTTGGCGTTGCGCTTGGTGAACTCGGGCTCGATCTTCGCCATGTAGCCGAGCTCGGTCGTGCACACCGGAGTGAAGTCTTTTGGGTGCGAGAACAGGATGGCCCACTGGTCGCCGATCCAGGTGTGGAAGTCGATGAGGCCGTGCGTGGACAACGCGGCGAAGTTGGGTGCGGTGTCGTTGATGCGAAGGGACATGGTGGTCTCTGGAGTGAAGGTGACCGCAGTGTCTGCGTGCGGAACGCGCCCGTCTGTGAGGAAGGTTACACAGCCCGATAAAGGCCGGCTCAGAGCGCCGTCAGCCGTCGCAGCGCCGCGGGGTCGAGCACCTCGATGCGCTCGCGGCCGAGGCGTACCCATCCCTGGTCGGCGAAGCTCTTCAGCAGGCGGCTGACGATCTCGCGCAGGCTGCCGAGCTCATCGGCCAGCGCCTGGTGCGTGATCTGGATCGGGCTGGTGCGGGCCGCCAGCGTGGCGGCCAGCCGCTGGTCGAGCTTCTGGAAGGTCACGGCAGACACCAGTTGCAGCAGATCGGACAGCCGCTCGGAAAAGCGGTTGAACACATGCTCGCGGAAGGTCTCGAGGCTGGAGAACAGCACGCGGAACGTGGAGGGTGGCAGCACCACCAGTTCGAGGTCTTCCTGCACCAGGCAGCGGGCCTGGTAACTCGAGCGGCCGAGCAGGCAGCTGCTGGTGAGGATGCAGGCCTCGCCGGGCAGCACGTAGTAGAGATGCAGCTCACGCCCGTTGGGTGCGGCCTTGATCACGCGCGCACTGCCCGACAGCAGCAAGGGGAAGCCCATGCACGGCTGGTTCTCGTCGAACATCATCGCCTGGGCCGGCACCTTCATGTGGGTTGCACCGGCCAGCAACTCGTCGAGCGTCCGCTCGGGCAGGTCGCCCAGCATGGGGTAGGTCTTCAGCGTGAGCGCCCTGGTGGCGGCATCGATCATGTGCTCTCCTTCTGGGTGGATGTGGCCGGCAGGCCGGGATGCGCGGACACCCACGCCATGTCTTCGGGACGCGACAGCGCTTCCAGCATCCGCCAGAACGCGTCGATGTCCGCCTGCGGGCGGGCGAGGTGCGCCTTGCGGATCACGTCGTACTGCCTGGCCCGCAGCACGGTCAGCAGCGCGATGCCCTTGTCGGTCAGGAAGTGGTGGCGCATGCGCCGGTCTTCGGGGAAATAACGCTGCTCGATGAGGCCCTGCGCCGTGATCGTCTGCATGGTGCGCGACAGCGCCTGGCCTGTGATGCGCAGACCGTGCAGCAGCTCACCCACGGTGACGCCCGGCTTGATCTGCGCGAGGCTCAGCGCGCGGTGGTGTGGCCGGCCGAGGCCGTATGGGGCCAGCACCTTGTCGGCAGCGTCGGCCATTTCCATGTGGGCGAAGAACACCAGCTCCAGCGTGCGGGAGAGCGCCAGGTCGGAGGAACGCCAGTCCGGGGTGGGGGCTCGGCGGGTGGGACGCAGGGTGGCTTCGGCGCGCATATGGGTCGGCGTGGCGGGGGTGGACGAAGGTCTTGGGCTGACTGCGGCGTGATCTGTGCGATGGGAACGGAATATAACAACATGGTTGTTGTATTTGCATGACAGATGGGCGCCGGGGGTACTCCGTCTGTTCGTGCCGGGCGGACAGGATCCCTTCCCCTGGCGACGTGCGCCCAAGGGGCGCAGAATCCGCGTCTTCGAGTGACGTCAACCAAGGGAGTGCGATGGCAGATTTCTATGGTCCCGCGCAGATGCTTCAAGATTTCAAGAACGTCCGCTTTCAGGCGGGCAGCGAGTCGGTCAATGTGGCGATCAACAACTACCGAAACAATGGCTTTGCGGACGGCAAGCCCGGCAACACCAAGGCGGCCTTGGCAGTGAAGGACGGCTTGCTCGGCGTCGCCGGCAAGAGCGTCATGGATTCGGTGGGCGGCGCAACGGGGTTTGTCGATGTGTTCACGGGCAAGGGCTCCCCCCAGAACATCGGCAAGGTGCTGCAGGCGTTCTACACCCATCGCGAGAAGTTCAAGGCCGCGCACGGCGCGAAGGGCGGTACCGGTCCGTGTGCCAAGGTCGCCGGCTACCTTGCCGACTCCTCCATCTCATGGCAGGTGGCGATGCAGAAGATCAGCGACGATCTGCTCGGACTGGATTGCAACGGCTTCGTCGGCAACTGGATGAAGACGGTGGCACCCGAATTCAAGCTGAACGGCAGCAAGGACGGCCCGCGCAATTTCTACAACGCCCGTGTGCAGACACGCAAGACGGTGAAGGAGATCGAGTACTGGGACGTGATCGTCTGGGAGAACATGTCCCATATCGCTGCGATCGACGGTCCGCTGGACGGCTTCGCTGGCGCGTTCTACGTCTGCCAGTCCGCAGGCGGTGGCCCCCGCAACAATCTCTACTGGATCGATGCGGCCGGACCGGGGAAATTCAAGCTCACCCGGGTACAGGGCGGTGGTGCGGCACAGGATGTCGGCGGTACGGTGTACGTCGTGTCGCATTGGCCGGCGGGGTGAACGCTGCGTGGAATCTGCCTCGGAAAGCTGAAACGGGCCGGCTGTTGACCGCCCCCTACCGTAGAAGCTCTGAGAAACGATACAGGTCAGACACTGTTTATTGTTTTTACAGCTTATGATGTGTTATTTGAAAAACGCATCAAATGCTGTAAATTCAACTTACAGCCTAGGATCTGTATGCCGCAATTCACCGTCCGTACGGCCGAGCAGTTGCCCGCACTGCTGCAGGCCTTCCGCAAGCAGGCCGGCCTCACGCAGGGCGCCGTGGCATTGCG
Organism: Pseudorhodoferax sp.; assembly: GCA_965279475.1. GTDB lineage: Bacteria > Pseudomonadota > Gammaproteobacteria > Burkholderiales > Burkholderiaceae_C > Pseudorhodoferax. The sequence goes on from CBDIIA010000002.1 coordinate 139,493, forward strand.
CCTGGGCGTCTCGCAACAGACCTACTCGGCCATGGAGCGCAATGCGGACAAAGTCGGCGCCGCGAGACTGCTGAAGTTGTTGAGCATCCTGGGGGTGGAACTGGCGCTCGGCCATTCCACACCCCCACCGGCATCCGCGCCACCGGGGGACTCTGCGGCCGCGGGCTCCAAAACGCCAGTCTGGTAAGCCATGGGGCGCCGTGCACATACCCGGACCCTGGGCCTGTGGATGAACGGGGCCCACGTGGGCGCCTGGACTCTGGCGCCGCACGCGCCGGACACACTGCAGTACGACCTGGCCTGGGCCCAATCAGAGCAGGGACGCCCGCTGTCGTTGTCCCTGCCGTTCACGCCCGGCAATGCACCTCACCGCGGCGAGAAGGTCCGCGCGTACTTCGAGAACCTGCTGCCCGACAGCAAGGCCATCCGCGAACGGATGGCGCGCCGCTTCAACACCGGCTCGACCGAGGCGTTCGCGCTGTTGGCCGAGATCGGTCGGGACTGCGTGGGTGCCCTCGAAATCCTGCCCGAAGGCCAGGCGTCGAACGGCCCGGCCCCGTTGCAGGCCGAACCCTTGAGCGAGGCGCAGGTCGCCCAGGCATTGCGTGGCGCGACGACACCCAGCGCCTTGGGATGGGCGGACGATGACGACGGCTTCCGCATCTCCATCGCCGGCGCCCAGGAGAAGACAGCCCTGCTGCTGCGCGACGGTCAATGGTGCCTGCCGCGCGGCGGCACGCCGACCACGCACATCTTCAAGCTGCCGCTCGGACTGATCGGCGGCATGAAGCTGGACATGCGCGATTCGGTGGAAAACGAGTGGTTGTGCGCGCTGATCTTGAAAGAGTTCGGCCTGCCCGTGGCGGCATGCCAGCCTCTGCAGTTCGAGGATGTGAAGGCGCTGGTGGTCGAGCGCTTCGACCGCACATGGTGGACGCACCCTGCGGGTGACAGACGCGTCATCCGTCTGCCGCAGGAAGACATGTGCCAGGCCACCGGCATGCCACCTGAGGCCAAATACGAAGCCGACGGCGGGCCCAGTATGGACCGCATCCTCGACGTACTGCATGGCTCGATGGCACGCGAGCAGGACAAGCGAGATTTCTTCAGGGCCCAACTGATCTTCTGGATGCTGTGTGCCACCGATGGCCACGCGAAGAACTTCAGCCTGTTCCTTCGTCCCGGTGGACGCTACCAGCTCACGCCGCTCTATGACGTGTTGTCCGCCTATCCGGTGCTGGGGAAAGGGTCGGGGAAGATTTCACCCTTCAAAGCCAGGATGGGCATGGCGGTGCGCTCGAAGAACGCGCATTGGCGGATGCGGGACATCCTGCGCCGGCACTGGCAGGCGCTGGGTACTCGCCATGGCGTGGTGACGGAGGATGGTCGGCACGTTCAGGCCCTGATCGACGATGTCGTGGCACGCGCGTCCGATGTCATCTCGGCGGTGCATGCCAAGCTGCCCACGGGCTTTCCGATGGCGGTGGCCGATAGCGTCTTGCAGGGTCTGCGGGACGCCGCGAATCGACTGGCGAGTCGGGATTGAATCGCTTGCCCGTTTTGTAGAAAGCTGGGCCGGCTTTTGCATAGCACACCGGGGGGCGCGCCGTACTACTTGCGGTCGGTTGGGACCACGACGGTCGCCGAATTCATGTGCCAATCCCAGTCACAATCCGAAACAGAACAACGGAGGTGGACATGGCGGTGGTCATCAAGATCAAGAACCTGAAGTCGATCAAGCACTTGGAGTTTGAGGTGCCCCTTCAGGGCGCTTACGTAGTGACAGGCGCGAACGGCTGCGGCAAGACATCGCTACTCACCGTTCTTCATCGCATGGGTGCATCCAATGCGTTTCAAACTGGCCTCCCCGGTCGATCGAAGGCCGCCGCAATAGACGGCATTGAAGATGCGACATTCCAATACGACATCAACGGGAAGACCGTTGTCTACCGCTACAACAACACCCGCTGGTCGGCAACGCCCAAGTCGAATAGCGGCTTGGTTACGCAGGCGTTCTCCGATGTGTTGTTCTTGAAAGCAGACTCATCTCGTGTCGAACCAACACAGAACGAACTAAAGGGCGTCAAGAAGCAACTCGCAGACGTGCGGTTGCGGACCTTCATGAACGCGGTGTTCGACACCACGCGGTTCAACAATCTTCATCGCATCAGGCTACGGGGTCGCAACCTGGACGCACACCTGATGGACAAGTCCCTACCGGGTGACAAGAAGAAGACCTTTTACTCCGAAAAGACGTTCAGTCTCGGCGAGCTATGCGTGATGCGGCTGGGGCAAAAGCTGCTCGGTATGAAGAACGGTGCACTCTACATCGTCGACGAGTTCGAGATGGCGTTGCACCCAGCCGCCCAGATCCGGCTTTTCCGCGAGACTGAGAAGCTGGCGAAGGCGGCCAACTGCTCTGTCCTAGTGTCTACCCACTCATCCAGTCTGATCAAAAGCGTCAAACGCTCGAACATCATCTACCTGGAGAACGAAGCAGGCCAAGTCACGGTTCATCGGAATGTCTACCCAACGTACGCGTTGCAGCACCTTGCTCTCGATGAAGAGAGTGCGCCTGACAGGCTGATCTTCTGCGAGGATGTCGCAGCAAAGCATTGCCTTGATGCTCTACGGGTGCAACACATCAAGCGACAACATGCTGCAGGTACGGTGGGACTGCCCAGCGCACAAAGTGCAGTTATAGGCGGTTATCAAGAAGTGCTGAGGTTCCTAGAGCGCAGTGGATCGTTCGTGCCGACGATGACGCGGCGCATGGCGGCCCTTGACGCCGATGCCGAGCCCCTTTGCATGCCACCGCTCGTCCAGCCAAACATTCCAGCGCCTCAGCTCACCATCCCCCAGACGCTCTACACCGCGCAACGAGCTGACGTTGTGTTCCTGCCCTGGACGCCGGAGGTGGGCCTATGTGAATTGATTCGCAACGACTTCGCGCTCCATACGCAGGGTATCAGAGCCGAGACTGGCATCAACAACTTGGCGATCTCCCTAGCTTCCGTCAATGCGCATGTTGGCAAAGCCGGGAAAGAGCTGCGAGACTGCTGCAAGAAGGCGATTGACACCATCGCCACGTCGATAGCAACAAAGAACACATGGTCAGAGGATCGGGCGCGCGAAACGCTATTCGCCTATCTCGTACAGGCGACGTTCTTGACCAACCCAGCCGTCATTCTGCAACTCAGTGGGCGGCTTTTCGGCTGACAGGTTGTCCGAAATTGTGTGCATGGAGGTGCGTTTCACATTCCGGTGCCCGTATTACACACACGGCATCTGCCCCTTCATGCAATCGAAGGTCCACTTAGGCCAGGAATCACGATGTCTTGCATCGTCGCCATTCATGCTGGATAGGCTATTCGGCCGCCCATCACCATCCCCCTTGTGTGTGCTGGCTTCGTTCTCGCAACTATCGCCTACTGGGTGAAAGCGCGAAGCCAAGTGCAAGTAAGAGAGTCGACTCATCTGCCAAGTTGCTAGCCGACAAGAAAGCCCGAGATGGCACCAGCGGCGCTAGGCATTCTCACGAATATTGATGCCGCTATTGCACAACGAATGCCGTGTTCTATGAACCGCGCAACAGGGCGGACCACCTAATCGTCAACCTTGCTCAGGAGCGTTGTGCCGCCCGCCTGGGCGCGCGCCGCTCGAACCCACCTTCGCCTCGCCCGGCTCCCTCGTCTCCAAGGACCGCTTGTACTCACGGCCCCGCGCACCGACCAGTTCGGTGGAAATCTTGTGTCTGATGTACAACACTCCGCTTCTGTGTTTGATGGTCGGTCATCAACGATCGGCTGCGCTGCATGTGGCTGCTGGAGTGAGAGGCTGACGATAATGCCATCGGTGTACCTGCTGGGAGTAACAAAGCAAGCGGTGGCGCCCCCAGAAGCGACAAAGCCCTTGATCCTGTGAAGAATCAAGGGCTTGCGATCTTGGTGGCCTGGGGCGGAATCGAACCACCGACACGCGGATTTTCAATCCGCTGCTCTACCAACTGAGCTACCGGGCCAAGCTCTCTATTATAGCTCAAGCCGCGCTGCGTTTTCCGCGCGCGAGATCGACACCGAGTTGTTTGAGTTTGCGGTACAGGTGCGTGCGCTCCAGGCCGGTCTTTTCGGCGACGCGGGTCATCGAGCCGCCTTCCTGCGCCAAGTGGAATTCGAAGTAGGCTTTTTCGAAGCCGTCGCGGGCTTCGCGCAGCGGTTTGTCGAGCTCGAAGCTCTGGCGTGCCTGGGGGCCGGCGTCCAGCGCCGCGGGCGCCAGGCCATGGCTGTGCACCGAGGTCAACTCGTGCGATTCCGGCTTTGGCTCGAGTGCGATGTGGCCGACCACGGGGCCCACGGGCTTGCGCACGACGTTGCGTGCAAGGGCCTGCTCCACGGCCTTGAGCAGCTTCTGCAGCGTGATGGGTTTTTCGAGGAACGAGTGCGCGCCGATCTTGGTGGCTTCGACCGCGGTGTCGATGGTGGCGTGCCCGCTCATCATGATCACGGGCATGGTCAGCGCGCCGGCGGCGGCCCATTCCTTCAGCAGCGAGACGCCATCGGTGTCGGGCATCCAGATGTCGAGCAGCACCAGGTCGGGCCGGCCGCGGCCGCGTGCGGCGCGGGCCTGGGCGGCGTTCTCGGCCAACTCGATGTTGTGGCCTTCATCGTTGAGGATTTCCGACAGCAGATCGCGGATCCCCAGCTCGTCGTCCACCACCAGTATGTTTGCCATGATTGAAAGCGCTGTTTCCCGGGAAGATTTAGGCAGCCGCGGCCGTGCTGCTCACGGCGAATGATAACGACACTTGTGCGCCCTGCACGTTCCCGTCGACCACGCGGTTGGACAGGTCGATGCGGGCGCCGTGTTCGTCGGCGATCTTCTTGACCACCGCCAGGCCCAGCCCGGTGCCGCGGACCTTGGTCGTGACGTAGGGTTCGAACGCGCGCTTGAGGATGTTGTCGGGGAAGCCGGTGCCGTGGTCGGCCACCACCAGGCGCACCCGCTGCACCGACTCGACCCACTGCGTGCGCAGCACCACGCCCTCTTGCGGCGAGCCGGCGCGGCCGGCGGCTTCTGTCGCGTCCTGCGCGTTCTGCAGCAGGTTGTGGATGACCTGGCGCAGCTGTTCGGCGTCGCCCAGGATCGGCGGGCAGCGCGGATCGAGTTCGAGGTGCACGACGACCGTGGCGTTCTCGTGCTGGTAGAGCTGCATCACGTCCTGCGCCAGGGTGTTGAGGCTCAGTGGCTTCAGCTCGGCGGCCGGCAGGCGGGCGTAGTCGCGGAACTCGTTGACGAGGCGCTTCATCGCGTCGACCTGCTCGACGATGGTGCGGACCGACTTGGTCAGCAGCAGCTGCTCGGGCTCGGGGATCTTGCCTTCGAGCTTCATCTCCAGCCGCTCGGCCGACAGCTGGATCGGCGTGAGCGGGTTCTTGATCTCGTGCGCCAGCCGGCGCGCGACCTCGCCCCAGGCCTGCGCGCGCTGGGCCGAGACGATCTCGGAGATGTCGTCGAACACCAGCAGGCGGCTCCCGTCGGGCAGCACCGCGCCCCGCGCCAGCAGCATCACCGCGTTCTGGCCGAACGGCGACTGCGTGGAATTGAGTTCGAACGACTGCTGCCAGTGGTCCAGGCCATGGTGGTCGCGCTCGCTGTGGAACAGATCGAACTGCGCCCGCACGCTGGTGGCGAACGCCTCGAGCCCCACCACCTCGGCCAGCGGGCGCCCCTCGAAGGCTGCCAGCGGCGCCCGCAGGATGCGCGTGGCGCCAGGGTTGGACGACATGATCACGTCGTGGCCGTCGAGCACGATCACGCCGGCCGTCAGGTTGTCGAGGATGGTCTGCAGGTTGGCGCGCGCGGCATCGAGCTGGCCCATGCTGCGGTCGACGGCGGACCGTGCATCGGCCAGTTGCTGGGTCATGTCGGCGAAGGACCGGGTCAGCCCTCCGAGCTCGTCTTTACCCTGCAGCACGGCCTTGGGCGTGAGGTCGCCGGCCGCCACCTGGCGCACGCCGTGGGCCAGCAGCAGCAGCGGCCGCGCCAACTGGTTGCCGAGCAGCACCGCCAGCAGCACAGCGCCGAACACCGCCAGGAACAGGCTCAACGTCAGCGTGCCGATGTACATGCGCTTCAGGCCATTGCGCGTGAGCGCCCGTTCCTGGTACTCGCGGTTGGCCTCCTGCACCGCCAGCGCGTTGTCGACCAGGGCCTTCGGCAGGCTCTGCGTAGCCTGCAGGAAACGCGGCTCGACCAGCAGGCCGACGCTGGAGACGGGCACCAGCGCGATCGCCTTGATGCGCCCCTGGTTGGTTGCCGTGGGGCCGGTCTCGTCGAGCCCCTCGATCACCGAGGTCACGCGCTGGCTGCGCACGTTGCGCAACTGCTGCACGCTTGGGCGTTCGGGATTGAGCTGGAACCGCGACTGGCCGACGCTGGCGAGCAGCTGGCCGGTGGCGCTCCACAGCACCACGTCGGTGGCGGCCAGCTGGTCGCGGATGCGCTCCAGGCTCAGGCCGGCAGCGGCATCGGGCACGTCGGCCAGCTGCGCGCTGGCGGTGCGGGTCTTGTTGGCCAGATCGTTGGCCAGCACGTCGAGCGTGGTGCGGCCGAGGTTGACGCCGGCATCGAGCGCGCCCTCGACCTTGACGTCGAACCAGCTCTCGATCGAGCGCGAGACGAACTGGTAGGACACCACATAGATCAGCAGGCCCGGCGCCAGCCCCACCAGCGCGAAGATCGCCGCCAGCTTCACCAGCAAGCGGCTGCCGAACCGGCCGCGGCGCACCCGCAGGAACAGCCGCACCATGATCCAGCCGATGACGGCCAGCAGCAGCGTGGCGACCACGACGTTGATGACGAACAGCCGGGCGTAGTTGCGTTCGTACAGTTCGCGGTTGTTGGTTGCCTGCGCCAGCAGGAACAACAGCACCAGGCCGACGCCGATGATCGCCGTGGCACCGATGCCGACCGCCCAGCGCACTGCACGCGAGCGCCGCAGGATCAGGCGTTCCGCATCCGCCTCAGGCTGCTGGGGAGATCCCGCGCTCACTTTCCACCTTCGGGACCCAGGCGCATGGTCCGGGTGGCGGAGAGGTTCCAGTCCGACTGGCCGACCGCGCCGATCTGGAACGGCCGGGGCAGCTGGGATACGTCGAGTGCAAACCGGAACCGCAGCGTGTGCATGGCATCGGGTTCGATCTGCGCGCTATTGGCGATCTTCCAGCGCGAAAAACGCTGCAGTGCGGCCAAGGCGTCTTCCAGGGACTCGAAATTCTGCGTCAGCGTGACGCCCAGCCCCACGTTGCCGATGGGCCGCGGACCGACATTCAATCGCCAGCGCCGGGTCAGCGGCTGGTAGGCCAGGCGCATGTGTCGGGCTTCGCTGGCGACCTTCAGGTCGGTCCAGTACCAGCGGTCGCGCGTGACCTCGGCCTCGGCGACGAAAAACATCGGGATGCCCTTGTGCAAGGCGTCCTCGACCAAGGCGGTGAGTTCGAACTTCACCGTGGCCGACAGAAACAGCTCGCCATCGACCCGTTCGACCTGGAGTTCGGTGATGTCGGCCGCCCCGGTCTCGGCGCGCACCGGGCCGGCCATGCCGATCCAGAGCCATGCGCCGACCAGCAGGACGGCTAGACTAAGCCGTGCGCTTTTCCAGAAGCGCGTAAAAGAATCCGTCGTTGTCACACGGATCATTGTCCGGGACAGCGCCCTCGCCCACCCCGTTTCGGGGCATCAAATGGCCCGGCGACGGGCGCAATCGCGCATCGGTGTGGCGCGCAAGAAACGTTTCAATCTGGTCCTGGCCTTCGGCCTTGAAGATCGAACAGGTGCAGTAGACGAGCCGGCCGCCGTCGCGCAGCAGCGGCCACATCCGCTCGAGCAAGGCCGCCTGGATCGCGCCGAGTTGGGCGATGTCGGACTCGCGGCGCAGCCAGCGCACGTCCGGGTGGCGCCGCACGATGCCCGACGCACTGCACGGGGCGTCGAGCAGGATCCCGTCGAAGGGCTGGCCGTCCCACCAGTCGGCCGGTGTGCCGGCATCGGCCGCGACCACCTTTGCCTGCAAACCCAGGCGCTGCAGGTTCTGGTGGATGCGTTCGCAGCGGGCCGGGTCGATGTCGAGCGCCGTCACGTCGGCATCGGCCAGTTCCAGCAGGTGGGCCGTCTTGCCGCCGGGAGCGGCGCAGGCGTCGAGCAGGCGCAGGCGCTCGCCGGCCGGCGCCAGCGGGCCGGCCTCCGGCGACCGCCCTTGCAGCAGCAGGGGGGCGGCCAGCTGCGCGGCGGCGTCCTGCACCGACACCTCACCTGCCATGAATCCGGGGATGTCCTGGACCGCACGGGCCTGCGCCAGCAGCACCCCGGCATCGCCGATCGCCACCGCGTCGCCGGCGGGCGTGGTGCGCAAGGCGCCGAGCAGCGCGACGACGGTGGTGCGGCGGCGGTTCACGCGCAGCGTGAGCGGGGGCTGCCGGTTGCTGACCTGCAGGATCGACTGCCAGTGGTCGGGCCACTCGCGGCGCAGACGATCGACCCACCAGCGCGGGTGGTTCCAGCGCGCGACCGGGTCGCGTTCGGTGGCCGTCACCAGGGCCTCGCGCTCGCGCAGAAAACGCCGCAGGCAGGCATTGACGAAACCGGCCTGGGCCTTGGCCGGTCCGCGGCGCGCGGCCTCGACGGCCTGGTCGACCAGGGTGAAGTCTTCGTAGGGCGCGGCCTTGGCGTCCCACGCCAGGGCCAGCGCCAGGCACAGCAATGCGTCGACCGCCGGCGCCGGCGCCCGCTGCGCCAGCGCATGCCGCAGCGATTGCGCGCGGCCCAGGTGACGCAGCGCGTGGAACACCAGCGCTTGCACGCCGGGGCGCAGCGCACCGTCGACGCCCGCCAGCGCGGTGGTGGCAGAGCTGCCGGACCGCACGGCGGCCAAGACACCCGAGGCCACCTGCAGCTGCTTCCACAACGGTGCGGAGAATGCGGGGCCCGAAGGCGGACGGTCAGGCGCGGCCATGGGCGGGGTCTCGGTGTTTCATCCCAGCGTGTCCGCCCAGATGTTCTGCGCCCAGTTGAACGCGTACACGCCTTCGAGTTCGGTCGGGCCGGGGCTCACGCCGCCGGAGCCCGACACGGCCTTGAAGGTCTTTTCTTCGGGCACGTACGCATGGACGCTGGCCACGTGCACGACGTTGCGGTCGTCGACGAAGCTGTAGCAGGTGTTGTTGAGCATCGGTGCCGGGTTGACGTCCCAGCCGGCCAGCTGCGCCACGATGGCGGCCGCGGCCACCTTGGCGTGGCCGTTGGCCATGTGGCCGCTCTTGGGCATGGCGGGCGCGACCTGGATCGCGTCGCCGATCACGAACACGTCCTTGGCCACCGTCGACTCGAAGGTCTTGAAGTCGACGCCGCACCAGCGTGCATTGGCCTGGTTGTTCAGCCCGGTCTGCACGGCGATGGCGCCGGCACGCATCGCAGGCAGCGCATTGATGACGTCGGCCCGGACGTCCTCCTGCACGTCGAACTTGACCAGCCCCGCACGGGCATCGACCGAGGCCGCCTTGTGCTGGCCGCGGTATTCGACGATGCCCTTGTACTGCTCGGCCCAGACGCGCTTGAACAGCGGCCCCTTGGAGGTGACGTCGGGATTGGCATCGAGGATCAGCACCTTGCTGCGCGGCTTGGCGTTCTTGAAGTACCAGGCGACCTGGCAGGCCCGCTCGTAGGGGCCCGGCGGGCAGCGGTAGGGCGCCTCGGGGATCGTGATCGCATAGACGCCGCCGTCCGGCATGGCTTCGAGCTGGCGCCGCAGCGCAACTGTCTCGGGCCCGGCCTTCCAGGCCTGCAGGATGCGGCCTTCGGCATGCGCGGCGCGCAAACCTTCGATGCTGTCGAACATCAGCTCGACACCCGGCGAGACCACGAGCTTGTCGTACCCGATGCTGGCGCCGCCGGCCAGCCGCACACTGCGCGCCGCCGTGTCGATGGCACTGGCCTGGTCGCGCACGATCCGAACGCCGTGGCGCCCGGCGAGGGCTGCATACGCGGAGGTGATGTCATGCATCTGCTTGCTGCCGCCCACCACCAGATTGGAGAGGGGGCAGGAGACGAAGGCCGGCTCGGGTTCGACCATCACCACGTCGATCTTGTAATCGGACAGCAGCCGCACGTACTTGGCCGCCGTCGCGCCGCCGTAGCCACCGCCGATCACGACGACCTTGGCCCGGGACGGGATCGACGGGGTGGCGCAGCCGCCCATGCCGAGCAGGCCGAGCGCGGCAGAGGACTGGAGGAAAGAGCGTCTTTGCATCATGGTGCGGCTCCTATTTCGGCTGCGCCGCAAAATAGGCCGCGATCTGCCCGATCTGAGCATCGCTGTAGCCCTTGCTGAGCTGGTGCATGATGGTCGCCGGCCGTGCACCGGACTGGAAGGCCTTCATCTGCGCCACGATGTAGTCGCGCTGCAAGCCGGCCAGCGATGGCACGCTCGATCCAGACCCGGCGCGGCCCTGCGTGCCGTGGCAGTTGGCGCAGGTGGCCGCGAGACTGCGCACGTAGAGTGCGTCCTTGTCTTGCGCCATGGCGGCGGGCAGGCACGCGAACGCAAGCGCGCCGATCATCCAGTTCTTGTGCATGTGTCACTCCTCGTGGGGACTGCCGCCGATGACGCGCGGATGGGCGTCAGACGGCGGCCCGGTAGTATCGGCGAGTGCGCCACAAGGCCCCGCCGGCGTTGCCCCTGCGCTGGCCGCGGGTGCGGGCTTGGACGGGCACGGGGCTCACAGCGTCTGCGCGGGCCGCAGACCGAAGACCCAGGCAACGAGCACGGCCGGAAACTGCCGCACCGCACGGTTGTAGGTCGACACGGCCAGTGCGAACGCCTTGTCCGTGCTGCGGGTCTGCGCATCGATCTGCTCCCAGGCGCTCCGCAGTGCTGTCAGGCGCTCGCCCTCGCTGATGTCTTCGCCAACGTCCTCATGACGCCGTGCCACGGCCAGCGCCTCGTCGCCCATGCGTTGCCAGGCGGCCGACAACACCAGCCGTGCGGCACTGAGCGCCGCCACGGCCGCGCCATCGCCGGGCCGGGCGCGCGCCACCGCCAGGGAGGCAGTGAACTGCGCCTGTGCTGCGGACAGCCCGGTCCACAGGTCCGCAACAGGTGCGGCGGCAGCGCTGGTATCGCCCGGCGCGTGCGCCTGCATCCACGCCGCGTAACGGTCGAACTGCAAGGCCAGCGTGGCAAAGATGCGCAGCACCTTGCCACGCAAGCGCACCAGGCGGTTGTAGGCGCCGACGGCCCAGAACAGCAGGATGGCGGCGATCGCCCAGCCCAGCAGCGGGCCGAAGATCAGGTCGGTCACGGTGTGTCCATTGCGTTGCATCGTCCATGAAAAAAGCACCTCACGCCCATGGGGATGGGCCTGAGGTGCTCAGCCTAAGAGGCTGCGGTGGCTTACTCGTTCACCGACGTTTCGCCGGATTCCGACACCGTGGCCTCCTGGGCGCTCGCCAGCTCGGCGGCTTCGGACTCGGCGATGGCGCGGCGCTCGGCGTCGTCCATCAGGTCCTTGGCCTTGCGTGCCTGGTGGTACGCCATGCCGGTGCCTGCAGGAATCAAGCGGCCGACGATGACGTTTTCCTTCAGGCCGCGCAACTCGTCGCGCTTGCCCATGATCGCGGCTTCGGTCAGCACCCGCGTGGTTTCCTGGAAGGAAGCCGCGGAGATGAACGAGTCGGTCGACAGCGATGCCTTGGTGATCCCCAGCAGCAGGTTGGTGTAGGTCGCCGGGATCTTGTCGGCCGCACGCAGCGCGTCGTTGGTGTCGAGCATCTCGGAACGCTCGACCTGTTCGCCGCCGATGTAGCCGGAATCGCCCGGAGCGTCGACCACGACACGGCGCAGCATCTGGCGAACGATCACCTCGATGTGCTTGTCGTTGATCTTCACACCCTGCAAGCGGTACACGTCCTGCACTTCGTCGACGATGTAGCGCGCCAGTTCTTCCATGCCCAGCAGGCGCAGGATGTCCTGCGGATCGGCCGGGCCGTCGACGATGGACTCACCCTTGTTGACCACCTGGCCTTCGTGCACCAGGATGTTCTTTTCCTTGGGCACCAGGTCTTCCCAGACCTTGCCTTCCGGATCGGTGATCTGCAGGCGCACCTTGCCCTTGGTCTCCTTGCCGAACGACACGGTACCGGTCATCTCGGCCAGCGAACCCTTGTCCTTCGGCGTACGGGCTTCGAACAGCTCGGCCACCCGCGGCAGACCGCCGGTGATGTCGCGCGTCTTCTGGCCTTCGACCGGAATACGGGCCAGCACTTCGCCGGGGCCCACGTCCTGGCCGTCACGCACCTGGATCAGCGAGCCGATCGGGAAGCCGATCGTCACCGAGTGGTCGGTGCCGGGGATCTTCACCTCGTTGCCGGTCGCGTCGATCAGCTTGATCTGCGGACGCACCACCTTGGTGGCGCCGCGGCGCTTCGGATCGATGACCACCATCGTTGCCAGACCCGTCACTTCGTCGACCTGGCGTGCAACCGTCAGGCCTTCTTCGACGTTCTCGAACTTCGAGCGGCCGGCGAACTCGGTGATGATGGGGCGCGTCAGCGGATCCCAGTTGGCCAGCACGACGCCGGCCTTGATCACCTGGTCGGCCTTGACCGTCAGCGTGGCGCCGTACGGCACCTTGTGGCGTTCGCGCTCGCGGCCGTGCTCGGTGATCACGATCTCGCCGGAACGCGCGATCACGACCAGCTCGCCCTTGCTGTTGGTCACGTAACGCATCGTCGCGTTGAAGCCGATGGTGCCGCTGGACTTGGCTTCCACGCTCGAGGCGATGGCCGCACGCGAAGCCGCACCGCCGATGTGGAAGGTACGCATCGTCAGCTGCGTGCCCGGCTCACCGATCGACTGCGCCGCGATCACACCGACCGCTTCGCCGTTGTTGATCAGGCCGCCGCGACCCAGATCGCGGCCGTAGCACTTGGCGCAGATGCCGAAACGGGTGGCACAGGTCAGCGCGGTGCGCACGCGCACTTCGTCGACACCGGCGGCTTCGAGCTCGTCGATGATGTCCTCGTCGAGCATGCTGCCTGCGGCCAGCAGAACCGAGCGGTTCTCCGGATGCAGCACGTCGTCTGCCGCCGTACGGCCCAGCACGCGGTCGCGCAGCGATTCGATGACTTCACCGCCTTCGACGATGGCGCGCATCAGCGAGCCTTCGTGCGTGCCGCAATCGACCTCGGTCACCACCAGATCCTGCGTCACGTCGACCAGACGGCGCGTCAGGTAACCGGAGTTGGCGGTCTTCAGCGCCGTATCCGCCAGACCCTTCCGGGCACCGTGGGTGGAGATGAAGTACTCCAGCACGTTCAGGCCTTCACGGAAGTTCGCCATGATGGGCGTCTCGATGATCGAGCCGTCCGGCTTGGCCATCAGGCCCCGCATGCCGGCCACCTGGCGGATCTGCGCAGCGGAGCCGCGCGCACCGGAGTCGGCCATCATGTAGATGGAGTTGAACGACTCCTGCTGCACCTGGTTGCCGTGGCGGTCCTCGACCATTTCCTTCGACAGCTGGGCCATCATCACCTTGGACACTTCGTCGCCCGACTTGCCCCAGATGTCGACCACCTTGTTGTAGCGCTCGCCGGAAGTGACGAGACCCGAGACGTACTGCTGCTCGATCTCCTTCACTTCCTTCTGCGCGCGCGTGATGATGCCGACCTTTTCCTTCGGCACCAGCATGTCGTCGATGCAGATCGAGATGCCGGCCTTGGTCGCGAGACGGAAACCCGCCTGCAGCAACTTGTCGGCGAACACCACGGTCTCCTTCAATCCGCACTTGCGGAAGGAGACGTTGATCAGCTTGGAGATTTCCTTCTTCTTCAGCGCCTTGTTGATGTTGGCGAACGGAAGGCCCTTGGGCAGGATCTCCGACAGCAGCGCACGGCCGCCCGTGGTTTCCCACAGCTTGGTCGATGCGGTGAACTCGCCGGTGGCCTTGTCCTTGGTGTACTCGGTCAGGCGCACGTTGATGCGCGCGTTGAGGTCGAGCTCGTTCGCGTCGAACGCACGGCGCACTTCACCGGTGTCGGAGAACAGCAGGCCTTCGCCCTTGCCGTTCACACGGTCGCGGGTGGTGTAGTACAGGCCCAGCACCACGTCTTGCGACGGCACGATCGACGGTTCGCCGTTGGCCGGGAACAGGATGTTGTTCGAAGCCAGCATCAGCGTGCGGGCTTCCATCTGTGCCTCGACCGACAGCGGAATGTGCACAGCCATCTGGTCGCCGTCGAAGTCGGCGTTGAAGGCGGCGCAGACCAGCGGGTGCAGCTGGATCGCCTTGCCTTCGATCAGGATCGGCTCGAACGCCTGGATGCCCAGACGGTGCAGCGTCGGCGCACGGTTCAGCATGACCGGGTGTTCCTTGATGACTTCCTCAAGAATGTCCCAGACCACCGGCGTGCCGGATTCGACTTCCTTCTTCGCGGCCTTGATGGTGGTCGCGATGCCCATGGCTTCCAGGCGCGAGAAGATGAAGGGCTTGAAGAGTTCGAGCGCCATCAGCTTCGGCAGGCCGCACTGGTGCAGCTTCAAGGTCGGGCCGACCACGATGACCGAACGGCCCGAGTAGTCGACGCGCTTGCCCAGCAAGTTCTGGCGGAAACGACCGCTCTTGCCCTTGATCATGTCGGCCAGCGACTTCAGCGCGCGCTTGTTGGCGCCCGTCATGGCCTTGCCACGGCGGCCGTTGTCCAGCAGCGAGTCGACGGCTTCCTGCAGCATCCGCTTTTCGTTGCGCGCGATGATTTCCGGAGCCTTCAGCTCCAGCAGGCGGCGCAGACGCGAATTGCGGTTGATGACGCGGCGGTACAGGTCGTTCAGATCGGAGGTCGCGAAACGGCCGCCATCCAGCGGCACCAGCGGACGCAGGTCCGGTGGCAACACGGGCAACACGTCGAGCACCATCCACTCGGGCTTGATGCCCGACTTCTTGAACGCTTCGAGCAGCTTCAGGCGCTTGGCGTTCTTCTTGATCTTGACTTCGGAGCCGGTCAGGTCGTTGCGCAGGCGTTCGATCGACGGTTCGATCTCGATGGCCTGCAGCAGGTCCTTGATGCCCTCGGCACCCATCTTGGCGACGAACTCGTCGCCGTATTCCTTGCGCTTGGCGTCGTAGTCGTCCTCGGACATGATCGCGAACTTCTTCAGCGGGGTCATGCCGGGATCGGTCACGACATACGCTTCGAAGTACAGCACGCGTTCGATGTCGCGCAGCGTCATGTCGAGCACCAGGCCCAGACGCGACGGCAGCGACTTCAGGAACCAGATGTGCGCGCAGGGCGCGGCCAGGTCGATGTGGCCCATGCGCTCGCGGCGCACCTTGGTCTGCGTGACTTCAACGCCGCACTTCTCGCAGATCACGCCGCGGTGCTTCAGGCGCTTGTACTTGCCGCACAGGCATTCGTAGTCCTTGATCGGGCCGAAGATCTTGGCGCAGAACAAGCCATCACGCTCCGGCTTGAAGGTACGGTAGTTGATGGTCTCGGGCTTCTTCACTTCACCGAAAGACCAGGAACGGATCTTCTCGGGCGAAGCCATGCCGATGCGGATCGCATCGAAGTGCTGGTCCGGCGTGAATTGCTTGAACAGGTCGAGTAATGATTTCATGTGTTGATCCCTTTTCCTTCCTGTCGTTAGCTGCGTTCGAGCTCGATGTCGAGGCCGAGTGAGCGGATTTCCTTGACCAGCACGTTGAACGATTCGGGCATGCCCGCCTCGATCGCATGCTCGCCCTTGACGATGCTTTCATACACCTTGGTGCGGCCGACCACGTCGTCCGACTTGACGGTGAGCATTTCCTGCAGCGTGTAGGAAGCGCCGTAGGCTTCGAGCGCCCACACTTCCATTTCGCCGAAACGCTGCCCGCCGAACTGCGCCTTGCCGCCCAGCGGCTGTTGCGTGACCAGGCTGTAGGGGCCGGTCGAACGCGCGTGCATCTTGTCGTCCACCAAGTGGTGCAGCTTCAGCACGTGCATGTAGCCCACCGTCGTGGGACGCTCGAACTGGTCGCCGGAGCGGCCGTCGAACAGATGCGCCTGCGTACGCGCCGCGGTCAGACCCTTGCGCTTGGCCACGTCGTCCGGATAGGCCAGCTTCAGCATGGCGCGGATGTCTTCTTCCGACGCACCGTCGAACACCGGCGTGGCGAAGGTGGCACCCAGCGTCAGGTTGCCGGCCATCTCCAGCAGGTCCTTGTCGCTCAGATCCGGAAGCGCTTCCTTGCGGCCGGCGCCGTTGTACAGCGACTCGAGGAACGTGCGTAGCTCGGCGATCTTGGCTTCGGTCTGCAGCATGTCGCCGATCCGCTGGCCAATGCCCTTGGCGGCCCAGCCCAGGTGCACTTCGAGCACCTGGCCGACGTTCATTCGCGACGGCACGCCGAGCGGGTTCAGCACGATGTCGCAAGGGGTGCCGTCGGCCATGTAGGGCATGTCTTCGACCGGAACGATCTTCGACACCACACCCTTGTTGCCATGGCGGCCGGCCATCTTGTCGCCGGGCTGCAGGCGGCGCTTGACGGCCAGGTAGACCTTGACCATCTTCAGCACGCCGGCCGGCAGTTCGTCGCCCTGCGTGAGCTTCTTGCGCTTTTCTTCGAACGCCAGGTCGAAGCTGTGGCGCGTCTGCTCCAGCGAGTTCTTGATCGACTCGAGCTGTGCCGCCACATCGTCTTCCGCCGGGCGGATGTCGAACCAGTGGAATTTCTCGACCGAAGCGAGGTACTGCTTGTCGAGCTTGGTGCCCTTGGCCAGCTTCTGCGGGCCGCCGTTGGCGACCTTGCCGGTCAGCAGCTTCTCGATACGGTCGAACGCGTCGGCTTCGACGATGCGCAGCTGGTCGTTCAGGTCGAGGCGGAAGCGCTTGAGTTCATCGTCGATGATCTGCTGGGCGCGCTTGTCGCGGGTGATGCCCTCGCGGGTGAACACCTGCACGTCGATGACCGTGCCTTGCGAGCCCTGGTCGACGCGCAGCGAGGTGTCCTTCACGTCGGAAGCCTTCTCGCCGAAGATCGCGCGCAACAGCTTTTCTTCTGGCGTCAGCGTGGTTTCGCCCTTCGGCGTGACCTTGCCGACCAGCGTGTCGCCGGGCATGACTTCGGCGCCAACGTAGATGATGCCGGACTCGTCGAGGCGGTTCAGCTGCTGCTCCGACAGGTTCGGAATGTCGCGCGTGATTTCTTCGGCGCCCAGCTTGGTGTCGCGGGCCATCACCACCAGTTCCTCGATGTGGATCGAGGTGTAGCGGTCGTCGGCAACGACACGTTCGCTGATCAGGATCGAGTCTTCGAAGTTGTAGCCGTTCCAGGGCATGAACGCCACCAGCATGTTCTGGCCCAGCGCCAGTTCACCGATGTCGGTGGAAGCGCCGTCGGCGATCACGTCGCCCTTGGCCAGCAGGTCGCCCTTCTTGACGATCGGACGCTGATGGATGTTGGTGTTCTGGTTGGAACGCTGGTACTTGATCAGGTTGTAGATGTCCACACCGACTTCGCCGGCCGTCGCTTCGGCATCGTTCACGCGCACCACGATGCGGGTGGCATCGACGTAGTCGACGAGACCGCCGCGGGTGGCCGTGACCACGGTGCCGGAGTCGACCGCGGAGACGCGTTCGATGCCAGTGCCGACGAAGGCCTTTTCCGGACGCAACACCGGCACGGCCTGGCGCTGCATGTTGGCGCCCATCAGCGCGCGGTTCGCATCGTCGTGCTCGAGGAACGGCACCAGCGACGCCGCCACCGACACGATCTGCGCCGGCGACACGTCCATGTACTGCACGCGCTCGGCGCCGACCAGGATGGATTCACCCTTTTCGCGAGCCGACACCAGTTCGCCGGTGAGCTTGCCTTCCTTGTCCAGCACCGCGTTCGCCTGGGCGATCACGTACTTGCCTTCTTCAATGGCCGACAGGTAGTCGATCTGCATCGTCACCTTGCTGTCGACCACGCGACGGTACGGCGTCTCGATGAAACCGTATTCGTTCAGGCGGGCGTACAGGGCCAGCGAGTTGATCAGGCCGATGTTCGGGCCTTCGGGCGTTTCGATCGGGCACACGCGGCCGTAATGGGTCACGTGCACGTCGCGCACTTCGAAGCCGGCACGCTCGCGCGTCAGACCGCCCGGGCCAAGGGCCGAGACACGACGCTTGTGCGTGATCTCGGACAGCGGGTTGGTCTGGTCCATGAACTGGGACAGCTGCGACGCACCGAAGAATTCCTTCAACGCGGCCGAGATCGGCTTGCTGTTGATCAGGTCGTGCGGCATCAGCGGCTCTTGCTCGGCTTGGCCGAGGCGCTCCTTCACGGCCTTCTCGATCCGTGCCAGGCCGGCGCGGTACTGGTTCTCGGCCAGTTCACCGACGCAGCGCACGCGGCGATTGCCCAGGTGGTCGATGTCGTCGACTTCACCGCGGCCATTGCGCAGATCGACCAGGATCTTCACGACCGCCAGGATGTCCTCGTTGGTCAGCACCATCGGGCCGGTCGCGCCATCGCGGCCGACCTTGGCGTTGAACTTCATCCGGCCGACGCGCGACAGATCGTAGGTGTCGGGGTTATAGAACAGACGCTGGAACAGCGCCTGCACCGCGTCTTCCGTCGGCGGCTCGCCGGGGCGCATCATGCGGTAGATGGCCACGCGGGCGGCAAACTCGTCAACTGTTTCGTCGCTGCGCAGCGTCTGCGAGATGTAGGCGCCCTGGTCGAGTTCGTTGGTATAGATGCAGTTGAGTTCCTGCACGCCGGCCAGGCGCAGCTTCTTCAGCAGGGCTTCGGTCAGCTCATCGTTGGCCTTGGCGATGATTTCGCCGGTGTCGGCATCGACGATGTTCTTGGCGACCACGCGGCCGACCAGGAAGTCTTCCGGCACGCTGATGTGGGTCGTGCCCGATTGCTCGAGGTCACGCGTGTGGCGCGCCGTGACGCGCTTGTCCTTGGCCACGACGACCTTGCCGGACTTGTCGGTGATGTCGAAACGCGCCACTTCGCCGCGCAGGCGTTCGGCCACGAACTCCATCTGCGCGCCGCTGTCCATCAGGCGGAAGTTGTCGTTGACGAAGAAGTTCGCCAGGATCGACTCGGGCGTCAGGCCGATGGCCTTCAGCAGGATCGTCACCGGCATCTTGCGGCGGCGGTCGACGCGGAAGTACAGCACGTCCTTCGGATCGAATTCGAAGTCGAGCCAGGAACCGCGGTAGGGAATGATCCGCGCCGAGAACAGCAGCTTGCCCGAGCTGTGGGTCTTGCCCTTGTCATGCTCGAAGAAAACGCCGGGCGAACGGTGGAGCTGCGACACGATCACGCGCTCGGTGCCGTTGATGATGAACGAGCCCTTGTCGGTCATCAGGGGCACTTCGCCCATGTAGACCTCTTGCTCCTTCACTTCCTTGACCACCTTCGACTGCGACGTCGACGATTCGCGGTCATAGATGATCAGCTGCACCTTGGCACGCACGGCCGACGCGAAGGTCAGGCCGCGGGTCTGGCATTCACGCACGTCGAAAGCCGGCTTGGCGAGGTTGTACTCGACGTACTTCATCTCGACGAAACCATTGTGCGAGACGATCGGGAAAGCCGCTTCGAACGCAGCCTGCAAGCCTTCGACAGTGCGTTTGGAGTGTGGAATGTCGGCCTGCAGGAACGCGGTGTAGGCGTCCTTTTGCATTTGCAGCAGGTAGGGGACTTCCAGCACGCTGTCGCGGCTGCCAAAATTCTTGCGGATGCGTTTTCGTTCGGTGTACGTGTAGGCCATGAGTTCTCCGGGCAAGGACTTGAATCCTGGCGACTGTGGCGCCGGGGCATCACACCCGGCAAACTTGGCGGTTGGCCACTACCAACCATTGGCGGACGGCGATGCGTTGCACATCACCCGAACCAAGGCATCTTCTGCAGTCGAAGCCAGAAGACACTAGAAACAGACGCCGCGCGTCGGTTTCTGGTGTTTTCTAGGGTCCGGTCCGATCGCCCCGGGGGGGCGTGTACGAACCGGTTCCTACAAGCACCAAAGGCTGGAGGCCTCCGAACCTGCGTTCGGTGCGCTCCAGCCTTGGAAAGGCGCAAGCTTACTTAAGTTCAACCTTGGCGCCAGCCTCTTCCAGCTTCTTCTTGGCGGCTTCGGCGTCGGCCTTGGCAATGCCTTCCTTGACGGGCTTCGGTGCGCCGTCGACCAGGTCCTTCGCTTCCTTCAGGCCCAGACCGGTGATTTCGCGCACGGCCTTGATGACCGACACCTTGTTCGCGCCGACTTCCGTCAGCACGACGTTGAACTCGGTCTTTTCTTCGGCCACGGGAGCAGCAGCGCCGCCGCCGGAAGCGGGAGCCGACATCGCGGCTGCGCTCACGCCAAACTTCTCTTCGATGGCCTTGACCAGGTCGTTGAGCTCGAGGACCGTCATGCTATCCAGCGCGGTCAGAAATGCGTCTTTATCGAATGCCATTTTGATTTCCTAACAATTGGGTTGAAATGTTCAAACGCAAGGCCGCTCAGGCGGGCTGCGCTTCGGCTTCTGCCGGTGCATCGGTTGCTGCTGCGCCACCACCACGCTTCTCGGCCAGCGCCGCGAGCACGCGGGCGGTACGGGAGATGGGGGACTGCATCAAGCCCAGCAATTGCGCCAACAACACTTCCTTGGAGGGAATGTTGGCCAGTTGCTTCACGCCATTGACGTCCAGGGCCTTGCCGCCGATCGCGCCGCCACGAATCACCAACTTGTCGTTGGTCTTCGCGAAATCGGCCACCACTTTCGCGGCGGCCACGGCGTCGACGGAAAAGCCATAGATCAGCGGTCCGGTCATCTGGTCGGACACGACTTCAAAAGCGCTGCCGGCAACGGCACGGCGAGCCAGCGTGTTCTTCAACACGCTGAGACTCACCCCACCACTGCGCGCGGCAGAACGCAATCTGGTCATGTCGGCGACCGTGATGCCACGGTATTCCGCAATCACAAGCGTTTGAGCTTTAGCGGCGAGGCTGGTCACGTCACCGATGACCGCTTCTTTCTCACTGCGATTCAGACTCAAGGTCTACTCCTTCTTCATGTGTTGCCCGGCTTGCGCCATCGAACACGCCTGCTTGCAGCGACCAACTGTTTCGGAAACGGATTCCATCTGCAGCGGGATCGCCATCTGCGTTGGCTTTCGCCGATTAAGCGCCAGGCTTGGCGCGCCAACGGTCTTGGATGACCCGACCGGCTGCGAAACCGGTCGACCCACCACGATGGGCGGGCCCGAAAGCCCGCCCAAACTCACGCGGTCACGCTGCGATGGTCTGGGTGTCCACACGGACACCGATTCCCATCGTCGACGAAACCGCCACTTTTCTCAGGTACACACCCTTGCTCGACGCCGGCTTGGCCTTGGTCAGCGCATCGATCAGCGCCACCAGATTGCCTTGCAGCTTGTCCGCTTCGAACGAACGGCGGCCGATCGTGCCGTGCACGATGCCGGCCTTGTCGACACGGAACTGGACCTGGCCGGCCTTGGCGTTCTTCACGGCGGTGGCCACATCGGGCGTGACCGTACCGACCTTGGGGTTGGGCATCAAGCCGCGCGGGCCCAGGATCTGGCCCAGCGTACCGACCACACGCATCGCATCGGGAGCGGCGATCACCACGTCGAACGGCATGTCGCCGGCCTTCACACGGGCGGCCAGGTCGTCCATGCCGACGATGTCGGCACCGGCGGCACGGGCTTCTTCAGCCTTGGCGCCCTGGGCGAACACGGCCACGCGCTTGGTCTTGCCCGTACCGTTCGGCAGCACCACGGCGCCCCGCACGACCTGGTCGGACTTCTTCGCATCGATGCCGAGCTGCACCGCCACGTCGATCGATTCGTCGAACTTGGCCGTGGCAGCGTCCTTGACGAGCGCCAGCGCATCCACCAGCGGATACAGCTTGTTGCTGTCGGCCTTGCCTTGCAGGGCCTTTTGCTTCTTGGTCAGCTTGGTCATTTAGACACCCTCCACATTCACACCCATCGAGCGGGCAGAGCCGGCGATGGTACGGACGGCGGCATCCAGATCGGCGGCCGTCATGTCCTTCATCTTGGTCTTGGCGATCTCTTCGAGCTGCGCGCGCGTGATCTTGCCGACCTTGTCGCTGTGCGGACGGGCAGAGCCCTTGTCCAGCTTGATCGCCTTCTTGATCAAGGTCGTCGCGGGCGGCGTCTTGATGATGAAGGTGAAGCTCTTGTCCGCAAAAGCGGTGATCACCACGGGCAGTGGCAGCCCCGGCTCGACACCTTGGGTCTGGGCGTTGAACGCCTTGCAGAATTCCATGATGTTGAGGCCGCGCTGACCCAGCGCCGGACCGATCGGGGGGGATGGATTGGCCTTGCCAGCTGGCACTTGCAGCTTGACGAAGCCGACGATTTTTTTCGCCATATTGAAGCTCCTTACGGGTCAGACGCTCTGGTTCCAGCAACATGCCGGACCTCGGCTCCCCGGGGTGAACGACTCTGGTTGACGCTGGACCTGCCGAGTCGGGAAGCAGGAACAACCATTGCGCAGGACCGCATTCGCGGCCCGCTGCAGCTTTTTCAGGTCTTCTCGATCTGGCTGAATTCGAGTTCGACCGGGGTGGCACGCCCGAAGATCGTGACGGACACCCGCACCTTGCTCTTGTCGTAGTTGACTTCTTCGACCGAGCCATTGAAGTCGGTGAACGGGCCATCCTTGACGCGCACGTACTCGCCGACCAGGAACTCGACCTTGTGGCGCGGCTTGTCGGTGCCTTCCTGCATCTGGCTGACGATCTTCTGCACTTCGTCTTCGGAGATCGGTGCGGGGCGGTTCTTGGCACCACCGACAAAGCCGGTCACCTTGTTCGTGTGCTTGACCAGGTGCCAGGACTCGTCGTCCATCACCATCTCGACGAACACATACCCCGGGAACAGGCGGCGCTCGGTGGTCTTGCGCTGGCCGTTCTTGATCTCAACGACTTCTTCGGTCGGCACCAGGATACGGCCGAACTTGCCCTCCATGCCCGAGCGCGCAATGCGCTCGGCGATGTTGCGCTCGACCGCCTTTTCCATGCCGGAATAGGCATGGACGATGTACCAGCGCAGATCCGGATTGCCCGGAGTCGCCGTCGGCTCCACCGGAGATGTTTCCACAGCGTCAGTCATTACTTTCTCCAACCGAGGATAAGGTCATAGAACAACCACTCCAGGGTCTTGTCGGTGAGCCACAGAAACAAGGCCATGATGACCACGAAAGCGAACACGTAGGCGGTCATCTGCACCGCTTCCTTGCGAGTCGGCCAGACGACCTTCTTGACTTCGCGCCATGCATCCCGCCCGAACGCCACCAGCTGGCGCCCCGGTTCGCACGACAGGAACACGCCCACCGCCGCCGCCAGACCGACCAGCAGGACAGCCCATTGCGCCAGCTGACCCTGCTTGCTCAACAGGTAAAAGCCCGCCATCGCCGCGAGGACGAGCGCCGCGGCCGCAGCCAGCTTGGCCTTGTCGGCGCCGGTACTGACAGTTTCAACTTGCGAAGTCGCCATTTCGGCCTATTCCTGCTTCAATTTCGTGATGTGCCTGGAGACACAGAAGCCCGTCAGGTCATGACGGGCTTGTTTTTCGCCACCCTCAGAAGTCAGGTGGCAGGGGCGGAAGGAATCGAACCATCAACCTTCGGTTTTGGAGACCGACGCTCTGCCAATTGAGCTACGCCCCTGCAAAAAACTTACGCAATGATCTTGGCAACCACACCGGCACCGACCGTCTTGCCGCCTTCGCGGATGGCGAAGCGCAGGCCTTCTTCCATCGCGATTGGGTTGATCAGCTTGACCGTGATGCTCACGTTGTCACCCGGCATGACCATTTCCTTGCCTTCGGGCAGTTCGATGGCGCCGGTCACGTCGGTCGTGCGGAAGTAGAACTGCGGGCGGTAGTTGTTGAAGAACGGCGTGTGACGGCCTCCTTCGTCCTTGCTCAGCACGTAGATCTCGCCCGTGAAGTGGGTGTGCGGCTTGATGCTACCCGGCTTGCACAGCACTTGGCCGCGTTCGACTTCTTCGCGCTTGGTGCCGCGCAGCAGGATGCCGACGTTGTCGCCCGCCTGGCCTTGGTCGAGCAGCTTCCTGAACATTTCCACGCCGGTGCAGGTGGTCTTTTGCGTGGGCTTGATGCCGACGATCTCGATTTCTTCACCGACCTTGACGATGCCGCGTTCGACACGGCCGGTCACGACGGTGCCGCGACCGGAGATGGAGAACACGTCTTCCACGGGCATCAGGAAGGCGCCGTCGATGGCGCGTTCTGGCGTGGGGATGTAGCTGTCGAGGGCATCGGCCAGCTTCATGATGGCGCCTTCACCCAGGTCACCCTTGTCGCCTTCCATGGCGAGCTTGGCGCTGCCGTGGATGATGGGGGTGGAGTCGCCAGGGAATTCGTATTTGTCGAGCAGTTCGCGCACTTCCATTTCGACGAGTTCGAGCAGCTCGGCGTCGTCGACCATGTCGCACTTGTTCAGGAACACGATGATGTAGGGCACGCCGACCTGGCGAGCCAGCAGGATGTGCTCACGGGTCTGGGGCATGGGGCCGTCTGCGGCCGAGCACACCAAAATCGCGCCGTCCATCTGGGCGGCGCCGGTGATCATGTTCTTCACGTAGTCGGCGTGGCCAGGGCAGTCGACGTGCGCGTAGTGGCGGTTGGCGGTTTCGTATTCGACGTGCGCGGTGTTGATGGTGATGCCGCGTGCCTTTTCTTCAGGTGCCGCGTCGATCTGGTCGTAGGCCTTGGCTTCGCCGCCGAACTTCTGCGCCAGGATCGTCGTGATCGCCGCCGTCAGCGTCGTCTTGCCGTGGTCAACGTGGCCGATCGTGCCCACGTTCACGTGGGGCTTCGTGCGTGTAAATTTCTCTTTTCCCATTTTTTCGACTCCGAAAAAAAATCACCAAAACAACCAAGAACCGGCGCGCCAGACATCCGACGCGCCAATCAACCTGGTGCCCATTCCGGGAATCGGACCCGGGACCTCTCCCTTACCAAGGGAGTGCTCTGCCACTGAGCCAAATGGGCGCTTGACCATCCTTGCACTGCAATCACCGCGACTGCAGCACAACCACACAACACATCGACCTGGAGCGGGAGACGGGAATCGAACCCGCGTCATTAGCTTGGAAGGCTAGGGTTCTACCATTGAACTACTCCCGCATCAGCCTGACGCCCAACCCCTCCGGGCCATTCGCCAGACCAGCAATCCGCGTCCGATGCCTCCGAAACTCATACGATCCATCGACGATCGATTGCGAACAACCACTTACACATTGCCCGCAAACAAAACCTTTTTCGCTTGGTGGAGAGGGCTGGATTCGAACCAGCGTACTCGTAAGAGGGCAGATTTACAGTCTGCTGCCATTAACCACTCGGCCACCTCTCCGGCGAACCTTGGAATATAGCACGATTTTGTGACGCTTCCCAGCCTTGGCACCGATCAAGACGACAAGGTCAAGGCGAAGGCAGCGCCCAGGTCAGTGCCTCTCCCCGCGCATGCAGCCAACGCTGCGCCATGCCGAAATGCCCGCATCCCAGAAACGGCACCGGCGGACGCAATGCCGACAGCGGCGACGGATGGTTGGCCCGCAGCACCAGCGCCTCGCGCCCGTGCGCCGATGCCGTGTGCTCGATCAGCCCGGCCTTGGCCTGCGCATGCGCGCCCCACAGCAGATAGACGCAGGGCGATGCCTGGGCGGCCACAGCGGCGATCAGGGCATCGGTCAACGTCTCCCAGCCCAGCTTGGCGTGGCTTGCGGCCTGGCCGTCTTCCACGGTGAGGCTGGTGTTCAACAGCAGCACGCCCTGGCGCGTCCAGGGCAGCAGCGAGCCGCTCGACGGCATTGACATCCCGATGTCGCGCTGCAGCTCCTTGAAGATGTTGCGCAGCGAAGGCGGCAGGCGGACGCCGGGCGCTACGGAAAAGGCCAGCCCCTCGGCCTGGCCGGGACCGTGGTACGGGTCCTGCCCCAGGATCACAACCCGGACCGTCTGCAGCGGCGTCAGCGCCAGCGCACGCATGGGTTCCGGCGGGTAGATGCGGGCCCCTGCGGCGAGCCGCTCCTGCAAATGTGCAGCGAGCCGGCGCCCGACGGGCCCGTCCCAGAACGCCGAGACCACGGCACGCCAGTCCTCGGCCACCGGCCAGCCGGCCGGCGAAGCGCTCGTCAGCGCGTCGGTCAGCAGCACGGTATCAGGCGAACAATGCGGCCAGCGCCTCGCCCGGCTCGGGCGCGCGCATGAACGCCTCGCCGACCAGGAAGGCATGGACGCCGGCGGCGCGCATGCGCTGGACGTCGCCCTGCGCCAGGATGCCGCTCTCGGTCACCAGCAGGCGGTCGGCCGGCACCGATGCACGCAAGGCCAGCGTGGTCTCGAGCGACACCTCGAAGCTGCGCAGGTTGCGGTTGTTGATGCCAATCAGCGGCGTCTTGAGCTTCAGGGCGCGTTCCAGCTCGGCGCCATCGTGCACCTCGACCAGCACGGCCATGTCGAGCAGGCGCGCGATAGCCTCGAAGTCGGCCATCTGCGCGTCGTCGAGGATGGCCGCGATCAGCAGCACGCAGTCGGCGCCCATCGCACGCGACTCGTAGATCTGGTAGGCGTCGACCATGAAGTCCTTGCGCAGCACCGGCAACTGGCACGACGCGCGCGCCTGCTTGAGGAAGTCGACGCTGCCCTGGAAGAACTGCCGGTCCGTCAGCACCGACAGGCAGGTGGCCCCGCCCTCCGCGTAACTCTGCGCGATGTCGGCGGGAATGAAGTCCTCGCGCAGCACGCCTTTCGACGGGCTGGCTTTCTTGACCTCGGCAATGACGGCGGCCTGCCCAGCCGCCACCTTGGCCCGCATGGCGCCGAGAAAGTCGCGCGTGAGCACGCGCGATTCGGCGTCCGCGCGGACCTCCGCGAGCGGCTTGCGCGCGAGCGCCGCGGCGATTTCCTCGCGCTTGACCTTCACGATCTTGTTCAGGATGTCATCGGCCATGGTGTGCTCAGTGGGAAAGGGATGCGGCCACGGTGGCCAGCTGGGCCAGCTTCGCCTTGGCGGCGCCGGATTCGATGGCCTCGCGCGCCCGGCGAATGCCGTCTTCCATCGACGCGCTGACGTTGGCCGCGTACAGCGCCGCGCCGGCGTTCAGGATGACGATGTCGCGCGGCGCGCCGTGGTCGTTGTCGAGCACGCCCAGCAGCATCGCTTTCGACTGCTCGGCGGTCTCGACCCGCAGCGTGCGGTTGCTGGCCATCGGCATGCCGAAATCCTCGGGGTGGATTTCGTACTCGCGGATCTCACCGTCCTTCAACTCGCCCACCAGGGTGGCGGCACCGAGGCTCACCTCGTCCATGCCATCCTTGCCGTAGACCACCAGCGCATGCTCGGCCCCCAGCCGCTGCAGTGCGCGCACCTGGATGCCCACCAAGTCCGCATGGAACACGCCCATCAGGATGTTCGGGGCCGAGGCCGGGTTGGTCAGCGGGCCGAGGATGTTGAAGATCGTCCGCACGCCCAGCTCCTTGCGGATGGGGGCCACGTTCTTCATCGCCGGATGGTGGTTCGGCGCGAACATGAAACCGACGCCCACCTCCGCGATGCAGCGCGCGATCTGTTCCGGCGACAGGTTGATGTTGATGCCAAGCGCCTCCAGCACATCGGCGCTGCCCGACTTGCTCGACACGCTGCGCCCGCCGTGCTTGCTGACCTTGGCGCCCGCCGCCGCCGCGACGAACATCGAGCAGGTCGAGATGTTGAAGGTGTGCGAACCGTCGCCACCGGTGCCAACGATGTCGATCAAGTGGGTCTTGTCGGCCACGTGGACCTTGGTCGAGAACTCGCGCATGACCTGCGCGGCCGCGGTGATCTCGCCGATGGTCTCCTTCTTCACACGCAGGCCGGTGATCAGCGCGGCCATCATCACCGGCGACAACTCGCCGCTCATGATCAGGCGCACGATCTTCAGCATCTCGTCGTGGAAGATCTCGCGGTGCTCGATCGTGCGCTGCAGCGCTTCCTGGGGGGTGATGGACATGAGGGATCTCCTGGATTTTTTCTAAAGTCAGCGGGCCAGGCCGCCGGCGGGATTGTCCGACAGCACCAGCTTCAGACCGAAACCGACGAACAGCGCGCCGGCCACACGCTCGAGCCAGTGCATGCCGCGCTGCACCGCACCCACGCGGCGGGCCAGCCAGGCCGCCGCCAGCGCCCAGCCCATGTTGACGGGAATGGCGTTGACGTTGAACAGCACGCCCAGCAGCAGAAACGCCAGCGCCTTGTGCTCGGACTGCGGGTCGATGAACTGCGGCACGAAGGCCAGGAAGAACAACGCGACCTTCGGGTTCAGCGCGTTGGTCCAGAAGCCCCGGCGAAACACCACCCAGAGCCCGCCCGGCTCGGCCGTGGCGGCGCCCGCACCGCCCATCGGCGCCGTCGGCCGGCGTGCCGCCATCATGCGGATGCCGACCCAGACCAGGTAGGCCGCACCAATCCACTTCAGCACGGTGAAGGCCGTGGCCGACGCCGCCATCAGGGCGCTGACGCCGACCGCGGCGGCAACGATGTGCACGAAGCAACCGGCCGTGATGCCCAGTGCGGCCACGGCGCCGGCCCGCAGGCCGCCGCGCAACGCGTGGGTCACGATGTAGAGCACGTCCGGCCCCGGCGTCAGGTTCAGCAGCCAGCCCGCGGCCATGAACAGCAACAGCTGGTGGACGTCAGGCATGGGGCTCCTGCGCACCGGCGCCGAAGAACGCACGCAGTGCCGCGACCGCACGGTCCACGCCGGCGGCGTCGACGTCCAGGTGTGTGGCGAAACGCAGGCGGTACAGCCCCGTGGCCAGCACGCCGCGCTCCGCCAGGAACGGCAGCAACTGGCCGGAGCGTTCGCGCGCCGCGCCCGTCAGGTCGAGGAACAGGATGTTGGTCTGCGGCGGCTCGACCACCAGCCCCTCGATGCCTGCCAGTCCGCGCGCCAGCCGCTGCGCCAGCGCATGGTCGTCAGCCAGCCGCAGGATGTGGTGGTCCAGCGCGTGCAGGGCCGCCGCCGCCAGCAGGCCCGACTGGCGCATGCCGCCCCCGGCCATCTTGCGGATGCGGTGCGCACGCGCGATGAAGTCCCGCGAGCCGCACAGCGCCGAGCCGACCGGCGCGCCCAGCCCCTTGCTGAAACACACCGAGACGCTGTCGAAACACTGGGCAATGCGGCGCGCTTCGTCGAGCACCGCAGCACCGGTCTGCGCGGCCTGCGCCACCGCGGCATTGAACAGGCGCGCGCCATCCAGATGCCGCTGCAGCCCCTTGGAGGCGGCCAGCGCGGTTGCGGCCTGCACGTAGCCGAAGGGCAGCAGCTTGCCGCCCAGCGTGTTCTCCAGCGCGAGCAGGCGGGTCCGGGCGAAGTGCGCATCGTCGGGTTTGATCGCGGCCTCGATCTGCTCCAGCGGCAGGCTGCCATCGGGCGCGTGGTCCAACGGCTGCGGCTGCACGCTGCCCAGCACCGCGGCACCGCCGCCTTCCCAGCGGTAGCAATGCTGCATCTGCCCGACGATGTATTCGTCGCCGCGCTGGCAGTGCGCCAGGATCGCGCACAGGTTGCTCTGCGTGCCGGTGGGAACGAACAGCGCGGCCTCGAACCCCAGCATCGTCGCGATGCGCTGCTGCAGCGCCACCACGCTCGGATCGTCGCCGAACACGTCGTCGCCCAGCGGCGCGGCCAGCATGGCCTCGCGCATGGCCGGCGTCGGCCGGGTCACGGTGTCACTGCGCAGGTCGACGGTGCCGGCGCCTTGTGCCAGGTTGACCATCAGCGCTGTTCCAGAAAGTTGCGCAACAGCGCGTGCCCGTGTTCGGACAGGATCGACTCCGGATGGAACTGCACGCCCTGGATCGGCAGCTCCTTGTGCCGCACGCCCATGATCTCGCCGTCGTCGGTCCACGCGGTCACCGACAGCACATCCGGGCAGTCGGCGCGTGCAATGGCCAGCGAGTGGTAGCGGTTCACCGTGAACTGCTCCGGCAGATCGCTGAACACACCCTCGCGTGTGGTGGTGATCACGCTGGTCTTGCCGTGCATCAGCTGCTGCGCCCGCACGATGCTGCCGCCGAAGGCCGCGCCGATGCTCTGGTGGCCCAGGCACACGCCAAGGATCGGCAGCTTGCCCGCAAAGTGCCGGATCGCCGGCACCGAGATGCCGGCTTCGGCCGGCGAGCACGGGCCGGGCGACACCACCAGCAGATCGGGCGCGCGCGCCGCGACACCGGCCAGGTCGATCTCGTCGTTGCGGAACACCTCGACCTCGGCGCCCAGCTCACCGAAGTACTGCACCAGGTTGTAGGTGAAGCTGTCGTAGTTGTCGATCATCAGGACTTTTTTCGACATGGCTCACTCCAATCCTTCTTCGACGAGTTCGCTGGCCCGCAGCAGGGCCCGCGCCTTGGCCTCCGTCTCTTTCCATTCGAGCTCGGGCACGGAGTCGGCGACGACGCCGGCCGCCGCCTGCACATACAGCATCTGGTCCTTGATGATGCCGGTGCGGATCGCGATGGCAACATCCATGTCGCCGGCGTAGCTGAGGTAGCCGCAGGCGCCGCCATACAGGCCGCGCTTGCTGGGTTCGAGTTTGTCGATCAGCTCCATCGCATGCACCTTCGGGGCACCGGTCAGCGTGCCGGCCGGGAACGTGGCCTTGAGCACGTCGACGTTGGTCATGCCGTCCTGCAAGATGCCTTCGACGTTGCTGACGAGGTGCATCACATGGCTGTAGCGCTCGACGGCAAAGGCCTCGGTCACCTTCACGCTGCCGGTCTTGACGATGCGGCCGATGTCGTTGCGCGCCAGGTCGATCAGCATCACGTGCTCGGCGCGCTCCTTCGGGTCGCCGACCAGTTCGGTCTCGGTCACCGCATCGATCTCGGGTGTCGCGCCGCGGGGCCGTGTACCGGCCAGCGGGCGGATCGTGACCTTCTGCCCGGCCGTGGTCGACTCCTGGCGCACCAGGATCTCGGGCGACGCCCCCACCACGTGGAAGTCGCCGAAGTGGTAGTAGTACATGTAGGGAGACGGATTCAGCGAACGCAGCGCCCTATACAGCGACAACGGCGATTCGGTGTAGCGCTTCTTGATGCGCTGGCTCACCTGCACCTGCATGAAGTCGCCGGCGGCGATCAGTTCCTTGGCCTCTTCGACCGCGGCGATGTAGTCGGCCTTGGCGAATTCGCGTTCGGCCGGATAACCCTGCGTGGGCCGCACCTGCGGCGCGCTGACCGAATACTTCAATTGCTCCTTCAGCGCACGCAGCCGCTTCTTGGCGTTGGCGTAAGCCTCGGGCAGCGAGGGGTCGGCATAGACGATCAGGTAGAGCTTGCCTGACAGGTTGTCGATCACCGCGAGTTCCTCGCACTGCAGCAGCAGCACGTCTGGGCAGCCCAGCGTATCGGGCGGGCAACTGCCGACCAGCTTCTTCTCGAAGTAACGCACCGTGTCGTAGCCGAAGTAACCGGCCAGCCCCCCGCAGAAACGCGGCAAGCCGGGACGCAGCGCCACCTTGAAGCGCTTCTGGTATGCGGCGATGAAGTCGAGCGGGTTCGGGTACTGCTCGGCCGTCGCCGTCTCGACCACGACACCGTCGCGCACCACTTCGCAGACGGCGTCGGGGCCGAATCCGCGGCTGCGCACCAGGGTGCGGGCCGGCAGCCCGATGAAGCTGTAGCGGCCGAAACGCTCGCCTCCCACGACGGACTCCAGCAGGAAACTGAAGGCACCGCCGTCACGCGCATGCGCCAGCTTCAGATAGAGGGAGAGCGGTGTTTCCAGATCGGCGAAGGCTTCGACAATCATTGGAATGCGGTTGTACCCGTCCTGGGCCAGGCTCTTGAATTCGAGTTCGGTAATCACTGGATACCCTTATGCGATGCAGCAGGACGCGGCGCATCCTGTGCGACAGCACGTGGTGCTGCCATTCGTTCAACCAAATTGCCCCGGGGCGGGGCGCGGGCGCACGGCCTCGGGCCGTGCTGTCAGGTGCGCAAGATCGTTGGCTGACGCCAGGGCCAGGCTCCCCGGTCGCGGCAACCTGCAGTGATGGTGCGTTGAACGAACATGCGGGCAGTGTAGCAAACACCGCCCGGTTCGCGGTCGCCATCTGTCATCAGGCAATTCATCAGGACCCATTGCATCGAATTGCCACTACCATGCACTCTCGGCCCACCACATTGAAATTTCCACCGTTTTGGTGTGCCACCGGGTGCAATCCGAACTATCCTCCAGCCCATAGCCAGGAGTCACCGCATGAGTACGGTCCAGAAAGAAGTCGACGAACGCACCAACCTGACGGCCAGCAACAAATTCGAGTTGCTGCTGTTCCGCCTGGGCGAAACCCCGAACTCCGACCATCGGGAGCTGTTCGGCATCAACGTGTTCAAGGTCCGCGAGATCATGGTCATGCCGTCCGTCACGGCGGTCGCTGGCTCGTCGGCCCACATGATGGGCGTGACCAACATCCGTGGGCAGGTTATCCCCGTCATCGATCTGCCGAGTGCCGTGGGCTGCATTCCGAAGCAGGGCCTCAACATCCTGCTGGTCACAGAATACGCGCGCTCAACCCAGGGCTTCGCGGTCGAGGAAGTCGACGAGATCGTGCGGCTCGACTGGAACCAGGTGCTCAGCGCCGAGAACAGCACCTCGGCCGGCGGCATGATCACCAGCATTGCACGCCTCGACGGCGACACCGACAACACCCGCCTGGCGCAGGTGCTGGACGTCGAGCAGATCCTGCGCACCGTGATGCCGCCGAGCACGCCGGACGTGACGCCCGAAACCGTCGGCCCGAAGCTCGACCTCCCGGCCGGATCGATCATCCTGGCCGCCGACGATTCAGGGCTTGCCCGGTCGCTGATCGAACAGGGCCTGACCGCGATGGGCGCCGCCTATGCGATGGCCAAGTCGGGCAAGGAAGCCTGGGACCGCCTCGAAGCCATAGCCAAGGCGGCCGAGGCCGAAGGCAAGACGGCGGCGGACAAGGTGGCCCTGGTGCTGACCGACCTCGAGATGCCCGAGATGGACGGCTTCACGCTGACCCGCAAGATCAAGCAGGACTCGCGGTTCCGCAACATCCCGGTCGTGATCCATTCGTCGCTGACCGGCACGACCAACGAAGTGCACGTGAAGTCGGTGGGCGCCGATGCCTACGTCGGCAAGTTCGTGGCGCAGGAACTGGCGGACACGATCCGCAAGATGCTGCCCCACAAGAAGTAGCCGTCCACGGGCCGGCTGCGCGCCGCGGCCTCAAGCCGCGATGCTGTCGATCAGCGGCCGGTCCCAAAAACGGTGGTGCGCAATCGCTTCGATGAAGCTCTGCGCGGTGACAGGGGCAGCCTCCGCGTTGCCCTCGCCCAGCACCACACCCGGGATTGCAGCGGTTGCGCCAGCAGTCGGTGATGCGGGTGACCCCTCCTGCCCAGGCAGACGCAGCAGGCTCGCACCGGCGCCCAATGCGCAGATCGGCTTGCAATGCTTGTAGGCCTCCAGCACGAAGTGCACCGCGTCGCCCAGCACGGCCAGAGCCTCGACGCTGCGGGCGCCGCCCGCCACCAGCACCGCGTCGAACACCACCGATGGCATCGTGGACAACGCATGGTCCACAGCAAACTGCCGTCCGCTCTCGGTCGCCACGTGCCCCAGCTGCGGCCCGACGACGACACACTGGCCGCCGGCATCCTGCAGGGACTGCACCACCGGTTTCAAACCGGCGGCGTCGACACCATCGGCGACCAGCACCGCGATCCTGCGTGTCGCGATCGGTGTCGACGGCGGCAGCACGCCGGGCTGCATGCGCAATGCCGCAGATTCCTCGATCGACAGCTTGCCCCGCACGTTGCGAAAGCCAGCGCGCCCCGCTGCCGCCTTGGGATCGGGCGGGTCGATGCCCAGGGGTGCAGCCACACGTTTGGCCAGCATGCCGTCGACATGCGCCAGGTTGTCGACCACGCGCTGGCGGATCGCCGGTGTCTCGACCTTGGACAGCTCGAACCGGAAGGCGGCGACGATGTGGTCCTTCTCCGGCGCGCTCTGGCTGTGCCAGAACAGCGTGGCCTGCGAGAAGTGATCATCGAACGACGGACTGCGCCGCCGGATGCGAGGCGACTCGATCTCTGCCGGATATTCCTGGAAGCCGGAGGAGCCGCCGTCGACCCGAAACTCGACGCCGCCCTCGCCCAGCGTGTTCGGCTCGTACGCCGCACGCCCGCGGTTCACGGTCTGCCGGTGCATGCCATCCCGCTGGAAATTGTGGAACGGGCAGACACCGCGGTTGATCGGGATCTCATGGAAGTTCGCGCCGCCCAGGCGTGAAAGCTGCGTGTCGGTGTACGAAAACAGCCGCCCCTGCAACAACGGGTCGTTCGTGAAATCGATGCCCGGAACGACATGGCCCGGATGGAACGCCACCTGCTCCGTCTCGGCGAAAAAGTTGTCGGGGTTGCGGTCCAGCACCAGCCGGCCCACGCGCTGCACCGGCACCAGCTCTTCGGGAATCAGCTTCGTCGGGTCGAGAATGTCGAAGCCCAGCGCCTGCTCCTTGCCCTCTTCGATGATCTGCAGGCCCAGCTCCCACTCCGGGTAGTCGCCACGCTCGATCGATTCCCACAGGTCACGGCGATGGAAATCGGAATCCTTGCCGGCGATCTTCTGGGCTTCGTCCCAGGCCATCGCATGCACGCCGAGCTTGGGTTTCCAGTGGAACTTGACGAAGTGCGCATCGCCGCGGGCGTTGACCAGCCGGAAGGTGTGCACGCCGAACCCCTCCATCATCCGCAGGCTGCGCGGAATGCCGCGGTCCGACATCGCCCACATCAGCATGTGGGTGGTCTCCGGCATCAGCGAGGCAAAGTCCCAGAACGTGTCGTGCGCGCTGGCGGCCTGCGGCATCTCGTGGTGAGGCTCGGGCTTCACCGCATGGATCAGGTCGGGGAACTTCATCGCGTCCTGCACGAAGAACACCGGAATGTTGTTGCCCACCAGGTCGTAGTTGCCTTCGGAGGTGTAGAACTTCACCGCGAAGCCACGCACGTCGCGCACGGTGTCGGCCGAGCCACGCGAACCCGCCACCGTCGAGAACCGCACGAAGACCGGCGTCTTGACATCCGGATCCTGCAGGAACGCCGCGCGGGTGTAGCTGGTCAACGACTTGTACAACTGGAAGTAGCCATGCGCACCCGAACCGCGCGCATGGACCACACGCTCCGGAATACGCTCGTGGTCGAAGTGCGTGATCTTCTCGCGCAGGATGAAGTCTTCGATCAGCGTCGGCCCACGCACGCCGGCTTTCAGCGAGTTGTGGTTGTCGGCCAGACGCAGGCCTTGGTTGGTGGTCAGCACCGATGCATCGGCAACGGTGAAACCCTGCAGCTGTTGTTGCTTGGCGGTGGTTGCTCCGTTGGATCTTGCTTTTCCAGACAACGACGATGCGGGTTTCGGATCCTTGGAACGGGGCATGGGGGGTCTTTGCAAGGTTGGGGGCCAGCAGCGTCAAGCCACGTCGGTGCCGTCGACGCAACAGGCAATCGCATTGCCCACGGCCACCAGAGCTGCCATGCCGACCGCGCCGGCGATTGCCCAGACGATGAGTTCCATTTCCTGCTCCTTTGAGATGCCGACGGCGGGGGTCCGTCGAATGGGAACAAGCGTAAGACCGCCTCCCCGCCAAGCGGGTAGCCTGATGCGGCAGCGGTCTGTGGGACGGCCGTGCGGCCGGCGGTAGGAAACAGCCGACAGCAACGGCCGGCGTCAGCCGAGCAAGGCGTCGAGGTCGGTCAGCCGGTCGACCACGGCGTCGGCATCGACCCCGCGCACCGGCTCGCCGTGGTTGTAGCCGTAGCTGACCAGCACCACAGGGCAGCCCGCGGCCCGCGCGGCCATTGCGTCGTTGCTCGAATCGCCCACCATCAGCGTGCGGGCCGGCACGGTGCGCAAGGCCTCGCAGGTCGACAGCAGCGGCAGCGGGTCGGGCTTCTTGCGCGCGAACGCATCGCCGCCGAACACCAGCGAGAAGAAACCGTCCAGGCCCTTGGCGCGCAGCAACGGCTTCGCGAAGTCGGTGGGTTTGTTGGTCAGGCAGGCCAGGGCCCAGCCCCGCCGCTGCAAGGCCTGCAGACCTTCGACCACCCCCGGGTAGACCTGCGAATGCTGGCCGTTGACCACCAGGTAATGCCGCTGGTAGCTGGCCCAGGCGGCATCGAACAGCGCCGCATCGGGCGCGCGGCCGGCGTCCACATGGGCCAGCACCGAACGGATCAGATGCTCGGAGCCCTTGCCCACCATGGTCTCGATGCGCTGCGGCGCGATCGCGGGCAACGACAGGTCGCGCAGCATCAGGTTCAACGCCGCGGCGAAGTCACCCAGCGTGTCGACCATCGTGCCATCGAGGTCGACGATGGCGGCCTGCAGGCCATGCCGGGCAAAGGAAACAGGGTCCAACGGAATTTTCGACATGGGGACGCCCAGTAAGCTTCAGAACGGACGAACGGTAGCACTTGTCCACGGCCCCCCTGCCCCTAGCCCCTAGCCCGTTGCCCGTTGCCCGTTGCCCGTTGCTAGCGCGAGCTTCGCACCAGCGCCATCAGTTCGCCATTGAACCGTTGCGGGTCTTCGAAGAAGCTGGAGTGGCCGATGCCCGGGTAGATCGACAGCTGCGCGGCCGGCACCATCCTGCGGGTGTACTCGCTCATCGCGACCGCCGAGATCTGGTCCTGGTCGCCGTGCGTCAGCAGCACCGGCACCTTGATCCGGCGCAGCGTTTCCTCGTACGGCGCCGGGCGGCCGGCCAGCAGCTTGCGCACGGCGACGGGCGTCTTCGCGTTGAAGCGTTGCATGGCCTCCATCTCGGTGGCCGTCGGCTGTTTCTCGAAGCACGCCTGCAGAAACACCCCGGTCGCACGTTCGGCCACGGCCGCGTCGTCCGACAGCATCGGCACGATCAGCGCGTAGGAGCGGCCGAGGCCGAACCGTTCCGCGGTGGAGGTGGCGGCCACGTAGTTCAGCGAGCCGACCTCGCCGTCGCCGAACACGCTGAGATAGTCGTTCAGCACACGCCCGCCATACGACCAGGCCACCAGGCTCGGCCGCTCGGCCCCGGTCGCACGGATGACCGACTGCAGATCGCGCCCCCAGCGCTCGGGGTCGTGGTAGGCCTCCTTCACCAGCGGCTTGTCGGAGTCACCGTGGCCGCGCAGGTCGAAGGAAATCAGCCGCAGCCCGCGCTGCAGTTCGGGTGCCTCCATCTGCTTAACCCAGCTGTCGTGGCTCTGTGCGAACCCATGGATGAAGATCACCGGCCGGCCCTTGGGGTTGCCGGTTTCGAACACCGCCAGGTTCACGCCGTCGCTGGCCGACGAGCGGACCATGCGGCGCTGCACCGCGGTGGGCGCCGTCGTGCTGCAGCCGCTGGCCAGCATGGCGCCGGCGGCTGTGCAGGCCAGGCCGGAGCGCAGCAGCAGGCGGCGCTGCAGGCCGGGCACGGACGGCTGTGTCGAGATCGATGGGGGTTGGGTCATGCTTTTGTCTCCTCGTATGAGTTCTCGTTTTGGTGTTGCCGGTCAGTCGACCTGGGCGCCCGAGCGCTTGACCAGGTCGGCCCACTTCGCGATCTCGCGCTGCGCAAAGCCATTGAGTTCGCCCTCGGCCACCGCGCCCTGCTCCACGCCCTGCGCACGCAGCTTGGCCACCACGGCGGGATCGGCCAACGCGGCCCGGGCCGCGGTGCGCAGCTTCGCCAGCACCGGGGCCGGCGTGGCGGCAGGCGCGTAGACCATGAACCAGGCCACCAGATCGAAATCGGCGCGCACCTGCTCGGCGATCGTCGCCACCTCGGGTGCGGCGGCACTGCGCTGCGCGCCCGAGGCGCCCAGCGCACGCAGCTTGCCGGCCTTCATTTGCGGCAGCACGGCGGCCGGGTGGTAGAACATGAACTGCACCTGGCCCGACATCACGTCGGACAGCGCGAGCCCGCCCTCCTTGTACGGCACGTGCACCATCTCGCCGCCGAGCGTCGACTTGAGCAACTCGCCTGCCAGGTGCCCCGAGGTGCCGCTGCCCGCCGACGCGAAACTGATGCCCGGCGCCTTGGCCGCAGCCGCCGCGAGATCCTTCAACGACCGCAGCGGCGAACTCTCGCTGACCACCAGCAGCGTTGGGGTCTGGCCGACCAGCGCCAGCAGCGCGAAGTCGCGCACCGGGTCGTAGCCGAGCTTGCGGTAGAGCGACTTGTTGATCGCATGGGTGCCCACCGTGCCCATCACCAGCGTGTAGCCATCGGCCGGCGCGCGTGCGACGAGTTCGGTGCCGATGCTGCCACCGCCACCCGCCTTGTTCTCGATGACCACCGTCTGCCCGAGTGCGCGGCCCATCGCGTCGCCGACGATGCGCGTCACGGTGTCGGTCGAGGTGCCCGGCCCGAACGGCACGACCATCCGGATCGGCCGCGACGGGTAGTCGCCGCTCTGCGCGGCGGCGCCCAGCGGGCCCAGCGCGCAGGCCGCCAGCAGGGACAGCAGCAGCCGGCGCGCGGTGGCGCCAGCGAGATGGTTCGGAAGTGGCATGGTTTGTCTCTCTCTTGTTGGAAGTGGTTGGAAGTGGCGGGCTCAGCTGCGGTCGGCCGCATGGCCCGGCGGGTAGGCCCCGTCGTAGGCGAGTTCGCGGGTGGCCTGGTACGACAGTGCGAAGCCGATCGACTGCTCCAGCTCTTCGGTCAGGTGCGCGATCAGGCCGGCGGTGCGCGCGAGGATGGGCACGCCCTTCAGCGCCGCCAGCGGGAACCCGATGCCCAGCAGCACCGCCGGGATGGCCGCCGACACGTTGAGCCGCAGGTCCTTGCCCACCACCTCGGGAATCTGCCGTTCGATTTCCTCGGCGATCGCGATGTAGGCCAGGTTGGCACCCTGCTCGCGCGCTACGGCGAACAGCCGCGCCACACGCGGATCACGCTCCTTGTGCAGCGGATGGCCATAACCGGGGATCGGCTTGCGCGCCGCACGCAGCTCCTGCAGCACGGCGCGCGCGGCGGCGTCGATGCCGCCACTGGCCTGTGCCCGTTGCTCGATCTCGAAGAACAGCCGCCCGGCTGTCTCCGACGCCCCGAGGATCACCGAGCCGCATCCGAGGATGCCGGCCGCCACCGCGCCCTGCAAGGCATCGGGCGCGGCGGCCAGCGTCATGCGGCTGGCCTGCACGCTGGGCACCAGGCCGTGCTCGGCAATGGCGACCAGCGTGGCGTCGAGCACGGCCGTGGCCGCGGGCGTCGGGCGTCGGCCGGTGACCAGCAGATGGAAGTAGTCGGTGAACGAGATCTTGCCGATCAGCTGCTGGCACAGGTCTTCGCCGCGCACCACGATGCTGTGTTCGTCGGAGGTGCTGATCGAGGTGTGGGGCACAGTGGTCTTGCCGATTTTCATCGCGGGGCTTTCGGGTAGGTCGATGGGAAAGAAAGCGAATGCTCAGCGCAGCACGGTGCCGGCGGCCAGCGCTGCGCGGATGGCACCGCCGTGTTCGTCGAGCAGCGGCGGCGGCACGACCTCGGTCGGCCGCACGCCGTCGAAGCTGACCGGCGAGCGCACGGTGCGCCAGCGGCCGACGACCGGGTGCTGGCCCTCGATCTCGAGCTGCAGGTGGCGCGCCTGCGGATCCTGCAAGGCCTCGCTGGTGTCGTACATCGGCGCGTACGGCACGTCCTGTGCCTCGAGCCGCTGGCACCATTCGGCCCGGGTGCGGGTGGCGAACAGGCCGCCGAGCAGGGCGATCAGCTCCACCTGGTGCGCGATGCGGGCCTCGCGTGTGGCGAAGCGCGGATCCTTGAACAGGTCGGGCCGCTCGATCGCCTCGGCCAGGCCGATCCAGAACTTCTCGGGCGACGACATGTGCAGCGCCACCCATTTGCCGTCGGCGCAGGCGAGCGTGTACGACTGCGACACGCTGGGCCGGCTGTACGGGCCCATCACCTCGCCCTCGGCGAAGTAGTGTGTGAAGGCATCGAGGTTGAAGTGGCACATGGCCTCGAGCATCGAGACCTCGACCGAGCGCCCCACGCCGGTACGGCCACGCTCGATGACCGCGCCCAGGATGCCGTAGGCAGCATAGAAACCGGTCAGCGCATCGGCGATGGCCGGGCCCACGACGCGCGGGTTCTCCGGGTTGACCAACAGGTTGAGAAAGCCGCTGGCCGCCTGGGCCACCGTGTCGTAGGCCGGGCGGCCCGCGGCCGGCCCGGTCTGGCCGAAGCCGCTGATCGCGCAGTAGACCAGGCGCGGATTCAGCGCGCGCAGCCGCTGCTCGCCGGCGCCCAGCCGCTCGGCGGCGCCGGGGCGGAAGTTCTGGATGTAGACGTCGGCCTTGGCGACGAGCGCATCGAAGACCTTGGCGTCTTCCGGGTCCTTGGTGTTCAGCGCGATGCTGCGCTTGTTGCGGTTGTAGGTCTGGAAGTGCGGGCTGTACAGGCCGCCCTTGAAGGCGCGGAACGGGTCGCCCGTGCCCGGCTGCTCGATCTTGATCACGTCGGCCCCCAGGTCGGCCAGCAGCATGCCGGCGGCCGGCCCCGTGATGAACGTGCCCTGCTCGAGCACGGTGATGCCTGCCAGTACCTTGGACATGAAAGCCTTGTCTCCGAAACATGCGAAAACGCGAGCGTACGCGGCCCTTTTCCAAGATGGAAATGATGAATTTCTCTGGTTATCATCGATCGCATCTATCGATCGGCATGCCCATGGAGCTAAGACACCTGCGCTACTTCATCGCCCTGGCCGGCTCGCTGAGCTTCACGCGGGCGGCCGAGCGCGTGCACGTGACGCAGCCCACGCTGTCGCACCAGATCCGCCAGCTCGAAGAAGAAGTGGGGCAGCCGCTGTTCGACCGCATCGGCAAACGCGTCGTGATGACCGAGGCCGGCGAGGCCTTTCTCGCCTACGCCACCCGCGCGCTGCAGGAGATCGACCAGGGCCTGGGCGAACTGAAGGGCAAGAGCGTCTCGGTGTCCGGCACGGTGCGCATCGGCGCGACGCACACCTTCAACCTGAGCTTCATCCCCGAATGCGTGGCGCTGTTCCTGTCGCGCAACGCCACGGTGCAGGTAATGATCGAAGAGCTGCCCGCCGACGCGATCGCCACCGCGCTGGACGCGGGCCAGCTCGACTTCGGCGTGGCCTACCGGCCCGAACAGCGCAGCGACCTGCGCTTCGAGCCCCTGTTCAACGAGGAGCTGGTGCTGGCGGTCGCCGACAACCATCCGCTGGCCGGCCGCAGGCGCATCCGCATGATCGAGCTGCACCGCGAACCGCTGGTGCTGCTGCCCCGCACCTTCTCGACCCGGCGCCTGCTGGACGAATGTTTTGCCGCCGCCGGCGCCGAGCCCAAGGTGGTCGCCGAGATGAACACCATCGCCGCGATGCTGGGCCTGGTGCGCCGCATCCAGGTCGGCGCCATCGTCGCGCGCAGCGCCGTGCGCAACAGCAGCGGCCTGTGTACCGTGCCGATGGAGAACCCCACGCCGGTGCGCACGCCGGGCCTGCTGTTCAAGGCCGGCCAGCCGCAGACCCGTGCCGCACGGGCGATGGCGGCCCTGCTGCGCAAGACGGCGATCGCGGCGGCCCGCGCACGGCCGGCCTGACCAGGCCGTGCGCGCGCCGTCGCGTCATACGGGTTTGCAATCAGAGCGAGCACAAGGCGCGAAGCCGAAGACAGTGCTATGGCACGGCAAGGCGAAGCAACGCAGTGATCGTTTTGATTGCGAATCCGTATCAGACCGTGGCGAGCGCCCGGCGCATGTCCCCGATCACCGCGGCGTAGTCGGGCTTGCCGAAGATCGCGCTGCCGGCCACGAAGGTGTCTGCGCCCGCCGCGGCAGCCCGGGCGATGTTGTCGATCTTGATGCCGCCGTCGACCTCCAGGCGGATGTCCTTGCCGCTGGCATCGATGCGTTGGCGCACCGCCTCGATCTTGCGCAGCGCCGAGTCGATGAAGTCCTGCCCGCCGAAGCCTGGGTTGACGCTCATGATCAGCACCAGGTCGATGTCGTCGATCATCCAGTCGAGCACGTCGAGCGAGGCCGCCGGATTGAACACCAGGCCGGCCTGGCAGCCGTGGGCGCGGATCGCCTGCACGCTGCGGTGCACGTGGGTCGACGCGTCGGGGTGGAAGCTGATCAGGTCGGCGCCGGCCTCGGCGAAGGACGCGGCCAGCGCATCGACCGGCTGCACCATCAGGTGCACGTCGATCGGCACGGCGGCGCCGCCAGCCGTGCGGGCCAGCGGCTTCAGCGCCTTGCAGATCATCGGGCCGAAGCTGAGGTTGGGCACGTAGTGGTTGTCCATCACGTCGAAATGGATCCAGTCGGCACCGCCTGCGATGACCTTTCCAATCTCCTCTCCCAGGCGGGTGAAATCGGCGGACAGGATGGAGGGCGAAATTCTGTAGGTGGGGCTCATGCCGCCATTTTCGCAGGAGGCCGTGGGGTCAAGCGTCGGCCGCTTACATCCGCGCCGATCCCTTCACGTTAGGATGCCGCCATGCCCAAGTACCAGTTCACCGTCGAGGCCGCGCCGCAGTTCGTGGCCGAGCAGTCGGCGCCGCAGCAGGCGGTCTTCAGCTTCGCCTACACGATCACCATCCACAACAGCGGGGAGGTTCCGGCGCAGTTGATCGCACGCCACTGGATCATCACCGACGGGCGCGGCCACACCGAGGAAGTGAAGGGCCTGGGCGTGGTCGGGCAGCAGCCCTTGCTGAAGCCGGGCGAGTCGTTCCAGTACAGCAGCGGCTGCCGGCTGCGCACGCCCGCGGGGTCGATGCGCGGCAGCTACTTCTGCGTTGCCGAGGATGGGGAGCGCTTCGACGTCGAGATTCCGCCGTTCATCCTGGATGCCGAGGACGGATCCGCCAGCGACACGCCGGGCGCCACACGCGTGCTGCACTGAGACCCGCATGCAGGACATCTCCAAGATCCTCGATGCGCTGGACCCGCACGCGCCGCTCGCACAACGCCATCTCTGGCTGATCGGGCTGCTCGACTGGGTGCGCGGCGATGGACGGTCGCACCGCGCCGCGATCAGCCGGGTGCAGCTGTTCGTCGACGCCGTGGAGGCCCGCCCCGAGACGCTGGCGCGTTTGCGCACCTGGTGGAACACGCTGGTGCGCACGGTCGATTTTTCCGTCCTGCTGGCCGACCACGGCTTTGCGCCGCGCATCGCGTTCGTCAGCGAACTGGCCGAACGCCTGCGCCGCAAGCTGCTGCCCGGCACGCCCGAGACGGTCGACGCCTCCGAGCTGTTCTCGCTGGCGTTGCCCAGTGCGGGGGATGCCCGCTGGATCGCGGCGCTGGACGAGCCCCTGCTGCTGCGCATCCGCCAACTGCTCGCCGCGGACGGCAGCCCCGGTGCGCCCGACTGGCAGGCGATCGTGCTGGACGCGCTGACCTACTGCGTCGGCCAGATCCAGGCGGCGGGCTTCGCGCCCGAGCTGCGCCTGCGCATGAGCGACAAGGTGCGCGAGGGCCGGGCCTTCCACGCGCTGGCGGCCGATGTCGATGCGCTGCGCGACGCCATCCACCAGCGCCCGCACGACCCGGCCCGCCTGGAGGCCGCCGCGCAGCAGCTGCGCGAGCGCCTCGAAGCCTGCCGCCATGCCGCGTCCACCGTCTACACCCATCTCGAGGAGAACGGCATCTCGGTCGGCATGGTGTTCCGCCTGCGGCAGATGCGCGAACGCGTGCTGCGGGTGCGCGAACTGCTCGACCTGCTGGTGGGCACGAATCCGACGCTGAGTGCGGCCCGGCTCACCGCGCACATGGCCAACACCGGGCAGGAGCGCAAGAGCGTGCGCGCGCTGATCGCGGCCAACTCGTCGCTGCTGGCGGCCAAGGTCGCCGAGCGCAGCGCCGAAACCGGCGAGCACTACATCACCCGCGACCGCAGCGAATACCTGAGCATGCTGCGCAAGGCGGCCGGCGGCGGCGCGCTGACCGGCGGCACCACGCTGCTGAAGTTCATGGTGGTGGCGATGGGCCTGTCGGCCTTCTGGAGCGGCTTCTGGTCGGGCGTGGCCTATGCGGCCAGTTTTCTGCTGATCCAGCTGCTGCATTGCACGCTGGCGACCAAGCAGCCGGCGATGACGGCACCGGCCATGGCCGCCAAGCTGAAGGACATCGGCTCGGGCTCCGCCGTCGGCGCCTTCGTCGACGAAGTGACGCACCTGGTGCGCTCGCAGGTGGCGGCCGTGCTCGGCAACGTGCTGGTGGTGGTGCCCACCGTGCTGGCAATCAGCGCGGGCATGCGCGCCGTGCTCGGCCATCCGATGCTCGGCACGGCGGCTGCACACCACGTGCTGGAGTCGCTGACCCTGCTCGGCCCGACGCTGCTGTTCGCCGCCTTCACCGGTGTGCTGCTGTTCATC
Source organism: Pseudorhodoferax sp. (assembly GCA_965279475.1). Lineage (GTDB taxonomy): Bacteria > Pseudomonadota > Gammaproteobacteria > Burkholderiales > Burkholderiaceae_C > Pseudorhodoferax. Next base: position 183,966 of record CBDIIA010000002.1, read on the forward strand.
GCCAGCATCGCTGCGGGTTGGGCCGAGAACTGGTTCGTGCTGCACCGGCTCGATTCGGCGATGCGCTACAACCCGCGCATCACGCGGATGCTGGGCGTGCCGCGCGCGGCGCGCTGGGCTTCGTTCATGCGCGACAACATCTCGGGCTTTGCCTCCAACATCGCGCTGGGGTTCATGCTCGGTCTCGTGCCCGCGTTTGCGGCCTTCTTCGGCCTCGGGCTCGACGTGCGCCACGTCACGCTGTCGGCCGGCCAGCTGGCGGCAGCGGCAGCGGCGCTGGGCTGGGACGCGCTGCACCTGCCGCAGATGTGGTGGTGCGTGGCGGCGATCCCGCTGATCGGCGCGCTCAACCTGGGCGTCAGTTTCTACTGCGCGTTCCGCCTGGCGCTGCGTGCGCACAATGTCAGCGGTGTCGATCGCGCGCGCATCCGGTCGGCGATCTGGGCCCGCTGGCGCCGGCGCCCAGCCAGCTTCTTCGTGCCGGCCTGAGACGCTTACCACCGGGCAGACCGCCCGCAAGAAAGACAAGAGACAACGCAGGATGCAGGAGCTGATGGATTTCTGGGCCCAGTGGTCGCGCCCCAGCGCCGGCCTGCCCACACTCGCCTGGTCGCTGCTGCTGGCCGCGGCGGCGGCGGCGGGCTACCTGGTGCAGCGCTACTCCGGCCTGCCGAAGGTGGCCGGCTACTCGATGGTCGGGGCAATCGCGGGCCTGTTCGGCTTTGCCGACGTGAGCTGGCCGCTGGCAGGCAACGCCCTGTTCCTGCTGGAGCTGGGCATCGCGGTCGTGCTGTTCGAGGCCGGTGCACGCATCTCGTTGCGCTGGTTCCGCCACAACCCGATGGTGCTGGTGCAGAGCCTGGCCGAGACGGCCGTGACCTTCGGCGCCGTGTACTGGGTGCTGCGCGAACTGGGCCTGGCCCCGGGGGCCGCCGAGCCACTGGCCATCGTCGCCGTGGCCGCGTCGCCGGCCGTGCTCACGCGGGTGGTGATGGACTCCCGCGCGGCTGGCCCGGTGACCGAGCGTGCGATCGTGCTGTCGACCCTCAACACCTTGTACGCGCTGACGGTCGGCAGCGCCGTGGCCGGCATCATCGACGCGCCGCGCAGCCATCTGCTGGAGACCGTGTACCCGGCCGCCACGCTGCTCGGCCTGTCGTTCGTGGTCGCCGCGCTGCTGGCGCTGGCGATGCGCTCGGCACTGCGGGTGATGAGCCCCACCAGCGAGAACACGTCGCTGCTGATGCTGGCGTTGATTGCTGCCGGCGCCGCACTGGCCGCCCACATCGGCGGCTCGGCCGCGCTGGCCGCGCTGATGGCCGGTCTGCTGCTGAAGCAGCTCAACCCGCGGCCCTGGGTCTGGCCGCGCCAGCTCGGCACGGCGGCGTCGATGCTGACGATGCTGATGTTCGTGCTGGTGTCCACGGTCGCCGCCAACGCGCCCTGGAGCCGCGCGGTCGCCGGCCTGGTGGTGGCGATGGTGGTGGCGCGCGCGCTGTCGAAGATTGCGGGGCTGACGCTGGCCAGCTTCGGCAGCGGCATGCGGCTGAAACAGGCGTGGTGGGTCGGCTGCGCGATGTCGCCGATGTCGTCGGTCGCGTTGCTGCTGGCCTCGCAGTTCGCCGCCGCCTCGGCCGCGCACGGGGTCACGATCACCAGCATCGCGCTGCCGGCGATTCTGTTGATGGAGGTGGCCGGCGCCGTGATCGCCACCTTCGCGCTGTACCAGGCGGGCGAAAGCTCCAAACCCTGGGGAACCGCGGCGCGCACCAGTTCCCACAGCGCGCCGGCTGAACTCGAATGACACGCGCATGACGCTCGAACCCTTTGGCACATCGGCCGCGCTGTCGCTCGGCGTCGAGCTCGAACTGCAGCTCGTCAATACCCACGACTACGACCTCGCGCCGTATGCCGAAGACATGCTGCGCCTGATGGCCGCGCGCAAGCTGCCGGGCAGCGTGGTGCCCGAGATGACGTCGAGCATGATCGAGATCTCGACCGGCGTGTGCAGCTCGCCGGCCCAGGTGCTGGGCGAGCTGACGCAGCTGGGCGAGGCACTGGTGGCCTGTGCCGACAAGCTCAACATCGCCGTGGTCGGCGGCGGCACGCACCCGTTCCAGCAATGGCACGAGCGCCGCATCTACGACAAGCCGCGCTTTCGCGAACTGTCCGAGCTGTACGGGTACCTGTCCAAGCAGTTCACCATCTTCGGCCAGCACGTGCACGTGGGCTGCCCGGACGCCAACACCGCGCTGCTGACGCTGCACCGCATGTCGCGCTACATCCCGCACTTCATCGCGCTGTCGGCGTCGTCGCCCTATGTGCAGGGGCAGGACACCAACTTCGATTCGGCGCGGCTCAACTCGGTGTTCGCGTTTCCGCTGTCGGGCCGCGCGCCGTTCGCGCTGACCTGGGACGCGTTCGCGCACTACTACGACAAGATGACGCGCACCGGCGTCGTCAAGAGCATGAAGGACTTCTACTGGGACATCCGGCCCAAGCCGGAGTTCGGCACCATCGAGATCCGCGTGTTCGACACGCCGCTCACCGTGGAGAAGGCCGCGGCACTGGCGGGCTACGTGCAGTCGCTGGCCGCCTGGTTCATGCGCGACGCGCCCTTCGTGCCCACCGAGGACGACTACCTGGTCTACACCTACAACCGCTTCCAGGCCTGCCGCTTCGGGCTGGATGCGGTCTACGTCGACCCGGCCACCGGCCAGCACCTGCCGCTGCGCGAACACATCCTGTCCACGATCGAGGCGATCGGGCCGCATGCCGCGCAGCTGGGCGCCGGCGAGGGCCTGGCGCTGCTGCGCGACGATGCCCAGCGCAACCACAACGACGCCCGCTGGTTGCGCGAGCGCCAGTCCCAGGAGCGGCTGCTGGCCGAGGTGACGCGGCAGGCCGCGGGCCGCTTCCGCGGCGCGGCGGCGTAGGGCCTGTTCACACTCAATTCAGGAGTGCGAAGGACGAATGCCGGGAGCCAGAGCAAGGCGCGGGGAGCGCCGCATAGCTCGGCTATGCAAGGGAGCCGCAACGCCGCTATGGGCCCGGCATTCGTCCTTCCCTACGGGTTGGGCCCGCATGCGGTGTCTGCTTTGTCGGGACGTCTTGCAAATAGCTGGGCTATTTGCAAGACGCCCTTCGCGCATCCATCCGCATGCGGACCCAACGCATCTCCTGAATTGAGTGTGAACAGGCCCCAGTCCAGACGGCAAAATGCGGGCACGATGGGCGAATTCGAACTGATCAAGCGCTATTTCCACCGTCCCGCAGCCAAGGCGGCCCTGGGGGTCGGCGACGACTGCGCACTGCTGCGGCCCACGGCGGGTGCCCAGCTGGCCGTGTCGACCGACATGCTGGTCGAAGGCCGGCACTTCCTGCCCACGGTCGACCCGCGCCTGCTCGGCCACAAGGCGCTGGCGGTGAACCTGAGCGACCTGGCCGCCTGCGGCGCGCGGCCGATGGCGTTCACGCTGGCCCTGGCGCTGCCGCGCGCCGAGGAAGAATGGCTCGCGCCGTTTTCCGAAGGCCTGCTCGCGCTGGCCGATCTGCACGGCTGCGAGCTGGTGGGCGGCGACACCACACGCGGCCCGCTCACCATCAGCATCACCGTGTTCGGCGAGGTGCCCGAGGGCCAGGCGCTGCTGCGCTCGGGCGCCCGGGCGGGCGACGACCTGTATGTGAGCGGCACGCTCGGCGATGCGCGCCTGGCGCTCGAGGCCTTTCGCGGCACCGTGGCGCTGCCGCAGGCGGTGTTCGCGCAGGCGCGGCAGCGCATGGAACGGCCCGATCCGCGCGTGGCCTTGGGCATGGCGCTGCGCGGCGTGGCCTCGGCCGCGGTCGACATCAGCGACGGCATGCTGGGCGATCTGGGCCATGTGCTGGCCGCCTCGGGTGTCGGCGCTCGCATCGATGCGCCGATGGCGCTGGGCCTGATGGCCTGCGCGGCGTCCGATCTCGACCACCACCGCTGGCTGCCACAAGCCCAACAGCTCGAATACGTGCTGTCCGGCGGCGACGACTACGAGCTGCTGTTCACCGCGCCGCCGTCCGCGCGCGGCGCGGTCAAGGGCGCGTCGATCGCCTCGCAGACGGTAGTCACCTGCATCGGCCGCATCGAGGCCGAGCCCGGTGTGCGGGTGGTCGGCGTCGACGGCGTGCCGCTGCCGGCCCACTATGGCTCCTTCGACCATTTCGCCTGATCCGCGGGCCGGCGCGGCCCACCAGAGGCGGTTGCGCCGCGCCGTATTGGGCTGGCCTTGCATGCTGTGGCTGGCCGGCTGCAGCGTCTTCGACAGCACGCCCGCCCCGCGCGGCGAAGCCCGCACCACACCGGTGTCGGCCGACGAGATCGCGCAATCGGACGCCAACCGCATGGCCATGCTGGGCATGCGCGACAACCTGGAGAGCCTGCAGCGGCTGGCCGACAAGCTGTACCGGCGCAACCCGGCCGAATGGCGCAAGGCGGCGCTGCCTGACCGCGAGGCGGCGCTGGAGCAGCTGGCGTTCGCCATCCGCGCGCGGCTGGCGCCGGCCGACCTGCAGGGCCGCCGCGACATCGCCGCGCTGGCGCTCGCGCTGAGTCCCGACTTCAAGGGCGACCGCGTGGCCGCCTTCGTCTACGCCAATGCCGACATGCTGCTGGCGGCGCACGGCGACAAGACCAACTTCTACCTGGTCGACGCGCTCGACGCGCAGCACATCTTCAACGCCGCGCGCAACATCGAGATCGCGATGTGGATGCTGGCCACACGGCGCAACGCAGCCGGCCAGCCGCTGCTGCTGGCCGACGAGATCGGCGAACGCGAGCGCAACCTGAGCTTCGAGCGCGAGTTCGGCAAGATCATCGGCCGGCTCGACCTGCTCGCGGCCGTGCTGACCGAGAAGTACCGCCGCGCGGTCATCGGCTACGTGCAGAACCTGATCGGCGGCGGCTTCCTGCAGTTCCTGCCGGTCCGGTGAGTTCCCCCCGTCTAGCGGAGTTGTCTTCGCGGGGCTGAGAGAATGGGGCATGTTCGCACCCCTCCAGAACGACAGCTTCATCCGCGCCTGCCTGCGTCAGGCCACCGACCACACGCCCGTCTGGCTGATGCGCCAGGCCGGGCGCTACCTGCCCGAATACAAGGCCACACGCGCCCGCGCCGGCAGTTTCATGGGGCTGGCGACCAACGTCGACTACGCGACCGAGGTCACGATGCAGCCGCTGGCCCGCTACGCGCTCGACGCGGCCATCCTGTTCAGCGACATCCTCACCGTGCCCGATGCGATGGGCCTGGGCCTCACGTTCGCGCAGGGCGAAGGCCCGCGCTTCGCGACGCCGGTGCGCGACGAGGCCGCGGTCGCCAGGCTGGCCGTGCCCGACATGGACAAGCTGCGCTACGTGTTCGACGCGGTGACCTCGATCCGCCGCACGCTGGCCGGCAAGGTGCCGCTGATCGGCTTCTCGGGCAGCCCCTGGACGCTGGCCTGCTACATGGTCGAAGGCCAGGGCTCGGACGACTACCGGCTGGTGAAGTCCATGCTGTACAGCCGGCCCGATCTGATGCACCGCATGCTGCAGATCAATGCCGACGCGGTGGCCGCCTACCTCAATGCGCAGATCGACGCCGGTGCGCAGGCGGTGATGGTGTTCGACAGCTGGGGCGGCGTGCTGGCCGACGGCGCGTTCCAGCAGTTCAGCCTGGCCTATACCCAGCAGGTGCTGCGCCAGCTGAAGACCGAACACGAGGGCGTGCGCATTCCGCGCATCGTCTTCACCAAGGGCGGCGGCATCTGGCTCGACGAGATGGCCGGGCTCGACTGCGAGGTGCTGGGCCTCGACTGGACGGTCAACCTGGGCCAGGCGCGCCGGCGCGTCGGCGGCCCGGTGGGCGAGGCGCCGGATCCGCGGGCCAAGGCGCTGCAGGGCAACCTCGACCCCAATGTGCTGTTCGCCGGGCCGCAGCAGATCGCGGCCGAGGTGTCCCGTGTGCTGGCCAGCTTCGGCACGCCGCACCAGGGCTCGGGATATGGCCCCACGCACATCTTCAACCTGGGCCACGGCATCAGCCAGCACACGCCGCCGGAACACGTGTCCGCGCTGGTCGATGCGGTGCACTCCGCGTCGCGTACGCTGCGCGGCTGAATCCGAGGCCTGCGGCGAGGCGGAAAGCCGTTGGTGCATACAGTTCGCAGACCGTGAACTAGTTGCGCGCCGGCTTACTTATGCACACTTTCGGCGTTGCAGTGCATCAATCGGTCGAATCCGGGCCGGGGCCCGCTACAAATCCGATAGCTTCGCTAAGTGGTTGATTCATAACGATTCGTCGATGTGCTTTTTTTCCGGGCAATCCAAGCCAGAGCCTTGATTTACAAGGCTGCAGGGCAAGCGCCGCAGGTCTATCAACAAAGTTATCCACAGCAATCTTGGATGAACTGCAAAAGGTTTTGAAATCAAAGACTTAAGCGGCATTTCGCAAGTTCACATCAACACATCGCCCCAAGCCAAGATTTCATGCCACACGGGCTTCCCGTCGTCGTTCCACTGCCTGCGCACAGCGCTCTCTCCGGGCCGCTGACCTACGGAAGTGAGCTGGCACTCCCGCCGGGCACCTTGGTGCGCGTACCACTGGGAAAACGCGAGACACTGGGCGTGGTGTGGGACCGCCCGCACCACGCCCTGGACGACACCCCGCAGCTCGGCACCCAGCCAGAGACGCGCGCGATCACTACGGTGTTCGAAGGCATCGCACCGATGAACGCCGTGTGGCGGCGGTTGGTTCAATTTGCGGCCGGGTACTACCAGCGCGCGCTCGGCGAAGTGGCACTGGCCGCGCTGCCGCCGCAGCTGCGGGAACTCGACGCAGCCCAGTGGGACCGGCGCGTCAAGCGCGGCGCGACGCCGAAGACAGCAGCGGCGGACGGCGACGCGCCCGCGGTGCCGCCCCCGAGCCCCGAGCAGGTCGACGCGCTGCAGCAGATCGCATCGGCAGCCGGTCCGTTCGTGTTGTTCGGCGCCACCGGCAGCGGCAAGACCGAGGTCTACCTGCGCGCCGTCGAGTCGTTGCTGCAAGCCGATCCGTTGGCCCAGGCGCTGGTGATGGTGCCCGAGATCAACCTCACCCCCCAGCTCGAAGCGCGGTTCGTCGCCCGGTTCGCCGCGCGTTTCGGCCGACAGGCGCTGGTGTCGCTGCACAGCGGCATGACGCCGGCGCAGCGGCTCAAGAGCTGGCTGTCGGCCCACGCCGGCCCGGCTGCGGGCGGAGCGCGCATCGTGCTGGGGACCCGCATGGCCGTGTTCGCCTCCATGCCCGGGCTGCGCCTGATCGTCGTCGACGAGGAGCACGACCCCAGCTACAAGCAGCAGGAAGGCGCCCGGTATTCGGCGCGCGACCTGGCGGTCTACCGCAGCCAGCTGGAAAACCAGATGTCCGGCGGCGCTGCCGACGGCGCGGCGCCTGGCCGCGTACCGCGCTGCCGCGTGTTGCTCGGCTCGGCAACCCCGTCGCTCGAAACCTGGTACCACAGCCGGCCAGCAGCCGACGGCGGCAAGTACCTGCGGCTCGCGATGCCCAGCCGCGTCGGGCAGGCCGACGGCAGCGCTGGCGGGCTGCCCCGCGTGCGGCTGGTCGACATGAACCTGCAGCCGCGCAAGGCCGTCATCGCACCGCAGCTGCTGGCCGCCATCGGCGAGCGCATCGCCCGCGGCGAGCAGGCCATGGTCTTCCTGAACCGCCGCGGCTACGCTCCGGTGCTGGCCTGCAGCAGCTGCGACTGGAAGAGCGAGTGCCCGCATTGCAGTGCCTACCGCGTGTTCCACAAGATCGACCGCACCCTGCGCTGCCACCACTGCGGCTTCACCGAACGGGTGCCACGTGCCTGCCCCGTCTGTGGCGACATCGACATTGCCCCGGTGGGCCGCGGCACCGAGCGGCTCGAGGAACACCTGGCCGAGCTGCTGGCCGACATCGAACGACCCGGGGTCGCGCCGGGCGAGGACGCACGCGTGCGCATCGCCCGCATCGACGCCGACAGCACCCGCCACAAGGGCGCGCTCGAATCGCAGCTGGCGCAGGTGCACGGCGGCGAGGTCGACGTGCTGGTGGGCACCCAGATGATCGCCAAGGGCCACGACTTCCGCCGCATCACGCTGGTGGCCGCCATCAACCCCGACGGGGCGCTGTTCTCCAGCGACTTCCGTGCGCCGGAGCGGCTGTTCTCGCTGCTGATGCAGGCCGCCGGACGTGCGGGCCGCGATGCGGCCCACAGTGCGGCCAGCGAGATGTGGATCCAGACCTCGCACCCGCAGCACCCGTTGTTCACCGCGCTGCGCCGGCACGACTACCCCGCCTTTGCCGAGGCGCAGCTGGAGGAACGTACGCAGGCCGGCATGCCGCCGTTCAGCTTCCAGGCGCTGGTGCGTGCCGAAGCCCGCACGCAAGAGGCGGCGCAGGCCTTTCTCACGCAGGCCAGCGCCGCGGCGGCGGGTCTTCCTGGTGCGGCGCGGGTCCGCCTCTATCCGGCGGTGCCGATGACGATCCAGCGCGTGGCCAACATCGAGCGTGCACAGATGCTGGCCGAGAGCGATTCACGCAGCGCACTGCAGCATTTCCTCGCGGCCTGGCAGGACGTGCTGCGCGCCACGCGGCAACACCCCGATGCCAAGGGACTGATCCGCTGGGCCGTGGATGTGGATCCGTTGGCGATTTGAGTGGTCAGGCGTAGCCCAGCGACTGTTCCAGCTCGACATAGCCGATCAGGTCGCGCGCGAGCCGGTTGCGGTTCGCCCGCAGCCACACCGGCGGATACTGCGCCGCGATCGCCCTGGCGGCCTGCGCTTTCCCCGGCGCATGCAGCAGATGGCCGATGGCTTCGCGCGCGCTGCCGTTGCCTTGGTGCCAGATCACACCGGCGCCCTGCTGCGCCACGCGCTGCGCGACCTTGAACTTCTCGAAATCGGTCGGCAGCATCAACTGCGGCTTGCCGGCCAGCAGGCTGCGGCTGACCAGTGCGGTCGAACCGTAGTTGAGCACCGCATCCGCCTCGGGCAGCACCCGGTCGAGCGCCACGGGCTGCCGCACGATGCGAACGTTGGTGTTGCGGTAGCGCTGCATCACGTCGGGCGGCGCATCGCGCCAGACACACAGCGTGACCGCATCGGTCAGCCGCAGTTCGTCGAGCAGATCGGTGGCGCCGGGCAGGTTGCGCAGATGCGCGAACACACGCCGGTGCTGGAGCCGGCTCTCGGGCCAGGGCACGTCCACCACATCGGTGTGCGCACCCAGCGGGCCGATGCACAGGCCGCCAGGGCGCGGCCCGTACGGATCGGTCTCGGCGATGCACTCGAACACCTTCACCGGGTGCTGCAGGATGCTGGCGAGCGAACAATCCTCGCGCCCCATGTACTCCCGGCCCACCTGGGTGATGGTGGCCGACAGCTGCTCGACCCGGTGGGCGTTGCGTTGGCCCAGCTCGGAGTCGGCCCGCACGTTCGCGAACATCGGGCAGTCCGGCGGCGGTGCGTCGAAGCCATTGGTGAGCTGGAACGCGCGCTGCCCCAGCAGGTCGACCGCCAGTTGGGCGACCGGTGCGTAGTCGAGCACCACACTCGCAGGCTGGACCGCGCTGATCAGCTCGGCCCAGGCGTGGACCGCCGCCAGCAGCGCGCCGGCGTCGTCGAAGCCCACGGCCAGCAGCACGTCGGCAAACGAGTCGGCCCGGAAATCCGGCGCAAACGTCTCCTGCTCCATCGCCGGGGCGGCAAAACGCCGGTGCGACAGACCGCCGAGCAGAGGTGACGCCAGCTGGCTTTTCGGCACGACCCAGACCGGCTCGCCGCCCTGCTCTTCGACCAGCCTGGCCACGGCCAGCAGGCGTGACAGACGCCCGAAGTTGCGACCATGCTCCCACGCCAGCAACACCCGTGGACGGCGGCCGGGCGGCGCCATCCGGAACCGCGGCTGCGCGTGCGCAGGGTCGTCGCCAGGGTGACGGCTTTGCGGGGTCGGCAAAGACAAGGGCATTGCGTCCATCGACTTCTCCAGAATCATCCGATGAAGTGTATGCACTTTGATTTTATTGTTTTATGGTATTTCTCTCGGTTTCCGGCATTTTGCGACCAGGTCCGCCGCGCCGTTCTGCCTGCAGATGCCCGGTCGCGCCACGGCGCATTGCCTTGCCGAGATTGAAAACCCGGCTTCGCCAAGCTGCAATGCCCGGGTGGCCGCGCGCGCCATTCCTGCCAGTACAGTCGCGCCCTGTTCGAAGCACAAGACAGGGAGACAAACCCCATGAACGCATTTCTCGTGGCCGCGCTGCTGGCCTTGGGGGCACCCGCGCTGGGCGTGGCGCAGACCGCCGGCGGGTTCCCGTCGCGGGTGGTGAAGATAATCGTGCCGCAGAACCCCGGCGGCACCTCCGACGTGCTGGCCCGGCACGTGGCGGCCCGGCTGGCCGACAAGTGGGGCCAGCCCGTGATCGTCGACTACAAGGCCGGTGCCGGCGGCAACGTGGGCGCCGACTACGTGGCCAAGTCGCCGCCCGACGGCTACACGCTGATGCTGGGCTACGTGGGCACGCAGTCGGTCAATGCGGCGGTCTACAAGAGCCTGTCGTACGACCCCGAGAAGGACTTCAGCGCCGTCGCCGCGATCGCCACCATTCCCTTCATGACGGTCGTCAACAACAAGCTGCCGGTGAAGAACATGCAGGAGCTGGTGGCGCTGGCCAAGACGCGGTCGCTGAACTACGCGACCTCGGGCAACGGTTCGCTGAACCACCTGATGGGCGAGATGCTGAACAACACCGCCGGCATCAAGACGGTCCACGTGCCCTACAAGGGCATCGCGCAGGCGGTGACCGACACCATCGGCGGGCAGGTCGAGATCCTGCACATCGCTGTGCCATCGGTGATGACGCAGCTCAAGGCCGGCCTGGTCAAGCCGCTCGCGGTCACCAGCGCGCGGCGCGTCGAGTCGCTGAAGGACGTGCCGACGATGGCCGAGTCCGGCTTCAAGGCGCTCGAGTTCGACTCGTGGTTCGGCCTGTTCGCGCCGGCCGCGGTGCCGGCCGGCGTGGTGCAGAAGATCAATGCCGACGTCAACGACGTGCTGCGCGAGAAGGACACCGTCGACAAGTTCGCCGGTGTCGGCGCCGAACCGCTGGCGATCACGCCGCGCGCCTTCGACACCATGGTCAGGGCCGACACCGCGCGCTGGGGCAAGGCCGCGCGTGACTCCGGCGCCCGGGCCGACTGAACAACACCTCCACCCCAACCAGTCAGCAGAAAGCGGGACACGCCATGAGCCTGAACACATCCACGGTCTATCTGAAGGTCAACCGCGTCGACGCGGCGCTGTGCCAGCGCGCCGCCGTGGTCACGGTGGCCGACCTGCACGAGGCGATGGGCCCCGTGGGCCGCGCCGGGCTGATGTCGTCGCGCATGCGGCCGCACCTGCAGGGCGCGCGCATCGCCGGGCCGGCGGTCACCGCCTTCTGCTGGCCGGGCGACAACCTGATGATGCACCGTGCGCTGTACCTGGCGCAGCCGGGCGACGTGCTGGTCGTGGTGTGCCAGGCCGAACTGTCGGGTGCGCAGTGGGGCGACCTGGCCACGCGCTACGCGATGAAGAAGGGCCTGGCCGGCGTGGTGGTGCATGGCTGCGCGCGCGACGTCGACACGGTGCGCGAACTCGGCTTTCCGGTCTGGTCCACGCACATCCACGCCATCCACCCCGACAAGTGCGGCCACGGCTCGGTCAATGCGCCGGTGGTCTGCGACGGCGTGCTGGTCACGCCGGGCGACCTGATCCTGGCCGACGGCGACGGCGTGCTGTCGGTACCGCGCGGCATCGCCGCTGAAGCCATCGCGGGCGCGGAAGCCCGCATGCGCAAGGAAGACGAGGCCGCCCTCAAGGTCGCCAACGGTGCCGCCGTGTGGGACCTGGGCGGCGCCGCCGCGTCGTACGCCACGATGGCCGTCCACGAGATCGACGCCGCCTGCGACGACCCGCGCTGATGCAGGCCTGCGTGTTCGGTGCCGGTGCCATCGGCAGCCTGCTCGCCAGCCACCTGATGCGCGCTGGCGGGGCCGAGGTGTCGGTCGTCGCGCGCGGCGACCACCTGCGGGCCATCGCGGCCCACGGCGTGAAGGTGGTGTCGCCCGAGGGCGAGTGCGTGCACCGCCCCGCTGCGGCCACCGACCGCGCCGACACGCTGCCGCCGCAGGACATCGTCTTCGTGACGCTGAAGGCCATGGCGCAGTCGCCGTGCGCCGGCCAGATCGCCGCCCTGCTCAAGCCCAGCGGCCATGCCGTGTTCGCCAGCAACGGCATCGCCTGGTGGTGGCAACACGGCCTGCCCGGTGCCAGCGCTTCGCCGCTGGTGGACCCGGGCGGTGCGTTGTGGCGCCTGCTGGGCCCCGAGCGCGCGCTGGGCTGCGTGGTCTATTCGGCCAACGAACTGATCGCCCCCGGCGTGGTGCGCCACCACGGCAACAACCGCTGGGTGCTCGGCGAACCCGCCGGCGCCCACAGCGAGCGCCTGGCACGCACGGTGGACCTGATGCGCCGCGGCGGCCTGGGCGCCGAGGCCTCGCTCGACATCCGCGGCGCGCTGTGGGCCAAGCTGCTGCGCAACGTCACGAGCAATGCGCTGTGCGCGCTGACGCGCCTGCCCATCGACGGCCTGGCCGCCGATGCGGACCTGATGGACATGGCCAGCCGCCTGATCGACGAAGTGGTGCGCATCGCCCGCGCCCACGGCAGCGACATCGCCGGGCAGGCCGACCCGACCCGGGCGTCGCTGCGGCTGGGCGGCGGCCGGCCCGGCGCGCCGTTCACCGGCGTGAAACCCTCGATGCTGCAGGACGTGCTGGCTGGCCGGCCGATCGAGGTCGAGGCGATCGTCGGCCAGGTGCAGCTGCTGGCGCGCGAAACCGCCACGCCCTGCCCGGTGATCGACGCGATGCTGCCGCTGCTGCGCGGCCTGGACCGCAGCCTGCCGGCGCGGTGAACGGGTTCTAACGCACCCCTGCCAGCAGGTGCTGCACCAGCACCTGCGCCGGCTGCGCCACCGGGCCGGCACGGGTGCAAAGGTACATCTGCCGGGCGGCCCAGTCTTCGGCGATCGCGATGAAACGCAGGCCCATGTCGTGCCTGTAGGTACGCACCGCACCCTCGGGCAGCACGCCGATGCCCAGGCCGGCGGCGACCATGCGGCAGACCGCCTCGAAACTCTGGGCCTGCACGCGCAGGCGCAGCGGCTTGTCGCAACTGCCGGCGGCGTTGGCCATCAGTTGCGTGATGGCGGCGCTGTCGTCCAGGCCGACGAGATCATGGTCGAGCAGCGTGGCAAACCGTGCGCTGCGGCCCTTCAGCACATGCTGCCGCGGCACGATGGCCACCAGCCTGTCGAGCCGGTAGGGCCGCACCTCCAGCCCGTCGAGCGGCACGCCGGCCACCACCACGCCCACATCGGCCGTGCCGTCGCGCAGCGCCTGCGCGATGCCGCCGCTGCGCTGCTCGCGGATGTCGAGCTTGATGTCGGCATGCGCAGAAAGAAAACTGGCGACCAGGTCGGGCAGCTCCTGCGACATCACCGAGGTGTTGGCCTGCAGCCGCACATGGCCGCGGGTGCCGCGGCCGTAGTCGGCCACGTCGCTGCGCAGTTGGTCCACACCGCGCAGCAGCTGCCGAGCATGGTCGGCCGCCGCGAGACCGGCGGGCGTGGGCTCGACGCCCGTGGCGGTGCGCGTGAGCAGCCGCAGGCCCAGCTGGTCCTCCAGCATGCCGATGCGCCGGCTGGCGGCCGACAGCGCGATGTGCGAGCGCTGCGCCGCCTTGGACAGGCTGCCGCTGTCGACGGCGCGCAGGAACAGCAGCAGGGTGTTCAGGTCCGGCAGGTGCATGCTGCCGAGGCGGTGCGGGTCCATCAACAGCAGTATGCACGGCGGGACCTGCCCCGCCGGTCCCGCGTATCAGTCGATCTGGATCTTCAGGTCGCGAATCAGGCCACCCCAGATGCGTGCCTCGTTTTCGGCGCGCTTCTGGATGTCCGCCGGCGTGCCGGGGATCGGGAACAGGAACTGGTCGATCAGCTTCTGCTTGATCACCGGGTCGGCCAGGAAGCGGTTGACCGAAGCCGCCAGCGTCTGCGTGATCTTCGGGTCCATGCCGGCCGGGCCGACCAGCGCGTACCAGCCCGGCAGCGCCGGGATGTTGGGAGCCAGCTCCTTCAGCAGCGGCAGGTCGGGCAGCTGCGGCGAACGCGTGTCGCCCGACTGCGCGAGGCCGACCACCTTGCCGCCCTTGATCTGCGCCAGACCGGTGACGGTGGTCACCGTCATCAGGTCGGCCTCGCTCGACACCACCGCCATCAGCGCCGGCCCGGAACTCTTGTACGGGATGTGGCGCAGCTTCATGCCCGAGCGCAGGGCGATCATCTCCGAGTACAGGTGGGTCGAGTTGCCCAGGCCCGCGCTCGCGAAGGTCAGGCCATCGGGCTCGGCCTTGGCCTTCTTCACCAGGTCGGCCCACGACTTGATGCCGCTGCTCTGGCTGGCCACCAGCACGAAGCCCGCGTCGGCCACCGGCGCGACGAAGGTGAAGTCCTTCAGCGGGTCGTAGGGCACGTTCTTGTAGAGGAACTGGTTGAAGCTCACCAGCGACACGCTGGTCAGCAGCACGGTGTAGCCGTCGGGCTGTTCGCGCTGCACCGCCTGCGAGGCGATGATGCCGTTGGCGCCGGCCTTGTTGTCGATGACCACCGACTGCTTCAGGTCCTTGGACAGGAAGTCCGCCAGCATGCGGCCCGTGACGTCCGCACCCGAGCCCGGGGCCTGCGGAATCACCAGCTTGATGGGCCGCGATGGAAAGTCCTGCGCGACAGCCGGGCCGACGGCCGAGCCCATAGCGAGGGAGACAAGCGAGCCGAGCAGCAGACGGCGTGAGGTGCGCATGGCGGAAGATCCTGGTGAGATGAAAAAAGGTGGCTGGCACAATGCCCGCACCGCCATCTTAAGTGGCATCCCTCTACCCAAAACAAACCATGTCTGATAGAGACGATCTCGGCCACGCCTGGCGCATTCCTCCCTCCGAATACCTGAAGAAGCGGCCCGCCACCGCAACGGTGGGCGCGCCCGCTTCGCGCTACGTGACCATGCGCGACGGCGTGCGCCTCGCGCTCGACGTGTACCTGCCCGAGGGCCTGCCGGCGGATGCGGCGCGGCAATACCCCACCATCGCGATCTTCACGCCCTACTACCGGCGCTTCAAGGTCACGGGGCCGGGCGCCGAGCCGGCGCCGAACATCGCCATCTACCGCGACTTCTTCGTGCCGCGCGGCTACGCGCTGGTGGCGGTGGACGTGCGCGGCTGCGGGGCGAGTTTCGGCACCCGCGACTGCTTCCGCTCGCCGCGCGAACGCGACGACCACCGCGAGCTGGCCGACTGGATCGTGGCCCAGCCCTGGTCGAGCGGCGTCATCGGCTCCACCGGCATCTCCTACCTCGGCGCGGCGGCGTGTTTTCTGGCCAGCACCGGCCACCCCGCGGTCAAGGCCATCGCGCCGCTGTGCGCGGTGCAGGACACCTACACCGACCACGTGTTCCCCGGCGGCCTCAAGTGCACGACGGTGACGGAGAACTACGACGCGCTGGTCAGCGCGCTCGACCTCGACCTGCGCGACCAGCTCACGCCCTACCCGTACTTCAACGACCCGCGTTACGCCGGCCCCGCGCCGGTGGACGAAGACACCGACGGCACGCAGGTGGCCGCCGCGATCGATGCGCACCAGGACAGCTTTCGCATGCGCGACCTGGCGCCCGAATTCGCCTTCCGCGAAGAGGCCGCATCGCACGACCCCACGCTGCACAGCGGCGCCTTCAGCCCCTACTGGTACCTGGCCGACGTGCCGGGGCAGGTGAACATCCTGTCGGTGTCGGGCTGGTACGACGGCAGCGCCTTCGTCAACGGCAGCATCGCGCGGTTCCTGAGCAACCCCGGCGCCGACAACCGGCTGCTGCTCGGCCCCTGGGACCACGGCGCGCGCACCAACGGATCGCCATGGCGCAACAGCGCCCCACAGCCCGAGTTCTCGGTGCTGGGCGAAGTGCTGCGCTTCTTTGACGAGCATCTGGCCGGCATCGACACCGGCCTGCGCGACGAGGCGCCGGTGCACTTCCACACGGTGCGCGGCGAACACTGGCAGGCCGCCACCAGCTGGCCGCCGCACGATGCGCTGACCCGGCTGCACCTGGCGCCCGAAGGACAGCTGTCGCCGCAGGCGCCGGCCACGGCATCGGTGGCGCCGTACCAGGTGCGCTTCACCACCGGCACCGGCCGCCACAGCCGCTTCGAGCGCCTGGGCGCGTTGGCGATCACCGACTACTACGACGACTGGCCCGGCCGCGAAGACCGCCTGCTGACCTTCGCGACCACGCCGTTCGACCAGCCCACCGAACTGTCGGGCCACGCCATCGTGCGCCTGCACGTGGCGACGTCGGAGCACGATGCCAGCGTCTTCGTCTACCTGTCGGAAGTGGATGCCGACGGACGCTCCTGGTACATCACCGAGGGCTCCGTGCGCTTGCTGCACCGCGCCGAGGCCCCGCCGCCCGCCAGCTACAACGTGCCCTGGCCGTTCCGCAGCTACCGGCGCGAAGATGCCCGGCTGATGCAGCCCGGCGTGGCCGAGACGGTGCGCTTCGCGCTGCTGCCGATCTCGTGGACGCTGCAGGCCGGCAGCCGCCTGCGCGTGGCGATCGCCGGTGCGGACAGCGACCACTTCGCGCAGGTCCCGCACGGCCGGCCGCCGCTGCTGCAGTTCACGCTCGGCGGCGAGCAGCGCTCGTGCATCGACCTGCCGCTGCGCCGCTAGAGCGGGCAGCGACGCGGAGAGGGCGCCGCTACGCCGCCACCGGCCGCAGCGCCGGCGACCCCTTGCCGATCCACGCCGCACACAGCGCGGAGACGACGCCCGCGAACAACACGTACCAGCAGATCAACCACGGCTCGCCACCGCCGCTCTTCAGCAGCGCGGTCGCGATGATGGGCGTGATGCCCGACGCGAAGATGCCCGAGAACTGGTAGACGAACGAGATGCCGGTGTAGCGCACCTTGGCGTCGAACAGGTCGCAGAACAGCGCGGCCTCCGGCCCGTAGACGCTGGCGTACAGGATGCCGAACGGGATGATGATGGACAGCCAGATGACCATCACGTCGCCGCCGCTGTGCGTCATGAACCAGAAGCCCGGGAACGCCGACACCGCCGTGATCAGCGAACCCCAGAAGTAGACGCGGGTGCGGCCGATGCGGTCACTCAGCCGGCCGAAGTACGGAATGGTCGCGCACATCACCACGGCCGCGGCCATCACGCCCAGCAGCGCCTGCGTGCGGCTGATCTTCAGCGTGGTGACCAGATAACCGATCGAGAACACGCCGAAGATGTTGAAGAACACGCCGTCGATGTAGCGCGCGCCCATGCCCTTCAGCACGTTGCCGGGGTAGCGCCGGATCATGTCCATGAAGGGGATGCGCAGCTCGGCATTGCGCTCCTTGATGGCGGCGAACTCCGGCGTCTCCTTCACCGCCAGGCGGATGTACATGCCGACGATCACCATCACGCCCGACAGCAGGAAGGCGACGCGCCAGCCCCAGGCCATGAACTGCGCATCGGTCAGCAACGACGACAGCAGCGCCACCACGCCCGAGGCCAGGCACAGGCCGATGGCCAGGCCCATCTGCGGCAGCGACGCATAGAAGCCGCGCTTCTCGGGCGGCGCGTATTCATACGCCATCAGCACCGCCCCACCCCATTCGCCACCGAGGCCGATGCCCTGGCACACCCGCAGCAGCAGCAGCGCGATCGGCGCCCAGATGCCGATCTGGTCGTAGGTGGGCACCAGCCCGATCAGGAAGGTCGCCACGCCCATGATCATCAGCGTCATGATCAGCACGCTCTTGCGGCCAAGCCGGTCGCCGAAGTGGCCGAAGATCACGCCGCCCAGCGGCCGCGTGACGAAGCCCACGGCGAAGGTGGCATAGGCGAGCATGGTCGCCACCAGCGGGTCGCTGCCCGGAAAATACAGCTTGTTGAACACGATGCCGGCCACGACACCGTACAGGAAGAAGTCGTACCACTCGATCGTGGCGCCCACCAGGGCCGACGTGACGACCCTGCGTATCGTTTTCTCGTCTACTGTGCTCATTTGTCTCGCTCCATCTCTTTCTAAGGGTCCTCGGATGGTGGCCAGCCTCTCTGCACTGGTCACCGCATAGCGTCTTCCCGGATCATGTCGGCCGCCTTCTCGGCCATCATCACCACCGGCGCATTCGTGTTGCCCGACACCAGCGTCGGCATCGCAGAACAGTCCACCACGCGCAGGCCGGCCACGCCGCGCACACGCAGCCGCGGGTCGAGCACGGCACCGGCATCGATGCCCATGCGGCAGGTGCCGCTGGGGTGGAAGATCGTGGCGCCGTTGTTGCGGCAGAACTCCAGCAGCGCGGCGTCGTCGGCCGCATCGGGCCCGGGTTTCACCTCGCGCTTCACGTAGGGCTGCATCGCCGGCGACGCCGCGATCGCGCGCGCGGCCTTGACGCCGGCCACGGCGGTCAGCCGGTCGAGCTCGGTGTCCAGATAGTTGGGCTGCATCGACGGCGGCACGAACGGGTCGGTCGAGCGGATGCGGATGTGCCCGCGCGACTCGGGCCGCAGC
The DNA here is from genome assembly GCA_965279475.1 of Pseudorhodoferax sp. Classification (GTDB taxonomy): domain Bacteria; phylum Pseudomonadota; class Gammaproteobacteria; order Burkholderiales; family Burkholderiaceae_C; genus Pseudorhodoferax. The sequence goes on from CBDIIA010000002.1 coordinate 202,663, forward strand.
TGGCACACCGACATCGTGAAACCCGAGAACGGGTGCACCTTGCCACCGGCCATGTCGGCCGACAGCGTGGCCACGTGAAACTGGATGTCGGGCGTCTGCGCCACCGGCTGGCCGTCGGCCCCGACCAGCGCGCGCAGGAAGCAACCGCCCTGGTTGATGCCCACGGCCAGCGGCCCCGACCGCGAGGCCAGCCACTGCAGCCCGATACGCGCCTGGCCCCACCACGAGTTGAGCTGGTCGTTGGTGGTGATGGGCTTGCTGCACTCGAAGGTGAGGCGGATCTGCAGATGGTCCTGCAGGTTCTCGCCGACGTTCGGTGCGTCCAGCACCACCGGGATGCCGTGCTGCGCCAGCAAGTCTTTCGGCCCGATGCCCGACAGCTGCAGCAGCTGCGGCGACTGGATCGCGCCGGCCGACAGCAGCACCTCGGCCCGGCAACGCGCCTCCTGCATCACACCGCCCTGGCGGTAACGCACGCCCACGGCGCGCTGGCCTTCGAAGATCAGCCCGGCGGCGAAGGCCTCGGTCTCGATCTTCAGGTTCGGTCGCCGGCGTGCCGGCGCCAGGTAGGCCTTGGCGGTGCTGCAGCGCAACCCGTGCGCGGTGTTGAGCTGGAAGTAACCCACGCCTTCCTGCCGCGCGCCGTTGAAGTCGTCGGTGCGCGGCACGCTGCGCGGGCCGATCTGCTGCGCGCCGCCGATGAAGGCCTCGATCAGCTCGTGCTTCGCCCCGATGTCCGACACCTTGAGCGGCCCGTCGGTGCCGTGGCCCGGCATCGCGCCGCGCAGGTTGCCCTCGGACTTGACGAAGTACGGCAGCACCTCGTCATGGCTCCAGCCGGTGTTGCCCAGCGCCGCCCAGTGGTCGTAGTCCTCGCGCTGGCCGCGGATGTAGATCAGGCCGTTGATCGAGCTGCTGCCGCCCAGCGTCTTGCCGCGCGGCCAGTAGATGCGCCGCCCGTTCATGTTGGGATCGGGGTCGGTCTCGAAGCACCAGTTGTAGGTCTTGCTCCACATCGTCTTGCCGTAGCCGATGGGCAGGTGGATCCAGATCGAATCGTCCTTCGGCCCTGCCTCCAGCAGCAGCACCCGGGTGCCCGGGTCTTCGCTGAGCCGTGCCGCCAGCACGCAGCCCGCCGAACCGGCCCCGACGATGATGTAATCGAACGCGTCAGACATGTGGTGCGCTATTAAATTGAAACGTTTCGTTCCGTTTTATTGTTGATCGCATTATTTTTGGTTTCTCTGGTTCCAGTCTAGATACTTTCCCTGATCCGCCGTGAAACAGACCCCACGCTCCGACCCCGCCACGCCGGCCAGCACCGGCTCTTCGGCCGAGCGCAGCCTGCGCCTGCTGGCCACGCTGGCGGCGGAGGGCCGGGCCCTGTCGCTGGCCGAACTGGCCGACCGGCTGGCCCTGCCCAAGGCCACGGTGCACCGGCTGTGCCAGCAGCTGATGGACAGCGGCTTTCTCGCCCGCGACGTCGACGAACGCAACTTCGTCGCCGGCCCGGCCTTGCGCCAGCTGGCGTTCGACACCCTGAACCACGGCGTGGCGCGCGGCCTGCGCCACGAGGTGCTGTCGGCTCTGGTGGCGCAGGTAGGCGAGACCTGCAACTTCACCACGCTCGAAGGCACCCGCGTGCTCTACCTCGACCGGGTAGAGGCGCATTGGCCGCTGCGCCTCACACTCGAGGTCGGCTCGCACGTGCCGCTGCATGGCACGGCCAGCGGCAAGTTGTTCCTCGCGCTGATGCCGGTGGCGCAGCGCAACACGCTGATCGAACAACTGGCACTGGCGGCACTGACGCCCAACACGCTGACGACCGCCCAGGCGCTGCGCGCCGAATGCGAGTCGATCGCGCGCCAGGGCTATGCGACCGACCGCGAAGAGTTCATCGCCGGCCTGATCGCCGTGGCCGTGCCGGTGCTCGACACCCAGGGCCGCGCCCGCGCCGCCATCGCTGTGCACGCGCCCACCGCCCGCATGTCGCTCGCGCAGGCGCAGGAGAAACTGCCCTTCCTGCACGCCGCGGCGGCGCGCATGCGGGCACTGCTGTAGAGGCGGCGGCGCCACCTCACCGTCGGCGAACCAGGCAGCCCGCATGACACCGATCTCAGTCGCGGAACATCTGTTCGGCCATGTTGTCCAGCCTGTCCTTCACCGCCCGCCAGTCTGGCATGTGACGGTCCAGGGCTCTGTAGAACTGGGGGCTGTGGTTGTGGTGCAGCAGGTGGCAGAGTTCATGCAGGAGCACATAGTCGATGCACTCGCGAGGCGCCTTCACCAGCAGCGGATTCAGCGTGATGCGGCCGGATGGCGAACAGCTTCCCCATTGCACGGTCATGAACTGCAGGCGCGTTGGCGGAAGCTGCTTGACCCAGCGCAGAGGAGCAGCCACTGCCGCAATGCGGTTGGCCAACAGCTCCCTCGCTCGCTGCCGATACCAGGCATCCAGCGCTGACCTGATGGTGCTCGGGGCGCGTTCTGGCGCTGTCACGGTGATGAAGGCACCCCGCATGCGCGCCTCCACTGCTGCATCGGCGTCGACGATGACTTTCAGGCGATAGCGTCGGCCCAGGTAATGCAGCGACTCACCGCTCACATACTCGCGCGGCAGCACATGGGCCCGTCGTGCCTTGGCTGCTTCCACATGCTGGCTGATCCAGCGCGCCCGCTTCTTCACCGCCGCGAGCACGTCCGCCAACGGCGCGGCGTCCGGTGCATCCACCAGCACGCGCGCATCGGGCTCGACGTGGATGGCGACCCGCGCCACGGTGCGCGATGGTTGGCGGCGCAGGCTGAAGGCAATGACCTCGTCGCCGTAGGAAAAACGATGCTGGGAGGCACGCTCAGCGACCTGCATGCTCAAGACTTGCTCAATCCAATGCGTGTGATCTGGATGACCTGGTCCACGACCAGCTTGGCGTTGTCCAGGCCCATCGTGCCAAACAGAAGGGGCAGCAAGCTCTTTGCGGAACTGCACCGCGCGCTCGGAATTGACCTTGTAGCCCACCGCGATGATGGCGGTCAGGCCGTAGTGCTGGGTGTCGTATGTCTTGCCGTCGCTGGCAGTTATCCGGAATTTCCGGATAACTGAATCTTCGGACAACTCCCTGTCCGAGAAGATCTTCCTGAGATGTTCGTTGACCGTGCGGACGTTCACGTCATAGAGCTGCGCCAACATCTTCTGCGTCAGCCAGACGTTTTCGTCGGCATAGAGCGCCTCCACGCCACCCTGGCCCGCAGCTGCCACAAAGGTCAGGTATTCGGCGGCCGATGCGCGTGTGATGCTGTGCCCTGCCTTCAAGGCCTTGGCGTCTTGCTTGTTGGCGGCACCTGGTTCTTTACGCATAGCCCCGCTCCTTCAGGTACACGGCCATCTGCGCTTCCAGCCCCGCCAGTTCGGCCTTGAGCTGTTCGCGCTCCTTGCGCACGGCCATGAGGTCGATCTCGGCTTCTTCCTCGAAGGTGTCCACGTAGCGCGGGATGTTGAGGTTGAACTCGTTCCCGGCGATCTCGGCCGGGGTGGCCAGGTGGGCGTACCGGGCCACACCCTGCCGCGCATGTGCTGTGGCCAGGATGCGTTGCAGGTCGGCCTCGCGCAGGTAGTTCTGGTTCTTGCCGGCCTCGTAGCCGCGGCTGGCGTCGATGAACAGCACCTTGTCGTCGGCCTTGTTCTTGCGGAACACCAGCACGGCAGCGGGGATGCCGGTGCCGTAGAACAGCTTCTCCGGCAGGCCGATCACCACGTCGAGCAGGTTCTCTTCGATCAGCTTCTGTCGGATGCGCCCTTCGGCCGCGCCACGGAACAGCACGCCGTGCGGCACGACCACGGCCATGCGCCCGGTGCCGGGCTTCATGGTCTCGACCATGTGCAGGATGAAGGCGTAGTCACCCTTGGTGCGCGGAGGCGCACCACGGCGAAAGCGGCCGAACCGGTCGGCTTCCGCACCTTCGAAGCCCCACTTTTCCAGGCTGAAGGGCGGGTTGGCCACCACGATGTCGAAGTGTTTCAGCGTCGGCAACTTGGTGGAGAGCGGTGCTGGCGGTTTTTTGGCACCTCGCGCTGCGGCGAAGAAGTCAAAAGAAGGCGTTTCTCCCTCCAACAGCTTGGGATTGCGGATGGTGTCGCCCCACTCGATGCGGTGGTTGTCCTCGCCATGCAGAAACATGTTCATCTTGGCCAGCGCCCAGGTGCTGCCGATGGCCTCCTGCCCGTAGAGCGCGTACTTGCGCGAGCCGGTGTTCTCGCGGATCAGGCGGCCGCATTTCATCAGCAGCGAGCCGGAGCCGCAGGTGGGGTCGCAGATCTCGTCGCCCTCCTGCGGCGCCATCAGGCGGGCCATGAGTGTGGACACCTCGGGTGGGGTGTAGAACTCGCCGGCCTTCTTGCCGCTGGTGGAGGCGAAGTTCTTGATGAGGTATTCGTAGGCGTTGCCGATCACGTCGAGCTGGCCCACGCGACTGGGACGCAGGTCGAGCGCGGGCTTGGCGAAGTCTTCCAGCAGGTGGCGCAGGATGTCGTTCTTCTGCTGCTCGTCGCCCAGCTTGTTGGAGTTGAAACTGATGTCCTGGAACACGTCGCGCAGCTTGGCGATGTTGGCCTCTTCGATGGCGTGCAAGGCCTTGTCGATGCGCTCACCGTTGCCGGGGCTGTGCCGCAGGGTGTGCAGGGCATAGAAGCTGGCGCTGGAGGGCAGGACGAAACGCTCGTTCTTGAGCATTTCGGCGATCAGCTCCGGGTGGTCGCCGTACTGCTTCTCGTAAGTGTCGTAGTGGTCTTGCCAGACATCGGACACGTACTTGAGGAACAGCATGGTCAGCACGAAGTCCTTGTAGATGCCTGGATCTACGGTTCCACGGAAGGTATCGCAGGCGGCCCAGACGGCGGCATTGATGGCGTCCTGGCTGACCGTTGCGCTTTGGGCAGCGGTGGTTGGAGTGGCGGTGTCGTTCATGGTCCTGGATTCCCTGCGGTGTTCAATGGGTGGCCCGCGTCGAGTGAGGCCGAGGTCATGGAACATGCAAGCCGTGGACAGCAACTCGGGGTCGAGTGGCAATCCCATGCGGATACCCGTCAGGACCGCCCACAAGGACACCCGCACCGCGTGATGGATCGCCTCATGGGACCACTCGGTTGGTCCAGGAGGATCTCGGGCGGTGGACCGCGGTCCATCGCCTGACGTCACGCCGCCTGCAAGCAGGTCCATGCGTCGCCGGGCTTCAGCTGCCGGTCCGCCGACAGGCCGAGCATCAGATCGAGGTTCTGCACCGCCGCGCCCGCGGCGCCCTTGCCCAGGTTGTCGAACACCGCCGTCATCAGCACCTGGCCGGTGCGTTCCTGCGCAAACACCGCGAGCCGCAAGCGGTTGCTGCCGTTGAGCGCGCGCGGGTCGAGGCGCTGGGCATCGGCGACGTCGTCGGTCCTCAGCGGCTGCAGTTCGATGCACGCCTGCCCTGCGTAGCGCGCCTGCAGCGCCGCATGCAGGTGCGCGGCCGTCACGCCGGCGGGCAGCAGGCGCTGGTGCAGCGCCACGGTCAACACGATGCCTTGCCGGTAGTGACCGTAGGCCGGCACGAACACCGGCGCATGCGCCAGGCCGGCATGCTGCTGGATCTCGGGCACGTGCTTGTGGTGCAGGCCCAGGCCATAGACCTGGAAGGGCACCGCGCTGGCGGCGCCGGGGCCTTCGTGGTCCTCGAGCCCGGCGCGGCCGCGGCCCGAATAACCCGACACCGCGTGGATGACCAGCGGATAGTCGGCCGGCACCAGCCCTTGGTCGACCAGGGGCCTGAGCAACGCCAGCGCGCCGGTCGGGTAACAGCCGGGGTTGCTGACGCGCCCGGCGGCCGCGATGCGTTCGGCCTGCGCCGCCTCCAGCTCCGGAAGGCCGTAGACCCAGCCCGGTGCGGTGCGGTGGGCCGAACTGGCGTCGATCACCCGCACGCCGGGGCGGCGCACCAGCGCCACGGCCTCGCGCGCGGCGTCGTCCGGCAGGCACAGCAAGGCGACGTCGCAGTCGTTCAGCGCTTCGGCGCGATGGGCCGCGCTCTTGCGATGCCCGGGTGGCAGTTGCAGCAGGCGCAGGTCGGTCCGCCCTGCCAGCCATTGCCGCACCTGCAGGCCGGTGGTGCCTTGGTCGCCATCGATGAAAACGAGAGGGGTCATGCAGCGCTCCGGTGAAGTTCGAAGCGCATCGTGCCCCGCCCATCGCATGCAGACAAGTTGAATCTGGCAAACTCCTGATTCAGTTTTCCTGAATTATTATCTGACCTGGGCGTTGCACGATGCGCGAACTCAACCTCGACCGCCTGCGCACGCTGCTGGCGGTGGCCGACCTCGGCTCGTTCGCCGCGGCCGCCAAGGCACTTCACCTGGCGCCGCCCACGGTGACGCTGCACGTGGCGCAGCTCGAAGCCCGCCTCGGCGCACGCCTGCTGCACCGCGCGCCGGCCGGCGTCACCGCGACGTCTGCCGGCAGCCTGCTGATCGACAAGGCACGGCGCCTGCTGGCCGAAGCCGACGATCTGCTGCAGAGCGTGCAGCGCCAGATCGCCGCGCGCGGCGGCCGCGTGCGCCTGGGTGCCTCCACCGGCGCGCTCGCCTACCTGCTGCCGCAGGCGCTGGAGGCCCTGGCGGCCCGGCATCCGGAGATCGACGTGCAGGTTGCGGTGATGACCAGCGAGGAAGCCCTGGCGCGGCTGGCCGCCGGCAGCCTGGACATCGGCATCGTCGCGCTCCCGCAGCCGGTGCTGCGCGGCCTGCGCGTGGTGGCCTGGCGCCAGCATCCGGTGATGGCCTTCATCCCGGCCGACTGGAAACCGCCGCGGCACGTGACGCCGGCCTGGCTCGCCGCCCGGCCGCTGATCGCCAACGACCGCGGCACCCGGCTGTCGCGCCAGACCGCCGAATGGTTCGCCGCGGCCGGCGAGCGGCCGCAGGCACGCATCGAGCTGAACTACAACGACGCGATGAAGAGTCTGGTGGCGGCCGGCTACGGCGCCGCGCTGCTGCCGCACGAAGCCGGTGCGCCGCCGCCGGACAGCCGCATCCGCATGCGGCCGCTGCGGCCGGCGCTGTCGAGAGCGCTGGGGATTGCCCATCGGATCCGACCGGACGACGATGCGACCGAGGTGACGCTGCGGGTCTTGCTGGCGATGAAGGAGCGTTGAGCACGAGCGACGGCACCTTAAGATGTCCATCGCATGAAGCCCGGACGCCCCGTCGCCAGACCCGACATCGACACCCAGCGCTGCACGGGCTGCGGCCGGTGCGTGGGCTCCTGCCATCTGCACCTGCTGTCGCTGGAGCCGGAAGGCTGGCGCAAGCACGCGGTGCTGGGCGATGCCGACATCTGCACCGGCTGCAGCAAGTGCGCGGTGTGGTGCCCGTTCGACGTGATCACGATGCGCGTGCCGGCGGGCTGAAGCGCCGCCCGCGCCAGACAACTACATGCGCCCTTTCCAGGGCACCGCACGCCGTTCGACCCAGCGCATCAGCAGATCGAACAGGTAGGCCACGACGCCGATCACGACGATGCCCATGACGACGATGTCGGTGCGCAGGAAGTTCGAGGCGTTCAGCACCATCTGGCCCAGGCCCATGTTGGCCGCCACCATCTCGGCGGCGACCAGCGTGGTCCAGCCGAAGCCGACCGCGATGCGCATGCCGATCAGGATCTCGGGCAGCGCCGACGGCAGGATCACGTGGCGGATCACCTGCCAGTAGCTCGCGCCCATCGAATAGGCGGCGTTGATCTGCTCCTGCGAGGCACTGCGCATGCCGGCGCGCGCGGCCAGCGCCAGCGGCGCGAAGCAGCTGAGAAAGATCAGCAGCACCTTGGGCAGCTCGTCGATGCCGAACCAGATGATGATCAGTGGCAGGTAGGCCAGTGGCGGCAGCGGGCGGTAGAACTCCAGCGGCGGGTCGAAGATGCCGCGCACCACGCGGCTCATGCCCATCGCGATGCCGATCGGGATCGCCGTGACGCAGGCCAGCGCGAACGCCGAGAACACGCGGAACATGCTGGCCAGGAAGTGCTGCCACAGCGGCTTGTCGTTGGCCTGGCCGGTCAGGTATTCGTAGAACTGCTGGAACACCGCCTGCGGCGACGGCAGGAACAGCGGCTTGACCCAGCCCAGGTTGGTGACCACGGCCCACAGCAGCAGCAGCACGATGACCGTGACCACGCTGATGGTGGCGCTGTTGCCTTCGCCGGGCACCTTGAACTTGCTGGTCTTCACGGCCGGCAGTGTGGCCGTCGCCGTTTGCAGTCGGGGCCGGCGCGGTCGCGGGCACGGCGGACGCGAGCTCAGACATGGGCTTCCTCGGCATCGCCCGCGGGCGCACGGTGGTGGATGATGCCCAGCACTTCTTCGCGCATGCGGATGAAATCGGGCTCGGACTTCACCTTGCGCGCATCGCCGTGCGCCAAGAACTGCCGCGAAAACGGCACGTCGTCGTAGACATGCGAGATGCGACCGGGGCTCGGGCTCATCACGATCAGCCGGGTCGCAAGAAACAGCGCCTCCTCGACCGAGTGGGTGATGAAGAACACCATCTTGCTCGACGCCTCCCACGCCTTTAACAAGATCTCCTGCACGCTCTCGCGGGTGAACGCGTCGAGCGCGCCCATCGGCTCGTCCATCAGCAGCACCGCCGGGTCGCTGGCCAGCGCGCGCGCAATGCCCACGCGCTGCTGCATGCCGCCCGACAGCTCGTACACGGCGCGGTCCGCATACTTCGACAGGCCGACCAGGGCCAGCTTGGCTTCGGCGATGCGGCTGCGCTCGGCCGTGCCGACCCCGCGCATGCGCAGACCCAGCGCCACGTTGTCGCGCACGTTGAGCCAGGGCATCAGCGCGTGTTTCTGGAACACCACGCCGCGGTCGGCACCCGGCCCCACGACCTCCTGCCCATCGAGCAGGATCTGCCCGCTCGATGGCGGCAAGAAACCGGCGATGCAGTTCAGCAGCGTGGTCTTGCCGCAGCCCGACGCACCGAGCGCGACGACAAAGTCGCCGCCCTGCATCGTCAGATTGACCGGCGCCAGCGCCTGCAGCGTGCCGCCCTTGACGGCGTAGTGGACCGTGAGGTCGCGGATGTCGAGCGTCGGCATGGTGCGGCGTCGGTCTGCGCGCCCGGCCTACTTGCCCATCGCCTTCTGCACGTAGGTCGTGGTGACGAACGCACCGTAGTTCGGCTTGACCTCCTGCACCCTGCCCTGCTCCTTCAGGAAGGCCGCGGTGTCGGTCAGCGCCTTGGCCGCACCGCCGCCCAGCCAGGTGGCCGACATCTGCTCTTCGAGCGTGGGAAAGCGGTACAGCGTCATCGCGGCCGGCACGTCCTTGGCGTCGGCCTTGGTCCACTTGGCCACGGCCTTCACCTGCGGCGAATCGGCCGTCCACTTGGCCGCGTTGGTGCGGTATTCGCCGTCGACCTTGGCCAGCGCCTTCACCAGCGCGACCATGAAGTCCTCGTGCTCGGCGGCCCACTTGCCGTTGACCACCAGGCCGTCGAACGTGGGATGGCCCTTTTTGCCGAAGCTGCCCGAGGTGGCGATGACCTTGCCGCTGGCCTTGATCTTCGACAGCACCGGATCCCAGATGAAAGCCGCGTCGATGTCGCCGCGCTCCCAGGCGGCGGCGATCTCGGGCGGGCGCATGTTCATCACGTTGACCGACTTGACGTCGACGCCGTCGAGCTTCATGCCCACCATCAGCTGGTAGTGCGCGGTCGACACGAAGGGCGTGGCCACCTTCTTGCCCTTGAAGTCCTTCAGGCTGCTGATGCCGCTGCCGTTGCGGGCCACCAGAGCCTCGGCATCGGCGATGTCGTCGAGGATCCAGAACAGCTTGATGTCCTGCCCCTGGCTGGCGGCCGCAGCCACCGGGCTGGATCCGGCCTCGCCGATCTGCACGTCGCCCGACGCCATCGCGCGGATCACGTCGCCGCCACCGCCGAACATGCGCCAGTTGATCTTGTAGCCGGTGGCCTTCTCGAGTTCGCCCGACTCCATCAGGGCCCGCAGGGGGACCAGCATGTCCTGGTGCGCGAAGGTCACCTCTTTCTTAGCCTGGGCGAATGCGGTGCCGGTGAGGATCAGGGCGGCCGTGGCAACGGCCGTCACGTGCAGAAGGCGTCGGGTTGTGTTCATCAGGTTCTCCTCGTATGCATTGGGCGGGCAGGATGCCGGGCACACCACGGGATGTGATGCGCAAGCAGTATGCAATTTGCCAGCAAGCCCCGCCCCTCAAAAGGGCCAGCGGCCGCAATCCGTGGGACCAGCAGGTTGGGGCTTACCCTGGGTTTGGTGCGCGGTGCACCGGAAGGTGACCTGAAAGCCGTGCGCACGGATCGATGATCCTGGTCGATTTGAGCGTCTCGACCCGTTGGTGATCCACCTCGGCCTGCGCTCCGTGCTGCCGGCCAGTAGCCCGCCTCAGCGCCGCTTGCGCACCCGCGTCTCACCCCGCGCCTGCGCGAGATCTTCCACCGCCAGGGCCAGCGCGGCAATGCCGGCGTCGATCTGCTCCGTGGCGATCGACGACAGCCGCAGGCGGAAGAACGGGCACGGATAGATCGGCGTGGCGAAGAAGGCATCGCCGGCCTCGATCAGCACGCCGTGCCGCTGGGCCATCAGCGCCAGCTCAGACGCGTCGACCCAGGCCGGTGCCTGCACCCACATCGAGGCGCCGCCCTGCGGCAGCTGGAACGCGAAATCCGGCAGGTGCTCGCGCAGCGCCTGCGCCACCCGCTCCACGCGTTCCTGCATCGCCTGGTTGACCCGGCGCGCATGCGACTCGTGGTGGCCGAGCGACAGGAACAGCGCGTAGGCGTGCTGCAGAAAGGCACTGGGGTGGCGCACCATCGCGTGGCGCAGCACCCGCAGCTCGTTGATCAGCGCACGTGGCGCGACGATGTAGCCCAGGCGCAGCGCCGGCGACAGGCTCTTCGACAGGGAGCCGACATAGACCACGCGGCCACTCTTGTCCAGGCTCTTCAACGCCGGCATCGGCGTGCCCTGGTACAGGTTCTCGGCCTCGTAGTCGTCTTCGATGATGACGAAGTTGGCCAGCTCGGCCTTGCGCAGCAGCCATTCGCGCCGCTCCAGGCTCAGGGTCACGGTGGTCGGGCTCTGGTGCGAGGGCGTGACGAACAGGTAATCGAGCGGCGGCAGCGTGTCGACCACCAGACCCTCGCCGTCGACCGCCACCGGCACCCAGCGCGGCTTGCGCAGCGAGAAGGTGTTGCGTGCATGCGGATGGCCGGGTTCCTCGAAGCCCATGCGCTGCGTGTCGTCGAGCAAGGCATCGGCCAGCAGGTAGAAGGCCTGCTGCGCGCCCACCGTCACCAGGATCTCCTCTTTCAGCGCGAACACGCCGCGCTTGGGCAACAGCTGCAGCCGGATCTGCTCGATCAGGTCGGGCACGTCGTCGGTCTCGAAGTCGGGCGTCCAGTGCGCCAGCTGCGCGCGCGCCAGGCTGCGCGTGCAGCATTCGCGAAAGCCTTCGGTCGGGAACAGTTTGGGGTCGTGCGTGCCGTAGACGAAGGGGTACGGGTAGCCGCGCCACTTCTCGGGTTTGGACAGCGTGGGCTGGTCGGTCAGCGAGCGCAGCACGCGCTGCGACCAGTCGGGTGGCTGCCCGCCGCCGGAGCCGAAGGCTTCGGGCGCATCGTGCTGGTCGACCCGCGCGGCCCGGGCGTGCAGCGCGACAAACACGCCGCTGCGCGGCCGTGACTCGAGGAAACCTTCGTCGATCAGCTGCTGGAACGCCGCGGTCACGGTGTTGCGGCTCAAGCCCAGCATCTTCGCCATGTCGCGCGACGACGGCATCGCCGCGCCCGGCGGCAGGCGGCCTTCGAGGATCGGCTTGACCACCGCCAGCCGCAGCCGGCCCTGCAGCGGAAGGCCGGGCTGTTCGGGCAGCACGAACAGGCGTGCCCATTGCGTGTGCTGATCGTGGGAAGGCTGGACCATGGTGCGGCGCAGTCTAAGGCACAGCGCTTGGCGGGCGGCATGCCGATGCGGGTCGCCCCTCTTTGCGGCCCGCGGCAAACGATGTTAAATCGCGAGCCGGCCCCCGATGGTCCGGGCCCCCTCGCATGAACAGCCGCAGTCCTCTCTACCTGCTCGAACGCTCCGACGTCGGCGTGGTGCATCTCGACCGCAACCTCACGGTCGTGGCGATGAACAGCTTTGCACGGCGTGTGCTGCCGGTCGAAGACAAGGAGCCGTTCGAGAAGATGGTGCTGTCGTTCCACCCCGAGCGCTCGCAGCCCAAGGTGAAGTTCCTGCTCGACCAGGCCGAATGCCCGGTCGGCAACCCGCCGCCGATGACGATGATCATCAACATCCCCGAGCGGGTGCTGCTGATCAAGGTCAGCAAGCTGTCGGACCTGCGCGGCGACACGGCCGGCTACACGTTGATCTTCTACGACATCACCGAGCTGGTGAGCGGCGAGGAGCCGTCCACGCTGAAGCCCCCGGCCAAGCGCCAGCTGCACAAGATCCCCACCGTGTCGCAGAACCGCATCGTGCTGGTCGACGTCGAGGCCGTCACCTTCATCCGCGCCGAAGGCCATTACACCTGGGTCAGCACGGCGCAGGGGTCGAGTTTCTGCAACCTGAACATCAGCGACATTGCCGACCGGCTGGACGGCGCGTCGTTCATGCGCATCCACCGCAGCTACCTGGCCAACCTCGACTACGCCGAGCAGATCCTGCGCGACGAGGGCAAGGTCGGCCTCAAGCTGCGGGGCGAAACCACGGTGGTGCCGGTGGCGCGGGCCAGCGTGCCGCTGCTGATGGAACGGCTCGGCATCACCGAGCACGACGTCGCCCGCAGCTAGCGCCGACGGGCACTTCGGGTTAACCCGAGACGCGCCGATGGCGCCCGCAGTTCATGCACGGAACAGCGCATCTGGTGCGCGCCGAACGCCGTTCGTGCGGTGCGCCGCAAGCCTTCCGCATGCCGCCCTAGAGTCCGGTCCGGCCCGCACCACACGCTGTGCGGCGCTTGCAACGACAGGAGACCGGCACGATGATCCCACCCGCGTTCGACTACCACGCGCCCCGTACGGTGGCGGATGCACTGAGCCTGCTGGGCCAGTTCGGCGGCGAGGCCAAACTGCTGGCCGGCGGCCACAGCCTGCTGCCGATGATGAAGCTGCGCTTCGCCCAGCCGGCGCATCTGATCGACCTGAACCGTATCGCCGCGCTGCGCGGCATCCGCGAGGAGGGCAATACCCTCTGCATCGGCGCGATGACGGTCGAGAACGAGCTCATCGCGTCGCCGCTGCTGCAGGCGCGGCTACCGCTGCTGCCCGAAGCCGCCCGCCTGATCGCCGACCCGCAGGTGCGCAACCGCGGCACCATCGGCGGCGACATTGCGCACGGTGACCCCGCCAACGACCACCCGGCGATCGCGATGGCGCTGGATGCGACCTTCGTGCTCGAAGGCGCCAACGGCAAGCGCCAGGTCAACGCCGATGCGTTCTTCCACGGCACCTACATGACCGCGCTCGCCGAGGACGAGATCCTGACCGAGATCCGGATGCAGGCCTTTGCCCCGCGCACCGGCTGGGCCTACGAAAAACTCAAGCGCAAGACCGGCGACTTCGCCACCGCCGCGGCCGCCGTGGTGCTGCGCATCGACAGCGGAGTGGTCAGCCACGCGCGCATCGCACTGACCAATCTGGCCCCCACCGCGCTGCGCGCCACGGCTGCCGAAGCCGCACTGCTGGGCAAGCCGCTCGACGACGCCGCCATCGCCGCTGCGGTGGCCGAGGCCTGCGCAGTCTGCGACCCGGCCGAAGACCTGCGCGGTGACCGCGAATACAAGACGGCCATGGCCGGCCAGATGGTGCGGCGCGCGATCACCCGGGCCGCCGCCCGCTGCAGCTGAGCCCCGCCCCCACGAGACAAGAAGGAGAACCCATGGGAAAACAACTCGTCAGCGTCAAGATCAACGGCAAGACCTTCGAGAAGGCGGTGGAGCCGCGTCTGCTGCTGGTGCACTTCCTGCGCGAAGAGTGCCACCTGACCGGCGCGCACATCGGCTGCGAGACCAGCCACTGCGGCGCCTGCACGGTCGACATCGACGGCGCGTCCGTCAAGAGCTGCACGCACCTGGCCGTGCAGTGCGCAGGCTCCGAGGTGCTCACCGTCGAAGGCCTGGCCAAGGGCCCGCTGCTGCACGCGGTGCAGGAAGGCTTCTACCAGGAGCACGGCCTGCAATGCGGCTTCTGCACGCCGGGCATGCTGATGCGCGCCTACCGCTTCCTGCAGGAGAACCCCGACCCGACCGAAGACGAAGTGCGGCACGGGATGAGCGGCAACCTGTGCCGCTGCACCGGCTACCAGAACATCGTGAAGGCCGTGCTGCACGCGGCGGCCAAACTGCAGCAGACGCAGAAGGAGGCGGCATGAGCCCGCACGGCCGCCCGAAGGGCGAATTCCCCCTCGGGGGGACGGCGCAAAGCGCCAAGGAGGCCCTATGAATGCTCCGATCGACCCCACCTTGCTCGAACGCACGGCGGCGCTGCAGGGGCTGGGCGACAGCCGCCTGCGCAAGGAAGACGCGCGTTTCATCCAGGGCAAGGGCAACTACGTCGACGACATCAAGCTGCCCGGCATGCTGGTGATGGACATCGTGCGCTCGCCGGTGGCGCACGCGCGCATCGTGCGCATCGACAAGTCCGAGGCACTGAAGGTGCCGGGCGTCGTCGCGGTGCTGACCGCCGAAGACCTGAAGCCGCTCAAGCTGCACTGGATGCCCACGCTGGCCGGCGACGTGGCCGCGGTGCTGGCCGACGAGAAGGTGCACTTCCAGATGCAGGAGGTGGCCGTCGTCATCGCCGAAGACCGGTATGCCGCGGCCGACGGGGTCGAGGCGGTGATCGTCGAATACGACGAACTCCCGGTCGTGCTCGATCCGTTCGCGGCGCTGGAGCCCGGCGCGCCGGTGATCCGCGACGACCTGGCCGGCAAGACCGCCGGCGCCCACGGCCAGCGCGAGCACCACAACCACATCTTCACCTGGGATGCCGGCGACAAGGCCGCCACGGACGCGGTGTTCGCCACCGCCCCGGTGACGGCCAAGGAACGCATCTTCTACCCGCGCGTGCACCCCTGCCCGCTGGAGACCTGCGGCTGCGTGGCCTCGTTCGACCCGGTCCGCGGCGAGCTGCTCACCTACATGACCTCGCAAGCGCCGCACGTGGTGCGCACCGTGGTGTCGCTGCTGTCGGGCATCCCCGAGTCGAAGGTGCGCATCGTCTCGCCCGACATCGGCGGCGGCTTCGGCAACAAGGTCGGCATCTACCCCGGCTACGTCTGCGCCATCGTCGCGAGCATCGTGCTGGGCCGGCCGGTCAAGTGGATCGAGGACCGCATCGAGAACATCAGCTCGACCGCCTTCGCCCGCGACTACCACATGGACGGCGAGATCGCTGCCACGCCGGACGGCAGGATCCTGGGCCTGCGCGTCAACGTGCTGGCCGACCATGGCGCGTTCGACGCCTGCGCCGACCCCACCAAGTTCCCGGCCGGCATGTTCCACATCTGTTCGGGCTCCTATGACATCCCGGCCGCGTTCTGCAGCGTCAAGGGTGTCTACACCAACAAGGCGCCGGGCGGTGTCAGCTACCGCTGCTCGTTCCGCGTGACCGAGGCGGTCTACATCATCGAGCGCATGGTCGACATCCTGGCGCAGCAGCTGGGCATGGACAAGGCCGAGATCCGGATGAAGAACTTCATCCGCAAGGAGCAGTTCCCGTACACCTCGGCCTTCGGCTTCGAGTACGACTCGGGCGACTACCACCCCGCGCTGCAGAAGGTGCTGGATGCCTGCGACTACAAGGGCCTGCGCGCCGAGCAGGCGGCCAAACGCGCCGACCCCGGCTGCCCCACGCTGATGGGCATCGGCCTGGTGTCGTTCACCGAGGTGGTGGGCGCGGGGCCGAGCAAGATGTGCGACATCCTCGGCGTGGGCATGTTCGACAGCTGCGAGATCCGCATCCACCCGACCGGCAGCGCCATCGCCCGCATGGGCACGATCACGCAGGGCCAGGGCCACCAGACGACCTATGCCCAGATCATCGCGACCGAGCTCGGCATTCCGTCCGAGGTGATCCAGGTCGAAGAGGGCGACACCTCCACCGCGCCCTACGGCCTGGGCACCTACGGTTCGCGTTCGACGCCGGTTGCCGGTGCCGCCATTGCGCTGGCGGCGCGCAAGATCCACGCGAAGGCGCGCAAGATCGCGGCGCATCTGCTCGAGGTCGGCGAGAACGATCTCGACTGGGAGATCGACCGTTTCAAGGTCAAGGGCGACGACGCCCGCTTCAAGTCGATGAAGGACATCGCCTGGGCCGCCTACAACCAGCCGCCCGCCGGGCTGGAGCCGGGGCTCGAAGCGGTGCACTACTACGACCCGCCGAACTTCACCTTTCCGTTCGGCATGTACCTGTGCGTGGTCGACATCGACCGTGGCACCGGAGAGACCAAGGTACGCCGCTTCTACGCGCTGGACGACTGCGGAACCCGCATCAACCCGATGATCATCGAAGGCCAGATCCACGGCGGCCTGACCGAGGGTTACGCCGTCGCGATGGGCCAGCAGATGCCGTTCGACGCGCAGGGCAACCTGCTGGGCAACACGCTGATGGACTACTTCCTGCCCACGGCGGTCGAGACGCCGAAGTGGGAGACCGACTTCACCGTGACGCCGTCGCCGCACCACCCGCTGGGCGCGAAGGGCGTGGCCGAATCGCCGCACGTGGGCTCGATCCCGACCTTCACGTCGGCGGTGGTCGACGCGTTCGCGCACCTGGGTGTGCGCCACATGGTGATGCCACACAGCGCCTACCGCGTGTGGCAGCAGTTGAAGTCGAGCGGAGTCGCGCTGGAATGACACTCGCCCCCAGTCTGCGCGCACTGCGTGTCGCTCCGCCAACCCCCTATCGGGGGCAACACCTGCGGCCCGGCAGAGCCGGTTCCGCGGTGTTCTGGCCTTTGGCCGCGCCGGTTTCATACGTCTTGGGTCGCGCATAGCGCTGCGGAAAACTGATATGGAAGTCAAACTCGAAAAACGCTATCCGCTCGCGGTGGATGGCACCCGCGCCTGGCAGGTGCTGCGCGACGTGGTGGCCGTGGCCGGCTGCATGCCCGGCGCATCGATCACCGAGCAGGTGGACGGCACGCACTACAAGGGCAGCGTGAAGGTCAAGGTCGGTCCGGCCAATGCTGCCTTCGCCGGCGACATCGAGGTGCTGGGCCTGGACGAGGCGACGCACACGCTGCAACTGCTCGGCAAGGGCGCCGACCGTGGCGGCTCGTCGGCATCGATGAACCTCACGGCCACGGTCGAGCCGGGCGACACGCCCGCCTCTTGCGTGCTGTTCGGCCAGGCCGAGGTCATCGTCAACGGCAAGTTCGCGCAGTTCGGCGGGCGCCTGATGGTGCAGGTGTCCGACATGCTGCTGGCGCAGTTCGCGGACAACTTCCGGGCCGCCGCGGCTGCCTTGCCCGAGCCGGTGTCGCCAGCCGTGCCCGTGGCCGCTCCCGCAGATGCTGCGGCGGCACCCTCGACCATCGTGCAGACAGCGCAGGCGCAGCCCCCCGTGGTGCCGACACCTGCTGCACCCGCAACGCCGGCCCGCGCCAACGAGATCAATGGCCTGGCCATCGCCTGGCACCTGGTCAAGGCCTGGTTCGCCGGCCTGTTCGGCAAACGCGCCTGACGCGCCGGTGCACGGACCCGACGACCTGCTTCGCCCGCCAGGCACCATGACGGAATCCGAGCTGCTCGCATCGCTGCACCGCGCCGGCTACATCGCCGACGAGGGGCTGGCGACCACGCTGTGGCTCGCCGGCGAACTGCAGCGCCCGCTGCTGATCGAAGGCGATGCCGGCGTCGGCAAGACCTCGCTCGCCGATGCGCTGGCACGGCTGCGCGGCCAGACGCTGATCAGGCTGCAGTGCCATGAAGGGCTCGACCTGTCGCAAGCCGCCTACGAGTGGAACTACGGCCGGCAGCTGCTCGCGATCCGTCTGCAGGAGAACCGCAGCGAGCGGGCGACCGAGGCCGACCTGTTCTCGCGCGACTACCTGCTCGAGCGCCCCTTGCTGCGCGCCATCTCGAGCGAGTTGCCCTGCGTGCTGCTGATCGACGAGATCGACCGCGCCGACGAGGCCTTCGAGGCCTTTCTGCTCGAAGTGCTGGCCGACTACCAGATCACCGTGCCCGAACTCGGCACGCTGCGGGCACGCCACATTCCACAGGTGGTACTGACCAGCAACGGCACGCGCGAGCTGTCGGATGCATTGCGGCGCCGCTGCCTGTACCACTACCTCGAATACCCGACACTCGCCCGTGAGATCACGATCGTGCGCGCCACCCTGCCCGCGGCCGAGAGCGCCTTGGTCGAGCAGGCCGTGGCCTTCGTGCAGCGGCTGCGCCGTGAAGACCTGGCCAAGCTGCCTGGCGTGGCCGAGACGCTGGACTGGGTGCGGGCGCTGCACCGGCTGGCCTTCAAGGCCCTGCCCGACGACCCGCACGCGCTCCTCGCCACCTTGTCGTGCCTGGTCAAGACCCGTGAAGACCGATTCCAGCTGGGCGAGGACCGCGTGCGCCAGCTGATCGAGGGCCGGCGAACGGTCGGCGTGGCCGAGAGGACGCCGTCGCCATGACCGCAGCGACGCCGATGGCCCATGCCGCCCCGCTGGAAAGCATCGCCGGTTTTGCCGCCTTGCTGCGCGAGCACGGACTGCAGGTCGGCATCGCCGAGCAGCAGGCCTTCGTGCAGGCAGCGCTGTGCATCCCGGTCGAGCGCGCGCGCCGGCTCGATGCGGCCTGGCGCGCCATCGCCTGCCATGGTCCGCGCGACTGGCGGCGCTGGCCCGAACTGTTCGAACGCTACTGGTTCCCGCAGCGCACCCGCGGCAGCGCGCGCATCAGCGGCCAGACACGGCCCAGCCGCAACCTGCAGCAACTGGTGCAGGCGCTGCACGACGGCATGGCCGGCAGCCGGCCACCGGGCACACCCGGTGCGGCCGATGCCTCGCTGCAGCCACCCGTCGCCAGTGACGCGGGAGACGACGGCAGCGGCCTGTCGCGCGCGCGCGGCGGCGCGACGCTGGCCGATCCGCTGCACGACCGCGCCCTGTCGATGTGGCTGCCGCAAGACCTGGCACTGCTGGAGCGGCTGGCCGAGCGCATCGCACAGCGCCTGCGCCGCCGGCTCACCCGCCGCTGGCGCGACAGCCCTCACGGCCGCCGGCTCGACCTGCGGCGCACGCTGCGCGCCAGCCTGCGCACCGGCGGCCAGCCGGTCCATCCGGTGTGGCGCACGCCGCGGCGCGAGATGCCGCGCCTGTTCATCCTGGTCGACGTGAGCCGGTCGATGGAGACGCATGCCCAGTTGTTCCTGCGCATCGCGCGGGCCTTCGTCTCGGCGATGCAGGCACGCGTGTTCGTGTTCCACACGCGGCTGGCCGAGGTCACGCCCTTGCTCCGGACCGATTCGCAAGCGGTGCAGGAGAAAGTCAACGCGGTGACGGCCGGATTCGGCGGCGGCACCCGCATCGCCACCAGCGTGGCCGACTTCCGAACAGTGCATGCACGCGCGCAGCTGACCCGCAGCGCCCGCGTCTGGCTGCTGTCGGACGGCTTCGATGCCGATCCGCCGCATCTGCTGGCCGAGGAGCTGGCGCGTGTGCAGGCACGTGGCGCACGCCTGCATTGGCTGCATCCCTCCCCACAGATCCCCGCGTCGCAGGCGATGGGGCAGGTGCTGGCGCGGCGCGGCCTGGTCGAGCGCTTCCACCGGCTCGACAGCCTGCGCGATCTCGCCGCGCTGGCCGATCTCCCGGACCCATTGCGCTGAAGACTTTTGCTCCACAAGGACCCACGATGCACCACGCAGACACGGTATTCGACGCGGCCCGCCGCCTGCAGCAGGCCGGCAGACCCTATGCGCTGGTCAGCGTGGTCAAGGCGCTGGCCCCGGCTTCGGCGCGGGCTGGCGACAAGGCCATCGTCACCGCGGAAGGCGACTTCTACGGCTGGGTCGGCGGCGGCTGCGCGCAGCCGGCGGTGGTGCGCACGGTGCGCCGTGTGCTGGCCGACGGGCGGCCGCGCATGATCCGCATCTGCCCCACCGAAGACAGCCACGAGACCGAGCTCGGCGACGTGCTGGAGTTCGGCATGCAATGCCATTCGGGCGGCACGCTGGAGCTGTTCGTCGACCCGGCCTTGCCCGCGGCACAGTTGGTGGTGATCGGCAATGCACCGGTCGTGGCGGGCCTGGCGCAGCTCGCGCCGCGGGTGGGCTTTGCCGTGACCGTGGTCGCCCACCAGGCGCAGGCGGCGGACTACCCGGATGCGCACCAGGTGATCGACAGCGACGACGCCTCGTCCGTCCTGGGGCGCGTGCCGGCCGGGGCCTGGGTCGTCGTGGCGACGCAGGGCCGGCGCGACGTGCAGGGCCTGCGGCTGGCGCTCGCGCTCGGTGCGCGGCAGATCTCGTTCGTGGCCAGCGCGCGCAAGGCCAGGGTGCTGAAAGACGCGCTGGTGGCCGCCGGGGCCGACCCGCAAGCCGTCGATGCCATCGTCGCGCCCGCGGGTTACCCGATGTCGGCGACGACACCGGAAGAGATCGCGCTGTCGGTGCTGGCGGCCGTGGTGTCACATCGGCGTGGTGTGGGAGCCGGGATGGCATCGGCGTCGATGCAAGTGGCAGTGCCTGCGCTGGCAGGTGTGGCCACTCCCGCCTGCTGCGGCGGCGCCCCGATCCCTGCCATGGCCGAGCCGCCGGCACTGCCCGTGGCCAGCCGATCGTCCTGCTGCGGAGATTAGGATGAAACCCCCACGCTCATCGCTTCGCGTATCGCTGCCCCCCGAGGGGGAACATCAGTGCCTTCGGGCGGCCGGGCGCCACTGACATGGGCTGCATCCTCAAAGGCGGCGGCGGGCTGTACGCGCGGCTGGTGGTCGGCGCGGTGCTGCTGGCGGCGGGCGCGGGCAGCCGGCTCGGCGGGCGGCCCAAGTCGCTGCTCCAGCTGGGCGGCGTGCCGCTGATCCGCCGGCAACTGATCGCCTTGTCGGGCGCCGGGGTCGACGAGGTGGTGGTCGTGCTCGGCCACCACGCGGACGCGATCGAGGCCGCGGTCAGCGAGTTCCCGGTGACGATCGTGCGCAACCCGGCACCGGACGCCGGCCAGGCCTCGTCGGTGCGCACCGGCCTGGCGGCGCTGACGGGCAAGCTCGACGCGGTGATCGTCGCGCTGGCCGACCAACCGCTGGTCAACGCGCAGGACGTCACCGCGCTGATCGGTGCGTTCAAGAAACGCGGCGATGCGGCGATGGTGGTGCCCCGGGTCGGTGGGGAGCCGGGCAACCCGGTGATCTTCGAGGCCGCGCTGCGCGACGCCTGGCTCGCCGGCCAGGCCGATGCCGCCTGCCGCCGCTGGCGCGAGGCCCACCCGGAACGGGTGCACTGGTTCGACACCGACAACAGCCGCTACCGCGTCGACATCGACACACCCGACGACCTGCAGCGCTTCACCGAACGCACCGGGCACGTGCTGCAATGGCCGGCGGGCTTTCATACCGTCTGAGCCCGCGCATCGCCTGCGCGCCGCGGCTTGGGGACGCGCTGCCGCGCTGGCGCTTGCAGGTGGCGCACACACTGGCCTGGGCCTTGTGGCTCATCGGCTGGATCGGCCTGGGCAGCCTGGCGCACACGCTGGCGCCCACATCCTTTGCAGCCTTCACCGGCATGGCCTTGTGGCTGCTCGCACTCGGCGCGGGCACGGCACGGGCGGGCCGCACGGTGCCGCCGCCCTGGCTGCTGCGCGGACTGCTGCTGGCCGCGCCGGCGATCAGCGCCATGGCCTGCCTGGCCGCGCCGGCTGGCGGCGGATGGGCCGCGCTGGGCATCGCGGCATGCGGCTGGGCCGGCACGCTCGCGCTGGCGTCGGCCGTGGTGCGGGCCTGCCGGGGCGCGCTGCCGGCGCGGCCCGCGACCCCGGTGGTCACGGCGGCCTGCGGGGCCTTGCTCGCATGGGCATGCCTGGGCGACATCGGTGACCTGCAGGCGCTCGGCCTCCGTCTGGCGGGCGCGGTGGTGGTGGCGGGCGTGGTGCTCGCCGGGCTGCTGCCCCGCGCCGCGGCCGGGGCGGGACCTGCGAATGCTGTTGGTGCTGCGGGTGCGCCGGCTGGTGGCCAGGCCGGCCCGTTCGATTGCGCATTGCCAGCTTGGTCGAGCGCGGGCTGGGCGGCGCCATCACGCTGGCCTCTGTTGCTGGCTTCGCTGGTGATGCTGCCGATGATGTGCGGCCTGCCGCTGATGGTCAGCCTGTGCCGCAGCAACGCCGTGTCGCCGCAGGGTGTGCTGGGCCTGCACCTCGCGGCGATGTTCGTGCCGGCGCTGCTGCTGGTGCGCTGGCCCGGTGCCGCAGTGTGGGCGCCGCAAGGCTGCGCCAGCCTGCTCGGCCTGGGCGCGATGGCCTTGCTGGTCGCACCGGCCAGCACCGCCTGGTGGCTGCTGGTGCTGGCCCATGGCGCGGCCTGGAGCGTGGGCTGGTCGGTGCAACTGCAGCAGCGTGGCAGTGTGCGCGCTGCCGGTACGGCATCGCCCCTGGCGGGGGCGGCGGTCCACGCCGGGCTGGTGCTGCTGCTCGGCGCCGGCATCGCGCTGGCGGGGCTGCAGGCGTTGGCGGCGTGGCATGCCGTGCTCGGCATCGCAGGCCTCGTGGCCGGCGTGGTGGCCGGCCCGATCACACTGGTCATGGGGCATCCCGACAGGGCCCCCTGGCACGGCCTCAGGGCGCTGCCGCGCGGCGAGCCTCCGCGCTAGCAGCCGGCGCTAGCCTCGACGCCGCCGCAGCGCCGGCAACGCCACCATCGCCAGCAGGCCCGACATCAGCAGCATCGCCCACTGCGACAGCGTCGGGATGCTCGCGGGCGTAACCACAGCCACTGCCGGCGTGGCCGCGGCCGAGGCCAGCGACGCCAGGCTGTTGCCCACGCCATTGATCGCGACCACCGTGAAGGTGTACGCGACCCCGTTGGTCAGTCCCGGTACCACGCACGAGGTGGCTGGCGGCGTGGCCGTGCAGGTGGCGCCGCCCGGGCTGGCCGTCACCGTGTAGCCCGTGATGGTGCTGCCGCCATTGCTGGCCGGCGGCGTGAAGCTCACCGTGGCCTGCCCGTTGCCGGCGACCGCCGTGACGCCCGTAGGCGCGCCGGCCGTGCTGGCCGTGCTGACCAGGCGCATCACGGCAGTCCGGGTGCCGTTGCCGCCATCCTGGTACGCCACATACGGCGTACCGTCCGGCGCGAAACTCAGGGACTGGTACTGTGCCAAGCCAGCGGAGAACCCGGCCGTGCCCACGGGCACCCAGGCCGTGCCGTCGAAACGCATCACGGTGGTCTTGTCGCTGTTGACGATATCCCGGTACGCCACAGACGGTGTGCCGTCCGGCGCGAAACTCAGGGACGGGTAGTTCGCTCCGCCAGCGGAGAACCCGGCCGTGCCCACGTTCACCCAGGCAGTGCCGTTGAAGCGCATCACCGTGGTCCTGCCGCTGTTACCGCCATCCACGTACGCCACATGCGGCGTGCCGTCCGGCGCGAAGCTCAGGGACTGGTTTGTGGCAGCGCCAGCGGAAAAGCCGACCGTGCCCACCAGCACCCAGGCGGCGCCGTCGAAGCGCATCACGGTGGTCCTGTTGCCGTTGCCCCAATCCCGGTACGCCACATACGGCGAGCCATCCGGCGCGAAGCTCAGGGATTGGTAGTCTGCATCGCCAGCCGAAAACCCGGCCGTGCCCACAGGCACCCAGTTCGTGCCGTCGAAGCGCATCACCGTCGCCTTGAAGCTGGCGCCGCTATCCTGGTGCGCCACATACGGTGTGCCGTCCGGCGCAATGCTCAGGGATTGGAAGGACTCATTGCCAGCGGAAAACCCGGCGGCGCCGACGTTCACCCAGGCCGTGCCGTCGAAGCGCATCACCGTGGTCTTGTGGATGACGTCATCCCGGTACGCCACATAGGGCGTGCCGTCCGGCGCGAAACTCAGGGACTGGTAGAGCGCAACGCCAGCGGAAAACCCGGCCGTGCCCACGGGCACCCAGGCCGTGCCGTCGAAGCGCATCACGGTGGTCCTAAAGCCGTTGCCGCCATCCCGGTACGCCACATACGGCGTGCCGTCCGGCGCGAAACTCAACGACTGGTAGAACGCCAAGCCAGCAGGAAACCCGGCGGTCCCCACCACCTGCCAGGCCGCATTGCTGAACACAGTCATGGCCGTCGTGCTGAAGCTCGCGCTGGCAGTGTCGGTTCCGTTCGTGGCGCAGACCGTGTACGCGCTGCCCTGCACCAGGTTGCGCACGGTGTAGCTGGCGTTCGTGCCGGCGGTCACGGCCAGCGAGCCCAGCCGGTACGCTGGCGCACCCGTGCTGTTCTGCCCCGCCTGGGTCTGTGCCACGCTGCCGCAGGTCGCGCCCGTCTGCAGCACGGTCAGCGCAGCGGTGGCGCTGCTGCTGGAGTTCAGGGTGATGGTGACGAAGCCGGCCGAGGGCTGGGTCGAGACGATGCCGAGGGCCGCCTGGGCGGCGCCGCTGGCAAGACCCAGCGACAACAGGCCGCAGTGAAGTGAATGGCGCCAGGAAGAACGTGAAGGCATGCGATGGAGGGTTCAGGGTTGAACAGAGAATGAAAATGCCTGCGCAGGGGCGCAGGCATTCAACGAATCAGTGGATGCGGCCAATGGAAAGGGACCAATGGAAAGCAGCGTCAGGCCTTCGGGCGGCGCAGCGCCACCATCGCCACTGCCGCCAGCAAGCCCGACATCAGCAGCATCGCCCACTCCGACAGCGTCGGGATGCTCGCCGGCGTGGCCACGGCCACTGCCGGCGTGGCCGCGGCCGATGCCAGTGACGCCGGGCTGCCGCCCACGCCGTTGATCGCCGTGACCGTGAAGGTGTACGCCACCCCGTTGGTCAGGCCTGGCACCACGCACGAGGTGGCCGGCGGCGTGGCCGTGCAGCTGGCGCCGCCCGGACTGGCCGTGACGGTATAGGCCGTGATGGCGCTGCCGCCGTTGCTGGCCGGTGGCGTGAAGCTCACCGTGGCCTGGCCGTTGCCGGCGGCCGCCGTGACGCCCGTGGGCGCGCCGGCCGTGCCGGTCAGGCGCATCACGGTGGCCCGGGTGCCGTTGCCGACATCCATGTACGCCACATACGGCGTGCCGTCCGGCGCGAAACCCAGGGACTCGAAACTCGCACCTCCAGTGGCAGAGAACCCGGCCGTGCCCACGTTCACCCAGGCCGAGCCGTCGAAGCGCATCACCGTGGCCCTGTTGCCGTTGCCGTTGTCCATGTACGCCACATACGGCGTGCCGTCCGGCGCGAAGCTCAGGGACTGGTAGTACGCCTGGCCCGCAGAGAACCCGGCCGTGCCCACGTTCACCCAAGCCGCGCCGTCGAAGCGCATCACGCTGGTCCGGCTGCTATTGCCGACATCCCGGTACGCCACATACGGCGTACCGTCCGGCGCGAAACTCAGGGACGGGTAAATCGCAGCGCCAGCAGAGAACCCGGCCGCGCCCACGTTCACCCAGGCCGTGCCGTCGAAGCGCATCACGGTGGTCAGGTTGCCGTTGGCGCCATCCTGGTACGCCACATACGGCGTGCCGTCCGGCGCGAAACTCAGGGACTGGTAAATCGCAGCGCCAGCAGAGAACCCGGCCGTGCCCACGTTCACCCAGGCCGTGCCGTTGAAGCGCATCACCGTGGTCTTGTCGCCGTTGCCGTTATCCGAGTAAGCCACATACGGCGCGCCGTCCGGCGCGAAACTCAGAGATTGGTTGTACGCACTGCCAGCGGAGAATCCCGCCGTGCCCACGTTCACCCAGGCCGTGCCGTCGAAGCGCGTCACGGTGGTCCGGTCGCCGTTGCCGATATCCCGGTACGCCACATACGGCGTGCCGTCCGGCGCGAAACTCAGGGACTGGTAAGTTGCAGAGCCAGCAGAGAACCCGGCCGTGCCCACGTTCACCCAGGCCGAGCCGTCGAAGCGCATCACCGTGGCCCTGTTGCCGTTGCCGTTGTCCATGTACGCCACATACGGCGTGCCGTCCGGCGCAAAGCTCAGGGAGTTGAAATTCGTCAAGCCAGCAGAGAACCCGGCCGTGCCCACCGTCTGCCAGGCCGCATTGCCGAATGCGGCCATGGCCGTCGTGCCGAAGCTCGCACTCGCGGTGTCGGTCCCGTTCGTCGCGCAGACCGTGTACGCGCTGCCCTGCGCCAGGTTGCGCACGGTGTAGCTGGCGTTCGTGCCGGCGGTCACGGCCAGCGAGCCCAGACGGTAGGCGGGCGCACCCGTGCTGTTCTGCCCCGCCTGGGTCTGCGCCGCGCTGCCGCAGGTGGCCCCCGCCTGCAGCACGGTCAACGACGCGGTGGCGCTGCTGCTGGAGTTCAGGGTGATGGTGACGAAGCCGGCCGAGGGCTGGGTCGAGACGATGCCGAGAGCCGCCTGGGCGGTTGCGCTGGCAAGACCCAGCGACAAAACGGCGCACTGCCACGGGCGGCGCCAGGAAGAAAGCAGAGACATGGGCGTTTTTGTGTACTCGTGTACTTGCGTACATGGATTGAACAAACATCGGCGCATTCGGCCGTACGGCATGACAAATTCAACGGGAAATTTGCTCTAGAAATGTAACGCAGCTTCTGTGTGATTTTGTGACTGTTCTGGGTGAAAAATAGGAAGTATGCGACCGAAGACGGACGTTCTGTAGCACGATGCATGCCCTGCTGCGTCGCGCTGGCTCGCAGGAATCCACCCCTCTGGCCCTAGCGGCGCAAGCCGAACTCCTCTAGCCTTGCCACATCCTTTTCAGGGAGCCTGTCTTGAGCCCATCGTCCCCCCCTGTCACCGCCGCCACGCTGGCCGCTTTCAGCGATGCATGGAACCGCCATGACATCGACGCGCTGATGTCGTTCATGACCGACGACTGCATCTTCCAGACCGCCGCCGGCCCCGATGCCTGTGGCACGCGCCACGTGGGCGCCGATGCGGTGCGCAAGGCTTTTCCGGCCGCCTGGGCCACCGTGCCCGATGCGCAATGGACCAACGGCAGGCACGCGGTGCACGGCGATACCGGTACGTCGGAGTGGACCTTCACCGGCACCGCGGCCGACGGCACGCGCATCGAGGTCGATGGTGTCGACCTGTTCGTCTTCAAGGACGGCAAGATCCACCTGAAGAACGTGTTCCGCAAGACCCGGCCGAACCTGCCCGCCGCCACATAGCCCGGGTCGCCAAGAAGGCCGCCATCGACATGACGCAGACTCTGCAATTCGCCGGCGGCGCACTGCCGGCCGACAAGCGCTACGACCCGCAATACGACCCGCTGGTCGCGGCCACACCCGGTGCCGGCCGCGCCTACGCGCCGACGTACTGGGTGGCCAGCGCGGGCACGCCACCGGCCGACGATGGGCCGGTGACGGGCGACTTCGACGCCGACGTGGTGGTCATCGGCTCGGGTTCGACCGGCATGTCGACCGCGCTGTACCTGGCGCAGGAGCACGGCATCCAGGCCGTGGTGCTGGAGGCCAACCAGACGGTGTGGGGCTGCTCCAGCCGCAGCGGCGGCCAGGGCCAGAACGCCAGCGGCCGCCTGAAGCGCAGCCAATGGATCGCGCGCTGGGGCATCGACACCGCGAAGAAGCTCGACACCGAGATCCGCACCGGCTTCGAGAACTTCAAGCACCTGACCACGCAGATCGACTGCGACGCCTACGACGGCGGCCACCTCTACGTGGCGCACCGGCCCGAGAAGCTCGACTACCTGCGCAACGAATCCCGGGTGATGAACGAACAGTTCGGCTACCGGTCGCGTTTGTTGACGCCCGAGGAGATCCGGCGCGACTATTGCGACGAGCGCGAGGCCGCCGGTGCCCTCTTCGAGCAGGAGGGCGTGGGCATCCACCCGCTGAAGTTCACCTTCGGGCTGATCGCCCGGGCGCGCGCTTTGGGCGTCAAGGTGCACCCCGCAAGCCCGGTACAAGGCTGGGAAACGATCGATGGCGTGCACCACCTGCGCACGCCCGGCGGCACGGTGCGTGCGAAGCGCGTGGCGGTCTGCACCGGTGGCTACACCGGCCAGGAACTGAATCCGCTGCTGAAGAACAAGATCATGCCGATCCTGTCGAACTCGGTGGTGACGCGCGTGCTGACCGATGCCGAGATCGCGGCCTGCAACTTCCGCAACGAGACCTTCCTCACCGACACCCGCACGCTGCGCTTCTACTACCGGCTGCTGCGCGGCAACCGCCTGCAGCTGGGCAGCCGCAGCGCGGTGACCGGCGCCGATGCCGAAGCCCCGGTGCACCTGAAGCTGCTGACCGACGCGATCGCGCGCAAGTTTCCGCCGCTGGCCGGTATCCAGATCGACTACTCGTGGTGGGGCTGGGTCGACGTGAGCCACGACATGATGCCGCGCATCACCCGGCCGGATCCGGGCAAGAGCATCTGGTATGCGGTGGGCTATGGCGGCAACGGCGTGTCGTTCTCCACCTGGGCCGGCAAGCGCCTGGCCGAACGCGTCGCCGGCAAGGACGCCGGGCGCGAGGTGTTCCAGCTGCCGATCTACGACTCGCCGCTCGAATACCCGAACGTGATGGAGATGGTGCGCTCGCCGCTGTTCGCGCCGTTCCGCCGCCTCGGGCAGCGCTTTCTCTACAAGTGGTACTGGCTGCGCGACGAGAAATGAAGCGGCGGCGGGAATAAAACCCGCCCTGCACCGGTATGGCATGGCAGAGGGGTGCACCACCGGCCGGCACACCTCGCTTGTGTGCCACCGGCCCCTCGAAAGCCCCACCGTGCTCGATCGTCGTTCCTTTCTTGCGCTGTCCGCCGTGGGCGGCGGCGCCGTCTTCGCATCCGGGCTGTCCGGTTGCGCCTCGCTCGCCGGCAAGCCCGGCGGCGACTTCCACTTCGTGCAGCTCTCCGACACCCACTGGGGCTACAAGGGACCGGACAACCCCGACGCCGCCATCACGCTGGGCAAGGCGGTGGCCAGCGTCAACGCGCTGCCCGAGCCGCCGGACTTCGTGGTCTTCACCGGCGACCTGAGCCACACCACCGACGACGCGCAGGAGCGGCGCCGCCGCCTGACCCAGTTCAAGAGCATCGTCGCCGACCTGAAGGTGAAGGCCGTGTATTTCATGCCGGGCGAACACGACGCCGCGCTCGACCGCGGCGCCGTCTACCAGGAGCTGTTCGGCGCCACGCACTACAGCTTCGACCACAAGGGCGTGCACTTCATCGCGATCGACAACGTGTCGGACCCGGGGGCGCGCATCGGCGAGGCGCAGCTGGCCTGGCTGAAGGACGACCTGGCCAAGCTCGACCCGAGTGCGCCGCTGGTGGTGCTGACGCACCGCCCGCTGTTCGACCTGGCGCCGCGCTGGGACTGGGCCACGCGCGACGGCGCGCGGGCGATCGCGCTGCTGATGCCGTTCCAGCACGTGACGGTGTTCTACGGCCACATCCACCAGGAACACCACCACATGACGGCGCACATCGCGCACCACTCGGCCAGGTCGCTGATCTTCGCGCAGCCGGCGCCCGGCTCGCAGGAGAAACGCACGCCCGTTCCCTGGGACCCGGCGGCACCGTACAAGGGCCTGGGCTTTCGCGAGATCGATGCCGTGCCGCGCGACGCCAGCCTGCGCATCACCGAGTTCCCGGTGGGGAGGGCATGATGCGCGCACGACGCGCCTGGCTGCAGCGGGCGCTGGGTGCCGCCAGCGGCGTGCTGCTCGCCGAAGGTTTCGGCTCCGGCTCCGGCCTCGGCCGCGCGCAGGCGCAGGACGCGCCGCCGCGGGTGATCGCGGTCGAGGCCAAACGTTTCCGCTTCACGCCCGAGGAGATCCGCGTGCGCAAGGGCGAGGCGGTTACGCTGGCCTTCACCGCGGTCGACTTCGCCCACGGCTTCTTCGCGCCCGACTTCAACCTGCGCGCCGACCTGGTGCCCGGCACCGTCACCAAGGTTGCGCTGCAGGCCAAGGACGCCGGCCGCTTCACCTTCCTGTGCGACAACTTCTGCGGCGAAGGCCACGAGAGCATGGGCGGGGCGCTCATCGTCGAGTAGGCTCGACTCTCGTGAGTTCCCCGAAAGTCTTCGACACCGAGGTGCTGCCGCACCTGGACGCCGCCTACAACCTGGCGCGCTGGCTGGTGCGCGACGCCGACGTGGCCGAAGACCTGGTGCAGGACGCCTGCGTGCGCGCGTTCCGGCATTTCGCCAGCTTCCAGGGCGGCTCGGCACGGCCTTGGCTGCTGGGCATCGTGCGCAACACCTGCTTCACCTGGCTCGAGGAACAGCAGCGCCGCCCCGGCCACCTGCCGCTCGACGAGGAACTGCTCGACACGCTGGCCACCGACGCACCCGCCGCATCCGACCCCGGCGCCGCGCTGGACACGCGGCGGCTCGGCCGCTCGATCGACGCCGCCATCCGCGCGCTGGCGCCCGCGTTCCGCGAGGTCATCGTGCTGCGCGAGATCGAAGGCCTGGGTTATGGCGAGATCGCGCAGATCGCGGCGATCCCGATCGGCACGGTGATGTCGCGGCTGGCGCGGGCGCGGGCCCATTTGCGCAGCGCGCTCGCCGAGGCGGGGAACGCGGGGAAAGCCAACTGATATGCACAACGCTCCGGAAGATCCGTCCTCCTCCAAGCCCGACGACGAGGCCCTCGGCGCGCTGGTGCGCACGCATGCCACGCGTTACCGCGCGACGGCGGCGCTGCGCTCGGGTGTCGGCGCCGAGATCGCGCTGCTGTCGGCCTCGCGCTCGTCGCATGGCGCGGGCACGGCGGCAGCGGCCACACCCGCACGTCCCGCGGCGCGCTCCCCATGGCGCTGGTGGTTCGGCGGTGCGGCCGGCGGCGCCCTGGCCACGGCCCTGCTGATGGGTCTGGTGGTCGCCCCGGCGCTGCGTGCACCCGACGACGGCCTGGCCGGCGAGGTGCTGGCCAACCATCTGCGTTCGCTGATGGTCGACCACCTGGCCGATGTCGCCTCGACCGACCAGCACACCGTCAAGCCGTGGTTCCAGGGAAAGCTCGGCTACGCCCCGCCGGTCGAGGACTTCGCGGCCGATGGCTTCGTGCTGAGCGGCGGCCGCCTCGACTACGTCGCCGGCCAGCCTGTGGCCGCCCTCGTTTACAAGCGCCGCAACCACGTGGTCAACCTGTTCGTCTGGCCGGACGACACCGTGGCCGAGGCCGCCGCACCAGCCCGGCGGCACGGCTTCCAGCTGCTGCGCTGGCGCGCAGCCGGCATGACATTCTGGGCGGTATCGGACACCGGCGCCAGCGAGCTGGAGACGTTTGCCGGACTCTGGAAACAACGCCTGCCGACGCATCCGGACAAACGCTGAGCCAGCGCGCGGGCTGCAACGCGCACGCCGTGGTCAGGCGTCGGTGTCCGGTGCCTGCATCCAGGCAGGGATGTCGCGCTGACCGTGCAGCACGCGCCAGAGGTCGATGCCGTCCGGCTGGTCGAAGTAGAACAGCAGGTACGGAAACCGCGTCAGGGGCCAGGAGCGCAGCCCGGGCAGATCGAGCGCGTGGGCGTAGCGCGCAGAGCCGGTGCCGGGATGGCGGCCGATGTGCTGATAAGCAGTCTCGAGCGCGTCGATGAACCCGAGGGCGGCACCTTCCGCGCCTTCGCTCAGGTAGTACGCGATGGCCTCGTCCACATCGCGGTTAGCCTGCTCCCGCGGAACGACGGTCTTCGGCTTCACTTTCCCGCGCCGGCCTTGTCTGCCTTGCGACTCGCCTTGCGCACGCCGTCGCGGAGACGGTCGAAGTAGGCCTGGTCCGCCGGGGCGGCGCGCGCCGAACGCCCGCCCTGCAGCAGAAGATGGCGCAGCTGCAGCGTCTGCTGGTCCTTGCGGATGAGTTCGCGCACATATTCGCTGCTGGTGCCGTAACCACGTTCGGCCACCTGCTCGTCGACGAAGGTCTTCATCGCGTCGGGGAGAGATACGTTCATCGTGCCCATCGCGCAAGCTTACTTTTTTTGGCAAAGTTTGGCAAACCCTCGAGCCAGCAACCGCACGGATGCGATGGGGCTCTGGCCCCAGCGTTTCCATGGCTGTGGCCTTGTCGTCTGGCGTGCTTCGTGCGTATCCTGTCGCCACCAGGCCGCGACCGGCGCGGCCCTGCTCCACAGGAAGTCACGACATGATCTCAAGCCTTCATCGACGCCACGCTCTGGCTGCCTTCGTGCTCGCCGCGACGGCCCTTGGCCTTGGCTCCCAGAGCCACGCGCAGGAACCCAAACGCGGCGGCACGCTGGTGGTGGGCGGCACGCAATCGGCGCGCCACCTCAACGGCGCCGTGCAATCGGGCATCGCCACCGCGGTGCCGTCGACCCAGCTGTTCGCCAGCCCCTTGCGCTTCGACGACAAGTGGAACGCCCAGCCCTACCTGGCCGAGTCGTGGAAGCTGGCCGAGGACGGCAAGTCGCTGACCTTGAACCTGCGCAAGAACGCGGTGTTCCATGACGGCAAGCCGATCACCTCGGCGGACGTGGCGTTCTCGGTCATGGCGATCAAGGCCAACCACCCGTTCCAGACGATGCTGGGCCCGGTTGAGAAGGTCGACACGCCCGACCCCTATACCGCGATCATCCGCATGAGCGTGCCGCACCCGGCCATCATCCTGGCAATGAGCCCGGCGCTGTGCCCGATCCTGCCCAAGCACATCTACGGCGATGGGCAGGACCTGAAGAACCATCCGCGCAACAGCGTCGACGTGGTCGGCTCGGGCCCGTTCAAGTTCGTCGAATTCAAGCCCGGCCAGCGCGTGGTGGTCGAGAAATTCGACAAGTTCTTCCTGCCCGGGCGGCCCTACCTCGACAAGATCGTGATGAACATCTCGCCCGACGAGACCAGCCTGCTGCTGGGCCTGGAGCGCGGCGAGGTGCAGATGTTCCCGTACGCGTCGCAGCCGACCGACCTGAAGCGCATGGCGGCCAACCCCAACTTGTCGCTGACCGCCAAGGGCTACGAGGGCATCGGCGCGATCAACTGGCTGGCGTTCAACCTCGCCAAGAAGCCGATGTCGGACCTGGCCGTACGCAAGGCCATCGCCACCGCCATCGACAAGAACTTCATCACCAAGGCGCTGATGGGCGGCTTCGCCACGGTGGCCGACGGCCCGATCGTGGGCAGCAGCCCGTTCGCCGTGCCCGACGTGGTGAAGTACCCGGTCGACCTGAAGAAGGCGGCCGACATGCTCGACGCCGCAGGCTACAAGGCCGGTGCCGGCGGCGAGCGCTTCAAGATGACGATCGACTACCTGCCGGGCGCCGACAGCCAGCAGAAGAACGTGGCCGAGTACATCCGCTCGCAGCTGAAGAAGATCGGCATCACCGTCGACGTGCGCGCCTCGGCCGACTTCCCGTCGTGGGCCAAGCGCCTGGCCTCGCACGATTTCGACATGTCGATGGACCTGGTGTTCAACTGGGGCGACCCGGTGATCGGTGTGCACCGCACCTACCTGTCGACCAACATCAAGCCCATCGTCTGGACCAACACGCAGTCGTACAACAACCCCAAGGTGGACGAGTTGCTGAACACCGCCGGCGGCATCCTGGATGCGACCAAACGCAAGGCCTACTACGCGACCTTCGAGAAGATCGTCACCGACGAGCTGCCCATCCTGTTCATCAACAACGTGCCGTACCACACGGCCGCGAGCAAGAAGGTGGGCAACGTGCCGGCCAGCATCTGGGGCCCGGCCTCGCCGTACGACGAGGTCTATCTGAAGTAGCCTGCGCGGTCAGTGTTGACCCGGCTGCGCGTTCTGTAGCCAGCCGGTGAACTGGCGCACGAACAGGCAAGGGTCGCCGTCGACGCAGGCCGCGGCGGCGCCCACTGGCCGCAAGCGACCGGTGGGCCGGGCCGACGCGGCGGCAGGTGCCGGCGCCGCCACACCAACGTTGCCGCCGGGCATCGCCAGCACACTGGCTTGGGGCGCGGGCAACAGGTGCAGTTCGCCTTCGAACACGGTGCCGGCCACCCGCACGTCCTTCAGCCGCTCGACGCCGAACACGAACGGGTCGTCTTCCAGCACCGTGAAGTCGGCTTTCTTGCCGGCACTGATCGAGCCGATCTCATGGTCCATGTGCAGCGCGAAGGCGGCATCGATCGTGATGCCGCGCAGCGCCTGGTCCAGCGTCAGCCGTTCTTCGGGTGACACCACCTTGCCCGCACGCGTGGTGCGCGCGCCGGCGCACCAGGCCAGCAGCAGCGGCTCCATCGGCGCCATCATGAAGTCGGAGTGGAACGACACCCGCATGCCGTTCTTCACCAGCGAGCCGGCGCGCACGATCTGCGCTGCACGTTCGGGGCCCAGGCCGAGCAGGCCGTAGCGGTCGGCCAGCGCGTGGATGTAGTACGCGTTGACCGAGGCGTGCGCACCCAGCGCGGCCATGCGGCGCGACTGCGCGTTGCTGTGGAAACCCAGGTGGTGCATCATGAAACGATGGTCGAAGCGCGGCTTGCGCTCCTGCGCGGCGGCCAGCGCGGCCAGCACCGCGTCCATGCCGGCATCGCCGTTCACGTGCACGTGGAGCTGGTAACCGGCGTCCCAGAACACGCGCACGCCTTCGGCCAGCACCTCAGGCGCCATCAGCCATTCGCCGTGGTGGCCATCGATGTAGCCCGGCGGGTTCATCTGCATCAGCTGCGAGAACATCGCCCCATCGGCGAACAGCTTGGCGGCCTTGGCGAACAGCACGCGCCGGCTGCCACGCACACGCACCGCATCGATCGCCGCCAGCCCCTGCGCGAATGGCGGGCAGTCGGTCGGTGCGCCCATCACCTTGCGGCCGACCGCGCGGTTCGAGAAGCCACGCGCATCGGCGATGTTGACCACCCGCAGCGGCCGTTGCGGGCGTTCGATGCAGGCCTGGAGCGCAGCCAATTCGAAGTCGGGGTCGAGCGCGCCGAACAGCATGTCGGCCACCGTGGTGATGCCACCCTGCTGCGCCAGTCCGGCCGTGACGTTCAGGCCGCGGTGGTACCACTCGGGCCGCATGAAGTGCGGCATCAGCCGGCCGACCACCAACTTGTTGCCGGTCTCGAAGAAGTGGCCCGCCGCCAGGTCGACCTGCGGATGCGCGCCGACGACCTCGGCCGTCAGCCCCAGCTTCTCGATCGCGCGGCTGTTCATGTAGGTCTCGTGGAACGAGCGCTGCCACAGGATCACTGGCCGGTCGGGACACAGGGCGTCGAGCTCGGGGCGCGTGAGTTTGCCGTGTTCGCTGGGCTGGTAGCCGAAGCTGATGAACCAGTCGTCCTTGTCGGGCTTGGCCGCGAGCCGCTGCTGCAGCAGATCCAGGTACTGCTGCGGCGTGTTGGCGGCCGGCGCGATGCGGCCATCTTCCATGCGCCAGGCTTCAGGCGCGATGATCTCCATCGGCGTCAGCAGCGCGCCGAGAAAGGGGTGCAGGTGGTTGTCGATGAAGCCGGGCATCAGCACCTTGTCCCGCAGGCGGTCGTCGACGATCACCTCGCGGCCTTCGCGCCAGGCGTCCATCGAGGCCAGGTCGCCGACCGCGACGATGCGGTCGCCGATCACGCCGACGGCCGTGGCCTCGGGCAGGGATTCGTCCATCGTGAGGATGCGGCGGGCGGTGTAGATGTGCAGGTTTTCGCGGTGCATTTCAAACTTCCGTGGGGGTGTGCTGGTGGGGCGCCCTGAAGGGGCAGGCGGCGCGGAGATGCGTTCTCCGGCTCACGCTCGCGCGTGGGAGCCTTGGGGGCGTACGCGCCGATGGGGCAATGGTGTCGTGCAGTGGTGACGGCCGCGCCAGCGCGAATGGAGCCTGCGCCCGCACCTCCGCACCACCTACCCCACGCTCCGCTGTGCTGGTCGCACCCACATGGCGCCCCGGTCCCACGCTACCGCCACCACACGCCGTGCAGGCCGCACCAGCGCCGCGTACCAGGGTGCGGCCGTGGGCCTGCGGGCGCAGGCTCCATTCGCGCGGGTCGCCTGGCTCGCACAGCAGAGCGGTGAAAGCGCCGGCGACGCAAATCCCCAAGCAGCCACCTTAGCGAGCGTGAGCCGGAGAACGCAGGCACGCAGGCGACGCCCGCATGCGGGTGGCACGCAGTTGCGGCACCAGGCTGGCCGCGTGCCAGGTCGTGCCGCAGGTCAGCTGCCTGCGCTCCAGCAGCGTGACGTCGCGGATGCCGAGCTTGGTCAGGTGGTAGGCGATCGAGCATCCGACGATGCCACCACCGATGATGACGACGTCGCTGCGCGCGGGAATGAGGTTCATCGGAATGCTGCCGGAAGAGTGGTGAAAACACGCATCGCAAAAAACTTGCCAGATCGATGAAAGCGATTTCATAATCACGATAGCACTTCGACTTCCGCCTGTCCATCGCCGTCACCACCCAGGGTTCCGCATGCCGCGTGCCACGTCTTCCGTCAGCGCCGCGCCATCGAGCTTGATCGAGGTGGCCCGCCGCGCGGGAGTGTCGCCGGCCACGGTGTCGCGGGTGTTCAACCGGCCCGAACTGGTGACCGACGACACGCGCGCCCGGGTGCGTGCCGCGGTCGACGCACTGCAGTTCGTGCCCAACCAGAGCGCGCGCTCCTTGTCGCGCGGCCGCTCGCACGTGATGGCCGCACTGATCCCGCACATCAGCTACTCGATCTTTGCCGACTACATCGACGCGGCGCAGCAGGTCTGCACGGCGGCTGGCTACAACCTGGTGATGGGCACCTACCATTTCGATGCCGACGAAGAGCTGCGTCTCGCGCGCAACTTCGTCGCGACCGGCGTCGACGCAATGATCCTCGTGGGGTACCGGCACGACCCCGCGCTGTTCGAGCTGCTGCACGCACGCGGCGTGCACTACGTCTGCACCGATGTCTACGACCCGAAGTCCCGCCACCCGTGCGTGGGTTACGACAACCGCGGCGCCGGCAGGCGCATTGCCGAGCATCTTCTGGCGTTGGGCCACGAGCGTTTTGCGGTCGTCACCGGCAGCACCGGCAAGAACGACCGCATGGCGATCCGCCTCGCGGGCTTCAACGCGGCACTGCGCAAGAAGGGGTTGAAGCTCGCGCCCGGTGCCTTGTTCGAAGGCCGCTACACACTGGCCGACGGCCGCCGCGGCTTCGCGCAGGTGCATGCGGCCGTGCAGCCCACGGCCGTGATGTGCGGCAACGACGTGATCGCGATCGGCGCGCTGCTCGAGGCGCGCGACCGCAAGCTCAAGGTGCCGCAGCACCTGTCGATCGTCGGCTTCGACAACCTCGAATGGGCGGCCGAGTTCAGCCCCTCGCTGACCACGATGAACGTGCCGTGCACCGACATGGGTGGCGAGGCGGCACGCACGCTGCTGCAACGCATCGACGGCCACACGCAGCAGCACGCGATCGAGCTGCCGCTGACATTGATCGAGCGCGAGACCACCGCGCCGCCACCCCGCACACCGCGCTGACCGAGCCTGCGATGCGCACCACGTTCATCCCGTCCCGTTGTTCGCCCCGCGATGCGCGTGCAGCCGTACGGCTCTGGCTCCAACGATCCCGGTCGTTTGGTCCTATGGGTCGGCATGGTTTCTGCGTATCTTCTGCCAACCCCGCGGTGCCCGTCGCCGCCCCTGCCGGAACCCGAAGCCGATGAACACACCAAGCATCAAGCGCCGCCTGCTGGCCTCGCTGTTGATCTGCACTGCTGGGATCGCACTGCCGCTGGCGTCCTGGGCCCAGACGCCCAAACGCGGGGGCACCCTGGTCGTGGGCGCCATGCAGGCGCCGCGGCATCTGAACGGCGCCGTTCAGTCGGGTGCGGCCACGGCGCTGCCCTCGAGCCAGTTGTTTGCCAGCCCGCTGCGTTTCGACGACAAGTGGAATGCGCAGCCCTACCTGGCCGAATCGTGGAAGCTGGCCGAAGACGGCAAGTCGCTCACGCTCAATCTGCGCCGTGACGCGGTGTTCCACGACGGCAAGCCGATCACCTCGGCCGACGTGGCGTTCTCGATCATGGCGATCAAGGCCAACCACCCGTTCCAGACGATGATGGGCCCGGTCGAGAAGGTCGACACGCCCGACGCGCACACGGCCATCATCCGCATGAGCGTGCCGCACCCGGCCATCGTGCTGGCGATGTCGCCGGGCCTGTGCCCGATCCTGCCCAAACACATCTACGGTGACGGCACCGACCTCAAGGTCCATCCGCGCAACAGCGTCGACGTGGTGGGCTCGGGCCCGTTCAAGCTGGTCGAGTTCAAGCCCGGCCAGCGCATCGTGATGGAGCGCTTCGACAAATTCTTTATGCCCGGCAGGCCCTATCTCGACAAGCTGATCGTCAACATCAACCCCGACAACGCCAGCCTGATGTTGAGCCTGGAGCGCGGCGAGGTGCAGATGGTCGGTTTCATCAGCACGCCGACCGATCTGCAGCGCCTGTCCAAAGACCCGAAGATCAGCCTCACGAACAAGGGCTACGACGGCATCGGCTCGATGAACTGGCTGGCCTTCAACCTCGAACGCAAGCCGATGTCGGACCTGGCCGTGCGCAAGGCCATCGCCACCGCGATCGACAAGCCCTTCATCCTGAAGGCATTGATGGGGGGCTACGGCATCCCGGCCGACGGCCCCATCGCCAGCAGCAGCCCGTTCGCCGTGCCCGACGTGGTGAAGTACCCGCTCGACCTGAAGAAGGCCGGCGAGATGCTGGACGCCGCCGGCTACAAGGTCGACGCCAGCGGCGAGCGCTTCAAGGTCACGATCGACTTCTACCCCGGCGCCGACTCGCAGCAGAAGAACGTGGCCGAATACCTGCGCAGCCAGCTGAAGAAGGTCGGCATCAACGTCACGGTGCGCACCTCGGCCGATTTCCCGGCCTGGGCCAAACGCATGGCCTCGCACGACTTCGACATGTCGATGGACGCCGCGTTCAACTGGGGCGACCCGATCATCGGCGTGCACCGCACCTACCTGTCGACCAACATCAAGCCCATCGTCTGGACCAACACCCAGTCGTACCGCAATCCCAAGGTCGACGAGTTGCTGAACGCCGCGGGCGGCATCCTCGACGCCACCAAACGCAAGGCCTACTACGCGACCTTCCAGAAGATCGTCACCGACGAGCTGCCGGTGTATGTGATCAACCAGGTGCCGTACTACACGGCGACGACCAAGGCCGTGGGCAACGTGCCTTCGAACATCTGGGGCACGCTGTCGCCTCTGGATGAAGTCTTCTTGAAGTAAGCCAGAGCCCCGAACAAGATGGCCTTCGCCCGCATGATCCTCTCTCGCCTGTTGCAGGGCCTGGCGCTGGTGTTCGCGGTCGTGGTGCTCAACTTCGTGCTGGTGCATGCGGCACCCGGCGACCCGGTCGAGACCATTGCCGGCGCCAGCGGCGGCATGAGCCCCGAGCTGATGGCGCAGCTGCGCGCGCAGTACGGGCTCGACAAGCCGCTCTATGTGCAGCTCGGCGTGTACCTGGCCAAGGTCTTCAGCGGCGACCTGGGTTATTCGTACTTCTTCAACCTGCCGGTCACCGCGCTGATCTTCGACCGCGTGCCGGCCACGCTGCTGCTGGTGCTGAGCGCGGTGCTGTCGGCCTTCGTGGTTGGCACGGCGCTCGGGGTGCTGTCGTCGCGCAAACCCAACGGCCTGCTGTCGCAGTGCATCACCGTGCTGTCGATGGTGGGTTTTGCGGCGCCGGTGTTCTGGATGGGCATCATGCTGATCATCCTGTTCGCCTCGGTGCTGCCGATCATGCCGGTGTCGGGCATGCGCGCGGCAGACGCCAGTGGCGGCGGCCTGAAGGACGTGCTCGACGTGCTGCACCACCTGGTGCTGCCGACGCTCACATTGGGCATGGTCTACCTGGCGCAGTACAGCCGGCTCTCGCGTTCTTCGATGCTCGACGTGCTGGGCTCGGACTTCATCCGCACCGCGCGCGCCAAGGGCCTGACCGACAAGGTGGTGCTGTACAAACACGCGCTGCGCAACGCGCTGCTGCCGGTGGTCACCGTACTCGGCCTGCAGTTCGGCAACGTGATGGCCGGGGCGATCCTGGTCGAGACCGTCTTCAACTGGCCAGGCCTCGGGCGGCTGGCGTTCGAATCGGTGCTGCGGCGCGACTACCCGACCATTCTCGGCGTGCTGCTCTTCTCTTCGCTGGTGGTGATCGTGATGAACATGGTCACCGATCTCTGCTATCGGCTCATCGACCCACGGATCAAGACAGGATGAATGCCATCACCGCACCCGCGATGAAAGTCGAGCACCCGACCGTCGAGGCACTGCGCATGTTCATGCGCAACCCGTCTGCCATCGCCGGCATGGCGATGCTGCTCGTGGTGCTGCTGGTGTCGATCGCCGGGCCCTGGGTGTACCCGGCCGACCCCTTCGAGATCCGCGCTGCGCCGCTGACCCCGCCGTTCTCGGAAGACGCCTGGCTGGGCACCGATTACCTGGGCCGCGACGTGCTGACCACGCTGGTCTACGGCGGCCGCGCCACGCTGCTGGTGGGCGCGGTGGCGGCGCTGCTGTCGGTCACCATCGGCATCACACTCGGTGCGATGGCCGGCTACTACGGCGGCCGGGTCGATGCCGCGCTGATGCGCGTGACCGAGTTCTTCCAGGTGCTGCCGGCACTGCTGTTCGCGATGGTGGTGGTGACGCTGTTCTCGCCCTCGCTGATCACCGTGACCATTGCGATCGGCATCGTCAGCTGGACCAGCACGGCACGGCTCACGCGGGCCGAATACCTGAAGTACAAGGGCCTTGAATTCGTGCGGGCCGAACGCGCCATCGGCGCCGGCCACGCCCGCATCATCTGGAAGGTCATCCTGCCGAACGCGTTGCCGCCGCTGGTGGTGTCGGCCACGCTGGCGATCGGTGCGGCGATCCTGTTCGAGGCCGGGCTGTCGTTCCTGGGCCTGGGCGACCCGAACCAGATGAGCTGGGGGCTGATGATCGGCTCGTCGCGGCAGTACGTGCTGTCGTGCTGG
Organism: Pseudorhodoferax sp.; assembly: GCA_965279475.1. Classification (GTDB taxonomy): domain Bacteria; phylum Pseudomonadota; class Gammaproteobacteria; order Burkholderiales; family Burkholderiaceae_C; genus Pseudorhodoferax. The sequence continues at coordinate 243,740 of CBDIIA010000002.1, forward strand.
TGGGCCGTGGCTTTTCCCGGTGCGGCGATCTTCGTCACGGTGCTGGCGGTGAGCCTGATCGGTGATGGCTTGAACGATGCATTGAACCCCAAGCTGAGAGAACGTTGATGGCCGACGCACTGCTCAAGGTCGAAGATCTGCGTGTCGAGTTCAACACCCGGCGCGGCAAGGCAATGGTGCTGAACGGCGTCGACTTCGAGATCCGTGGCGGCGAAACGCTGTGCGTGGTCGGCGAATCGGGCTGCGGCAAGAGCATGACGGCGCTGGCGCTGCTGCGGCTGATTCCGTCGCCGCCGGGCCGCATCAGCGATGGCCGGGTGATGTTCCAGGGCGAAGACCTGGTGGCGGCCAGCGACGCCCGCATGCGCGAGGTGCGCGGCAACCGCATCTCGATGATCTTCCAGGAGCCGATGACTTCGCTGAACCCGGTGTTCACGGTCGGCGAGCAGATCGCCGAATCGCTGCGGCTGCATGCGGGCCTCGACACGGCTGCCGCCCATGCGCGTGCCATCGAGATGCTGCAGCAGGTGGGCATTCCGGCGCCGGAGCGGCGCGTCGACGAGTATCCGCACCAGTTGTCGGGCGGCATGCGCCAGCGCGTGATGATCGCGATGGCGCTGGCCTGCCGACCCGACATCCTGATCGCCGACGAACCCACCACCGCGCTCGACGTGACGGTGCAGGCGCAGATCTTCGACCTGCTGCGCGATCTGCAGCGCGAGAAAGGCACGGCCATCCTGCTGATCACGCACGACATGGGCGCGGTGGCCGAGATGGCCGACCGCGTGATGGTGATGTATGCCGGCCGCGTGATCGAGCAGGGCACGACCGAGCAGGTGCTGGGCTGGCCGGGCCACCCGTACACACAGGGGTTGATCGACTGCCTGCCCGAGCTGGGCAGCAGCCTGCTGGCCGAGCGTGTGGATCTGGCCGAGATCAGCGGTGTGGTGCCCTCGTTGTGGGAGCTGGGCCAGGGCTGTGCCTTTCGCGAGCGCTGCACGCATGCGATGCCGCGTTGTGCGCAAGAGGTGCCGCCGATGTTCGGGTTGGGGGACGCGGCTGGCACCGGAACAGCGCACTCCGCTGCTTGCTGGCTGCACGCCCTCACTCCCGCCCTCTCCCAGAGGGAGAGGGAGCAAGAGGTGGCGCCATGACCGCACCAACCAAGGACATGCTTCTTTCCGTCACCGACCTCAAGGTCCACTTCCCGCGCGCCAGATCGGGCTGGTTCCAGCCGCCTGAAGTCGTGAAGGCCGTCGACGGCGTGTCGTTCGAGGTCCGCCGCGGCACGACGCTCGCGGTGGTCGGCGAATCCGGCTCGGGCAAGACGACGACGGCGCTGGCCGTGATGCGCCTCTCCCCCGTCACCGCCGGCCGCATCCAGCTCGGCGACACCGATCTCGGTGCACTCGAAGGCGAGCAACTCCGCCTGGCGCGGCGGCGTCTGCAGATCATCTTCCAGGACCCGTTCTCTTCGCTGAACCCGCGCGAGCGGGCCGGGGCCGCGGTGCGCGCCCCGCTCGACCTGATGCAGGTCGGCACGCCGGCCGAGCGCACGGCGCGCGTGGCCGAGCTGTTCACCCAGGTCGGCCTACGGCCCGAGCAGCAGCACTTGTTTCCGCACCAGTTCTCGGGGGGCCAGCGGCAGCGCATCAACATCGCACGCGCGTTGGCCACCAACCCCGAGCTGGTGGTCTGCGACGAACCGGTGTCCGCCCTCGACATCGCGATCCGCGCGCAGATCCTGAACCTGCTGGTGCGGCTGCAGCGCGAGCTGGGCCTGACCTACCTGTTCATCTCGCACGACATGGCGGTGGTCGAGCACATCTGCGACGACATCGCGGTGATGTACCTCGGCCAGATCGTCGAACGCGCGCCGCGCAAGGCCTTCTTCGCGAACCCACTGCACCCCTACAGCGTGGCGCTGATGTCGGCCGTGCCCACGGTGCACGGCGGGCGCAAGCGAGCGGCACAGCGCATCAAGCTCACGGGCGACCCGCCGAGCCCGATCAACCCGCCGCCCGGTTGCCGATTCGCCGGCCGCTGTCCGGTGGCCGAACCCGCCTGCGCCGCCGAGCTGCCGCCGCTGCGCGAAATGGCGCCCGGCCACTGGGTGCGTTGCCGGCGCGTCGAGATGGTCGACGGTGCGGCCGTGCCACCGTTGCGGCTGCCGACGGGCTGAGGCCCGGGCACACCTCCACCCTGCTGCCCGCAGGAGAGCGGGCGCCCCTCCACCACTTCTTCCGCCATGACCACCACCGTCTACGTCGCCCGCAAGATCCTCACGATGAACCCCATGCAGCCCGAGGCCACGCACGTGGCCGTGCGCGACGGGCGCATCCTTGCGGTGGGCGATCTGGAGCGCTGTGCCGCCTGGGGCAGCTACACACTCGACGAACGTTTCGCCGACAAGGTGCTGATGCCCGGCCTGGTCGAGGGCCACTGCCACCTGAAGGAAGGCAGCATGTGGGACTGGGCCTATACCGGCTGGTTCGACCGGCGCGACCCGCAGGGCAAGGTCTGGCCCGGTCTGCGCTCGATGGACGCCGTGGTGGCGCGCCTGGCCGAGGTCGATGCCGCGATGACGGCGCAGGGCCACGGCGCCGACGTGCCGCTGATCGCCTGGGGGTTCGACCCGATCTACTTCGGCGGCGAGCGCATGACCGTCGACCATGTCGACCGTGCCAGCGCGACCCGGCCCATCGTCGTGGCGCACGCCAACGGCCACCTGATGAACGTCAACTCGGCCATGCTGCGGCTGGCCGAGATCACGCGTGACAACGAGGTCGAAGGCGTGGTCAAGTTCGCCGATGGCGCCGCTGTGGGTGAGCCGACCGGCGAGCTGCAGGAGCCGGCGGCGATGTTCCTGGTGCTGCGCAGAATAGGCAATGCCGGGCTGCTGGCGCCGATGACCGAGGCCGGCGTCCGCTCGTTCGCGCGGCTGGCCTGCATGCAGGGCGTGACCACGGCCACCGACCTGGTCAACAAGCTGGGCGACGAGGACCGGCGCGTGCTCGAAGCCGCGCTGGCCGACGACGCTACCAGCGTGCGCATCCTGCCGGCGTTCCAGGCCTTTCACGGTACCCACGGGGCGGCCGCCGGCGCCGAGCATGTGAAGGCGCTGATGGCGGGCAACACCGACCGGCTGCGCTACGGCCTGGTCAAGATGATGCTGGACGGTTCGATCCAGGGCTTCTCGGCACGGCTGCGCTGGCCCGGCCATTTCAACGGCGCACCCAACGGCATCTGGGTCACCGCGCCAGCGCAGTACGAGGCCGACTTCGAGGCCTACCACCGCGCCGGGCTCACGGTCCACACCCACACCAACGGCGACGAGGCCAGCGAGGTGGCGATCGATGCAGTCGAGCGCGTGCTGACGCGTGCCCCGCGGCCCGACCACCGCCACACGCTGCAGCACGGCCAGATGATCGACGCGCCGCTGTTCCGCCGCATGGCGGCGCTCGGCCTGTGCGCCAATCTGTTCACCAACCACCTCTGGTACTGGGGCGACCAGCACTACGAGATGACGATGGGCCCCGACCGCGCGATGCGGCTCGACGCCTGCGGCAGCGCGCTGGCGGCCGGCGTGGCGCTGGCCATCCACTCGGATGCACCGGTCACGCCGCTGGGCCCGCTGTTCACCGCCTGGTGCGCCGTGAACCGCGTCACCCCCAAGGGCCGCGTGCTGGGCGAGGCCGAACGCATCGGCGTGCCCGAGGCGTTGCGGGCGATCACGCTGGGCGCCGCCTGGACGCTGAAGCTCGACCACGAGATCGGCAGCATCGAGTGCAACAAGCGGGCCGACTTCTGCGTGCTCGAGGACGACCCGCTGGCTGTCGACCCGATGGCGCTGAAGGACGTGCGGGTCTGGGGCACCGTGTTGTCGGGTCGCATCTTTGCCGCAGGCCACTGACGCCAATACCCATCAAAAGTACGGAGACTCAGCATGCAGCCCATCACCGTCTACCGCGCCCGCAAGATCCTGACCATGAACCCGATGCAGCCGCAGGCCACCCACGTGGCCGTGCGCGACGGCCGGGTGCTGGCGGTAGGCGATCTCGAACGCGTGGGCGCCTGGGGCGCTTACACGCTCGACGAACGCTATGCCGACCAGGTGCTGATGCCAGGGCTGGTGGAGGGCCACGCCCATCTGACGGCCGGCGGCCTGGCGCAGTTTTCGTATGTGGGGTTCTTCGAGCGCCCGGCCCCGGCCGATCTGGCCTGGCCCGGCTGCCGCAATTTCGACGAAGTGGTGGCGCAGCTGCGCGCCGCCGATGCGGCGATGACCGATCCGGGCGCGCCGCTGCTGGCCTGGGGCTTCGACCCGATCTTCTTCGGCGCCGAGCGCATGACGACCGAGCACCTGGACCGGGTGTCGGCCACGCGGCCGGTGGCGATCCTGCACGCCAGCCACCATCTGCTGAACGTGAACTCGGCCGCGCTGCGCCTGGCCGGCATCGGCCGGGATTGCGAAATCGAGGGCGTGGCCCGCTTCGCGAACGGCGAACCCAATGGCGAACTGCAGGAGTTCGCCGCGATGTTCCCGATCCTGCGCCTGGTGGGCAACGGCTTTCGTGCGGCGGGCACCAGCGAGTTCGGCCTGCGCATGTTCGGCCAGCTGGCGCAGCGCGCCGGCGTCACGACCTCGGCCGACCTGGGCAACGACCCGTCGGAAGAAGGTTATGCCACGCTGACACGCGTGACCGCAGAGGCCGGCTTTCCGGTGCGGCTGGTGCCGGGTGCGATGTCGCTGAACCATGCCCGTCCGATGGAAGAGCACGCCGCCCTGCTGCGCCGGCGCATGGCGGCCAACACCGACAAGCTGCACTACGGCATCGTCAAGCTGTTCGCCGATGGCTCGATCCAGGGCTTCTCGGCCCGGCTCAAGTGGCCGGGGTACTACAACGGGCACGCCAACGGCATCTGGAACCAGGCGCCCGAGCAGCTCAGGGCCTCGATCGACTACTACCACGCGCAGGGCTTCCACCTGCACATCCACACCAACGGCGACGAAGCCTCCGAGGTCGCACTCGATGCGCTGGAGGCCGCGCTCGCCCGCACGCAGCGGCGCGACCACCGCCACACGCTGCAGCATTGCCAGATGGCCGACGAAGCGCAGTTCCGGCGCATGGCCAGCCTGGGCGTCTGCGCCAACCTGTTCGCCAACCACCTGTACTACTGGGGCGACGCGCACCATGCGCTGACACTGGGGCCCGACCGGGCAGAGCGCCTCGACGCCTGTGGCACCGCGCTGCGCCTGGGTGTGCCGCTGGCCATGCATTCCGACGCGCCGATCACGCCGCTGGCGCCGCTGTTCACCGCGTGGTGCGCGGTCAACCGCGTCACCTCGTCGGGCCGCGTGCTGGGCGCGCACGAGCGCATCGGCGTGGCCGAGGCCTTGCACGCCATCACGCTGGGCGCGGCCTACACGCTGGGCCTGGACGACCGCATCGGCTCGATCGAGGTCGGCAAGTTCGCCGATTTCTGCGTGCTGCACGACGACCCGACCGCCGTCGACCCGATGGCGCTGAAGGACGTGCGCATCGCCGGCACCGTGTTGGGCGGCGTGCCGACATGAACGGCTTGCGCGCCAGCGCACCGCCGCTGCCGCTCACCGTGATCGGCGGCTTTCTCGGCGCCGGCAAGACCACGCTGCTGAACCACTGGCTGCGCCACGCGCACGGCCAGCGGCTGGCCGTACTGGTCAACGACTTCGGTGCGTTGAACATCGACGCCGAACTGATCGCGGCCAACAGCGGTGACACGGTTGCACTGACCAATGGCTGCGTCTGCTGCCAGATCGGCGACGACCTGTCGGCCGCGCTGATCGGCGTGCTGGAGTCGTCCGAGCGTTTCGACGCCGTGGTGATCGAGGCCAGCGGCGTCTCGGATCCCTGGCGCATCGCCCAGCTCGGCCGCGCCGACCCGGGGCTGACACTGGACGGGGTGGTGGTGCTGGTCGATGTCGCCGCGGTGCTGGCCCAGGCCGCCGACCGGCTGCTCACCGACACGCTGGAGCGCCAGCTGCAGCATGCCGACCTGGTGGTGCTGAACAAGACCGACCTGGTGGATGCGCAGGGCCTGGCCGCCGTGCATGTCTGGCTCGCGCGGGTGGCGGGCCAGGCCCGCCGATGCGAGGCGGCGCATGGGCAAGTGCCGCCGGCGCTGCTGAGCGGCCGCGCTCTACTGGCGGCGCCTGCGCTGGCCGACGCCTGCGGGCCGGGCTGCACGGCGCACGACCACGGTGCGACGGGCACACACCACCAGCAGCACGCCCACGGCGAGATGTTCGAGACCTGGTCGTGCCGGCCGATGGCGGTGTTGTCCGATGCGGCCTTGCGCGGCTGGCTCGAGGCCGTGCCCGCCGGCGTGCTGCGGCTCAAGGGCCTGGTGCGCACCGATGGACACGACTGGGCCGAGGTCCAGTTCGCCGGCCGCACCGGCACGCTGCGGGGTGCGGCCCCACCGGCCCATGGCCCGGCGCTGGTGGCGATCGGCCTGCGCGGCCAGCTGCCCGTGGCGGCGCTGCAGGCCCTGGTGGAGTGAGCGACCGCACACCCGCCAGGCTCGCAGGCATGGCGGCGACGCAACGGTTCTGCAGCGCGTATGCCCACGATCGGGCCGTCGGCGGCGAGTCGGTCGCATAATGCTTTCCCAAGGTCCGCCGGACGGCGTGGAGCACGCAAGACGGCCCGACCAGATGGGTTTTGTCCAGCGCTCATGAACCACTCGCCTGTCCAGCCTCGTTTTCCGCTGTCCGCCTTCGGGCCGGATCCAGGGGGCACCAGCCGCCGGCAGCAGCCGCGCAATGCCTTGCGCTGCCCCGTGAAGATCGCGATGCCCGGCGGCGCCGAGCGCAACGGCATCACCGTCGACCTGAGCCATGACGGCCTGTCGCTGTCCACCGACCGGCCGATCCCGCCGGGTTCGCGCTGCATGCTGAGACTGCAGCCCCCGGCGGCACCCGACGCGGGGCCGCTGGATGTGCAGGTGAAGGCCGTCTACTCTTCGTACACCGCACCGGGCGACTTCCGCATCGGCATGGTGTTCATCGGCCTCGACCCCCGGACCGAGGACACGCTGCGCGCGCTGAGCGTGACGACCTGAACGGCCGCGTTGTCAGCGGGCCGGCATCGCCGGCGCGCCCCACAGCTGATCGAGGTCCTTGAAGTTCCAGTCCTCCGGCGATTCGCAGCCGACCACGCGGTCGTTCGTGAGCCGGTTGGCCAGGTTGATCTCGTGCGGCTCGATGCGCATGCCCGACTTGGTGCTGAAGAACACCTTGACCTTGGGCGCCAGCAGCGCCTGCGGGTTCTGCACCGTCACCACGGCGAGCCGGCCCGACTGCAGCTTGACCAGCGAGCCCACCGGGTAGATGCCTACCGTCTTCACGAAGGCCTGGAACACCAAGGGATCGAAGTGCCCCTTCCACTGCGTCATGCGGCGCAGCGCCTCGCCCGGATCCCAGCCGCCCTTGTAGGGCCGCACCGAGGTGATCGCGTCGTAGACGTCGCAGACGGCGCCCATCTTCGCGACCAGGCTGATCTTGTCGCCGGCCAGACCATGCGGGTAGCCGGTGCCGTCGAACTTCTCGTGGTGGTGCAGGCACACGTCGAGCACCACCGGCCCAGCGCCCTGGCCCTCGACCAGCAGCGCGTGGCCGCGCTCGGGGTGGGTCTTCATCACGGCGAACTCTGCGTCGGTGAGCTTGCCAGGCTTGTTCAGCACCTCGAGCGGCATCAGCGCCTTGCCCAGGTCGTGCAGCATGCCGGCCAGCCCGGCGCGCTTCAGCAGATCGTCCTTCATGCCCATTTGCCGGCCCAGTGCGACCATCAGCGCACAGACGGCGATCGAATGCATGTAGGTGTATTCGTCGTGGCGCTTCAGCCGGGCCACGCTGATCAGGGCGCCGGGGTCGCCCAGCACCGATTGCGAGATCTGCTCGACCAGCGCCTCGCAGCCTTGCACGTCGACCGCCTTGCCCAGGCGGGCCTCGCCGAACATCGAGGCGATCTTGGGTACCGAGCGCCGCACCAGCGCCGCCGCCTTGCCCATCGCATCCTCGGACTCGACCATGGGCTCCAGCAGGCTCGGCATCGTGGCGAAGAATTCGAGTTCGCGTTCCACCTCGCGTTCGACCTCCTCGCGGTCGACGCCGCCCTCGACATCGCCGCCCTTGGACGTGTCGATGTACAGCTCGGTCACGCCACCGGAGACAATGCGTTTCAACTCGGCATCGGTCTTCACCAGGAATTTGGAACGCCAGAAAGGGTGGTCCATCCAGGAACCACAGAACTCCTGCACGAACATCCCTATCCGCAACTGCTCACAGCGAATCTTCTTGATCATCCTCGACCTCTCGCCATCCGCACACGCCTGGGTGTCCCCTCCGAAGAACATGCTGCGCGCCGCTCCCGGCGCGGGTCTGCAGCCAATGTCCGACTTGTCACCACCCTGACACATTCTCTCCGAATCCCCCTCCAATGACACGCGGTTTGACAATCTTGTTTGCGTTCTGTTGTGGCGCGATCGTGGCCAACATCTACTACGCGCAGACCATCATCGGGTTGATCGCACCCGACCTGGGGCTGTCGCCGGTCAGCGCCAGCCTGATCGTCTCGCTGACGCAGATCGGCTATGCGCTCGGCCTGTTCTTCGTCGTGCCGCTGGGCGACCTGGTGGAAAACCGGCGGCTGCTGGTGGTGTCGACCGCCACCTCGATCGTCGCGCTCGGCGCGGCGGCGCTGACGCGCAGTGCCGACGTGTTCCTGCTGATGTCGTTCCTGATCGGCTTCAGCTCGGTGTCGGTGCAGATCCTGGTACCGCTGGCGGCGAACCTGGCCGACCCCGCCGCGCGCGGCCGGGTGGTGGGCAACATCATGGGCGGCCTGATCACCGGCATCCTGCTGACGCGGCCAGTCGCCAGTTTCGCGGCCGACCATTTCGGCTGGCGCGCGGTGTTCAGCGGCGCCGCCGTGGTGATGGCCGCCATCTCGCTGCTGCTGGCCACGCGCGTGCCGCGGCGCCAGCCGGCACACCAGGCCAGCTACGCCGCGTTGCTGCGCTCGCTGGGCACGCTGGTCGCGCGCCAGCCAGTGCTGCGCCGGCGCTCGTTGTACCAGGCCTGCATGTTCGCGTCGTTCACGCTGTTCTGGACCGCCGTACCACTGGAGCTGGCCCAGCGCTACGGCCTGTCGCATTCGCAGATCGCGCTGTTCGCCCTGATCGGCGCGATGGGCGCGATCGCCGCCCCGATCAGCGGGCGCATCGCCGACGCCGGACATTCCCGCGTGGCCTCGCTGGCGGCGCTGGCGATCGGCGTGCTGGGCTACGCGCCATCGCTGGCGCAGCCGTGGGGCGTGCTGGGTCTGTGCGTGACTGCGGTGGTGCTCGATTTCTGCGTGCAGATGCACATGGTGCTGGGCCAGCGCGAGATCTACGCGCTGGACTCGGCCAGCCGCAACCGCCTGAACGCCTTGTACATGACCAGCATCTTCATCGGCGCGGCCAGCGGCTCGGCCCTGGCCAGCCCCTTGTACAGCCGCTTCGGCTGGCCCGGAGTGGCGGTTGCAGGGAGCCTGTTTCCGCTGCTGGCGCTGGGCCGCTTCCTGCTGGCGCAGCGGGCGCGGAACAACTAGCCGCTACGCACTCAGACGCCCGCGGCCGGCGCGACGATCGCGCCCTGGATCGCGTGCCGCTGCAGCGCGTCGGCCACGAAACCGCCGGCCTTCATCTCCTCGACGAAGGCGGCGAGTTCGGCCGCGGCGGCATCGCCCCGGCCCGTGGGCACGCCCATCGCCTGCTGGATCACCATGAAGCGGCCGGGCAGCAGGCGCAGGCCACCCAGGCGCGCAGCGTCCATCTCGAGCTGCTGGCGCACGCCGGCGGCGACATCGGCGTTCTCGGCGAGGAAGGTGTCGACCACGGCCGGCGACGTGGGCGCGCGCAGCAGCGTGGCAGCCTTGATCTCGCGCGACAGGTACAGGTCGTAGGCGCTGGCCTTGCCGACCATGATGCGGCGCCCGGGTTGGTCGACCTCGGCGTTGTCGCGCAGCGGAGAAGCCTGCTTGACGAGGTATGCACCCTCGATCAGCACGTAGGGCGCGGTGAAGCGGATGCCCTCGCCGCGCAGGGGATCGATCGCGAAGAAACCGATGTCGGCCTGGCCGCCCTTGACCGCATCCACCGACTTGCCCGCCGCATCGAACACCACCAGATCGACCGGCACGCCAAGCCGATGGCCCAGGGCACGGGCCAGGTCGATCGACACACCGACGGGCTGGCCGCTGGCGTCCTTGTTGGCGAGGATCGGGTTGCCGAGATTGATCGACGCGCGCAGGCGGCCGGTGGGCGCGAACGCGGAGACGACGGCGGGAGACGGACTTAAGCGCATGGTCGTGCAGGCGGTGGTGAGCAGTGCGGGTGCGGCCATCAGGGCCAGCAGGCGGCGGCGGTCAATCGCACGGGTCATGGTGATCGGCGTGGGGAGCAGAGTTGCCAGGCCAGTATAGGCGCCGGTGCCTGGCGCACCACCACGCCAGGGCCATGGCGTCCCTCAGCGTGGGTCTGCAGGCGCCCTCACATGCTGGCGTCGAGCATCGCTTCGTAATCCGTGTCGGATGCGACGCGCGGATTGGTTCGGTGGCTGTGGTCCTTCAGGGCGCCGCGGACGATGTCGGGGAACATCGCGCGCGTCACGCCCAGTGGGGCCAGGCCCGTCGGCAAGCCCAGCCGCTCGGTCATGGCGCGCACGGACGGCCCCACCTCGGCCCCGCTGGCCAGGCCCATCGCCTGGGCCATGCGGTCGAGCTTGTGCTCCTCGCGCACCGACGCGGCCGACTCGTTGAACGCGATCACGGCCGGCAGAAAGATCGCGTTCAGCGTGCCGTGGTGCAGCCGCGGATTGACGCCGCCCAGCGAATGGCTCAGGCTGTGCACGCACCCGAGCCCCTTCTGGAACGCCAGCGCGCCCTGCATCGACGCGCTCATCATGTTCAGCCGCGCGTCGCGGTCGCCGGGCTCGCGCGTCGCACGCTCGATGTGACGCCAGCCGCGCCACAGCCCGTCGAGCGCGATGCCGTCCGCGGGCGGATTGAAGGCAGGCGACAAAAAGGTCTCGATGCAATGCGCAATGGCATCCATCCCCGTGGCCGCCGTCAGCGCCGGCGGCAGGCCCAGGGTCAGTGCCGGGTCGCAGATCGCGACCTTCGGAACGACGAAGGGCGAGATCACGCCGACCTTGCGGCCATCGTCGAGGATGAGGATCGCGCCCCGCCCCACCTCGCTGCCGGTGCCGGCGGTCGTCGGGACGGCGATGACGGGGGCCGTGCGGGAGGTGATGCGATCGGCTCCGCCCTCGATCACGGCGAAGCTTTGCAACGGGCCATCGTGTGTCGCGCAGACGGCGACGCCTTTGGCCAGATCGATGGACGAGCCGCCGCCCACGGCGATGATGCCATCGCAACCGCCCTTCAGGTACGCGCCGACCGCTTCGCGCACGGCAGCCTCGTTCGGGTTCGGCGGCGTTCCATCGTAGAGGGCAACGGTGCCCGCAGCCCCAAGCGCGTGCAGGACGGCGTCGATGATGCCGGTGGCCCGCACGCCTCGGTCCGTCACGATCAGCGGGCGGCGGATACCGACGCGTTCGCACGTTGCTCCAAGCAGGCCGATGGCGCCGAACTCGAACTGGATCTGGGTGATGTAATTGATGAGGGCCATGGCAATATGCTCCGCAATGAGCAAATGTTATAGCACAAGCAAACCGAGATCAACATCGTCGGCTGCTTCGGGCCCTTTTTTCCATCGCCTGGCGAGGCGACGAACATCCCATCCGATGTTCAGGACCGGCGATGGACCAACTCGTCGAACAGCAGTCTGGCGGCGGGCGAAGCCTGCGCGCCCTTGCGGGTGACAAGCTCATAGGGTTCGCTGCGCGACGCCAGCGCAAGCGGCAGGATGCACGACATCTGCTGGTGTGCGAAGAACTGCGCGACCTCGATCGACACCAGGGCCACGAAGGACGGATTGGCCTGCAGCAGCGCCAGCGTTGCAAAGGCGGAGGTCGTCTCGAGCAGGTGCTGCGGAAAGCGGATCCCGCAGTCGCGGAACTCGGCTTCGAGCAGAAGCCGCATCGGCATGTTCGCGCGGTACACCACCCATCGGTATGGCGCCAGCTGCTGCAGGGTGAGCTTCTTCGCGCGCCGCAGGGGATGGCCGACGTTGGCGATCACCGCGAGCGTCTCATCCTGGAGCTGCACGCTCTCGTAGCCCTGCGGCGACTGGGTAATGGTCGTGCGGCAGATCGCCAGGTCGAGCCGGCCGGCATCGAGGTGGGCCAGCAGGGCAGCGCTGGTGTCCTCGACGATCTCCACGGACAACTCCGGCTGCCGCGCAACGAGCGCGGAGATGGCATCCGTGAGCAGTGGCACCGCGCCCATGATGACGCCGGCGGCCACCCGCCCGCCCTGGCCACGCAGGATGCCGACGAGCTCGTCGCGCAGGTGCGCCAGGTCCGTCTGGATCAGCCGCGCATAGCGGATCACGCAATGGCCGACGGCATTGGGCTCCAGGCCCCGGTTGGTACGAACGAACAGCGGCGTGCCGAAGGTCGTCTCGATCTCCTGCAGCGACTTGCTCGCCCCCGGCTGCGTCAATGCGACCTGCTGCGAGGCCTTCAGCAGCGAGCCGTGCTCGCCCAGCGCCACCAGCAGCCGCAGCTGCTTCAGGTGGAGCCTGGAGATGATCGAGTGGAGCGGTGGGGTCATGTCTGGGTTGAGTAAATGTTATACCGGAATCACATCTTCTCAGTTGTCGCGCAAGAAAATAATGCAACACTGTCAACACTCGACCGCCCAGGCATCTGCAGCGGTCACGATGAAAAACAGAGCCGGCAGGCGGACCGACAGCCCAGCTCCGCACAGCCCGCGCCGTGCGGCCAAGGGTCGGATCTGCGCCGATTCACAAAGTGCGTTGGAGAAGGGGAGACATCTGTGGAAAGGCAAGCCGATCCTGCGGCATTATTCTGGTCTTCACCGATGGCGTGGATGGCTGGTTCGAGGACACACTCGCCAACCATGCCGCCACTGCCCCCGCCATTGGAGAGGGCGACGCCCAAAGCGCCGCCATGCAGCAGGTCCTTGGTCTTCACGGGTCCGAGCTCTCGCGCCGCACGGCCGGCGCCGGCCACCGGAACGGCCGGTCAGCAGCTTGCCAAAGGAAGAAAGAAGTGATGCGACACCGGCTCTCGTCGTCGCTATGGTTCTGCGCGCCTTTCGCAGTCCTGCTCGTCCTGTGGGCGGTCCTGATCCCGTACTTCGAGGTCAATCCCCGTTTGTTTCCGCATCTCGACTCGGTGGCACAGGCCGGTCTCGAAGGAATCCAGGACGGCACCCTCATTCGGCACATCGGTGCGAGCCTGCTGCGCGTCACGGTCGGCACGGTACTCGCGCTCGTGTTCGCCATTCCCTTGGGGCTGGCCATGGGCGTGAGCCCGGTGGTCTCCAGTTTTCTCGCGCCCCCGCTCAGGTTCTTCTCGGTACTCGCGGGCATCGCGTGGATCCCGCTCGCATCGCTGTGGTTCGGCTACGGGTTCGGCGCCATCACCTTCATCATCTTCAATGCCGTGTTCTTCATCGTGACCTACAACACGCTGCTCGGCGTCTCGACGATCCCGCTGCAGGTGCGCAACGCGGCCGCATCGCTGGGTGCGGGGCGATGGGCGATGCTGACCGAGGTCCTGCTGCCGGGCGCGCTTCCCAACATCGTCACCGGCATCCGCACGGGACTGGGCTTTGCCTGGCGCGGCCTGATCGCCGCCGAGATGATCGCCACCAACGTGGGCCTCGGCTACATGCTGTTCGTGGCGCGCGATTTCTACAAGACCGAAGTGATCGTGCTCGGGATGATCGTCATCGGCGTGCTGTGGCTGCTGCTGGATCGGTTGCTGCTGGCGCCGATCGAGCGCGCCACCAGCGAGCGCTGGGGCATGGTGCAGCGGGCATGAAGACATTTGTCCTCAAGGCCTGGAGCCACTACCTGCGGCTGACGAAGCAGTGGCCGTCGATCGGCACCATCGTGCCGTTCCTTCCGTTGATCGCAGCCTGGTGGACCGTCACCGCGCTCCAGGTATTCCCGCCTGCATTCCTGCCCGGACCGGCGGAGGTCGTGCGCTCGTTCGGAACACTCGTCTACACGGGCGTGCTGCCGGAGTACCTGCAGGACAGCATCGTGCGCCTCATCGTCGGGTCCTTCTGGGGCATCATGCTCGGCATCCCCCTTGGCATCCTGGTGGGTCTCAGCCAGCGGGCGCACAAGGCGCTGTGGCCGTTGCTGATGTTCTTCCAGGCCATCGGCGACATCGCCTGGTTGCCGATCCTGGTGATCTGGTTCGGCTACGGGTTGGCGACCATGACCATCGTCATCGTCTACACGGTTATCTTCCCGGTCATCCTGAACACGGTGCTGGGCGTGCGTTCGATCCCGATCAACATGCATCGCGCCGCGCAGAGCCTCGGTGCGTCGCGCACCCGCATGCTCTGGGAGGTGGTGCTGCCGGGTGCACTCCCCAACATCATGACCGGCCTGCGCAACGGGCTGGGCTATGGCTGGCGCGCACTCATCGCGACCGAGATCATCGTCGGCACCAGCGGCATCGGTTTTCTCATGTTCGATGCGCGCCGCGCCGGTTCGGTCGTGGAGATCCTGCTTGGCATGATCATTCTCGGCATTCTTTGGTACATCGTTGACAGTTGGATCCTCGCGCCGATCGAGCGGGCCACCGGACAGCGCTGGGGATTGGTGACTACGAAGTGAAAAGCCTGACCATTCGCAATCTGTCGAAGACCTATTTCGACGTCCACGCCGGCGCAAACGTGACCGCGGTGCGCGACTTGTCACTGGAGGTCCCCGCGGGCGAGTTCGTGTCCATCGTCGGCCCGTCGGGATGCGGCAAGACCACGCTGCTCAACATGATCGCGGGCTTCATCCCCCACACCGACGGGGAAATCCTGGTCGGCGGCCGACCCGTGAAGGGGCCGGGGCCCGACCGCGGCGTGGTGTTCCAGTCATGGGCGCTCTTTCCGTGGCGCACCGTCCTCGACAACGTTGCGTTCGGTCCCAAGATGCGTGGCGTCGGCCGGGCCGAACGCGAGAAGATCGCGCATGACTATCTGGCGCTCGCCAAGCTATCCGAAGCGGCAGGGCGCTATCCCAACGAGCTGTCGGGCGGCATGCAGCAGCGCGTCGGCGTGGTGCGTGCGCTGGCCAACGAGCCGGATGTGCTGCTGATGGACGAACCCTTTGCCAGCGTGGATGCGCAGACGCGCATGACCTTGCAGGAGGAACTGACCCGGATATGGGAGCAGAAGCGGCCCACGGTCATCTTCATCACCCACGATGTCGCGGAAGCTGTGTTCCTGGGCAACCGGGTGGTAGCCCTGTCCAAGGGGCGGGTGCTGGAGGAGATTGCCGTCGACCTGCCGCGGCCCCGGGTGTGGGACGAGCTGAACGAGGACGACCGGTTCAAGGCCCTGTGCGGGCGCGTTCTTCAACTCGTGCGGTCGGCCTGAGCCATGCTGCGTGACGTGCTCAGGTCGCGGAAGTTCCACATCCTGCTGGCGATCGCAGTCTTCTATGTCGCGTGGCAGGTCTGGCTGACGATCGCCGCGCCGAACAAGATTGCGGGCCTTGCGGGCGAGTCGGAAAAGGTGAACGTACTGGTCACGCTGGCGTTTCCGCCGGAACGCTTTCACTTTCAGCGGTTCCAGGCCTACGGCAGGGTATCCGGTACCGAACAGAACGCCGTTGAAGTTCGCGGAGTGAAGCGAGTGGACCTGACGACCGTGGCCCGCCCGTACTGGGTGAGGCGTGTTGAGCCTTTACAACCATGAGGAGACCATGATGAAACGAATCGCGCTACTGCTTTGTTCCTTGCTGTTCCTGCCATTGCTGGCACTGGCCCAGCCTACGAATCTCGTCAAGGTGAAGGTCGGCATGGTGGCCGCCGTCGACATGCTGGCGTTGCCGATCGCCGTCGAGCGCGGCTTCTTCGAGAAGTACGGGCTCGACGTGACGATCGCGCGCCCCTATGCCACCGGCGTCGATGCGCTCAACGCCCTGCAGGCGGGCGAGACCGACATGGTCCAGGCCGGCGTCCCGGCCATCGGCGCCATCCTGCGCGGCATGGACCTGGTGTTCTTGGGCAACTTCAGCGGCAACGCCACCAAGCTCGGATCCGATGCCACGCTCGCCCTCATCGCGAACAGCGGTGCCGGCATCGCCAAGGGTGACCTGAAGAGCCTCAAGGGCAAGAAGATCGCGACCTCGTTCGGCACCATCAACCACCTCTACATCCTCGGCCTACTCGAGAAGGGTGGCCTGACGCCGGCCGACGTGACGCTGGTCAACACGCCGCCGCCGGAGATGACCGTGGCCTTGCTGGCCAAGGGCGTGGATGCGTTCGTGGCCTGGGATCCGGCGCCAGTCATGGCCATGAAGGACGTGCCGGGCGCGATCGAGGTGATCCGCGGCGGCGATGTGATTTCCTACCTCGGCTTCAACATCGGCCTGCGGCCCTGGGTGGAGAAGAACGGCGCGACGATCGAGAAATTCCTGGCGGGCGTGTCCGAGGCCGACCAGTGGATGCGCAAGAATCCCAAGCAGGCCGCCGCCATCGGCACGCGCTGGATTCCCGGGCTGAAGATGGATGTCGCGGAAACTGCGATGCAGAACAACATCCAGCAGGTGGACCGCCGCATTTCCGCGCACAACTACCGTGCGCTCTGGAAGGCGCAGGACACGCTGCAGCGGCTGGGCGTGATCAAGACCGTGTTCGACGTGAACAAGCACATCGAGCCCAAGTTCATTCTCAACGTGATGCAGACTTACCCGGCGCTGTTTGCCGACCTGCAGCCCATCCCTGCGGACGTGGCGATCAAGCCTGGCTTCGTGTTCAAGCCCTGATCCGCACGACCGAGCAACTGGAGGAGCAGTCATGGCAGAAAAAAGAGTCGCCATCGTCACGGGCGCTGGCAGCGGGATCGGCAAGGCCGCAGCGCTCGCGCTCCTGAACGACGGCTACTACGTCGGCCTGGTGGGCCGGCGCTTGGGACTGCTGGAGAAGACCGCGGCGGAATCCGGTGCGCGGGACCGCGCGTTGGTGCTGGCCGCCGACATCACCCAGGACGCCGACGTCAAGAAAGTGTTTGCCGAAGTGAGCGCCAGGTTCGGCCGGCTCGACGTGCTGTTCAACAACGCCGGCATGGGCGCGCCCGCAGTGCCGATGGAAGATCTGTCGATCGAGACATTCCGCGAGGTGGTGAACATCAACCTGGTGGCGATGTTCATGTGCACCCAGCACGCCATCCGCATCATGAAGGCGCAGGACCCGAAGGGCGGGCGCATCATCAACAACGGCTCGCTATCGGCGCACGCGCCGCGGCCGATGTCGGTCGCCTACACCGCCACCAAGCACGCGGTCACCGGCCTGACCAAGTCGATCTCACTCGACGGCCGCAAGGACGACATCACTGCCAGCCAGATCGACATCGGCAATGCGCTCACCGAACTCGCCGCGGGCATGTCGACCACCGAGCCGATGATGGACGTGAAGCACGCTGGCGAAGCCGTGCTGCACATGGCCAACCTGCCGCTCGACGTGAACGTGCAGTTCATGACCATCATGGCCACGAAGATGCCGTTCGTCGGGCGCGGCTAGCTTGCCGCATGCCGGCACCGACGACGGCGTACAGCTGTATTGCGAGGAGCGCGGCAAGGGGACGCGAACCACGGTGCGCCGGTCCCTGAACCGCGTTGGTTCGCCCCCGCATCATCTGCTTGAGCCGCTTCACGAACCACTCGATCCGCCTCCGCTCGATGCACTGTGGGCGTTTCGACCCAGCACCGCAAGAGCGAAACGAGCCTGAAGTCCAATAGGCTTCAGCGCGAGAACATCGAAGCACCCCGGCGACGGCGCACAGCCCCCAGGCCTGCCAGCAGCACCAGGCCGGACAGAAGGATCGCGCCCCACTGTGACAGCGTCGGAATGCCCTCGGAGTTGACGATGGCGAACGGAACGATCGGGTCCTGGATCTGCCCGTTGGCCAGCCCGTCGGCATCGAAGGGACCCCCATCGGTCAGCGAATACGTGATCTTGGTCTTCGTCGTGCCGATGTGCTGCACCGAGGTGGCCACGTTCTGCCATGTGTTGGTGAGGCGGTTGCGCTTCAACGCCCCGGCGATGTTGGCGTTGTAGGGCACATAGAGTTCGAACACCTCGGTGGCGCCGACCGTGATGCCGGTCGCCAGGAAGGCGAAGGCACCATAGGGCGTGCTGTAGCCGGCCGGCACGCCGGCCGGGGTGGCTGTCGTGGTCACCGTGCTCAGCGGCTTGCCGCTGACGCTGACCACCGTGCCGTAGCCGCCGCTCGCGCCGGCCAGCGGAGCCGAGGCGACATTGTTCTGCTGCGCGTCGGGGATGCTGTCGCCGTTGCCGTCGCCCGTGCCGCTGCCGCTGGCATTGGGCACCGCGTTTTCGTCCGCATCGGTCACGCCGTCCGCGTCGGCACCCTGGTACTCGAGCGCGCCGAAGTCGACGCTTGCGTTGACGATGCGCACCAGCCCGCGCTGGTCCGTGGTCAACCCCGAGGCCGACGTGTTGTTGCCCGCATCGATCAGCGGGCTGCCGGTCAGCAAGGCGTGGGTGCGGGTCGGGCCGCCGTTGTCGGCCAGCGGGCCGACCATCGGGGATGCGACGAATGTGGCGCCCGTGCACGAGCTGTCGTCGGCCGCAGAAGAGGTACCGCTGACGCTGCCCCCGCAGTTGCTGCCGCCGACCTGCATGGCCAGCAGTGCGCCGGTCAGCGTCACCGTGCCGCCGCTGCGGTAGATGCCGCTGCCGGGCGTGGCCGCGGCGGCCACCTGCGCGCCGTTGTTGCTCGCCACGGTCGATTGCTTCAGCGCCACCGTGCCGCCGAGGACAACCGAACCGCCGCCCAAGCCGTTGGAGCTGTTGCTGCTCAGCGTGCTGTTGGTCAAGGTGACACTGGCAGTCGTCACCAGACCACCGCCAGCACCCGGCGTGCTGTTGTCGCTGATGGTGGACGCCAGGACCGTGAGTGTCCGGGTGTTGATGATGCCGCCGCCTGCACCGCCGGTGGCGACGTTGTTCGCGACCGTGCTGCGGACCAAGGTCATGGTGTTGTCGTTCTGGATGCCACCCGCCGCACTGGCCGCGTTGTTCAAGACCTTGACCCCATCCAGCAGCATCACGCCATGGTTGTAGATGGCACCGCCGTTGCCGGACGGCGGGCAGCCGTTCTGCAGCGTCAGGTTGTTCAGCGTCAGGTTACCGATGTCGCCCACCATCAGGATCCGGAACTTCGCGCCGGCACCTGAACACGCCGTGGTGCTGAACAACGCGGGATCGCGCTGGATGATGGCGCCATTGCCGTTGACGGTGATGACCGATCGCACTTCGGGCAGGCCGATCGTCGGCTGCCCCGCCACCGTGTTGACCACCGTGCTCAGCGTGTAGGTGCTGCCGGCGGCCAGCACGATGGTGTCGGCGCCGGAGCCTGCCGGGCAGTCGCCACCGGAGTTGTCACTGTCCGACTCCGCGTTCATGATCGCTTCGCGCAACGAACACAGGCCGTTGCCTGCGTTCAGCACCGCTTCACCCGGGGCCACGGTGATGGTGGCCGACCATGCGGAGGCGGCGGTTCCGATGAGCACAAGGGCAAGGAGGTTTCGCAGTTGCTTTTTCATGCAAGTCATGTGAGTTCCGTTGGGATGGTGTCGAGATTCGGTTGGGTTGCGCTTCAGGCGGGAGGCGACGGCAGGCGAGGTGACTGCTCGTGCGAGGGGTAGGCCAGCAGGATCACGAGGTTGGCGGCGGCCGACATCAGCAGCGGCAGCGTCAAGGCGTTGAAATGACCCGAGAACAGCGGCGCCGCCGAGCGGTCGAAGCCCAGCCACACCCCGAGCAGGCAGGCGACCTCCACGGCCAGCAGCAACGCCGAGACCTTCGGGTACGAGAACGAGTCCGTGCGTGCCCGCTTCTGCGCCGTGCTCTTGGCCGTGACGTGAAACGGCCGGTTGGGTGCCACCAGGGCCTTGAGCAGCGACACCGAATACAGCGCACCCAGAAAATTGTTCATCACCGCGTTCTCCAGCAGAAAGCTCCGCCGCTGCGGCTCGATGAAGAACTGCCGCTCCCAAAGGTAGCTGGTGACCATCGACACGACGATGAAACCCAGCGTGCCGGCGATCAGCGTCGAATCGAGTTGCAGGCTGACGCCGCACAGCAGCAGCCCCAGGATGGCCGCCTTGGCCAGCATGAAGAACGTGCCCCAGGCGTAGTAGTTCAGCAGCAGGAAGGTGAAGAACTTCTCCTTGCCCGAGTAATGCGACCAGACCTGGGGAAAGTAGCGCACCAGCAGGTCCAGCCCACCGGACGCCCAGCGCAGCTGTTGCCCGAGGTAGGCCGCCCAGGTGGACGGCAGCTCGCCCACGGCCAGCACCTCGTCGACGAAGATGCCGCGTTTGCCCAGGGCACGCAGCTTCAGCATGATCAGGTAGTCTTCCGTCAGGTGCACCGGATAGGCACCGCCCAGATCCTGGAAGACCTCGGCACGGAAGGTGGTGTGCGACCCGACGATGACCGGCAGGCCGAGCCCGAAGTAGCTGCGGTGGATCAGCCCGAAGAAGGTATCGCGCTCGAAGCACGCGGCCCGCGTCACGAAATTCTGGTCGCGGTTGCGGAACGATTCCGGCCCCTGGACGAAGGCCACGTCGCGGTCCGCGAAGAACGGCAGCACCGAGCGGTAGAACGTGGGCTTGGGCACATGGTCCAGGTCCACGAAGGTGATCAGGTCGTAGGACTCGCCGCGCGTCGCGTCGAGCCAGGCGTTGATGTTGCCGCCCTTCTGGCGCTCCTGAAACCGCTGGAAGCGACGCCCGCGGGCCTTCTCGTTGTAGAGCGGCGTGTTCTTGCGCGTGAAGTAGCGGATGCGCATGCCCGGCGGCATCGGTCGGCGCTCGAAGCCGCGGACCATGGCCTGGACACGCGGATCGTCTTCTTCATCCAGCACCCACAGGTCGAGCTGGTTGTCGCCCGCATCGACCTGGACCATGCCTTCGAGCTTGTGGAGCAGCAACTCGAACTCTCGGCTCGGCACGATGGTGGTGGCCATCGCGATGCGGCGGCCCGTGGGCATGGACGGCGCCGTCAGCACCGCCCGGCGCATCGCCAGAATCCGGAACACGTACACCAGCTGCCAGACCACGAGCGTCACGCAGCAGACGGACAGCATGACGTCGACCGTCGCTGGCGCAAAGAACTTGCCCAGGAAAGTCGAGAGGATGGTGCAGGACAGCCACAGCAGAACGGCGGTGGACGCCACCTGCATCGCGACGAACACCCCTTGCTGACGCCGCGTGGCAACAGATTCAAGCCGGTAGATCCGGGCGGAAAGATCAGTCTCGCTGGCCTCGCGGTCCATCAACAGTGCAGTTACGTATGTTTACTTACTGCTTTCAAGTGTAACCACAGCGTGTGCCACTTTTTCCGTCGCGGCCGCGCTTTGCTCGAATTCCGCAACGATTTTGCTGCGTCGCAGCAACACCAGCGACCAAGTCAAAGATGCGCGCACAGTAGGATCACGCCGCCCTCTTTCATCCGGCATCCACCCACGCAAACCCAAGGAGCACACATGCACAAGGACGCATTCGAGCAAGGCCTGAAGACCCGCCGCGAGGTACTGGGCGCCGACTATGTCGACAACGCGATCCGGAACGCCGACGACTTCAACATGCCGATGCAGGAGCTGGTCACCGAGTACTGCTGGAACGAGATCTGGAACCGCCCTGGGCTCGACCGCCGCACGCGCAGCCTGCTCAACCTGGCGATGCTCACGGCGCTGAACCGGCCGCACGAGCTGAAGACCCACGTGCGCGGCGCGATCCACAACGGGCTGAGCAAGGACGAGATCCAGGAGGTCTTCCTGCAGACCGCGATCTACTGCGGCGTGCCGGCCGCGATCGACAGCTTCCGCAACGCGAAAGAGGTCTTCAAGGAAATGGGGATTTAAGACTCGCCCCCAGTCTGCGCGCACTGCGTGTCGCTCCGCCAACCCCCTATCGGGGGCAACACCAGCGGCCTGGCAAAGCCAGTTCCGCGGTGTTCTGGCATCGGGCCGCGCCGGTTTCGCGCGTCGCGAACAGCGCGCCGCGCCGTAAGGCCCGCGTACTTCAGGCTCGGGCCGCGGCCATGCGTTCGCCGAGGAAGTCGACGAAGCAGCCGATGCGCGCGGCCAGCGCGGTGTTGCGGTAGTACACGGCGTTGACCGGCTGCAGCACCTCGACGGTGTCGCGCGCCAGCACGGGCACCAGATCGCCGCGCGCGCGGTCGGCACCGGTCATGAAGTCGGACAGGCAGACGATGCCGGCCCCGGCCAGCGCCAGTTGCCGCAGTGTCTCGCCGCTGGACGCAGCCACCGCCGGCGCGATCGGCCAGGCATCGCCGTGCGCGCCGCGCAGCGGCCAGCGGTTCAGCGACTCGGGCTGGGTGAACCCCAGCAACGTGTGTCCGGCCAGTGCGGCCACGTTCTTCGGCTTGCCGCGCGCGGCCAGATAGGCCGGGCTGGCGAGCACACGCAGACCATAGGCGCCCAACGGCCGCGCATGCAGGCTCGAATCGCGCAGCCGGCCGATACGGATCGCCACGTCGGTGCGGCGCTCCAGCAGATCGATGTTCAGGTCGTCGGTGTCGAGCTCGAGCTGGATCTGCGGGTAGGCCGCGCGGAAGCTGTCCACCAGCGGCACCACCACGTGCAGCATGAACGGCGCTGCCGCGTTGATGCGCAGGCGCCCGGCCGGTTGCTGGCGCCGCAGCGCCATCTGCTCCTCGGCCGCGTCGATCGACGCCAGAATCGCGCGTGCATGGACCAGGAAGGCCTGGCCTTCTTCGGTGAGTTCGAGCCGGCGCGTGGTCCGGCGCAGCAGCGTGGTGGCGAGCTTGCGTTCGAGCCGGCCCAGCGCGCGGCTGACACCGGACACCGTCTGGCCGAGCTGCACGGCCGCGGCGGTGATGGAGCCGGTGTCGATCACGGCGACGAAGGCCTGCAACTCGTCGAGGCTGGTTTTCATGCAGCCATTATTGACTGGCAGGCAAGTATGTTGTGCAGACTCAGGGCTTTTTCTGCAAGCCCGGTGCGGCCACACTCCGGTCCTTTCCAAGGAGCCGCCCCATGCTTGCCCGCATCCCTATCGCCCTGCTCGCGCTGACGCTGAGCGCCTTTGCCATCGGCACGACCGAGTTCGTCATCGTCGGCCTGATCCCCACCGTCGCGGCCGACCTGGCGGTGAGCCTGCCGTCGGCCGGCCTGCTGGTCAGCCTTTACGCGCTGGGCGTGGCCGTCGGCGCGCCGGTGCTGACCGCGCTCACCGGCCGACTGCCGCGCAAGACCCTGCTGCTGGCGCTGATGGCGCTGTTCACCGCCGGCAACCTGCTGGCCTGGCAGGCGCCGAGCTATGCATCGCTGATCGCCGCGCGGGTGCTGACCGGCCTGGCACACGGCGTGTTCTTCTCGATCGGCTCGACCATCGCGACCGGCCTGGTGCCCAGGGACCGCGCCGCCAGCGCCATCGCGACGATGTTCACAGGCTTGACGGTGGCACTGGTCACCGGCGTGCCGCTCGGCACCTTCATCGGCCAGCACTTCGGCTGGCGGGCGACCTTCCTGGCCGTGGCCGCGCTGGGCGTGATCGCTTTCATCGGCAGCGCGCTGTTCGTGCCGCGCCACATCCGCCATGGCGCGCCGGCCTCGCTGCGGCAGCAGGCACGCGTGCTCGCCGAACCACGGCTGCTGCTGGTCTATGCCAAGACCGCCATCGGTTATGGCGGCAGCTTCATCCCGTTCACCTTTCTCGCGCCGATCCTGCAGGACGTGTCGGGTTTCAGCGCCGGCGCGGTGGGCTGGGTGATGCTGGTCTACGGTCTGTCGGTCGCGGTGGGCAACCTCTGGGGCGGCCGGCTGGCCGACCGACTGGGGCCAATCCCGGCGCTGAAGATCATCTTTGCGTTGCTGGCCGCCGTGCTGTTGCTGCTGCAGTTCACCGCGCCGCACAAGTGGCTGGCGCTGGGCACGGTGCTGCTGTGGGGTGCGGTGGCCTTCGGCAACGTGCCGGGGCTGCAGGTCTACGTGGTGCAGCAGGCCGAGCGCTTCACGCCGCAGGCGGTGGACGTGGCCTCGGGCCTGAACATCGCAGCCTTCAACGTCGGCATCGCGTTCGCGGCGTGGGCCGGCGGCCTGATCGTGACCCACTTCGGCCTGGTGCACACGCCGTGGATCGGTGCCGTCGTCGTGTTGGTGGCGCTGGCGCTCACCGCGTGGAGCGGCGCGCTCGACCGCCGCAGTGGCACCGCGCCACGCATGGGCACTGCGCTCGCGGCTGGCCACTGAAGCCGATCCGTGCCAACCTCCCGCCTCTCGCACCTGCTTCCACACAAGGACATCCCATGCCAGCATCCATTCCCGCCTTCGGCCTCGGCACCTTCCGCCTGAAGGGTCAGACCGTCATCGACTCGGTGAAGAACGCGCTCGACCTCGGCTACCGCGCCGTTGACACCGCGCAGATCTACGGCAACGAGGCCGAGGTCGGCCAGGCCATCGCCGAGAGCGGCGTCGCCCGCAAGGACCTGTTCATCACCACGAAGATCTGGGTCGACAACTTCGCCCGCGACAAGCTCGCCGCCAGCCTGAAGGAAAGCCTGGTGAAACTGCGCACCGACCAGGTCGACCTGACGCTGATCCACTGGCCGTCCCCCGGCGACGCCGTGCCGCTGCCCGAGTTCATGGCCGCACTGGCCGAGGCCAGGGCGCAAGGCCTGACCCGGCTGATCGGCGTCTCCAACTTCACCATCGACCTGCTGCGCCGCGCGATCACTGAAGTCGGCGCTGGGCACATCGCCACCAACCAGGTCGAGCTGCACCCCTACCTGCAGAACCGCAAACTCGCCGCGTTTGCGCACGACCAGGGCGTCCACCTCACCTCGTACCAGACGCTGGCGTATGGCAAGGTGTTGCAGGACCCGGTGCTACAGGCGATTGCCCAGGCGCATGGCGCAACCACGGCCCAAGTGGCATTGGCCTGGGCGATGCAACTCGGCCATGCGGTGATCCCGTCGTCGACAAAACGGGAGAACCTGCAGGGCAATCTGCGGGCGCTGCAGTTGACGCTGTCGGATGCGGAGATGGCGCAGATCGCGGCACTGGACCGCGGCGAGCGGGTGACGAGTCCGAAGGGGCTGGCGCCGGCCTGGGATTGAACGATGGGGGTCGCGCCGTCAGTGCGCAGGTCAGTTGGGGTACCGGTGCCGCGAGTGCACCACCTTCAACACTTCGACTGCCACCAACGTCCGTCGGTAGACCAGGATGCAGTTGGGATGGCTGACGAATTCGTGGGTGCCGGCTACCCGGCCGCGCCGGTACTGTGCCGGCAGGATGCCAAGTTGATCTGCGTCTTCGATCAGTCATCTTGCGAGCCTCGATGCCGCATCCTCGTTGCTTTCAGAAATGAAGGTGACGATCTGCTCGAGATCGTTCAGTGCGCTCTCAAGCCAGACGACCGGAAGCATTTCTGGCCTGCGTAGACCTGATCGCCGCATCGACTCGGCGCACAACCTCGTCGCTGCTGAACCTGGGCGTTGCGGGATCGTCCGCCTTGGCCAGGGACGCTTCTACTTTGGCACGGAACCACTGGTCGTACTGGTCCGCCTCGGCATCGGTGGAGAACTCGGAAACGATGGGGTTGCGTACGTCGTTCATGGGTAAAAGATAGCTCAGAGGGAGAAGAATGACGAGGCCGACCGAATCGCCTCAACATTCAACTAGAACGTCGGCGGCGTATTCACCCAAAGCACCCGCGTCGTCGCCTCACCCGGGTTGCGGTACGAATGCGCCAAGTCCGATCTGAAGAAGAACGTCGCCCCCGGCCCCAGCGTGTGGATCTCTTCCTCGACCGTGAGTTCGAACGTGCCTTCCAGCACATAACCCACCTCCTCGCCGCGGTGCGACAGCAGTCCGTTGCTGTTGCCGCCGGGGCGCACCGTCAGGATCACGCCTTCGAGCAGGCGGCCATCGGCATAGGGGACGAACACCTCGGCCTCGCTGTTCTCCACGTCGCGCAGGCTGCTGCGGCCGACGACGGGGCGTTCGCCGGGGCGCGTGACGTGGCATAACGCCGGCTCGGCCGGCGTCATCATGCTGGCCATCGTCGTGTCCAGCGCCTGGCACAGGCGGTGCAGCGTGGTGAACGACGGGTTGATCTGGTTGTTCTCGACGCGCGACAACAGGCTTTCGGAACACCCGGCCAGGTCGGCCAACTCCTTTAGCTTCAGCTTGCGCATCAGCCGGTAGTGGCGCAGTTGCAGGCCGAAGCGCGGGCCTTCGTCGCCTGATGCGCTCTTGGCCGGCGCGTCTGCGGCGGCGGGCTTCTGCAGCGAACGTGTCCGGTTGCGCGATGGGGTCTTGGCAGCGGTCGGGGTGCGGGTGCTCATGGCGGAACGGCTTTCGGGGCGGTCAAGGGCAAGGCACCGATCATAGCCAGATTGCGCGAAAATTCTTGCGCCACTTGCGTTAAACGAAAGCTGCATGCGCTATCCCATTGCGGTGCATCCGCACCAGTCCGGCTTTTCGATGGATTTCTAATATTCATTGGAGTTTTTGCAAATTTCCAATGAAAACAACGCTTCAGCGCGGAACTTGGGCGGGTCTCGAAACCCAGCATCTCGTGGCACATCACTTGCTTTCAACTTTCTTTATTAGCAAGTCACTTTACTAACACCGTAAACCCATCGACCACCCACCGGAGCCCCGCCATGCAAGTCCCCACGATCGACATCTCACCCTTCCTCGCGCCAGCCACGCCAGGCAACGCCGCCGCACGCGCCGAGGTGGCGCGCCAGTGGAGCGATGCCTTCACCACCATCGGCTTCGCCAGCGTGGTCGGCCACGGCATCGACCTCACGATGCTGCGCGCCGTGCAGCAGGCCGGCCTGGCGTTCTTCGACCTGCCGCTGGAAGAGAAGCAGCGCAGCAGCTTTCCCGGTGCGAAACAGAGCCAGGGCTACTACCAGGTCGGCGTCGAGACGGTGAACAAGGCCTTCGCCGCGAAGAACGGCAGCACGGCACCACCGGATCTGGTGGAGACGCTGACACTGGCCTTCGTCGACTGGGAGGCCAGCGGCACACGCTCCGATTTCGAACGCAGCATCTTCCGGCCCAACCTCTGGCCCGAGCAGCCGGCCGGCCTGAGCGATCTGCTGCACAACTACTACGGCCGCGTGTTCCACATCGCACGCGTGCTGATGGACATCAGCGCGCAGGCGCTCGACCTGCCGGCAGACTTCTTCGCGCCCACCTACGAGCGCATGGCGACCTCGCTGCGTCTGGCGCACTACCCCGAGCAACTGCAGGAGCCCGAGCCCGGCCAGCTGCGCTACGGCGCCCACACCGACTACATGGGCTACACCATCCTGCTGCAGGACGACGCACCCGGCGGCCTGCAGGTGCTGGATGCCGACGGCAGCTGGATCGACGCGCCACCCCAGACCGGCGCGTTCACCGTGAACTGCGGCGACCTGCTGTCGCGCTGGACCAATGGCGTGTGGAAGTCGAACATCCACCGCGTGGTGAACCCGCCGCGCTCGCTGACCGGCTCGTCGCGCCGGCTGTCGGTGGTGATGTTCACCGGCCCCGACTACGAGGCCGAGATCCGCTGCATCCCGACCTGCCAGTCCGACGAGCGGCCGGCACGCTTCGGCCCGATCCAATGCTGGGACCACTTCCAGAACAAGGTGCGCGCCAGCCTCGACTGAACCCCTGCCTTCTCCCTCACCCTTCGCCCCACCCCAACCTCAGGACCTCGCCATGTACAAACCCTTCAGCCAGATCATCGACCTCACCCACGAGATGTACCCCGGCATGCCCAACCTGGGCGGCCAGCAGATCGCGTTCTGGCCGGTCGAGAGCTACGACAACCTGGCCGAGATCACCGGCGGCAAGCTGTCGATGGAGTCGAAGATGATGCTGATGGCCGAGCACAGCGGCACGCACCTCGATGCACCGCGCCACTTCGACCGCACCGGCGCCTCGTTGTCGCAGCTGCCGCTCGACAAACTCATCCTGCCCGGCCACCTCTACGACTTCACGCACAAGCGCAACGGCGAAGCGATCACCATCGCCGACTTCAAGCAGGCCGAAGAGATCACCGGCAAGCCCGTCACCGCCGGCACCGCCACCGTCTGCTGGACCGGGCAGGACGTGCGCTGGGGCACCGGTGACTGGATCAAGAACCGCCCCTACGTGCCGACCGACACCGCGCAGTGGCTGGTGGAGCGCGGCATGACCATGTTCGCGACCGACCTGATCGGCATGGACGACCCGGCCGAATGGTGGTGGCCCACGCACGACATCTGGCTCAAGGCCGGCATCTGCATGACACAGCAGCTGTGCAACCTCGGCGCCTTGAAGGGCCACGAGTTCGTGCTGTGCGCCGCACCGCTGAAGATCCGCGACGGCACAGGCTGCCCGGTGCGGGCCTTCGCGCTGGTGCAGTAGGGCAGGAAGCGCCCGGCAGCACGCAGCGCCGGGCGCGTTGGGCTACGCAGGCTCAGCGGGCCTTCTCGAGCGCCTGGGTCGCCTGGCCCGTGGCTTCGAGGTGGGCAATGATCTGCGGCGTGGTCTCCAGCACGTGGTCGCGCATCACCTCTTCGGCATGGCCCGGATACCCCGACCGCAAGGCCTGCAGCACACGCGTGTGCTCCGCGCGCGAGTCGGTCGGCGTGCCGGCAAACACGTACCAGAGCCGCATGTAAGGTTCGAGTGCCGCGTGCAGCCGCGCGATCTCGCGCCCCAGCCGCGGCCGCCCGGCGGCACCGGCCATCTGCATGTGGAAGGCCAGGTGCGCCTCGAGCCAGGCATTGGTCTCGGTGCCGGCCGCCTCCATGTTCACCAGCAGGGGTTCGAGCGCATCGATCTCGGCCGGCTTCAGCGTGGCTGCGGCGACACGGGCCGCCAGGCCTTCGAGCGAGGCCCGGATCTCGAACAGCTCCATCAACTGCGCCGGCGTGTACTTGCTGACGATGGCCCCATGGTTGGGCCGCGAGCTCAGGTAACCCTCGGCCTCCAGCCGGCGGATCGCCTCGCGCACCGGCTGGCGGCTCACACCCATCGCGCTGGCCACGTCTTCGGTGCGCACCCGCGCACCCGGGCTCAGTTCACCGAGCCGGATGCGCGTGAGGATGTGGCGGTAGGCCTCGACTTCGGCGGAGATGGGTTCGACGTTGGTGGGGTCCATGGGCCCGACCATAGTCCAAAAAACGCTGCTTCGGCCACCGGCGGGCACCGCCATCTCCAGAGCCCGCCTCAACGTGCCAACAGCGCTTCGGCTGCGCGGACGCCGCGTGTGAGCCGCTCGGCCATGTCGCCGACCTCGGCATCGCTGATCACCAGCGGCGGCGCGATGGCGATGGTCTCGCCGACGGCCCGCACGATCAGCCCCTGCTCCAGGCAGCAGCGCTCGACCGTGCGCGCCGCACCGACCTCGGGCGCGAACGACTTCTTGCCCGCCCGGTCGGCCACCAGCTCGATGCCGGCGATCAGGCCCATGCCGCGCACCTGGCCGACGATGGGGCTGTCGGCCAGTGGCGCCAGCGCCGCCCAGAAGGTGCGGGCCCGTGCCCGCACCGTGGCCGCGATGTCCATCTCGGCGTAGATCTTCAGCGTCTCCAGCGCCACGGCGCAGGGCACCGGGTGGTTCGAATAGGTGTAGCCGTGGCCCAGCACGCCGAAGGCCGCGCTCTGCCGCGCGATCACGTCGGCGATCTCGTCGCGCACCACCAGGGCCGACAGCGGCTGGTAGCCACCGGTGAAGCCCTTGGCCAGCGTCATCATGTCGGGCTGCAGGTCGAAGGCCTCGACGCCGAACATGTGGCCGAGCCGGCCGAAGCCGGTGATCACCTCGTCGACCAGGAACAGGATGTCGTGCCGCTTCAGCACGGCCTGCACCTTGGCGAAGTAGGTCGTCGGCGGCACCAGCACGCCGCCCACGCCCATCAACGGCTCGGCGATGAAGGCGGCGATGGTGTCGGCGCCCTCGCGGGCGATCAGCGCTTCGAGCGACGCGACCAGGCGATCGGCGTAGGCCTCCTCGGTCTCGCCCGGCAGGCCGTTGCGCCAGTAGTTCGGGCAGTCGGTGCGCAGCACGTCCGCCGCCGGTAGGTCGAAGCCCCAGTGGTTGCGCGGCACGCCGGTGAGCCCGGCCGTGGCGAGCGAGGTGCCGTGGTAGCCCATCTCGCGGGCGATGAACTTCTTCTTGGCCGGTCGGCCCAGCGCGTTGTTGTAGTAGCGCACGAGTTTCATCGCGGTGTCGTTGGCCTCGCTGCCCGAGCTGGCATAGAACACCCGGTTCAACCCCGGCGGCGTCAGCGCCACCAGGCGCTCGGTCAGCTCGATGCAGACGTCGGCGATCTTGTTGCCGAACGCGTGGTAGCAGGGCAGCGTGTCCATCTGCCGTTTGGCGGCGTCGACCAGGCGTTTCTCGCTGAACCCCAGCGTGGCGTACCAGAGCGCCGCCACCCCCTCCAGGTACTTGTGGCCGTGCTCGTCGTAGACAAACACGCCTTCGCCGCGAGCGATCACCAGCGGGCCGCTGATGGCATTGGCTTCGGGGTTGGCATAGGGGCTGATGACGTGGCGCAGGCGGTTGGTGGCGGTGGTCACGGGAACCGGATTTGGATGGGACATGGTGGGCCTCGCAAAGGGTGTTGAGGGTGTGCCGACCAACGCTGGCGACACGGCCGAAGCGGATGATGGTCTATTTTTGGATCCAAATCAAGTATTTTCAATGCCCCAAGAAATTGCACCACAAGCGCGCACAATTGCGATGTTTGGTGCGTTTTATTCGTATTTTCATAGATAAATTGACAAAAACACGTCAAAACGGGTGGCACAGAATCTGCGTAAGAGCACTTGACCATCACGTATTTATGGATCCAAAATAAAACCTGATGGACGTTCTCGCCTCCATTTGTGTTTGTTTCAACCTGAAGGATTCGCCATGTCGCTCCGCTCCACTCTCCGCACCTGCGTTGTCGCCCGCGCCGCCGTCCTGGTCTGCGCCGCCCTGGCCCTGCCGGCCTTCGCGCAGACCGCCTGCGAACCCGCCAAGCTCGGCCAGAAATACCCCTCGCTGGTCGGCAAGACGCTGAAGATCGGCGTCGACGCGCAGACCCCGCCCTATGTGATGCGCGATCCGAAGGAGTTCTCCAAGCTCATCGGTTTCGACGCCGACCTGGCCCGCCACGTGTTCGACTGCCTGGGCGTCAAGTACGAGTTCTTCATCGGCAACTGGTCGGGCCTGCTGCCGGCGCTCAACGCCAAGCAGATCGACGTGTTCTGGGACAACCTCTACTACACGGCCGAGCGCGCCAAGCAGGTCAACTACATCACCTACATGCAGGCCGCCAGCGGCGCGCTGGCCCCGGCCGGCAACCCGAAGAAGATCACCGGCTTCGACACGCTGTGCGGCCTGTCGGTCGCGGTGGGCGTGGGCACGGTCGATGGCGCGCTGATGCAGGGCGAAGACGGCAAATGCAAGGCCGCCGGCAAGCCCGGCCTGAACGTGATGGTGTTCCCGGACGTGGCCTCGGGCGCCCGCCTGGTGCAGTCGGGCCGTGCCGACGTGATGCTGTACGACCTGGTGCTGATCGACGGCCTGGTCAAGGACAACCCCAAGGCCTATTCGCGCGCCTTCATGGGCCTGAGCGGCCTG
Source organism: Pseudorhodoferax sp. (assembly GCA_965279475.1). Taxonomy (GTDB): domain Bacteria; phylum Pseudomonadota; class Gammaproteobacteria; order Burkholderiales; family Burkholderiaceae_C; genus Pseudorhodoferax. Next base: position 275,570 of record CBDIIA010000002.1, read on the forward strand.
TACAACGGCGTTGCCGTGTCCAAGGACGCGACCGATCTGCTGAACGCGATCAAGGACGGCATCCAGATCGCACAGGCCACGCAGAAGCAGAAGGCCATCTTCGAGAAGTACACGATGGACCCGGCACTGCAGGCCACGCCCGAGATCAAGACCAAGTGACGGCCTCGCCCGCTGATTGCTAGCCGATCCCCAGTCGCCACGACTTGCCAGGAGCCGCACCATGACCTCCCCCGCCATCGAACGCCCCTTCGTCGCCGCAGCGCCGTCCAGCCCGGGCATCGCGCTGCGATGGCGGCGCCTCCTCAAACCGGCGGCCCTGCTGCTGGTCTGCGCCCTGGTGGCGCTGGCCGCGGTCGGCGGCCCGCCGGCCTGGGCGCCCGAGTGGCTGCACGACCTGATCGCCTACACCTTCGACCCCTTCCTGCTGAAGGGCGCGGTGGCGGCGGTGGAGATCACGGCGCTGGCGATGGTGGCGGGCTGCGCGCTCGGGCTGGGGCTGGCGCTGATGCGGCTGTCGCCCAACCCCACGCTCAACCGCATCGCCTGGGGCTACATCTGGTTCATCCGCGGCACGCCACAGCTGCTGCAGCTGGTGTTCATCTTCAACGTGCTGCCGCTGGCGGGGCTGAAGTTCGACCCGTTCACCGCCGCCGTGATCGGCTTCGCGCTGAACGAGGCGGCGTTTGCGGCCGAGCTGCTGCGCGCCGGCATCCTGTCGGTCAACCGCAACCAGTCGGTGGCCGCCGCCTCGCTGGGCATGGGGCCGGTGATGACGCTGCGCCGCGTGGTGATGCCGCAGGCGATGCGCGCCATCCTGCCGGGGTTGGCGAACGACACCATCGGCATGGTCAAGCTGACTTCGATCGCGTCGGTCATCTTCGTCAACGAGCTGACCTACAGCGCGCAGCAGATCGTGGGGCAGAACTTCAAGTTCTTCACCGTCTTCGGTGCCGCGGCCATCATCTACCTCACCATCACCAGCCTGATCTCGATGGCGCAGGGCTGGCTCGAACGCAAGTTCGATTTCGAGCTCGACCGCGCACCGCAGCGCCCGCTGCTGCAGCGCCTGTTCGGCACGCAGGCCACACCCTCGCCCGTCGCCGAGCGTGCGGCCACCCCTGTCGCCAACGCGCCGGCACCGGCCGAAGCCCAGGCTTTGCAGCACGTGGAGCTGGGCGCACTGATCGCCGACGACCTGCAGGGCGGCGTGAAGGGCCAGCCCTATGTGGCCTGCCGCGGCGTGCGCAAGTCATACGGCAGCCGCGAGGTGCTGCGCGGCGTCGACCTCGACATCCGGCGCGGCGAGGTCGTCGTGATCCTCGGCCCCAGCGGCTCGGGCAAGAGCACGCTGCTGCGCCTGGTGAACCATCTGGAGACCATGGACGGCGGCGAGATCACGCTCGACGGCGAACACGTAGGCTATGACGTGATCAACGGCCAGCTGCGCCCCTCGCGCGACCTGGCCAGGGCGCGTGCGAAGGCGCGGGTCGGCATGGTGTTCCAGCACTTCAATCTGTTCAACCACATGAGCGCGCTCGACAACGTGACCGAAGCGCCGGTCCGCGTGCACGGCAAGTCCCGCGCCGAGGCCGAGAGCCTGGCCACCCGGCTGCTGGCCCGCGTGGGCCTGGACCAGCACATGCACAACCTGCCGCACCGCCTGTCGGGCGGCCAGCAGCAGCGCGTGGGCATCGCCCGGGCGCTGGCGCTCAAGCCCTCGCTGATGCTGTTCGACGAACCCACCTCGGCGCTCGACCCCGAACTGGTGGGCGAGGTGCTGGCCGTGATGCGCGGGCTGGCCGAAGCCGGCATGACGATGATGGTCGTCACGCACGAGATCCGCTTCGCGCGGGATGTCGCCGACCGCGTGGTCTTCATGGACGGCGGCGAGGTGATCGAGCAAGGGACGCCCGAGCAGGTGATCGACCACCCACAGCACGAACGCACGCGGCGTTTCCTGCGGATGGTCGAGCAGCCGGCCCAGGCCGCCGGCTAAGGCGCAGGAGACGGCGATGCCCACGACGATGGACTGGCAGTTTCCCTATGCTTCCCAGCGCATGCCGGTGCTGGCGCGCAACGTGGTTGCCACCAGCCAGCCCCTGGCCGCGCAGGCCGGCCTGCACATGCTGGCGCTGGGCGGCAATGCGGTCGACGCCGCCGTTGCCGCAGCAATCACGGCGACGGTGGTCGAACCGGTGGCCAACGGTATCGGCGGCGATGCGTTCGCGCTGGTGTGGGATGGCCGCCAGCTGCACGGCCTGAACGCCTCGGGCCGCGCACCCGCAGCCTGGACGCCCGAACGGTTTGCGGGCAGAGAAGCGATGCCCGGCCTGGGCTGGGAATCGGTCACCGTGCCCGGCGGCGTGTCGGCCTGGGCCGAGCTGTCGCGCCGCTTCGGCAAGCTGCGTTTCGAGCAGCTGTGCCTGCCGGCCATCGGTTATGCACGCGACGGCTTCCACGTGTCGCCGACCATCGCACGGCAATGGGCCGCGCAGGCCGGCACGCTGCGCGATCAGCCCGGCTACGCGGCGCACTTCCTGCCGCAGGGCCGCGCGCCGTTGGCGGGTGAACTGTTCAGAAGCCGCGCCCAGGCCGAGACGCTGGAGATGATCGCCGAGACGCGTGGCGAGTCGTTCTACCGCGGCCGCATCGCGCAGGCCATCGCTGACGACGCGCAGGCCCATGGCGCAGCCCTGACGGCGGCCGACCTGGCCGCGCACCAGCCGTTCTGGACCGAGCCGATCACGCAGGCCTACCGCGGCACCACGATGCACGAGATGCCACCCAACGGCCAGGGCCTGGCGACGCTGATCGCGCTGGGCCTGCTCGAACACCTGGACGTGCGGCGTTTTCCGGTCGACTCGGCCGACAGCATCCACCTGCAGGTCGAGGCGCTCAAGCTCGCTTTCGCCGACGTCTACGCCCACGTGGCCGACCCGGCGGCGATGCGCGTCGACTGCCGCGCCCTGCTCGACCGCGACTACCTGCGCGAGCGTGCCCTGCAGGTCGATCTGCACCAGGCCCGCTGGCGCCCGAGCGGCCTGCCGCGCCACGAAGGCACGGTGTACCTGACCACGGCCGATGCCAGCGGCATGATGGTCTCGCTGATGCAGTCGAACTACCGCGGCTTCGGTTCGGGCGTGGTGGCCGGCGGCACCGGCATCGCGCTCAACAACCGGGGCAGCGGCTTCAGCCTGCAACCAGGCCATCCGAACCGCGTCGCCGGCGGCAAGCTGCCGTTCCACACCATCATCCCGGGCTTCCTGACGCAGGACGGCGCCGCGGCGATGAGCTTCGGCGTGATGGGCGCCAACATGCAGCCGCAGGGGCAGGTGCAACTGGTGGTGCGCATCGTCGATTACGGCCAGAACGTGCAGGCCGCCTGCGACGCGCCGCGCTGGAAGATCACCGAAGACCAGCAGGGCCTGATGGTCGAGCCCGGCTTCGACGAGGCCGTGCTGCAGGACCTGGCCGGCCGCGGCCACCGCATCACGCGCGCGCCGCTGACCAGCACCGACTTCGGCGCGGCGCAGGCAATCTGGCGGCTGGACGATGGGTACGCGGCGGCATCCGAGCGCCGGCGCGACGGGCAGGCCGTCGGGTTCTGAGCAGACGACTATGGATCATTTCGGTAAAACTGCTGTGACTATTGCAGCCGCAGCCTCAATGTCGAGGAACGAGATGTAGTCTTTTATTTTTGAAATAAACTCCCCGGCATGCGCGTGCTCTCGGCTCTCCACGACATTGCTCTCTTCGTGGAGACGGCACGCACGTCGAGTTTCAGCCGCGCCAGCGCCAATCTCGGCGTGTCGCCCGCCACGCTGTCGCGGCGCATCGCGGCGATGGAAGAGCACTTCAACACGCGGCTGTTCCACCGCACGACACGCAAGGTCGAGCTGACCGACGCCGGCCGCCGGTACTTCGAACGCTGCGAGGCCCTGGCCGACGGTGCACGCCTGGCGCAGGATGCGCTGCTCGAAGAAGCCCAGTTGCCGAGCGGACATGTGCGCCTGTCGATGCCGGTGGAGCTGGGCGTGCACAGCATCGGCCCGCTGCTGCCCGAATTCGCCCGCATGTACCCCGGCATCAATTTCATGGTCGACCTGTCGTCGACGCACCGCGACCTGGTGAACGACCAGTTCGACGTGGCGATCCGCCTCGGTTCGGTCCGCTCGGACCTGCTGGTGAGCCGGCAGATCGGCTGGGTCCGCATGGGGCTGTATGCGTCGAAAGCCTATCTCGATGCGCGGGGCACCCCGTCGCACCCGACCGACCTGGTGGCGCACGACTGCATCGTGTTGCCCAGCGCCCAGGACGACACCCAGTGGCGCCTGACGCGTGGCGCCGAGACCGTGGCCGTGCCGGTAAGCGGCCGTTTTGCCGTCACCAGCCAGGGCCTGATGCACGCGCTGTGCGAACGCGGCGCCGGCATCGCGACGCTGGCGCCGGTGATCTGGCGCGAGTCGGCGAGCGCGGGCCGGATCCTGCCGGTGCTGCCGGAATGGCTGATTCCGCAGCTGGGCGTGTACGCGGTCACGGCATCGCGCCTGCAGACGGCGAGCGTGCGGGCCTTCATCGACTTCCTCGCCGAGCGGTTCACGTCGATCTGATCCGCAGCCGCAGACACGCGCGGCGCGGCTGCGCCGCCGTTCAGGCCAACCAGCGTTCCAGCTGCAGAAACACCTGCGGGTCGCTCAGCAGCTGCAGGTGGTGCAGGCCATAGCCGGTCCAGCTGCGGTCGGGCTCGAACTGCAGCGTGCGCGCGGGGTCGGGGTCGCGCCCCAGCGCGCTGTCGAGCGGCACCAGGCCGTCGCCGAGCAGGCGATCCTTCATGTCGCCGCTGCGCTGGCCGATGCTGGCGCCGATGGTGCTGCAGCGCACGCCGGCCGGCAGCGGCACATGCCCGTGCCGCGCACCGGGCGCAAAACGGTCGGCGCCGGCCCAGTCTTCGTCGAGCAGGCTGCCGTGGCGCAGGTCGGTGATGCCGGCGCTGCGCAGCTTGCCGAGCCGCGCAAACGGCGCGGCGTAGGGCGCATGGCCGAGCAGCACATCGATCCAGTTGCCGGCGCGCTCCAGCGGCGCACCCTGGTGCGGCGTGCCGAGGAACACCATGTCCTGCAGGCGCGCCGTCCAGCGGCAGGCGGTCTGGCTGCCGTAGTGGAACGCGCTGCGCACCACCAGCCCGCCCATGCTGTGGCCCATCAGCACCAGCCGCTCGACCGGCACCGGCCACGCGGCCAGCAGTTGTTCCAGCTGGCGCGACAGGCCGCGCCCGTTGGCCGAGATGTGCAGGCCGCTGTTGTAGTGCAGGTAGACCGGCGTGTAGCCGCAGGCATGGGCCAGCGCCGCGCCATGGTCGTGCCCGTTGTGCCGCCATTGCAGATCGTTCATGCACAGCCCGTGCACCAGCACCAGCAGGCGCGGCCTCGCGTCGGGCAGCGCCGCCGCCACCGCGCCCGGGTCGATGCCGAGCGCCCGCCCGCCGTGCCGCAACGCCATCGCGGTGGCCAGCGGGTTGCCGGTGGCCGCCAGGTGGTCGCCCAGCACGCCGTTCAGCGCGGCGACGACGGCCTCGCGTTGGGGCAGTGGCGCGTCGGCCGGCCCGGACACGGCAGCCAGCGCCGGTGACGCCAGGCCCAGCAACGCGTCTGCCCCGCCGCCCACCAGCCGGGTGACGCCGCGCACGCCGTTGTAGACGGCACCGGTGATGCCGCGGGTGCGGGCCGGCGGGCCGCCCGGCGACGTGCCCGGCAGCCGGGCAATGCGTGCGTGCACCGCCTCGACCAGGTCGGTGATGCCGGCCACGGCGTCGGTGGCCAGGCGGGCGGCGCCGCGCAGATCGCTGCCCTGGATCGGAAGACGTGCCATGGCCGCAGCGTACCGCACAAACGCCCGGGCCGGGGGCATGCATGCACGGGCGCCAGGGTCGGCGCGGCAGTGGCATCATGTCGCCCCCGGCAGGCATCGTCCTCTTCATCTCCATTCACAACAGCAGGAACAACGCATGAAGCCCCTCCACCTCTCCTCTCTCGCACTCGGCCTCGCCGTCGCCCTGGCCGCCGGCAGCGCCGCGGCGCAGACCTGGCCGACCCGGCCGATCCGCCTGGTCGTGCCGTTCTCGGCCGGCGGCGCCAACGACCTGATGGCGCGTGCCGCGGCCGAAGGCGCATCGAAAGCGCTGGGCCAGCCGATCGTCGTCGACAACAAGCCCGGTGCCGGCGCGATCCTGGGTGCCGACATCGTGGCCAAGAGCGCGCCCGACGGCTACACCTTCCTGGTGAGCGCGGCCGGCGTGATCTCCAACAGCATGATCAAGAAGAACATGCCGTACAAGGACGAGCAGCTGGTGCCGGTCGCGATGATCGGCCTGGCGCCCTCGGTGGTGGCCGTTCCGGCCAATGCGCCCTACAACGACCTGAAGGAGTTCGTCGCGGCCTCGAAGAAATCGGCCAACGGTTTCCATTGGGGCACGGCCGGCACCGGCAGCACGCCGCACTTCGTCGAAGGGTTGCTCGAGACGCGTTACGGCGCCAAGCTCGACGTGGTGCCGTACAAGAGCGGCTCCGAGTCGATCGCCGCGGTGCTGGGCAACCAGATCGAAGCCACGTCGGAGGCCAGCATCGTGGTGCTGCCCTACATCAAGAGCGGCAAGCTGAAAGCGCTGGCCGGTACCTGGTCGCAGCGCATCTCGGCCGCGCCCGAGTTGTCGACCGCGGCGGAACAGGGTTTCCCCGAGATCCGCATCGCCCACTGGGCCGGCGTGCACGCGCCGCGCGGCACGCCCGACGCCATCCTCGAGAAGATGGCCGCGGCCATCGACACGGCGATGAAGACGCCAAGCACCGCCGAACATCTGAAGGGCATGGGCATCGAGCCGATCGGCGGCAACCGCGCGTCGTTCATCAAGTTCGTCGACGAAGAGCGTGCGCGCCTGGGCGGCGTGGTCAAGGGCACCGGGATGAAGGAAGACTGAAGCGCGATGATCTCCACCCGCAAGACTCTCCGTTCGCTGGTCGACGCACGCCGCGGTGTGCTGGTGCCCGGCGCCTTCAACGCGATGTCGGCCCGCGTGATCGCCGACCTGGGCTTCGAGGCGATCTACATCACCGGCGCCGGCGTGACCAACATGCAGATGGGCCTGCCCGACCAGGCATTCATGGGCCTGGCCGAGATCGCCGACGCCACCGGCCGCATCCGCGATGCGGTGGAGCTACCGCTGATCGTCGATGCCGACACCGGCTTCGGCAACGCGCTGAACGTGCGCCACGCCATCCGCACGCTGGAGCGCGCCGGCGCCGACTGCGTGCAGCTCGAAGACCAGGTCAGCCCCAAACGCTGCGGCCATTTCAGCGGCAAGGCCGTGGTCGACACGGCCGAGATGGTCGGCAAGATCAAGGCCGCGGTAGACGCCCGGCACGACCAGGGCCTGCTGGTCATGGCCCGCACCGACGCCTGCGCCGTCCACGGTTTCGAGGCCGCGATCGAGCGCGCCCAGGCTTTTGCCGAAGCCGGTGCCGACATCCTGTTCGTCGAGGCCGTGACCACGGCCGAAGAAATCCGGGCTCTGCCCCAGCGCCTGAAACCGCCGCAGCTGATGAACATGGTGATCGGCGGCAAGACGCCGATCTTCAGCACCGACGAGCTGGGGGCGATGGGCTACGGCATCGTGCTGTACGCCAATGCCGCGCTGCAGGGTGCGGTGGCCGGCATGCAGCGCGCGCTGACCGTGTTGCGCGAGCAGCGGCGCATCGACGAAGACCCTGCGCTGGTGGTGTCGTTCGCCGAACGGCAGCGGCTGGTGGGCAAGCCGGCGCTGGATGCGCTGGAGCAGAAGTACGCGGCGCCTTGAGCTGAAGCCTAGTTCACCTCGCCGCGTCGGATCGCATCGGCGCGTTGCGCCACGGCCAGCCGTTCGGCGTCGTCCAGGCGCGCCAGGCTTCTGGCCTGGTGCACGGTGCGCGGGTTGGCCAGCAGCAGGGTTTCGTGGCGCATCACGAAGTCCCAGTACAGCGTGGTGAACGGGCACGCGGCATCGCCTGTGCGTTGGCCCGGGTCGTACCGGCAGCCGGCGCAATAAGGTTTGCCCATGCGTTCGATGTACCGCCCGGTGGCGATGTAGGGCTTGCTCGCCATCAGGCCGCCATCGCCGTACTGGCCCATGCCCAGCGTGTTGGGCAGCTCGACCCACTCGACGGCATCGACATACACCGCCAGGTACCAACCGTGCACCTGCTGCGGCTCCACCCCCAGCAGCAAAGCGTAGAGGCCGGTGACCATCAGGCGCTGGATGTGGTGCGCGTAGCCGTGCGCCAGCGTCTGCGTGACCACGTCGCGCAGGCAGGCCATGCGGGTTTCGCCAGTCCAGTACCAGGCCGGCAGGTTCTCGTGCGCGTCGAGCGCATTCAGTTCGGCGTAGCCGGGCATGCGGGTCCAGTAGATGCCGCGCACGTATTCGCGCCAGCCGAGGATCTGGCGGATGAACCCTTCCGCGCTGGCCAGCGGCACGTGGCCAGCGCGGTAGGCCGCTTCCGCCGCCTGCACCACCTCGCGCGGATGCAGCAGCTTCAGGTTCAGTGCTGCCGACAGCTGCGCGTGGTACAGCCAGGGCTCGCCGGGCCACATCGCGTCCTGGTGGCGGCCGAAGTGCGGCAGGCGCTCGTCGATGAAGGTCGACAAGGCCTGCAACGCCTGCGCACGGGTGACGGGCCAGCCAAACCCGTGCAGCGTGCCGGGGTGGTCGGCGAAGCGTGTCGCCACGAGGTCGAGCACCTCCTGCGTCAGCGCGTCGGGCGCGAAGACGCTGCGCGGCGGCAGCATGCCGGGCCCCGCCGCGCCGAACGCCTTGCGGTTGTCGGCGTCGAAATTCCACTGCCCGCCGACCGGCGCCTTGCCATCCATCAGCACCCCGTGCAGTTGCCGCATCTCGCGGTAGAAGAACTCCATGCGCAGCGACGGATGGCGCCTGGCGTGGTCGGCGAATGCGCGCACCGTCGTGTAGAAGTGGCGGTCGATGCGCACCTCCAGCGGCAGGCCTTCCGATGCCGCCACGGCCCTCAGCGCCTGCCAGACCCGCCAGTCGCCGGGCGCTGTCAGCACCAGCCGTTGCGGCCGCAGGCTGCCGATGGCGCGCCGCAGCTCGGCGCCCAGCGTGCCCAGGTTGCCGGCCGCATCCAGGCGCGTGTAGTGCAAGGGCCGGCCGCACTGCGCCAGGGCCACGGCAAAGTGGCGCATGGCCGACAGAAACACCGCGGTGCGCTGCTGGGTCGACCACACATGGGTGGACTCTTCGGCGACCTCGGCCATCCACACCGCGTCCTGCTGCGGATCGAAGCCGTCGAACGCCGCGGCGTGCAGGTCGAGCTGGTCGCCCAACACGATGACCAAGGAGCGCAAGGCGGGCATCGGGCGACTCTACCTGCCCCTGCGCGGTGCTTGCACCAGCCGGGGGCATTGGCCTGCAAAGAACGGTGCCTCAAGTCCTGGACAGCGGCGCCGGCAGGAACTGGATGCTGCGTGGACGCTTGTACCGCGCCAGGCGCTGCGCGACGAACTCGAGCAGCTCGGCTTCCGTGGTCGTGTCTCCCGGCTTCAGCACGCAGCTGGCGTGTACCGATTCGCCCCAGCGTTCGTCGGGCCGGCCGAACACGAAGGCCTCGGCGACCGCGGGATGCTCCAGCAAGACCTGCTCCACTTCCGCCGGGTAGACGTTTTCACCACCGGTCTTGATCAGCTGCTTGTGCGCCGCACGCCCGGTGAACCACAGCCAGCCGTCGGCATCGAGCCGGCCCAGGTCGCCGGTGCGGTGCCAGGGGTCGGCCGGCCTGAACGGGCGCCGTTGCGCCGGATCCCAGTAGCCCTGGAACACGGTCGGGCCGCACACCGCGATCTCGCCTTCCACGCCGGTGGCCACCGGGTGTCCCGCTGCGTCCTGCACGCGCACCTGCGACGGCGCGACGGCCCGGCCCGACGCGCCGGGGCGTTCGTGCATCAGGCCCAGGCACACCATGCTCGATACCTCCGCCTGCCCATAGGCGGACCAGAACCGGGCGGCGGGACACAGTCCGGCCAGCCGCTCCACCACGCTCGCAGGCTCCAGCCCCATCGCGATGCGCAGGCTGGCCAGCGATGCACCACTGGCCGCGGCCGCATCCAGCATCGCCCCCAGCATGGGCGCGAAGGTGGCGCAGACCGTCACGCGGTCACGCTCGACCGCGGCCACCGCAGCCGCAGGATCGAAACGCGGCAGCAGCACGCAGGCGCCGCCCGCTCCCAGCAACGCCAGGGCCAGGCCGATGCCCGCTGCATGGAACAGCGGCAGGACGCCGAGCCACCGGTCGTCGGCATCCAGCGGCCAGATACGGCCGAGTTGGAGGGCCGATGCCATCAACTGCGACTGGCCCAGCACCGCCCCGCGGGCATGGCCCTCGACCGCCGCGGTGTACAGCATGACCCCACCGAGGCCGGGTGCATCGCGGCGCGGCACGTCGACGACGGCCTGCGCTGCGATGGCATCGGGGCCGGCACAGCACCATGAGGACGCGCCGGCAGAGCCCTGCAGGACCACTGTGGCCACACCGGGCATACCGTCGGGCCATGCGGCCTGCCACAGCGACGCACAAGCCACGTCCACGACCACCACGGCAGGCGCGGCATCCCGCGCCTGCTGCGCCGTTTCGACTGGCGACAGGCGCAGGTTGAGCGGCACCAGCATCGCGCCCAGCCACGCTGCAGCGCCCAGCAGCACCAGCACCTCGGCACGGTTGCCGGCCAGCAGCAGCACGCGGTCGCCGGCCTGGATGCCCATCGCGGCCAGTACCGCGGCCTGGCGCTGCACCGCGTGGAGAAGCGTCGCGTGGGAACAGGTCGCGCCATCGGCGATCACCGCTGCGCGGTCCGCATGGGCATCCGCGTTGTGCACCAGCAGATCGATCAGGGTTGCGAAGGGTGGGTTCATGTCCGCGTGCCTCCCGTGCCGTTCAACGCCCGTCGAACCGGGGTGTGCGCTTGGCCAGGAACGCGGCAACCCCCTCCCGCGCGTCGGCCGTCCGCGCACAGGCCGCCAGCAGATCGCGCTCCAGCGTCAGATACGCCTCCAACGACAGCGCAGGCCCTTCCAGCGACAGCCGCTTCATCGCGGCCAGCGAGGCCGGTGCCGCGGCACGCAGCCGCGCCACCAGTGCCTGCGCGCCTGCCGCCAGATCGGCCGCGGCAAACACCTGGTCCACCGCACCCGCCGCCAGGCAGTGCGCCGCATCGACCGCATCGCTCAGCATCAGCCACTGCTGCGCCCGCACCGCGCCGATGCGTCGCGCCAGGAAGTACGAGGCACCGACGTCGGGCGACAGGCCGATCGCCGCATAACCGGTGCGCAGCTTCATCGTCTCGCTCGCCAGCACGAAATCGCCGCACAGCGCCAGCCCCACACCCGCACCGCCCACCGGCCCGCCGACCACGGTGACGATGGGGCACGGCGCGCGGGCCAGCTTCAGGTAGGCCGGCAGCAGCACCCCCAGGATGTCGTGTGTCAGCACGTCGAGCCGATCGCCAGCTTCAGCGAACTCCTGGATGTCGCCACCCGCGCAGAAGATGGCGCCGCGCGCCTCGACCACGACCAAGCGCGGCAACGCGGCCGTCACCTCGTCGATGGCGCGGGCCAGCGCGCGCCCGCTGGCCTGGCCCAGCGCGTTGTGGTGTTCGGGGCGGTCGAGCACGATGCGCCCCACGCCCTGCGCCACCTGCCAGCGCACACCGTCGGCCTGGCGCTCCTCCTGCTCCGTCGTCGGCATCGTGGCCATGGCTTCATCCCAGCCAGCGCTTGCGCCGGCGGTAGTGTTTGACTTCACGGTAGTTGCGGCGCTCGCCGCTGGCCTGGCGGCCCAGGTAGAACTCCTGGATGTCCTCGTTGGCACGCAGCTCCGCGGCCGTGCCTTCGAGCACCACGCGCCCGCTCTCGAGGATGTAGCCGCGGTCGGCGATCTCGAGCGCCGCCTGCGCATGCTGCTCGACGATCAACAGCGACATGCCCTCGCTGCGCAGCCGCGCCAGCAGCTCGAAGATCTCGCGCACCATCATTGGCGCCAGTCCGAGGGACGGCTCGTCGATCATCAGCAGGCGCGGCTGCGCCATCATCGCCCGGCCGATCAGCAGCAACTGCTGCTCGCCGCCCGAGAGGTAACCCGCGGTGCGCGTGCGCAGCTGCGCCAGCCGCGGAATCAGCCCGTAGACGCGGTCCAGCCCCTGCTTCACGTCGGCCATGCGCGCCAGCCGGTGGCCGCCCACCACCAGGTTCTGCTCGGTAGTCATGTGCCGCAGCACGCGCCGGCCTTCCACCACGTGCACCACGCCTGCGGCCACCATGCGCTCGGCCGACACGCCGGTCACGTCCTGCCCCAGCATGCGCACGTTGCCCGAGGCGACCCGGCCTTCCTCGACGTCCAGCATGCCCGAGATGGTCTTGAGCGTCGTGCTCTTGCCCGCGCCGTTGGGCCCCAGCAGCACCGTGCAGCCGCCGGCCGCCACCTCCAGCGTGATGCCCTTCAACGACAGGATCACGTCGGCGTACAGCACCTCGACGTTGTTCAGGGCGATCAGCGCTTCGGCCATGGCCCGCCTCCGTCTCTTACCACTTGGCCAGCTTGGGCACCGGCACGCCCTTGGCCACCGTGGTCAGCTTGCCGCCGACCACCTGGCCGATGTTGACGCGCGGGTCCTTGGTGGGGAACGGTGCCTCGACCGAGAAGTCGATGTCGCCGCCGGTGTAGCCGTAGAAGTCCTTGCCCGGGAAGCTGGTGCCGATCAGCGTGTTGTAGAGCATCTCGCCGGTCAGCTTGTCACCGCCGTTCTTGCGCGCGGCGGCCTCCACCACCCGCACCATCACCAGCGCCTGGTTGATGCCGATCGTGGTGATCGAATGCCACGGTGCCTTCAGGCCGTACTTGGCCACCAGCATGTCGTAGAAACGCTTGGCCTCGGTGTCCTCTTCGGTCGCGATCACGCCGGCATGCACCTCGTAGTCGCCGTCCATCGCGGCCATGCTGCCCACCAGCTTCTGCAGCATCGCCGGCGAGTTCTGGATGCTGTAGGCGATCGGCACGTTCTTGCCCAGCGCCTGCATCGCGCGCTTGACGGCCACCGCCTGCTGGATGTTGGTCGGCACCAGGATCAGCTCGGCGCCGCCGTTCAGCACGCGGCGCAGCTGCAAGGTCACGTCGGCCGGCTGCGGCTCGATGTAGACCATCTCGACCAGGCTGGCGACCTGCGGGTTGGCCTTGGCATAGGCGGTGATGCCCTTGCCCAGGTCGGCGAAGGTGGGCGAGGCCTCGGTGGTGAACATCGCCACCTTCACCGGCCGCGTGCCACCCGCCTTGTTCTTCTGGAACCACTCGATGAAGCCGGTGAACTCGTGCACGAAGGTGGGCCGCGTCGCCATCACCCACTGGTTGGGGCGCCAGCCGAAACCGGTGGCCGCCGAGCCCAGGATCATCGGCACCTTGTCGGTGGGCAGGCGTTGCTGCAGCGCCGAGGTGTCGGGCCCGCCCAGCGACAGGCCGATCACCGGCTTGGTGGCCAGCACGCCGGGCCACAGGCTGGCGGTCTGCGCCGTGTCGTAGCGGGTGTCGTAGGTCTTGAGCTCGATCTTCACGCCCAGCTTGGCGCCGACCTCGGCGTTCCACCAGGCGACCACACCATCGCGGCCCGGGCCCAGCATCGGCATGATGGCGGCGAACGGTCCCGAGTAGTCCGACAGCGCCGGCACCTGGTACACCGTCTGTGCGGTGGCCGGCAGCGCGGACGCCGCGGCCACACCCGCCACGAATGCGGCGCGGGCCGCCCAGGTCTTCAGAATGTTCATGCTTGTCTCCTTTGGTTGAATCAGAAGGTTGGTTTTCTTGTCAGCTATCCATTGCGCTGCGCGCCACCCGGAGCCGATGAACGGCGCGGCCCAGGCCAGTGCACCCGCGGAACTGGCTCTGCCAGGCCGCTGGGTGCGCCCCTTGAGGGGGATGGGTCGGGCTACACGCAGTGAGACCGGCCAAACGGGGTGGTTCATGTCAGTACGGAAACGGCCACAGCCGCCAGGCGCGTTTGGTGATCTCGATGCGGTGCATCAGGCCCTTGGGCTCGAACAGCAGGAACAGGATGATCACGGTGCCCAGCAGCACGTTCATCGCGGCGAACACGAAGTCCTGCCCCACGGCCGGCACCCATTGCACGAAACTCGGGCCCAGGCTGGTCACACCCTCGCGGGCGAGCTGGATCATCACCGTGCCGATCAGCGCACCGACGATCGAGCCCAAGCCGCCGACGATCACCATCGCGATCATCCAGATCGCGTTGAACAGCGTGAACTGCTCGACCGACACATGCCGCAACGCGACCACCCACAGGCTGCCGGCCACACCGGCGTAGAAAGCGGAGACCAGGAAGGCCCGGGCCTTGGTGGCGGCCACGGGGATGCCCATCATGCCGGCGGCCACGTCGTCGTCGCGCACCGCCTCGAAACTGCGGCCGTGGCGCGAGCGCACGATGCCGAAGGCGCCCGCGGTCATGATCACCAGCACCAGCAGCGAGAACCAGTAGATCGCCCGGTCGTTGTTCAGCGAGAGGCCGAACACCGACACCGACGCCACGTGCAGGCCACCCGCGCCGCCCAGCCACGACGACGGCAGGTTGAGCACCAGGAAGTGGAACAGCGCCTGCGCCGCGATCGTGGTCAGCGCCAGATAGAAACCCTTGATGCGCGCCGCCGTCAGCCCGAACAGTACACCGAAGATGGACGCCCCGGCGCCACCGATCAGCAAGGCGGCAATCGCGTTCCAGCCGGCCGACATGGCCAGCGCCGCACCATAGGCCCCCACGCCCATGAAGGCCGACTGCCCCAGGTTGATCTGACCCGCGTAACCGGTGCAGATCTGCAGGCCGACCACGGCCACAGCGGTGATGAAGGTGGTGTAGCCGATGCTGACCCAGCGCTCCGAGCCCCACCAGGGCAGCGTGGCCAGGGCCAGCAGCAGCGCCAGCAGCCCGCACCATTGCGCCCGCGTTCGCACCAGGGAACGGTCGCCGCCGTAGCTGGTGAAGAAGATGCCGGATGCGTCCATCACACACGCTCCACATGGCGCCAGCCGAACAGGCCGGTGGGGCGCACCAGCAGGATCAGCAGCATGAAGACGAAGGGCACGATGGTCGAGGCCGAGCCGCCGATCGCCGGGTCGACATAGGCCGCCACCAGCGCCTGCACGATGCCGACGATGGCCCCGGCCAGGATCAGCCCGCCGATCGATTCGAGGCCGGCCAGCAGCGCGACAGGCAGCGCGGCGAACGCGATGTCGGCCGTCTGCACCGTGAGCGACCGGCCGGACAGCAGCACGATGGCGCCGGCGGTCGCGATGGTCGAGCCCATCATCCAGGCCAGCGTGACCGCGCGCTTGACCGAGATGCCGAGCGAGATCGCGGTGGTCGGCTCCTCGGCCACCGCGGTCAGCGTGAGCCCGGCGCGGGTGCGGTTGAAGAAGTACGACAGGCCCACCACGGCCACCAGCGTGAGCGCCGCGCCGATCAGCAGCGACGACGGGAAGATCATGTCGCCGGCGATCACCGGCGCGGCCGGCAGCAGCACCGGGAACGAGCGGTCGGCCGCGCCCCAGACCACCAGCACGATGCCGCGGATCAGGATCACCAGGCCGATGGTCACCATCACCATCGAAAACACCGACTCGCCGACCAGCCGCTCGAAGAACAGGCGCTCGATCAGCCAGCCGTAGACCAGCGCGCAGGCGAAGGCCAGCGGCACGGCCAGCCACGGCGACAGGTTGGCGCCCAGCGTCAGCGTCCACACCGCGTAGGCGCCCAGCATCATCAGCTCGCCCTGGGCGAAGTTGAAGACCTTGCTGGCGCGGTAGATGACCATGAAGCCCAGCGCCAGCAGGGCATAGATCTGCCCTTGCAGGAAGCCGTTCAACAGGTAGTTGATGAAGTCGATCATGAAGGCCTTGTCTCGGTTCTCGGTCTTTGGGTGCTACGCATGTGCAGGCACCTGCGCGGGCACCACGTCGGCGCGCAGCAGGCCGCTGCGGCCGTCCTGGTAGCGCACCGGGATCTCGATCGTGGCGCGGTCCAGGCCGTCGTACATCGCATCGATCAGCACGCCGTAGCGCTGCGCGATGAAGTCGCGCTTCAACTTGCGGGTGCGGGTGAGCTCGCCCTCGTCGGCGTCCAGCTCCTTGGGCAGGTTGACGAAACGCGTCAGGCGCACCGGCTCGGGCAGGGCGCGGTTGACGCGCGCGATCTCGGCGGCCACCTGGGCCAGCACCTCGGGCCGCTGCGACAGGTCGGTGAAGGTGGTGAACGACACGCCGTGGCGTTCGGCCCAACGCCCGAACACGTCGCCGTCGATGTTGACCAGAGCCGTCACCTGCTCGCGGCTCGCGTCGCCGACCACCATCACCTCGCGGATGTAGGGCGAGAAGCGCAGCCGGATCTCGAGGAACTGCTTGGAGAACAGATGCCCGCCCGCGAGCCGGCTCATGTGCTCGACGCGGTCGAAATAGATCAGCTCGCGGCCCTGAAGGCTCTTGCCGACCGCATCGCCCGTCTGGAACCAGCCCTCGTGCATCTTCTCGGCGCTCTTGTCGGGCTTGCCCCAGTAGCCCGAGAACCCCGCGCCGCCGCGGACCTCGAGCGCCCCGCCCTCGGCCAGCCGCCACTGCAGGGGTTCGGCCCAGGCGCTGCCCGCCACCACCGGCTCGCCGATGGTCTCGGCATCGACGCGCTCGGCCTCGTGCACGCTGATCAGGCCGACCTCGCTGCAGCCGTAGACGTTGCGCAGCATCACGCCCATCGCCGCGAACAGCCGGAAGATGTCGGGCGCGACGGCCGCGCCGCCGGTGATGGCGATGCGCGCACGCTTCAGGCCCAGCTGGTCGCGCAGCGGGCGCAGCACGACGGCATCGGCCAGCGGCAGCAGCGCGCGCCCCCACCAGGGCGCGGCGGCGTTCTCGGGCGTGCCGGCCCGCACCAGGCGCCCGACCTGCAGGCCCCAGTCGACCACCTTCTGCCGCCACGGCGATGCATCGAGCATGCGGGCGTGCAGCCGCGCGGCCAGGCTTTCCCACTGTCGTGGGCCGAAGAAGACCATGTCGCAGGCCAGCTCGCGGATCGCCTCCTGGATCTGGTCGGGCGCTTCGGCAAAACTGACGCGCATCGGCCGCATCAGGCCCAGCGTCACGCCGACCCACTGCTCGGTCGCCCACGACAGCGGAATGTACGAGAGGTACTCGCAGTGCTCGGGCACCCGCAGCGTCTGCGCCAGCAGCGAGGCGTTGTGCAGCAGCGAGGCGTGGGTGGTGATCACGCCCTTGGGCGCGCCGGTGGTGCCCGAGGTGTACATCAGCAGCGCGATGTCGCTGCTCTTGCCCTCGGCCACGGTCTGCGCGAACCACGGCGCATCGGCCGACCCCACAGGGTGGGCCGCGGCTTTCAGCGCCTCCCAGGCCAGCAGGCCCGGCGTGCGGTACGACCACAGGCCGCCCGGCTCCCAGTAGACGATGCTGTGCAGCCCGTCGTGCCGGGCTGCCACCGGCAGCAGCTTGTCGACCTGCTCCTGGTCTTCGGCGAACACGCAGACCGTCTGCGAATCGCCGACCACGTAGTCGATCTCGGCTTCGGTCGCGTCGGGGTACAGCGCCGCCACCTTGGCGCCCAGCGCCAGCGCCGCCCACTCGGCCCAGTAGAGCTCGGGCCGGTTCTCGCCGATCAGCAGCACGGTCTGGCCGCGCTGCACGCCGCGGGCCTTGAGGCCGAGCGCGAGCGCGCGCACTTCGTCGTGCACGGCGGACCAGTCGAACTCCCTCCACACGCCGGTGGACTTGTGGCGTTGCGCGACCTCGTGGGGACGGGTGGCCGCGTTGTGCAGCAGCCATTGCGGCAGGGTCTGGGGCTGTGGCACGGCCGTGTTCATGCGTGTCCCCCCAGATAGGCGGCGATCACGTTCTCGTCCTGTTGCACGGCGGCCGGCGTGGCGTCGGCGATCTTGCGGCCGAAGTTCAGCACCACCACGCGGTCGGCGATGTCCATCACCACACCCATGTCGTGCTCGACGAGCACCACCGGGATCTTGCGCGACTCACGGATGTCGAGGATGAAGCGGGCCAGGTCTTCCTTTTCCTCCGAATTCATGCCGGCCATCGGCTCGTCGAGCAGCAGCATGCGCGGCTCCATCGCCAGCGCGCGGCCCAGGTCGACGCGCTTGCGCATGCCGTAGCCCAAGGTGCCCACCGTGTGGTGGCGCAGGTGCTCGAGTTCGAGGAAGGACAGGATCTCTTCGGCGACGGCACGGTGCGCAACCTCTTCGCGGTGCGCGAACGGGTAGTAGAAGAACGCAGTGGTCAGGCTGCAGCGCATGTGCATGTACCGGCCCACCAGGATGTTGTCGAGAACGCTCATGTGCGGCAGCAGGTGCGTGCCCTGGAAAGTGCGGGCCAGGCCAGCCTGGGCCACGCGGTGCACCGGCCACCGGCCGATGTCCTGTCCCTCGAAATGCACCGTGCCCTGGCTCGGCCGGTAGAAGCCCGACAGGATGTTGAGCAGCGAGCTCTTGCCCGCGCCGTTGGGCCCGATCAGCGCGACCAGTTCGTGCGCGCCGATGTCGATTGAGATCTCCGACAGCGCGGTGACGCCGCCGAACTTCAGCGTGAGGTCGCGCGCCGCGAGCATCGCTGGCTGGCCTGCGGCTCGCGCCACGGCTGCCGGGTCGTGCAAGGTTTCAGCCATGATCGCTGCCTTGCAGAGGGGTGAAGCGTGGTGCCGCGATGCCGCGGGCGGTACCCGTGGCATCGCGCACGAACATGCCGCGCGCCGCGTTGTGCGGGTGCGCTGCCGCTTCCGCCAGCGTGAGCACCGGCGCGAAGCAGGCGTCGGTGCCTTCGAGCAGCGCGCACCAATGCTGGCGAGGCTGCGCGAGGAACACGGCGCGCAGCCGCTCCTTCAGCGCCGGCCAGCGGGTGGCGTCGTACTGGGCCGCGGCGTCGACATCGTGCAGGCCCAGCTTGTCGATCAGCACGGCGTAGAACTGCGGCTCGATCGCGCCCAGCGTCACGAAGCCGCCGTCCTGGCAACGGTAGACGTCGTAGAACGGCGAGTCGTGGAACACGCTCGGCGCCGGGCCGCCGAGGCCGCCGCTCGCAGCCACCCATTGCGCGATGCCTCCCAGCATGGCCATCACGTCGACGATGGCCGCGTCGACCACGCAGCCCTGGCCGCTCTGCCGCGCTTGCAATACACCGGCCACCAGACCGAGGGCCAGGCCGAGCGCGCCGCCCGCATCGCCGAGCACGGTCGGCGGCGTCACCGGCAGCTGGCCATGCACGGCCGAGAGCGACAGCACGCCGCTCAGGGCCACGTAGTTGATGTCGTGCCCGGCCGCCAGGGCCAGCGGGCCGTCCTGGCCCCAGCCGGTCATGCGGCCGTACACCAGCCGGGGGTTCAGCACCGCGCAGGCCGACGGGCCCAGGCCGAGCCGCTCCATCACGCCCGGCCGGTTGCCTTCGATCAGCACGTCGCACCGGGCCACCAGGTCCAGCGCACGGGCCCGATCGGCCGGCTGCTTCAGGTCGAGCGGAACGACGTGTTTGCCCTCGCGCATCGGCGGCGGCGCGCCGTTGGACAGGCGGTCGACCACGGTCGAGGCGCCGGGACGCGCGACGACGGTCACACTGGCACCCATGTCGGCCAGGATGCGGCCACACAGCGGCCCGGGGCCGATGCCTTCGAACTCGACCACGCTCAGCGCTTGCAGCGGCTGCATCAGGCCACCACCTTGCGGGCGATCAGGTCTTTCATGATCTCGTTGGCGCCGCCGTAGATGCGCTGCACACGCGCGTCGGCATAGAGCCGCGCGATCGGGTATTCGGCCATGTAACCGTAGCCGCCGAACAGCTGCAGGCATTCGTCGGTGACGCGGCCCTGCTGTTCGGTGCACCACCACTTTGCCATGTAGGCCGCCTCGGCGTCCAGCGTGCCGTCCAGCTGGCGCTGGATGCAGTCATTGACGAAGCTGCGCACCACGTGCGCGAGCGTGGCGCATTCCGCCAGCTTGAAGCGCGTGTTCTGGAAGTCGGCGATCGCCTGGCCGAAGGCCTTGCGGCTCTTGGTGTAGTCCACGGTCAGCTCCAGCGCGCGCTCGATCACCGCCGCGGCCGGCACGGCGATCAGCAGCCGCTCGAAACTCAGCTGGCTCATCAGCTGCGCGAAGCCCTTGCCTTCGACCGCGCCCAGCAGATGCGACGCCGGCACGCGCATGCCATCGAACGACAGCTCGGCGGTGTCCGACGCATGCTGGCCCAGCTTCTCGAGCCGCCGGCCGACACTGAAACCGGTCAGGCCTTCGGGCTCGACCACCAGCAGCGACACGCCCTTGGCGCCAGCCTCGCCGGTGCGCACCACCAGCACCACCAGGTTGGCGGTGAAGCCGTTGGTGATGAAGGTCTTGGCGCCGTCCACCACGTAGTGATCGCCGTCGAGCCGGGCCCGGGTGCGGATCGCCTTCAGGTCGGAGCCGCAGCCCGGCTC
Organism: Pseudorhodoferax sp.; assembly: GCA_965279475.1. Taxonomy (GTDB): domain Bacteria; phylum Pseudomonadota; class Gammaproteobacteria; order Burkholderiales; family Burkholderiaceae_C; genus Pseudorhodoferax. Next base: position 296,138 of record CBDIIA010000002.1, read on the forward strand.
GGTCATCGCGATCGCGGCCAGCAGCTCGCCGCTGCACAGGCGGGGCAGCCAGCGCTGTTTCTGCTCTTCGGTGCCGTAGTCGAGGATGTAGTGCGCCGCGATGGAATGCACCGCCGTGTTGGCCGGCACCTCGGCGCGGGCCATCTCGTCCTGCACCACCAGCTGGTAGGCCACATTGGCGCCCGGGCCGCCGTACTCTTCCGGCATCTCCGGCAGCAGAAAACCGAGTTCGCCGAGCGCACGCCAGGCCCCGCGCGGAATGAAGCCCTGGCGGCGCCAGGCGTCCAGCTGCGGCACCAGCTTGTCGGCCACGCAGCGGCGTACCTGCTCGCGAAAGCCTTCGATCTCCGCATCCATCCACGGATGCTGCAACAGGCGCGGCAGCATCGCTATCAGATGCCCGTCAGGCCGCCGGAGCAGATCAGCGTCTGGCCGCTGACGTAGTCCGACTCGGGGATGCAGAACAGGTAGACCGCACCAGCCGCTTCTTCGGGCGTGCCGCCCCGCTGCATCGGGATGGTCTGCTCCATCAGCGACAGCAGGCCGGGGTTCACGCCGACCTTGATGTCGCGGCCGTCGATCTGGGTCGTCGCGCCCTCGGCCGTGCTGCCGGTGAGGCGGGTCTTGATCAGGCCGTAGGCCACGCAGTTGACGGTGACGTTCAGGCGCCCCCATTCCTTGGCGAGCGTCTGGGTCAGCCCCATCACGCCGGCCTTGGCCGATGCGTAGTTGCTCTGCCCGACGTTGCCGAACACACCCGCCATCGACGAGATGTTGACCACCTTGCGGACCTTGCGCACACCGCCCTCCAGCTCGGACTTCGACAGCGCGCGGATCACCGGCTGGGCCGCGCGCAGGATGCGGAACGGCGCGGTCAGGTGGCAGTCCATGATGGCGTACCACTGCTCGTCGCTCATCTTCTGGATCACGTTGTCCCAGGTGTAGCCGGCGTTGTTGACGATGATGTCGACGCTTTTGTACTGCTGCACCGCCGTGCCGACGAAGCGTTCCGCGAAATCAGGGGCGGTCACGCTGCCCGGGCAGGCCACGGCCTCGCCGCCGATGGCCTGGATGGCCTCCACCGTCTCCTGCGCCGGTTCGGCGTCGAGGTCGTTGATGACCAGGCGTGCGCCTTCCTCGGCGAGTTTCATCGCAATGGAGCGGCCGATGCCGCGGCCGGAGCCGGTGACCAGCGCCACCTTGCCGTCGAGTTTCTTGTTCATGGTGTTGTGGTTCATTGGGTATTCATGCCAGGGCGACGATGGCTTCGCCGACCAGCTTGTCCTGCCCGTACTGGTTGATCGAGCGGACCGTCACGCGGGCGCAGGCTTCGCCATCGAGTTCGAGCAGCTCGACGACCTCGCCACTGCAGCGCACCTTGTTGCCCAGGTGCGTGATGCCGGCAAAACGCACGTCGTAGCGGCGCAGGCGCGACTGCGGCAGCCACTGCGTGAGCAGCCGGCCCAGCCAGGCCATGCCCAGCATGCCTTGCGCAAACACGTCGGGCATGCCCGAGCGGCGCGCGAAGTCGATGTCGATATGGATCGGGTTGTGGTCGCCCGATGCGCCGGCGAACAGGGCCAGCGTGGTGCGGTCCACCGGCGCCAGCTGCAGGGCCGGCAGCTTGTCGCCGACCTGGATCGTGGAGGTCATGTGTTCTCGCTTCATGGGTCTAGTGCCTGACGACGAGCACGGTGCGCAGCTCGGCGACCAGCGTGCCGTGCTGGTTGGTCACGCGCGAGTCCTTGACGGCGAACTCGAGCTTGCCGCCCTTCTTGTCGTAGATGTCGCTGAGAGTCGACTGCACGGTGACGGTGTCACCGGCGCAGACCGGCTGGTGGTAGCGGAACGACTGCTCGCCGTGCAGCAGTTTGGCCAGCGGAATGTCCAGGTCGGCGAGCAGTTGGTCGTTGGCGCCGCTGTCGAGTTCGGCCGCGAACAGGAAGGTGGGCGGCACCGGCAGGTCGCGGTAGCCGGCCGCCTGCGCGGCCGCCGGGTCCAGGTACACCGGCTCGGTCTCGCCGATGGCCTTGGCGAAGAACACGAGCCGTGAGCGGTCCAGCGTCAGCACCGAGGGCTGCAGCCGGTGGCCGATCCATTTGCGGTCGATCATGCCGCGGTCCTTTCGTACAGTGTCACCACGCAGGCGCCGCCCAGGCCCAGGTTGTGCTGCAGCGCGATGCGCGCGCCCGCGACCTGGCGCTTGTCTGCATTGCCGCGCAGTTGCTGGACCAGCTCGGTGCATTGCGCCAGGCCCGTAGCGCCCAGCGGATGGCCCTTGGAGAGCAGGCCGCCCGAGGGGTTGGTGACGACCTGGCCGCCGTAGGTGTTGTCGCCGTCCTCTACGAACTGTTGCGCGCCGCCGCGTGCGCACAGGCCCAGCGCCTCGTAGCTGATCAGCTCGTTGTGGGCGAAGCAGTCGTGCAGTTCGACCACGTCCAGATCCTTCGGGCCCAGGCCGGCTTCGGCGTACACCTTCTCCGCCGCCGCCTTGGCCATGCTGTAGCCCACCACCTCGCGCATGTCCTTCGCCTCGAACGCGGCCGGGGTGTCGGTGGTCATGGCCTGCGCGCGGATGCGCACCGCGGTGTTCAGGCCGTGCTTGCTGGCGAAGGCTTCCGAGCAGACGATGGCCGCGGCCGCGCCGCAGGTGGGCGGGCAGGCCATCAGCCGGGTCATCACGCCGGGCCACATCACCGGGCCGGCCATCACCTCTTCTTCGGTGACCACCGTGCGGAACAGCGCCAGCGGGTTGTTCGCCGCGTGCCGGCTGGCCTTGGCACGAATCTTCGCGAAGGTGCTCATCGGCGTGCCGAACTCTTCCATGTGCGCCAGGCCCGCCCCGCCGAAGTAGCGCAGCGCCAGCGGGATCTCGCCATGGCTCACCAGCTCCTCGGTGGCGCTGTCGAAGCGCTCGAACGGGCTGGTGCGGTCGGTGAACATCGCGCCCAGCGCGCCGGGGCGCATCTGTTCGAAGCCCAGCGCCAGCACGCAGTCGGCCGCGCCGCTCATCACCGCCTGCCGCGCCAGGAACAGCGCGGTGGAGCCGGTGGAGCAGTTGTTGTTGACGTTGACGACCGGGATGCCGGTCATGCCGACCTCGTACAGCGCACACTGGCCGGCGGTCGAGTCGCCGTACACATAGCCCACGTAGGCCTGCTGCACCTTCGCGTAGTCGATCCGCGCATCGCGCAGCGCGGCGTTCACCGCCTTGGCCGCCATCTGCGGATAGGGCTCGCTGGCCCCGGGTTTGGTGAATGGCACCATGCCGACACCCACCACGTACACGTCCTGTCCCATACCGGTTCCTTTGCCTGCGAAGGGCCCCGGGGCCCTGGAATGTTTGTGCTGAAGACGGGGCGAATGCTAGGCTTCGAGGTGCTTGCCCGCGATAGCTGAAAACCTTAAAGCCATGGCAAAAGACCTCAAAGCCGCCCAACCTCGGGAAAACCCTGGGGCCTTCATCGCCCCTGTCTTCGTGTTCGGAATGCTGTCCGGCCTGGTGGACAAAGGCATGAACGTCGATGGCTATCTACGTCAGGTGGGAATCGACCCCAAGGCCTTGCGCAAACCCGGCGACCAGGGCGTGACGCCGATGCAGTACACGGCGCTGTTCTATGCGCTGATGCACGAGCTGAAGGACGAATGCCTGGGCCTGTTCTCGCGCCCGTTCAAACCCGGCAGCTTTGCGCTGACCGCGCGCGAGGGCCTGTCGGCCACCGACTTGCGGCGCGCGCTCAAGCGCATGAGCACGGCGCTGAACCTGCTGCAGGACGACGTCGACTTCTCGCTGCAGATCAACGGCGACGAGGCCGGCCTGCACATGCAATGGACCGACCCCGCGACCGAAGCGCCGGTGTTCCTGCAGGAGACCATGGTGCGGGTGCTGTGGCGCCTGGCGGCATGGCTGCTGAACGTGCCGCTGCCGATCCGGCATTTCGACTTCACCTACCCCGAACCCGACCACCACGCGGGTTACCAGCTGGTGTTCCCGGCATCACGGCGCTACGAGCAGCGCGCGTTCGGCTTCTGGTTCAAGGCCTCGGAGCTGCAGACGCCGGTGAGCCGCGACGAGCCGGCGCTGCGCGTGTTCCTGACCGATGCCTACACGCAGATCATCTCGCCGCCGCGCGACTTCGGGGCCGTGGGCCAGAAGGTGCGCAACTGCCTGATGCGCAGTTATCCGCGGTGGCCTGCGCTGGAAGAGGTCGCGGCCAAGCTGCACACCTCGCCGTCGACGCTGCAGCGGCACCTGGCGAAGGAGCACACGTCGCTGCAGTGGCTGAAGGACGACCTGCGGCGCGACCTGGCGATCTCGCGCCTGTCGACCTCGCGCGTGTCGCTGGTGCAACTGGCCGGCGAGCTCGGCTTCAGCGACAGCCCGACCTTCCAGCGCGCCTTCAAGGGCTGGACCGGGCAACACTGCGGTGCGTACCGGCGCCGTTGACCCGCCAGGACCCGTGGTAACTTCAAGCTGTTTCACAACAACGACACACAAGGGAAGTCGATGCCGAGGTTCTTGTCCATTCGTTCTTCGGCGCTGCTCGCCTCCTCGTGGTTGGCCACGGCCGCCTCGGCACAGTCGATCACCACCGGGCCGGCATCGGTCACTCATGTTCCTGTCGACCACCCGGCCGCCCTGGCCTTGCTGCTGGCGACGCTGGCGCTGGCGGCCTGGCGTCTGCTGCGCCACGGCCACGGGCCGCACCGCCTGTCGTCCTGGCTGCTGGTGGCCGCCATCGCCGGATGGGCCGCGCACGGCGCGGGCCTGATGGCGCAAGTGGTCAGCGCCTTCACCAACCCGGCGGGCGAAACGCGGCCGATCGCGGTCAGCCCGATCACCGCGGGCGGGTTCACCGGCTTCCAGCCGGCGGACTTCAGCAACAACGCGGGCCAGGCGCTGAAGATCACGGCGCTCGTGCTGCCGGACTATGCCCAGTGTTTTGCCGTCAACCCGGCCAATACGCTGCAGCCTGCCGGCGCACCGACGCCGTCGCCGCATCCGGCCTGCGCGGTCGGCCAGACCATCACCGCCGGCGCCAGCTGCCGGGTCGATGTGGAGACGGTGTGCCGCGGCCTCATCGTCGCCGTGTTGCCGACCCTCACCGCGGTCAGCCCGGGTTCGGGCAGCGCGTCGGGCGGTGTGGGCATCACGCTGACGGGCACCGATCTCACCGGCACCACCGCCGTCACCTTCGGCGGTGTGGCGGCCACGTCGGTCAACGTCGTCAATGCCACCACGGTCACCGCCGTGACGCCTGCGCACGCGGCAGGCGCGGTGGACGTCACGGTCACGACGGCGGCCGGATCGGCCACGTTGGCCAATGGGTTTGCCTACGTGGCCACGACGGTGGGCCAGAGCAGCGGCGGCGGCATCATCGCCGCGCTGAACGGCGGCCTGCAGAACCTGATCGCCGCCACGGCGGACAGCAGCATCGGTGCCGATTGGGGCGGCCCTGGCACCGCGGTCGGCGCTGGCGCGCAGAGCGACACGGACGGCGCCGCCAACACGGTCGCGATCCAGACGACGCTCGGCCAGGGCAATTATGCGGCCGCCATCTGCAGTGCGTACGAGGTGGACTCGCAGGGCAACAGCCCTTGCCAGCCAGGCAATGCCTGCTACAGCGACTGGTACCTGCCCGCCAAGGACCAGCTCAACGCGCTGTACGCCAACAGAATGGCCATCGTTGGATTCGCGAACTCGTTCTACGCAAGCTCGACCGAGTTTTCAATCAGTCCCTCCAACAACGCCTGGATACAGATCTTCGCCAGTGGCGCGACGGTGGCGGCCAACAAGAGTACTCTCACCAACGTGCGCTGCGTCCGCTCGTTCACCCCCTGACGCCGTCCCGCGGGCCGACATCGATGGAGCAGCAGCCCCACACCGCGGAGACCGGCCAGCCCGCAACGGCGGTGCACCCGATCGTCGAACTCGGGTTCCGGGTTCGCGTGCCGGCCCACCTGTGCACCTTGCTGATCCTGGCGTCGAGCTTCGCCGGCAACGGGTTGGCGGTGCCGGTGTGGGGCCTGGCCGTGTTCTACGGGGTCGCCTGGCCGCATCTGGCCCGGTTCATCGCCGTGCGGGCCCGCGACTCCAAGGCGGCCGAGCTGCGCAATCTGCTGGTCGACGCCGTCGCGGCCGGCGCGTTCTCGGCCTGGTGCGGCTTCAGCGTCTGGCCGACGATGGTGCTGGTGATCGGCTTCAACTCGGCCTGCCTGAGTGTGGGCGGTGCGCGGTTCGCGCTGCGGGCGCTGCTGGCCTGCCTGCTGGGTGCCGCGGTGGTGGGGGCGGCGACGGGGTTCCGCTTCACGCCCGAGGCCAGCCTGGTCACGGCCATCCTGTGCGCGGCCAGCTTCCTGGGCTACACCTCGATCTTCAGCCTGCGCACGCACGTGGAGGCCAGGCGCCTGATCCGCATGCAACAGAAACTGCGCACGACCAACCAGAACACCGAAGAACAGCGGCGCAAGGTGCAACAGGCGCTGGAGCAGGCCGAGACCGCCAACCGCGCGAAGAGCGCCTTCCTGGCCAACATGAGCCACGAGCTGCGCACGCCGCTCAACGCGATCATCGGTTATGCCGAACTGCTGGAGGAAGACGCTTCCACGCCGCACCAGCAGGCGGATCTGCAGAAGATCCGCAACTCCGGCATGCACCTGCTGGGGCTCATCAACGACCTGCTCGACCTGTCGAAGATCGAAGCCGGCAAGCTGGAGCTGCAGATCGAGCACTTCTCGCTGCGTGAACTGCTGGACGAGGTCATCGCGACGATCGAGCCACTGGTCGCCAAGAACGGCAACCGGTTCGTGCTGCAGGCCGAGCAGCCGCTGCAAGACTTCCAGGGCGACGCGACCCGGCTGCGCCAGGTGCTGCTGAACCTGCTGTCGAACGCGGCCAAGTTCACGACCGGCGGCGAGGTGCGCCTGCACGTGCGCCGCGAGGGCGAAGGCAGCACGGCCACGGCGGTGTTCGAGGTCATCGACACCGGCATCGGCATCTCGGCGCCGCAGCTGGCCAAGCTGTTCCAGCCCTTCGTGCAGGCCGAATCGGACACCACGCGCCGCTATGGCGGCACCGGCCTGGGCCTGGCGATCTGCCAGCGGCTCTGCGAGATGATGCACGGCAGCATCGCCGTGCGCAGCGTGCCGGGCAAGGGGACCTGCTTCACGGTGAGGCTGCCGGCGGAGCAGGAAGCCAGCGCCGGCTGAGTGGCGCGCACGTCAGCGATCAGCGGCGCTGCTGGTCGGCATCGCAGCGCCCTCGCCACCACGGTGCCCACCACGTACAGCATCAGAAACCCGTCCAGCCAGGATCGGCGGGAAATGGATCAAGCGTCTGATGAAGGTGATGATGTCTTCGGCGATCCGCTGGTCGGGGTTGTCGATGTCCTTGCGATCCCCCTGCGCGTAGGCCAGAGCGAGAAATCGGTGCCAGGCGCTGGCCGACGTCCAGGCCGGCGGCGGCGGCGCATCCGCCATGCGCTTTACGTCTACACGGTGATCGGCGCCGCGTTCACGCCAGCACACGCACCTCGTCGCCGATCCTGAAGCGCCCACCGGCCACGACCCTCGCCGTCAGACCGCCATGCCCGCGCATCGCGTTGTAGGCGCCAGGGCCGAATTCGGTCTCCATCTTCGAGCACGGGTCGCACGGCCCGGTGGCCACCAGCACGACCTCGCTGCCGATCGCGATGCGGATGGGCTGGTTGGCGAACAAGCTCCGTGCCGCGATCAGGTTCAGGCCGGAGATCACGAGGTTGCGCCGCAAACGGCGCGCGTCGATGCCGGGCAGGCCAAGCCAGCCGGCGATGAGGGCCGTGTGCTCGGCCTGCACCAGGCTCACCTGCCGCTTGTGGCCGCCAGCGGTGGCCGATGCCGGCCTGGCACTGCGGTCGCCTTCCAGGCCACGGGCTTCGACGGCGAGGGCGGAGTCGACCGACACGACGGGCGCGCCGCGCGAAGGGCGCAGGTAGATGGCGTCGACGCGGCCGGGACGCGGGAATTGGCGGGTGAGCTCGCGAAGGTCTGGCATCGGGGGATGCTCGCACATCGCCGGCCCTCGCTTTCCCGGTGACGAGGGCGGAATCCACACGCGCCGGCGATCACCGAAAATCCCCCCATGCCCACCTACGAGATCAGCCTTCTGTTCCCCGACCCGGCCGACACCGGCGCGCAACGCATCCGGGTCAGCGAAACCTACATCGCCAACGAGCCGAGCCTGAACCCTGCGCAGAAGGCGGCCATCCGCGCGCTGCCGACGGGAGGCGTCTGGACCGGGCACGCCATCCAGGTCAAGCGCGTGGAGGAAACCGCTCCGTAGCCAGCCGCCGGGCACCGCGGCCACAGGGCGAGGCCATGGCCTCGGTGCGCGCAGGCGACGATTGCAGCGGTACCGCCTTCACCGCCCCTGTGGCCCCCGCATCAGCTTGCCTGGCAGAGCTCCGGTGCGCTCCCCGTTCTCCATGATCGTCTCGCCCGACTTGATCGTCGCCCGATAGCCACTGGCCGTCTGCACCAGCCTGCGTCCACCAGCCGGCAGGTCGAACGCCACGTACGGCGGCGGGATGTGCAGCCGGTCGAAGTCGATGATGTTCACATCGGCCAGGTAGCCGGGTTTCAGCAGGCCGCGGTCGTTCAGGCTGTAGATCTTCGACGTGTCGTGCGTCTGGCGCCGCACCATCAGCTCGAGCGGCAGCGTGGGACCGCGCTTGCGGTCGCGGGCCCAGTGCGTGAGCATGTAGGTGGGCATGCTCACGTCGCAGATGTAGCCGCAGTGCGCGCCGCCGTCGGCCAGGCTCATCATCGTGCGCGGGTGCTGCAGCTGCGTGTGCAGCTGGCTCAGGTCGTTGTAGGCGTAGTTGAAGCTCGGGAAGTAGATGATGCCTTTGCCGTCTTGCGCCATCAGCATGTCGTAGGCCACCTCCAGCGGCGAGCGGCCGTCGCGCTGCGCGATCGACGCGATGCTGTGCTCCTGCGCGGGCTCGTAGTCCGGGTCCTGGCCCAGGGCATACATCTTGTGGAAGCTCTGCGTCAGGTAGGCCATGCGCATGTCGTGCTGCGCGGCCTGCTGCATCACGCCCATGTCGGTCAGCTGGGCGCGCACCTGCGGGTCGCGCAGGCGGGCCAGCTTCTGCTCCCAGGGCAGGGCCACCAGGGTCTGCCACAGCGGGTGCGCCATGAACGGATGCGTGGAGCCCAGCCAGGCCATCAGGATGCCGGCGGGCCGGCCTGCCACCGCGCCGTACAGCGGGATGCCGGCCTGGTGGGTTTCGTCCAGTGCCGCCAGCAGGCGCTTCCAGTTGTCGGGGGTCTGGTCGGTCTGCACCAGCGCAAAGGCGACGGGCAACTTGTTGTGGCGCGCCACTTCGGTGAGCCACGGCACCTCGGTCTCCATCTGCGCGTGGTTCGACGTCATCTGGAACACGCCATGGCCCACCGCGCCCATGGTGCGCGCGATGCCCAGGATCTCATCGGGCGACGCGAAGGTACCCGGCGGGTACTTGCGCTGCTGGTACTTGTGGATGATGGTGCGGCTGGTCGAGAAGCCCAGCGCACCGGCCTCCAGGCCCTCGCGCACCAGCCGCACCATCTGCTGGATGTCGGCGGGCGTGGCCTCGTCGTGCGTGATGCCGCGCTCGCCCATCACATAGGTGCGCAGCGCCGAATGCGGGATCTGCGCGCCCACGTCGAGCGCACGCGGCTTGCGCTCCAGCGCGTCGAGGTATTCGGGAAAGCTCTCCCACTCCCACTGCAGGCCCTCGGCCAGCACGGTGCCGGGGATGTCTTCCACGCCCTCCATCACGCTGATGAGCCAGTCGCGCTGGTCGGGCTTGACGGGGGCAAAACCCACGCCGCAGTTGCCCATGACCACGCTGGTCACACCGTGGTCGGTGGATGGGCTCAGGTACGGGTCCCACGTGACCTGGCCGTCGTAGTGCGTGTGCACGTCGACCCAGCCGGGCGTGACGAGCGCGCCGCTGGCGTCGATCTCACGCTTGCCGGCGCCGAGCTTGCCGCCGACCTCGGCCACTTTGCCGTCCTGGATGCCGACGTCGCCGGTGAAGCGCGCCGCGCCGCTGCCATCGACGATGGTGCCGCCTCTGATTACGGTATCGAACATGTGTGCTCTCAATCCAGCTTGATGTTGGCAGCCTTAATGACTTCGCCCCAACGGTTGTAATCGGTCTTGACGATGGCGGCGAAATCCGCGCCCGCCGCACCCGATGGCTCGTTGCCCTGCGAGGCGATCAGCTTCAGCATCTCCGGGCTGCGCGCGATCTTCTGCAGCAGGTCGCTCACCTTCTTCGCCACCGCGGGGTTCATGTTGCCCGGGCCGAACAGCGCCTGCCAACCGACGATGTCGAGCCCGGGCACGCCCTGCTCGCCGATGGTCGGCAGATCGGGCAGCACCAACACGCGGGTGGGCGTGGCCGAACCCAGGCCCTTGGCGCGGCCGGCCTTGATGGCTTCGACCGCGGTCGACGTGCCGTCGAAGTACAGCTGCACGTCGCCGGCCATCAGCGCGCGCGACGCATCGGCCGTGCCCTTGTACGGGATGTGCACCATGTCGATGCCGGCGCGCATCTTCAGCAGCTCGCCGTTCAGGTGCGAAGTCGAGCCTTGCGAATACGAGGCGTAGCTCAGCTTGCCGGGGTTGGCCTTGGCATAGGCCACCAGTTCCTTCACGTTGTTGAAGGGCGCGTTGGGCGGCGCGATCAACACGGTGGCCGACTTCATCACCTGCACCAGCGGCGTGAAGTCCTTCACCGGGTCGTAGGGCAGCTTGGCGTAGAGGTGCGGGTTCTGCGTGTGCGTGACGACGATGGTGTAGAGCAGCGTGTGGCCGTCGGCTGGCGCGCGCGCCACTTCCTGCGCGCCGATGAAGGTGCCGGCGCCGGGCTTGTTGTCGACCACGACCGGGTGGCCACCGAGCTCGTCGGTCATCATCTTGGCGATGATGCGCACCGTCACGTCGGAGCCCGAGCCAGCCGAGAACGGCACGATGATGCGGATGGGTTTTCCGGGGATGGGGAATGTTTCTTGCGCCACCGTGGGCAGCGCTGTTGCTGCGGTCGCCGCAGCGAGCGCCAACGTCAGGCAATGTCGGCGATTGATCGTGACCATGTGTCTCCTCTTTGTTGTGTCGATCCGTACGTCATGCTAGACCGACGTACCCCATCGCACCACCGGAAACACCCTGAGACCAGGCTCGGATCAGCCGCGCAAAACCGATCTAATAACGCGCAACCGACGGGGCTCCTTCATCTGCCATCACCGGGTCGCGCATCGCATCGGCCACGTCTTGCAGATACTTGCCCACCACCGGCTCGTGCGTGAGGTTCAGCATGTGGTGGATGCCGGCCGGGTCGCGCACCTGCCCCACCGTCCAGCCGCGTGCGGTGAGGCCGCGGCCGATGGCGGCCATGTCGTGCTCGGGGGAGCCGAACGCGAAGATCGACAGTTCGGGCTTGCCGTAGGTGGGCAGGCCCAGGCGGTCGAGACCGGCCTGCATGGCGCGGCGCGTGGCCAGCACGCGTTCGGTGATGCGTTTGTAGCCGTCCTCGCCCAGATAGTGCATCACGGCCCAGGCCGACGCGATGGCGCCGCCGCCGCGCGTGCCGACCAGCGTGTGCGTGAAGTACTGGCCGCGCGGCCAGTTGTCGAAGGCCCAGCCCATCAACGCGAAGGATTCGGGATCGCTGAAGAACAGCGTGGATGCGCCCTTGGCCGAGTAGCCGTACTTGTGCAGGTCGGCCGAGATCGACGTGACCCCCGGCACCGCGAAATCGAAGTCGGGCAGCGCGACGCCCAGCATGCGGGCGAACGGTGCGAAGTAGCCACCGACGCAGGCGTCGACGTGCATCCACAGCCCGCGTTCGCGCGCCAGCGTGGCGATCTCGCCGATCGGGTCGACCACGCCGTGCGGAAACGCCGGTGCCGAGCCGACCAGCATCACGGTGTCGGGCGTGATGGCCGCGGCCATCGCGGCCGGGTCGGCGGTGAAGTCGGCCGCGAGCGGCGTGCGCACGGTCTGCATGCCGACGAATTGCGCGGCCTTGTCGAACGCCGGATGTGCGCTCACCGGCAGCACGATCTGCGGCACGCCCATAGCCGGGCGCTGCCGCTGCGCGCGGTCGCGGGCGCACTTCACCGCGAGAAAGATGCTCTCGGTGCCGCCGGTGGTCATCGCGCCGCGCGCATCGGGGCCGCCGTGCAGCAGCTGCAGGCCCATGGCGACCACCTCGCGCTCGAACTGCACCAGGCTGCCGAAGGCACGCGGGCCGAGCCCGTTCTCCGAGAAATACATCAGGTAGGCCTGCTTGGCCACGTCGAGCACGTCCTCGCCGGCATAGTGGATGTACATCGGCACGCGTCCACCGCGCCAGTCGACGTCGTTGCGGCCGGCGTCCTTCAACTGCTGCTGCAGCTGCTCCCAGGGAGTGCCTTCTTTGGGTAGTTGCATGTGGGTCTCCATCATCCTTCCTTGCCGCCCCAGTGGACGATCCTGTTCTCGACCGCGCGGGCCAGCAGGTCGAGCAGGTAGCCCAGCACGGCCATGATCAGCGCGCCCACCAGCACCACGTTGGTCAGCAGGAAGTCGGCGGCCGACAGCGCCATCCAGGCGATGCCGTTGCTAGTGGCGATCATCTCGGCGCCCACCAGCATGGTCACGCCCAGGCCAATGCTCACGCGCAGGCCGGTGAAGATGCCCGGCAGGCTGGCCGGAAAGATCACGCGGCGGAACACCACGCCGCGCGATGCCCCGAGCGCCAGCGCCGCCTGCACCTTGCGCTGCCCCACGCCGCGCACCGCCTGCATCGCGCTGATCGACAGCACCGGGAACAGCGCCAGCACGATGATCAGCACCTTGGCCACCTCGCCGATGCCGAACCAGATGATCAAGAGCGGCAGCAGCGCCAGCTTGGGCATCGGCCGCGTGATCTCGATCGGCGGATCGCACAGGCCCTTGACGGTCTCGTTCATGCCCATCCACAGCCCGAGCGGAATCGCCAGCACCGCGGCGATCGAGAAGCCCAGCCCGAAGCGGAACAGGCTGATGCCCAGGTGATGGAACACGCTCTTGCCCTGGTAACCATCGCGCAGCAGGGTCATGAAGGTCTTCAGCACCGACAGCGGCGACGGCAGGAACAGCGGCGCCACGAAGGGCTTGCCGAACACGTCGGTCGTCAGCAGGATCCACACCAGCAGCAGGCCGGTGAACGAGGCCGTGTTGAGCAGGCGGCCGCGCTGCTTGCGGGTCAGGCTCATGCCAGCTCCTGCTGCTGTGCGGCCAAGGCTTCGTTGCGCAGCAGCGCGATGATCTCGGCCTTCATCTGCACGAAGGCCGGGCTGGTGACCAGCGCCGGATCGTTGCGCTGCGAAAAGTCGGGCGTGAAGCGCGCCTTGATGCGGCCGGGCCGCGCCGACATCACGACGATGTCGGTCGCGAGGAACAGCGCCTCCTCGATGCTGTGCGTGATCCACAGCACCGTCTTGCGGGTGTCCTGCCAGATGCGCTTGATCTCTTCTTGCAGCAGCTCGCGGGTCTGTGCGTCGAGCGCGGCAAAGGGCTCGTCCATCAGCAGGATCTCGGGATCGTTGGCCAGTGCGCGCGCAATGCCCACACGCTGCTGCATGCCGCCCGACAACTCGTACGGGTAGCGCTTCGCAAAACCCGACAGGCCCACCATCTCGAGGTAGCGCGCCGCGATGCGGTCGGCCTCGGCCTTCGACTTGCCAGTGGCGCGCGGGCCGAAAGCCACGTTGTCCAGCACGCTCATCCAGGTGAACAACGCGCCCTGCTGGAACACCACACCACGCCGTGCATCGGGCCCGCGAACCACCTCGCCTTCCATCAGCACCTGGCCGGTGGTCGGCGTGTCGAAGCCAGCCAGCAGGTTCAGCAACGTGCTCTTGCCGCAGCCCGACGGCCCGACCAGGCAGACGAAGGCGTTGGGCGCGATGTCGAGCGTGATCGGCTCCAGCGCCTGCACCGCCTGTGCGCCCTCGCCGAAGCGCTTGGAAACCTGGTCGAAGCGCGCCTTGTAAACCGCCGCCATCAAGCCATCTTCGCAACGAAGCTGCTGTCGACCAAGCCCGAAAAGTCCTTCGGCATCGCGTTGATCTGGCCCGAGTCCAGCAGGAACTGCGCCTGCGTCTGCAGCGTCTTCAGCACGCCCGTGTCCTTCTCGCCGGGCTTGCCGAGCCACTTGCTGCTCTGCTGCTCGCGCGCCGGCACCGGGTAGAAGGTGTTGAGCGAACGCATCACCGCAGCCTCGTCGACGCCGAGGAACTTGGTCATGGTCTCGACCACGTCCTTGGGCTCCTGCTTGAAGGTGCGGGCGATCTGCTCGAAGTCCTTCAGGAAGGCCAGCACCAGTTCGGGCGACTTCTGCTTGAACTCATCGCGCACCAGCAGGCCGTCGAAGATCAGCAGGTTCTGCGCGTTCAGGTCGCCGGTCTTGAAGATGATCTTGCCGCCGTCTTCGGTGAGGCGCGGCAGCACCGGCACCCAGATGTAGCTGGCGTCGATCTCGCGACGCTGCCAGGCCGAGGGCACCTGGTCGGCGCGCATGTTGAGCAGTTGCACGTCGTTCACGCCGAGGCCCCCCGTCTTCAGCGCCGCGATGGCGGCGAAGTGCACCGAGGTGTTGAACGGCAGGCCGATCTTCTTGCCCTTGAGCCCGGCGATATTGGTGATACCCGAGTTGCCCTGCACCACCAGGCATTCGCTGTCGATGATGTTCTTGTAGACGTAGACCATCGACGCCTTCACACCATTGGCATATCCCACCACCATCGGGCTGGAGCCGATGTTGCACAGGTCGAGGCTGCCGCCGGCCATGGCCGCGATCACCTCGGAGCCGGCGCGCACGGTGACGAACTCGCCCTTCACGTTGGGGCCGAAGGTCTTGCCCACCATGTTCTTGGCGCGGATGTAGTTCTGCGCATCGATCGCGCCGAAGGTGCCGAGGTTCACGGTCTTCTGCTGCGCCAGCGCCGCACCGGCGCCGAACAGCGCGGCACCGCCCGACGAGGCGATGAACATGTGGGCCGCGGTGCGGTGAAAGTCGCGGCGGGACAGATGGAGTTGCATGCGTGAGCCTTTCGATGGTGGACAGCGGTCACGCGCCCAAGCTCTCCCCCGAACGCGCATCTGGCGCAGGATAGGAGACTCAGAATATATTGTCAATGCAGAAAGATGCACCGACACGCCGAATGTCAGGGCTCCAACAGGCGCATCAGGAAACGCGAGCCATGCGCCAGGTCATCGCGCATCGTCTGCGCGAGCGCATCGCCGTCGCGGCGGTGCAGCGCGTCCATCGCCACCAGATGCGTCTCATGCCCCGTGAGGCTGCCGCAGTACTGGGGAAACAGCAGGTTCAGCGTCGGCCCCACGCGCAGCCACAGGCTCTCGATCATGCCGACCAGGATGGCATGCTCGGAGGCACGATATATCGAAAGATGAAAATCGGTATTGGCGGCCAGCGTGGCCAGCGCGTTGCCGGCGTCAATGGCCTGGCGGTGCTGCTGCACCACCCCATCGAGCCGGGCGATCTCTTCGTTGGAGATGCGGGGCGCGGCCTCCTTGGCGGCCAGCGCTTCGAGCTCCATGCGGATCTTCAGGATCTGGCGGTAGGTCTCGATGTCGAGCCGCGGCACGCGGATGATGCGGCCGTTGACCACCTCGAGCCCGCGTTCGGCCACCAGGCGCTGCACCGCCTCGCGCACCGGCGTCAGGCTGACACCGTAGCTCTCGGCGACACCGCGCACCGTCAACACCTGCTCGGGCAGCAGGGCACCCGTCATCAGCGCCCGGTGCAGGCGCTGGTAGGCCTGGTCGGTCAGCGAATCGGTGCGCGACGGCGCCGCGGCATCCTCGGCGCGGCGCGTGCGCGACTTCGCGCGCGGAGACGCGCGCGAAGAACTGGAGGCGGCGCGCTGCGGCGCGCGACGGCCGGTGGCAGCAACAGGCATGGGTGGGCGGAGTGGGCACCCCGAAACGGCTCGTGGTGGGCTGAATATACTCTGCCGCGCCGCACCCAAGCGGGCACGCGATCGAAGCCCGGACTCAGGCCGCGACGTGCTCGCGCAGGTCCGCCGCGCCGCGCAAGCGGTCCACCAGCGCCAGCGGATCCGCCGGCACCACCTGGCCGCGCCAGGCCACATGCTGGTCGGGCCGCGATAGCACCAGGGCATGGGCATAAAGCGCCGGCGCCGTCTTGGCCACCACGTCCAGCACCTGCAACGGCACGCCCCGCGACGCGGCGGCGGCCTGCAGCGGCCGGGCATCCACCGCGGGGTCGAAGCGCAGCAATGTGTAGCCCGGGCCCATCGCGTCATACAACGAACGGCCATCGTCCAGCCACAGGTGCGGCGTACGGCAGCCGGGCACGGTGGACGGCGTGAACGTTGCCATCGAATACGCGGGCGCGGCCTCGCCGTCATAGGACACGATGGGCGAGCGGTCGTAGAAGCAGCCGAAATTGAGCCCTCCGCAGCAGTACTGCTGGACATTGAGCGCATACAGCGCGCGGCCGGTCTCCGCGCGCAGCGCGTCACCCTCCGCCCCGGGCGCCTCGATGCCCGCGGGCACGCCTTCGCGGTGCTTCTGCAGCGCCAGCGCGTGGTCCATCGCAAATCGCGACACCTGCTCGGTGATCGGCAGGCGCTCGGCCTCGTAGGCCGACAGCAGCGCGGGGCCGCCCCAGCCCTGCAGCCGGCCGGCCAGCAACCACGACAGGTTCATCGCATCGGCGATGCCGGCGTTCATGCCGTAGCCGGCCATCGGCACCCACAGGTGGGCCGCGTCGCCGCAGATGAACACGCGCCGGTCGCGGAAACGGTCTGCCACCAGGCGCCGGCTGATCCAGTCTTCCTTCGACAGGATCTCGTACTCGAACGCGTCGTCCACCCCCAGGATCTGCCGGATGGCCCAGTCGCGGTCGACCGCGTCGAAATCGACTTCGTGCTCGCCCAGGTAGTTGTGCATGAGCCAGGTCTCGCGGCCGTCGATCGCGTAGACGTTGCCGCAGCGCCGGGGGTTCAGCGAGAACGTGGCCCAGGCCGGAGGCACCTTCAACATGCCGAGCAAGGCCGGCGCCCGGAAGTAGGTCGACTGCACGCGGCCGACCATGTCGCGGCCCGACAGCGTGGCGCCGATCTTCTTGCGCACCATCGAGCGCCCGCCGTCGCAGCCGACCAGGTAGTCGGCCTCGATGTGCAGCGTCTCGCCGGTGTCGAGGTCGGTACCGGTCGCGTGCACGCCCGCGTCGTCCTGCGCGAAGTCGTCGATGCGGGTGCGGTTCAGCATGCGCACGCCCGGGGTGGCCTCGGCCTGCGCGAACAGGATCGGCTCGAGGTAGATCTGGTTGATGCGGTGCGGCGGCTCGGGCGTGGGCCAGTGGGTGTCGGGGCCAACGGTTGCGGTGTAGCGCTCGCGCCGTGCGGGGATGGGAATGCGCGACATCTCCTCGCCGACAAAGGTGGTGCGGTAGGCGATGTCGTTCGGATAGTCCTCCGGCAACCCGGCCTGTCGCACCTGGGCAGCGAGGCCCAGCCGCCGGAAGATCTCCATCGAACGGGCCGACACGTGGTTGCACTTGACGTTGGGCGGCTCGCCGCGGTGGCGTGTCTCGGCCACGATCACCGCGATGCCGCGCTGGGCCAGGTCCATCGCCAGGCACAGCCCGACGGGACCGGCGCCGACGATCAGTACCTGCGCCTGCAAGGCTTGTCTCATGCTTGTGCTGCTTCTTCGGGTCGAAAGCGGCCATTACAGCCGGTCGAGCGCCGAAAGAAAAATGAAATTTTCCCGGCGATTCATGAAGAAACCCGAGGCGCCCGGGCTTCCCGGCACGGTGTTCGAGTGGGCCGGGTCCTGCCTGCGGGACATCAAGATTGCGGGTCGACGCATTGCAATCTACGGCGATTTGAACCATTCGCATGGAAATCGAATATGACATCATATTCCGTCATATTCATCGCGAATCCCAATTCTTCACCGAATGGAAATGTGAATATCACAGAATATCTCTCTTTGAAATCAATCTTTCCACGGCTCATTGAATGGGATAAGAAATAAATCATTAAAAATCAACACTATTATTCAAATTTTCAGATCTCACCATGAATTTACCAATGAAATTCAAGGGAAAAAATATGCGTCCAAACATGATCTTTCGGCATATTGAATCGGCAGCTCAACATCGAAAGCTGGAACTGGATTGTTTTTGATCTTTTGATTTCATCTTCTCCGCAGGAGTCCATTACTTAATATCCATCCACTTATTCACCTCCACAGGAGTTCGCCATGAGCAGCATCGCTTCCATCTCCCCATCGAGTGCGGCGTCCTACGCCTCATCCGCCGCATCGTCGCTCGGCCAGAAGGTTGCCGACCTGGCAACGGCCGGGTCGGGTCACACCGCCAGCACCATCGTGTCCCTGAGCGAGGAAGGGCTGGCCTGGCTGAAGGGCGCGGGGCAGGCGGTGGCCGACGCGGCGGAGGCGGCGGTGGACAACACCGAGGCCGCCATCGGCAACGCGGTCGACGGCGTGACGCAGGGCGTCACCGAACTCGCCGACGACGTGTCCTCGATGGCCCACCAGGCCTGGAGCGCGGTCGGCGATGCGGCAACGGCGGTCGAGTCCACCCTCGGCGAAGCGGCGTCCGACACGGTCGACGGCGTCAGCTCCGTCGTCAGCAGCGTGGCCTCGTACACGGTGATGGGCGCGAACGCCGTCCAGAAGATCCTCAGCGAGCTGGCCTGATCCGCCACCTGCCACTCCCCGCCCGCCTCCTGTGCACGTCCACGACAGTTTCCTGCCCATGCCGCCACGCTGCCACCTCCGTCTGGCCCTGTTGACCGCGGCCTGCCTGGCCCAGGCGGGCTGCAGCATCATCAGCCCCGTGCCCATCTGGGAACTGGTCAAGGGCACCACCGCCGCGGCCAGCGTGGTGATGAAGTCCTCGCAGGGCAAGGCCAGCGACACGGTCTACCACGACCATGCGCCGTTCAAGGAACTCTGCATCGAATTCAACCCGCTGGCCGAGGTGGCCGATGTCATTCCGGCGCTGCAGCTCGAGTTGCGCAACCACCGCATCGAGAGCCGGGTCTACGAGCCGCTGCAACAGGTGGCGGCCTGCAGGGTCTGGCTCCGGTACACCGCGTCCATCGACTGGGGCATCCCCACGCTCAGCGGCAACTACAGGCCCTACGTCAGCATGGCGGCACTGAAGCTGCAGGACGCCAATGGCGTGGTGCTGTCGACCAGCCACTACGTGCTGGACGAAGGCTTCAGCTCCAGCAAGTGGTCGTCGACGCGCGACAAGCTGGCCCCCACGGTCACGGCCCTGATCACCGGCATCGAGAACATCGGTTTCTACAAGTGCCTCGACACCACACCCCCACCCACCGAAGGAAAGACAGATGAGCCATCACCCTGCACGCGATGAGCGGCGCACCCCGCCCGAGCCTCGTCGGCTCGGCTTCGCACTGGCCATGGCGGCGATCGGCGCGTGCCAGCTGGCGGCCTGTACCAGCATGCTAACGACCGACCCGATGGTCGAGCGGCCCGTCGTGGCGCCGCCCACGCCGGTGCCGGCCGGCCTGGAGCGCGTCAACAACGGCTCGATCTTCCAGGCCAGCATGCCGATGCGCTTCTCGTTCGCCGACCGGGCCAAGCCTCGCCGCATCGGCGACACGCTGAAGGTCGACATCTCCGAGAGCCTGAGCGCCAGCAACAAGATCACCACCGACACCAGCCGCGACAACAAGGTCGCGTCGAAGGGGCCGGGCACGCCGGAGTCCGGCATCGGCATCCTCAAGGGCCTGCTCAACCTCAATGTGACAGCATCGGGCAGCGACACCTACAAGGGCAGCGGCACGACCGCCAACGACACCAGCTTCACCGGCCAGCTGGCGGCGTCGGTCATCAACGTGCTGCCCAACGGCAACCTGCTGATCGCGGGCGAGCGCAGCGTCGCGCTCAACGGCGGGCTGACCACGTTGCGCTTCTCGGGCATCGTCGACCCGCGCGACCTGAAGGCCGGCAACATCGTCGCGTCGGCCGACGTGGTCAACGCGCGGCTCGAAGTCGCGGGCCGGGGCGACATCTCCGAGGCGGCGTCGCGCAGCTGGCTGCAGCGGGTGCTGACCAATGCCATGGTGGTGTGGTGAACCCACGGAGTCCCACGCGATGCAACACCCCCTCCTCCACACCACGCTCGCGGCCGTGCTCTGCGCCAGCGCCTGCCTGCGCAGCCACGCAGCGGTCGACATCGGCGGCATCCCGCTGGCCGAATCCGTGCTCGTGGCCGGCACACCGCTGCAGCTCAACGGCGCAGGCCTGGGCACCCGACTGCTGCTCTCGAACGACCGACGCAGCTGCCACCAGAACGACACCCTCGACGGCGACGCTGCCTCCGTGGCGAGCGCCGCACCATGGAACGACAGCATGCACTTCGATTTCAAGGCGGCCCTGGTGGCCGCGTCCTATGCCGTGGGCTGCCCGTCGGGGTGGGCCGCCACCGATGTCGGCG
The DNA here is from genome assembly GCA_965279475.1 of Pseudorhodoferax sp. Taxonomy (GTDB): domain Bacteria; phylum Pseudomonadota; class Gammaproteobacteria; order Burkholderiales; family Burkholderiaceae_C; genus Pseudorhodoferax. The sequence continues at coordinate 316,681 of CBDIIA010000002.1, forward strand.
GCGTCGCCATGGAAGACTCGGCCCAGGTGGCGGGGACCAGCCTCAAGCTGAACGGCGCCGGCGTCAGCATGCGCCTGGTCTTCAAGATCTACGCGATGGGCCTCTACCTGGCCGACCGCAAGCTGCACGCGCAGGACGTACTGGACACCCCGGGTCCGCGGCGCATGGTGATCGTGACGCTGCGCAACGTCAGCAGCGCGGACTTCATCGAGGCGGTGATGAACGATGTGGCCATCGGCCGGGACCCGGCCAACCCGCAGGTCTCGGAGCGGATGGTGGCGCTCGCCAAGACCATCGCCGAGCAGCCCAAGGGCTTGCGCAAGGGGGACGTGCTGACGATGGACTGGGTGCCGGACACCGGCGCCGTGATCGAACTCAACGGCAAGCCGCTCACCAGGCCGGTCCACGACCTCGCGTTCTACAACGCACTGCTGGCGATCTGGCTGGGCAGCCACCCGACCGACCCGTCGCTGAAGGCCAAGCTGCTGGGCGCATCGGCGCCGCTGCGCGTGTCGACCAACTGACCCCGGCGCAGCCTCTCAGGCCGGCAGCGGCAACGCGACGCCGACGGCCGAACTCCGGCCGTCGAAGGCACGCTGCACCACCTGGCCCTGCAGCTGCCCCGCGATCTGGGCGACGATGGCCAGCCCGAGTCCGCAGTGCCCCAGCTTGCCGGTGTCGTTCGACAGCTTGACGAAGGGTTCCAGCGCCTGCTTGAGCGCACCGGCCGGAATGCCGCGCCCCGCGTCGCTGACCATCAGCCGGCAGGCACCGTCATGCCCGTCCACCGTGACGACGATCGGGGCCTTGCCGTAGGCGAGGGCGTTGTCGATCAGGTTGGTCAGCATGCGCTGCACCGCCAGATCGGGCAGCGGCGCATTGCCGGCGATGGGGTCGGAGATCACGACTTGCACACCCTGATCGCCATAGTCGAGCACGATGTGCTGCACCAGGCCGGCCAGCGGCTCCGGTGTTCCGAGCGAGAGGTCGGCCTCACCCTGCGTGTACGCGAGGAACTGGTCGATGATGTGGGCCAGCGCATCGAAGTCGCGTTCCATCTTCTGCCCGGCCTGCTCGGCGCATTCGCACTCAACCCGCAGGCGCAGGCGCGCCAGCGGCGTGCGCAGGTCGTGCGACAGACCGGCCAGCATGTGGCTGCGGCTCGCCTTGGCACGGTTCGTCGCGTGCACCAGGCCGTTGAACGCGCGGATGACCTGCTGCAGCTCGATGCCCACCGGCTGGCTCTCGTCGATCAGGCGCAGATCGTTGTGCCGTTCGGCGACCTGACTGGCCAGCATCGCCATCGGCCGCGTGATGAGGCGAACGCCCATCACGATGGCGATCCCGGCGGCGAGACCCACCAGCGCCAGCGCCATGAGTCCGGACTGCACTGGCCCCATCGACGGAGGCTTTCCGACCGGGACCTCGGCAATCCAGTGCTCAAGATCGATGTCGAACGCTGCCCGCAACACTGGAGGCTGCAGCGGGCTGGCGCCCTGCTCCCAGGTAACGCGAACGCCGGGACCCACCTTTGCGCGCAGGTGCTCCAGCATCCTGAACGGCTCGCGCATGTGGAGCTGGGGATCCTCTGCGGCAGCCGCCTCCCCTTTGGTGACACGCATGCCTGCGCGAGCGAACGCCTCGGCGAGCGTGCTGCGGTGTTCCACCGGCACGCCCTGCAGCGCCGTGCGCACGATGTCGATCTCCTTGGCCTGGGACGCGATCCTGTCATCGACCAGCGGCTGGATCACGCTGAACAGCAGATACGCGTTGAGGCACAGCAACAGCAGACTGACAGCCACCACCAGTGCCGTCAGGCGCCGGACGATCGAGAACGAGGACCGCATGCCCGGATTCACCGTACCGAAAAACCATCCAGCGGAACAAACATGTAGCCGTGGCTGCGTACCGTCTGGATGTAGCGCGGCGCTGCCGGGTTGGGTTCGAGGATCCGGCGCAGCCGCATGATCGCCGCGTCGATGGCGCGCAGCAGCACGGCATCCTTGCGCGTGTGCGACACGGCCAGCAGCCGCTCGCGCGACACCGGCACCGACGGGTTGGTCGTCAGTTCGGCCAGCAACGCGTATTCGACGGTGTTGAGCACCCGCACCTCCTGCCCGCGGTGCAGGCTGCGCGAGTCCAGCGCAAACGCATAGTCGCCGATGCGAACGGTCTTGCCGCCGTCGACCGGCGCCCCGGGCGTGAACGCGGCGCGGCGAAGCACCGCGTTCACGCGCGCCAGCAGCTCGCGCGCCGAGAACGGCTTGCCGAGATAGTCGTCGGCGCCCATCTCCAGGCCGACGATGCGGTCGACCTCTTCGCTGCGCGCCGTCAGCAGGATGATGGGCACGCGGTCACCGTCGCCGCGCAGGCGCTGGCAGGCCTGCAGGCCCGACATGCCCGGCAGGCCCACGTCCAGCACGATGAGGTCGGGCCGCAGGCGGTGGATGCGCTGCAGCATCTCCTCCGCGCTGGACATGGCGGTGACTGTGAAGCGGTTCTTCTCGAAATAGCCGGACACCATGTCGCGCAGCGGCGCATCGTCTTCGATGACATACAGATGAAACGGGCGACTCAACTCCATGACGGCAATTCCAGTTCTCGGGGCAGCATTGATCTCCAGCATCGGACAGTATGGGCCGGCCGCGCAGGCTGGCATTTTCGAGGGAAGCCGCGCCGAAACCCGGCAGGCGCCGGGCCGAACACGCAGCTTTACATGCGGTTGCGCACCACGGTGCGGAGCCGGCGCCCGATCATCGACGCACAGGCCTGCCAATGCCTGCAACATCTTTTGCCAGATTGGTGACGCCGTGTGCCATGGCGCGGCAGATGTCATCGCACGGCACCAACTGCGCCGGCATGTAACGCGTACGGCGGTGCGGCGGGCGCATTCTCGGGCCCGCGACGGCGTGCCCCACGGAACGCCCCCCACAACCCTTCGCGCCCCGCACGGCGAACCCATCCATGCTTTTTCCACGTCATCTCCCCGGCCTGCTGACACCGGCCCTGTGCATCTCCCTGACCGGCGCGGCGCTGCTGCTGGCCTGCGGCGGCGGAGCCGATGGCAGCAGCAGCAAGCCCAGCGGCACGGTCAGCGGGCTGACCGCCGGCGGCCTGGTGCTGGCCAGCGGCAGCGGCACGCAAAGCGTGGCCGCGGGCGCCACCAGCTTCGCGTTCGACACCAGCGTGTCGGACGCCGGTGCGGTGTCGGTCCTGCTGCAGCCCGATGGCCAGACCTGCGCGGTGGTGAACGGAACGACGGTCGCAGTCACCTGCCGCGGCTACATGGCCTACGTGGCCAACAACGCCGGCGGGTCGATCGCGCAGTTCAGCGTCGGCAGCGACGGCGCCCTGACCGCGCTGACACCGGCCACGCTGGGCACCACGTTCCAGCCCTCAGCGATCGCCGTCAGCCTGGAGGGCAGCCATGCCTGGGTCGACTACCGCGACGACCAGACGGTGTCCAGCCTGAACATCGCCACCAGCGGCCAGCTGAGCGTGCAGAGCACCAGCGCGCGCGCCGCGACAGCAGGCTACGCCCTGACGTTGAGCCCCACCGGCAAGTCCCTCTATGCACTGAACTACGGCGGCGCCAGCATCTCGCAGTTCACGATCGACAGCACCGGCCGTGCCACGGCCATGGCGAGCCCGACCGTCGGCAGCGGCCTGGCACCCTATGCGATGGCCTTGACGCCCAACGGCGCCTACGCCTATGTCGCGAACGCGAGCGACGACAGCCTGTCGCAGTACAACGTCGGCACCAGCGGCGCGCTGGCGGCAATGACGCCGGCCACCCTCGCCACCGGCAGCGCGGGCAGCAAGCCCGAGGGCATGGCGGCCCACCCTGCCGGGGCTTATCTCTACGTGACGCTGGCCGGCAGCGCCAAGCTCGCGGTCTACGGCATCAACGCAGCCACGGGCGGGCTGAGTTATCTGTCGAGCCAGAGCACCGGCACCACGCCGCGCGGCATTGCAGTCAGCCCCAACGGGGCCTATGTCTATGTCGCGAACTATGGCTCCGGCACCGTGTCACAGTTCAGCGTGGCCGGCGCCAGCCTGACACCGATGGCCACCAGGACGGTGGCGGCCGGCAGCAGCCCGAACAGCGTGGCGGTCAGCCCGGATGGCCGCTATCTCTATGTGACCAATGCGGGCGATGGCACGGTGTCGCAGTACACGATCGGCTCGGGCGGCACCCTGGTGCCGATGGCCCAGGCCAGCGTTGCCAGCGGCGGCCTGGCGCCGGCCGCCATCGCCGTGCGCTGACCGATGCGCGGATCCGCGCAGCGCGGGCTTCCCGGCGCCGCACGCCTCACGAAACGACCTGGTAGTACAGGTTCTGTGGATGCCGCGCCTGCGCGAAGAAGAACCAGCGCTCGGCCAGCAGGCCTGGCGCCTGCACCAGCAATGCCAGCAGCCAGGCGGCCGGGCCACCGCCCGCCAGCGCCCACGCGGCACACAAGGCCGGCAGCGCGAAGCCGCAGACCAGGAACAGCAGCTTCACGTTCTTCAGCAACACCTGGGTCTTCCCGTGGAAGAACTCGCGCGTGTTGAACGCGCCGGCCGACATGCCCATCGACTTCTGCACCAGCCTGGGCGAGTGGATGCCGGTGGCGCTCTGCAGGGTCGACTTGGGCTTCAGGCGTTGGTTGTGCCGCAGCGCCAGCACACGCGTGCACCAGGCGGCCAGTGTGCAGAGCAACGCGGCCGGGCCAGTCCACGCCAGCAGGGCGGCCTCGCCGCCCCAGGCGGCCAGCACACTCGCCAGCACCAGGCCCGATGCCAGGCCGATCAGGGTGAAGTTGACCAGCGTCAGCGGCTGCGCCCATTCCTGGATGAAACGCAGGCAGGCGTAGATCATCGCGGTGCACAGCCACAACACGGCCGCCAGCACGATGGCGACCAGCGGCAGCCACAGCGTGACGATGGCCGGCGAAGCGCCGCGCGTCTGCAGCAGCCACCACAGCGCCACGCAGCCGATGAACGCCGGCAGCACGATGCATTCGCGCGAGAGCCACGAGGTGCGCCACATCAGCACGGCGCGCCAGGCGCGCTCCTTGCGGCCCAGGTGCCCGAACGACGAGGCCAGGCCGATGACGAGCATCACGCCGGCCAGCAGCAGCGCGTTCGCCACGAAGGTGGCCGACATGGCGACGCCCGCGAGCGTCGCCAGCGCCAGCACGACGACCAGGCCCTGCGCCGCACCGGCGATGGCGGTGAACACGACGACCGAGAACGCCGGGTTCATTGGGGCCTCCGGTTCGCCGGAGTGTCGGGGTCGTCGCGCAACGCGCCGGCCACCTCGGTGACGCGGCGTGGCAGGTACTGGTTGGCGGGCTGCGTCTCCCACTCGGGCATCAACGCATAGCCGCCGCGTTCGCGGATCGCGATCGAGACTTCGGAGTTCGGGTCTTTCACGTCGCCGAACAGACGCGCGCCGGTGGGGCAGGCTTTCACGCAGGCGGGCTTGCGGTCGGCCTTGGGCAGATGCTCGTCGTAGATGCGGTCGACGCACAAGGTGCACTTGGTCATCACCTGGCGTTCTTCGTCGAGTTCGCGCGCGCCGTAGGGGCAGGCCCAGGCGCAGTACTTGCAGCCGATGCACTTGTCGTAGTCGACCAGCACGATGCCGTCTTCCTTGCGTTTGTAGCTGGCGCCCGTGGGACACACGGGCACGCAGGGCGGGTCTTCGCAATGCAGGCAGCTCTTGGGAAAGTGGATGGTGTCGGTGCCCGGGAAGCTGCCGGCCTCGTAGGTCTGCACGCGGTTGAAGAAGGTGCCTGTCGGGTCGGCGCCATAGGCATTGGTGTCGGCCAGCGCGCCGGCGCTGCCCGAGGTGTTCCATTCCTTGCACGAGGTCACGCAGGCGTGGCAGCCGACGCAGACGTTGAGGTCGATCACCAGCGCGAGCTGTTTGGCCAGCGTCTCGCCCTGTTCGGCGCGCACGCGAGGGGCCGCGCCGCCATGGCCCGCCGGTGCCGGCGGCTGCAGATGGGCTGGCTCCGCGGCGCCCAACAGGTCTTTCAGCCACTGCATCATTTCCGCACCCCCGCAAAGTAGGCCATCACGCGCTGCGCCCCGCCACGCACACCCGGTGCCGCCGGCATCGCCGCAACCTGCGGAAAGCTCTCTTCGGCTTCATCGGGTTCCGCCGGCCGGATGCGCACGCGCACGTCGTACCAGCCGGCCTGGCCGGTGATCGGGTCCGAGTTGCTGATGGTCCGATGATCTCGCTCTGCACTGCCGGCGAGCGGCAGTTCTTCGCTGATCAAGTGGTTCAGCAGGAAGCCCTTGCGCGACTCGTCGGCGCCCGGTGCCAGCTGCCAAGCTCCACTGGCCTTGCCGATCGCGTTCCAGGTCCACACCGTGCCGGGCTCCACCGCCTCGCTGTAGCGCGCCAGACCCTTCACGCGGCCCCACTGGCTCTCGACCCAGCACCAGCCGCCGTCGGCGATGCCGGCCGCCTGCGCGGTACCCGGGTGCACGTGCAGGTAGTTGTGGCTGTGGATCTGCCGCAGCCAGGCGTTCTGCGAATCCCACGAGTGGTACATCGCCATCGGTCGCTGCGTGATCGCGTTCAGCGGATAGGCCTCGGTGTCGGTGGCCGCGTATTCGAGCGGCGGATACCAGAACGGCAACGGGTCGAAGTAGGTGGCCACACGCTCGCGCAGATGCTCGGGCGGCTGGCGTCCCTTGGTCTTGCCCTGCGCCGCGAGGCGGAAGGTCTGCAGCGTGTCGGAGTAGATGGCCAGCTGCACCGGGTCGTTGCGCTGGCGCCAGTTCTTCTCTTTCGCGAAGTCGAGGTATTCGCGGTTCCAGTTGCGCATGTACTGCATGCCTTCGGGCATGTGGTACCTGAACACGCAGTTGTTCTTGGCGTACATCTCCCACTGGTTCGGATTGGGCTCGCCCTTCAGGTGCTCGGTGCCGTCCTTGCCGCGCCAGCCCATCAGGAAACCGATGCCCGGCGACGGTTGGAAGTTGACGACGAAGTCGGGGTAGCCGCTGAACTTGCGCCCGCCTTCGGCCGTGGTGAAGGCCGGAAACTTGAGGCGCGAAGCCAGCTCGACCAGCACCTCCTGAAACGGCTTGCACTCGCCCAGCGGCGCCACCACGGGCACGCGCACCGAGTCGACCGGCCCATCGAACTCGGAGATCGGCCGGTCGAGCATGCTCATCACGTCGTGGCGTTCGAGGTAGGTGGTGTCGGGCAGCACCAGGTCGGCGAAGGCCACCATCTCGCTCTGGAAGGTGTCGCAGACCACGAGAAACGGGATCTGGTACTCCGTGCCATCCGCGCTCTTCTGGTTGAGCATGTCGCGCACGGCCATCGTGTTCATCGTCGAGTTCCAGGCCATGTTGGCCATGAAGATCAACAGCGTGTCGATGCGGTACGGGTCGCCCTTGCTGGCGTTGGTGATCACGTTGTGCATCATCCCGTGCGCCGACAGCGGGTGCTCCCACGAGAACGCGTGGTCGATGCGGATCGGCGATCCATCGGGGTTGATCGCCAGCTCATCCGGGCTGGCCGGGAAACCCAGCGGCGCAGCATTCAACGGCGTGTTGGGCTGGATCATCTCGGGCGCGTTGAAGGCCCGGTAGTTCGGCACGATGTGGCGCGGGTACGGCGCCTTGTGGCGAAAGCCGCCAGGCGCATCGATGGTGCCGAGAACGCTCATCAGCACCGCCAGCGCACGCACGGTCTGAAAGCCATTCGAGTGCGCGGCCAGGCCCCGCATCGCATGGAAGGCGACCGGCCGGCCGGTGGTGGTCGGGTACTTCTTGCCCCAGGCGTCGGTCCATGGAATCGGCAGCTCGAAGGCCTGCTGCAGCGCCGTCTCGCCCAGCTCGCGTGCGAGCTTGCGAATGCGCTCGGCCGGGATGCCGGTGATGGCGCTGGCCCACTCGGGCGTGGTGGTGGCCACACGGTCGCGCAGCAACTGGTACGACGGTGCGACGCGTGTGCCGTCGGCCAGCGTGTAGTGGCCTTCGAGCGCCGGATCGCAGCCATCGGCGATGCCTTCCGGGTAGGCTGCCTTCACGCTGCCCGAGGCCACATCCCACACCAGCTTGTTGTGCGGATTGCGGCCATCGCCGGGCGGCCCTTTTTGGGGGTCGGGATCGAATGCAAAAAGCCCTTCGCGGTCGCCATCGTCCAGCACCACCAGTTGCGGCGCATTGGTGAAGCGCTTCAGGAACGGCCGGTCGACCAGGTCGTGCGTGACGACCTCGTGCAGCAGCGCCATGAACAGCGCGCCGTCGGTGCCCGGCTTGATGGGAATCCACTCGTCGGCGATGGCCGAGTAGCCGGTGCGCACCGGATTGATCGAGATGAAGCGCCCGCCACGCCGCTTGAACTTGCCCAGCGAGATCTTCATCGGGTTGCTGTGGTGGTCTTCGGCGGTGCCGATCATCACGAACAGCTTGGCGTGGTCGAGGTCCGGGCCGCCGAATTCCCAGAAGCTGCCGCCGATCGAATAGATCATGCCGGCCGCCATGTTGACGGAGCAGAAGCCGCCGTGCGCCGCGTAGTTGGGCGTGCCGAACTGCCGCGCGAACAGGCCGGTGAGCGCCTGCATCTGATCGCGGCCGGTGAACAGCGCGAACTTTTTCGGATCGGTCGAACGGATCTTGGCCAGCCGCTCGGTCAGCATCGCAAACGCTTCGTCCCAGCTGATGGGCTCGAATTCGCCGGCACCGCGCTCGGCCCCGGCCTTGCGCCGCAGCGGCTGCGTGAGCCGCGCCGGCGAGGTCTGCTTCATGATGCCCGCGCTGCCCTTGGCGCAGATCACGCCCTGGTTGATCGGGTGATCGGGATTGCCGTCGATGTAGCGCACCTCGGGGCCGCTCTTGCCTTCGCGCAGATGCACGCGGATGCCGCAGCGGCAGGCGCACATGTAGCAGGTGGTGGTCTTGACCTCGCCTTCGGCGCCAGCGGCCGGTGAAGCCAGGGGGTCGTGCAGCGGCTCGCGCGAGAGGAATTTGAACACCGGCGTCGCCTCGTGGGTTGTTGTCGCTCCATCGTAGGCAGCATTTCTCAAACGGAAAAGCAGATAATATTTCTCATCATGATCGATAAATCAGGTCAGCAGGACGAGCGGCTGCGACTCAACCTGCGGCAGCTCGAAGTGTTCGTGGCGACCGCGCGCGAAGGCACGACGCGCGCCGCCGCCGAGCGCATCGCCCGCTCGCAATCGGCGGCCAGCGCGGCGTTGGCCGATCTGGAGCAGGCCTTGAACGCACAATTGTTCGACCGCGTCGGCCGCAGGCTGATCCTGAACGAGAACGGCCGCGCCTTGCTGCCCAAGGCCACGCTGCTGCTGGAGCAGGCGGCCGAACTGCAGGCGCTGTTCACCGGCGAGCACGCGGCGCCGCTGCACGTGGCGGCCAGCTTCACGATCGGCGAGTACCTGCTGCCCGAGCTGGTCGCGCAATGGACCCTCGCACACCCGCACAGCCGCGTGCGCCTGCGCATCGCCAACACCAGCGACGTGATCGACGCCGTGGCCAGCTTCGTCGTCGACATCGGCTTCATCGAAGGGCCGCAGACCCATCCGGATCTGCTGGTCTACCCCTGGCGCAGCGACGAGCTGGTGATCGTGGCCGCGCCCGGCCATCCGCTGGCCGAACGCACGGCCACCGTGAAGCAGCTGTCCGCCGCGACGTGGATCGTGCGCGAGCCCGGCTCCGGCACACGGCAGGCCACCGACAGCTGGTTGCTGGCGCATCTCGACCGGCTGGATGTGGCGTTCGAGCTCGGCAGCACGGAGGCGATCAAGCGGCTGGTGGCGGCCGGTGCCGGGCTGGGGTGTCTATCGCGTCAGGCGGTGCTGCAGGCGCTCGATGACGGCTGGCTGGTGGAGCTGAAAACCCGGCTGCCCGCGGCGGTGCGGCGGCTGGCGATGGTGATGCACCGGGACAAGAGCCTGGGCCGGGCGACGTCGGACTTCGTGGCGCATTGCGCGGGGGACGCTGCCGTCCAGGCCTCGCTCTGAAAACGGCAACGCCGGCACACCACAGCCGATGCGTCGCTTCTACAATCTCATCGCCCTCCATCCAAGAAAACAAGGCTCCGCGCCAGGAAGGTTCCCATGCCCACCAGCCAACGTGTCGTTCAGATTTGCCTGTTCATCATGGCCGCGATCTCGATCTCGGGGGGCACGTTGCAGATGTTCCTCGGGCAACCCGAGACGGCGCCGCGCCTGGACAACGTGCACCGCTTCATGGCGGGCGTGTACTTCTCCACCGGCTTCATCAGCCTGTGGGCCGCGATCACGGTGCGCGAGCAGGGCACGCTGGTCTACCTGCTGGCCTTCGGCGTGTTCATGGCGGCGATCGGCCGGCTGGTGTCGATCTACAAGGTCGGGCTGCCGGAGCCCACGGCCGTGTGGCTCGGCTACCTGATCCCGGAACTGGTGCTGCCGGTGGTGATGGTCGCGGCGCAGCGCATGTCGGGGCGCTAGCAACGCCCATCGCTCACACTCAAGGAGTCAGCCATGTTCGATCATCTGGGTTTTGGCGTCACGGACTTGGCGGCAAGCAAGGCCTTCTTCCTGGCCGCCCTGCAACCGCTGGGTGCGACGCTGGCGATGGAGGGTCCGTACGGCGTCGGCATCGGACGGAACGGCAAGCCTTCGTTGTGGCTCACCGAAACCAGGGAGACGCCGGCGCATCTGCATCTCGCCATCGTGGCAGACAGTCGGCAGCAGGTCGATGCGTTCTACCAGGCAGCGCTGGCAGCAGGTGCAAAAGACAACGGAGCCCCCGGACTGCGGCCGCACTACCACGCCCACTACTACGGTGCGTTCGTCATCGGCCCTGATGGGCACAACGTCGAGGCGGTGTGCCACAAGCCTGAGGTCTAGGTCGGACGGAGCGCCGCATGCGCTTTGAAGGAAAACTCCAATCCTGGAACGACGAGCGCGGCTTCGGCTTCATCGAACCGACCGACGGCGGGCAGGAGATCTTCGTCCACATCAAGGCGTTCACCCGTCGACCCGGGCGGCCTCAGGCAGGACAGCTCCTGTCGTTCGAAGTCGAACTCGGTCCACAAGGAAAGAAGCGCGCGCGCAGTGTCGAGCCCGCACGGACGCCGCTGCGGGCACCGGCTTCGGCACGCACCCACGGCCAGCGTCGTCAAGCGACCCATGGCCCCGCGCCCTGGGGCTTGGCGGCACGGCTCGCCATTCCAGTGTTCGTGCTGCTGTGCGCCGTGGTCGGCTTCGTCTGGCGCCCTCCGCTGGCATGGGCATGGCTGTACCTGGGGGCGAGCCTCGCCACGTTCTTCGCCTATGCGTTCGACAAGGCCGCGGCGGCACGGGGTGCCTGGCGCACGGCAGAGAACACGCTGCACCTGATGGCGCTCGTCGGGGGTTGGCCGGGCGCCCTGCTGGCACAGCAGATCCTGAGGCACAAATCGACGAAGGCCGAGTTCCGCGCGGTGTTCTGGGCGACGGTTGTGCTCAATGTGGCGGCGTTCGTTGTCCTGTGTTCGCCGACGGGCCGGCAGCTCTGGTCCGGGCGATGAAGGACGGGCCTGACCGGCCCTGGACGGTTCGCATCGCACAACGCACCGTTACAGCAGTCCGGCAAGGCTTGTGATAGTTTGGCGCCTCCCGTGCGTTGCAGCGGCAGCACCGCGTCCAGGCGGCGCCGGCAAGGCACGGACGCGCTCCACCGACACAGGAAAACCCCCATGGCCAAGCCCAACTTCGATCTGATGTGGACGGCGTTCCCCGACCATGCGATGTACCCCACGCTGCGCGACCTGCACAACTTCATCGGCGGCACGCTGACGAAGAACATCGATGGGCCAGGCTTCGGGCCGAACGGCAATACCTGTGCGGTGCGCATGTCACGGGCGCTCAACTACGGCGGCATGCCGGTCTCGGGCAAACTGGTGAAGTCGCTCGAACTGTCGACGATGACCGGCGCCGACCACAAGCTGTACATGTTCCGCGTGCGCGACATGAAGAAGTACCTGAAGGCCGCGCTGGCGGTCGCGCCCAAGATGGTCACCAAGGACTTCACCAGCGCGTTCTCCGGTACCCGCGGGATCGTGGCCTTCGATGTGCAGGGCTGGAGTGATGCCAGCGGCCATGTGGCGTTGTGGGATGGCAGCGCGTTCCGCGAGGCGCACGACGACTACCGCAACGTGCGGGACGACCCGAGCACCACCACGGTCGAACGCACGCAGGCGATGTCGCTATGGGCCACCTGACACCGCGCGTTGTCTGGTGCGCAGTCGCCCTGCTGACCAGCAGCCAGGCGATGCAGGCCACCGCGGCGACCTCCAGGGCGGATCTGGCGCTGGCGCGCGACTACGTGCTGGCCGCCTGCGTGATGCAGCGGTATGCCGACACCCCCCTGGCGGCCGAAGCCGATGCCTGGGCCGGGGGGCTGGTGGAGCAAGGCCATCTGCCTGCCGAGGCCTATCCCGCACTCGCGCAACTGGCGCGCAGCGCGCCGGCGCCCGGCAAGACGCAAGGCGGTGTGGCCATGCGTTTGCAGAGCTGCGTCGACTTCGTGCATGGGCCGGCGTTTGCAGCACAGCTGCAGCGCGCATTGAAACGCTGAAGCGCCGTTGGCGACCGGAGCGTCAGCGCGCGGCCGCCCCGGCAAGCACCCGGCGGGAATGCCGCGCGATCACGGCCTCCTCGTCGGTGCGGACGACCCAGGCCGACACCGGGCTGTCGTCCGCGCTGAGGCGGGTGCGGCTGCCCGCAGGTGTCTTGGCACCCTTTCGCACGCCCAGCCAGGCGCAACCGTCCAACACACGCTCGCGCAAGGCCGTGGCGTTCTCGCCGATGCCGCCAGTGAACACGATGCCGTCCACGCCGCGCAGCGCTGCCGCCAGCCGCCCCATCTGCTGCACGATCTGCTCGACGAAATGGTCGATCGCCTCAGCCGCACTCTGCGAGGTGGAGGCCTCCAGTTCGCGCATGTCGCTCGACACGCCCGACAGGCCCAGCAGGCCGGATGCGCGAAACAGCAGGCGCTCGACCTCGTCCGGCGTCATGCCGCGCGCACGCTGCAGGTACAGCACGACGGCCGCATCGAGCTGACCGCAGCGCGTGCCCATCGTGAGGCCGTCGAGCGGCGAAAAACTCATCGTGGTGGCGACCGAGCGCCCGCCTGCGATCGCGCACATCGAGGCGCCGTTGCCCAGGTGCGCCACGATCAGGCGGCCGCCCGCCAATGGCGCATCGACCGCCCCCAGTTGCGCGACGATCGACTCGTACGACAGTCCATGGAAGCCATAGCGGCGCACGCCCTCGTCGTGCAGCGCGCGGGGCAGCGCGAAGCGCCGGTTGACGTCGGGCTGCGTCGCGTGGAAGGCGGTGTCGAAACAGGCGACCTGTGGAACACCGCTGAAGGCCTGCATCGCGGCGCGCACACCGGCCAGGTTGTGCGGCTGGTGCAGCGGGGCCAGGGGCTCCAGCGCGGCCAGATCGTCGATCACTTGGGCATCGAGCCGCACCGGCGCCGTGAAATGCATGCCGCCGTGCACGATGCGGTGGCCGACGGCTGCGATGTGCACGTCGCCGGCATTCGCCTCGCGCCAAGCCAGCAGTGCCGACAGCGCGCCTTGATGGCTGGCGTCGCTGCCAGCCAGCCCGGCGTCGTGCAAGGTCTTGCCGACCGCGTCGCGCACCGTCAGCCTGGCCTTCAAGCCCGGACCCAGCCCATCCGCCTGGCCGACCCAGACGGCCTTCGGCAGCACCGCACCGCTTTCGCCCGCAGGAAACAGCGCGAACTTGACCGACGACGAGCCGGCGTTGAGCGTCAGGATGTGTTCGCTCATCGCAGGGCGTTCGTCACCAGTCCCAAGGCCGATGGTTAAACGTAATCCTTGTATTTGTCGAGGAACCGGATCGGCTTGGCCAGCGCATCACGGCGGAACGGGTCGCCCAGCTCGCGGGTGCACATGATCTCGATCACGCAGGTCTTCTTCTCGTTCATCTGCAGGTCGATGGCCTTCTTGAGTGCGGGTCCCACGTCTTCGAGCTTGTCGACCACGATGCCCTCGGCGCCCATGGCCTTCGCAATACCGGCGAAGCTCTCGCTCTCCAGCTCGCCCGCGATGAAGCGGCGGTTGTAGAAGTCGACCTGGTTCTTCTTCTCGGCGCCCCATTGGCGGTTGTGGAAGACTACGGCGGTCACCGGGATCTGGTGGCGCACGGCCGTCATGATCTCGACCATGCTCATGCCCCAGGCGCCGTCGCCGGCGTAGGCCACGGCCGGGCGGTCGGGTGCGGCGCACTTGGCACCGATCATCGTGGGCAGCGAGTAGCCGCAGTTGCCGAAGCTCATCGGCGCGAAGAAGCTGCGCGGCTCTTCGAAGCGCAGGTAGCTGTTCGACACGGCGTTGATGTTGCCGATGTCGGTCGACACCATCACGCGCGGCGGCATGGCCTTCTCGAGTTCACGCAAGACCTGGCGCGGGTGCAGATAGCTGCCGCCGGTGGGGGTCTTCTCGCCCTTGGCCTCTTCGATCACGTCGAGGCTGTACTGGTCGCGCTCGTGCGTCCAGGCATCGAGTTCCTTCTCCCACGCGTCCTTCTCGGCCTTGACCTTGGTGGCGCGCTCGGCCTTGGTGGCGTCGCAGCCCAGCGTCTTGCCCTGCAGGCGCTTCAGCAGTTCGGTGGCCGTGGCCTTGCAGTCGCCGTGGATGCCCACGGTGATCTTCTTCACCAGGCCCAGGTTGGTGTGGTCGGCTTCGACCTGGATGATCTTGGCGTCCTTCGGCCAGTAGTCCATGCCGTGCTGCGGCAGCGTGCCGAACGGGCCCATGCGCGAACCGAGCGCGATCACCACGTCGGCCTGGCTGATCAGCTTCATCGCGGCCTTGCTGCCCTGGTAGCCGAGCGGGCCGGCCCACAGCGGATGGCTGGCGGGGAACGAGTCGTTGCGCAGGTAGCCGTTGCAGACCGGTGCGCCGAGGCGCTCGGCCAGCGCCTTGCACTCTTCGACCGCATCGCCCATCACCACGCCGCCGCCGGCCAGGATCACGGGAAACTTGGCGGTAGCCAGCAGCTCGGCCGCGGCGGCCAGGCTGTTCTCGCCGCCGGCACCACGCTCCACGCGCATCGGCTTCGGGATCTCGCAGGTGATCTCGCCGTAGAAATGGTCACGCGGGATGTTGAGCTGCGTCGGGCCCATCTCGCTGATGGCGCGGTCGAAACAACGCGCCGTGAACTCGGCCATGCGCTTGGGGTTGTTCACGTGGCCCTGGTACTTGGTGAACTCCTCGAACATCGGCAGCTGGTTGGCTTCCTGAAAGCCGCCGAGGCCCATGCCCATCGTGCCGGTCTCCGGCGTGATCATCACGACCGGGCTGTGCGCCCAGTAGGCCGCGGCAATGGCCGTCACGCAGTTGCTGATGCCGGGGCCGTTCTGCCCTATCACCACGCCGTGGCGGCCGCTCACGCGCGCATAACCGTCGGCCATGTGGGCCGCGCCCTGCTCGTGCACGACAGGGATCAGCCGGATGCCGGCCGGCGCGAAGATGTCCATCGCGTCCATGAAGGCCGAACCCATGATGCCGAACATGTCGGTCACGTTGTTGGCCACCATCGTCTCGACGAAGGCCTCGGACGGGGTCATCTTCTGCACGCCGGCGACGACGCTGCGGCCGGGGGAGGTTGGGTTCTTGCTCATCGGAGTCTCCTGACAACAAACGGTGGACTGTGGCGAAGCGCCGCCCCGTCGAAGCGCGTGGCGGCTCCGGGGCGGCAGCGGGTGGCGCGGATTCTAGGCACGGCGCGACGGCAACGTCAAGAAATTTCAAAAATCGAAACGCACTGCACAAAATATTGGAATCCGAATATCATCGCCGCCATGGAAATCGTCCCAGGTTCCGCAGTGCCCGCCGCCGAGATCAACGGCGACACCCCCACGATGCGGTTGTTCGCGTTGCTCGAAGTGGTGGCCTCGCGCGACCAGCTGTTCTCGCTGCAGGCGCTGGTCGAAGAAACCGGCCTGCCCAAGCCCACGCTGCACCGCATGCTGCAGCAGCTGGAGAGCGCGGGCCTGCTGCAGCGCGAGGGCGATGGCCGCCACTACAGCACCGGCGTGCGGCTGCGGCGGCTGGCCGAGAACCTGATGCTGAACAACACCTACCACGGTGCGCGCCACGCGGTGCTGCGCCATCTGGTGGAGGAAATCGGCGAAAGCTGCAACATCACCGCGCTGGCCGGCGGCGAGGTGGTGTACCTCGACCGGGTCGAGACCGCCGCGCCGCTGCGCTTCTACCTGCACCCGGGCTCGCGCGTGCCGGCCCATTGCTCGGCCAGCGGCAAGCTGCTGCTGGCGCAGATGAGCCCGGCCCAGCGCAAGCGCCTGCTGGGCCATGCGCCGCTGACCGTCTACACGCCGAAGACCTTGACCGATCTCGACCAGCTGGAGCTGGCCTTGAAGGACGTGCGCCGCGACGGGTATGCGCTCGACGACGAAGAGTTCCTGCCCGGCCTGCTGTGCGTGGCCGTGCTGGTGCCCAACGACAGCGGCCGTTCGAACCTGTGCGTGGCCGCGCAGGCGCCGGTGATGCGGCTGAGTGTCGACAAGGCACTGGCATGGCTGCCGGCGTTGCACCGCGCGGCTGCGGCACTGAGCGAGATCGAAACACAAGCGCCCCACACGCAGACTTCCGCCGGCTGAGACGCACCGTCTCGCAAAACATGACAGACACCCTCTTGACCCAACCCGACCAGATGCGCGCCGTGCGCGAGCTGTTCGGCATCGACTCCGACCTGCGCGTGCCGGCCTTCAGCACCCGCGACGCGCATGTGCCGGATGTCGACGACGCCTACCGCTTCAACCCGGACGTGACGCTGGCCATCCTGGCCGGCTTCGCGCGCAACCGGCGGGTGCTGGTGCAGGGCCTGCACGGCACCGGCAAGTCGACGCACATCGAGCAGGTCGCCGCACGGCTCAACTGGCCCTGCGTGCGCGTGAACCTCGACGGCCACATCAGCCGGCTCGATCTCGTCGGCAAGGACGCGGTGGTGCTGCGCGACGGCCAGCAGGTCACCGAGTTCCAGCCCGGCATCCTGCCCTGGGCGCTGCAACGGCCGGTGGCCCTGGTGTTCGACGAATACGATGCCGGCCGGCCCGACGTGATGTTCGTCATCCAGCGCGTGCTGGAGCAGGACGGCCGCTTCACGCTGATGGACCAGAACCTGGTGCTCAAACCGCACCCGGCCTTTCGCCTGTTCGCCACCGCCAACACCGTGGGCCTGGGCAACCTGAACGGCCTGTACCACGGCGTGCAGCGCCTGAACCACGCGCAGATCGACCGCTGGAACATCGTCGCGTCGCTGAACTACCTGCCGGCCGCCGAAGAAGCCGCGATCGTGCTGGCCCGCGTGCCCACGATGCGCGATACCCCGGGCGAAGTGATGGTGGCGCAGATGGTCGCGGTGGCCGATCTCACACGCAAGGGTTTCCATGCCGGCGACCTGTCGACGCTGATGTCGCCGCGCACCGTGATCACCTGGGCCGAGAACGTTGAGATCTTCGGCGACGTGGCGCTGGCGTTCCGGCTGTCGTTCGTCAACAAGTGCGACGAAGCCGAGCGCGGCGTGGTGGCCGAGTACTTCCAGCGCTGCTTCGACCGGGAACTGGGCGGCATCGACGCGGCGCCGATCGCCTGAAGCCGATGCAGCCGGCCCACTGGCCCTTGCCCCCGGTCCACGCTGAGGGAGTAGAGGCCGCCGAAACCCCGCAGGCCGAAGCCCGCCGCCAGGAGCGCATTGAGGAACTCTGCGCCGCTGCCATCCGCGCCATCAGCGGCCAGACCGATCTGCACTACCGTGGCCGCCGCCTGCACCAAGGCCGGCGCGCGCTGCCGCTGTTCGGCCCCCACCTGCACCCATCGCTGGACCGTGACGACGCCGGCTCGTTCCGCGGTGCGGCCGACGGTATCGCGCTGCGGCTCTCGCTGTCCGACCACGCGCTGCACCAGTCGCTATGCCCTGGACATCCGATCGAGCGCCTGGTGTTCGAATTGCTGGAACAGCTGCGTTGCGAAGCGCTGGCGCCGGCCGGCATGCCGGGCGTGGTGCACAACCTGAGGCACCGCTTCACACAGTGGTCGCTGGCGTTCCACCACTCGCGATTGACCGAGAGCACGCGCGGCCTGCTGCTGTTCACCGTGGCGCAGATGTGCCGTGCCCGCGTCACCGGCCAGCAGGTGGTGGAAGAAACCGAAGATTTGCTGGAGGGCACGCGGGCGTCGATCAGTCCGCTGATCGGCCACCACCTCGCCGGCCTCAAGCGCTGCCGCGATGACCAGGCCGCTTACGCTGTGCATGCGTTATCGATCGCCCGCACCGTGGCCGAGATGGTGCAGAGCGTCGACGAAGACGAAGGCACATCCGATGGCGAGGCCGAAGACATCGACCCCGCCAAGTTCAGCCTGCTGATGGACTACGACCGCGAGCTGAGCGACGACTATGCGGTGGCCGTGGCCGGCCGCAGCCTGGTGCTCGAAGGGTCCCCCGACGGCTACCGCGTGTTCACCCGCGCCTACGACCGCGAGGTGGCCGCCACGGCATTGGTGCGGGCCGAGCTGCTGCAGGACTACCGCGAACGGCTCGACGCGCGCATCGCCGCGCAGGGCGTGCACCTGACGCGCCTGGCGCGCGAGCTGCAGGCGGTGCTGGCGCTGCCCGCGCGCGACGGCTGGGACACCGAGCAGGAAGCCGGCCTGATCGACGGCCGCCGGCTGGCGCAACTGGTGAGCTCGCCGACCGAGCGCCGGCTGTTCCGCGTCGAGCGCCAGCAGCCGCTGGCCGACTGCGTGGTCACGCTGCTGCTCGATTGCTCGGCCTCGATGAAGGAACACGCCGAGCCGGTCGCCATGCTGGTCGACGTGCTGGCCCGTGCGCTGGAGCAGATCGGCGTGGCCAGCGAGATCCTCGGCTTCACCACCGGCGCCTGGCATGGCGGGCGGGCGCAACGCGACTGGCTGCGCGCGGGCCGGCCCGTGCACCCCGGCCGGCTCAACGAAGCCTGCCACATGGTGTTCAAGGATGCGGCCAGCTCCTGGCGCCAGGCACGACCCGGCGTGGCCGCCCTGCTGAAGCCCGACCTGTTCCGCGAAGGCATCGACGGCGAAGCCGTGCTGTGGGCCGCGGGCCGCCTGCAGGCGCACGACGCCGAGCGCCGGATCCTGATCGTGTTCTCCGACGGCTGCCCGATGGACGGCGCCACCCGGCTCGCCAACGACGCGCTGTACCTGGACCACCATCTGCAGGACGTGGCGCAGCGCATCGAGCAGCAACGCCGCATCGAGCTCTACGGCGTCGGCGTGGGCCTGGACCTCAGCCCCTACTACAGCGCCAGCCATGTGCTGGACCTGGCTGGCCTGCGCAGCGGCAACGGCGTGTTCCGCGAGATCGTGGGGTTGCTGGCGAGGCGTGGGCGGCGCTGATCCAAAAACATCTGTAACAGCTATAATAGCCGTTACAGACCTGAGGTAATCCATGCGTGCAATGCCTTCGTTGGAAGCCCAGAACCATTTTGGGGAAATGCTGGACACGTCGCAACGTGAGCCCGTGTTGATCACGCGGCGTGGCCGCCCCGTCTCGTTGGTGCTATCGCCAGCCAATGACATCGAGGCGTTGCAGCTTCAGTTTGCGCGCGCCATCAGCGAACTGGCGCCTCTGCGCGGTGCCACTGCTGCCGCAGAGATGTCACGCGTCATGGAGGGGCTTGGAAGCCTGGCCGCGCAAGAAAAGATGACCGAGCAGGATGTTCGGCGGGCCATCGACGAAGGGGCCTGAGCTGGCTATGCCGATCGCGGTGCTCGACACGAACGTCGTGGTCAGCGCTGCGTTGTTGCCCGCGAGTGCCAGCGGCAGGGCCCTGCTGAAAGCGCTCGCCCATTGCGAACTCGTGATGTCGGATGCCACGTGGCGCGAGTTGCAGGAAGTGCTGCACCGCTCCAAGTTCGACCGCTACTTCACGCCGGCAGGCCGTCGCACGGAGTTTCTGCACGCGCTGGCTCGGTCCACGCGATGGTGCGAGGTCAGCACACGCATCACCGACTGCATCGACCCGAAAGACAACAAGTTTCTGGAACTGGCTTGCGATGCTTCCGCCGCACTCATCGTCAGCGGCGACGATGATCTGCTGCGGCTGCACCCGTGGCGCAACGTGGCCATCCTGACCCCCGCAACCTTCCTGACGACCTGAGCGGCGTCGACCCCGATTGACACGGCCGCGGCAGCAGCCTAGAGTCGTCCTATTATTTCAATCGACGTCCTGAATAATAGGACATCTAATTCAATGGACTCCACCCTCGCCAAAGGCCTGGCCGTGCTCGAATGGCTGGCGCGCGCCGAGCGCGCCAGCCGTGTGGTCGACGTGGCGCAGGCCTTCGGCCTCACGCGCAGCAACGCGCACCGCACCTTGCAGACGCTGGTGGAGTGTGGCTGGGCGGTGCAGGACGCGGCGACCAGCGCCTACCGGCCCAGCATGCGGCTGTTCGAACTCGGCGCGCTCACCGACGCCGCGGCCGACATGGCGGGGCTGGTGCGGCCGCAGCTGGCGCGGCTGGCGCAGGCCACCGGCGAGACCATCCACCTGGCCACGCTCGACGGGCCCGACATCCTGTACCTCGACAAGTTCGACAGCCCCTTGCCGGTGGCCGCCTACTCGCGCGTCGGCGGACGGGCGCCGGCGTACTGCGTGGCATCGGGCAAGGCATTGCTGGCCGCGCGCGGGCTCGAGGGGCCAGCGCTGCAGGCGCTGCTGGGCACGCTGGTGGCGCACACGCCGAAGAGCATCACACGCTTCGATGACCTGTCGGCCGAGCTCGCCCGCACACGTGCACGCGGCTTTGGCGAGAACCACGAAGAGTGGCGCACCGGCGTCTGCGGCCTCGGGGCACCGGTGTTCAACGCACGCGGCGAAGCCGTGGCCGCCGTGGGCATGAGCGTGCCGTCGATCCGCTTCGCCCGCACGCAGTCGCGCGCACTGGCCGCACAGTTGCTGGCCTGCGCACACGAGGCCAGCAAGGCATTGGGTTACCGAGGGGCAGACGAACGCCTGCCCCATCACCGTCCGCCAGAGACACCAAGGAGACCGCCATGAACCCTTCCCCCTCGATGCGCAGGCGCGGCCGTGCCTTCGTCGCCGTTGCCATGGCTGCCGCACTGGCAGGCGTGGCGGCAGCCCCGCAGGCCCGCGCGCAGGCCGCGGCCTATCCCGACAAGCCGGTGCGCTTCCTCGTGCCCTACCCGCCCGGCGGCGGCACCGACGTGATCGCACGCATCGTGCAGCCTCGCTTCCAGGCGCTGCTGGGCCAGCCGGTCGTCATCGACAACCGCGGCGGCGCGGCCGGCCTGGTGGGCACCGAGATCGTGGCCAAGGCGCCGGCCGACGGCTACACCGTGCTGTTCACGCTGTCGTCGCACACCATCAACCCCGCCATCTATGCCAAGGTGTCGTTCGACACGGCGCGCGATTTCGAGCCGGTCGGCACCGTGGCGTCGCTGCCGCAGATCCTGGTGGCGCATCCGCAGTTCCCGGCCAGCTCGGTGGCCGAACTCATCGCGCTGGCCAAGGCCAAACCTGGTTCGCTGTCGTACGCGTCGGTGGGCAACGGCTCGCCCGGCCATCTGGCGGGCGAGCTGCTGAAGCTGCGCACCGGTGTGCTGATGACGCACATCCCCTACCGCGGCGGCGGCCCGGCGGTGACCGACGTGCTGGGTGGCCAGGTGCCGCTGCTGTGGGTGTCGATCCCGGCGGCGGCGCAGTTCGTGAAGAGCGGCAAACTCAAGGCTCTGGCGGTGTCGACCGTCAAGCGCAGCGCGGCCTTCCCCGACGTGCCGACGATGCAGGAGGCAGGTGTGGCCGACTTCGAGGTCGACTCCTGGTACGCGATGTTCGTGCCGACGAAGACGCCCAGGGCCGTGATCGACAAGCTCAACAAGCTGCTGAACGACATCGTGGCCGAGGGCGACATCCGGCACAAGCTGCTCGAGCAGGGCAGCGAGGGGGTGGGCGGCACGCCCGATGCGCTGGGCCGCGTCGTCGGCGCGGAATTGGTCAAGTGGTCGAAGCTGGCCAAGGACGCCAACATCAAGGTGGAATAGCATGAACTCGCCCCCAGTCTGCGCGCACTGCGTGTCGCTTCGCCAACCCCCTACCGGGGGCAACACCTGCGGCCCGGCAAAGCCGGTTCCGCGGTGTTCTGGCCTTTCGTCGTGCCGGTCTCATCCGTCGCGTGTCGTGCGTAGCGCGAAGGACAACTGAAATGAAAACAACCGATAGCGGGACTGCCTCGACGCCCGCGGCAGAGATCGTGCGCGAACTGGTGGCACGCGCCCGCTTGGCGCAGCAGGTGGCCGACGGTTACGACCAGGCCCGGGTCGACGAGCTGGTGGCAGCCGCCGGCTGGGCCATCATGGAGCCGGCGCGCAACCGCCGGCTGGCCGAAATGGCCGTGGCCGACACCGGCATCGGCAAGGTCGACGACAAGATCCGCAAGAACCACCGCAAGACGCTCGGCCTGCTGCGCGACCTGCAGGGTGCGCGCTCGGTCGGCGTCATCGCCGAGCATGCGGCGCTGGGCATCGTCGAGATCGCGCGGCCGGTGGGCGTGGTCTGCGCGGTGACACCGTCGACCAACCCGGGCGCCACGCCCATCAACAAGATCATCAATGCGCTGAAGGGCCGCAATGCGGTGATCGTCGCGCCCTCGCCCAAGGGCTGGACGACCTGCGCGCAGCTGATCGCCTTCATCCATGCGCAGTTCGACCGCATCGGCGCGCCGCGCGATCTGGTGCAGCTGCTGCCCTCGCCCGTTGGCAAGCAGACCACGCACGAGCTGATGCGCCAGTGCGACCTGGTGGTGGCCACCGGCTCGCAGGCCAACGTGCGCGCGGCCTACACCAGCGGCACGCCGGCGTTCGGCGTCGGGGCCGGCAACGTGGCGAGCATCGTCGACGAGACGGCCGACATCGAAGCGGCGGCAGACCGCATCGTGCTGTCGAAGACCTTCGACAACGCGACCAGCTGCTCATCGGAAAACGGCCTGCTGGTCGTGGACGCGGTGCGCGATGCCACGCTGGCCGCGCTGCAGGCCCGGGGCGCCGTGCTGCTGGGCGCCGCACGCAAGGCCGCGCTGCAACAGCTGATGTGGCCGGACGGCAAACTCTCGCCTGCGGTCATCGGCCAATCGGCGGCAGTCATCGCGGCCAAGGCGGCGCTGATCGACGCGCAAGGCAAGGACGAATGGGAACGCATTGCCGCGCAGCGCCCGACCATGCTGCTGGTCGAGGAGGATGGCGTGGGCGAGGCGCACCCGTACTCCGGCGAGAAGCTGAGCCCGGTGCTGGCGGTCTACCGTGCGGCCGACTTCGCCGCCGCAACGGCGCTGGTGCGGCGCATCTACGCCTACCAGGGCGCCGGCCATTCGATCGGCTTGCACAGCGCAGTGCCTGACCGGGCGTTGCAACTGGGCCTGGAACTGCCGGTGTCGCGCGTGATCGTCAACCAGGCGCACTGCATCGCCACCGGCGGCAGCTTCGACAACGGCCTGCCGTTCTCGCTGTCGATGGGCTGCGGCACCTGGGGCGGCAACAACTTCTCGGAGAACATGCACTACCGCCACTACCTGAACATCACGCGCATCTCGACCGTGATCCCGGAACGGGTGCCGAGCGAGCAGGAGATCTTCGGCGCGTTCTTCGCGAAGTTCGGATCGGCATGAGCCAGACGGTCTTCGCGCTCGTCGAGCAGCAGGCGGTCGATCGACCCGATGGCGTCTATGCCGTATCGACCGACGGTCCGCAACAGATCAGCTTCGGCGCGTTGCGCGAGGCCTGCCGGAAAACCAGCGCGATGCTGCAAAACCACGGCGTGGCACCGGGAGGCACCGTGTCCTTCGTGATGCCCAACGGCCTGCAAACTTTGCTGCTGTTGCTGGGCACGATGTACGGCGGGCGCATCGCCAACCCGGTCAACCTGCTGTCGCAGCCCGACCAGATGCGTTATGTGATCGAGCATTCCGACTGCAGCCTGGTTTGCGTGGCGCCGGCCTGGGAGCAGCCGGTGCGCACGCTGCTGGCGGCGATCGAACGCGAGATCGCGCTGCTCGTGGTCGACCCCGAAATGGTGTCGATCGAGGACGGCCCGGCCGCCGAACACACCACGGCCCCGCCCTCGCCCGATGCACTCGCCCTGCTGATGTACACGTCGGGCACGACGGGTCAACCCAAGGGCGTGATGCTGACGCAGGCCAACCTCGCGGCCAATGCGCATGCCATCGGCACCGAACATGCGTTGCGCCCGGCCGACCGCGTGCTGGCCGTGCTGCCGCTCTACCACATCAACGCCTTCGCGGTGACGATGCTGGCGCCGCTGGCCCATGGCGGCAGCCTGGCGATGACGCCGAAGTTCTCGGCCGCCGCCTTCTGGAGCCAGGTGGCCGCCACACGCTGCACCTGGATCAACGTGGTGCCGACCATCATCTCCTACCTGCTCGAAGGCACGGAGCCGCCACGCGCATCGACCGCCGCCATCCGCTTCTGCCGCTCGGCCTCGGCGGCATTGCCGCCCGAGCACCTGCAGGCCTTCGAAGCCAGGTTCGGCATCGGCATCATCGAGACCATGGGCCTGACCGAGACGGTGGCGCCGTCGTTCTCCAACCCGCTCGATCCGGCGCAGCGCAAGCTGGGGTCGGTCGGCCGCGCCTCCGGTTGCGAGGCCCGGGTGGTCGATGCCGGCCTGCGGCCCGTGGCCGACGGCACGACCGGCGAGATCGCGATCCGCGGGCCGAACGTGATGCGGGGCTACTACAAGAACGAGGCCGCCACCCACGCAGCCTTCACGCCCGACGGCTGGCTGCGCACCGGCGACCTCGGGCACCGCGATGCCGACGGTTTCTTCTTCGTCACCGGCCGCATCAAGGAGCTGATCATCAAGGGCGGCGAGAACATCGCGCCGCGCGAGATCGACGAGGCCCTGCTGCAGCACCCGGCCGTGCTCGAGGCGGCGGCGGTCGGCATCCCCGACCGGCACTACGGCCAGCAGATCATGGCCTGCGTCGTGCTGCGCAGCGGCATGGCGTGCAGCGCAGAAGACCTGCAGGCCTTCTGCGGCGACAAGCTGGGCCGCTACAAGACGCCGTCGGTGTTCCGCTTCGTCGAGGGGCTGCCGCGCGGCCCCTCGGGCAAGGTGCAGCGGCTCAAGCTGCTCTCCCTGCTGGAATCGCCTGCGGCTGCCTGACCCGGTGGTTCAGCCGGTCACCAGCGCCACGGCGGCCGAGAACGTGAAGAACGCCGCCGCCGTCGACACCAGGATGATGCGCGCGATGCGCCCGGTGTCGGCACCGAAACGCTCGGCCAGCAGCGACACGTTGCTGGCGCTGGGCAGCGCCGCGGCCAGCACGATCACCGACAGCGAGAACTGCGACAGCGGAAGCCCCAGGCGGATCGCCGAGGCGCCGACCAGCAACACCAGCAGCGGGTGCACGACGAGCTTGACCAGCGCCACCGGCAGATAGTCGCGCACCGGCATCTTCGCGTGCAGCGCACGGGCGTCGAGCAGTTGCGAGCGCGCCAGCATCGCGCCGATGGTGAACAGCGCCACCGGCGACGCCGCATCGGCCAGCAGGCCCAGCGTCTGCATCGCGGGCGCCCACAGCACGATGCTGAAGGCCGAACTCAGCATGCCCAGCACGATGGCCCACGGCAGCGGGTTGATCGCCGCGCCCTTCAGCGCATTGCGCACGGCCTCGCGCGCGCCATGGCTGCCCACGCCGTCGAGCCGCGACAGCGCGATGCACAAGGACGAGGTGAACAGCATGTCGATGACGATCGTGAGGATCGCCGGGCCCGCGGCCGGCGGGCCGAGCAGCGCGACCAGCAGGGGCACGCCCATGAAGCCGGTGTTGGGAAACGTGCCGACCAGCGCACCGAAGGCCGCGTCGTTCCAGCGCACGCGCCGGTTCAGGCTGGCGGCGACGATGAAGCCCACCATCACCGCGGCGCAGACCAGGTAGGTCAGCGCCAGGCCGGGGTCGAGCAGCAGCGACAGCGGCGTGTTCGCGCCGAAGCGGTACAGCATGCACGGCAACGCGAAGTACAGCACGAAGCCGTTCAGCCCCGGGATCGCCGCCACCGGCAGCAACCCGCGCCGGGCCGCCGCGTAACCGCACAGCACCAGCGCGAAGAAAGGAAAGGTGACGAGCAGGACCGCGAGCACCGGGCGATTGTGGCAGGCGGCCTGGGCGCCCAGCCATCGCCGGCGCTGTGGTCAGGGCACCGGTGCCGAGCCTGCCGTGGCGGCGACGGCCGCGCGCTGCCGGAACCGTGCGGTCCACTCGGCCACCGGCATGAAGCTGGGATCGGTCTGCACGATGCGTTCGGTCTCGGCCCAGATGGCGTCGTCGCTCTGGTCGATGTCCAGCGGGTCGCCATGCGGCTGGCTCACGTACCAGGGCGTGTCGAGATAGACCTCGACGGTGTTGTCTTCCGGGTCCATGCAGTAGATCGACAGCGCGTTGCCGTGGTTCAGCCCGCGCATCCTCGTCGCCCCGAGTTCCAGCGCCCGGCGCCGCGCCTCGCGCAGATGGTCGAGGGTCTGCACCTTGAACGACAGCTGCATCACCGTACTCGGCGACGCGACGCCGCGACTGGACGCCAGCACCAGCTGGTGGTGCTGGTCGCCGCGGCCGCTCAGGAAGACGATGGTGAACGGAAACGTGAAGCCCTCGCCGCGGTCGGTCTCCTGCATGTCGAACACGCCGCAGTAGAAGGCCTTCATCACGGTCAGGTCGCGGCAGAAGATGCCGCAGTGCGACAGGTTGGGGGCGTAGGGCTGGGTCATGGATTGCTGGTTCATGCGTCGTCTCCGGTCGGGCGGCCGCGCCGCCTCGGGTGTTGGCTCAGGGTTGCAGGACGACCTTGCCCAGCGTGCCGCGGCTGTCGAGCAGTTCGTGGGCGCGCCGGGCATCGGCCAGCGCGAGTCGCGTTGCGCGCGGCGCCCGCACGCGGCCGTCGGCCATCAGCGCGATGGCCGCCTCCATCAGCCCGCGGCGCTGGGCGATGTCGTGGTCGACCGTGTGGATCGAGAAGGTGCGCACCGCCAGGCTCTTGCCCAGCAGCGCGCGCAACTCGCCGAACACGTCGCTGCTCGGCGGGCCGTTGACGATGTTGTAGGAGACCACCATGCCGAAGTCGGCCAGCGACCGCAGGCAGGCCACGAACAGCGCGCCGCCGAGATGGTCGAACGCCAGGTCGACGCCGCGGCCTCCGGTGAGGTCTTTCACGCGCTGCGGCAGCGCGGCCGGGTCGGCGTCGACCAGGTCGTGCACGCCGTTCTCCAGCGCGAAGGCGCGTTTGGCGTCGGACGATGCCGTGCCGATCACACGCAGGCCGCGCGCCCGGGCCACCTGGGCCAGCGCCGTCGCCACACCGCCGGCCGCACCCGGCACCAGGATCGCCTGCGCCGGCAGGTTGCCGTTACTGGACAGCAGCGCGATCGCGAGCTGGAAGTTGCCCAGGCTCACCGCGTCCTCGAACGCGATGCTGTCGGGCAGCACGAAGGGCGCGGCGGCCGGCACGCAGATGCATTCGGCATAACAGCCGCCGCGCTGCGGCAGCTCGCGTGCGCTGACCAGCACACGCTGGCCGGCCTGCAACGCAGTCACGCCCGGACCGATGGCATCGACGGTGCCGGCCATCTCGTTGCCGGGAATAGCCGGCATCGGCGGCATCCATTTGTAGGTGCCGTTGCGGATCAGCACATCGGGCCCGCCGGCACCGATGGCATGCGCCCGCACGCGCACCTGGCCGGGGCCGGGTTCGGGCAGCGGCAGGTCGACGAGCTGCAACACGTCGGGGCCGCCGGGGGCCTGCATCTGGATGGCTTTCATCGTGGTCGTGCCCATGGCCTCAACGCTGGCCGTCGTGCACGGCCACCTGGTCCTTGGTCAGGCCGCCCAGGCGCGCGTGCACACGGCCGCCGTCGGCCATCACCAGGGCGTAAAGAATCTCGTCCGGCCGCGGCGCGTCCTGGATGCCGACCTCGAAGCTGTTGTAGTGGCTGCGCACGTACGACGCATGGATGTAGTGCAGCGGCACCATCAGCCGGTAGCCGGTGTGGGCCACGGCCTTGGCCGCCGGCACCATCGCCTTGGGCTGGCCCAGCACCTCGCGCATGGCCCAGCCGCCGGCCTCGTGCCAGACCGCGCCGTGCTCCAGCTCGCCGTTGACGCCGACGATCGCCGCCTTGCTGTAGGCCTCGACCTGGCTCTTGCCGAGCGTGGCCACCAGCTCCTCGGCCAGCAGCGTGCCCAGGCTGCGCAGCTCGGCCATGAACGGCATCAGGTCGGGCTCGTAGCGGCCGGCGAACGGGTTGCGCACCACCGCGCAGGCGGCGGCCAGGCGCAGGGGCCGGTCGGCCACGGGCCCACCCTCGTGGTAGACCGTCTCGACGGTCAGGCTGCGTTTGCGGATGGCGATCAACGGCATGGCTTGTTCCTTGGGAAAGCGTTCATTGCTTGGGGATCCGGGCTTCGGCCACCACTTGCGTCCACTTGTCGACCTCGCGCGCCACCATCGCCTTCATCTCCTCCGGCGTGCTGCTGCGGGCTTCGCCGCCCATGTCTTCGAGCCGCTGGCGCACCGCAGGCACCTGCAGCGCGCGCAGGGTCTCGGCGTTGAGGCGCTCGATCACGGCGCGCGGCGTGCCCGCCGGCGCCATCAGGCCGGCCCAGGAGCGCACGTCGTAGCCAGGCACGCCCTGCTCTGCCACGGTGGGCGTGTCGGGCAGGCCGGGCCAGCGCTGCGGACCGGTGGTGGCGATGGCGCGCAGCTTGCCGGCCTTGATGTTGGCCATCACCGCCGTCGGCGGCGCCACGATGAAGGGCACATCGCCCGCCAGCAGGGCCGTGAGCGAGGCCGCGTCGCCGCGGTAGGGCACGTGCAGCATCGGTGCGCGCGCCATGCTCACCAGCAGCTCGCCAGCGAGGTGGTGGGTCGAGCCGATGCCGGCGGTGCCGTAGGCCAGCGTGCCCGGCGCTGCCTGCGCGGCGGCGGCCACCTCGCGGAAGTTCTGGTACTTCGAGTTGGCTGGCACCACCAGCAGGAAGGGGAAGTAGGTGATGGTCGACACCATGTCGAAGTCGGCCACGGTCTTGTAGGCCAGCGTGTTGTAGAGCGCGCCGGCCACCGCGTGGCCGCCCGTCGCCAGCAGCAGCGTGTAGCCATCGGGCCGGGCACGCGCAACGGTGGTCGACGCGATGGTGCCGCCCGCGCCGGCCTGCGCCTCCACCACGATGGGCTGGCCCAGGGCCTTGCCCATCTCGACCCCGATCGCCCGGGCGATCGCATCGGCATTGCCGCCTGGCGCGAAGCCCTGGTAGATCTTGATTGCGCGTTCAGGCCAGGCCTGGGCCATCACCGGCCACGCCGCGGCGGCGGCCCAGCCGCCACAGGCGGCGACGAAATCTCTGCGTTGCATGCTTGTCTCCTTACGATGTGCCGGCCCGGCTGCGATGGCGCGGGCTCTTGCGGATGCGTGGCGGGCTCCGGTGCGCCGTCCGGCTCAGTCCTGCGCCACGATCGGATTGCGCAGCAGGCCCACGGCCTCGATCTCGACCTCGACCGTGTCGCCGGGCTTCATGAACTGCGGTGGCTTCTTGCTCCAGCCGACGCCGGCCGGCGTGCCGGTGGCGATCACGTCACCGGGCACCAGCGTGAAGATGGTCGACGCGTAGGCGATGAGCCTGGGCACCGAGAAGATCATGTGGCCGGTGTGGCTCGACTGCACGAGCTTGCCGTTCAACCGGGTCTCGAGCTTCAGCTGGCGGCCGGGCTCGATCTCGTCGGCCGTGACCATCCAGGGACCGAAGGCGCCAGTGGATTCGAAGTTCTTGCCCGATGCGATCTGCTTCGCGTGGAACTGCCACTCGCGCACGCTGGCATCGTTGTAGCAGCTGTAGCCGGCGACGTGGTTCCATGCATCGGCCTCGGCGATGTCGCGGCCGGGCTTGCCGATGATCACCGCGAGTTCACCCTCCCAGTCGAGCGACTCCGACACGCGGGGGCGCACGATGGGCGCCTGGTGGGCGCACTGCGAGCGCCACACCCGCAGGAAGATCGGCGGCTGCTCCGACAGCTCGCGCTGCATGCCGGCGGCCAGCACCTCCTGGTGGTGGTCCATGTAGTTGCGCACCGCGCAGACGATCTTCTCGGGCTGCGGAATCACCGGCAGGAAGATCACGTCGGCCAGTCTGGCGTCGGCAGCCAGGCCGGCCACCAGCGCGTCGCGGCGGGCGAAGTCTTCGCTGCCGATGAAGGCGGCCAGCGTGGCGTGGCCGGTGCGGGAACCCAGCGCGACCACGCCGTCGCCGACCACGGCGCCCCAGTGTTCGTTGCCGCCGTGGCGGTAGCTCATCAGTTTCATCGGTTGTCCTCGGATCGGGTCGGGTCAGTGAAAAGGGTGTGCGGGAGAGGCCTCAAAGCCTCGTGCACGTTTTCATTTTTATGCATAAAACAAATTTAATGCATAGTAATTACCCGAGTGCGTAATCTCGACAACTCTGCGCACGTATATGATGGCGCCGTCATGCGCAAGGCATCTCCCTCACCCGAACCCACGGCGGTGGACACGCCGCTGGCCGAGCGCGCCTACCGGCAGCTGCGCCAGGCGATCGTGCGTTGCGAGTTCGCGCCGGGCCAGCGGCTGCGGGTCGACGAGATCAGCCGCCACTACCAGATCAGCAGCAGCCCGCTGCGCGAGGCCTTGAGCCGCTTGTCCGAGCAAGGGCTGGTGCAGGCGTTCGAGAACCGGGGTTTCCACGTTGCGCCGCTCACGGTGCAAGGCATCACCGACCTCACGCGCGTGCGCCTGCTGTTGGAGTGCGAGGCGCTGCGCGACGCGATGGCCCACGGCACCGATGTGTGGGAGGCCGGCGTGGTCGGTGCGGCGCACAGCCTGTCGCTGGTCGAGCAGCGCCTGGGCGACGGGCCCCTGGTGCTCGACGAGCACTGGTCGCAGCGCCACCGCGATCTGCATCTGGCGCTGTACGCAGGCGGCACCTCGCCGATGCTGCGCGACATGGTGGCCGCGCTGTTCGACAACGCCGAGCGCTACCGGCAGTTCTCGGCCCGCAACCGCAAGACCGAGCGGCGCAAGAACGCCGAGCACCAGCGGCTGATGACGGCCGTACTGTCGCGCGATGCCGACAAGGCGCTGGGCCTGTTGCGCCAGCACATCTCATCGACCGAGCGCAACGTGACCGAATGCCTGCTGAGCCTGCCGGCCGGCGCCACGCACTGACGGCTTCGCCCAAGACGGCCAACCTCGCGGCGAAAAAGTGAAGCCGCCTCGCCCGGTCAGGGCGAGGCCAGGTTCACACGTGGTTCAGACGCTGGTGGCGAGCGTAGGCAGCCGGGCCGGGCCGGCCTTGCCCCGCGCCTGGCGGGCGTCCGACAACGCGCCGGGAGCGGCGCCATGGCCCAGCTTGAACACGCCCACGGCCTCCAGCAGCTGCTGCGCCTGCGTGCTCAGGCTGGCCGCGGCGGCGGCGCTCTCTTCGACCAGCGCGGCGTTCTGCTGCGTAGCGCGGTCCATCTGCGTCACCGCTTCGCCGACCTGGGCGACGCCCGAGCTCTGCTCGACGCTGGCGCTGCTGATCTCGCCCATGATGTCGGTCACGCGCTTGATCGAGGACACGACCTCCTGCATCGTGGTGCCAGCCTCGTCGACCAGCACCGTGCCCTGCTCCACCCGCTGCACGCTGGCGGTGATCAGCGACTTGATCTCCTTCGCGGCTTCGGCGCTGCGCTGGGCCAGGCTGCGCACTTCGGCCGCCACCACGGCGAAGCCGCGGCCCTGCTCGCCGGCACGGGCGGCTTCCACCGCCGCGTTGAGCGCGAGGATGTTGGTCTGGAACGCGATGCCGTCGATGACGCTGATGATGTCAACAATCTTGCGCGAGCTGTCGTTGATGCCGCGCATCGTGTCGACCACCTGGTTCACCACCGTGCCGCCCTTGACCGCGACGGTGCTGGCGCCATGCGCGAGCTGGTTGGCCTGCTTGGCGTTGTCGGCGTTCTGCCGGACGGTGGCGCTGAGCTCTTCCATCGACGCGGCCGTCTGCTGCAGCGCGCTGGCCTGGGTCTCGGTGCGCTGGCTCAGATCAGCGTTGCCCTGCGCGATCTGCGCGCTGGCTGTGGCCACGCCTTCGGCGCTGCTGCGCACGCCGGCCACGACCTGGGTCAGCGACAGCTGCATCGCACCCAGTGCCCCCAACAGCGGCGAGAACTCGTCACGCGTGCTGTCGTGCACGGCGCGGGTCAGGTCGCCGTCGCGCACGTATTCGGCTACCGCCTGCGATGTGGCGACGCGGCGGCGCAGCACGCGGGCAATCGACCAGGCGAACAGGATCAGGCCGGCGATCGAGGCCAGCACCATCGTCACCAGGACCTTGAGCGTCATCGAGGCATCGTCGCGGATGTGTGCCAGCTCGTCATGCAGTGTGGCCTCCTGGAACTTGACGGAGTCGCCGATGGCGGCCAGCAGTTCGTTGCGCGCCGGAATGGTCTTGTCGACGAGGAAGGCGAACGCTTCGGCCTTCTGCCCATCCTGGATCAGCTTGATGTTGGGCTCGCCGAACTGCCAGAACTTGTCGACGAGGGGCTTCAATCTTTCGAAGCGCTCGCGACCGCCGACGGTGGTGATGGCCTTGTCGTAGTCCGAAATGGCCTGTTCGATCAGCTTGCGCTTGCTGCCGATGTCGGCGAGCGTCACCGACAGCTCCTCCGGCGTGCGCGACAGGATGCCGTGACGGATCTGCAACGACACCCGGGTGACATTGAGTTCCAGCGCCGCCATGCGCTGGAGCTGCGGCACGCGGGTGGCGCCGGTCTTGTCGGCTGCGGCGGACACCAAACCAAGCTTGGCATTGGCATAGAACGCCACGATGCCGAGTGCGATGGTGAGAAGGAATGCCAGCATGTACAAGCGCTTGGCGATGCCGAATGAAGAAAAAAAGGCCAAGTAACCCCCGTGTCCGTCCTCGAAGGCTGCACGCCAGCCCGCGGCCGCCGCGAGTGCGGCAACCATGGCAGTCTATTGATCATTTCTGATCTCTCTCATCACTTCCTCATATTTGAGGAGAATCGGCTCGAAAACGTTGCAAATCGGGGAATATCCGCAGGACCGCACACGAACAGCGGAGCCAGAAGCATGGTGTAACCTTTTGGGTCCAATGCTTGCCACGACACCCCGATCGACCCTCGCGCTCGTCGACGACGACGCGGAATTTTCCGAATTCCTCTCCCTGTACCTGCAGGAACGGGGCACGGCCGTGCGGGTGTTCGCCGACAGCAACCTGCTGCTGACCGACCCCGCCGCCTACGACTTCCACTTCTATGTGATCGACCTCGGCCTGCCCGGCGTCGACGGGGTGGAACTGATCCGCCTGCTGCGCCGCCGTACCAACGCCGGGCTGCTGGTCGTGTCCGGCCGGCTGGCGCCGGACGTGTTCGACGCGGTGATCATTGCCGGTGCCGACATGTACCTGGCCAAGCCACTGCGCTTCGAGCAGGTCGCGCTCGGCATCCAGGCGATCCAGCGGCGCATGGCCGCGGCGCACGAACAGGTGTCGAGCTGGAAACTGGACCAGCGCGCCAATGAACTGGTGGCGCCCGATGGCGCCCGGGTGGCCCTGAGCGGCACCGACCTGGCCGTGATGGCCTGCTTTCTCGACGCCGACGGCGCAACCGTGGCGCGCGAGACGCTGCAGCGCAAGCTCGGGCACGCGCCGTCCGAAGGGGCCGACAACACGCTGCACGCGACGATCTACCGGCTGCGCCGCCGTATCGAGCGCGCCACCCCCGCCGTGGTGCCGCTGCAGTCGCAATCGCGCGTGGGTTACGTGTTCCGTGCGAAGCTGGTCCCGACGTAGAAACGCTCAATCCGCGAAGGTCTGCGGGATGACCAGCCGCATCGTGAGGCCGCGCCTTTCGTTCTGCAGCACCTGCACCTCGCCGCCGTGCATCTCCATCACGCGCCGCACGATGTGCAGCCCCAGCCCGTGGCCGAGCGGGTTGGTCACCGCGTGGCCGCGGGCGCCGCGGTCGAACAGCCGGGGCAGCAGCTCGGGTGCGATGCCGGGGCCGGCGTCGCAGATGTCGATCACCAGCGCCAGCGGGTCGTCGCAGTCGGAGATGCGCGCCACCACCGGCGCCGTTTCCGGCGAGTAGGCAAGCGCATTGGCCATCAGGTTGCGCAAGGCCAGGCGCATCAGGCCGGCGTGCATGGTGGCCGTGCGCGTCGTGGTGTCGCGCACCTGCGTCAGGCGGTGGCGCTGCGCCGGGTCGATGTCGACGGCAGCCAAGTCGAGCAGGGTGTCGACGTCGACGTCGTGGCGCGTCAGAGGGGCGTCCGAGCTCAGCAGCACGGCGTCGGCCAGCGTGTTGTCCAGCCCCGAGGCCACCTGGGTCAGCACCGCGTTGGCGCGCTGCAGGCGGGCCAGCGCGCGGTCCCGGTCGCCCTGCCCGTCCGACATGGCTTCGGTCGCACCCTGCAGCGCGGCGTAGGCGTTGTTCAGCGGCTGCCGGACCTCGTGGGCCAGCGCGCCGAGCATCTCTTCGCGCTGCGCGAGCAGACGGCCGCGCTCCTCGAGCAACGCGCCCTGCTCCTGCATGCGCAGCTCGGTCTGCACGTGGCGTTCGTGCTCACGGGCGAGTTCGGCCGTCTGCGCCAGCTCCTTGCTGCGCGCGGTCTCCAGCACGATGCCGATGTAGCCCAGGTTGGCCAGTAGCGCGGCCACCACAAGCGCCAGGAACAACATCAGGAAGTCCACCGTGTTGGACATCACGCTGGCCTCGTGCCAGGTGAGGATCACGCCGGTGATGCGCACCAGCAGCACGGCAGACACCAGCCCGTACGCACCCGTCAGCATCAGCGCACTGCGAAAACCCTTGGTCCGGTGCAGGTCGCGCGCCAGCAGGGACAACCAGGCCACGCCGACCAGGTGCCCGATCAGGCCGGTCATCAACGGGATCGCCTTCACCTCGCTGAAATGGTAGGCCCACAGGTTGGCGGCGGCGCACGCCAGCCACATGGCCATGACCGGCGCAACCCGGCGCGGCAGGCCCAGCTCGTACCGCAGGCCGATCACCCGCAGCACGAAGCTCGCACTGATCAGCCCGTTGGCCACCACCAGCGACAGCCTTCCGGGCAGCGACGGCAGCATCGCAACCAGCAGCAGCCCCGCGCCGTAGAGCAGGCCGCCCAGGCACCACAGCAATACCGCCTGGAAGTCGTGCCGCTTGTACAGGATGGCCCAAGCGGTCATCGGCAACGCGACGTAGAGCATTCCAACGGCGAGGAAGGCGGTCTGGGGGTGGATCGACAGCATGGCGGCGCCATTGTCCCGTGCCCGCCCGCGCGGCGCCGCCCGCTATGATGCGCCCCTTCGGTTGCCGTCTGCCCCCACTTCCCCTCCATGTCCGCCGGTCTCAACGTTGCCCAGCAGGAAGCCGTGAACTACATGCACGGGCCCTGCCTGGTGCTGGCCGGGGCCGGCTCGGGCAAGACGCGGGTGATCACGCACAAGATCGGCCGGTTGATCCAGGCCGGTCTCGAGCCCAAGCGCATCGCGGCCATCACCTTCACCAACAAGGCCGCCAGCGAAATGCGCGAGCGCGCCAAGGGCCTGATCGGCAAACCGGCGAAGGACGTGGTGATCTGCACCTTCCACGCGCTGGGCGTGCGCATGGTGCGCGAGGACGGCGCGCGGCTCGGCCTGAAGCCGCAGTTCAGCATCCTGGATGCCGACGACGTGACCAGCATCCTGAAAGATGCCGGCGGCAGCACCGACGCCGCCACCGCGCGCACCTGGCAGTGGACCATCAGCAAGTGGAAGAACATGGGCCTGAACGCCGAGCAGGCCGAGGCCCAGGCGGCGGACGACAACGAACGCATCACCGCGCGCATCATGGCGCGCTACGAGGAGCGGTTGACGGCCTACCAGAGCGTCGACTTCGACGACCTGATCGGCATGCCGCTGCGGCTGCTGCGCGACCACGCCGACGTGCGCGAGAAGTGGCAGCACGCGCTGGGCCACGTGCTGGTCGACGAATACCAGGACACCAATGCCACGCAGTACGAGGTGCTGAAGATGCTGGTGGGCGAGCGCGGCCGCTTCACTGCCGTGGGCGACGACGACCAGTCGATCTACGGCTGGCGCGGCGCCACGCTCGACAACCTGAAGAAACTGCCGATCGACTATCCGCAGCTCAAGGTGATCAAGCTCGAGCAGAACTACCGCTCGACCAGCGCAATCCTGCGGGCCGCCAACAACGTGATCGGCCCGAACCCGAAACTCTTTCCCAAGAACCTGTGGAGCGACCTGGGCGAGGGCGAACCGGTGCGTGTGGTCGATGCCGACAACGAAGAGCACGAGGCCGAGCGCGCGGTGTCGCGCATCCAGTCGCTGCGGGCCAACTCGCAGCACCAGGAGTTCCGCCACTTCGCCGTGCTGTACCGCGCCAACCACCAGGCCAAGTCGTTCGAGAAGGCCTTGCGCAAGGCGGCCATCCCGTACAAGGTGTCGGGCGGGCAAAGTTTCTTCGACCGCGCCGAGATCAAGGACCTGTGTGCGTGGTTTCGCCTGTGGGTCAACAACGACGACGACCCGGCCTTCCTGCGCGCGGTGACCACGCCCAAGCGCGGCATCGGCCACCAGACGCTGGGCCAGCTCGGTGTGTACGCCAGCCAGTACAAACTCTCGCTGTTCGAGTCGCTGTTCTCGTCCTCGCTCACCAGCTTGCTGCCGCGCAAGGCGGTGGAGAGCCTGCACGAGTTCGGCCGCTACGTGAACGATCTGGCCTACCGCGCCAAGCAGACCATGGGTGCCGAAGACGCGCTGGCCTTCATGCTCGAATGGCTGAAGGAGATCGACTACGAGAAGCACCTGTACGACGGCGAAGACAGCGAAAAGCTGGCCGCCGCACGCTGGACCAACGTGCTCGACTTCTGCGACTGGATGTCGGCGCGCTGCGGCGGCGAGATCGACGACGCGGCGGGGGTCACCGTGGCGAAAGAGGTGAAGTCGCTGATGGAAGTGGCGCAGACGATCTCGCTGCTGTCGACCATCAGCGAGCGCGACAAGGACCAGGACATGGTCACGCTGTCGACGCTGCATGCGTCCAAAGGCCTCGAATGGCCGCACGTGATGCTGGTCGGCGTGACCGAGGGCATGCTGCCGTTCAAGCTCGACGACGACGAAGGCCGCCAGACGGTGGTGACCGACGACATCGCGCAGCGGCTGCAGGAAGAACGGCGCCTGATGTACGTCGGCATCACGCGGGCGCAGCGCAGCCTGGCGGTCAGCTGGACCCGCAAGAAGAAGAAGGGGCGCGAACTGGTGGCGGCCCGGCCCAGCCGCTTCATCGCCGAGATGGCGCTCGACGCCGCCACCGTGCGCGAGGATCCGCGCGAGAAACTGAAGGCCCTGCGCGCCGAGTTTGCCCGCAAGGCGGCCGAGGGCACGGCGGTCCCGGCCAAGGCGCCATGAAAAGAACCGTGGCGGCGCTGTGCCTGGCGGCTTGCGGCCTCGCCGGGGCGCAGGCGCAGACCGGCGCCACACCGCCGGTACAGCCGGCACAGACACGACAGCCGGCGCCGCCGGCTTCGTCCGCCACCGCGGGCCGCAGCGCCTGCCCCGCGCCGGACGACCTCACGCCCCTGCACCTCTACGGCATGTGGCGGGCCCAGGTCGAGGGCGCCGGCGGCAAGGACGACAGCGCCACCGCCGTCACGCTGTGGTTCGAACGCCACGCCGAACTTGCCGGCAGTGTCAGCGGACGCCTCGTTCGCAACGGCACGACCGCGCAGCTTGCAGGCGATGTGGACAATGGGGAATTCAACATCGAAGAGTCGCTGAACGGCCGCAACATCTCGGCCACCTGGAGTGGTCTCGTCGTCGCGGGCTCCTGCGGCAAGGAGATCCGCGGGACCTGGACCGATGCCGCCAGCAACGCCAGCCGCAGCTTCGTGCTGCGCAAGCAAGCCGGCTGGCAGTGAACGCGCAAGGCGTCCGGCGACGACGCGATGTCCGGACCAAGATCACAAAAGGAATGCGCATGACGATCGACCAACCACCGACGCGCTCGGTGTTTCTGCCCCGGCTCGCCCGCGGCCTGGCCACCGGAGCACTGGGCACCGTGGCCCTCTGGCCCGCGCTGCAGGCACAGGCACAACCGCAGATGGCACCCGGCGCCGCTGCCGCGTGGCGGGCCTGTGCGCGGGTCGACGATCCGAAAGGCCGGCTGGCCTGTTATGACCGCTGGGCCGGCCAGCAGCCCACCGGCCTGGAAACGGCGCCGCCGGCCGACCGGCCAGGCTCGGTGCAGGTGCCGCCGGGCGTCATCGTCACGGCAGGCCCCGGGCCGGGCGTGACCGTCGCGAAGACCGACGAGCCCGTCGTCCCGAAGTGCCACAACGACAGCTACTCCGAGCTGTCGCGGTTCTGGGAACTCGAGACCGATACCGACTGCGGCCGCTTCGGCGTGCGCGGCTACCGGCCCATCGGCCTGTCGGCGGTGCAGGGCAGCAGCGTCAACCGCACGCCCACATCACCGGCCCCCGGCCACGACGCGACCACGCCGGTGGACTACCGCAATTCGGAGGCCCGCCTGCAGCTGTCGGTGCGGACCAAGTTCGCGCAAGGCTTGCTGACGCCGAAGGACGGCCCGCGCGTCGACTCGCTGTGGTTCGCCTACTCGCAGCAGTCGTACTGGCAGCTGTTCTCGCCCGGCCTGTCGCGCCCGTTCCGCAGCACCGACCACGAGCCGGAGGTGATGTATGTCTACCCGAGCGACTTCAACCTGCCGGGCGGCTGGCGCATGCGCTACACCGGCCTGGGGCTGGTGCACCAGTCCAACGGCCAGACCCTGCCGTTCTCGCGCAGCTGGAACCGCGTCTACCTGATGGCGGGCATGGAGAACGGCAAGCAGTTCCGCATCACCGGCCGCGTCTGGCACCGGCTGCACGAAGATGCCGACACCGACGACAACCCCGACATCACCAAGTACATCGGCCGCGGCGAAGTCACCGGCTCCTGGAACGTCAACACCGACAACACCCTCAGCATGACGCTGCGCCACGCGCTGAAAAGCGACGGCCACGGCTCGGCCCGCGTCGAATGGATGCGCGCCCTGGGGCCGAAGCAGAACGGCTGGCTGCGCGGCGGCCTGCGGCTGCACACGGCGCTGTTCACCGGCTACGGCGACAGCCTGATCGACTACAACCACAAGCGCACGGTGCTGAGCGTGGGGTTGAGCTTGGTGGATTTCTGACGCTTCACCGCCCTCTTCAATCCCCGAACGAAGGCGCCGCAAGGCGCCTTTGCTTTCTCCGTTTTATGGTTATATGATATATACGATTTAGCGACCTTTCCCATCCCTGTACGGGCGCCACGCCGCCCACCGGACCCGGAACACAGCCATGATGCTTGGGGGACTTGCGGACGACCTGACCGGCGGCCTGGAGCTGGCGGCCATGCTCGTGGCCGAAGGTGTGCCGACCCTGCTGGCCACCTCGGCGCAGGCGGTCGGCGAGATCGGCGATGCGGCGGCCGTGGTCATCGCGCAGAAGACCCGCATCGCGCCTGCAGCCGAGGCAAGAGCCCGGTTCGAGGCCGGCGCCAGGGCCTTGCGTGACGCTGGCGCGCGGCAGCTGTTCTTCAAATACTGTGCCACCTTCGATTCGACCGACGCCGGCAACATCGGCCCGTGCATCGACGTGCTGACGTCGCTCTCCGGCAGCCGCTTCACCGCCTGCTGCCCAACCTTTCCCGAGTACCAGCGCGGCGTGTTCCAGGGCCACCTGTTCGTCGGCGACCGGCTGGTCAGCGAATCGCCGAAACGGCACGACCCGGTGACGCCGATGTTCGACCCGGATCTGGTCCGCGTGCTGCAGCGCCAGACCGCGCAGCGCGTGGGGCTGATCGCGCATGCCGACATCCGCGCCGGCGCGGACGCCATCGCGCGGCGGGTGGCCGCGCTGCAGGCCGATGGCGTGGCCTATGCGATTGCGGATGCCGCCGTGCACGAAGATCTGGCGCAGCTGGCGGCCGCCACGGTCGACTGGCCGCTGATGACCGGCGGCTCGTCGATCGCCGCGCATTACCCGGCGCTGTGGCGTCGGCGTGGCTGGCTGCGCGCCGGCACCGCACCGATCGCGCTGCCGCCGGTGCGCAGCCCCGGTGTCGTGCTGGCCGGCAGCTGTGCCGACCAGACACGCCGGCAGCTCGCCGAGTTCGGCCGCACGCATCCGGTGCTCGCGCTGGACCTCGAGGCCTTTGCACGCGGTGACGATGTGGTCGGTGCGGCGCTGGCCTGGGCGCGCGACCGCATCGACCGCCAGCCGGTGGCGCTGGCGACCTCGGCCACGCCCGAGGACGTGGCGCGCCTGCAGGCCCGCCTTGGCGTGGCCGAGGTGGCGGCGCTAGCCGAAGACCTGCTCGGCCGCATCGCAGCCGGCCTGCGCGATACCGGCGTGCGGCGCTTCGTGATCGCTGGCGGCGAGACCTCGGGCGCCGTGCTGGCGCACCTGGGCGTTGAACGCCTGCGGGTCGGCCCGTTCGCGGGCCCCTCGCTGCCGCTGGCGCTGGACACCCGCGACGCGGCCGACCCACTGCTGCTGTGCCTGAAGTCGGGCAAGCTGGCCGGCCTCGATGCCTTCGCAGTGGCACTGGACGCGATGGCCCATGGCATGACGCCGGCGCCGACGCCAGGAGCAGCCGCATGACACCACGCGAACAGATCGTCGACGCCTACACCCGGCTCGACCGCGAAGGCCTGAACCGTGGCAGCAGCGGCAACGTCAGCGTGCGCTGCGGTGCCGATGGCCTGCTGATCTCGCCCACCGGCATCGACGCGGCGCGCATCACGGCGGACGGCATCGTCGAGATCGGGCTCGACGGCGAGACCCGCGGCCCGGGCATCCCGTCGAGCGAATGGCAGATGCACGCCGAGATCTACCGGAACTTCCCCGACACAGCCGCCGTGGTGCACACGCATGCCGATGCCTGCGTCGCGCTGTCGTGCCAGCGCATGGGCATCCCGGCCTTCCACTACATGGTGGCCGGTTATGGCGGCAACGACATCCGCTGCGCGGCCTACGCGACCTTCGGCACGGCCGCACTGGCGCACAGCGCCGTGGTGGCGTTGCAGGACCGCAGCGCCTGCCTGCTCGCCAACCACGGCATGCTCAGCCGTGGCCGCGACCTGGCTGCCGCCGTCACCACCGCGGTCAAGCTGGAAACCTTGGCGCGCCACTACTGGATGACGATGCAGCTCGGCCCCCCCACGCTGCTCAACGATGCCGAGATGCAGGACGTGCGGGTGCAGTACCAGAGCTACGGGCACGCCCGCATGACCCGCTGAACACCATGAGACCACCCCGTTTCTTGCTCACTTCGTGTAGCCGAATCCCCCTCAAGAGGCGCACGCAGCGGTCCGGCAAAGCCGGTCCCGCGCGCGCACTGGCATCGGCCGCGGGTGGTGCGCAGCGCAATGGAAAACTGAAATGAACACGAACGACATCCAACCCGTCACGGAACGCATCCGCGACCTCGGCCAGCTGCGTGCCATCGCACGTGAACTGCGGCGCCAGGTGATCCGCATGGTGGCCCCCACCGGCCAGGGCTACGTGCAGCAGGGCCTGGGCGCGGCCGACCTGTTTGCCGCGCTCTATTTCGCCGAGATGCGGCTCGACCCGCACCACCCCGGCTGGCCCGCGCGCGATCGTTTCCTGCTGTCCACCGCCCACAACACGGCCATCTTCTACGCCACGCTGGCGGCACGCGGCCTGATCGACCCGGCCCTGCTGCCCAGCTACTGCAAGGACGGCTCGGTGCTCGAGATCAACGCGTCCGAGCGGGTCGGCCCCATGGTCGAGGCCACCTGCGGATCGCTGGGCCAGGGCCTGTCCGTCGGTATCGGCATGGCCTTGTCGGCGCGCCGGCGCGGGCTGCCGTCGCGCGTGTACGTGGTGCTCGGCGACGGCGAGCTGCAGGAAGGCCAGGTCTGGGAGGCCGCGCTGGCCGCGGGCAGCTATGGCCTCGGCAACCTGTGCCTGCTGATCGACTACAACGCGATGCAGGTCGAAGGCCACGTCGACCAGGTACTGGCGATGGAGCCGGTCGACGCCAAGTGGCGTGCCTTCAACTGGCAGGTCGAAACGATCGACGGCAACGACATGGCGGCCGTGCTGGCCGCACTCGACCGCGCGCGCGCGACGACCGACCGCCCGACCTGCATCGTCGCCCGTACGCTGGCCGGCAAGGGCGCGCCCAGCCTGGAGGGCGTGCTCGGCCACACGATGAAGCTGCCGCCCGACATGGCCGAGCGCGCATTGGCCGAATTGCAGGAAGACCACTGAGATGCAACCGACTCCAAGCAGCAGGCGCCTCTGTCTTGCTCCCCTCCCCCCTCGTGGGGGAGGGGCTGGGGGAGAGGGGGCGTTTCCGCCCGAACAAGGCATTACCGCGCAGGCCGCGGCCCCCTCTCCCCAACCCTCTCCCCAACCCTCTCCCGCGAGGGGAGAGGGAGCAAGGCAGGCCCCGTTTCATCGGCTGTGGGTGGCGCGCAGCGCCGTGGAAAACTGACATGAACACCACCGCCCAAGACCTCAAGGTCGGCGACTTCAACACCCGCAACGTCGCAGCCCCCATCCGCCGCATCTACGGCGAGGCGCTGCTGCAGGCGGCGCAGGCCGACGACCGCATCGTGGTGCTCAGCGCCGACCTCACGGCCGCGACCGAGACCGATCTGTTCCGCGACACATTGCCCGATCGCTTCTTCCAGGTCGGCATCGCCGAGGCCAACATGATCGGCATCGCCGGCGGCATGGCACGCCAGGGCGACATGCCGTTCGTGCACTCGTTCAGCGTGTTCGCCACGCGCCGCTGCTACGACCAGATCGCGATGCAGCTGGCCTACCCGCGCACCAACGTCAAGATCGTCGGCTTCATTCCCGGGCTGACCACGATGCTGGGCGCAAGCCACCAGGCCATCGACGACATCGCGCTGATGCGCGCGCTGCCCAACATGACGGTGATCGAGCCGGCCGACGTGCGCCAGGTGCCCGCGGCCGTGCAGGCCGCGGTGGCACACGACGGTCCCGTCTACCTGCGGCTGCGCCGCGCCGAAGGCCCGCCGCCCGAGCCGCTGCAATTGCTGCCGCTGGTGCGCGGCCGGCTCGATCTGCTGCGTGACGGCAACGACGGCGTGGTCTTCGCGTGCGGCCTGATGTGCGACGCGGCCCTGGCCGCGGCAGAGCGGCTGGGCACGCAAGGCCTGTCGGTCGCGGTGGCCAACGTGTCGAGCCTGAAACCGCTGGACGAAGCCGGCATTGCCGCACTGGCCGCGCGCTGCGGCACCGTGGTCACGGCCGAGAACCACTCGGTCATCGGCGGGCTGGGCGCGGCCGTGGCGGAGCATCTGCTCGAGGCCGGCGTGCGCGTCGGCTTCGAACGGGTCGGCGTGCGCGACGTGTTCGCCGAAGGCGGCTCCACGCCGTACCTGCTGCAGCGCTACGGCCTCGATGCCGATGCCATCGTCGCGGCCTTTCTCCGCGCGCACACGCGCAGGCCCTGAAGCATGTCAGTGACGCGCTGCAGCTGCCCGTTGACGCGCGGCCTTCTTCGGTACGTCCGGCGCGACCGCATGTTGCGGGTACGGTACCTCGCCGCGGTCGATGCGCTCGAGCAGCTTGACGAAGGCGCGGCCGCCCTCGATGGTGTCGGCCTGGATCGCCGCACGCACCTTGGCCGGGTCGCGCAGGCGCAAGCCTTCCATCACGGCCAAGTGCTGGTGTTCGCCGTCGTAGGCCGGTGCGGCATCGGGGTATTGCAG
This sequence comes from Pseudorhodoferax sp., assembly GCA_965279475.1. GTDB lineage: Bacteria > Pseudomonadota > Gammaproteobacteria > Burkholderiales > Burkholderiaceae_C > Pseudorhodoferax. Next base: position 360,576 of record CBDIIA010000002.1, read on the forward strand.
GTTCAGCATCGGGCCGTTGCGCAGCCAGATGCCTTCGATCAGCGCCAGCAGCTCGGGCATGCGTGCCGCCGAGTACACCGCGTGGTGGAACTTCCAGTTGATGCGCACCGCGCCGGGCCAGTCGCGGTCGTCCTGCGCCTTGAGCAGGGCCTTGTGCAACTCGGCCAGCTTGCGCAGCTGCGCCGGCGTGATGTTGCGCGCGGCGGCCTCGCCGGCCATGCCTTCAAGCTGCATGCGGATGGTGCGCAGCTCGAGGTACTGGGCCAGGGTCAACGGCGCGGCGGCGATCGAACGCCCTGCATCCATGTCGAGCACGCGTTCGCGCACCAGCTGCATCAGCGCCTCGCGGCACGGCGTCTCGGACACGTTCATCGCGGCCGCCAGGTCGCGGATCTTGAAACGGTAGCCGGGCCAGAAGCGGCCCTCCATCAATCCTGCACGCAGCTCGTCGTAGACCTTGGTCGTCAGGCTTTCTCGCCCGATCGACCGGACCTGCGGTGATGACAGGCCGGAAGAAGTTGCCATGGCAGGCGATCCCATGTTGATGTCCAGAAACGAGATATATCATGCATCAAACCAGTGCATCCCATGACCCGCTGTTGCGTGCGGCAAACAGCGCCCTGCAGGTCGCAGGGCTGCAACATCCCGTCACCGTGCACCGCGACCCCTGGGGCATCCCGCACATCCGCGCCCGCAGCGACCACGACGCCTTTTTCGCCCAGGGCTACGTGCATGCGCAGGACCGCCTGTGGCAGATGGACAGCAGCCGCCTGCGCATGGCCGGCCGCTGGGCCGAGTGGGCCGGGCCTTCGGCGGTGGCCGGCGACACGCTCGCCAGGCGCCTGGGCGGCAGCACCAGTTCACAGCGCGACTACGCGGCCCTGGGGCCGGAGGCGCAGCAGATGCTGCAGGCCTACAGCGCCGGGGTCAACGCTTACCTGGCCGAGGGGCGGCCGCTGCCGATGGAGTACCAGCTGCTCGGCGGCACCGCCCCCGCGGTCGACGCCTGGGAACCCTGGCATTGCATCGCCGTGATGCGCTGGCGCGGTTTCCTGATGGGTTCGGTGTGGTTCAAGCTGTGGCGTGCTGCCGCGCTGCGCGCCATCGGCCCCGAGCAGATCGCCAAGCTGCGCTACGACGACGGTGGCAGCGACCTGCTGTGCATTCCGCCCGGCGAGGAGGGCCGGCGCTGGATCGCCACGCTGCAGGACCTGGCGCCGGCGATCGAGGCGCTGGCCGGCCTGGGCGCCGCCGATGCCACCGGCGGAGGTAGCAACAACTGGGCGGTGTCGCCCTCGCGCACCGCGACCGGCCGGCCGCTGCTGGCCGGTGACCCGCACCGCGTGTTCGAGATGCCCGGCATGTACGTGCAGACGCATCTGGCCAGCGACCGGTTCGACGCCATCGGCTTCAGTGTGCCGGGGGTGCCGGGCTTCCCGCACTTCGCGCACAACGGCCATGTGGCCTGGTGCGTGACGCACGCCTTCGCCGACATCCACGACCTGTATGTCGAGCAGTTCGACAGCGCCGGCACACGCTACCGGGCGCCCGGTGGCTGGCACGACACGACGGTGCGCAGCGAGACCTTGCAGGTGCGCGGCGCCGAGCCGGTGACGATCGACATCGTCGAGACCCGGCACGGCCCGGTCGTGGCCGGTGCACCCGCCGCCGGCAGCGCGCTGGTGCTGCGCTCGGTGCAGTTCGCCGACACCGACCGGTCGTTCGACTGCCTGCTGCGCATGCTGACGGTGCGCACGGTCGACGCGCTGTTCGAGTCCACACGCGGCTGGGGCCTGATCGACCACAACCTGGTGGCGGCCGACACGCAGGGCCGCATCGGCCACCTGGTGCGCGCGGTAGTGCCGCACCGCCCGCGCCTGAACGGCTGGCTGCCGGTGCCGGGCTGGACCGGTGCCTACGACTGGGAAGGCGAGATCGCGTGGGACGACATGCCGCGCAGCGTCGACCCGGCGCGCGGTTATCTGGTGACCGCCAACAACCGCTTCGTCGACGAGCAACCGGGCGACCGCCTCTACTTCTGCACCGACTGCCATCCCTCGCACCGCGCGCGCCGGGTCGAGGCCCGGCTGGCCGCACTGCCGGACGCGACAGTCGACGACATGGCGCGCATCCACGGTGATGTGCAGAGCCTCACCGCGCCGGTGTTCCAGCAGCGGCTGCAGCGCATGCCGGCCCAGGCCGGGCCGGCCGGCGATCTGCAGAAACGGATCGTCGATTGGGACGGGCAGATGGCCGCCGACTCGGTCAGCGCCGCGGCTTACGCGGCCTGGCGCTGGCAACTCGCCACGGTGCTGCTGGAGCGCTCGGGCCTGGCGGCCACGCGGCAGGACTGGCTGACGCAATTGCCGCCGGGCGTCGTGCCGCTGAACCAGCTGTGGTGGACCCTGCCGCAACTGGTGCGCGCCGACGACACGGCCCTGCTCGGCGGCATCGACTGGAGCCAGGCCTTCGCCGAGGCGCTGGAGCGCACGGCGCGCGACTTCGACGGCCGCCCCTGGGGCGATCAACACCCCGCGGCACTGGCCCATCCGCTGGCCGCGCAGTTCCCCGCGGCGGCAGCGCAACTCAACCCGCGCGGTGCCGGCCTCGGCGGCGACAACGACACCGTGCTGGCCAACGGCTGCCTGGCAGCCGGCGGGCTGCGTGCCGTGTACGGTGCCGTGGCGCGCTACGTGTTCGATGTCGGCGCCTGGGAACACTCGCGCTGGATCGTGTTCGCCGGTGTCTCCGGCGAGCCCGGTCACCCGCACTACGCCGACCAGCACCAGGCCTGGGCCGAAGGCCGGCTGGTGCCGATGCTGTACGACTGGGACGCGATCGCGGCACAGAGCAACACCAGCGTGACGCTGACCGCTGCAACCGATTGAAAGCACCCCTGAAAACCGCTGGACCGCAGCGCAATCTAAGATATATCATATAACTACGATCATCACGCCAGGAGGTCCCGCTTGAGCGCCACCCAGCCCCCCACGCCAGGCCCCGCCGGCGCGCCCGCCCAGCCGGCGGCCGCCGTCAACTCGTTCGGCCAACGCAGCGCCGGCGACCCGCGCAGCGTGCGGGCGATCAACGTCGGGCCGCCCAGCATCGGCCCGATGCACGCCGACAGCGGCTGGCAGGACCGGCGCTGGTACGACGCGCCGCGCAACGACCCGGCCTGGCCAGAGGTGCACACCTACACCGATGCGATGTCCTACGACCCGGGCGACACGGTGGCTTTCCACAGCAGCACCCAGGCACCCGACTGGCGGCTGGAAATCGTGCTGGATGGCCTGAAGCCCGAGACGGTGTTCGCGCAGGATGGCCTGCCCGGCGTGTTCCACGTCGCCCCACCCGACACCTACAAGGCCGGCTGCCGCTGGCCGGAAAGCCTGCGCTGGACCATTCCGGCCGATGCGCGCTCGGGCTTCTACAAGGTGGTGTCGAGCTGCCTGCGGCCCGACGGCGGGCGTTACGTGCAGCACCACTTCTTCGTCGTACGGCCGACGCCGGCCACGCAGACGGCACCGCTGCTGATGATCCTGCCGACCTCGACCTGGATGGCCTACAACGACTGGGGCGGCGCCAGCAGCTACATCGGCATCGACGGCGCCGACGGCAACAGCGCCACGCCGCACCTGAGCCTGCTCAGGCCCTGGACGCGCGGCATGGTCTGGCTGCCCGAGGGCGCGCCGCGCATCTGCGCCGCACCGGTGCCCGACCCGGTGACGGCGCCGCGATACCACCCGAAGGACTGGGCCTGGAGCCACGGCTTCGGCTACTTCTATGCCGCGTCCGGCTGGGCGCAGTACGACCGGCATTTCGTCTGCTGGGCCGAGCGTGAAGGCATCGCCTTCGACATGATCACGCAGACCGATCTGCACTACCGGCCCGAGATCCTCGACCGCTACCGCGCCGTCGTCATCGTCGGCCACGACGAATACTGGTCGCACGCCATGCGCACCCGCATCGACCGCTTCGTCGACGAAGGCGGCAAACTCGCGCGCTTCGGCGGCAACTTCATGTGGCAGGTGCGGCTCGAGGAAGACGGCGCGCGCCAGGTCTGCTACAAGTCGCGCGCCAAGACCGAAGACCCGGTGCGCGGCACTGACCAGGCCCACCTGCTGACCGGCGCCTGGGAGAGCCAGGCCGTCAACTGGCCCGGGGCCACGACAGTGGGCGTGAACGGGCTGCAGGGCATCTACGCGTCGTGGGGCGGCTTCGCACCACGCGGCTCGAAAGGCTTCACCGTCTACCGCGAAGGGCACTGGGTGTTCGAGGGCACGCAGCTCGGGTATGGCGACGTGTTCGGCGCGGAGGCCAACATCTTCTCGTACGAGGTGGACGGGCTGGACTACACCTTCCGCTACGGCCTGCCCTATCCCACCGGCGCCGATGGCGCGCCGGAGAGCGTGTCGATCCTGGCGATGTCGCCGGCGCTGAAGGCCGAGTCGATGTTCGACGGCGAAGGCTACCGCTACTACCTGGGCGAGAACGACATGCGCGGCGCCTCGGTGTCGCTGTACGGCGACCAGTCGCCGGAATCGCTGGCCAAGGCGCGCTACGGCTCGGGCATGCTGGTCCACATGCCGCGCGGCAAGGGCGAGGTGGTGACGGCCGGCACCTGCGAATGGATCATGGGCCTGAAGCGCAACGACTTCTTCACCACGCGCATCACGCGCAACGTGCTCGACCGGTTCACCAGAGAAGACCCGCCATAGCGCGTGCCGTCCGGTTGTCCTCGCCGGGTTCTGGATATATCATATTTTCACACCGCCGCGCTGGCGCGCCAGCGGCCCCCTCGCCATCCCCCCAAGGAGCAGCCATGTTCGAAACCGGTCCCTTCAGGAAATTGATCAGCGCCGCGGCCCTCGCGGCGGTCTTCGGTGCGGTGGCCATCGCGCCTGCACAGGTGCAGGCGCAGAAGAAGGGCGGCCAGTTGCGCTACGCCTACCTGTCGGGTCCGGGCACGCTGGACCCTTACGTGTCGAGCAGCGCGGTCGAGCTCGAGGTGATCCACCACCTTTACGACTCGTTCATCACCGTCGGCGAAAACTACGAGACGCGGCCGATGATCGCCGCCAGCTACGAGATCACCGACAACGCCAAGACCTTCACCTTCAAGGTGCGAAAGGGCGTCAAGTTCCATGACGGCAGCGTGCTGACCTCGGCCGACGTGCTGGCCTCGTTCGAGCGCTACCGCAAGATCAGCCCCAACGCGGTGATCTTCAGCGACGTGGCCAGTGCCACCGCGCCCGACCCCGAGACCTTCATCGTCAAGCTGAACAAGACCAACGGGGTGTTCGTCGACATCCTGAAGAGCCCTGTCTACCCGTTCGTCATCATGCCGGCCTCGCAGAAGGACAAACCCGCGCGCGGTGCCGACGTGATCGGCACCGGACCGTTCAAGCTCGGCGAATGGGTGAAGGACAGCCACCTCGTGCTCGAACGTTTCGACGGCTACACCGTCAACGAGCGCTACAAGGGCATCGATGGTTATGCCGGCCGGCGCATCGCCTATGTCGACTCGGTACGCTACCGCTTCATTCCCGAGGCCAACGCCCGGGTCGCGGCGCTGCAGGCCGGCGACGTCGACGTGGTGGCCAGCATCCCGCCCGAGCTGGCCAAGCGTTTCGCGAACGACCCCAACATCGAGACGCAGACCGTCTTCCCGTACTGCATGCAGGTGTTCATCGTCAACAGCGCCCAGGGGCCCACCGCCAACCCGAAGATCCGGCAGGCCATCAACGCCGTGGTCGACGTGGAAGAGATCAGCACGGCGACCGGCTCGGTCAGCAAGAACAACCACTCGCTGGTGTACGCCGCAAGCCCTTACTACCAGGGCGACAAGATGAAGGTCTACTACGACCAGAAGAGCCCGGACAAGGCCAAGAAGCTGCTGACCGAGGCCGGCTACAAGGGCGAGACCATCACGCTGCAGACCACCGCCAACTACCCGAACTTCCGCACCTCCATCCTGGTGCTGTCCGAGCTGATGAAGGCCGCCGGCATGAACGTCAAGGTCGACGTGGTCGACTGGACCACCAACGCCAGCAACATGCAGCGCGGCACCGGCACCTGGAACGTGTCGACCACCAGCTTCTGCTCGAACCCGCTGCTGGGCCCCCAGCAGTGGCGCACGATGTTCTACACCTTCCCGCAGGTGAAGAACGACAGTGTGCTCGACACCGCCTACGACAAGTTCTACACCTCGCTCGACGACGGTGGCCGCAAGGCCGCATGGGACACCATCGAGAAGCAGGTGCTGGAGCAGGCCTACATGATCAAGATCGTGGACGTCGGCACCATCAACGCGATCAACAAGAAGCGGGTCGAGAACTTCGGCACTTTCTATTTACCGCGGTTCTGGAACGTCAGCTTGAAATGACACCACCGCGAGAGCTCTGACACCGTGCTGCGCAACATCGCCATCCGGCTGCTGCAGGCGATTCCCGTCCTGCTGCTGGTCGCGGCGCTGGCCTTTCTGCTGATGCACATGCTGCCGGGCGACCCGGCGGTGGTGATCGCCGGGCCAGACGCCACGCCCGAGGCGGTCGACCGCCTGCGGCACCAGCTCGGGCTGGACCGCCCGCTCTGGGCGCAGCTCTTCGGCTGGCTGGGCAACCTGGCGCGCGGCGACTTCGGCCAGTCGCTGATGCTGAACCAGGGCGTGTTCTCGGCGGTGGTCGAGCGCGTGCCGGTCACGCTGTCGCTGGCGCTGCTGGCGTTCGCGATCACCATCCCCGTCGGCGTGGTGCTCGGCGTCACGGCCGCCTACTACCGCAACAGCTGGGTCGACTCGCTGGTGATGGGCGTGGCCCTGGTCGGCGTGTCGATCCCCAGCTTCTGGATCGCCATCGTCTCGGTCGTGATCTTTTCGGTCGAACTGCGCTGGCTGCCGTCCTCCGGGTATGCGCCGCTGTCGGGCGGCTTCACCGAATGGCTTCGGGCGATGGTGCAGCCGGCCGTGATCCTGGCGCTGTTCCAGATCGGCTACCTCGCGCGCATGACGCGCTCCAGCATGCTCGACGTGCTGGACCAGGACTACATCCGCACCGCCCGCGCCAAGGGGCTGAACGAATGGGTGACGGTCGGCAAACATGCGTTCCGCAACTCGCTGATGTCGGTGGTCACGGTGAGCGGCATCATCCTGTCGCTGCTGATCGGCGGCTCGGTGGTGGTCGAGCAGGTGTTCGCGCTGCCCGGCATCGGCCGGCTGGTGGTGCAGGGCATCATGGCGCGCGACTACCCGCTGATCCAGGGCACGATGCTGCTGCTGGGGTTTGCATTCGTCATCGTCAACGTGGTGGTGGATCTGACCTACACCCTCGTCGATCCGAGAGTCAGGTATGACTGAGGCTGCGCTGCCCACGCCGGGCCTGCCCCGGCCGGCCGGGGCCGAGCAGCAACTTGCGCCGCAGCGCCGCTTCCGGCTGCTGAAGAAGCTGATGCGGCACCGCTCCTTCGTGATCGGCCTGGTCATCGTGCTGCTGCTGGTGCTGGCCGCCATCGTCGGGCCGTGGCTGACCGGGCTGGACCCGACCACGATGCGCATGCGCAACCGCTTCAAGCCGCCGGCACCAGGGCTGTGGTTCGGCGCCGACCAGTTCGGCCGCGACGTGCTGAACCGTGTGCTGTACGGCGCGCGGCTGTCCCTGTCGATCGGCCTGTCGGTGGCGCTGGTGTCGGGGCTGGTGGGCACGCTGATCGGCATCGCGGCGGGCTACTTCCGCCGGCTCGACTCGCTGCTGATGCGCTGCATGGACGCGCTGCTGGCCTTCCCGGCGATCCTGCTGGCGATCGGCATCAGCGCCGCGCTGGGCCCGCAGACCACCAGCGTGATCGTGGCGCTGAGCGTGGCCTACGTGCCGCGCACGGCACGCATCACACGCGCATCGACGCTGGTGATCCGCGAGATGGAATACGTGGAAGCGGCGCGGCTCAGCGGCGCCGGCCACCTGCGCATGCTGTTCAAGCACATCCTGCCCAACTGCATGGGGCCACTGGTGGTGCAGCTGACCTTCGTGTTCGCCTACGCGATCCTCGCCGAGGCGGCCTTGAGTTTTCTCGGCATCGGACCGCCGCCGCCCACGCCGAGCTGGGGCAACATCATTGCCGAGGGGCGCGACTACTCGGTCGAGGCCTGGTGGATCATGCTGTTCCCCGGGCTGGCGATCAGCCTCGCGGCACTCGGCATGAACCTGCTCGGCGACGGCCTGCGCGATGTGCTGGATCCGCGCTTGAAGGTGGAGACATGACGGCATCCGAGCAGCCAGTCCTGTCGGTACAGGACCTGACCGTCGAGTTCCGCGGCGACAGCGGCTGGGTGAGCGCCGTGCGCAACGTGAGCTTCGACATCGGCCGGCGCGAGTGCCTGGGGATCGTCGGCGAGTCGGGCAGCGGCAAGAGCGTGACCGCGCTGTCGATCCTGCGGCTGCATGCGCGCGCCACCAGCCGCATGCCCACTGGCCGCATCCTGTTCGGCGGGCGCGATCTGCTGACGGTGCCGGAGCGTGAGTTGCGGCGCATCCGCGGTGCCGAGATCGCGATGATCTTCCAGGACCCGATGTCGTCGCTGAACCCGGTGCTGACGATCGCCGACCAGATCATCGAGCCGCTGCGCCTGCACCAGGGCATGGACGCTGCCGCGGCGCGCAAGCGCGCCATCGATCTGCTCGATCTGGTGCGCATCCCCGACGCGGCGCGGCGCATCGACGAGTACCCGCACCGCCTGTCGGGCGGCATGCGCCAGCGCGTGGTGATCGCCATCGCGATCGCCTGCCAGCCCAAGCTGCTGATCGCCGACGAACCGACGACCGCGCTGGACGTCACCATCCAGTCGCAGATCCTGCAACTGCTCAAGGAACTGCAGGCCGAGCTCGACATGTCGGTCGCGCTGATCACGCACGACCTGGGCGTGATCGCGCAGTTCGCCGACCGCGTGGTTGTGATGTATGCGGGCCAGGTCATCGAGTCGTCGCCGGTGGCGCCCTTGTTCCAGCGGCCCTTGCATCCCTACACCGACGGCCTGCTGGCCGCGATCCCCCGGCTGGACGGCGAACCCGGCCGCTTGAGCTCGATCCCCGGCAGCATCCCCGACCCCGCGCTGCAGATCGCCGGCTGCCGCTTCAACCCGCGCTGCCGCGAAGCCCTGCCCGCCTGCCACGCAGTGCCGCCGGCGCTGGGCGACGCCGGTGGTGGCCGCGCGAGCCGCTGCCCGCCGCGCCTGGCTGCGCAGGCCGTACAGGCCGAACCCGCACCATGACACCACACGCCCCGCCCCCGGAAACGACGACGACGCCGATCGTCTCGGTGCGCGATCTGGAGAAGACCTTCACGTTGAAGCGCAGGCTGGGCACGCCGGCGCGTGCGCTGCGCGCCGTGCGGGCGGTGAGTTTCGACATCGCGCGCGGCGAGACGCTGGGGCTGGTCGGCGAATCGGGCTCGGGCAAGTCGACCACCGGCCGCATGCTGGTGGGGCTGATTCCTGCCACCGCGGGCCGCATCGATCTGTTCGGCGAAGAACTCACCGGCCAGCACTCGGCGCGCACGCTGCAGCGGCTGCGCCAGCGCGTGCAGTTCGTGTTCCAGGATCCGCATGGTTCGCTGAACCCGCGCATGCGCATCGGCGATGCCATCGCCGAGCCGATCGACGTGGCCGGCGGCATGAGCCGGCGCGACCGCGGCAAACGCATCGAGGAACTGCTGGACACCGTGGGCCTGCCGCGTTCCTGCGGCGAACGTTTTCCGCATGAGTTCTCGGGCGGGCAGCGCCAGCGCATCGGCATCGCCCGCGCGCTGGCCTTGAAGCCCGATTTCATCGTCTGCGACGAGCCGGTGTCGGCGCTCGACGTGTCGCTGCAGGCGCAGATCGTCAACCTGCTGCAGGACCTGCAGGAAGCCTTCGGCCTGAGTTATCTGTTCATCGCGCACGACCTGGCGGTGGTGCGCAACATCTCGCACCGCGTCGCCGTGATGTACGCCGGCGCCATCGTCGAGATCGCGCCGCGTACCGAACTCTACGGCGCACCCAGGCACCCGTACACGCAGACGCTGCTGGACGCCGTGCCGCGGCCCGACCCGCGCCAGCGCGTCGCCGCCAGCGTGCGCGGCGAGCTGCCAAGCCTGCTGAGCCCGCCCTCGGGCTGCATGTTCCACACACGGTGCCCACACGCCTTCGAGCGTTGCCGGCAGGAGTCGCCGGCGCTGCAATCGCTCAGCCCGGTCCACCAGGTCGCCTGCCATCTGTATCCCCGGCCCGCGGCGGCGCCGAGCGGCTGAAACGGCGGCGCGTGCCCGCCGCGACGCCCGTCGTCCGGGGCCTGCCACGCAGCTTGTTTTGATATATCATATATTCACCAATGTCGATCCAAGGAGCCACGGCAATGAATGCACAAGGTGATGGAAGCATGGACACAGCCCTGCGCGCACGCGCGCGGCGCGTCATCCCTGGCGGCATGTGGGGGCACCAGAACGCCGCGCCGCTGCCGCCCGGCTACCCGCAGTTCTTCGCGCGTTCGGAGGGCTGCCACCTGTGGGACGTGGACGGCCGCAAGTACGTGGACCTGATGTGCAGCTGGGGCCCGATCCTGCTGGGCCACCACCATGCCGAGGTCGATGCCGCCTACCAACGCCAGTCGTCCGAGGGCGCCTGCATGAACGGCCCGGCGCCGGTGCTGGTGGAGCTGGCCGAGATGCTGGTCGACCAGATCCCGCATGCCGACTGGGCGATGTTCCAGAAGAACGGCACCGACGCAACCACCAGCTGCGTGACGATCGCGCGCGCCGGCACCGGCCGGCGCAAGGTGCTGGTGGCGCGCGGCTCCTACCACGGTGCCGTGCCCTGGTGCTCGCCGTCGCTGCTCGGCGTCACCACGGAAGACCGCGCCCACCTGATCGTCTACGACTACAACGACGTGGCCAGCGTGCAGGCGGCCGTGCAGGAAGCCGGCAACGACCTCGCCGCGATCCTGGTCTCCGCGTTCCGGCACGACCTGGGCCGCGACCAGGAGTTGCCCACGCCTGCCTTCGCGCAAGCGCTGCGTGCGGCGGCCACCGCAGCCGATGCGGCACTGATCATCGACGACGTGCGCGCGGGCTTTCGCCTGCACCCGGGCGGCAGCTGGGAACTGCTGGGCGTGCGCCCGGACCTCAGCGCCTACAGCAAGGCCATCGCCAACGGCTATCCGCTGGCCGCCGTCACCGGCAACGACCGTTTCCGCGATGCCGCTTCGCGCCTGTACGTGACCGGCTCGTTCTGGTGCGAGGCGCCGCCGATGGCCGCGGCGCTGGCCACGCAGCGCGTGCTGCGGGCCGACAACACGATCGCGCACCTTGTCGCGATGGGGCAGCGCCTGCGCGACGGCCTGGACCGCCTGGCGCGCCAGGCCGGCATCGGGCTGCGCCAGACCGGCCCGGTGCAGATGCCGATGGTGCTGTTCGACGACGATGCCGACAACGCCAAGGGCCGTGCCTTCTGCGCCGCCACACTGGGCGCGGGCGCGTACTTCCACCCCAAGCACAACATGTTCCTGTCGGCGGCGCACCGGCCCGAAGACATCGACCAGGCCCTGTCCGCCGCGGAGGCCGGCTTCGAGGCCCTGGCCGCAGCCAAACGTTAGGGAGACCGTGCCCATGGACCCCGAGTTGCACTGGCTGTCCGCCACCGAAGCCGCAGAGCAGATCCGCAGCGGCGCGCTGTCACCCGTTGCCTACACCGACGCCATCCTGGCCCGCATCGACGCGCTGCAGCCGCAGCTGAACTGCTTTGCCACCGTGGCGGCCGACCCGGCGCGTGCCGCCGCGCAAGAGGCCGAGGCCGCCGTGCGCCGTGGCGACGCGCTGGGGCCGCTGCATGGCGTGCCCGTGCACGTGAAGGACCTGTTCGACACGGCCGGCATCACCACCGCGCACGGCTCGGCCATCTTCGCCCACCACGTGCCGGCCCGGGACAACGTGCTGGTCGCACGGCTCAAGGCTGCGGGCGCGATCGTCATCGGCAAGACCACGACGCCGGAGTTCGGCCACAAGGGGTTCACCGACAGCCCCGCCTTCGGCATCACGCGCAACCCCTGGAACCCGGCCTGCACCACCGGCGGGTCGAGCGGCGGCGCGGCAGCCGCCGTGGCCAGCGGCCAGGGGCCGCTCGGCCTGGGCACGGACGGCGCCGGCTCGATCCGCATCCCGGCCTCGGCCTGCGGCGTGGTCGGCCACAAGCCGACGCTCGGCCTGGTGCCGTTCGAGCAGACCAGTGACAGTTTTGCCAACTACGCCTATGCCGGCCCGCTGGCGCGCACCGTGGCCGACGCCGCGCTGCTGACGCGCGTGCTGGCCGGCCCGTTCGACAACGACCCCTGGACGCTGCAGCATCCGCCGCCGGCGATCGACACGCAATGGCCCGCGCAGCGGCTTGACGGCCTGCGGGTCGGCCACATCGGGCAGATGGCCAATCTGGCGGTGGACGCCGACGTGGCCGCGGCCACGGCCCGCATGGCGGCGCTGTTGCGCGCACAGGGCGCGCTGGTCGAGGACTGCCCCGACACCGTCGACTGGATCGAGCCGGCCGGCCGGGTCATGTACATGGGCGGCCAGGCCGCGTCGTACGGCGGTTTCGAAGCCGAATGGGGCGACCGGATGGACCCGAGCCTGCGCCGCTTCATCGCCGAGGGCCGCACGCACAGCCTGGTCGAGTACCGCCACGCGCAGTTCGCACGCACCCGGCTGTACCGCGCCGTACAGCAGCTGTTCACGCGCTACGACCTGCTGCTGACACCGACGCTGCCGATCGCGGGCCTGCCGGCCGACTTCCAGGTCGGGCAGGACAGCATCACGATCGAAGGCACGACGACGCAGAGCACGCGCGTCGGCTGGTCGGCCTGTGTCTACCCGTTCAACCTGACCGGGCACCCGGCGCTGACGCTGCCGTCGGGCTTCGATCGCAAGGGCCTGCCCACGGGCGTGCAATTGGTCGGCCGCCTGTGGGCCGACAACGAGGTGCTGCGGATCGGATCGGTGCTGGAGCGGCTCGCGCCGTGGAAAGACCAACGGCCGACGATCGGCCGTTGAGGGAGCAGCGCGCGAAGTCTCAGCCGGCGGCTTTGGCCGAGATGTATTTGCCGTGCGGCAAAGTGCTGAGTTTGGTGAAGAGGCGCCTGCAGTAGCCCGTGACCGATAGGCAGCGGTTGATCTCGTCCACCGGCAGCGGGCCGGAGACCACGACGATGTCGTTGGCGATGTCCTGGGCGCCGGCGGCCCGCAGGCGGCGCCGCGCGCCGTTGGCCCACGACTGGATGCGGGTCGGGTTGCCGTGCTGGTGCAGGTGGCCGGTGCTGGCGTCGAAGGCGATCGCCACGTTGTCGGTCTTCAGGCGCAGCTTGTGCTCGCCGGTGACCTTGCTGGGCGGCGTCGTCATGTCGTACAGGTAGTAGCTGCCGGCTTTCAACTGGTACTGCAGGTCCATGGATTGTCCTTTTGGGGCATTGTGAAGCGCCTGTGCGCGTCCAAAGCCCGTGAATGCATCGGAGATCCCGTCCAGTTCGTCATTTTGCGCCCAAACGAGAGGTTTGCGGCTTGACTTGCACGTAGGAGTTCACCTCATTTCGACGTGCAGGCCGGCTTCGGCGGCAGACGGCGACAATCGCTGCATGCAAGCCTCCCCCACCGCCGCGGCCGAAGCCGCCTTCGCCACCCTCGCCCTGTCCCCCGCGGCCCTCGAGAATCTGAACCGTCTGGGTTACCACGCGATGACGCCGATCCAGGCCGCCAGCCTGCCGCTGGCGCTGGAGGGGCTGGACCTGATCGCGCAGGCGGAGACCGGCAGCGGCAAGACGGCGGCCTTCGGCCTCGCGCTGCTGCACGGGCTGAACCCGCGCTTCTTCGGCGTGCAGGCGCTGGTGCTGTGCCCCACGCGCGAACTGGCCGACCAGGTGACCACCGAGATCCGCCGGCTCGCGCGGGCCGAGGAGAACATCAAGGTCGTGACGCTGTGCGGCGGCGTGGCGCTGCGCGGCCAGACCGCCAGCCTGGAACACGGCGCGCACATCGTCGTCGGCACGCCGGGGCGTGTGATGGACCATCTGCAGCGCGGCCACCTGAAGCTCGACGGCCTGCGCACGCTGGTGCTCGACGAGGCCGACCGCATGCTCGACATGGGCTTCTTCGACGACATCGCCGTCGTGGCGCGGCAGTGCCCGGCCGAGCGGCAGACGCTGCTGTTCTCCGCCACCTACCCCGAAGGCATCGCCAAGCTGAGCCAGCAGTTCATGAAGGCACCGCGCCAGGTCAAGGTGAAGGCGCAGCACGACACCAGCCGCATCCGGCAGCACTGGTACGAGGTCGACGACGAGGCGCGGCTCGACGCCGTCGTGCGGCTGCTGCAGCACCACCGCCCCACCAGCGCGCTGGCCTTCTGCAACACGAAGGCGCAGTGCCGCGACGTGCTGGAGGTGTTGCGTGCGCATGGCTTCTCGGCCTTGGCGCTGTACGGCGAACTGGAGCAGGTCGAGCGCGACCAGGTGCTGGTGCGTTTTGCCAACCGCAGCTGCACGGTGCTGGTGGCCACCGACGTGGCCGCGCGCGGGCTCGACATCGACAAGCTCGCCGCAGTGGTCAACGTCGACGTGACGCCCGACCCCGAGGTGCACATCCACCGCATCGGCCGCACGGGCCGCGCCGGCGAACAGGGCCTGGCGCTGAACCTGGCGAGCATGGACGAGATGGGCAGCGTCGGCAAGATCGAGGTGCTGCAGGGCCGGCCGACCGAATGGGACCGGCTCGATGCCCTGACGCCCGGCGACGAGAAGCCGCCGCTGCCACCGATGGCCACGCTGCAGATCATGGGCGGGCGCAAGGAGAAGATCCGCGCCGGCGACGTGCTGGGCGCGCTGACGGGCGAGGCCGGCTTCACGCGCGAGCAGGTCGGCAAGATCGACGTCAACGAATTCTCCACCTACGTCGCGGTCGACCGGCGCATCGCGGCCGAAGCGGTGCGCAAGCTCGATGCCGGCAGGATCAAGGGGCGCAGCGTGCGGGTGCGCCTGCTGGCCGACTGAGCGGCAGACGCAAAGGCACCGAGGCGACCCGATGCACCCGCGTTCCCGAAGGCAGATAAGGGTGCCGTCCGACAGACTTCCGCCAAACGCCCCTTACGCTGCTGTCGTGGACTTGCCGCGCCCTTCTGCCGGCCGGTCCGCACGGAGCGCTTGCCCATGATTGACGTTTTGCTCGACCCCCTCGACAGCCTGCAACACCCTGCCGTGGAGGACGGGCCCATGCGGGAGCTGGTGCGCCGGGCGATGGAGGGCGACGACGCGGCCTTCGAGGCCCTGTACAAGGCCAGTGCACGCACGCTGCTGCACGCGGTGCGGCGCATCTGCGGCGAAGCCCATGCCGAAGACGTGCTGTCCGAAGCCTACTTCCAGGCCTGGTCCACGCTGCGCAGCTTCGACGCGGCGCGCTGCTCGGTGGTCGGCTGGCTGGTGACGATCGCACGCAGCCGCGCACGCGACCGCATGCGGGCGGAACGCACCCGCCACGGCGGCCTCGAGGGCGCGGTCGACTTCGAGGCCGACACCCAGATCCACGGCGACCCGGGACCCGAAGACCACGCCGACGCGGCGCAGCAGCGCGAACGCCTGTACGGCGCGCTGGGCAGGCTCAGCGGCAACGAGCGCTGCGTCATCGGCCTGGCCTACATGCGGGACCACACCCACACCGAGATCTCGGTGCTGACCGGCATGCCGCTGGGCACCGTCAAGTCGCTGATCTGCCGCGGGCAGGCACGCCTGCGTGGCATGATGCAACCGGCGACATCCCACGCCATTTCTCTCCAGCATGCCGACCCCTTCGCCTCATGAGGACCCGCCGCAAGACCCGCCGTCCTCTGCGGCCGACGACGCCCTGATCGGACGGGTACAGCGCACGCTGCTGGGCCAGCTGGCGCAGGCAGCGACCACGAGGCACCTGACCGTGCCGGCGGGGCCGGCCGACTGGCAGCCCTTCATGGACGGCATCGAGTTGAAGGTGCTGCACGCGGCCGAGGCATCGCTGTCCTACCTGCTGCGGCTGCAGCCAGGCGCCGTGCTGCCCGGCCACCGCCATCCGCAGGACGAGGAATGCGTGGTGCTCGAAGGCGAACTGCGCATCGGCGACGTGCTCAAGGTCGGTGCCGGCAGCTACCACCTGGCGCGCGCCGGCGCGTTGCATGCGCCCATCACCACCGACACCGGCGCGCTGATCTTCCTGCGCGGCGCCGAACCGGCGCCGGACGATCTGATCTGAGTGCACCCGGCGCAGCGCCAGGCCGGCGGATGCCTAGGCGCGCAGGGCGCCCAGCACCACGTTCACGTCGTCTTCGCTGCTGTAGCAGTGGAAGCCGAAGCGCAGCAGGCCGCGCCGCACGTTGAACTTGACGTGCGCGGCGCGCAGCCGCTCGGCGAACCCATTCAGCACCGGGTCGCTCGACGAATACCCGTCGCCCTCGCCCATGCGCCCGACCGTCACCAGATGGCTGTCGAGCACGCGCCGCGGAGCGCGGCAGACCGGCAGGCCTGCAGCTTCGAGCCCGTCGCGCAAGGCGGCCGCCAGGCCGCTGGCATGCGCGTCGATGCGCTGGACGCCGAGCGCCAGCAGCCCGTCGAGCGAGGCCTCGATGGCGGCGATGGCCGGCCAGTTGTAGTTGCCGGCTTCGAAGCGGCGCGCATCGGGCAGCAGTTGGTAGTCAAAGCTCTCCAGCTCCGACTGGTGGCCAGCGCCGCGCACCACGCTGTAGCGGCCGATTGCCGCCGGCGTGAGCCGCCCGGCCCAGGCCGGACTGACGTACAGGAAGCCGAGGCCGAACAGCCCCAGCAAGCCTTTGCTGGTCGACGTGGCCAGCGCGTCGATGCCGTCGCGCACCACGTCCACCTCCAGCACGCCGGCCGACTGCACGGCATCGACCAGGAACAGCGCGCCGACCTTGCGGCAGGCCTCGCCGATCGGCTGCAGCCGCGTGCGGTAGCCGGGCGTGAAGGTCACCGAGGACACCGTGGCGATGCGGGTGCGCCGGTCGATCGCGGCCACGAAAGCCTCTTCGTCGATGCAGTCGCCGCGCGGCGGCACCAGCCGCAGCTCGACGCCCCTGGCCCGCAGCGCCAGCCACACGTACACGTTGTTCGGATGCTCCAGCGCGGCGCACAGCACCACGTTGTCGCCGGGCGCAAAGTCCATCGCCGAGGCGATGGCGTTCAGGCCCTCGGTCACGTTCTTCGTGAACGCGATGTCGTTGGCGTGGGCCGCCCCGATCAGGCGCGCGAACTTGCCGCGCACCTGCTGCAGCGCGGCCTCGTTGTCGGAAGACTTGTCGTCGGTGCCCAGCCAGGTGAGGCCGATCGACTGCATCGCCGCCGCGTGCGCCGCATTGGACAGCACCGACTTGGAGCCGACGTTGAGATAGGTCTGCTGCAGGGCTGCGGGAAACTGCTGGCGCGCGGCGGCGAAATCCATCGTCATTTGATCAGTCCCATCGCCTTGGCCACGACCAGATAACCCTTGGTGCGCTCGGCCATAAAGGCATCGACGCCTGCCAGCGGCACGTCGACCAGCTCGAAGCCGTTGGCAGCCATCTTCTGCATGAACTCGGGCTCGCGGTTGATCTGTGCGAACAGGTCGGACAGCTTGCGCTGCACGTCGGGCGGCGTGTTCTTCGGGATCGCCACGCCGCGGTAGGCGCCGTCGACCCAGTCGATGCCGAGTTCCTTGAAGGTCGGCACGCCCGGCAGGTTGGGGTGGCGGGCCGGCATCGCGATGGCCAGCACACGCACCTTGTCCTTCAGCTGGAAGGCGGCGGTGGTGTAGCTCATCATCGCGCTGATGTGGCTGCCCAGCAGCATCGGGTTCAGGTCGCCGGATCCCTTGAACGGCACGTAGGTGGTCTTGATGCCGGTGATCTGGTTCAGCCTCGCGGCGGCCAGGTGGTTCGCCGAGTTGGTGCCGGTGCCGCCGATGGTGATGGCATCGGGCTTGTCCTTGGCGGCGCGCACCAGGTCCTGGAGCGTCTTGTAGGGGCTGTCGGCCGGCACGATCAGCGCGTCGGGCGTGTAGGTGTAGAAATAGACCGGCTTGATGTCCTCGGTCTTGTACTGCACCTGGCCTTCGAGCGGCTGCAGCACGATGTGCGGCAGGTTGACGCTGACCACGTTGTATCCGTCGGCCGGCAGGTTGTTCATCTGGCCCCAGGCCAGGCCACCGCCGGCACCGGCCTTGTTCAGGATCACCATGTCCTTGCCGGTCAGCCGGCGCAACGCGTCCTGCTGCAGCCGCGCCACGATGTCGGACTCGCCCCCGGCCGGGAACGGCACGGTGTACTGCAGCGCCTTCTCGGGGAACGGCTGGGCCGCAGCGGCCAGGCAGGCCGCGCCGATGGCCACTGCGGCCAGATTCTTCACTGCACCAAGACAACGCATGACAAGCTCCCTATGTATTCAATGCGGACATTCGCATTGAATATATGCAACATTCAGGCAAATATTGCCATATATCGCCATTTATTGTATTCAATAAATGGCGCCAACCTGCGCACGGCACCGCATAAACTCGGTGTCTTTCCTGCCCGTTGACCGGTAAACCCCCGTGACTGCTTCCGACACCGCGACCGCCCCGCGGGCCTCCACCTCCCGCAAGGCCCTGCACGGCTTCGCGATGGAACGCCTGCGCCAGATGATCCTGTCGGGCGAACTCGCGCCCGGCGAACGCCTGAACGAGGCCAGCCTGACCGAGCTGCTGCAGGTCTCGCGCACACCGCTGCGCGAGGCCTTCCGCACGCTCGCCGGCGAAGGGCTGATCGCGCTGCCGCCCAGCCGGGGCGCCTATGTCACGGCGCTGTCGGGCACCGACGTGCGGCACCTGTTCGAGTTGCTGGCCGGCCTGGAGATGACGGCTGCCGATCTGGCCTCGCACCGCGCGACCGACCAGGAGCTGGCGACCATCGTGGCGCTGACCCATTCGCTCGACAGCGCCTACAAACGCGGCGACCGGCCGCAGTACTTCGCGCTGAACCAGTGCATCCACGAAAGCCTGGTGCGCTATGCACGCAACCCGCTGCTGGAAGAGAGCTACAACAACCTGAACGCCCGGCTGCGCCGCGAACGCTTCCGCTCGACCACGGACCTGCCGCGCTGGGGCGAGGCGATGGCCGAGCACCTGGAGCTGGCCAACGTGTTGATGGCACGCGACCACGCGGCGGTGCGGCGCATCATGTACGACCACCTGCTGTCGGGCTCCGAGGTCAGCATCGAGCTGCTGACGGCGGAGCAGGAGGCACGGCCCGAGCCCGGGCCGGTCAAGCGTGCACGTGGCCGAAAAGCCGCTGCCAAACCCTCCGTGTAAGACCGGCCCTCACGCGGCTTGCCGCGTCCGCGTCGTGCGGGTCTTGGCCGCGGGCGCGGGCTTGCGCGTACGTTTGGCGGCGGCCACCAGTTGCAGCGGTGCCGGTGCCTGGGGTGCAGGTACTGCGGCCACCACGGCTTCGGCCGGCGTCAACGCCAGCAGCTCACGGTGGGCCTGCTGCATGTAGCCGGCCAGCTCCACCAGGTCGGGCATTGCCTTGCGGCAGGCGGTCAGGCCGAAATCCAGCGAGCCGTGGTAGCTCTGCACCGTGACGTTGAGCGCCATGCTGTGCACCGCGATCGACACCGGGTAGTAGGTCAGCATCTTCGCGCCGGCCATGTACAGCGCGATCTTCGGCCCGGGTACGTTGGAGATCGCCACATTGGCGATCGGCGGCAGGCGGTTGGCCAGCTTCGAGCGGCCGAAGAGCGCGGCCATGCCCGACAGCAGCCATGGCGCGCCGAGCGACGGAAAGTCGGTCGGCAGCACCGACTTCATGCTGCCGGTGACAGCCTTGGCGGCGGCACTCGCGGCGCGGATCGCCCGCAGGCGCTCGAGCGGGTCGTCGACCGTGCTGGCCAGGCTGATGCGCATGATCGACGCCTGCGTGTTCATCTCGGTGTTGCCCGGCGCGCGCAGGCTGACCGGCACAGCGGCCAGCAGCGGCTGCGTCGGCACGCAGTCCAGGTCGAACAGGTAGCGGCGCAGCGCACCCGAGCAGATGGCCAGCACCACCTCGTTCAGGCTCGCGTGCTGGCCTTTGGCGATGTGGCGGATCTCGGCCATCGGCAGCGAGAAGCTCGAGAACACGCGCTGGTTGGTGATGCTGACGTTGATCGGCGTGCGAGGGGCGAACCAGCGGTTGCCGCTGCCGGTTTTGGCAGACGGTGCCGCGCCGTCGTCCGCCGCATCGCCCTTGGCCGGACGCAGCAGCTGCAGCGCGGTGCGGGCGAGCGTCGGCAGGGTCTTGGCAAGCTTCAACGCCTGCACCGCGCTGTTCTGCAGGCCCGCCGCCGCCAGCTCGGCGATGCCGTAGTGGTCGACGTCGAACGCGCGGCGCTGCGGTGCGGGTTTGACCGCACGCGGCGTCGGCCCGAAGTCCATGATGGCGTTGGCCAGCGCCACGCCGGCCTCTCCGTCGACGGCCGCGTGGTGCACCTTCGAATAGAAGGCCACGTGCCGGGTGCCCGGCGGCGCGTCGGCCGGCGTCTGCAGGCCTTCGATGACATAGAACTCCCACAGCGGGCGGCTGCGGTCGAGCAGGCTCGAATGCAGCCGGCCCACCAGCTTGTCGAGCTGGGCGCGGGTGCCGGGCCGGGGCAGCACGGTGCTGCGGATGTGGTATTCGAGATCGAGGTCGTCGTCGGCCACCCAGACCGGGTTGGCCATCTCGAACGGCATGTGCACCAGCTTTCTCTGGAACACCGGCGCCAGATGCATGCGCCGGGCGATGTGCTCGCGCAGCTTGTCGACGAACTCGCCCGTGTCGCCCGGCGGCAGCTCGAAGATGTTGAGGCCGCCGACGTGCATCGGCGTCTCGGGGGTCTCCATGTACAGGAAGGTGGCGTCGAGCCCGCTCAGGTGCTGCATCACAGTCTCCGGTCAACGGCCTCCATCTTGAGGCCGCGCCCCCGGCAAAAACCGGCCTCGCGCGGCCCGATGACCTGGGACTTTCCCGGGGACGCGTTCAGCCCCGCGTGTGCGTCACGCCGCCGTCGACGACCAGCGTGGAGCCCACCACGTAGTCGCCGGCGCGCGAGGCCAGGTAGATCGCCGCGCCGGCCATGTCCTCGTCGCGCCCGATGCGGCCGGCCGGGATGCGCTTGACCACCTCGTCGGCCTGGTCGCGGGCGGCGCGGTTCATGTCGGACGCAAAGGCGCCGGGCGCGATGGCGCTGACGACGATGTTGTCCTGGATCAGCCGGATCGCCATGCGCCGCGTCAGCTGGATCAGGCCGGCCTTGCTGGCTGCGTACGAATAGGTTTCCTGCGGGTTGACCGTGATGCCGTCGATCGAGGCGATGTTGATCACCTTGGCCGGCCGCGCCTGCGCCGCCAGCCGCAACGGGGCGCGCAGCACCTGGGTCAGGAAGAACGGCGCCTTCAGGTTCAGGTCCACCACCTTGTCCCAGCCGCTTTCGGGAAAGTCGTCGAACGGCGCGCCCCAGGCCGCGCCGGCGTTGTTGACCAGGATGTCGAGCTTGGCTTCGTGCGACACGTAGGCGTCCGCCAGCGCCTGCGCGCCCGCCAGGGTCGACACGTCGGCCGGCAGCGAGACGCAATGGCCGGCGGCCGAGAGTTCCTGCGCCGTGCGGTCGCAGGCCTCGCCCTTGCGTGCGGAGATGTAGACGCGGGCGCCCTGTGCCAGGAAACCTTCGGCGATCATGCGGCCGATGCCGCGGGAGCCGCCGGTGATCAGCGCGGTGCGGCCTTGCAGCGAGAAAAGATCCTTCATGTCGTGCCTCGTTGGATGTTCGAAAGGGACAGCAGCTTAGCCGCGACCGGCCGCATCTGCCGTCACCTGCGGGTCTGCCCGGCCTACACTCGGCCATCGCCAGACCCGAGAGCCGCCGCCGATGACGCCAGCCGACTCCCCGCCGCAAGGCACCCCCCGCGTCCAGCACTACCGCCAGATCCTGCTGTGGCCGCTGCGGCTGATGCCGTTGCCGCAGGAGGCCGGCCAGGGCGCCCGGGCCTGGCAACTGCTGCGGGCCATGGGCGAGACCTCGCCCTGGCGCGAGGTGGTCGACGAATACACCGGCGACAGCACGCAGTTCCACGAGCGGCACTACAACGAGTTCGTCACCTTCCTGCCCTACGTGCAGCGCTTCCTGTACGGCGAAGGCCGCGAGCGCCGCGGTGCGGCCGAAGGCCACAGCGGCTCGCCGATGCGGGTGTTCCGCCGGCACGACGTGGCCGCCGTGCGGCTGACGCCGCGGCCAGGCGACACGCCGATCACGCTGACCATCGTGCACGCCGACCTGTACTTCTTTCTCGACGTCGACCTGGTGCTGTTCAACCTGGAGGTCAGCACCGACGACCTGTCGCTGGCCCAGGCGCAGGAGCTGCTGTACCGCTTCGGCCGCGGCTACCCCGCCGGCTGGGACGCGCAGGGCGATGCGCTGCACTGCCTGGCCAACGCCGAATGGCTGGATGCGCAGGGCCGGGTGCTGGCGCAGTCCGACGCGCACGACCGCGACAGTTTTCTGGCCCACGTGGCCGAGCACCGGGCGCCGCGCATCGCCGCCCACTGGGCCTTCATGCTGGAGCCGCTGGTGGGCGACCATTCCGGCCGCGAAGGCGCGCTGCGCTACCGCCAGATCGAGTACTACCGCATGCCGGTGATGGGCTACCTGGCGCTCGACGATCCGCGCGCACTGACCCGGGCCGACTTCGTGCGGTTGGGCCTGGTGACCGGTGCCGGCAGCGCGGCCGACGGCACGCCGGCGCTGCCTTATTCGGAAGACCACCTGACCGATTTCGAGCAGCGCTTCTGCTACGACCGGTTCTGGAGCGACGGCGGCACCGCGCCGCGCACGCGCTACCTGTGCAGCGGCCATTCGCTGATCGTCGTGGGGGACTGCCGCTCCGAGTTCTACGGCTGCCGCGACCGCGGCGTGCTGGCACAGTTCCGACACCAGCACTTCCTGCTGTTCCTGATCGCGCACTTCCAGAAGGCCTCGCTGCTGATGTTCTCGGACCGCCTGGTCGAGGCTCTGAAGAACCTGGACATCGGCGACGCCGGCAGCGTGCGTTTGTTCAAGCGCGCCATCCGTGCCAGCTTCGAGGGTTTCCTGCGCTTCACCCACCGCTACTGGTTCCACGAGATCTCGGAGCAGGCGCAGATGCGTGCGCTGTCGCGCATGTGTGCGACCCACCTGGGCCTGGATCCGCTGTACGCCGAGGTGAAGGAGCGCATCGGCGACATGAGCCAGTACCTCGAGGGCGACAGTCTGCGGCGCCAGGCCAACACCGTCGTGCGGCTGACCGTGGTGACGATCTTCGGCCTGATCGGCACGGTGACCACCGGCTTCCTGGGCATGAACCTGCTGGCCGAGGCCGATGCGCCATGGCCGCGCAAGCTGCTCATCTTCGCCATCGTGTTCGTGGTCACTACCGCACTCACCGTCTACACGATGGCCAAGTCGAAACGGCTGTCGGACTTCCTCGACGTGCTGTCCGACGAACGCGCCACGGCGTGGCAGAAATGCAAGGCGTTCGCGGCCGTATGGCGAGGGTGAACCACGAGACATCGCAGGGCTCGCTCTGCTATTCTGTGACCCCGCTGTTACACCCCAGCTCTCCAGGCGCGCCATGAAAAGCATCCAACGCCAGCAGCTCGTCGACCGGATGGTCGAACTGGTGCGCACCGGCGAATTGCAGCACGAGACCGACGCCAGCCTGCGCCAGCGCATCGTCGAGCTGGTCGACAACGCCGTGCACCACGAGCCGCTGGCCGACCACCGGCGCGTGACGATCCTGCTGTCGGACCTGCGCGGCTTCACCGCGATCGCCGAGCACCACACGGCACTGGAGATGGTGCAGGCGCTGAACCGCTACTTCACCCGCATGACCGAGATCGTGCTGCGCTGGGGCGGCCACATCGACAAGTTCATGGGCGACGCGATCATGGTGCTGTTCGGCGCGCCCGAGGCGCTGGCCGGCGACATCGAGGCCGCCATCGCCTGCGCCATCGAGATGCAGATGGCGATGGACGAGATCAACGCCGAGAACCAGCGCTGCGGCATGGCCATCTGGTACATGGGCATCGGCATCAACACCGGCGAGGTGGTGGCCGGGCACCTGGGCTCGCGGCTGCACAGCGAATACACGGTGATCGGCGACCAGGTGAACCTCGCGTCGCGCGTCGAGGCGCACAGCCTGCGCGGGCAGATCCTGCTGAGCGAGAACACCTACCAGCAGGCACGCGGCTTCATCGCCACCGGCGACGTCAACGAGGTCAGCGTCAAGGGCAAACGCGAGAACGTGCGCATGTACGAGCTGCTGTCGACGCAGCGCCCGCGTCCGCTGGTGGCGCCGAAACGCGAGGTGCGCACCAGCCCCCGCGTCGAGGTCGACATGCCGCTGGCGTTCCAGGTGCTGCAGGGCAAATCGGTCGGGGCCGAGCAGTTCAGCGGCCGCATCGCCGACATCAGCTACGGCGGCATGTACGTGCTGAGCAACGTCGTGCTGCAGGCCTTCGACGACATCCGCATCACGATGTCGCTGTCGCTGATGGGCGGCGAGCTGACCGAGATCTACGCCAAGGTGTTGCGCGTCGCCCGCATCCGGGGCGAGTACGGCTACCCGATCGAGTTCACGTCGATCGAGGAGAAGGCCCAGCAGTCGATCAAGGAATTCGTCGACAGCATCGTCGAGTTGAGAAGGGGCTAGGGTCTTTCTCCGTGGAGTCTTGTTATATCGTTCATCGATAAAGAAACTATAATTTTCCGATGATCAGAAACTTCCGGTGCCTCTACACAGAAGCTCTGTTCAACACGGGGAAGTCCAGGAGATTCGGCAACATCCGGGCCATTGCAGAACGCAAACTGCAGATGCTCGACAGCGCCGCCACACTGGACTTCCTCAAGTCGCCGCCCGGCAACCGGTTGGAAGCGCTGGCCAGAGATCGGAAAGGTCAGCACAGCATCCGCATCAACGACCAATGGCGGTTATGTTTTGTGTGGACCGACGACGGCCCGGAGCAGGTCGAAATCGTGGACTACCACTGAGGAACGCAGATGGCAAACGGAATGCGCCCCGTCCACCCCGGGGAAATATTGCGCGAGGATTACATGCTGCCGCTCGGCTTGAGCGCCAATGCGCTTGCCAAGGCGTTGCATGTGACGGCGGCCCGCATCAACGAGATCGCGAAAGAAGAACGCGGTGTCACGCTGGACACCGCGCTGCGACTGGCGGTCTTCTTTGGCGGCGACGCGCAGTCGTGGATGAATCTGCAGCTGGCGTACGACTTGAAGATGGCCGAGAAGCAGACGCTCAAGGCCATCCGCAAGGAAGTGCGTCCGATGGCGAAGCCGGCGGGCATTTATTGCTGACATCCTGACGATCCGACGCCGCAAGAAACGCGCAACGAGGTCCGGAGCTCACTCCTCCCCTTACCTGAAGCAGGAGATCGGGCACATCAGCGTCGATGGTATAGTCATCTATAGGACTAGATCTTTCAATGCCAAATACCCCCCATCTCACCGTCGTCCCCACCGAGCCGGGCCAGAGCCGTTACGCCGCGCTTGCGGCCGCCTTGCGGGCGCGGGTCGTGGCGGGCGAGTGGCCGGCCGGCACGGCGTTGCCGGCCGAGCAGACGCTGGCGGCCGAGCACGGCGTGGCGCTGGGCACCTTGCGCCGGGCGCTGGAGTTGCTGGCGGGCCAGGGGCTGATCGAACGCATCCACGGCCGGGGCACCTTCGTGCGCGGCGGCCTGTCGGGCGCGCCGATGATGCGGTTCTTCCGCTTCGGCGAGGGCACGGGCGAGGTGCCCAGCTCGCGCATCGTCTCGCGCCAGTCGCTGCCGACGCCAGCCGCCGTGGCGCTGCGCCTGGGCATCGCGCGGGGCGAGACGGCGCTGCGGCTGCAGCGGGTGCGCTCGCTCGGCGGGCAGCCCTGCCTGTACGAGGAGATCTGGCTGCGTGCCGACCTGTTCCAGGCCCTGGCAGAGGGCGACCCGTCGGAATGGGGCGACCTGCTCTATCCCGCGTTCGCCAGCCGCTGCCGGGTGCACGTGCACCGCACCGTCGACGAGATCGGCTTCGGCATGCTGACCGCGGCGCAGGCCCGCCATCTGGCGCTGTCGCCCGGCCATCCCTGCGCACGCGTCACCCGCTGTGCATTCGACCTGGCCGGCCAGTGCGTCGAAGTGCGCTTCAGCTGCGGCGACGCCCACGCCTTCCACTACACCGTGAGCATCACCTGAACCCCGGGGCCACACCTGAAGCCGACCCGCCCTCCACCACCCGAGAGACAACGCCAGATGACGAACCATCCACCCCACACCTCCCCCGCCCGGCGCCGCCTGCTGCAGGCCGCCGCGGCCTCCTGCATCCTGCCGTTCGCGATCGGCCGCGCGTCGGCCCAGATCGCCGGCGGCAAGCCGGTGTCGCTGGTCGTCTCGTATCCGGCCGGCGGCGGTGCCGACCTGATGGCGCGCACCATCGCACCGCGCCTGGCCGAGGCGCTGGGCCAGAACGTGGTGGTCGAGAACAAACCCGGCGCCAGCGGCCAGCTGGCGGCCGGTCAGGTCGCACGCGCCACGCCCGACGGCAGCATGCTGCTGCTCGACGCGTCCTCGTACGCGGTCAATCCCTCGCTGTTCCCGAAACTGCCCTACGACATCGACACCGCCTTCACGCCGCTGGCCGTGCTGGCGACCTTCCCGAACATCCTGGTCTGCACGCCCGGCTTCGCCGCGAAGAACGTGCGCGACCTGGTGCGCATGGCGCAGGCCGATCCGGGCAAGCTGGCCTATGCCTCGTCGGGCAACGGATCGGCCCAGCATCTGGCGGGCGCGCTGTTCGAGGAACGCGCCAACGTGAAGCTGGTGCACGTGCCCTACCGCGGCGGCGGCCCGGCGCTGAACGACGTGATGGGCGGCCAGGTGCCGCTGTTCTTCGCCAACGTGGCCTCGTCGCTGGGCCACATCAGCTCGGGCCGGCTGCGTCCGCTGGCCGTGACCAGCCGGCGCCGCGTGCGTTCGCTGCCCGACCTGCCGACGATGGAAGAGGCCGGTGTCGGCGGCTACGAGGTGCTCGAATGGAACCCAGTGCTGGCGCCGGCCGGCATCAGCCCGGCCGTGCGCACGACCCTGGTGACGGCGATCCGCAAGGCCCTGGCCGACCCCGAAGTGCTGGGCCGCGTGCGCCAGCTCGGCGGCGATGTGTTCGCCGACGCCAGCCAGGCCAGCGCGGGCAGCTTCATCAAGGCGCAGCAGAAGCTCTGGGCCGGGGTCGTCAAGGACCGCAAGATCTCCGTGGATTGAGCACACGCACACCACCACCATGACCTCCACGGACTCTGCGGGCTGGGACTGCCACGTCCACGTCTTCGACGCGGCGGCACCGGTGCAACCCGGCCACTACCAGCCCGCCCACCAGCCGCTCGAGAAGATCGAGGCCCTGGCCCAGGCGCACGGGCGCGGGCACCTGGTGCTGGTGCAGCCCAGCGTCTACGGCACCGACAACAGCCTGCTGCTCGACGCGCTGCGCCAGCAACCGGGCCGGCACCGCGGCGTGGTGGTGGTGGACACCGTGCCGTCCGACGACGCCTTCGACACGATGCATGCGCTGGGGGTTCGCGGCGTGCGTTTCAACCTGGTGTCGCCGGTCGGCCATGGCCCGGCGCTGGAGCCGCTGTTCGCCGCACTGGCACCGCGGCTGCGGGCGCGTGGCTGGCACGTGCAGTGGTATGTGTCGGCCGAGACGCTCGGCACGGTGGCCGACCTTCACGCAGCCCACCCGGTCGGCTGCGTGCTCGACCACCTGGCGGGCCTGCGCGCCGGCCTGCCATCCGACCACTCGGCATGGGACGCGGCGCAGCGGCTGGCGCAACAGGGCGCCTGGACCAAGCTGTCGGGCTGGTACCGGTTGCAGGCCGAGGCGCCCTACGACACGCTGGACGACCACCTGCGCCGTGTGGCGGGTCTGTTCGACCAGCGCATGGTGTGGGGATCCGACTGGCCGCACACCAGCTTCGCGCCCGACGCGATGCCCGCCTACGACAGCCTGTGGGCACCCGTGGTGCGTGCGCTGCGCGCCGGGCGGCTCGACAGCATCGGCAGCGGTGCCGCGCAGGCGCTCTACGGCTGAAGCGCAGCCACCCCGGGAAGATCCGACCCGCAAGTCATTGTGCGCGGTCCGGTCCTGCCCGTGCAGCAGCCGCGTCGCAAGGGGCAACGGCACGCCGGACCTGCATCGGCCGGGTTCAGGTTGCGCTCGAACACCGACGTGCCGGGCAATGTGATGGGGGGGTGCAGCGAAGCCATCCCACGCTCTACACTTGCCGCTGGTTCCTGTGCGCCGCTGCGCGGCCCTTCCACGATGCAACCGATCCAGCTGTTCGACCCCGCTTCCAGCACCTACACCTACGTGCTGTTCGACCCCGCTTCGCGCGCCGCGCTGATCATCGACCCGGTCGACCAGCAGCTCGACCGCGACCTCGCCACGCTGCAGGCCCACGGGCTGCGCCTCGAGTGGACGGTCGAGACCCATGCCCATGCCGACCACATCACCAGTGCCGGCCTGCTGGCCGAACATGCCGGCGCGCGCACGGCCGCACCCGCGGGCTGCGGCATCGCCACGGCGGCTGTGCAGCTGCACGATGGTGACGCGCTGCACTTCGGCGCCGAGACCTTGCGTGCGCTGCACACGCCGGGCCATACCAACGGAAGCATGAGTTTCGTCTGGCGCGGCCACGTGTTCACCGGCGACACCTTGCTGATCAATGGCTGCGGCCGCACCGACTTCCAGTCCGGCAGTGCCGAGGCGCTCTACCACAGCCTGACCGAGGTGCTGTTCAAGCTGCCCGACGACACCGTGGTCTGGCCGGCGCACGATTACCAGGGCCGCCAGCATTCGACGATCAGCGCCGAGAAGAAGGGCAATGCGCGTATTGCCGGCAAGACGCTGGCCGAGTTCGTCGCGACGATGCAGGGGCTGCAGCTGCCGCGGCCTGCGCGCATCGACGAAGCCGTGCCGGCCAATCGCAGCTCCGGCATCCGCCACGACGCTGCGGCGATGGCCCCGGCCGGCGCGCCCGTGCCCGAGGTGCGCCCCGCCACCGGTTATGCCGGCGACGTGTCGCCGCAGACCGCCTACCGCTGGTGGAAGGACGGCAACGCGGTGCTGGTCGACGTGCGCAGCGATGCCGAACGCGAATGGGTGGGCTTCGTGCCCGATGCGATCCCGCTGGCCTGGAAGCAGTGGCCGGGCATGCAGATGAACCCGGCGTTCGACGCCGGCCTGCACACCGCCGCGCGCGACGGCCACAAGCTGCTGCTGTTGTGCCGCAGCGGTGTTCGCTCGGTTGCCGCCGCCAAGCGCGCCACCGAGCTGGGCTTCGAGGCCTACAACATTCTCGAAGGCTTCGAAGGCGATCCCGACACCGAGGCGCACCGCAACCGCGTGGGCGGCTGGCGCTATCGCGGCCTGCCCTGGCGGCAAAACTAGCAGGCTGTCGCAAAGCTACTGCGCAGACCATCCACGGCGTTGCGCGGTGCTCGCCATCCTCACGTACCGCCAGTACGTTCCGGTGGCTGCGCTCCGGGCGCCTTGCTCGCGAGGCTTTTCAACAGCCTGCTGGAGCGTTCAGCGTTCAGCGTTCAACTGTCCGCAGCAGCCGTCACACGGTTGCGGCCGTCTTCCTTGCTGCGGTAGAGCGCCCGGTCGGCCCGCGCGATGGCACGGCTGAGCGGCTCGTCCTTGCCGAGCACCGCCACCCCCAGCGACAAGGTGAGCCCGATCGACAGGTCGGCCGTGTCGCTCACGCCGGTGACGGCGATGCGGATGCGTTCGGCCGTGGCCATCGCGGCATCGAGCGCGGTGGCCGGCAGCAGGATCAGGAACTCCTCGCCGCCCCAGCGCGCCACCACGTCGTGTTCGCGGCACACCGTGCGGAGTGCGGCCGCCACGTCGCGCAGCACCTGGTCGCCGGCCTCGTGGCCGCAGCGGTCGTTGATCTGCTTGAAATGGTCGATGTCGGCCAGCACCAGCGCCAGCGCGTCGCCGGTGCGCGTGGCGCGGGCGATCTCGTGCCGGGTCAGCGTCACGAAATGGCGGCGGTTGGCCAGGCCGGTCAACGGATCACGCGTGGCCAGATCGACCAGCTTGCGTTCGGCGCGCCGCACCGTGGCGTAGTAGAACCGCGCCGTCGACGAGGCCATCGCGAACACGATGGTCACGTTGAAGGTGTGCACGATCGCCAGGCCGGTTGCGCTCAACGGCTGCAGCACGCCGATGTGCCGGCTCAGCGTGTGCAGTCCCAGGTAGAACAGCAGCAGGATCACCAGCAGCGACAGGTAACGCTTGCGGCTGCTCAGCACGATGGCCGGGATGAACATCAGCAGGTAGTAGTGGAAGCCGCTGTCCCAGCCCACCAGCAGCGAGCCGATGGCGGCGTGGCCCAGCACCTCGATCCAGATCAGCACGATGGCCGGCGTGTTGATGCGCCGCACGACGAGCCGGTAGGCGCAGCCGTAGAGCGCGATGCTGCCGATGTTCAGCCAGGCCAGCGTCGGCGAGTCCAGCAGCAGGAACAGCACGAAAAACGCCAGGTCGACCGTGGCGGCCACCAGCGTGACACGCCGCACCATGATCCAGAAGGCGCCGTGGGCGATCTGGCTGCCGCCGGTGTCGGCGCCGGCAGGGCCTGGCAACTCGGAATGCGACTGCGACAGTGCCTCCGCAGTGGAGGCAGGAACAATGGACATGCAAGCGCTCGTCTGCGACCGCCGGGCGGTGCGCGTCAAGGGGGGCGGTGCGGCTTCGGCCAGCCTCCGCGATGCCCGGACTCTAGCACCAGCCGGCGACACCGCCCTGACGCGGCGCGGGCGCCGATCCCCGGCCGTGCGTCATCCCCGTACCGTGCGCAGCGGCTGGCGTGCCAGCCAGGCCTGGTAACCGCCGCTGCCGCCGCCGAACACGGGCTCGACCGGAAACAGCGCCCCCAGCAGCAGGCCGTCGCGGTCGATCGGGAACGCCGGCCGCAGTTCCGGCGCACTGGTGCGGCCGAGCGACTGCCCCAGTTCGAGGTCGATCAGCTGCGCGCCGCGGCGGATCTCCCCGAGCGCTTGCTCGTCGGTGCCGACCGACTCGGCCAGGGCTTCGAGCTCCTCCAGGCCGCTCACCGGTTCGAGCTGCAGCCAGCCGATGTGCCCGTCGGCCGAGCGCCCCAGCACCCCGAAGGGGTCGCCCAACACCACGTACTCGACCCAGCGCCCGGCGATCAGCGTGCCGAGCGCCCGCGCGATCGACGGCGTGCGCAGCACCGCGTTCTGCGCCGGGTTCAGCGTGCCGCGCCAGATCTGCGAGAAGCGGTCACTGGCATTGGCCTGCATGCGCTGCAGCGCATCGACCAGGCGCTGGGCGAGGTCGGGCGCCTGCTTCGGCAGGAACTGGTCGATCAGGCCGCGGTTGAACGCCTGCACCGCGATCTGCTCGTCGGCCTGCCCGGTCAGCAGCACACGCAGGCCGGGCCAGCCGGGCAGCTCTTCGAGGGTCTGCAGGCCGTTGAGTTCGGGCATCGAATAGTCGACCACGCAGACCTGGGTCAGCGCATAACGCCGCGCGGCGTGCTCGGCCCAGTAGGCCAGGATCTGCGGCACCAGCGGCGTCGCGCCCTGGCGCCAACGGTCGATCATCTGCTGCTGGGCCCAGGCATCGGCCTCCCAGTGCGGTGGCTCCTGCTGCAGCTGCACGATGCAGTCGCCAGGCCGCGTGAAGAGCCGCACATGCCAGTGCGCCGGCACCACCAGGGCCAGCATCTCCAGATAGTCCGGATCGTCGTCCAGGAATGCGACAGTGCCGGGCGAGTGAAACAGCGGAAGACTCATTGCATACAGTCCAGAGGGTCGAAGCGATGGTATTGTCACGGTACACCTCAACCATGTCGACCAACCCACCTGACAGATCTGACAGTCGTGACCTGCTCGACCTGATGGCCGACTGGCTGCGCGCGTTGCGCGACCACGAGGTCGACGCGCTGGTGGTGCTGGGACCCGACCTGTTCGGCGGACCCGAGGCGCGCCGCGTGCTCGCCGTGTACCCGTGCGACGCACGCGAGGCCGCGCAAGGCCTGGCCCGCAGCGAAGACTTCGGTACGACCTGGGTCGACTCACGCGCACCGCTGGTGGCCTGGCAGCACATCGCCAAGACCCATGCGGACGGCGGCGGGCAATGGCGCGGCCTGTGGCTCGCACGCGGCAACCAGACCGTGATCCGCGTGGCATTCAGCCTGCCGGCCGGCCGCTCGTTCGAGTGTTTCATGTTCAGCCCGCGCGAGCTGCACGACCGCAGCGAGGCAACCACGCTGGCGTGGTCGGCGCTCAACATCTGGCCGGCGCTGCGGGCTGCGCTGGTGGCGGCGCACAGCCCGCTCACGCGGCGCGAACTCGAATGCCTGACGCTGGCCTTCGAAGGCCTGACGGCGCGCGCCAGCGCCGACCGCATGGGCTGCACCGAACGCACGGTCAACTTCCACCTGGCCAACGCGATGGCCAAGCTGCGCGCCGACAACAAGATGGCGGCGATTCAGCGCGCCTGCTGGCTCGGCGCGATCTGAAGGATGTCCTGCGCCGCCGTCTCGTAAGCGGCAGCCAGGCGCAGCACCGACAGGTCGTCGCGCGGCCGTCCGATCAGCTGCAACCCCATCGGCAGCCCGCCAGGCCCGAAGCCCGCCGGCACGCTGATGCAGGGCAGGCCCGCGAAGGTGGCATAGATCACCACCTCCATCCAACGGTGGTAGGTGTCCATCGCGCGACCGGCGATCTGGGTGGGCCAGCGCAGCGCGGCATCGAACGGCCAGACCTGCGCCGTCGGCAGCGCCAGATAGTCGTGGCGCTCGAACAGCCGCAGCAGGTGCTGGTAGAACGCGCTGCGCTGGGCGCTGGCGGCGGTGAATTCGCGGCCGGTGAGCGCGGCCGCCTGGTCGACCTCCCACAGCGCTTCGGGCTTGACGAGAGCGCGGTTCTTCGGGTTCACCAGGTGCGGCGCGATGCGGGCCGCCACCAGCGCGCGGCGCCAGACCAGCCAGGCGTTCCATACCGGCTCGGGTGCCGTGCCCAGGCCGATCGGCTCGACCGCGCAGCCGAGCCCGGCACAGCGGTGCAGCGCCGCCTCACACACCGCCAGGATGCCCGGCTCCATCGGCAGATAACCGCCCAGGTCTGCCAGCCAGCCGATGCGCACCTGCCGCGCGTCGAAACCCGGCAAGGCATCGGCGAAGCGGGCGCCATCGGCCAGCGACAACGGGGCGCGCGGGTCGTAGCCGGCCTGCGTGTCGAGCAGCCGGGCCAGGTCGCGCACCGTGCGCGCCATCGGTCCTTCGGTGCCCAGCTGGGCGACCCAGCCATCGGTCGACGGCCACATCGGCACCCGGCCCTGGCTGGGGCGCATGCCGAAGATGTTGTTCCAGCCGGCGGGGTTGCGCAGGCTGCCCATGAAGTCGCTGCCGTCGGCCATCGGCAGCATGCGGGTGGCGATCGCGACAGCCGCACCACCGCTGCTGCCGCCCGCCGACAGCGCGGGCGCATAGGCATTGCGCGTGACGCCGAACACCTCGTTGAAGGTGTGCGAGCCGAGCCCGAACTCGGGCGTGTTGGTCTTGCCGATGACGATGCAGCCGGCCGCCTTCATGCGCTGCGCCAGCAGCCCGTCCTCCTTGGGCACGAAGGTCGCCAGCAGCGGCGAGCCCTGCGTGGTCGCAATGCCGGCCGTGGCCGCCAGATCCTTGATCGCCTGCGGCAGCCCGTGCATCCAGCCCTTGGACTGCCCCCGGGCGAGCAACGCATCGTGCGCGTCGGCCTGCTGCAGCAACAGGTCGGTATCCTGCAGGCTGACGATGGCGTTGTGCGCCGGATTGACCTCTTCGATGCGCTGCAGCGTCGCCTGCATCAGCTCTCGGCATGAAATCTGCTTGTCGTGAATCGCAACGGACAGGTCGTGGGCGTCGCAGGCGTGTAGGGGAAAACGCGAGTGGCTCATGCTTTGTTTTGGATTGCAATGGCCTCCATCATCCTCCAGGAGTCAATTTGATGAATCGTCGCTCCCTCGTGGCCCTCGCGTCGCTCGCCGCAGCGCTGCTGACCCCGTTCGCAGTGCAGGCGCAGGACAAGGTCTTGCGCGTTGTGCCGCAGGCCAACCTGACCATCCTGGATCCGATCTGGACCACGGCCTTCGTGTCGCGCAACCACGGCTACATGATCTACGACACGCTGTTCGGCACCGATTCGGCCGGCAAGGTCAAGCCGCAGATGGTCGACAAGTGGAGCGTCTCCAAGGACAACCTGACCTGGACCTTCACGCTGCGCGACGGCCTCGAATTCCACGACGGCAAGCCGGTCACCAGCGAGGACGTGATCGCCTCGCTCAAGCGCTGGGCCAGCCGCGACAGCTTCGGTGGCGTGATGGCCCGGAGCGTCGACAGCTACGCGGCAACGGACGCCAAGACCTTCGTCATCAAGCTCAAGCAGCCCTTCGGCGTGATGCTCGAGGCGCTGGGCAAACCCTCGTCCAACACGCCATTCATCATGCCGGCGCGCATCGCCGCGACGCCGGGCACCGAGCAGATCAAGGAGCACATCGGCTCCGGTCCATACAAGTTCGTGCCGGCCGAGTACAAGGCGGGCGAGAAGGTCGTCTATGTGAAGAACGACAAGTACAAGTCGCGCGCCGAGCCGCCGGACGGCACGACGGGTGGCAAGCCGGTGTTCCTCGACCGAGTCGAATGGGTCATCATCCGCGACCCGCAGACGCAGTTCAATGCGCTGGTCGCCGGCGAGGTCGACATCATCGAGCAGCCGACCTTCGAGCAGTACGCGACGCTGAAGGCCACGAAGGACGTCAAGCTGGTCGACGCCCAGCCCGACGGCCTGCAGTACATCATGCGGTTCAACCACCTCCACCCGCCGTTCGACAACGTGAAGATCCGCCAGGCCGCGATGGTGGCGCTGGGCCAGGAAGCGTTCCTGAAGACCCAGGTCGGCGCGCCCGGCATGTACAAGTTCTGCAAGAGCATGTTCCCTTGCGGCACGCCGTTCGCGAGCGACAACACCAGCTACTTCACCGGCACCGCCAACCCGCAGAAGGCGCAGCAGATGCTGAAGGAAGCCGGCTACAACGGCACGCCGGTGCTGCTGATGCGCCCGACCGACCTGGCTTCGATCGCCAAGCTGCCGCTGGTGGCCAAGCAGCAGCTCGAAGCCGCCGGCTTCAAGGTCGACATGCAGCAGATGGACTGGGCCACCCTGGTGGCGCGCCGCGCGAAGAAGGACGCACCTTCGGCCGGCGGATGGAATGCCTTTCTCACGGCCTGGACGGCCGGCGACATCCTGAACCCGCTGACGATGGCGATGATGAACGCCGCCGGCGACAAGGGCTGGTTCGGCTGGCAGGACGACAAGCAGATCGAGGAGCTGAAGGCCAAGTTCGCGATGGCCTCGACCGACGCCGAGAAGAAGAAGCTCGCCGAGCAACTGCAGCTGCGCGCGTTCGACACCGCCACCCACGTGCCGCTGGGGCAGTACAACAACCCGGCTGCGGTGCGCACCAACATCACGGGCCTGGTGCCCGGCGGCGCCCAGGTCTACTGGAACATCAAGAAGAACTAGCAAGACGCGCGGCCCTGCTCCCTCGCCCCTCTGGGGAGAGGGCTGGGGTGAGGGGCTCGGCCGCGTGGCGATAGCCGCCGGCCCTCACCCCTGCCCTCTCCCGGAGGGAGAGGGAGTGATGCCAATCGCCCCGCTCGAACCAGCGCTCCCACACCCCATGCTCAGATTCCTCGGCCAGCGCCTGCTGGCATTGATCCCGGTGCTGCTGGTCGTGGCGGTGATCGTGTTCCTGATCCTGCGCCTGACGCCGGGCGACCCGGCGGCGGTGATCGCCGGCAACAACGCGACCAACGAGGACATCGACCGCATCCGCGCGCAGCTGGGCTTGTCCAAGCCGGTGCTGACGCAGTTCTGGATCTGGTTCAGCTCGGTGCTGCAGGGTGACCTGGGGTATTCGTTCTATCTGAACAAGCCGGTCACCGAACTCATCGGCCAACGCATCGAGCCCACACTGTCGCTGGCAGCCGGCACGCTGCTGCTGTCGGTGCTGCTGGCCGTGCCGCTGGGCACGCTGGCGGCCTGGCGCATGGGCGGCTGGCTCGACCGCGTGCTGTCCGGGTTCTCGGTCGCGGGGTTCTCCATTCCCGTGTTCGTGGTCGGCTATGTGCTGATCTACATCTTCTCGGTGCAACTGCACTGGCTGCCGGTGCAGGGCTACCGGCGGCTGTTCGGCACCGGCAGCCAGGGCCTCGGCGCGTGGGCCTACCAGCTGGTCCTGCCCTGGGTCACGCTGTCGACGATCTACGTGGCGCTGATCGCCCGCGTCACCCGCGCCAGCGTGTCCGAGGCCCTGACCGAGGACTACATCCGCACCGCGCGCGCCAAGGGCCTGCGCGAGTTCGCGGTGCTGATGCGGCACGCGCTGGCCAATGCCGCGGTGCCGATCGCGACCGTCATCGGCATCGGCGTCGCGCTGCTGATCGGCGGCGTGGTGGTGACCGAGACGGTCTATGCGATTCCCGGCCTCGGCTCGCTGACGGTCGACGCGGTGCTGAACCGCGACTTCCCGGTGATCCAGGGCGTGGTGCTGTTCTTCAGCGTGCTGTACGTGCTGGTCAACCTGCTGGTCGACCTGAGCTATCTCGCGCTGGACCCGAGGATCCGCTACTGATGCCGATCGTCAAACGACTCTGGCGCAACAGCGCGTTCCGCTTCGGCATCGTGGTGCTGGGCCTGCTGCTGCTGCTGGCCGCCGGTGCGCCGGTGCTGGGCACGGTCGACCCGTCGGCGATGGACTCGGGCAACATCAACATCGCCACCGGCGTGAAGGGCAACTTCGCGCTGCTCGATGGCAGCAACGTTGCGCACACCTTCTGGATGGGCAGCGACAACTTCGGCCGCGACATCTACAGCCGCGTGCTCTACGGCACGCGCACCTCGCTGCTGGTCGCGGCCTTCACGGCGGTGGTCGCCATCGGCCTCGGCGCGCTGTTCGGCATGCTGGCCGGCTACTTCCGCGCCGTCGACGCGGTGCTGATGCGGGTGATGGACGGGCTGATGGCAATCCCGGCGATCCTGCTGGCGATCGCGCTGGTGGCGGCGCTGGGTGCGCAGCTGTGGACCGTGGTGGTGGCCATCGCCATCCCCGAGGTGCCGCGCGTGACGCGGCTGGTGCGCGCGCTGGTGCTGACGCTGCGCGAGGAGCCCTTCGTCGAGGCCGCACGGGCGCTGGCCACGCCCACCTGGGTCGTGCTGCTGCGCCACATCCTGCCGAACGCGATGGCGCCGCTGATCGTGCAAGGCACCTTCATCGCCGCCTCGGCCGTGCTGACCGAGGCGATCCTGAGTTTCCTCGGCCTGGGCCTGCCGGCCGACGTGCCGACCTGGGGCAACATCATGGCCGAGGGCCGCACGCAGTTCACGCAGTACCCGAGCAACGTGCTGTTCCCCGCGCTGTTCCTGGTGCCGACGGTACTGGCGATCAACCTGCTCGGCGATGGCTTGCGCGACGTGCTCGATCCGAAGTTCGCGAAAAGATGACCACCCCCGTTTCTTGCTCACTTCGTGTAGCCGAATCCCCCCTCAAGGGGGCAACACCGACGGCCCGGCAGCGCCGGTTCCGTGGTGTTCCTGGCATCTGGCCGCGCCGGCCTCGGATGCCGTGCACGTCATACAGGTCCGCCAAGACGCTGGCATGAACCCGCACACCCCCTCCCCCATCCTGCAGATCGACGGTCTGCACATCGCGCTGCCCGCTGGCGCCGACCGGCCGTTTGCGGTGGAAGGCATCAGCCTGTCGATCGCACCGGGCCAGACCGTCTGCGTGGTCGGCGAGTCGGGTTCGGGCAAATCGGTGATGGCCACGGCCGTGATGGGCCTGCTGCCGCGCGAACTCAAGCCCTCGGGCGGCAGCATCCGGCTGCTCGGCGAATCGCTGCTGACCGCGTCGCCCGACCGTCTGCGCGCGCTGCGCGGCAAGGCGATGGGCATGGTGTTCCAGGAGCCGATGACGGCGCTGAACCCGGTGATGACCTGCGGCGACCAGGTCGACGAGCTGCTGCGCGAGCACACCGACTGGGGCGCGTCGAAGCGCCAGCAGGAAGTGCTGCAGATCTTCGAACGCGTGCGGCTGCCGGAGCCGGCGCGCATGGTGCGCAGCTACCCGCACCAGCTGTCGGGCGGCCAGCGCCAGCGCATCGTCATCGCCATGGCGATGATCCTGAAGCCGGCCCTGCTGATCTGCGACGAGCCGACGACGGCACTCGACGTGACCACGCAAAAAGAGATCCTGAAGCTGATCGCCGAACTGCAGGCACAGACGCATGCGGAAGGCACGGGCGGCCTGCAGAGCGCCGTGCTCTTCATCACCCACGACATGGGCGTGGTCGCCGAGATCGCCGACGAAGTGCTGGTGATGCACCAGGGCCGGTCGGTCGAGATCGGTCCGGTCGACCAGGTGCTGCACCGCCCGGCCGCCGCCTACACCCGCATGCTGCTCGACGCCGTGCCCAGCATGACGCCGCCGCCGGCGCGGCCCACACCGCCCGGCCCCGCGCTGCTGGCCGGCATGGTGGTCACCAAGACCTACCAGAGCCGCGACTGGATGGGCCGCAGCCGCGACACCCATGCGCTGCAGCAGGCCACGCTGGCCGTGCGCGCCGGCGAAACGGTGGGCGTGGTCGGCGAATCGGGCTCGGGCAAGTCGACGCTCGCGCGTTGCCTGATCCGGCTGATCGACCCCAGCGACGGCAACGTGATGTGGGGCGACACCGATGTGGCGCGCCTGCCCGAATCGAAACTGCGCCCGCTGCGCTCGCGCGTGCAGGTGGTGTTCCAGGATCCGAACCGGTCGCTGAACCCGCGCCGCAAGGTTGGCGATTCGATCGTCGAAGGCGCGATGAACTTGGGGATGGCGCACGACGAAGCGCACGCGCTGGCCGCCGACCTGATGGACAAGGTGCGGCTGCCGCGCGAAGGCCTGCAGCGCTACCCTAGCCAGTTCTCCGGCGGCCAGCGCCAGCGCATCGCGATCGCCCGCGCGCTGGCCTGCAAGCCGGCCGTGCTGGTGGCCGACGAGGCCGTGAGCGCGCTCGACGTCAGCGTGCAGGCGCAGATCCTCACGCTGCTGCGCGACATCCGCGACGAGCTGGGCCTGGGCCTGCTGTTCATCACGCACGACCTGCGCGTGGCGGCCCAGCTGTGCGACCGCGTGATCGTGATGCACCAGGGCCGGATCGTCGAAGAGGGCCTGACCACCGCGCTGTACGCGCACCCGCAGCATGACTACACCCGGCGCCTGCTGCAGGCGGCACCTGCATCGATCTGACCCGCCCCCGGTCTTCGCGGTATTCTCGAAACACCCGGAACCGCGCACTTCTTCCAGCCCCTCACCCATGAAAAAGATCCTTGTCGCTGGCTACCAGCACGAAACCAATACCTTCGCTCCCACGCTGGCCGACTGGGCCGCGTTCCAGCGCGGGGACTCGTTCCCGCCGATGTCGCACGGCCAGGCCATGCTCGACCGGATGCGCGGCGTCAACATTGCGATCGGCGGCTTCATCGATGCGGCGGGCACGCTGGGCTGGCAGCTGGTGCCCAGCAGCTGGTCGGGGGCGATCCCGTCGTCGTTCGTCACCGAGGATGCGTTCGAACGCATCTGCGAATCGATCCTGGCCGACGTGCGCCAGGGCGGCTTCGACGCGGTCTACCTCGACCTGCACGGCGCGGCCGTGGCCCAGAACGCGGCCGACAGCGAAGGCGAACTGCTCGAACGCATCCGCAAGGTCGTGGGCCCCGATGTGCCGATCGTCGCCAGCCTCGACCTGCATGCCAACGTCACCCACCGCATGCTGCGCATCGCCGATGCGATGGTGTCCTACCGCAGCTACCCGCACGTGGACATGGCGGCCACCGGCGAGCTGGCGGCGCAACTGCTGGAGCGGCGCTTCGCGCTCGGCCGGCGCGAACCGCTGCACTACCTGCGCCTGCCGTTCCTGATCGCACTGAACGCGCAGAGCACCTGGATGGAGCCGGCCAAGAGCCTGTACCGCGCGCTGGTCGAGCTGGACAAACGCTACGGCACGGTGCTGAGTTTCTGCATGGCCTTCCCGGCCGCCGACTTCGACGAATGCGCGCCCATGGTCTGGGGCTACGGCGTACAGGCCGAGACCGCGGTGAAGGAGCTCTATGCACTGGTCGGTGAGCCCAGCCAGTGGCGGCCCGACTACCTGGAGGCCAAGGACGCGGTGGCGCGCGCGATCTCGGTCGCCGCCGACAGCAGCAAACCCGTGGTGATCGCCGACACGCAGGACAACCCCGGCGCCGGCGGCGACAGCAACACCACCGGCCTGCTGCACGCCCTGCTGCAGCAGGGCGCGGGCCAGCGTTTCCCGGGCCAGGTCGCGCTCGGCCTGGTGTTCGACAAACACGCCGCCGAAGTGGCGCATGCCGCCGGCATCGGTGCGACGATCGAGGTGCCGGTGGGCACCGCCGTGCCCACCTTCACCGGCCAGCTCAGCGACCCGCCAGTGCAAGGCCGCTACAAGGTGCGCGCGCTGAGCGACGGCAACGTCACGCTGAAGGGCCCGATGATGACCGGCTCGCGCGTGATGCTCGGCCGCTGCGCCTGCCTGGAGATCGACGGCGTGCTGGTGGTCGTGGTCAGCGGCAAGAAGCAGCTGCTCGACCGTGAGCTGCTGCGCATGGTCGGCATCGACGCCGAGTCGATGAAGATCGTCGTGGTCAAGAGCTCGAACCACTTCCGCGCCGACTTCACACCCGTCGCCAGCCAGATCATCGTCGCCAAGGCCTCGGGCCCGATGGCGGCGGATCCGGCCGATCTGCCGTGGAAACACCTGGGCGCCGGGATCCGCACGCGGCCCTGAACCGCACCGCACACCGCCGTACTTCCGACCTGTTCTTCCATTCAAGGACACGCCATGTCACAACGCCGCACCGACCGCTACGCCCTCGCCGATTGCACCGCCCACGAGATGGTGCAGCTCTACCGCACCGGCCAGGCGTCGCCGGTCGAAGTGGCCAGCGCGGTGTTCGCCCGCATCGACCGCGTCGACGGCAAGCTCAACGCGTTCTGCCATCTCGACCCCGAGGGGGCGGCGCAGGCGGCGCGCGCGAGCGAGCAGCGCTGGCTGCAGGGCACGCCGCTCGGCCCGCTCGATGGCGTGCCGGTGCCGATCAAGGACCTGATCCTCACGCGCGGCATGCCGACGCTGCGCGGCAGCCACACCATCGATGCGAACCAGGCCTGGGATGTGGATGCGCCGTCGACCGCGCGGCTGCGCGAGGCCGGCGCGGTGATCATCGGCAAGACCACCACGCCCGAGTTCGGCTGCAAGGGCGAGACGAACTCGCCGCGCAGCGGCATCACGCGCAACCCGTGGAATCCGGCCAAGACGCCGGGCGGATCGTCCGGCGGCACGGCCGCGGCCGTGGCGGCGGGCATGGGGCCGATCGGCATGGGCACGGACGGGGCGGGCTCGGTGCGCATCCCCGCATCGTTCTGCGGCAACTTCGGGCTGAAGCCGAGTTTCGGCCGGGTGCCGGCTTACCCGCTGTCGCCGTTCGGCACCGTGGCGCATCTCGGGCCGCACACGATGAGCGTGCTCGACGCGGCGACGATGATGAACGTGCTGAAGCAGCCCGATGCGCGCGACTGGACCGCGCTGCCGTTCGATGCGCGCGACTACACGGTGGGCCTGAACGATGGCGTGCGCGGCCTGAAGATCGCATACTCGCCCAAGCTCGGCTACGCGCCCGGCGTGCACCCCGAGGTGGCGGCGGCCGTGCTGGCCGCGGCCGAGCAGTTCATCGAACTCGGCGCTCACGTCGAGCAGGTCGACCCGGGCATCGAGGACCCGCTCGACATCTCGACCGGCCTGTGGTTCCTGGGCGCCTGGCAGGTCTGGAACACGCTCACGCCCGCGCAGCAAGCCGTGACCGACCCCGACTTCAGGGCCGAGGCGGCCATCGGCAGCCGGCTGTCGGTGCTCGACGTGCAGCAACTGCATGCCCGCCGCGGCGCGCTGGGCTCGCACATGCGCCAGTTCATGCAGCGCTACGACCTGCTGCTGACGCCGTCGGTCGCGGTGCCGGCCTTCGACGCCCGGCCCGCCGGCGATGCGCCGATGGACGCCGACGCGATGCTGGGCTGGTCGCCGTTCAGCTACCCGTTCAACCTGACCCAGCAGCCGGCCTGCACCATTCCCTGTGGCCTGACCGGCGACGGCCTGCCGATCGGCCTGCAACTGGTCGGCCCGATGTTCGGCGATGCGCTGGTGCTGCGGGCAGCCCGCGCCTACGAGAGCCTGCACCCGATCCCGCGGCCGGACCTGAACCGGCTGCTGTAGCCCTGGCTGCTCGGCGTGCTGGCACGCCCGTTCCCACTGAGCGAGCAACGCCAACGGACGTTTCATACCAGTTTTCCATTGCGCTGCGCGCCACCCGCATCGCATGAAACGGTGCTCGCCAGCGCAATGCCGAAGGCCGCGGAGCAGGCCATGCCAGTGCACCCGCGGAACGGGCTTGGCCCGGCCGCTGGGTGCGCCCCTTGAGGGGGATAGGTCGGGCTACACGAAGTGAGCCCGGCCAAACGGGGTGGTTTCATCTCAGCGTCACACATCGGTCATGTAATGCGACTTCCATATGGGAGTTACTTTTCATGACAAATAGAACCAGCCGCCGAAGTTTCATCGTTCGCACCACGTCCGGCGCCGCCGCGCTCGCAGTCAGCAGCGCTCTGACCGCGTGTGGTGGGGACGGCGATGGCGCCGCCCCTTCCGAATTCAAGTACGGCGTGGCCAGTGGCGACCCGCTCGCAGACCGCGTGATCCTCTGGACGCATGCGCGCATCCCCGGTAGCAGCAGCGATGTGGGGCTCACGTGGCAGGTCGCCACCGACGCCAGCTTCGGCACCGTGGTGAGTTCTGGCCGGGTCGTCGCCACCGAAGCCGCGTCGTTCACCGCCAAGGTCGACGCTACCGGCCTCACCGCCGGCACCAGCTATTGCTACCGCTTCATCGACGATGCGGGCGTGATCTCCACCGTGGGCACCACCCGCACGCTGCCCACCGCCTCGGCCACCTCGGTGAAGCTGGCGGTGTTCTC
The DNA here is from genome assembly GCA_965279475.1 of Pseudorhodoferax sp. GTDB lineage: Bacteria > Pseudomonadota > Gammaproteobacteria > Burkholderiales > Burkholderiaceae_C > Pseudorhodoferax. The sequence continues at coordinate 403,828 of CBDIIA010000002.1, forward strand.
GTGCGCGATGTACACCCGGGGCTTCTTCAACGTCTATGGCGCCGCCGTGAAGTCCGATGCGCAGTACGCCATCCACCTCGGCGACTACATCTACGAATACGGCTACGTCACCGACGAGAACAAGTCCATCGCCGTGGAACTGGGCCGCGAGAACCAGCCGGCCTACGACATCCTGACCCTCGGCGACTACCGCACACGTTATGCCCTGTACCGTTCGGACCCCGATCTGCAGGCGCTGCATGCCCGGATGCCATGGATCACCGTGTGGGACGACCACGAGTTCGCCAACAACGCCTACATGGGCGGCGCGCAGAATCACAACCCGGCCACGCAAGGCGACTGGAACGTGCGCAAGGCGATTGCCTCCAAGGTCTACCACGAGTGGATGCCGATCCGCACGCCGGACACCGCCAACCTGCTCAAGATCTACCGCCGCTTCGACTTCGGCAAGCTGCTGACCCTGCACATGCTGGACACCCGCATCGAAGGCCGCGACCGGCAGTACGACAACTACGGCGACAGCAATGGCCTCGCACGCTACGCGGCCGGCATGAAGCCCGACGCCAACGGCGTGGTGCCCGATGCCGCGCGCCGCATGATCAGCGCGGCGCAGCAGGACTGGCTGACCGAAGGGCTGACGAGTTCGACCGCCGCATGGCAGGTGCTCGGCAACCAGGACATGATGGCACGCCTGTGGTTTCCCACTTCGGTGATGCGGGCCGTGGCACAGCTGTCGAGCAGCAACGGCAGCGAGTTGATCAAGACGGCGATCACCGACTACCTGACCGCCAAGGCCACCCGCGCCACCGCCGGCGCCGCCGCGCTCACCCCGGCGCAGAAGGCGCTGCTGGACCCCGCGACGAATCCGTCCCTCCCCTACAGCCTGGACTCCTGGGACGGGTACCCGAGCAACCGCGACGCCATCCTGAAGACCGCTCGCGCACTGAAGAAGCCGCTGATCACCTTGACCGGCGACAGCCACAACGCCTGGTTCTCGCAACTGACCACACTGGCCGGAGAGAAGGCGGGCGTGGAGTTCGCCGTGGCGTCGGTGACCACGTCGGGGTTTGACTACGCCGGGTTGGGCGGCATCGGAAGCGCCTTGGACGGCAGCATCCTGGTGTCGAAACTGGGCAACGCCGCCATCGGTGCCGGCCTGGGGCTGACCGACGATCTGTTCTACGCTGAAACCGCCAACCGCGGCTACACGCTGATCACGGTCACCGCCGACGCCGTGCAGGGGGAGTACGTGTTCACGGACACGATCAAGTCCAGAACCTACACCGCCAAAGTGGGCCGCACGATCAAGGTGGCGGCCAGCGGTGCGATCAGCTACGCCTGACCGGCGGACGTCTGCCCAGCGCTCGCCGGGCAGGGACGGCGCCTACACCTTGTCGAACGCGACGCGGCTGGGCACGTCGGGGGCGATCCACATCTCGCCGGTGCCGGCATTGACGATGATGCCGGCGACGCTCTCGATGCGGCTCTCGGCGGGCCAGGCCGGGTTCGGCCCGCGGCAGATGCTGAGGTAGCCGTCGCTCTCGTCGCGCAGGAACGCCTGCAGGCCGTCGAAGCCGATGCGCGCCTGCGCCGCATGCCGTGCCGCAGTGGCCAGGCGTGGCGCGCTCGAGACGAAGGCGCCCATCGGCGCCTGCTGCGGCAGCAACGACTGACAGAGGAAATGGTTGGTGTGCACCACCACGCCATTGGTCGGCCGCAATTCGGCCCAGCCGGCGGGCGCCACTTCGAAACACGCGGCCTCGCCCGCCGCATCGGCGCAAGGGATGTTGGACGCCGCGCCGAAACCCAGCCCGCCCAGCGCCTCCAGCCGCTCGCGCGCATGGGCGACCGAGCGGCACGACAGCAGATGCCGCAGCAGCACGTGCACCGGCAGGCCGGGCTGCTCGCCGTCCTGCAGCGAACGCACGATGTTGAGCCCCAGCGCGAACCCGGCCGCGTTGACGCCGATCTTCGCCAGCATGCCGGCCTCGGTCAGCGTGGTGATCGCCAGGCCCGCCGCATCGACCGTCTTCAGCACCACCATCGCGTCGCGCTGGCGGCCGATCCAGTCCCAGTTCTGTGCAAACCAGGCATGGCCGTCGGCGCTGGCGCTGGCCGCCACGCACATCGCCGTGCATTCGGACCAGTCGTCGATGCCGGCCGCGCGGTTGGCCTGCAGCGCCGCGTCGGCCGCATGCGGCTCGCCGTTGAGGTAGCTGGGCGGCAGGATCTCGGTGCGGCAGTTCAGCGCCAGCAGCGCATCGAGCGGCTGGCCGGCGCCCTCGGCAATGCCCTGCAGTTCATCGACCAGCGACGCGTCGAGCGCCTCGATCACCGGCAGGTAGCGCATGGCCCGGCTGCAGGCGTCGGCCCAGGCGATGCCACAGAACGCGAACAGCCGCGCATAGGTCGCGATGCTGCGGGCCACCCGGGGCGCCGTGGCGCGCCCGTAGGCCAGGCCGCGGTCGTAGGCCACGGCATCGCCGGGGATCTGCACGATGGGAAACATGCGGATGATCATAATCGCGTCGGTGCGCCACGACGCGCATCTGCACCGGAGGCACCCGCATGACTTTTCTCGCGATCGACATCGGCAACACGCGGCTGAAGTGGTCCCAGTACGAGGCACCACGGCCGGGCGCGAAGCTGATCGCGCAGGGTGCCGAGTTCCTCGAGAACGTCGACAAGCTGTCCGACGGGCCCTGGGCGGCCCTCACCGCACCGGACCGCATGCTGGGCTGCGTGGTGGCCGGCGATGCGCTGAAGCGCCGCGCCGAGGAACAGATGGAGCTGTGGGACGTGGCGCCGCAATGGGTCGTGGCGAGCCTGGAGGAAGCCGGCCTGCGCAACGGCTACGACCATCCCACACGGCTGGGCGCCGACCGCTGGGTGGCGATGGTGGGCGCGCGGCACCGCGTGCTGCGCCGTGAAGGGCCGCGTCCGATGGTGGTGGTGATGGTGGGCACGGCGGTGACGGTCGAGGCGGTCGATGCCGAAGGCATGTTCCTCGGCGGCCTGATCCTGCCGGGCCACGGCATCATGCTGCGCGCGCTCGAATCCGGCACCGCCGGCCTGCACGTGCCGACCGGCGAAGTGAGTGCCTTCCCCACCAACACCAGCGACGCGCTGACCAGCGGCGGCACCTATGCGATCGCGGGTGCGGTCGAGCGCATGGTGCAGCACGTGCACCGCCACTGCGGCACCGAGCCGGCCTGCATCATGACCGGCGGTGCCGGCTGGAAGATGGCACCGCACATGACGCGGCCGTTCGAGCTGGTGGACAACCTGATCTTCGACGGCCTGCTGGAGATGGCGCAGCTGCGCTTCGGCAGCTGAGCGGAAGGGTCAGAACGTCCAGCGTGCGCTGACCCGTGCGCTGCGCGGCTCCATCGGGTGCACATGCCGGCCTTCGATGCCGGCACCGCAGTCGCCCCGGGAGACTTCTCCGGCGGTGCAGGACGCGTACAGGTACTCGATGTCGTTGCCTTTGCGGCCCGCGAGGTTGAAGACCTCCAGGCCCAGCGTGAGGTGGCGGTTCACGGCATAACGGGTGCTGGCATTGAGCAACGTGTTCGACCGTGACCGCACCGTGCCCAGCGTGTCGAGCGCGCGCGGCCCCATGGTGCGCAGGCGCACCGAGGCCGTCCACGGACCGCCGGTGTAGGTCACGCCCGCCGCCACCACACGCTCGACGGCGTTGTCGACATGGTTGCCCTCGCCCTCGGGTGCCTGGCCGCGGAAACGCGCACGCGACACGGCGGCGTCGCCTTCGAGGCGCCAGCGTGCATCCAGCTTCCAGCGCAGCGTGGTCTCGATGCCGCGCCGGCTGCTGGCGCGCCCGGCCTCGGTCGAGCCGGCATCGCCTACGTAGACCAACTCGGAATCCAGCCGCAGCTGCCACAGCGCGACGGTGGCCGTCAAGCGGTCGTCCAGCTTGAAGCGCCAGCCGATCTCCTCGCCGCGCCCCTTGACCAATGCCGGCACCCGGTCGGCCGGCAGGCCGCTCTGCGGGTCGGTGCTGATCGTCGCACCCCGCACGTCGTTGCTGTGGAACCCCACGCCGGCGTTCAGGTACAGCTCGTGTTGTGGCGTGACGGTGAACGCCAGGCCGGCCTTGGGGCTCAATTGGCTGTCATGGCCGTGCCCGCTGTTGCCGGCGCCATAGACCAGCTCGCGCCCGGCCACGTCGTAGCGCAGCAGGTCGCCGCGCACGCCCGCATACCCACGCCAACGCGCGCTCAGGAACACCAGCTGCTGCACGTGCAACGACAGCAGATCCTGCGAGATCCTGTCGTTGCGCACCGTCGACAGGCGTTCGCGCGCCGCGGTGTTGTAGAGCCCCACTTCGGCAATGCGGTCACCGCGCCACTGCGCTCCCACGCTCAGCACACCATCGAGCCCGGCGAGCCGGGTCGGCAGGCTGTGCGCTACCTGCGCGCCGAACACGCGTCGGCGGTCGGTCTGCTCGAACTGGTCGCCCTGCACCGGGTTGTTCAGGTAGTAGGTGAAGTCGGAGAACAGGTCGAACCGGTAATCGATGGCATAGGCGCTGATCTCGGTCTTGCCGGCCGCGCCGTGGTCGAACCATTTGCCCGACAGGCTCAGGCGCCGGGTCTTGCCGCCATCGGTCGGGTTCAGCGAGCCGAAGCGCGACAAGTCGCCGCTGTCCACCAGCCGCTCGGGAACCTGGTCGGTCGCGTTCCAGTGGCTCTGGTAGGCCATGCCGGTCAGGCTGAAGCCGCGCACGGGCGAGCCCTGCGCATACCGCACGACCGCGTTGAGCTTGTGCAGCCGTTCCGGCACATCCCAGGGCCCGTTGTTGCCTTCGACCTCCAGCGCACCCAGCCAGGTCTGGTCGGCGACGGTGCGCGATCCCGCGGCCAGCAGGCGCCGGAAGTTGTGCGCGCCCAGCGTCAACTCGGCGAACGGCGCGTCGAGCGCACTCAGGTAGTCGAGCGACGCGCTGCCCGCCAGCGAGAAGTCGCCGCCGTCCGCGAAGTACGGGCCCTTGCGGTAACGCACGCCCGACACCAGATCGGGAATCAGGAAGTTCAGGTCGGCAAAACCCTGGCCGTGGCCATGGCTGGGCATGTTCACCGGCATGCCGTCGACCGTCACCGCGAAGTCGGTGCCGTGGTCCAGGTTGAAGCCGCGCAGGAAGTACTGGTTGGCCTTGCCGTCGCCCGAGTGCTGGGTGGCCACCACGCCCGGTACCGCCTCGACGATGTCGCCCGGCCGCAGCTTGGGGCGCGCCTGGAACGAGGCGCGCTCCGCCGCGCCTTCGCTGGCGCTGTCGGCCGAGCCGATGGCCGCGTCCCGCGGGCCGCGCACCTGCACCTCGGGCAGATGGCTTTCCTGCGCCCAGCTGGCCGCGCCGCCGAGCAGCAGGCCGAGCAGCAGATGACGAGGTCGCGGACGATGGTGCATGGGGCGCATGATGTAAGACGAATTTCTAATTTCTCATACAAGCTCGCATCAGCATATACGCCGCTCGGCGCATATCGGATTCAATTGATGGGTTTCAGATGCTGATGCGGCGGCAAGCCACCGTGCGAATGCCGTTCATGCGCGCTGGCGTCGAGCGGCACCAGGTGCACGTTGCCGTGCCGCACGCCACGCATCGCCACCATCTGCTCGGCACAGGCCCGCACCGCCGGGGTCGGCCCCTTCAGCACCACGGTTTCCAGGCAGTGGTCGTGGTCCAGGTGGGTGTGCAGGCTGGTCACGACCAGATCGTGGTGATCATGCTGCAGGTCGAGCACACGCGAGGTGACCGACTGCTCGTGGTGGTCGTAGACATAACTGACGTTGGCCACGCACCAGGAGCCGGTCTTGCCGCCGCGCCCCGCCGCCTTGCCGCCAGCCGGCCGCCCAGCGCCCAGTTGCTCGCTGCCGAGCCGGGAGCGGATCAGATCGCGCACCGCTTCGGAGCGATTCTCGTAACCCTTGGCCGTGATGAGTTCGTCGAACTGCCGGGCCAGCGCGTCGTCGAGGGAGATGGTGAAGCGTTGCATGGTGTCCCGATGATCTCGCAGTTGCGGCGCGCGGACACAGTCCGGCCACACATCCGCGGCAGCGGCGTCCGATACTCCGGCCATCGAAGCCTCCTCGTGGCCCATTTGTTGTGCAATGGCGACAGTAGGGCGTTGATCGCAACACCGGGGCGCCAACGCGGTATTCCTGCACCCTCTGGTCTGCTGCTTGTGCTTATAGTAAGTGTGCATATCGAAGGCCTTGCTCCGGCGTTGGCGTTCACGTATCGCGCATCCGTGTGCTCCTCACCTCACCAGACACCGCCATGCCGCCCGCCATCGTCGACGTCAGCTACAACCAGTGGGTCGTGGCGCTCTCCTTCCTGATCGCCAGCTTCGCGTCCTACGTGGCGCTCGATCTGGCGAAGCGCGTGCGCACGCAGGACCGGGCCGTCGCCCGGGGCTGGTGGATCGGCGGTTCGCTGGCCATGGGCACCGGCATCTGGTCGATGCACTTCGTCGGCATGCTGGCGATCACGCTGCCGTTCGCCGTGGGCTACGGGTACGTGATCACCGCCCTGTCGTGGGTGGCCGCGGTGGCGGTGTCGGCCATCGCGCTGCATGTGGCCAGCCATTCCCAGCTGGGTGTGGTGCGGCTGGTAAGCGGGTCGCTGGCGATGGGTGCCGGCATCTGCGTGATGCATTACACCGGCATGGCGTCGCTCGACCTGGCGCCCGGCATCCAGTGGAACTGGCTGCTGATCGCTGCGTCGGCCGCCATCGCGGTGACGGCTTCGGCGGTCGCGCTGCTGATCTTCTTCGCGCTGCGGCAGTTCAGCGGCACGACCGCACGCAACTGGCAGCTGGTCGCGGCCCTGGCGATGGGCGCGGCGGTCTGTGGCATGCACTACACCGGCATGGCGGCGGCCGAGTTCTCTGCGGCCAGCATCTGCCTGAGCGCCGACCAGCTGCGCGGCGACAGCCTGGGCATGCTCGTCACGGTTGCCTCCACCGTGCTGCTGAGCATGACGATGTTCACCTCGACGCTGGACGCCCGCATGCAAGGCAAGACCGAGAAGCTGGCCGCGTCGCTGAAGGTCGCCAACACCGAGCTGCAGCAGATCGCGTTCCGCGACGCGCTGACCGGCCTGCCCAACCGGCTGCTGTTCGACGACCGCGTCAGCTCGGCCGTCGAACGCTGCCGCCGCGACGGCTCCAGCCTGGCGATGCTGTTCGTCGACCTGGACGGCTTCAAGCCGGTGAACGACTCGTTCGGTCACCGCGTCGGCGACGACGTGTTGCGCGAGATGGGCCGCCGCCTGTCGACCCAGCTGCGCGCGGCCGACACCGTCGCCCGTGTCGGCGGCGACGAGTTCGTGCTACTGCTCGAAGGCTCCTCCGACTCAGCCGCCATCGCGCAGATGGCCCAGCGCCTGATCGACGTGATCAGCGCGCCGATGACCGAAGGCGAACACGAGGTGCGCCTGTCGTGTTCGGTCGGCATCGCGCTGTTCCCGTCCGACGGACCGCAGGAAGAACTGATGGCCCATGCCGACGCGGCGATGTACGCCGCCAAGCGTGCCGGCGGATCGTCCTACGCCTTCTTCGAGCCGCACATGAACGCCGGCGTGCGCGAGCAGATCGAGCTGCAGCGCGATCTGCGGCTGGCCATCGAACGCAACGAACTCGAGCTGTACTACCAGCCCAAGGTCAGCGCCGGGCGCTCGGTCATCACCGGAGCCGAGGCGCTGGTCCGCTGGCGCCATCCGCTGCGCGGCATGCTGAGCCCGGCGGTGTTCATCCCCGTGGCCGAGCGCTTCGGGTTGATCAACGCACTGGGCAACTGGGTCATCGAAGAGGCCTGCCGGCAGGTCGGCGCGTGGCTGGTGCAAGGGCTGCGGGTGCGCGTGGCGATCAACCTGTCGGTGCACCAGCTGCGGCAGGACGACCTGGCGCACCGCATCTCGGCGGCGATCGAACGCCGCTGCATCGACCCGTCGCTGCTGACCTTCGAGATCACCGAATCGGTGGCGATGGAAGATGCGGAGGGCACGCTGCAGGCGTTCGAGAACCTGAGCCGCATCGGCGTCAAGCTGTCGATCGACGACTTCGGCACCGGCTACTCGAGCCTGTCGTACCTGCGCCGGCTGCAGGTCGGTGAACTCAAGATCGACCGCTCGTTCGTGCAGGATCTGGAGTCCAGCGCCGACGCGCGCGCGATCGTCGAAGCCGTGATCCGCCTGGCCCACGCGCTGGGGCTCAAGGTGGTCGCCGAAGGCGTCGAGACCTCGGCCCAGCGCGACGTGCTGACGCGCCTCGACTGCGACGATCTGCAGGGCTTCCTGTTCGCGAAACCGATGCCGCCCGAGATGATGGCGAACTGGGCTGACCACAACGACCGGCCCGAACAGGTGCCGTTCGCCACCTCGACGTTCATGGAAGCCTGAGGGGCACCGGCTACGTCGCGCGCAGTCGGCTGGGCGCCAGCACGCCGGCGGCCTCGAGGATCGGATAGGCGATCGAGCAGATCAGCGAGTTGACCCGCTTCAGCTCGGTGATCAGGTCGATGTGCAGCGAACTGGTCTCGATGCTCTGCACCGTGCGGTCGCTCAGCCGGCCCAGGTGGCTGGCCGCGTAACCCAGCTCCAGGTCGCGGAAGCGGGCCTTCTCCTCCAGCAGTTTCTGCGCGTCGCGCACGTTGCCGTTGAGGAACACGCTCATGCCCAGGCGCAGGTTGTCCAGCAGCCGCGCATGCAGCTCGGCGATCTCGGCCAGACCGGCCTGCGAGAAACTGCGGCCCTTGCGGATCTTCTTGTCCTCGACGTCCTGCAGCACCCGCTCGACGATGTCGCCGATCTGCTCCATGTTGATCGCGAAGCTGACGATGTCGGTCCAGCGGCGGCTCTCGTCTTCGGCCAGCGCGTCGCGGGAGATCTTGGTCAGGTAGTACTTGATCGACGAATACAGCGCATCGACGTCGTCGTCCATCCTGCGCAGCTCCTCCGCAAGCTTCAGGTCGTTGCGCGTGATCACGGTCAGCAGGCCGCGCAGCATGGTCTCGACGTAGTCGGCCTGCACCATGGCCTCGCGCGAGGCGCATGAGATCGCCAGCGACGGCGTGGCCAGTGCGGTCGTGTCCAGGTGCTGCGGCCGCGTTGGCGTGCGGCTTTGCGTCGGCGCGGGCGGGGGCAGCAGCCGCTGCGTGAGACGCGCGATCGGATCGGTCAGGCCGATGAAGACCAGGCCCACGACGACATTGAACGCCAGGTGGAACATCACGATCGTGTTGGCGTTGCTGCCCAGCAGCGGGCGCACGTGCACCATCCACAGCGGCACCAGCGGCAGCGCCACGGCCACACCGAGCAGCTTGAACATCAGCGTGCCGGCCGGCACCTGGCGCGCCTCGACCGACGCGCGCGCCGTGGTCAGCATCGCCAGCACGCCGCTGCCGAGGTTGGCGCCCAGCACCAGGCCCAGGCCCACGTCGAGCCGCACGCCGCCCGAGGCGGCCAGCGTCGCGATCAGCAGCACCACGGCCAGGCTCGAATACGACACGATCGCCAGCGCCATGCCCAGCACGATCTCGAGCAGCCGGTCGCTGCCCATCGAGCCGAGCAGGGCCCGCACCGCCGGCGCATCGATCAGCACCTCAGTGGCCTCGGTCACCAGCCGCAGCGCCAGCAGCATCAGCCCGAGGCCGATCAGGATGCGCCCGATGCGCCCGACGGTGGAGGCCTGGCGCGGCACGAACAGCACGACGCCGGCAAAGATCAGCAACGGCGACAGCCACGACAGGTCGGCAGAGAACAGCACCGAGATCAACGCCGTGCCGATGTCAGCCCCGCGCATCACGGCCAGCGCCGCGGGCAGGCCGATCAGCCCCTGGCCGACGAACGACGAGGTGATCAGCGCCGTGGCCGTGCTCGACTGCACCAGCGCCGTGACGCCGATGCCCGACAGCGCCGCCGTGAAGCGGTTGCCCACGCTGCGCGCCAGGACCAGGCGCAGCTTCTCACCCAGCACACGCAGAATGCCGGTGCGAACGAGGTGGGTGCCCCAGACCAGCAGCGCGATCGCCGCCAGGAGGTCCAACAGATGTTTCATGCCGCGAAAAACCCGGAAAAAGAGCCCATCGTAGGACGGACTCCGCTGCTTGCCGAACAGTTCCATTGCAGGCCCGCTTGCGACAACATCCTTGCTGGCGACACGGCACGGCACGGCACGGACACATGCAACCAGAACCGCCGAGGGGCCTCGATATACTGATACGAGGCTCAGTGCCGCCCGAGCGATCAACGGATGAGCGGCACACCATCCAAGGATCACCGCCATGCCTCATACCCTTCAGGATTCCGCAGGTGCACAACTCGCACTGCTGGCCGCCGTCAAGCTGCTGCTGGCGCCGCACCGCGGTGACCTGGACACGATCAAGGGCCTGCGGCACGAACTCGACCAGACCCGCGACCTGCTGAGCGGCATTCCCGGCACGGAGCAGAAGCTGCTGTCGTTCGAGGTGACGGCCGAAGCCCTGATGGGTGTGCTGGCCCCGCCCAGCCAGAGCCAGTATTGACCGTGGGCGATCCGACGCAGCGGCGTCGGACGGCCCTTACCCGGCGGCCGCCTCGCCCAGGCCCTGTGCCGCCTGGAACATCGCCTGGCGCGCCTGGCTGATGATCTGGCCCTTCCACGCATCGGTGTCGGTGAAGAAGGCTGCGTGGATCTGGCGGCGGATCTGCTCGGCCAGCTCGGGCGAGGCCTCGGGATGCAGGTGCAGCCAGTGGTCGGCGCGCAGCGCCAGCGAGACCTCGTCGAACGGCACCGTGCCGTATTCGAGCGCCATGCCGGTGTATTCGGCCTGAGGGCACTCCTGGTAGACCGCTTCGCAGGCCAGGCCGGTCAGGAAGGCCGATGTCGACGAGCCGTCGTAGATCGACGTGACCTGCTCACCCCACCAGGCGCGCACGCGGCCCAGCGCGGCGGCGTCGTTGCGCGACGCGAAGATGCGTTCGCCATAGCCGCTGGGGCCGAGGCCGGTGTGCAGATCGATCCAGGCCAGCCGGCGGGCGCGCTGGCCGTGCAGCTGCAGCACGCGGCGCCAGGTCGCATTGCTCCATGTGGCGGCCGTGCCGCCGAAGAACAGCCCGTCCGGGTACTCGTGCTGCCCGCGGCTGATGGCGGCCTGCAATGCCGTGGTGCCGTGCTGTTCGACGTACGCGGCGATCGCGGCTTCGTTCTCGGCGGTCGGCGGCCATTGCGCGGGCAGCAGCAGGTGGTGGATGTCGCGGTAGGCGGCATTGACCGGCAGCGGCTGCGAGAAGTCCTGGAAGTTGCGGTTCAGGTCGACGTTCTCCTGCGTCACGCGGCGGCAGAACGAAAAGCCGTGCGGGTTCAGCGCGTGCACGTACAGAACCGTCACGCCGTGCGCGCGCGCATGCTCGCGCCATTCGGCGTCGTGCAGCGCGAACACCTGCACGCCGCTGCCGCAATACCCTTCGACGCCGTGGCAGGCGCTGGTGACGATGAGCAGGCGTTCGGCGTCTGCGGGGCCGTCGCACACCACATCGGTCGCGAGCGCCTCGCCATCGCGACCCGGCAACGGGTGCCGGTGCGACTGCACCATCAGCCGCGCGCTGGCCGCGGCTTCGAGAAACTGGGTCCTGGCCCGTGCGTAGCTGGGAGAGAAGGCGTCGACGACGCCGATCATGCTGCCGGCCTGGCGAACCAATCTTCGGCCAACCGCACCCAGTAGGTACCGCCCAGCGGGATCAGGTCGTCGTTGAAGTCGTAGCTGGGGTTGTGGATGGTGCAGGGCCCGGCGCCGTGGCCCTGGTCGCGGTGCCCGCCGTCGCCGTTGCCGATGAAGCAGTAGGCGCCCGGCTTGGCCTGCAGCATGAACGCGAAGTCTTCGGCGCCCATCGTCGGCTCCTGCAGGTTCACGTTGTCGGCGCCGACGATGCGCGTCATCACCTCACGCGCAAAAGCGGCCTCGGCCGCGTGGTTGATCGTCGGCGGGTAGTTGCGCACGAACTCGAACTCGCACTTGGCGCCGAACGTGGCGCAGATGCCTTCGGCGATCTGCTGCATGCGCTCCTGGATCAGGTCGAGCACCTCGAACGAGAAGGTGCGCACCGTGCCCTGCAGCTCGCAGCTGTCGGGCACGACGTTGGTGGCCTCGCCGGCATGGATCATCGTGACCGAGATCACGCCCGCGTCGACCGGCTTCTTGTTGCGGCTGATGATCGTCTGGAACGCCTGCACCATCTGGCAGGCGATCGGCACCGGGTCGATGCCGTTGTGCGGCAGCGCGGCGTGGCTGCCCTTGCCGCGGATGACGATCCTGAACTCGTTGCTCGAGGCCATCACCGGCCCGGCGCTGACGGCGAACTTGCCGACCTCGGTGCCCGGCCAGTTGTGCATGCCGAACACCGCGTCCATCGGGAACTTGTCGAACAGGCCGTCCTTGATCATCTCGCGCGCCCCGCCGCCGCCCTCTTCGGCCGGCTGGAAGATCAGGTAGACGGTGCCGTCGAAATTGCGGTGCTTCGCAAAATGCTGGGCCGCGGCCAGCAGCATCGCGGTGTGGCCGTCGTGGCCGCAGGCGTGCATCTTGCCCTTGTGCTGGCTGGCGTGCGCGAAGGTGTTGTACTCCTGCATCGGCAGCGCGTCCATGTCGGCGCGCAGTCCGATCGCCCGGCTGGAGGTACCGCTCTTCACGATGCCAACCACGCCGGTCGTGCCCAGGCCCCGGTGGATCGGGATGCCCCATTCGGTGAGCTTGGCCGCCACCACGTCGGCCGTGCGGACTTCTTCGAAGCAGAGTTCGGGGTGGGCGTGGATGTCGCGTCGGATGGCCGCGATGCCGGCGGCCTGGCCCACGATGGAGTCGATAACTTTCATGGCATGAATCCTTGTGATGTGACAGTCTAGCCCGGTCTGCATACCCGAGTCACGTCCCGAGATACGTGAAAATGGCCCGCATGATCTCCGACCACGCCCTGAAGCTCGCCCGGACCCTGGTTCAGATGAACACGGTCAGCCACCATTCGAACCTGGAGCTGATCCACCTGGCGCGCGACGAACTGGCCCGGCTCGGCGTGAAGAGCCGCCTCACCTACAACGCCGACAAGACCAAGGCCAACCTGTTCGCGACACTGGGCGAAGGCAAGCCGGCCGGGGTCATCCTGTCGGGCCACACCGACACCGTGCCCTGGGACGGGCAGGACTGGACGGTCGACCCGCTGTCGGCCACCGTGCAGGACGGCAAGCTGTTCGGTCGCGGCTCGGCCGACATGAAGAGTTTCATCGCCATCGCGCTGGCCAACGCCCCGGTGCTGCTGGAGAGCAAGGCGCCGTTCGCTGTGCACCTGGCGCTGAGTTATGAAGAAGAGATCGGCTGCTTCGGCGTGCGCGAGCTGATCGCCGACCTGCGCGACGCCGGCGTCCGGCCGCTCGCCTGCATCGTCGGCGAACCCACCAGCATGGTGCCGGCCATCGCCCACAAGGGCGTCTACCGCTACAAGTGCTGCGTGCGCGGCAAGGAGGCGCATTCGTCGCTGACGCCGATGTCGGTCAATGCGATCGAGATGGCGGCCCGCGTGATCGGCAAGCTGCGCGACATGGCCGAGGGTTTCGAGCGCGACGAGCCGCGTTATGCCGGCTTCGACGTGCCCTTCTCCACCGCCAGCGTGGGCCAGTTCCATGGCGGTATCGCCGACAACGTGGTGCCGCGCGACGCCGAGTTCCGCTACGAGTTCCGCGACCTGCCGACCGCCGATGCGGCGGCGATGCAGCAGCAGGTGATCGCGCATGCGCGTGCATTGGAACCGGCGATGCAGAAGGTCGCACAGGACGCCGGCTTCCGGTTCGAGACGATCTGCGAGATCCCGAGTTTTCTCGGCTCGGCCGACGACGCCGTGACGCGGCTGGCGCAGCGGCTGTCCGGCGAACAGCGCACGACGCTGGTGGCCTTCGGCACCGAGGCAGGCTTGTTCAAGAACGCCGGCATCCCGACCGTGGTGTGCGGCCCCGGCAGCATCACCCAGGCGCACCAGCCCGACGAGTTCGTCAGCCTGGAGCAACTGGGCCGCTGCGAGGACTTCATCCGCGGGCTGGCCAGCGCGCAGTCGATCGGCTGACCCCGCAACCCCCAGGAGCCAGCACCATGCCAGCCACCATTGCCTTGACGGTCGAGAACGGCTCCACCCAGGTGGTCGGCGCCTGCCCGCACGATTGCCCGGACACCTGCTCGCTGCTGACCACGGTCGAGAACGGCGTCGCGACGCGGGTGCAGGGCAATCCGGCCCATGCCCAGACCGACGGCGTGCTCTGCACCAAGGTCTCGCGCTACACCGAACGCAGCTACCACCCCGACCGCCTGCTCTATCCGATGCGCCGCACCGGCCCCAAGGGCGCGGGCCGGTTCGAGCGCGTGGACTGGGACACCGCGCTCGACGAGATCGCCGCCCGGCTCAACGCCATCGCGGCACGCACGCCCGAGGCGATCCAGCCCTACAGCTATGCCGGCACGATGGGCCTGGTGCAGGGCGAGAGCATCGCGGCACGCTTCTTCCACCTGCTGGGGGCCTCGCGGCTCGACCGCACGATCTGTTCGTCGGCCGGCAGCGAAGGCCTGGCCCACACCATCGGGCGCATCGGCATGAAGGTCGAGTTCTTCGCCGAGGCCAAGCTGATCCTGATCTGGGGCAGCAATGCGATCGCCAGCAGCCTGCACTTCTGGCGGTATGCGCAGCAGGCAAAACGGGCCGGCGCGCGGCTGGTCTGCATCGATCCACGCAAAACCGAGACCGCCGACAAATGCCATGAACACATCGCGCTGCGCCCCGGCACCGACGCCGCGCTGGCGCTGGCGCTGATGCACGAGCTGGTGGTGCACGACTGGCTCGACCACGACTACCTGGCGCGCCACACGCTGGGCTGGGACGCGATGCGCGAACGCGCGCTGCAGTGGCCCCCTGAGCGCGCGGCCGAGGTCTGCGGCATCCCGGTCGAGCAGATCCAGCGGCTGGCGCGCGACTACGGCGCCTGCCGCGGGAGCGCCGGGCCGGCAGCGATCCGGCTCAACTACGGCATGCAGCGCGTGCGCGGCGGCGGCAACGCCACGCGGGTCATCGCCGGCCTGCCGGCCCTGATTGGCGCCTGGCGCCAGCGCGGCGGCGGCCTGCTGCTCAGCAGCTCAGGCATGTTCCCGACCGACCGCGCCGCGCTGCAACGCCCCGACCTGCTGGCTGGCCGGCAACCGCGCATCACCAACATGAGCACGATCGGCGACGCCCTGCTGGCGCCGGGCGACACGGCCACAGGCCCGCGCATCGAAGCGCTGGTCGTCTACAACAGCAACCCGGTGGCAGTGGCGCCGGAGTCGGGCAAGGTCGTCGCCGGCTTTGCGCGCGAGGACCTGTTCACGGTGGTGCTGGAGCAGTTCCAGACCGACACCGCCGACTACGCCGACTTCGTGCTGCCGGCCACGACCCAGCTCGAACACTGGGACGTGCACGGCAGCTACGGCCACACCGATGCGATGCTCAACCGCCCGGCCATCGCGCCGCTGGGCGAGGCCCGGCCCAACACGCAGATCTTTCGCGATCTGGCGCAGCGCATGGGCCTCGACCACCCGAGCCTGCAGGACGACGACGAGACCCTGTGCCGCACCGCCTTCGGTGACAAGGTCGACTTCGGGCAACTGCTGGAGCACGGCTTCGCCCGGCTCGACCTGCCGGATGCGCCGCTCGCGCACGGCGGTTTTCCCACGCCGTCGGGCCGCTGCGAATTCTTCAGCGCGCGCCTGGCCGCGCAGGGCCTGGACGGCCTGCCCGACCACGTGCCGAACTACGAGACCGCGGGCAGCAGCAGCGCCTTTCCACTGGCGATGATCTCGCCGCCGGCGCGCAACTTCCTGAACTCCAGCTTCGTCAACGTGGAGAGCCTGCGCGACATCGAGGTCGAGCCTCTGCTCGAGATCCACGCCCGCGACGCCGAGGCCCGCGGCATCGCCAGCGGTGCCGTGGTGCGCGTGTTCAACCAGCGCGGCGAGTACCGCTGCCGGGCCAAGGTGTCGCCCCGCGCACGCGAAGGCGTGGTGCACGGCATGGGCATCTGGTGGCGCAAGCTGGGCCTGGACGGCAGCAACGTGAACCAGCTGACCAGCCAGCGGCTGACCGACCTGGGCCGGGCGCCAACCTTCTACGACTGCCTGGTCGAAGTGGCGCTGGACCAGCCTGGCTGAGCACGCGCATCACGCGGTCCAAGCAGTTCGTCTGCAACCGGTGCGAGCCCGGTGCCGCCACGGGTGGTGCCTCAGGAGATCGACTGCACCAGCTGCAAGGCAGCTTCGAAGACGGCTTCCGCCTGCGCAGGATCGGCATGGAACAGCCGCACAAAACTGCGCGCACAGTTCGCGTGAGGGATATGCGGCTGCTGGAAGCCCTGCACGTTGTCCTTCGCAGCCGCGCGGCGTGCGGCGCTTGCGTCGTGGCGCGATCTTTCAAGCTGCGGATGGAGCGCCACGATCAGCAATGCGCGTTCGCGCATCAGATTCTTCCGCCCATCCGTGTCGTCGAGTCGAAAGAACTCGATGGTCACCAGGGCCCGGTTGCGCCTGTAGCCGCTCCTGGCCACGGGCCGGGGCGATATACCGGCGAACTCGATCAGATCTTCCGGGTCGTCGTCCAGATCGCCGATCGGATAGGGGAGGTAGGGTTTCTCGGCCCCGAGTGCAGCGGGATCATCTCCGTCGAACCGGTACGCACCGGCGATCGGAAACCAGTCTTTCTTCAGCACCGAGTTGCAGGGCTTGCAGGCCGCCGCGTAGTTGAAAGGGTGGTAAGGCAGCAGGTGGTAGCCGGTCTTCTCCTTGGGTGCGGCGGTGAAGGGAATGCCAGGAAGCCGGGCGGCGCCGCTCCATTTCTTGACACTGGCCTTGGGTCTGAAGTGCTCCACGTCCTGCTCGATCTTGCCAATCTCGACCGATTCAAGTTTCCGCTCGCAGTAGGCGCACTTGCTGTTGCCCTGCAACCGCATGTACACGGCCTTCACCTCGCTCCAGATGGAACTGCTTTCCTCGTAGCGGCCGAGGTCGCGAAACGTCTGCGTGCGCTGTGCTGCGCGCGTCAGCCAGTCGGTGCTCTCCGCGGTGATCGCGGCTTCCAGTGCCGCCTGCGTCGTGTGGTAGCGGATCACGCCGCTTCCTCAACGCCCTGGCTCATCTCCCGGAGCAGTTGCTTGGCCGCGGCATCGTCGCCCGAGCGGGCCTTGAGGGTCAGTTCCTTGAGCGTACGCTTCTTGCCCGGTGCGCGGGTGGATTGCAGACCGAAGAAGTCCGTCAACAGTACCTGATCGGCATCCAGGCCATGCACGGCCGATGCGTACCGCGTCGCTTTCGTCGACGCACGCGCACCCGGCGCCATGACAATGATGTTCATCCATTCCAGCGATCCGACGATCAGCGGGCTGTGCGAGGTCACGATGAACTGGATGTTGGGCAGTGCCCTGGACAGCGTCGGCAAGACCGTGAGCTGCCATTTCGGGTGCAGATGCAGGTCGATCTCGTCGACCATCACGATGCCCTTGTTTTCCACCAGCTTCTTGCCGCTGGGGCAGGTCTCGCAGATGTGATAGAGCAGGTCGCTGATCCAGCCGAGGTAGGCGCGGTAGCCGTCCGACAACGCGGGAAACGGTACTTTCAGGCCGCCCTTGTCGAACAGATATTCGCCCAGCTCCCGCTCTCCGGTGAAGGTGTAGTCCGTGTGCTTGAGCAGCAGGTTCACCAGGTTGCGCACTTGCGTGAACCTCCCTTTGTTGCCGGACTCGAACCGCGGCAGCCAGACGGAGAACGGCATCAGCGAATACGACTCCTCAAACAGGCTGCGGATCCGCTGCGCCCGTGCCAACGAAGAGACCTGCCGGGCGCCGGTGTCCACGCGCTCACGGCTCTCCACGCGCCGTGTTGCGCCATAGCCGACGAAAAAGAATGCATCGCTTTCGGAGCTGAAGATCGGTTGCCAGTCGGCTTCATCCTCGAGCGTCGAGGCAATGCGTTCGATTTCTCCCTTGCGCACGATCGACGCTGCGGATTGCAGCTGTCCATGCCGAGGCCCGGCGCTGAAACCATCCTGCCTGTGCGGTGTGAAGCGGGCCGTCACCGTGGCCTCTTCAGACCCTCCATGCGGATCGGCCCCTTTTTCGCGGCGAATGACGCGGTAGATCGGCAGATTGGCGTCTGCAACCGCTGGGCCCAAGGCGGCAATCGCCACCGCCTTGAGCAGTGTCGTCTTGCCGAAGCCGTTGTTGCCCAGCAAAAGATTCA
The DNA here is from genome assembly GCA_965279475.1 of Pseudorhodoferax sp. GTDB lineage: Bacteria > Pseudomonadota > Gammaproteobacteria > Burkholderiales > Burkholderiaceae_C > Pseudorhodoferax. The sequence continues at coordinate 422,122 of CBDIIA010000002.1, forward strand.
CATTCTTCAACTTCGGCGGTGGAAGCGCGATGGCCTCGTAATGCTGATCGGGATGGACGAAGTCGATCTGCGTCTTGCGAAAAGTCCGAAAACTTGCCAGCGCAATAGAGTCGATATACATGCTGATCCTCTGGAGATCTCAACACCAACTGGATGCTGAATGGCCTCCGTCCAAGTATCGCACCGCACCAACGGCAAGCGACGCACGGCGAAGTCGCCGCGCCGGCAACGCACGGACCAAGGATGATCTGGCCTCTGACTCAGTCGGACGCGGCGCCAAGCCGGGACGGCAAGTACGCCGCCAGCTGATCGGGCGGCAGCGGCCGGCTGAACAGGTAACCCTGGTACGCGTGACAGCCTTCGCGGGCGAGAAAGGCGCGCTGCGCCTCGGTTTCCACGCCTTCGGCGATCACACTCAGGCCCAGGCTGCGCGCCAGGCCGATGATGGTGCGCACGATCACACCGTCGTTGGCGTCCTCGACGGCGTCGCGCACGAACGACTGGTCGATCTTCAGCTGGTCGAGCGGCAGGCGCCGCAGGTACGACAGCGACGAATACCCGGTGCCGAAGTCGTCGAGCGCGAAGCCGACGCCCTGGGTCTTGAGCGCCGACATCTTGCCGATGGTCAGCTCCATGTCGTCGACCAGCAGGCTTTCGGTCAGCTCGAGCTTGAGCAGCCGCGCGTCGGCCCCGGTGCGCGCCAGCACGGCGGCCACCTGGGCGACGAAATCCGGATGGCGGAACTGCCGTGAACTGACGTTGACCGCCATGCCCAGCGCCGCGGTCGCGGGCTGTGCGGCCCAGCGGGCGAGCTGGTTGCAGGCCTGCTCCAGCACCCAGCGCCCGAGCGGCAGAATCATGCCGGTCTCTTCGGCCAGCGGAATGAAGTCGGCCGGCGAGACGAGGCCGCGCTGCGGATGCACCCAGCGCACCAGGGCCTCGACACCGGTGACACGGCCTTCGCCGTCGACCTGCGGCTGGTAGTGCAGCAGAAATTCTTCCTGCGTCAGCGCAAGCCGCAGGTCGGCCTCCAGCGCGACGCGGGCCGTGACGGCCGCCTGCAGGCCGGGGTCGAAGAAACGCAGCGTGTTGCGCCCGGCCGCCTTGGCCTGGTACATCGCGATGTCGGCCTGCTTCAGCAGTTCGCCCACGCCCTCGTGCTGGCGGTTGAACGGGGCGATGCCGATGCTCGAGGTGCTCAGGTGCTCGTTGCCGTCGAGCTGGTAGGGCGGCGTCAGCGCGGCGAGGATCTTCTCGCCGACGTGTTTGGCCTGGATCGCCACCTCCTGCGGGGAGTCGCCCAGGTCTTCCAGCATCACCACGAACTCGTCGCCGCCCAGACGCGCGACCGTGTCGGAGACCCGCACGCAGGCGGTCAGCCGGGCTGCCACCTGCTGCAGCAGCAAGTCGCCCTTGTCGTGGCCGAGCGTGTCGTTCAGGATCTTGAAGTTGTCCAGGTCGATGAACAGCAGCGCGCCACCACGGCCGGTGCGCAACTCGGCGCCCAGGGCCTGGTGCAGCCGGTCCATCAGCAGCAAGCGGTTGGGCAACTGGGTCAGCGGGTCGTAGAACGCGAGTTTCTGGATCTCGCGCTCGGCCTCCTTGCGTTCGGTGATGTCGGTGTGGATCGCCAGGATCGAGCCGGGCCGGCCCTGCTCGTCGGGCACCAGGGTCCAGCGCGCCTCCACCGCCACGCTGCTGCCGTCCTTGCGCCGTTGGGTGGTCTCGCCGCTCCATTCGTGTTGCGCCTGCACGGTGCGCAGTGCCTCGTGGAACGCGGCGGTGTCGCCATAGAGCTGCGTCACGCGGAAGTCGCCCGCCACGTCGGCGGCGCTCCAGCCGTACAGTCGCTCGGCGCTCTTGTTCCAGTACTGCACCTTGTGGTCGATGCCGTAGACGACGATGGCGTCCTGCGCCTGGTCGAGCAGCGAGGCCTGCCGACGCAGCCGCAGGTCGGTGCCCTGGCGTTCGAGTTCGGACGCCGCGCGCACGGCAAAGATCTGCAGCGTCGAGGTGACGAAGTCGATGCTGGCCGGCATCTCGGCCAGCAGCGCAACGATCATGCCGACCATCTCGCCCGCGGCGTTCTCCAGACGGCAACCGGCATAGGCCACCGGCACAAAGTCGCCCAGGGCGGCGGCCATGCGCGGCGACCGGGGCGGAAGATCGGTCGTGAACCAGCTGTTCACGCCGAGCAAGGCCTCGCTGGGCGTGCCGTGCAGCGCGTAATCCATGTTCTCGTGCAGGCGCCCGTCGACCACGGCCGCGATCGTGCGCGCGATCGGCTTCTCGCCCTGCTGCGTCAGCCGCGCCACGAACGCCGCGCGCGCACCGAGTGCCTGCGCCACGTGGTGCGCCAGCTGCTCGAAGAAGGCATCGCCGGTCTGTGCCGAGACGGCCATCGCCATCTTCAGCACCGCTGCCTGCAGCTGGCTCTGCTGCGCACGCACCCGCAGGTGGCCGATGCCGAACGCCAGGTCGTTGGCCAGCTCCTGCAGCAGCGCGATCTCGTCGGAACCGAAGTGCACGATGTCGGGTGCATAGAGGTACAGCAGGCCGAAGGTGCGCCGGGCCTCGCGCAAGGGCAGGCAGGCCACGCCGCGAAAGCCGCTGGCCAGTGCATCGTCGAGCCACGGTGCAAACGAAGGATCGCAGGCGATGTCCTCGACGATCACCAGCTCGCCGCTGCGCAGGCAACGCGCCGCAGGGCCCTGGCTGTTGGGCCCATCGTCGGCCCAGGAGACGACGATGCCCTTCATGTAGTCTGCATTGGCGCCGGCGTTGGCCATCACGCGGATGGTCTGCTCGGCGTCGTCGTTCGCATAGCCGACCCAGGTCATCGCGTAGCCGCCGATCTCGACCGCGATGCGGCAGACCTCGTGCAGCAGCGCCTGCTCGGAGCCGGCACGGATGACACTTTCGTTGCAGGCACTCAGCATGCGCTGCGCGCGGCTCAGGCGGGCCAGTTCGCGTTCGGCCTGCAGCCGCCGGGTCACGTCGGTGCCGAGGATCAGGCGTGCGTCGCGGCCGTTGAACACGATGCCGTCTCCCGAGATCTCGACATCGAGCTCGGTGCCGTCGCGCCGCCGGTGCCGGCGCTGCAGGCCGGCGGTGGAGGCCAGGTGCGGAACCGCCTCGAGCTGCTCCAGCAGATCCGAACGCCCGTCCGCCGGCCACAGCACTGGCACGGTCTTCGACAGCAGCTCGGATTCCGCATAGCCATATTGCAGCTCCGCCGCGCGGTTGACCGCGAGGAAACGCAGCGTCCCGACTTCGTAGACCCACATCGCCTGCGGGTTGCTGTCGAACAGCAGGCGGTATTGCGCCTCGGAGGCGCGGAGTTGCTCGGCCACGCGCAGCCGCTCGATGGTGCCGCCCAGTGACTCGACCAGGATCCGGATGTTGCGCACGTCGCGTTCGCCGAAGGAGCCAGGCCGGTCGGACAGCACCTTCAGCGTGCCGATGGTCTGTTCGCCGGACTGCAGCGGCGCGGCGATCATCGCGCGGGCGTTGACGGCGCGGCAGGCGGCGCGGTCGACCCGCGGGTCGAGTTCGGTGTCGCTGGCCAGCAGGGTCTCGCCGGTGCGAAACGCCAGGCCCGACAGGCTGTCGGTCAGCGGCAGGCGCGCGCCGATGGGCCGCGCCACCGCGCCGGACATCGCACGGCAGACCATCACGTCGTGCTCGGGCATCTCGATCTCGGCACCCGCCGCGTCGGTGAACATCTGCGCGCGTTCGGCCATCAGGTCCAGCACGGCCTGCAAGCCCATGTCGGCGGAGGCGATCTCCTTCTGGATGGTCACGATGCGCACGCGGGTGGCGGCGTCCAGCCGTTCTTCGTCGGCCTGGCGCCGGCGTTCGGTGATGTCGGTCATGCCGCCGACGAAACGCACGGCGCGGCCCTGCACATCGCGGATCACGAAGCCGCGGCTGCTCACGTGGGCATAGGACGCGTCGGCGCGCCGGATGCGGAACTCGTCGCTCCACACTTCGCCGGTGCCCGCGAGCACGGCGTCGAGGCCACGCGTCACGGCATCGCGGTCCTGCGGATGGAGGCGGCTTGCCCAGGCGCGTCCATGCGCGTCGAGCTCGTCGATCGACTCGCCCAGCAGCCGGTGCACGCCGTCGCTCCACCAGATGGTGCCGGCCAGCAGGTCCCAGTCCCATACCGCATCGGCCATCGCGCGCGCCAGATGCCGGAAACGTTCTTCGCTGTGGCGCAGCGCATCGGACGCCTGCTTGCGCGCCGACACGTCGCGAAAGCGCACGGTCAGCGCCTGGCCCTCGGGGGCGGCACGCACCTCGAGCCACAGGCCCAGGCCGGCCGAGTAGGCCTCGAACGCCACGGAGCACTGTTCCGCGATCGCCCACCGGCATTCGGACCCGAACGGCGATGCGGCAGATTCGCGGAAGGCGTCGTGCACGGCCTGGCCCGACAAGGCCGCTCCGGCGCGCTGCAGGATGCGCTCGGCCTCGGCGTTGGCTTGCAGCACACGGGCATCGGCGTCGAGGTGGATGCAGGGATCGGCAGCGGCTTCCGGTCCCGGAATGGCATGCGGTGGCAAGGGTGCGCGCTGCCTCATCGGTGCCGGGGCGTCGCTCAGCGGACAGCGCCCCGGCGCTGCGGTCGGGGTTCGGTCCTCGCGCTCGGAAGGGGGCTGCGCATCCGATTCATTCTAGGAGTCTGTCGGGCCTGGGCATAGCCCCGCCGCACCTCAGGACTCCACGCAGGCCTGCGGTACGACGCGTGGGTGTTCAGGCGCCCGCTCAGCGCGCTCCGGCTGCGCCGTGGCAAGAGGCGCGCGGTTTATGCGACAGTACCGCCTTGCAATGAACGCCATTCACGCAGCCACCACGGCACAAGACGTGCCCGAACCCCGACCGCCCGATGTGTCGGCCGGGCTGTACCGTGCGGCCATCGGCACGCGGTCACAGGAGCGTTACCTGCGCCTCTTCACCGCGTTCGATGCGCGCGGCGGCCCCAACCTGCAATGGCACTGGCCGGCCTTCGTCTCGGCGTTGAACTGGCTGGTCTACCGGGGCTTGTGGGTGTGGGCCTTCGGCCTGGCCGGCGTCTCGCTGCTCGGTGCGATCGCGGTGTTCGGTGTCGCCAAACTCGTCTTCGGCGCGGCGCCCATGGACCTGGGTCTGCTGGCGCTTGCGCTGGTCGGTGCGGCGTCGCTGCTGTGCGGCCTGTTTGCGGATGGCGTGTACTACCGGATCTGCAACCGGCGCATTCTGGCCGCAGTGGCCGCCAGCGAAAACATCGAGCAGGCGCAAGCGCTGCTGGCCGCACAGGCCGCGCGGCGCGGCCGCTGGCCGGCCATGGCGCTGGTCAACGCCGGGATCGCCTTGTTCGCCGCCGTATGGGCGGGCATGCTGGGGAGCGGCTTCGACACGCTGGAGAGAAGCGGCAGGGCCGACGTTGTCGCCGTGACGCGGCCCGACGCCACGCGCGAAGTGCAGGCCATGCCCGCGGCCGCCGGACCCTCAACGCCCGCCAGCAGCCCGGCGAACGTGGAGGCGACTGCAGTGCCGAAGGATGCCGCGTCTGCTGCAGCGGCGGAGACAGCGGCAGAACCGCATGTGGAGGCCGTCGTGGCCGCACCGGCAGCGTCGTCGACGATGGCGGCGGCCTCGGTGCCGGCGGCACCGGCATGCAAGGACTGTGCAGGGCCGTCCGAAGCCTCGTCATCGGTCCGGCCGCCATCGGCGGCACCGAACGTCTCTGCTCCGGCTTCGGTGCCAGCACCCGATGCACCGACCCCAGCGCCATCCCTGCCCCCGAAATCACCGGCGAAGACCACGGCCGGTGCACCTGACAAACCGGTTGCCACCGCCAGCGCGGCGGCGCGCAAAGCAGCGCCATCCAAGGCTGCCGGCGGGTTTGCGGTGCAGATCGGTATCTTCGCCCAGCCCGGCAATGCCAGCAGCGCGCTGGCCAAGCTGCAGAACGCAGGCCTGCGCGGCTACAGCGAGCCGATCGCGGCCCCGGAAGGCGAGCAGCAACGCATCCGCGCGGGCCCGTTCGAGACACAGGCACGCGCCCAGGCCGCGGCTGAGAAGATCCGCGCGCTCGGCCTGCCGGGCGTGGTGGTGAAGACCCGGGGCGCGGAGCCGAAACCTTGAGTTGAGGGGGCGCCACCGGGAGCGCTCTGACTGGCGCCGAGCTGGATCGATCGGACAAAAAAAAGCCAGTCGACTGACTGGCTTTTTTGACTTCGACTGGATGACCAGGAAGCCTTGTATTGGTTGCGCGAGCAAGATTTGAACTTGCGACCTTTGGGTTATGAGCCCAACGAGCTACCAGGCTGCTCCATCGCGCGGCAAGAGGTTGATTATAGCACGTTTAAGACTTCGCTGCGTCAGAAGCTGGAGCTTCTGTCACTTCAGGACGGTCGACGAGTTCGACCAGTGCCATCGGTGCGTTGTCGCCCACGCGGAAGCCCATCTTCAGGATGCGCGTGTAACCGCCCGGGCGCGCCTTGAAGCGCGGGCCCAGGTCGTTGAACAGCTTGGTGACGCTGTCGCGGCTGCGCAGGCGGTCGAATGCCAGGCGGCGATTGGCAAGCGTCGCTTCCTTGGCCAGCGTGATCATCGGCTCGATGACGCGGCGCAGTTCCTTGGCCTTGGGAACCGTGGTCTTGATGACTTCGTGTTCGATCAACGAATTCATCATGTTCTGCAGCATCGCAAGGCGGTGCGAGCTGGTGCGGTTGAGCTTGCGGAGTCCGTGTCCGTGGCGCATGGTGTGTTTCCTTTACTTTTCAATCAAAGGCAGCCGTATCAGGTACTGCCAGTTCACCAGGTCGACGAGGTGAGCACCGCCATCGGGGCGGGTTCACCCGTCAGTCTTATCGCTTGTCCAGACCGGCCGGCGGCCAGCTTTCGAGCTTCATTCCCAAGGTCAGGCCGCGCGAAGCGAGCACTTCCTTGATTTCGTTGAGCGACTTGCGACCCAGGTTCGGGGTCTTCAGCAACTCGTTTTCGGTGCGCTGGATCAGGTCACCGATGTAGTAGATGTTCTCTGCCTTCAGGCAGTTGGCGGAACGTACCGTCAACTCGAGTTCGTCGACCGGGCGCAGCAGGATCGGATCGAACTGCGTGCTGCCACGTGGCGCCGGTGCGTCGAAGGCCGCCAGTTCGCTGCCTTCGAGCTGGGCGAACACCGCCAGCTGCTCAACCAGGATCTTGGCCGAAGCGCGCACGGCGTCTTCCGCGGTGATCGCGCCGTTGGTCTCGATCTCGACGACCAGCTTGTCCAGGTCGGTACGTTGCTCGACACGCGCGCTCTCGACGGTGTAGCTCACGCGCTTGACGGGCGAGAACGACGCGTCCAGCACGATGCGGCCGATCGACTTGGTCTGCTCGTCGCCATAACGGCGCACGTTACCGGGCACGTAGCCACGGCCCTTTTCGACCTTGACCTGCATGTCGAGCTTGCCACCTTGGGAAAGGTTGGCAATCACGTGCTCGGGGTTGATGATTTCCACGTCGTGCGGCGTCTGGATGTCGCCGGCCGTGACCACGCCTTCGCCGTCCTTGCGCAAGCTCAGCGTGACTTCGTCACGGTTGTGCAGCTTGAAGACCACGCCCTTCAGATTCAACAGGATGTTGACCACGTCCTCCTGGACGCCGTCGATGGACGAGTACTCGTGCAGCACGCCGGCAATCGTCACTTCGGTCGCCGAATAACCTACCATGGACGACAGCAGGACGCGACGCAGTGCGTTGCCCAGCGTGTGCCCGTAGCCGCGTTCGAACGGCTCCAACGCCACCTTGGCGCGGTTAGGCCCAAGTTGCTCGACGTTGATGGCTTTGGGTTTCAGCAAATTGGTTTGCATGCAGGCTTCCTCTCAATACCCCCAGCTCGTTACACCGGTAAGGCTGGTGAAGTCCCTGGGCCGCAGTGCCCCACGTCCCAGGAATGGAAATCGATCGATGTCGCCCGCTTAACGCGAGTACAACTCGACGATCAATGATTCGTTGATGTCGGACGCGAATTCGTCGCGGTCCGGGACCTTCTTGAAGGTTCCTTCAGCCTTTTCGAGGCTGACTTCGACCCATGCGGGCATGCCGACCTGCTGGGCCAGTTGCAGAGCTTCGACCACGCGGTTCTGCTTCTTCGACTTTTCACGGATACCGACGACGTCGCCCGTCTTGACCATGTAGGACGGAATGTTCACCGGCTTGCCGTTCACCGTGACGGCCTTGTGCGACACCAGCTGGCGTGCCTCGGCGCGGGTCGAACCAAAGCCCATCCGGTAGACCACGTTGTCCAGGCGCGATTCGAGCAGGAACAGCAGGTTCGCACCGGTGTTGCCCTTGCGGCGGTCGGCTTCTTCGAAATAGCGACGGAACTGCTTCTCCAGCACGCCGTACATGCGCTTGACCTTCTGCTTCTCGCGCAGTTGCAGACCGAAGTCGGAGGTGCGGGCACCCGACGTACGGCCGTGCTGGCCAGGCTTGGAGTCGAACTTCGCCTTGTCGCTGATCGAGCGGCGTGCGCTCTTCAGGAACAGGTCGGTGCCTTCACGGCGGGAGAGTTTGGCCTTGGGGCCGAGATAGCGTGCCACTTGAGCTTTCCTTTATGTCATCTGCTGCAGCAATTGCCGCAGGAGCCACTGGCCGGAGCCAGTGGCGGTGGGCTTACGGTTGTAGGGGATCAGATACGGCGACGCTTTTGAGGGCGGCAACCGTTATGGGGAACCGGCGTCACGTCGGAGATCGACGTGATGCGGATGCCCAACGCACCAAGGGCGCGCACGGAGGATTCGCGGCCCGGACCCGGACCCTTGATCTCCACGTCGAGGTTCTTGATGCCCTGCTCGATGGCAGCGCGTCCTGCGACTTCCGATGCGACCTGGGCGGCGAAGGGCGTCGACTTGCGCGAACCCTTGAAACCTTGGCCACCGGAAGATGCCCAGGACAACGCGTTGCCCTGGCGATCCGTGATGGTGATGATCGTGTTGTTGAAGGACGCGTGCACGTGCGCAACACCGTCCGAGACGTTCTTGCGGACCTTCTTGCGAACACGCTGCGATGCGTTACTCGACGGAGCTTTAGCCATGGTGATCTCTCAATCTCTTTACTTCTTCAGTGCCGCAGCGGCCTTGCGCGGACCCTTGCGGGTACGGGCGTTGGTACGCGTACGCTGGCCGCGCATGGGCAGGCCACGACGGTGACGGAAACCGCGGTAGCAGCCGATGTCCATCAAACGCTTGATGTTCATCGTGGTCTCGCGGCGCAGATCGCCCTCGATCGTGAATTGCCCCACCTGATCGCGAATCTTCTCCAGATCGCCATCGGTCAGGTCCTTGACCTTCTTCGAGTAAGCGATGCCACAGGCTTCACAGATCTTGCGCGCACGTGTGCGGCCGATCCCGAAGATGGCGGTCAGACCGATTTCAGCGTGCTGATGCGGCGGAATGTTGATACCAGCAATACGTGCCATATACGTCCTCTAAAACTCTTTGCTCAGCCTTGACGCTGTTTGTGACGCGGATCGGAACAGATCACACGAACCACACCCTTGCGGCGGATGACTTTGCAGTTGCGGCAAATTTTCTTGACCGAAGCCGAAACTCTCATTGCATTCTCCTAAAACCCGTTACCAATGCGCCTACTTGGCGCGGAACACGATGCGCGCCCGCGACAAGTCGTAAGGCGTCAACTCCACCGTCACCTTGTCTCCCGGCAGGATGCGGATGTAGTGCATCCGCATCTTCCCGGAGATGTGCCCGAGTACCACATGGCCGTTTTCCAGTTTCACGCGGAAGGTCGCGTTCGGCAGGTTTTCGACCACCTCACCCTGCATCTGAATGACGTCGTCTTTCGACATGCCGCTTCAAACACTGGGTGACGACTTGAAATTGGCCTTCTTCAACAGCGACTCGTACTGCTGAGACATCATGTAGTTCTGGACCTGCGCCATGAAATCCATCGTGACCACCACGATGATCAGCAGCGAAGTTCCACCAAAATAAAACGGCACGTTGTACTTCAGGATCAGAAACTCGGGCAGCAGGCAGACGAAGGTGATGTAGATCGCCCCCGCCAAGGTCAGCCGCAACAAGATCTTGTCGATATAACGCGCCGTCTGTTCACCCGGCCGGATGCCCGGAATGAACGCACCACTCTTCTTCAGGTTGTCTGCCGTTTCACGGCTGTTGAACACCAACGCCGTGTAGAAAAAGCAGAAGAACACGATCGCCGCGGCGTAGAACATCACATAGATCGGCTGGCCCGGGCTCAACATGCCAGCAAGATCCTTCAGCCAACGCATCGATTCGCCGGAACTGAACCAGCTCACCACCGTGGCGGGCAGCAGGATGATCGACGACGCGAAGATCGGAGGAATCACACCCGCCATGTTCAGCTTCAGCGGCAGATGCGACGACTGGCCGCCATACACCTTGTTGCCCACCTGCCGACGCGCATAGTTCACCAGGATCTTGCGCTGTCCACGCTCCACGTACACCACGAAGTACGTCACCAGCGCCACCACCAGCACGATCAGGATCGCCACAATGATGCTCATCGCACCGGTGCGCACCAGTTCGAGCAGGCCGCCGATCGACCCTGGCAAGCCAGCGGCGATACCGGAGAAGATCAGGATCGAAATGCCGTTTCCAAGCCCACGCTCGGTGATCTGCTCCCCCAGCCACATCAGGAACATCGTGCCGGCCGTCAGGCTGACCACCGCCGTCATCCGGAAACCGAAGCCCGGTGTGATCACCAGGCCGGCCGAACTCTCCAGCGCCAACGCGATGCTCAAGGACTGGAACAGGGCCAGGCCCAGCGTCCCGTAACGCGTGTACTGGGTGATCTTGCGACGCCCCGCCTCGCCTTCCTTCTTGATCTGCTCGAAGGTCGGCACGACGTAGGTCATCAACTGCATGATGATCGACGCCGAGATGTACGGCATGATGCCCAACGCGAACACGGTGAAGCGCGACAACGCCCCGCCCGAGAACATGTTGAACAGGCTCAGGATGCCGCCCTGCTGACCGTTGAACAGCTGCTGCAGCTGCTCGGGGTTGATGCCCGGCACCGGAATATGCGCCCCCACCCGGTACACCACCAGCGCGAGGAGCAAGAAGACCAGCCGGCGACGCAGGTCGCCGAACTTGCCTGTCTTTGCGATGTTGGCCGAGCTAGTTGCCACCGAACAAATCCTTCGTCACGACCGGGATCAGACCAGGCTGCCGCCAGCGGCTTCGATCGCGGCCTTTGCGCCAGCGGTCGCACCGATGCCGGTCAGCTTGACGGCGATCGTCAGCTTGCCCGTGTTGATGACCTTGACCACCTTGGCCAGTTCACCAATCAGGCCGGCTTGCTTCAGTACCAGCTGATCGACTTCGGTCGCACCCAGCTTTTCCAGATCGACCAGCGTCACTTCCGCATTGAACTGCAGCAGGTGCGACTTGAAGCCGCGCTTCGGCAGGCGACGCTGCATGGGCATCTGACCGCCTTCGAAGCCCACCTTGTGGTAGCCGCCTGCACGCGACTTCTGACCCTTGTGACCGCGCCCGGCAGTCTTGCCCAGGCCGGAGCCGATGCCACGACCGACACGACGCTTGTAATGCTTGGCGCCGGACGCCGGCTTGATGCCGTTGAGTTCCATCATCGATCCTTCAGAGAACCTTGACCAGATAGCTGATCTTGTTGATCATGCCGCGCACCTCGGGGGTGTCCTGCAGCTCGCGCACGCTGCGGAGCTTGCGCAGGCCCAGGCCACGCACGGTGGCGCGGTGCGATTCCTTCGTGCCGATCGGGCTGCGAACCAATTGCACCTTGACAGTTTGTTGAGTCGTCATGTGATTGCCCGCCTTAGACGAAGAGGTCTTCGACCGACTTGCCGCGCTTGGCCGCGATGTCCGCCGGAGTGGTGGAATTGCGCAACGCGTCGAGCGTGGCCCGCACCATGTTGTAGGGGTTCGACGAACCATGGCTCTTGGCCACGATGTCGGTGATGCCCATCACTTCGAACACCGCGCGCATCGGGCCGCCGGCGATGATGCCGGTCCCCTTGGGAGCCGGTGCCATCATCACATTGGCAGCGCCGTGGTGGCCTTGCACCTTGTGGAACACGGTGCCGTTCTTCAACGTGACCTTGACCATGTTGCGGCGGGCTTCTTCCATTGCCTTCTGCACGGCTGCAGGCACTTCCTTCGACTTGCCCTTGCCCATGCCGACGCGGCCATCGCCATCACCGACCACCGTCAACGCAGCAAAACCGAGAATACGGCCGCCCTTGACGACCTTGGTGACGCGGTTTACCGCAATCATCTTCTCGCGCAGACCGTCCTCAGGACCCTCGGCCTTGCCTTGCATCTTTCCCTGAACTCTTGCCATGATTGATTCCGATCTGCTTAGAACTGCAAGCCAGCTTCGCGTGCCGCATCCGCCAGCGCCTTGACGCGGCCGTGGTAGGCAAAGCCCGAGCGATCAAACGCTACTTTTTCGACACCGGCGGCGCGGGCCTTTTCGGCAATCATCTTGCCGATGACCTGTGCCGCGGCAGCGTTGCCGCCCTTGCCGGAGCCACCCAGTTCCTTGCGCACCGCAGCTTCGACGGTCGAAGCGCTGGCCAGCACCTTGGCACCGTCGCCAGAGATGACGCTGGCGTAGATGTGCAGGTTGGTACGGTTCACCGTCAGACGCGCGATGCCTTGCGAGGCAATCCGGATCCGCGTCTGCCGCGAGCGGCGCAGGCGTTGTTCTTTCTTGGTCAACATGGTGCTGCCCCTTACTTCTTCTTGGTTTCTTTGATCGTGATCTTTTCATCCGCATAACGGATGCCCTTGCCCTTGTAAGGCTCGGGAGCACGGATCGCACGAATTTCAGCGGCCACCTGGCCGACGCGCTGACGGTCCGCACCCTTGACCACGATTTCCGTGGGCAGCGGCGTCGCAACGCTGATGCCAGCCGGCATGTCGATGTTCACCGGGTGCGAATAACCCACCGTCAGGTTCAGCTTGGCGCCCTGCGCCTGGGCCTTGTAGCCGACGCCGACCAGGGTCAGCTTCTTCTCGAAGCCCTTGGTCACGCCCACCACCATGTTGTTGACCAGTTGGCGCATAGTGCCGCTCATCGCATTGGCTTCACGCGAATCGTCGACCGGCACGAAGCCGAGCTTGCCGCCGTCGTTCTTCACCGTGACGCGCTGGCTCTGGGCGAGCGACAACGTACCGCCAGCGCCCTTGACGCTGATCTGGTCTTCCTTGATCACCACATCCACCCCACTCGGGATGGACACGGGCATTTTTCCTACACGAGACATTTGCTGTTACTCCTCAATGTCACGCTTAAGCGACGTAGCACAGTACTTCGCCCGCCGACACCGGTGGCGCGCGCCTTGCGGTCGGTCATCACACCCTTCGGGGTCGTGACGATCGCCACGCCCAGGCCATTCAGCACCTGGGGAATCGCGTCGCGACCCTTGTACACACGCAGGCCGGGACGGCTCACACGCTCGATGCGCTCGATGACGGGGCGACCCGCGTAGTACTTCAGCGAGATCTCGAGCTCGCTTTTACCGGATTCCGTCTTGACGCGGAAACCGTCGATATAGCCCTCTTCCTTCAGGACCTGGGCGATGGCAACCTTCACCTTGGACGAAGGAATCGACACCGTGGTCTTGGCCACCATCTGCGCATTGCGGATGCGGGTCAGCAGATCGGCAATGGGATCACTCATGCTCATTTGGTTCTCCTGCCTTCTTACCAGCTGGCCTTGACTACGCCGGGGATATCACCAGCAAAAGCCAATTCACGGATCTTTGCGCGGGCCAGACCGAACTGGCGGAACGTGCCGCGCGGACGACCGGTGATCTCGCAACGGTTGCGCTGGCGCGTGGGATTCGCATTGCGCGGAATCTTTTGCAGGCCCAGGCGCGCAGCCGCGCGCTCCTCTTCGCTCTTCTTCAAGTCGCTTGCAATGGCCTTGAGTTCGGCGTACTTGGCAGCGTACTTGGCGACCAGGTTGTCGCGCTTCAGTTCGCGTTGAATCAAAGATGCTTTAGCCATGCTCGCCTCAGTTCTTGAACGGAAAACGGAAACCGGCGAGCAGTGCCTTGCACTCTTCGTCGGACTTTGCCGTCGTGGTGATACTGATATTGAGACCGCGCAAGGCATCGACCTTGTCGTACTCGATCTCAGGGAAAATGATCTGCTCTTTGACGCCGATGTTGTAGTTGCCGCGGCCATCGAAGGCACGGCCAGAGATGCCACGGAAGTCACGCACACGGGGCAGGGCCACGGTGACGAAACGGTCCAGGAACTCGTACATCTTCACGCCACGCAGGGTCACCATGCAACCGATGGCCTGGCCTTCGCGGATCTTGAATCCGGCGATCGCCTTCTTGGCCTTGGTCACCACCGGCTTCTGGCCGGCGATCTTGGTCAGGTCGCCCACGGCGTTGTCCATGACCTTCTTGTCGGACACCGCTTCGCTCACACCCATGTTGAGCGTGATCTTGGTCAGCCGCGGCACTTGCATCGGCGAGACATAACCGAACTTGGTGATCAGTTCGGGAGCGATCTTGTCGCGGTAGATTTCTTGCAGACGGGTCATGGTCATGCCACCTTGATTTCTTCGCCGCTGGACTTGAAGACGCGCGAACGCGACTTGCCATCGGCCGACAACTTGATGCCCACGCGGTCAGCCTTGCCGGTAGCGGCATTGAAGATGGCCACGTTGGACTGGTGAATCGGCATGCCCTTCTCGACGATGCCACCGGTCGTACCCTTGAGCGGGTTCGGCTTGGTGTGCTTCTTGACGAGATTGATGCCGTCCACCAGCACATGGGAGTCGTCCACGCGCAGCGCAACCTTGCCGCGCTTGCCCTTGTCACGACCGGCGATCACGATCACCTCGTCGCCCTTGCGAATCTTGTTCATCTCTGCCGCCCCTTACAGAACTTCAGGTGCCAGCGACACGATCTTCATGAACTTCTCGGTGCGCAGCTCGCGCGTGACCGGTCCAAAGATACGGGTGCCGATGGGCTCCAGCTTTGCATTCAGCAACACTGCCGCGTTGCCATCGAACTTGACCAGGGAGCCGTCGCTGCGACGGATGCCCTTGGCCGTGCGCACCACCACTGCGCTGTAGACCTCGCCTTTTTTGACGCGGCCACGCGGAGCGGCTTCCTTGATGCTGACCTTGATGACGTCACCAACGCTTGCATAGCGCCGCTTGGAACCGCCGAGCACCTTGATGCACAGCACGGACTTCGCGCCGGTGTTGTCGGCCACATCGAGCCGAGATTCAGTTTGGATCATTTCAATATTCCCAACTTGCACCGGGAGTCGCAAGGCACCACAAAGGCACCGCACCACACCCGATCAGTCTTGGGCCCGTCGTTCGCACCACGAACCACTCGTGACGCTGCGTTTGGGCAGAACAACGCTTTTTAAGGCGAAGCCCGCGATTATGCAGGAGGGATTTCGACCTGTCAACAGGTCTGTCGTTCAGATACCGTCCGGCCACTGCAGATAGTGCTGCGCCAGGTCGGTAAATGCGGCCAGGCCGGGGTCGGCGCCGGTCTCCTGCTGCAGGATGGCCGCCACGGCGGGGGCCAGCGACCCGGCCAGCTTCGCATCGAGGAACAGCATTCGCACCCGGCGCGCCAGCACGTCCTCGACCGTGCGCGCGTATTCGTTGCGCGCCGCAAAACGCACCATCGCCTCGGTAAGCCCGCCGCCGATCTGGCGCTCCGCCCCCTGCGTCGCCGCCACGGCCTCCCAGTCGCTGCCATAGCTGTGTGCGCCTTGCGGCACCTGCATGCCCGGGCGCCGGCCCGCTGTGGAGGGCACGTCGCCGCCGCCCACCAGGCGCAGCGTGGCGGTGCGGGCCGGCGTGCGCGGCCCCAGCTTGTCCAGCGCGAAGCAGCGGTCGAGCACATCCTCGGCCATCGCCCGGTAGGTGGTCCACTTGCCGCCGGTCACCGTCACCAGGCCGCTGCGGCTGACCAGCACGGTGTGCTCGCGGCTCAGGCCCTTGGTGTTGTCGCCCTCTTCGTCGGACGGCTTCACCAGCGGCCGCAGGCCCACCCAGATGCTGCGGATGTCGGCCCGCACCGGCGGCCGGGCCAGGTAACGCGCCGACTCCCGCAGGATGAACGCCAGTTCCTCGGCAAACGGCTGCGGCTCGCGCGCCAGGTCCTGCCGGGGGGTGTCGGTCGTGCCCAGGATGATCTTGCCCAGCCACGGCACCGCAAACAGCACACGCCCGTCCGCCGTCTTGGGCACGAGCAACGCGTGGTCGGTCGGCAGGAACTCCCGGTCGACGACCACGTGCACGCCCTGGCTGGGCGCCACCATCGGCTTGGCCGTGCGGCCGCCGGCCGCCGCATCCTCCTGGCGCAGCGCGTCCACCCACACGCCGGCGGCGTTCACGACGCAGCGCGCCCGCACCGGGTAGCTGCGGCCGGTCTCCCGGTCCTCGACGTCAAAGCCGACCAGCTTGCCGTCCTCGTGCACCAGGCGCGTCGCGGCGCAGTAGTTGACCAGCAGAGCGCCATGCAGGGCCGCGGTGCGGGCCAGCGCCAGCGCCAGCCGCGCATCGTCGAACTGGCCGTCCCAGTAGCGCACGCCGCCCTTCAGGCCATCGGCACGGGCGTTCGGCAGGCAGGCCAGCGTGCGCGCACGCCCGAGGAACTCGGTCGGCCCCAGCCCGGCCTGGCCGGCCAGCGCGTCGTAGACCTTGAGCCCGGCCCCGTAGAACGGCGCCTCCCAGAACTGGTAGCACGGCATCACGAAGGGCAGCGGCTGCGCCAGGTGCGGCGCGTTGCGCAGCAGCGTCGTGCGCTCATGCAGGGCCTCGCGGACCAGGCCGATGTTGCCCTGCGCCAGGTACCGCACGCCGCCGTGCACGAGCTTGGTTGCGCGCGAGGACGTGCCCTTGGCGAAGTCGTGCGACTCCACCAGCACCACACGCAGGCCGCGGGTGGCGGCGTCCAGCGCCACCCCCAGGCCGGTGGCCCCGCCGCCGATCACGGCCAGGTCGTAGAGTTCAGGCTGCGCGAGCCGGGCGATCAGGTCTTCGCGGCGGGTCGGCAGGGGAGCGGCGGTGGCGGTCATGCCCACATTTTCGCCGCTGTGCGCCGACCCCGCCTGCGGGTTCGACCCGCTGACCGGCCGCAGCGGGCTCGGCACAATCCGGCCCACACCGACCACCACGCCATGCCCTACCTGCTCGCTCTCGACCAAGGCACCTCCAGCTCGCGCAGCATCGTCTTCGACGCGGACGGCCACGCGCTGGCCAGCGCCCAGATCGAGCTGCCGCAGATCTTTCCCCAACCGGGCTGGGTCGAACACGACCCGCAGCAGATCTGGCGCACCCAGCTCGCCACGGCCCGCGAAGCTCTGGCCAAGGCCGGCCTCGATGCCCGCGACATCCACGCGCTGGGCATCACCAACCAGCGCGAGACCACCGTGGTCTGGAACCGGCGCACCGGCCAGCCGGTGCACCACGCCATCGTCTGGCAGGACCGCCGCACCGAGCCGCTCTGCGCCGAGCTGCGTGCGCAAGGCGCCGCCGCGCTGGTGCAGGCCAGGACCGGCCTGCTGATCGACGCCTATTTCTCCGGCACCAAGCTGCGCTGGATCCTCGACCACGTGCCCGGTGCGCAGCAGCAGGCGGAACGCGGCGAACTGGCCTTCGGCACCATCGACAGCTGGCTGATCTGGCAGCTGACCGGCGGCCGCGTGCACGCCACCGACGTCAGCAATGCCTCGCGCACGATGCTGTTCAACGTGCACGACAACCGCTGGGACGCCGAGCTGCTGCAGCTGCTGCGCATCCCGCCCGAACTGATGCCCGAGGTCAAGCCGTCGAGCGCGGCGTTCGGCAGCGTCGACGCAGCCCTGCTGGGCCACGCGATCCCGATCGGCGGGGTTGCCGGCGACCAGCAGGCGGCCCTCTTCGGCCAGGCCTGCTTCGATGCCGGCATGGCCAAGAACACCTACGGCACCGGCTGCTTCATGCTGATGCACACCGGCGCGTCGTTCCAGAGTTCGCAGAACGGCCTGATCACGACCAGCGCGGCCCAGACCTCGGCTCGCACCGAATTCGCGATCGAAGGCAGCGTGTTCGTCGGTGGCGCGGTGGTGCAGTGGCTGCGCGACGGGCTGCACGCGATCCGCAGCAGCGACGAGGTGCAGGCGCTGGCCCAGAGCGTGCCCGACGCCGGCGGTGTCATCGTCGTGCCCGCCTTCACCGGCCTCGGCGCGCCCTACTGGAAACCCGACGCGCGCGGCACCATCACCGGCCTGTCGCGCGGCAGCACGCTGGCCCACATCGCGCGCGCCGCGCTCGAGAGCATCGCCTACCAGAGCGCCGCACTGCTGACCGCGATGAGCCGCGACGCCGTCGCCGCGGGCGGCGCGCCGGTGGCCGAGCTGCGGGTGGACGGCGGCGCCAGCGTCAACGACCTGCTGATGCAGTTCCAGGCCGACCTGCTGGGCATCCCGGTGATCCGCCCTGCGGTCACCGAAACCACCGCGCTTGGCGCCGCCACGCTCGCCGGCCTGTCCACCGGCGTCTACCGCGACGTGCGGGAATTGGCAGGCCTGTGGCGCGTCGAGCGCCGCTTCCTGCCGACGATGGACCGGGCGCGGGCTGCAGAGCGCATGCAGGCCTGGGAGCACGCCGTACGACAGGCCACGCTGGCCTGACCCCAGCGGACGGCCCACCCGCCGCAGACCTGCCCGCATGCGTTCCGGCGCCGGAGCGGGCGTTTAGACTTGCCGCCCATGCCCAGCCCCCGGCCCCTTTCCTCGCTTTTCGCCCCCTCCCGCCGCCAACTGCTCCGCTGCGCCGGCCTTGCCGGCTTCGGACTCGCCGCCACGTCGCTGGCAACGCTGGCCGGCTGTGCCGCCAGCGCGCCGCCAAGCGGCAGCCCTTCGGCGCCGCGCCGCCTGCGGCTGATCGGCTCGGCCACCTTGCCGCACCGCCTGCAGTTCAAGGGCACGACCGTCGGCGGCCTGTCGGGGCTGGACTACGACCCGGTGCAAGACCTCTGGTTCGCACTCAGCGACGACCGCTCCGACATCAACCCCGCGCGCTTCTACACGCTGCGCCTGCCGATTTCGGCCGACCGCATCGGTCCGCCCGAACTGCTGGACGTGGTCACGCTGACCCAGGCCGACGGCCAGCCGTTCCCGAGCCGGCGCCGCAGCGGCCCCGGCACGGCCGCTGCCGACATTCCCGACCCCGAAGCCATCCGCTGGCGCGCGGCGTCGGGCAGCGTCTGGTGGTCGAGCGAAGGCGATGTGCGGCGCGGGCTCGACCCGTCGGTGCGGGAATCCAGCCTGGCGGGCCGCCAGCTGCGCAGCCTGGCGCTGCCGCCGATGTTCGCCGTCGACCCCAGCGGCCGCACCGGCCCGCGCGACAACCTGGCCTTCGAAGGGCTGGCCCTGACGCCCGACCAGACCGGCGCCTGGGTCGCGATGGAAAACGCGCTGGTGCAGGACGGCCCCGAACCCACCGTCACCGCGCCGGGCGGCCCCTGCCGCATCACGCTGTTCGACCTGGCCAGCGGCCGGGCGCTGCGCCAGCGCGCCTACGTGCCGGACCCGATCCCGCGCGCCACCTCGCCGGCCGGCGGCTACGCCGACAACGGCATCAGCGAGATCCTGATGCAGGACGCACACCGCATGCTGGTGCTGGAGCGCGCCTACATCACCGGCTTCGGCAACTCGCTGCGGCTGTACCGCGTGGACACGCGCGACGGCAGCGACACTCTCGGCGTGCCCGACCTGCGTGCCAGCGCCCCCACGCCGATGGCCAAGACCCTGGTGGCCGACTTCGCGGACTTCGCCACACCGGCCGCGCCCGGGCTGCCCGCCCTGCCGCGGCTCGACAACACCGAGGGCATGGCCTGGGGCCCGCGCCTGCCGGCACGCGCCGGCAGTGCAGCTGGTACCGGCGGCCGCAGCCTCGTCTTCGTCAGCGACGACAACTTCAACCCGATGCAGGTCACGCAGTTCGTGGCCTTCGAATTCCTGGACACCGACGCATGAACGCCACCACCCCCACCTCTCACGAACGCATCGCCTTCATCGGCGGCGGCAACATGGCCAGCGCCATCATCGGCGGGCTGATCCGCGAAGGCCTGCCGGCCGGCCACGTCGCGGTCGTCGAGCCGTATGCCGAGGCCCGCGCCAAGCTCCAGGCCGATTTCGGCATCGCCGCGGCGGAGACCGCCGGCCCGGCGCTGGCGTCGGCCGCCGTCGTGGTCTGGGCGGTGAAGCCGCAGACCTTCCGCGACGCCGCGCAGCAGACCGGCGCCCACACCCGGCAGGCGCTGCACCTGAGCGTGGCCGCCGGCATCCGCAGCGACAGCATTGCGCAGTGGCTGGGCACCGAGCGCATCGTGCGCGCCATGCCCAACACGCCGGCGCTGGTGGGCAAGGGCATGACGGCCCTGTTCGCCCGCGCCGCCGTCACCCCGGAAGACCGCACGCGGGTCGAGCGCATCGTTGCCACCACCGGCGAACACCTGTGGGTCGCGGACGAACGCCAGCTCGACGCGGTGACGGCGCTGTCCGGTTCGGGCCCGGCCTACGTGTTCTATTTCATCGAGGCCATGATCGAGGCCGGCACCGGCATGGGGCTGTCGCGCGCGCAGGCGCACCAGCTCGCGGTGGGCACCTTCGTCGGCGCGGCCGAGCTGGCCCGCCGCTCCGACGAACCGCCCGAAGTGCTGCGCCAGCGCGTCACCTCCAAGGGCGGCACCACCTACGCGGCGCTGACTTCGATGGAGCAGAGCGGTGTGTCCCAGCTGTTCGTGCAGGCGATGCAGGCCGCCCAGCAGCGCGCCCACGAACTGGGTGACGAATTCAGGAAAGCCTGATCCAGCGGGATGGCCGCGCTGGAGGCGGCCAACCGATCAGCGCAGCGCGCAGCTGCCGGCCACGCCGGCAAACACCGCGAAGCCCACCCAGTGGTTCAGCCGGAAGGCCTTGAAGCAGCCCTCGCGCGTGCGGTCGCGGATCAGGCTGCCGTGCCACAGCGCCTGCGCCGCGGCGGCCGCGATGCCGGCGTAGAACACCGCGTCGTGCAGCCGCGCCCGCAGCGCCACGACCCAGATCGCCAGGAACAGGCCGTAGCTCGCCATCACCACCGCCACGTCGAAGCGGCCCAGCGTGATGGCCGAGGTCTTCATGCCGATCTTCAGGTCGTCGTCACGGTCGACCATCGCGTATTCGGTGTCGTAGGCCAGCACCCAGAACAGGTTGCCCAGCAGCAGCACCCAGGCCAGCATCGGCACGCTGTGCGCCCAGCCCGCCACGTCGGCCGCCTGCCATGCGGCAGCATCGAACACCTGCCACGGCGGCCCGCCGTGCACCGCGGCGAACGCCATCGGAATGCCGAAGCTGAACGCCACGCCCAGCACCGCCTGCGGCATCGACACCAGCCGTTTGGCATAGGGATAGACCAGCGCCACGGCCAGCGCTGCGAACGACCAGGCCACCGTCGCCAGGTTGGTGGTCAGCACCAGGCCGAAGGCTGCCAGCGCCAGCACCGCGCCGACCACGAGCGCCTCGCGCACCCCGACCTTGCCGCTGGTCACCGGCCGCTGCGCCGTACGCTTCACGTGCCGGTCGAAGTCGCGGTCGGCCACGTCGTTCACGCAGCAGCCGGCGCTGCGCATCAGCACGGTGCCGAGCACGAACACCGCCACCAGATGCCAGCCCGGAAAACCACCGGCCGCGATCCACAACGCACTGAGCGACGGCCACAGCAGCAGCAGCCAGCCGGCAGGCCGGTCCCAGCGGATCAGGTCGAGGTAGAGATGCAGCCGGCCGGTGGGGCGGCTGTGCGGAGGGGGCAAGTCCGCCTCAGTCTTCCAGCAGCGAACGCAGCATCCAGGCGGTCTGCTCGTGCACGGTGAGGCGCTGGGTCAGCAGGTCGGCCGTCGGCTCGTCGCTGGCCTTGTCTGCCACCGGGAACAGCTCACGCGCGGTGCGCGCCACGGCTTCGTGGCCCTTCACCAGGATGCGCACCATGTCGAGCGCCGCTGGCGGATCGACCGGCACATCGGACAGGCTGGTCAGCTGTGCGAACTGCGCATAGGAGCCCGGCGCCTTGTGGCCCAGCGAACGGATGCGCTCGGCCACCGGATCGACCGCGTTCCACAGCTCGGTGTATTGGGTCATGAACATCACGTGCAGCGTGTTGAACATCGGCCCGGTCACGTTCCAGTGGAAGTTGTGGGTGGTGAGGTACAGCGTGTAGGTGTCGGCCAGCAGGCGCGACAGGCCCTTGGCGATGGCCGCACGGTCCTTCTCGCTGATGCCGATGTTGATGCTGGGGGCGCTGTTCTTGGATGAGGTCTTTGCCATGGTGCTTCTCCTGGGATGGTGTGACGATTGTCGACAGGCTGCATCGCAGCCGCAACAGCCGGACTCTATAACAGCGATAGGACGCGCGTCCTTGCGCTGCGTCAGGACAGGCGTTTCACGCCCGGTAGTTCGCAAGCGTAGATCGCGTTGCGCAGTGCGGCGATGGCCTCGTAGCGCGTGAAGCTGCGGCGCCAGGCCAGCACCACGCGGCGCGTCGGCGGATCGCCGTCGAACGGCAGGTACTTGACGTACGGGTCTTCGTCGCGCCGGCGTTTGGGCCGGGACGCCAGCGCATCCTTGGGCACGCTCAGGCGCGGCACCAGCGTGACCCCCATGCCGGCCGCCACCATGTGCTTGATGGTCTCCAGCGACGAACCCTCGAAGCTGCGGCGGATGCCTTCGGCATCGCTGGAGAAGCGCGCGAACTCGGGGCAGACCTCGAGCACGTGGTCGCGAAAGCAGTGGCCGTTGCCCAGCAGCAGCATGGTCTCGCTCTTCAGCTGCTGGGCGGTGACGGTCTCGTGGGCGGCAAACGGGTGGTTGGTCGGCACCACGGCGAGAAAGGGCTCGTCGTACAGCGGGGCAATGGCCAGCCCGGTGTCGGGGAACGGCTCGGCCATGATGGCGCAGTCGATCTCGCCGGTGCGCAGCATCTCCAGCAGCTTGACGGTGAAGTTCTCCTGCAGCATCAGCGGCATCTGCGGCGTGCGGTCGATCACCTGACGCACCAGGTCGGGCAGCAGGTAGGGCGCGATGGTGTAGATCACGCCGAGCTTCAGCGGCCCGGCCAGCGGATCCTTGCCACGCTTGGCGATCTCCTTGATGTTGGCGGCCTGCTCCAGCACGCTCTGCGCCTGCCGCACGATCTCTTCGCCCAGCGGCGTCACCGTGACCTCGTTGGCGCTGCGCTCGAACAGCTTGAGGTCGAGCTCTTCTTCCAGCTTCTTGATCGCGACCGACAGCGTGGGCTGCGAGACGTAACACGCATCCGCTGCCTTGCCGAAGTGCTTCTCGCGGGCGACAGCTACGATGTACTTCAGTTCGGTCAGAGTCATCCCCGCATTGTGCCGCCGCGGCGATGCCCTTCCTTCAGGCCTTCAGGTACTCGGCCTTGCCGCCGAGCCAGCGCTCCACATGCAGTTGGGCCAGATCGGGGTGGCGGTCGAGCATCACGGGCGCAAGTTCGCGGGCCCAGGCCAGCAGGTCTGCGTCCGTCGTCAGGTCGGCGAAGCGCAGCAGGGGCGCGCCCGACTGCCGGGCGCCAAGGAACTCGCCGGGCCCGCGGATCTCGAGGTCGCGGCGGGCGATCTCGAAGCCGTCGGCGGTCTCGGCCATCGCCTTCAACCGCTCGCGGGCGGTCTGGCCCAGGCGCGGCGCATCGCCGGTCGAGTACAGCAGCACGCAGGCCGAGGCCGCGGCGCCGCGGCCGACGCGCCCGCGCAGCTGGTGCAGCTGGCTCAGGCCGAAACGCTCGGCGTGCTCGATGACCATCAGCGACGCATTCGGCACGTCGACACCGACCTCGATCACCGTGGTGCTGACCAGCACACCCATCAGGCCCTCGGTGAACAGCGACATCACGGCCTTCTTCTCGGCTGGCGCCATGCGGGAGTGCAACAGGCCGATCAGCACGCCGGGCAGCGCCTCGCCCAGGACCTCGTGCGTCTGCGTGGCGTTGGCGAGGTCGAGCGCCTCGCTCTCCTCGATCAGCGGGCAGACCCAGTAGACCTGCCGTCCCTGGTCGAGCTGTGCGCGGATGCGCTCGACCACCTCGTCGCGGCGCGCATCGTGCACCAGCCGGGTGACGATCGGCGTGCGGCCCGGCGGCAGCTCGTCGATGGTCGAAACATCGAGATCGGCGTAGTAGCTCATCGCCAGCGTGCGCGGGATCGGCGTCGCGCTCATCATCAGCAGGTGCGGCTCCTGGCCATCGAGCTGCAGTTTGCTGCGCAGGGCCAGCCGCTGCGCGACGCCGAAGCGGTGCTGCTCGTCGATCAACGCCAGGCCGAGGCGGCTGAACACCACCTTGTCCTGAATCACCGCGTGGGTGCCGACCACCAGCGCCGCCTCGCCGCTGGCCACCAGCGCCAGCATCGCATCGCGCTCCTTCTTCTTCTGCCCGCCCGCGAGCCAGGCGACCCGTTTGCCCAGCGGCGCAAGCAGGGGTTCGAGCCAGCCGATCAGTTTGCGGAAGTGCTGCTCGGCCAGGATCTCGGTCGGCGCCATCAGTGCGCACTGCCAGCCGGCGTCGATGCAGATCGCTGCGGCCAGTGCCGCGACGACGGTCTTGCCAGAGCCGACATCGCCCTGCAGCAGGCGGTGCATCGGCACCTCGCGCGCCAGATCGGCGGCAATCTCGGCGCCCACACGCTGCTGCGCACCGGTCAGGGCAAACGGCAATGCGGCCAGCAACTGGTCGCACAGCGATGGCGGTGGCGCCGCGCCCCCGCGCGGCCGCAACGCCGGTGCCCGCAGACGGCCACGCTCGCGCTTGGCCTGCAACTGCGACAGCTGCTGCGCCAGCAACTCCTCGGCCTTCAGACGCTGCCACGCCGGGTGGCTGCGGTCCTCCAGCGCGGTGAGCGACACGTCGGGTGCGGGCTGGTGCAGGAAGGCCAGCGCCTCGCGCAGACTCCACGGCATCGCAGACGCTGCATCGGCTTCGCCCAGCGCCCGTGCGTGGGCTACCAGCGAGCCCGGCGGCAGCGTATCGCTCAGGTCCGCGCGCTGCAGCCCGCCTAGCACCGCTCGGCGCAGATAGGTTTGCGGCAAGCCGGTGGTGGTAGGGTAGACCGGTGTCAACGCGGCCGGCAGTGCGCCGGCCGCAACGCGAAACGTCGGGTGCAGCATCTGCCGACCCAGCATGCCGCCCCTGATCTCGCCGCGCACGCGCACGCGCGCACCCGCTTCCAGCGCCTTCTGGTGCGAGGGATAAAAAGTGAAGAACCGCAGCGTGCAGGTGTCGCTGCCGTCGTCGACCGTCACCAGCAGCTGGCGCCGCGGCCCCAAGCGCACTTCGCTATCCACCACGGTGCATTCGATCTGCGCCACGTCGCCTTCGCGGGTGTCGGCCAGCCGCACGATGCGGGTTTCGTCCTCGTAGCGCAGCGGCAGATGCAGGGCCAGGTCGATATCGCGCAGCAGGCCCAGCTTGCGCAAGGCGCGCTGGCCGAAACTCAAGGCGGTGCCTGCAGGCGACTTTGCAGCGGCCGGCGCAGCCGAGTTGGCGGTGGCTTTCTTGGCGCTCACGCGAGGTCGAACCAGATCAGCACAGGTCCGCAAGCGCGCTGCGCGCATCGGGAAAGTCGAAGCGAAAGCCCTTGCGCAACAGCTGCGCCGGTACGACCCGCTGGCCTTCCAGCAGCAGATCGGCCTGCTCACCCAGCAGCACCCTGACGGGCGCCGCCGGCGTGGGCAACCAGCAGGGCCGGTGCAGCACTTCGGCCGCCGCGCGGGTGAAGCCTTCCTGGGTCAGCGCGCCGGGCGCGGTGAAGTTGTACACCTGCGCATCGGCTGCGGCGCCGGTAGTGGTGCGCTCTTGCATCGCCACGGTCCACACATGCGCCATGGCGCGCACCACGTCATGCACATGCACCCACGACAGCCATTGCCTTCCGCTCCCCAGCCGTCCCCCCATGCCGAGCCTGATCGGCAGCAACAACATCGGCAGCGAACCCCGGCGGCCCAGCACGAGCCCGAAGCGCATGCAGACCACCTGCACGCCCAACCGGGCGGCAGCCTGTGCAGACTGTTCCCAGGCCTGGCACAGACGCGACATGAAGATGTCCTGCGGTGGCGCGTCCTCGGCAAGCTCGGCCGCATCGCCTTGCGCCTGCACGCCGTAGTAGCCGATGGCGGAGCCAGACAGCAGCAGCCAGGGCCTTTGTGCACGGGATGCGATCCAGGCCACCAGCACATCGGTCCATCCGGCACGGCTCTGCATCAGTTGCTGTCGGCGCCGTGCACTCCACCGCCAACCCAGAATGCGCGCGCCCGCCAGGTTGATCACCACGTCGCAAGGGTCGGCTGGCGCAATCTGGTCGAGTTGCTGCACGCAGCGCACCGATCCACCGAAGCTCGCCGCGGCGGCACGCGCATCGCGGGTCCAGACCGTCACGGCGTGGCCATCCTCCAACAAACGCCCGATGAGACCGCGCCCGATCAAGCCGGTGCCCCCGGTGACCAGCACGTGCTGCCGCCGCGCACCGAACGAAACACGCGTGATGGAGGAATCGGACATCGGCCGATTCTGCCTCGCCCCACGGCGCCTGCGCGGGTTTGGCAGGGCGTGGGACAATCTGTGCCACACCCCGCTTCCGATTCCCCGCCTCCTTGGCACGGGCCTGTCCGGCCCTCAAGCACCATGCGCGCCTTCACGCTTTCCGATTTCGATTTCGACCTGCCGCCCGAGCTGATCGCCCAGCATCCCGCCGCGGAACGCACCGCGTCCCGCCTGCTCGACGGCACCGGCGACGCACCGATCGACCGCATCTTCCGTGATCTTCCCGGCCTGCTGCGCAGCGGTGACCTGCTGGTCTTCAACGACACCCGCGTCGTCAAGGCGCGCCTGTTCGGCGAGAAGCCGACGGGCGGAAAACTCGAACTGTTGGTCGAGCGCGTGCTGCAGGGCCAGGAAGTGGTCGCCCACATGAAGGTGAGCAAGAAACCACAGGTCGGCACCACGCTGCGGATGGTCGGCGACTTCACCGCCACGCTGCTCGGCCGCTGGCCGGAGGAAGACGGCGCGCTCTTTCGCTTCGCCTTCGAGAGCCCGGGCGGCGAGGACCCGTACGCACTGATGGCGCGCTGCGGGCACGTGCCGCTGCCACCTTACATTGAGCGGCACCTAGGCGCCGCGATCGAACACACCGATTCCACCGAAGACGAGAGCCGCTACCAGACCGTGTTCGCGCGCGTGCCGGGCGCGGTGGCCGCGCCGACGGCGGCGCTGCACTTCGATGAAGGCCTGCTGGCGCAGCTCGAAGCGCGCGGCGTGCAGCGCGCCAGCGTCACCCTGCACGTCGGCGCAGGCACCTTCCAGCCGGTCAAGACCGAGAACATCGCCGAACACACGATGCATGCCGAACGCTACGAGGTCCCCGAGGCCACGCAGCATGCCATCGCCGCCTGCAAGGCCCGTGGCGGCCGCGTCGTCGCGGTCGGCACGACCACCGTGCGCACGCTGGAGTCGTGGGCCCGCAGTGGCGACGCCTCCGGTGACACGCGCATCTTCATCACCCCGGGCTTCGCGTTCGCGCACGTCGACCTGCTGCTGACCAACTTCCACCTGCCCAAGAGCACGCTGATGATGCTGGTGAGCGCGCTCGCCGGCCACGCGCGCGTGATGGCGCTGTATGCCCATGCCATCGAACACCGCTACCGCTTCTTCAGTTACGGCGACGCGATGCTGCTCGCGCGCACGGCGGCGCCATGACGACGGTGCGCTCCCTCTGGATGTCGTTGCTACTGGCGCTGCTGGCCTGGCCGCCGGCAGGCCAGGCGCGAGGCTACACCCCGGAAGGTGCATGCGGCGGCTACGCCCGGCTGGACATCCGCAGCCCGACCGGTACCTGCGTTGCGCTGCTGGCCGATGAACGCGAGGGCCTGCGTGCGCCACGCCGCATCCTCGAAGTTGCGCCGGGCCGCTACTGGGTCGTCGACATGGGCTCGTGGGAGCCGCGCCAGGGCCGCCTGCTCGAGATGCGCCTGCCCGAGGCCGGCACGCCGCCGCCGTTGCGCGCGCGCTTCAGCGTGCTGGCCCAGGGGCTGGACCGGCCGCTGGGCCTGGCCATCGGCCCGGACGGCAAGGCCTACATCGGCGAAGCCGGCGCGGTCTGGCGTACACGCATCCCGCCGCCCGGCGCTCCGCTGGTGCGCGAAGCCGTCATCGGCGACCTGCCCGCCGACGGCAGCCATCCGCTGAAGGAACTGGCCTTCGGGCCCGACGGCCGCCTGTACGTCAACGTGGGCTCGGCCACCGACGCCTGCCAGGAACGCGGACAGGCGGCGCCGCTGCCCTGCCCCGAAACCACCGGCGCGACGCCGCGCGCGGCAGTCTACGAAGCCATCCTGGACCCGGCCAGCGGCGCGCTGCGCAGCTTCAAGCCGTTCGCGCGCGGCCTGCGCAATTCGGTCGCGCTGACGGTGCTGGCCGACGGGCCGGCCAAGGGTGCGGTGCTGCAGGGCGAGAACTCGATCGACTATGCATCGCCCGCAGCGCCGCCCGAGGAGCTGAACCTGCTGCAGGCCGGGCGCGACTACGGCTGGCCGACCTGCGTCGGCGCGCGCGCGGTCGCCCAGGCCTACGCGGGCCGCGCCGACTGCAAGGGCACCGAGGCGCCGCGCATGTTGTGGCCCGCCCATGCCGCGCCGCTGCAGCTGCTGGCAGGACCGGCAGGCAGCCGCTTCGCCGGCCAGTTGCTCGTGGCATGGCGCGGACCGCAACACAGCGGCCACCGCGTCGTCGGTTTCCGCTTCGATGCGCGCGGGCTACCGAGCGGCGCACCGATCGACTGGCTGTATGACTGGCACGCGCAGGAGGGACGCCGCCCGATGGGCCGGCCGACAGGCATCGCAGTGGACCGCGCCGGCCGCCTGCTGGTCGTCGAGGACTACAACCGCACCGTGCTGATGCTGCTGCCCGAGGCATCGGCTCCAGCCGCACCGCCAACCAAGCCATGACCACCGAAACCACCGCCCTCCCCAGCCTGCAGTTCGACCTGCTCAAGACCGACCCGGCCACCCACGCCCGCCGCGGCCGGCTCACGCTGAACCACGGCGTGGTCGAGACGCCGATCTTCATGCCGGTGGGGACCTATGGCACGGTCAAGGGGGTGATGCCGCGCTCGCTCGACGACATGGGCGCGCAGATCATCCTGGGCAACACCTTCCATCTGTGGATGCGGCCGGGCCTCGACGTGATGCGCCAGTTCGGCGGGCTACACCGCTTCGAGAACTGGCACAAGCCCATCCTCACCGACTCGGGCGGCTTCCAGGTCTGGAGCCTGGGTGCGATGCGCAAGATTGCCGAAGAAGGCGTGAAGTTCGCCTCACCGGTCAACGGCGACAAACTGTTCCTCACGCCCGAGGTCAGCATGCAGATCCAGACCGTGCTCGACAGCGACATCGTGATGCAGTTCGACGAGTGCACGCCGTACGACACCGCCGGCCACATCACCACCGAGGCCGAGGCACGCCTCTCGATGGAGCTCAGCCTGCGCTGGGCCGCACGCTGCAAGACCGAGTTCGCCCGCCTGGAGAACCGCAACGCGCTGTTCGGCATCGTGCAGGGCGGCATGTTCGAGAACCTGCGCGAGGAGTCGCTCGCACAGCTGGTGGAGATGGACTTCCCTGGTTATGCGGTCGGCGGCGTGAGCGTGGGCGAACCCAAGGACGAGATGCTGCGCATCATGGCGCACACGCCGCACCGGCTGCCGGCGCACAAGCCGCGTTACCTGATGGGCGTGGGCACGCCCGAGGATCTGGTCGAAGGCGTGGCGCAGGGCGTGGACATGTTCGACTGCGTCATGCCCACGCGCAATGCCCGCAACGGCACGCTGTTCACGCGGTTCGGCGACCTGAAGATCCGCAACGCCAAGCACAAGGCAGACGAGCGCCCGCTCGACGTCACCTGCACCTGCTACGCCTGCGCCGGCACACCCGATGCGGCCGGCCAGGCCGCGCCGCATGCAGGCGGCGGCCGCGGCGGCTTCAGCCGCGCCTACCTGCACCACCTGGACCGTTGCGGCGAGATGCTGGGCCCGATGCTGGCCAGCGTCCACAACCTGCACTACTTCCTGAACTTGATGCGTGAGATCCGCGAAGCGCTGGACGCCGGCCGCTTCGGCGAATTCCGCGCGCAGTTCAAGGCGGACCGTGCGCAGGGCGTCTAGGCCCCGCAGCCTCAATAGGACAGCCGGAGCGCGACGGGCCCGGCGCCCAGTTGCGCGCGCTGCATCCAGGCGAACACCGAATCGACCGTCACCGTCTCGATGCGGTCGCTGAACCGCAGCTCCGAAGGGTGGTCGTCGAACGCCACGTTGGCGCTGCCGACCCGCCCGCCGAGCCGGGTCAGCGGGCCGATGCGCAGCGTGGTCGGCTCGTAGCCCTTGAACTTCAGCCAGGCCTGGGCCTGGTCGCGCGATGCGACGGCGGGCTCCATCGCGGCGGCCAGGGTTTCGATGGCCCACTGGTTCGACTGCTGGTACTTGCGGCCCCACACGTAGCTGACGATGCTGTAGGGCTTGTGGTGCAGGCGCGTGGCGCGGCTGGGGTCCAGCAGCAGCGCCAGCAGGCGGTCCTGCACTTCACGCGTGGGCACCACCCAGGCTGCGTCGTAGCGCCACAGGTCGTCAAGGAAGAACTCGCCCAGGCCCTGGCGGTAGATCGCCGATTCGCTGGTGCCGCACTGGTTCAGCTTGTGCAGCACGCGCCAGACGTGGCCGCCACGTCCGTCCGGCTGCCGGTAGGCGAAACCCAGGTGCGAGTAACGCAGGCCGTACTTGCTCAGGTCCTGGCCGGCGCGCGCCAGCAGCACGACGTCGGCACCGCTGGCGTCGAGCGCGGCCAGCGTGCGTTCGGCCAGCCGCAGGCCGCGTTCGACCGTCGTGACGCGGGGCGGGTGCTCGGCCTCGCAGGAGCGGCCGGCGCTGGCCGGCCCCGCCGCGCACCAGAGCAGGCAGGCCAGCAGCAGGCCCAGGCAGCGTGTGGTGAGGTGTTGCATCGCGGTGCCTCAGTAGGTCAGGCGTTCGTTGTGCAGCAAGGCCTGACCGAGCGCGTTGGGGATGAAGGCGATCGCCTCGCCGGCGGCCGACAGCACCACGCCGGCGCCGACCACCGTCACCGCCACGGACGACCCAACCGCCCACGACGCACCGGTCACACCGCGGCCCAGCAGTTCGATGGTGGCGCTGGCGCCGTCCGACACACGCTCCAGCACGCAGACCGTGCCGCGCGCCGACACCTCCACGGTCTTCACGACCAGCACCGAGCCGGCCGTCGACAAGGCCACCGGCACCGCGACGACGGCCCCCGCCAGCGCACTGGCGCCGACGACGACCGAAGCCACCGGCAAGGCCGACAGTGCGCTCAGGGTCGACACCTCGCTCTGGGCGTGGGCGGCAGGGCTGACGAGCAGGGAAGTGGCGGACAGCGACAAGGCGATCCAGCAGGCGACGAGATTCTTTTTCATGGTGGTTCCAGTCAGGGGTTCAAGGAATGGATTGCAGGCCATCAAGCTACGGCATCGGCACGGCCTTGCGCACGCGCTTCGGCCAGATCGGCTTCATGGCGGTCGCGCAGGGTCTTCGCCAGCGTGAAGGTGCAGGTGATCAGGTACAGCCAGCCGATGCCGAGAAAGGCCTTGTAGGTCTCGCTCACGTCCATGCGGTACAGGCCCCAGCCCGTCAGCCCCATCGCCAGGAAGAAACCACCCCACACGACGAACTTGAACATCGGCGTATCGGCTGCCGCGCCATCGGCGCTGCGCACTGCGTGGTCGCGCACGAACTTCGACAGCACGAACGCAGCGCTCAGGCAGAAGAAGTAGCCCATCACCATGAAGGCGCGGTCCAGGTCGCGGCCGGGCAGGGTGGCCAGCCCGACGCCGCAGAAGAAGACGGCCAGCAGAAATGAAATCCAGACCTGCAGGGTCCAGGCCTTGGTGTCGCGTTGCATCGGAACTTGCATTCCATCCTCCGGGGTTGTTGAACAGGACGCCAGTGTGGTTTGCCGACCGGACGCAGTCTCCTTTTATGATCTGAATGTCCGCCGACGATTCTCAAAGTCTCTTATTCCGATACTTTCATGCCGCAGGATGGCCGAGCTTGTATGATCCGGCGAGGGTCGCGGCCGCCCTTTTTCCTCGGCCGATTTCCGGGACATCCGCCATGCACGAAGAGCCTCTTTCCAAGCGCGAGCTGATCAAGAACGTGCTGCTGGCCGCAACCGGCGCGGGCCTGTCGGCGGCGATGCTGCAGCAGGCCGTGGCGCAGACGCCTGGCCCGACGGCCAGCCCACCCGTCGTCAACGCGCCGGTCGGCCCTACCCCTATGCCGCAGGGCACCAACCCGCGCGCGCCGACGACCGACCGGGCCGCCTCCCCGCCGAAGGCACCCGCGAGCAAGGCCAAATAACGGCATTGCCGCGGTGCCCGCGGGCCTGCCAGGCCCCCCACGGCCCCAGGTACGCTCGGCCCATGCCCTCCCTGCCGCGCATCAGCGCCGTCGTGCCCAGCTGCAACGAAGGCGAGAAGCTGGAGCTGACGGTGCGCAGCCTGCTCGATGGCTGCGGCGCCTCCATCGAGATCATCGTGGTCGACAACGGCTCGACCGACGGCAGCGCCGACTTCATCGACACCGCTCCGTGGTGCGCGTCCCGCGTGCGCCTGCTGCGGTATGCCGACCGGCTCGGCGTGGCCAACGCCCGAAACACCGGCGCTGGCGCCGCGCAAGGCGAGGTGCTGGTGTTCAGCGATGCGCATGTGCTGTTCCCGCCCGGCTGGGACGCGCCGCTACTCGACGCGCTGGCCGACCCGTTGGCCGGCATCGTCTCGCCGCTGCTGGCCGGCTGGCCGGGCCAGCACTTCACCCCCTGCAGCGGTCAGCGCTGGACCAGCCCGCTGTTCCACGCGTTCGAGTGGCTGCAGCCGACCTCGCCCGAACCGCATGCCGTGCCCTTGCTGTGCGGCGCGTTGCAGATGTTCCGGCGTGCGACCTTCGAGACCTTCGGCGGCTACGACAGCGGCATGGTCAACTGGGGCATGGAAGACCAGGAGATCTGCATGCGCTACTGGATGCTGGGCCTGGAGGTGCGCAGCGTGCCGGCGGTCACGGCGCGGCATTTCTTTCGCGACGCACACATCTACCCGGTGGCCTGGTACCACGTGCTGTACAACGACCTGCGCGCGGTGTACGCGCATTTCGGTCCCGAACGGGTGAGCCGCGTCGTCGCCGCGCTCGCGCCCTACGAAGGCTTCGCCAAGGCCTGCGCCGACGTGCAGGCCAGCGACATCTGGGACCGCCGCGTCGCACTCGACGCGCGCCGGGTGCACGACGACGACTGGTTCATGGACAAGTTCGGCATGACGGTCTGATTCGGATTCCCGTATGCGCAACCGCCGCGCCTGGCCTCACCCCGCCTGCAGCAGCCCCGCGACGTGGCTGTGCAGCAGCTCGGGCTGCACTGCCGCCGCCGGCAGCGCCGGCCCGACCTGCAAGCCGACCCGGCTCCACACGCCGCGGCGGAACGGCCGCACCATCGCATTGCCCTGCTCCACCCGGCTGAAGAACGAACCCCACAGATTGGTCAACGCCATCGGCACCACGGTCACCGCCAGGCCGTCCTGCTGCGCCCGCTCCAGGATCTTCATGATGCCGCCCTTGAAGGGCTGCAGCGCGCCGTCCTTGGTGATGCCGCCTTCGGGAAAGATCGCCAGCAGGTCGCCTTCACGCAGCACCTGGGCCGCCGCCTCGAACGCCGCCGCATAGGCCGCCGGGTCTTCCTTCTGCGGTGCGATCGGGATCGTCTTGGCCAGGCGGAACAGCGTGCCCAGCACCGGCACCTTGAAGATGCGGTGGTCCATCACGAAGCGGATGGGCCGCGGGCTCGCCGCCATCAGCAGGATCGCGTCGACGAAACTCACGTGGTTGCAGACCAGCACGGCCGGCCCGGCGACCGGAATGTGCTCGTCGCCCCGCACCTTGAAGCGGTAGACGAAGTGCGACAGCACCCACGCGATGAAGCGCAGCAGGTACTCGGGCACCAGCATGAAGATGTAGAACGCCACCACCGCGTTGGCCAGCCCGGTGAACAGGAAGATCTGCGGGATCGTGAACTCCGCCTTCAGCAGCGCACCGGCGATCACCGAACTTGCGATCATGAACAGCGCATTCAGGATGTTGTTGGCCGCGATGATGCGGGCCCGGTGCGTGGGCTGGCTGCGCAGCTGGATCAGCGCGTACATCGGCACGCTGTAGAGCCCGGCGAACAGGCTCAGCAGCGCCAGGTCGGCCATCACGCGCCAGTGGCCATGCTGGCCGAGAAAGGTCGACAGGCCCATGACCTCGGCCGCCGGCAGGCCGCGCAGCGCGAAGTACAGGTCGATCGAGAACACGCTCATGCCGATCGCGCCCAGCGGCACCAGGCCGATCTCGACATGGCGGCGGCTCAACACCTCGCATAGCAGCGAACCCGCGGCGATGCCGATCGAGAACACCACCAGCAGCATCGACGCGACCTGCTCGTTGCCGTGCAGCACATCCTTCGCGAGGCTCGGGAACTGGCTCAGGAACACCGCACCGAAGAACCACATCCAGCTGATGCCCAGCAGCGAGCGGAACACGACGATGTTGCCGTGCGCCAGCTTCAGGTTGCGCCAGGTTTCGGTGACCGGATTCCAGTTGATGCGCAGACCCGGGTCGGTCGCCGGCAGCGCCGGAATGAACTGCGCGACGATGCGTCCGACCAGCGCCAGCCCCACGCACGAGGTGGCTACCGCGCCGCGCCCGACGTCGGGGATCGCGATCAGCAGCCCGCCGACGATGTTGCCCAGCAGGATCGCGACGAAGGTGCCCATCTCGACCATGCCGTTGCCGCCAGTCAGCTCGCGCTCCGACAGCACCTGCGGCAGGTAGGCAAACTTGACCGGGCCGAACAAGGTCGAGTGCACGCCCATCAGGAAGGTGCAGCCCAGCAGGATCGGCACCTGCACCGCGACCTCCTTGCTCATGAAGCCGTAGGCGGCCAGCAGCATGATCGCGACCTCGAAGCTCTTTACGAAGCGGATCACGCGCGTCTTGTCGTACTTGTCGGTCAGCTGGCCGCTGGTGGCGCTGAACAGCAGGAAGGGCAGGATGAACAGCGCACCGATCGCCAGCCCCGCCAGCGCCGGCGGCAGCCAGTCGAGGCTCAACTGGTAGGTCACCATCACGGTGAACGCGAACTTGAACAGGTTGTCGTTCGCCGCCCC
The DNA here is from genome assembly GCA_965279475.1 of Pseudorhodoferax sp. Taxonomy (GTDB): domain Bacteria; phylum Pseudomonadota; class Gammaproteobacteria; order Burkholderiales; family Burkholderiaceae_C; genus Pseudorhodoferax. The sequence goes on from CBDIIA010000002.1 coordinate 457,441, forward strand.
GGAGAACTGGGTCCAGAAGAACGGCGCGAAGCGGCGCTGGCCGAGCAGCGCGAACTGGTTGGGATGCGCATGCGGATCCACCGCGGACGGAGAGGTCGAGCTTGTTGTCATGTGGTGTTCAGTTCGAGACGATGCGGTGAAAAATGTAGCCGTCAACCGGTAGCCGGCACAAGCGCGGATGCCCGGGCCCCAAGGCGTTGCTAGATGTCATAACGATCCCACAGCGCCTGGCTGAAGCGGGTGGCGCCCAGGCGGCGGCGCAACGCACGCAAGGCATCGGCCTGCGGATAGGCCGCCGCAAACTGCGCCGGCGTGGCGTGCAGCTGGTACGGCAGGTAGTAGCTGCCCTCGTGCGCCAGCGCCAGGCCGATCATCGCGCGTGTCCACTCGCCCACGGCCTGGGCCGCAGCCGGCGCCACACTCTGCTTGTAGTAGACGACGAACGAGAACACGTCTTCCCGGGCCCACGCCATCAGGGTCCGGCGGTCGGCCGGCGCGTGGCGGATCGACACGTTCAGCGTGCCGGTGCAGCTGCGCTGCAGCAGCGCGGCCATCTGCCGGGCGAAGCTGGCGAAGTGCCGCTCGGGCACGAAGTACTCCTGCAGCACATAGGTGCTGAAGGCGCGGCTGGCGGGCTCGAGTTCGGCCACGTCGCGGCTGGCCTCGTGGTTGCGCCAGACCACGGCCGGTTGCTGCTCCAGCGGCTCGACGACGTGGCGGCGCAGCGCGGCACCGCCGGGCAGCTCGCTCATCGCCCACAGGGCCGCCTGCTCCTTGGCATAACGCGCCTGCAGCGGCCGCAGGCGCGCCGGCTCGGTCAACGGTGCAGCGCTGCGGCGCCAGGTCACGCAGCGGGGCTGGCCGAAGTCGGGCGGCAGCAGGTTGGCGTTGTGCAGCAGCGCGGCGAGATCTGCAGCCACCGTCTGCCGGTACCAGGCAGGATAGTCGTCGAGTGCCACCTGCTCCGTGCTGCGGGCGATGGCGAAGTTGTCGTCCAGCGCCAGTTCGACCTCGGTCACCACGCCCACAGCGCCGTAGCCGCCGATGGCCGCGAAGAAGATCTCGGCCTCGCGCTGTGGCGAGGCTTCGATCACCTCGCCATCGGCCATCACGATCTGCAGCGCCCGCACGCTGTAGACGATCGGCCCATGGCCCACGTAACGGCCATGGCAGTTGACCGAGACCGAGCCGCCCACGGTGAAGTTGGCATAACTCTGCATCGTCCGCACCGCCAGGCCGTGGGGGTCGATCAAGGTCTGCAGCGCGCGCCAGCGCATGCCCGCCTGCACCCTGACGGCCTTGCCGACAGGGTCGAACCACACCAGCTGCTGCAGGCCGCGCAGGTCGAGCTGTAGCGCACCGTCCAGCGCGGTCTGCCCGCCCATGCTGTAGCGCCCGCCGCCGATGCTGAGCCGGCCCGGCCAGCGCCGCAGCGCCTGGCGCACGTCGTCGGCGCCCTGCACCGCGACGATGCCGCCGGTGCGCACCGAGTAGACATGGGTCACGTTGCAGACCGTCAGCGGATCGGCTGGGCAGGTAGCGCGCGCCTCGGTGGCAACGGCCAACACCGCGCCGGCCAGGCTGCCAACGAAAGCCCTGCGCGTCGGCTTCGCCTCCATCGGTCTTCCTCCCAATTCAAGATTCTTGTGCATGCGTCGCAGTCTGCCCGCCGCGGAGCGCCTGGCGGGGAACAATACACGCCGCGGTCCGGCCGGCGACACCGGCAGTATCGCAAGCCGCTACCCTTGGCGCTATCTCCGCCCGCCGACCGCTACACCCCATGAGCACCACCGCCGCCCTCGTCACCACCCTCAAGAAGGAACTCAAGGCCGCCCAGATGACCTATGCCGACCTGGCGCGCGCGCTGGGCATGGCAGAGTCCAGCGTCAAGCGCATGCTGGCCAAAGGCGACATGCCGTTGTCGCGCGTCGATGCGATCTGCCGCGCACTGAAGCTCGACTTCGCCGAACTCGCCCGCCGCATCGCCGACACCCAGCCGCTGCTGGCCGAGCTGACACAGGAGCAGGAACGCGCCGTGGTCGCCGACAAGAAGCTGCTGCTGGTGGCGATCTGCGTGCTGAGCCAATGGACGCTGGAGCAGATGACGGGCCAGTACCGGCTGAGCGAGGCCGAGTGCATCAAGCACCTGGCGCAGCTCGACCGCATCGGCATCATCGAGCTGCGGCCGCTGAACCGCTACCGGCTGAAGCTGGCCAAGGCGTTCCGCTGGCGCCCGCACGGCCCGGTGATGCAGTACTTCCGCGAGGAGGTGGTGCTCGACTATTTCGCCGGCGGCTTCGACGCGATGGGCGAAGGCCTGCTGCTGGTGCATGGACAGGTCAGCCGCGGCCTGGCGCCGTCGTTCCTCGAACGCCTGCAGCGGGTGGCGCAGGACTTTGCCCAGCAGCATCTGGCCGACCAGAAGCTGCCGGAGTCCGAACGCGAGGGCTACACGCTGCTGCTGGGCATGCGCAGCTGGGAGTTCGCGGCCTTTGCGGCGCTGCGGCGTTGACGGCCTGCAACGCCATGGGCTTATCGCGCAGTCGGCCTGCTAATGCAAAGGCCCGGCGCTGGACAGTGCCTGCGGCCGCCCCCCTAGAATCGCAACCTGCAGGAGAGTGAACGGCGTCAAGCCGTTCCACCGAAGGCGCAAACTCCCATGAACGCTCAGGTCCCGTACTGCATCCACTGAAAGAGCCGTCTGAAGAGACACCATGCCCGCCATGGTGCACCGAAGGAGCAACCCGCTGGCGCGTGCCGGTGGCGAATCTCTCAGGTACCAAGGACAGGGGGAGCGGCAACTCCGGGCATGCGCCTGGGGTTGCTCGTATTGCACCAGCAACCCAGCGCCATGCCTGGAGCGAATGACCGCTTCAGGAGTTCACCATGCGCGTGACCGTTCTTGGCGCCGGCTTGCTCGGCGTCACTTCCGCTTATTACCTCAACCAGCTCGGCCACGACGTGACCGTGATCGACCGCCAGGCCACGCCAGCGGCCGAGACCAGCTTCGCCAACGGCGGGCAGATCTCGGTCAGCCACGCCGAGCCCTGGGCCAACCCCGGCGCACCGCTCAAGCTGCTGCAATGGCTGGGCCGCGAAGACGCGCCGCTGCTGTTCCGCCTGCGCGCCGACATGCGGCAGTGGTTGTGGGGCCTGCAGTTCCTGCGCGAGTGCACGCCGGCGCGCACGCGCCACAACATCGCGCAGATCGTGCGCCTGGGCACCTACAGCCGCGACACGCTGCAGGCGCTGCGCCGTGACATCGGCATCGCCTACGACGAGCGCACACAGGGCATCCTGCACTTCTACACCACGCAAAAAGAGTTCGATGCAGCGCAAGGCCCGGCCGAGCAGATGCGCGCGCTGGGTTGCGACCGCCAGGTGATCTCGGCCGACGAAGCCGTGCGCCTGGAGCCCGCGCTGCGCCACATCCGCCCGACGCTGGCCGGCGCCACCTACACCCAGGAAGACGAATCGGGCGACGCCAACAAGTTCGCCCGCGCGTTGGCCCGACAGTGCGAAGCCAACGGCGTGAAGTTCCTGATGGGCCACCACATCACCGCGCTGCGCGAGGCCGCGGGCCGCATCGACCACGTGGAGGTGACCGACTGCGAAGGCCGCTTCCAGCGCATCCGTGGCGACGCCGTGGTGCTGGCCATGGGAGCCTTCAGCCCGCTGCTGGCGCAGCCGCTGGGCATCCGTCTGCCGATCTACCCGGCCAAAGGGTATTCGGTGACGATGCCGGTGAAGGACGCGGCGATGGCGCACCAGGTGAGCCTGACGGACGACGAGTTCAAGCTGGTGTTCTCGCGCTACACGTCGGACGGCAGCGACCGCCTTCCCGGACGTGATGTGCTCCGCGTGGCGGGCACGGCCGAATTCAACGGCTACGACCGCGACCTGAACGGCGTGCGCTGCGAGGCTATCGTGCGCCGCGTGGAACAGTTGTTCCCCGGTGCCGGCGACACCACGCAGGCCCGGTTCTGGACCGGCCTGCGCCCGGCCACGCCGAGCAACGTGCCGCTGATCGGCAAGACGAAGCTGCCGAACCTGTTCCTCAACACCGGCCACGGCACGCTGGGCTGGACGCACGCCTGCGGCTCGGGCAAGTCGATCGCGCGCATCGTCAGCGGCCTGCAGCCCGAGGTCGACTTCGCGTTCACTGGCTTGCCCGCCAGTCAGGCGTTGTCGGTGAAGACCGTCAGCACGCCGGTATAGCCGTAGAGGTGGTGGCGGGCGATCTCGCCGCCGGCGAAGAAGCCGACCAGCGGCACGTCGCCCAGCGCGTGCCGCACGATCTGCATCTCGGCGCTCGGCCCGCCGAAATGCGGCCCCCCGCGGCCGGAGCAGCTCACGTAGACGGCGCCAGCCATGCGCCGGGCCGGATGCGGCGCGCGCTCGGCCTCGTTGGCGGCCAACGCCACGGCGGCATCGACCGTCATCTCCTCGGGCTCCAGCTCTTCGCGGATCTCGGCGCAGATGCGCACCAGGTCGGCCCGCGCCGCCGCCACATTGCGCTGGCAGAACGCCAGGCGTGAACCGGTCTCGACCGTCTCGGCGATCGCCACGCCCTGGCGCGCCGGATCGAGCCCGATGATGTGGCGCACCCGCACGTCCGGGCCGAAGCTGCCCGGCCTGCGCACGCTGTCGCTGCCACCGCCGGGCGCGGGCATCAGCCCCACCAGCGTGGCACGGACCTTGGCCAGCGCGGTGCGGGGTTGCTCGAGCGACACGCCGAGATCGCGCAGCAGCACTTCGAGCGCCGGCTCGCCGTCCAGCGCGGTCACCACGTTGCCGTCGACGCCGGTGATCGTGCGCACCGGCGCGATCGGCTGGCAGCCCTGCGTGACGCGCGACACCAGCGGCACGTCTTCACCGAACGCCACGCCGCTCAGGCCGCCGCGGAACACACCGCGCGCCGCCCCGTGGCCCTTGATGTTGCCGTTGCCGCCAACGGCGAACTGCACCGTGTCGGACCGGCTCGACGCCAGCCCGCCGAACAGGTAGCCGGTATCGGTGCGGCCGGCCATCTCGCCGATCAGCTCGGCCAGGTCGGGCGTGCCCGCGTCGGCATGCACCAGCGCGGTATGCGCCTCGAAGCCCAGCCCCAACGGCGCCACGCCCGAGAACACGCGGTACTGGTGGGCCGGCACGCCGCACAGCATCACGGCCATCGCCGGCTCGTCGAAGTACTCGACGTTGTTGGAGGCGATGCCGATGCCGACCGTGCCCGACCAGTCGGTGACCTCGGGCAGCTCGGCGCTCAGGTGGTCGAGGATGTCCTGCGCCGCCGATGCGTAGTGGTCGGTGATGTAGAGCAGCGCCAGCGTGGGATTGCTGGCGTAGTCGGGCAGCGCCATCTGGGCGCGCAACTGGGCCAGCACCAAGCCGGCCGCCATGCGCCATTGCGGATGCGTGGCGTGACCGTAGGGAAAGAGTTTCATGGGCTCGATACTGCCACGCGTTGCCGGGCTGCGCGCAAGGGTGGGCGCAAACCGCTCGGTTTGTCAGGACGACCGCTTGCGGGCCGCGGCCTTGCGGGCGGGCGCACGTCGGGCTGGCGCCGCCTTGCCGGCTGCCGCCTTGGCCATGTTGCCCGCGCCCTTCAGCGCCTCCTTGGCGAAGCCTGCCGCCAGGTTGCGGGTGCTGTCGATCGCCGTCTTGGCGGTCGCCTCCTTCAGCGCCGACGTCGCGATCTGCTGGAACTGCTGGGTCAGCGCGCCCCACCACTGCATCGGGTCGACGACGCCGGCCTCGGTTTTCGGCGCCGCCTTGCGCGCCCCGCCACCCACCTTGGCCGCCGCACCGGTGGCCGCCTCGGTGAAGGTCTTGGCGGTGTCGCTGGCCTTTTCGGCGACCTTCTGCACCCCGCTCATCACCGAATCGGCCGCCTTCAGCTTGAAGGCGTTGGCCACGTCGCCCATGCTGAAGTTCATGCCCTTCAGCGTGGCGAGCGTCATCTTCTGCACCTCCAGCGCCTGGATCGTGGCCTTCAGCGCCATCGCGTTCTGGTCGAGCCAGAACTGCACGGCCTTCAGCTCTTCGATACGTTTGTCGAGCTCTTCGACGTTGAGGGTCGGCGCGACCCAGCTGCCCAGGTTGGGCATCTGCGGAATGTTCTGCGTCGCCCCTTTGGCGAGGTTCTGCAGGAAGTCGAAGCCGGGAACAAACTTGCCGAAGCCGGAATTCTGCGATTCGCTCATGTTGTCTCCTGTCGGGGCATGTGGAACGGTGGGCGGTGTCGGGGCGACCCGCGCAGCTTACCGCAAGGCCTTGCGGCCGGGGCGATCACGCCGGCGGCAATGCCCGGAACACCTGCAGTGCCGCGAAGGCATCGTTGGCGGCGTACAGCAGCTGCGCCGGCGTCAGGTGCGGCTGGGCCCAATTGGAGGTGGTCGTCTTCTTCGACTTGTGGAACCGCTGCTGCAGCACGACACCGACGGCCGCGCGCACGCCGATCGAGCTGCCCCAGCCTTCCCGCCGGAAGAAAGCGTTCAGGTCGACCACGGCCTGCAGCGTCACGCCGAGTTTGGCGTGGATCTGCGTGCGGTCCGACTCCAGCCCGAAACCGACCTTGCGCAGGCTGGAGGCCTGCAGCAACGCCACCAGGCACGGCCGCGATTCCGGGTGATGCAGCTGGAACAGGAAGGCCTTGTCCGCCAGCGCGAACTGCACCAGATGCGGCCCGCCGCTGACCTCGCCGGGCAGGAAGGTCGGCTTCGACTCGGTGTCGAACCCCGCGCTGTCGGCCGCCAGCAGCTCGGCCGTCGCCGCGGCGAACTGCGCTGGCGTCGCAGGCACGACGATGCGGTCCAGCGCCAGCCCCTTGAACGGCTCCAGCAGCGCGGTCTGCGCCTTGGTCGGCGCGATGCGTCTCATGCGGCCCGGCCCCACGGGCGGCCACCGTGCGGTTGCGTGTTCAATGCTTGTGCGCTGCAGGCTCGGCACCGGCTGCGGCGCCCGGCACGGTGGTGGCGACGGGTACCTTCAGCTCGAGCCGGCTCTGCACGCCCTTCGCATCCTTGAACACCAGCGTCAGCGGCACGGTGCTGTCCTTGGGCAGCGGTGTCTTCAGGTCCATCAGCATCACGTGATAGCCGCCGGGCTTGAGTTCGACCGTCTTGCCCGCCGGCAGATCGAGGCCGGGCAACGCGCGCATGCGCATCACGTCGCCCTCCATCTTCATCTCGTGCACCTCGGCCACGCCGGCCACGGGGGTGGACGCGCTGACCAGCGTCATGCCTTCGCGCGCGGTGATCTTCATGAAGGCACCGGTGCCCTTCTGGCCCTGCACGGTGGTGCGGATCCAGGCGTCGCGCACGTCGACGGCCTGGGCCTGGGCTGCAGTGCCGGCCATGGCGGCGATGGCCGCCGCGGCCAGCAAGAGTGGTTTGAATCGCATGGATGCTCCTGAGAAATCGGATCGATGGGTGGCGCCGGTCTGGCGATGGTTTGTGGCGATGTTCAGTGCTGGTGCCCGGCCTGCTCCGAGGGGATCAGCTCCAGCAGCGCGGCCGGGCGCTTCAGCCCCTTGGTCGACACGCCGGACGCCGGGATCTCGGACCAGTCGGCGCTGGTCTGGTCGCAGGTTTGCAGCACCTGGAACCACAGGGGCCGGGCCTCTGCCGGCAGACCGCCGACCAGGGTGAATTCATCGTACCAGTCATCGGCCAGCCACTGGTCCCGGGACGTGGCCGTCCAGCGGACCAGGCTCACGTCTTCGGTCACGCGGCGACCGTGGTCGTCGTAGGGTTTGTCGAGCGGCGTGCGCTGCACCTGCAGCGTCCAGCCCGGCTTGGGCATGGGTTTCGCGCCCTTGAAGCCGGCCGGCAGCCGCACGGTGATCGCCGTGGTGGCGGCGCCGTCGCAGCCATGGCCGACCTTGAACACGGCCTTGTAGCTGCGCCCGGCCAGCGCGGTGGGATCCTCGAGCACGACGTGGGCGAACGCCGCAGGCAGGGTCAGCGACAGCGCGGAGGCCGCCAGCAGCCGCCGTGCGAAAAGGGACAGTGGGGAACGGGACATGTGTTTTCCTCGGAGGTCAAAGATCGAACTTCAGTTCCGCCGTGTAGCTGCGCTGCGGATAGGGATGGAAGTTCCAGTACTGGTAGTTGTTCAGGTTGTCGATGCCGAACGCCGCGGTCAGCTGCCGGCTGATCTTGTAGCGCACGCGCAGGTCGACGGTGAAGTAGCGGCTCACACCCTGGTAGGTGAAGCCGTTCACATCGGTGTTGTCGAGCGTGCGGTACTGCTTGCCGCTGTAGCGTGCGCCGAGCGACGTGGTCCAGCGCGGGTCGATGCGCCAGCTCACGAGTGTCGTGGCGCGCCAGCGCGGGATGTTGGGCTGCCACTTGCCGACCGTGTCGCCCGGCACGCTGACGAAGCCCGTGTTCTCCTTGATCACCGAGTCGGCATAGGTCAGGCTGGCATTCAGGTCGATGCCCTTGAACCCCACATCGCTGCCGCCGAAACTGGCCTCGACCCCCTTGGTTTCGATCAGGCCCACGTTCTGGACCCGGGTGATGTTGCGGTTGGCCGCAGCATCGAGCGTGGTCTGCGAATACAGCGCATCGCGCGTGCGTTCGGCAAACAGGGTCAGCCGCAGCAAGGCGTTGCCCAGGTCCTTCTCGGCCGACAGTTCACCGGTCCACGACTTCTCGGGCCGCAGGTTCGGGTCGTTGATGTACTGCGAGTTGGTGGTCGACGTGGCGCCATAGAGTTCGGCCACGGTGGGCATGCGCACCGCGCGGCCGACGGAGGCCTTCAGCACCGTGTCGGGCGCCCACTGGTACGACAGCGCGGCCTTGGGCGACAGATAGTGCTCCCTCCGCTGCGCATAGGCCAGCGCGCTGGTGGCCGAGAACGCGGTCAGCCCGTCGGAGGCCGTCCACTGCTCGGCCCGCAGGCCGAGCACGCTCTTCCAGCGTGGCGCGAAGGCCCAGACGTCCTGCGCGTACAGGCTCTGCAACTGCGTCTTGCCGCGCACGTTGCTCACCAGCGCGCCGGCCGGATCGGCCTGCCAGTTCGCCGCCAGGGTCGACGTGCGGTAGCGCAGCTTGTACTGCTCCTGCTGGAAACCGAAGTCGACGATGTGGGCGCCGTTGATGCCCTCGGGCCGCCAGATGCCCTTGAGCGCCAACGTGTCCCACCCGGTGCCCGCGCCATCGGCCAGCGTGCCGGCGCCACCCGAGGCCGCCGCCGGCAGGCTGTTGGCCGCGGCGTTCTGGCGTTTGTCGTCGCGCTGGTAGTCGTACAGGCTGGCCGCCACCTCCCAGTCCCAGGTGCCCTGTGTATGGCTCTTGACCGACAGGCCGTGCATCACGTGCTGCAGGCTCTCGTTGGTCAGCGCGAAATCACCGCCGCCCAGGGCCTGGCTGCCGCTGTAGACCAGGCCGTTGATGTTGACGGCGCCGCTGGTCACCGGCTGGCCGGCCGCATTGCGCAGGTACGACACCGGCCGCCCTTCGGACGTGTTCTGCCAATAGCCGAGGACGTAGCTGGCGCGCAGCGTCGGCGAGACGTCGTAGGCGAGCTTGATCTTCAGGTGGTCCTGCACCGTGTGGTATTGCGTGCCGGTGCCCAGCACAACCCACGCGTTGTTGCTCTTGTCGCCGCCCGGCACCGCGCCGGTGACCGGCGTGCCCCCGCTGCCGGGCACACCGGCCGACAGCAGCCGGGTGGCGAACGTCAGCGGCTGGCCTTCGCTGTCGGTGCGGTTGACGTTGACCCACCACGACCAGTCGCCCGCGCGGTTGCCCAGCGACGCACTGGTCTGCCAGGCACGGTAGGTGGTGTCGGTGTTGTAGAGCGTGAACGGCTGCGACACCACGCCGACCTTCGCGTGCGCCTCGAACTGCGTGGGCATGCGCGTCACGTAGTCGACCACCGCGCCGACCGAGTTGCCGGGATAGGCGGCGGAGAACGGGCCGTACATCACGTCGACCCGCTCGATCTCCTCGGGCGTGACCAGGCCCCAGCGCGGCGGAAAACTCAAGCCCCCAACGCCATTGCCGAGAAAGTTCGACAGCAGCACGCCGTCGGCGTAGACCGCCGAACGCGCGCTGTTGCCGGTGCCCGACGCGCGGCTCGACAGGATCGCGTGGTTGTAGTCGCCGATGTAGCGCTTGCGCACCAGCAGACTCGGGAAGTACTTGAGCGCGTCCTCGCTGTCGGTGGCGTTGACGGTGGCCTCGATCTGCTCGCGCGTCACACCCTCGACGGTGGTCGGGATCTGCGTCGGCAGCGAAGTCGGCTGCCCGCTGCGCACGGTGACGACGCCCAGCGCCTTTTGCGGGGCATCGGTTGCTGTGGAGGATGGTTCCTGCGCCTGGGCCAGGCTGGTCCATAGCAGGCAGGCGGCCGTGGGCACGGCCAGGGGGAAGTTCGTCGCAACGGCGACGGCCAGACGGTGTGGAGACAAGATGCTTCCTCTGAAAACCGGGAACGGAACGCAGGCCGGCCCGCTGCACAGGGGCGGCGGCTGCGACGAACGGAACGGATCAGAGGAACGTGGGAGGCCCGCGCGCCGGCAACGGCGCCGCGGTCAGGGAAGCGATGTGCGCCGCCGCGATCGGCTGCATCACATGGGCCAGCGGCTGCGGCGGCTCGGCCACGCGGGCCGCCATGGGCGGCGGCGGCGCGACGGTCAGGCACATCGCGCAGTCCATCGTGTGCCCCGCCATCGGCTGGGCGCCGTCGTCCGACTTGACGACCAGCTTCATCACCCCGCCGGTGGAGCAAACCAGCTCCATCGCCTGCGGATGCACGATGGGCGACGCCATGGCCGCAACCAGCGACAACGCGAACCACAGCATCACCCAGCGCGCGCAAAGGCGGGCGAGGTCGTGGGGGCGGCGCAGGCGGGACATGGGCGGATTATGGACGAGGCTGGTTCGTTGCCATCAGGTCGGGCAATCGATCCACCCGCGCAGGCTGGGTGCGCAGCATCAGCATGGCGAAGGGCTTGGCGTCTTCATCATCGTGCACCGTACACGGCACGCCTGAAAGTTCTCAGCCGCTCCGGCTTTGAGCGCCGCAATCTAAACCGTTTCTAAAGCTGTTTCTAAAGTCAAAAGATAGCCCAAAAGGCTTTATAAGTCATTGTTTTGATTGAATTTAGCTTTTGCTAAAGTTTTTGCTAAAGACTGTTTGCCGGGTTTACGGCTTTAGCAGCGTCGGCCCCATTGAGGTGCCAACGAGCCCAGCGACGTTGCCCCGTGACCATCAGTCTTCCTTCCTGGCGCAATTCGCTCAAGAGCGTTCGCACCGTACTTTCAGGCAAGGCGGGCAGCACCTGCCGCAGTTCCGCCAGGGGCGCCCCCTGCGCCAGGTGCTTGGTCAGGTGCTTGGTCAGGTGCTTGACCAACAACGCCTTGTTGGTTTCGCGGTCCAGGCCTCGCTTGTGGGTATGGGTCCCCTTTGCACCGAGGACCTCATACAAAGCGGCCGACAACATGTAGCGCGCGTTTTTGCCCCGGCCGAGCGCCTCCACGGCTCCGGCCGCCATCAAACCCGGCAGTCGTTCTTTCAGCGGCATCGGAAGCTCACGTTCCTGCTGCAAGCATTCAAGCGCCATGAAGTCGCTGGTCGTGAACGCGCGCAGTGTGTCACCGCCCAGGCGCTCCATGAAGCGCACGAACGCAGGGTTGCGCACGCCCCCCTCCAGCGTCAGCCGCACCTCGTGCCCAGCGGTGCCCGCGAAGTTCGGCAAGGGCTTTCCTTGCCGGATGGCGGTCTCGACCATCAGGTTCAGGCCTTGGCCTGACCGTTCGATCAACCCGCACTTGGCCAATGCTTCCGCCAGTCGTCGGTTGCGAGGGTTCTGCTGGTCGACGATGTTCTCTGGCGTGATGCCGGGCGGCAGACCGCCAGGGCTAACGATCTCCAGCCGCTGCGCGTACTGCCGCACGAACACCGAGCCGCCCAACCGATAGTCGCGATGCGCCACCGCGTTCAGGATGGCTTCGCGCACTGGCACCTCGTCGAAGGTCGGCAGGTCCATGCGAAAGAAGTCGTCCTGGTAGCTTTGCCGGTCATTGCGAAGATTGATCTTTTGCCAAAGCTTGTCTTGCCAGGCAAAGAAGCCTTCACGGTATTCCTCGCGGTCGGCGGCCGGACCGGCCGCCTCGGAAGATCGGTACTCGAACACCAATTCGGCCTGTGCCAGCCAGCGCGTCAGCGCCGGGCGGGTACCGAACAGGATCAACGCCGCATAACTGATCTGACCTTCCTCCACCAGCAGCTCGGCATTGCGCAAGGTTTCGGCATCGCTCCATTCGCGCTTGCGCGGGTCGGATGTCTTCTGAGCCCAGCGGTCGCGGAACAGCGCAATGGATGCGGACGACAGATCAGCCAGCGTCGCGCCAGCGCATGGTTGCGCAGAAAAGTCCGGACCGGTCTCGGCAAACATGGCGCGCAGTTCCTGGTCACTCAGTGCAGCAAGATCGTCGCCGGCGCGCTTGTAGTAGCAGCCATCGACCTGCCAAGCCGTGCCCAGCAACCGCGCGGGGACATGCACGACCAGCACGCGCCCTTCGGGCAAGCGAAGCTCTTCCACGGGGATGCGATGGCCCAGCCGCTTGTGCAGACCCGCCTCGGTGCGACCCGGATCTTCGAAAGCCTGCGAGCCAACGATGTTGCGCGGCCGCTTGTCCGTCACGCCGAGCACGATCTTGCCGCCGCCCTCGTTGGCCAGCGCGACACAGTACTTCAGTAGCTTCTCGAAGTCGTAGCGCTGTTTGGCTTCCTTGAACTCCAGGCGTTGGCCTTCCGGCTCGAGAAGCCATTGCTGGAGTTGGTCGTACGTGGTGAGCATGGACAAAGGTCAGAGTTTGCCGCCCTGCACCGCCACCACCTCCTGATCGATCGCGCCGAAAATGCTCGCCCCGTCCCGCCCCTTCATCTCGATCCGGATGCTGTCGCCGAACCGCATGAATTCGGTCGTGGGCTTGCCGTCCTGAATGGTCTCGATCGCGCGTTTTTCGGCGATGCAGCTGTAGCCCTTGGGCCATTCGATGCGGCCGTCGGTCTCCACGCCCTGGTTGCTGACGGTGCCCGAGCCGACGATGGAGCCGGCGCGCACGTTGCGGGTCTTGCAGATGTGGGCGATCAGCTGGCCGAAGTGGAAGGTCATGTCGGGGCCGGCGTCGCACAGGCCGACCTTGCGGCCGTTCCAGGTCGATTGCAGCGTCAGGTGCAGGCGGCCCTTGTCCCAGGCGTCGCCCAGTTCGTCGAGCGTCACGGCCACCGGGCTGAAGGCCGTGGCCGGCTTGCTCTGGAAGAAGCCGAAGCCCTTGGCCAGCTCGGCCGGGATCAGGTTGCGCAGACTCACATCGTTGGCCAGCATCACCAGGCGGATACCGTCCAGCGCCTGTTCGGGCGTGGCACCCATGGGCACGTCGGCGGTGACCACAGCGATCTCGGCTTCGAAGTCGATGCCGAAGTCTTCCGACGGGCAGCGCACCGGGTCGCAAGGCCCGATGAAGTCGTCGCTGCCGCCCTGGTACATCAGCGGGTCGGTGTAGAAGGAGGCCGGCACTTCGGCATGGCGCGCCTTGCGCACCAGCTCCACGTGGTTGATGTAGGCGGAGCCGTCAGCCCACTGGTAGGCCCGCGGCAGCGGCGCCATGCACTGCTGCGGATCGAACGGGAACGCATGGCGGGCCTTGCCGCCGTTCAGGGTCTCGTACAGGTCCTGCAGCTGCGGCGCGATGAAGTTCCAGTCGTCCAGCGCCTGCTGCAGGCAGCTGGCGATGCCGGTCGCATAATGGGCCGTGGACAGGTCGCGTGAGACCACGACCAGCTGGCCGTCGCGGGAACCATCTTTGTAGGTAGCGAGTTTCATGAAATCGGGCCTTGCCCCGTAGTGGCTTGAATGGCGCAGGATACAACCAACCCCCACGCTGACGCGGACCCGGCCGCCCGCCTGCGGATGCGCCCGCCGGAGTACGCCGCTTGAGCGCGCTGGCGCTGCCTGCCCCGGTGCGCCCGCCGCCGCGCGGCGTGTTGTGGGCGCTCGGCGCCGTGGTGCTGATCGGCCACCTGGTGCTGCTGCAGACCATGCCGGCCGCACTGGCACCGCCGGACAAGGCCAGCACCCGCGCCTTCACCACCCGCACGATCGTGCTCACACCACCGCCCCCGGCCGAAGCAGCGCCCCCGCCCAAGGCCGAGCCCGTGGCCAAACCGCCGCCCACACCGCGCCCCCGCAGGCCAGCGCCGCCCAAGGCGGCGGTCGAGCCCGCGCCGCCGGCCATGTCGGCCCAGCCTTCGCCGGCACCGGACCCGGCGCCAGAAGCGACGGAAACAACGGTTGCCGCCACGCCGGCGCCTGCCGCCTCGGCGCCGGTGATGGCGGCGTCCGAGCCGCCAGCGTCGAACATCGTCGTCGGCCCCACGGCGGCCGACACCCCTGCGCCACCGCCTCCAGCGCCGCAGCCGGCCGCGATGGCGCTGGCGATTCCGGGGTCGGTACGCCTCAAGTACGAGCTGACCGGCGAATACAAGAAGCAGACCTACCATGCCCGCGGCGAGCTGCTGTGGCTGCAGGACGGCCAGACCTACGATGCGCGGCTGGAGGCCAGCGCGTTCCTGGTCGGCTCGCGCGTGCGCACCAGCAGCGGCAGGATCACCGACCGCGGCCTGGCGCCAACGCGTTTCGCGGAGAAGTGGCGCGGCGAGGTCGCGGCGCACTTCGAACGCGACAAGGGCCAGATCAGCTTCAGTGCCAACACCCCCAAGGCACCGCTGCTGCCCGACGTGCAGGACCAGCTCAGCGTGCTGCTGCAGCTGGCATCCATGATCGCCGGGGACCCGTCCAAATACCCCGTCGGCACTACGGTCACGGTGCCTGTGGTCGGGCCGCGCGATGCCGACATCTGGGTGTTCACGATGCAGGGCGACGAACGCATCTACCTGCCGACCGGCGAAACCGCCACCGTCAAGCTCACCCGCAACCCGCGCAAGGAGTTCGACCAGAAGGTCGAAGCCTGGCTCGCACCGGCATTGAGCTACATGCCGGTGCGCTTCCGCATGACCCAGCCGAACGGCGATTTCGTCGACCAGCAGCTGCGCGCGGTCGACAAACCTTGAGCCGGAACCGGGCATTTCGCACGAAGGGTAGTCGCCCGCCTACCGCCTGTCAGCCTTGAAACTGGCCCGAACGTTGCAATCTACGGTGCAAGATGACGAAAAGGACGGGCTACTCCATGAACATGCTCTATGACTCCGACTCCTTTGTGGTGGTCCACATGGAGCCGAGTGCCGGCGATCTCGACGTGCTGGTGCAGGACGGCGACGTGCTGGAAACCAAGCAGTCCCGTCCCGGCCCGCTGGTTCCTGCCCTAGAGCGACACGGCTTCGAGATCGTCGACAAGCGCTCGGGCAAAGAGGTGTACCTCGACGGCTCCTGGGCCAAGTTGTTCCAGAAGCACATTTCCGCGTGGCGGGCGAACACGCCCACGCAGGAAGAGGTGGAAGACACCCTGGAGCGCTACGCCGAACTGGCGCAGAACCCGGTGGTCATGCACTGACAGGGTGCATTTCCGTCCTGCCTGCGACGGCGGGCAGGCGGACAGCCGGCATGCGTAACATGCCGCCATGAAACGCCGCCTTCCCGTCCTGGCCCTGCTGGCCGCCGCACTCCTTGCCGGCTGTGCCCAGCTGCATCTCCCCGATTTTGACCCCAACCGGCTGCTGCCGGCCGATGCCATCCTGCTCGGTGAGCAGCACGACGTGACCCAGCACCAGCGCATCCACGTGCAGGTGGTCAGGGCGTTGGTCCTGCGCGACCGCCTGGCGGCCGTGGCGCTGGAGATGGCGGAACAGGGCGGCGACACGCTGGCGCTCGACAAGGACGCGGACGAAGGCCTGGTGCGCGCCGCGCTGCACTGGGACGACCGGGCCTGGCCCTGGGCCAAGTACGGCCCGGCCGTGATGACCGCGGTGCGCGAAGGTGTGCCGGTGTACGGCGCCAACCTGCCGCGCAGCGAGATGCGGGTGGCCATGGCCAATGCTGCGCTGGACGCCCAGCTGCCAGCGCCGGCCCTGGCGGCACAGCGCCAGGCCATCCAGGCCGGCCATTGCGACATGCTGCCGGCCGAGCAGATCGGGCCGATGGCGCGCATCCAGATCGCCCGCGACGAAGCGATGGCGCGCACCCTCACGCGCGCGGCCCGGCGCGGCCAGACCGTGCTGCTGCTGGCCGGCGCCGGACACGTCGACCGGATGCTGGGCGTGCCGGTGCACCTGCCGGCCGGGTTTACGGTGCGGTCGGTGCGCCTGCTGGCAGGGGGCAAGCCGGCCGATGCCAAGCCTTCGGCGTCGTTCGATGCCGTCTGGCCGACGGTCGCCGGACCCGAGACGGACCACTGCGCGGATCTGCGCCGCCAGCTCGGCCGCTGAGCGGGCCGCTGTCGTTGCGGCAGCGCCATGCGCGGCGCGACTCCATCGGCTGCCGTGGTGACGCCATGCCGTGCTGCGACAATTCACCCGTATGACCAGCGCCTACGTCCTCACCCTTTCCTGCCCTGACCGCCAGGGCATCGTGCACGCCGTCTCCGGTTTCCTGCTGGAGCGCGGCGGCAACATCGAAGAAGCGGCCCAGTACAACGACCACGCCACCGGACTGTTCTTCATGCGGGTGCAGTTCGCCTGCGAACGCGTGGGCCAGGCCGAGCTGCGCACCCAGCTGGCCGCGTTTGCCGACACCTTCGCGATGCGCTGGAGTCTGCACGCCACAGCCGAGCCGGTCCGCGCCGTGCTGATGGTCAGCAAGGAAGGCCATTGCCTGAACGACCTGCTGTTTCGCTGGCAGAGCGGCCTGCTGCCGCTGGACATCCGCGCGATCGTCTCGAACCACCGCGACTTCTACCAGCTGGCGGCCAGCTACAACGTGCCGTTCCACCACATTCCCGTCACCGCGGCGACCAAGGCCCAGGCCGAAGCCAAGGCCTACGAGATCATCGAAGCCGAAGGTGCCGAGCTGGTGGTGCTGGCGCGCTACATGCAGATCCTGTCGGACGACCTGTGCCGCAAGCTGGCCGGCCGCGCGATCAACATCCACCATTCGTTCCTGCCGAGCTTCAAGGGCGCGAAGCCCTATTACCAGGCGCACGACCGCGGCGTGAAGCTGATCGGCGCCACCGCGCACTACGTGACGGCCGACCTCGACGAAGGCCCGATCATCGAGCAGGACGTCGCCCGCGCCGACCACAGCAAGACCGTCGAAGACCTGACCGCGATGGGCCGCGATACCGAAAGCCAGGTGCTGGCCCGCGCCGTCAAGTGGCACAGCGAGCACCGCGTGCTGCTGAACGGCCACAAGACCGTGATCTTCAAGTAGCGTTCAGCCCGCAACGGCCCGGTCGGCCATCCGCTCGCCCAGTCGGATCGCCCGACCGCTGCTCCACTCGGTGTTGAAGCGCAGCGGCCCGCGCGGGAACAGCATCACGACGGTGGAGCCGAGCAGGAAGCGCCCCATCTCCTCGCCCTGGCGCAGCGACACCGGCTGGTTCTCGTAGGTCCATTCGCGCAGGGTGGCACTGCGCGGCGGGTTGACGACGCCATGCCAGACGGTGGCCATGCTGCCGACGATGGTCGCGCCGACCAGCACCAGCACGAATGGCCCGTGCGGCGAATCGAACACGCAGACCACGCGCTCGTTGCGCGCGAACAGGCCCGGCACGCCGCGCGCGGTAGTCGGGTTGACCGAGAACAGATCGCCCGGCACGTACACCATGCGCACCAGCGTGCCGTCGCAGGGCATGTGGATGCGGTGGTAGTCGCGCGGGCTCAGGTACAGCGTCGCAAAGCTGCCATGCTGGAACTGCGCCGCCAGTGCCGCATCACCGCCGACCAAGGCACGTGTGCTGTAGCCATGGCCCTTGGCCTGGAAGATCTGGTCGTCTGCGATCGGACCGAACTGGCTGATGGCACCATCGACCGGGCACACCAGATCGGCCTGTGCCAGAGGCCGGGCGCCTTCTTTCAGCGCGCGCGTGAAGAAGTCGTTGAAGCTCGCGTAACGGCGGATGTCGGGCTCGGCCGCCTCGGCCATGTCGACGCCGTACTTGCCGACGAACCAGCGGATGATGGCCGTGGTGCCGCTGCCCCAGCGCGACGAAGCCACCCAGCCGCCGAACGACGTCATCGCCCGTTTGGGCATCAGGTATTGCGGCAACACCGCGAGTCGGTCGGACACGGGACAGGTCTCGGTAAGGGGGATCGGAAGGGAGGACGGGGCGCAGTGTATCTCTTGACCCCGCCGGTGCGGCGTAGGCAAACCACCCCTTGCGCGCACCCGGCAAGCCCGACAATCGGGCGATGGTTTCTCCCGCCCGCATCCCCCCGATCCAGTGCCTGCTGACCTTCGAGGCGCTGGCCCGGTTGCGCAGCGTCACGCAGGCGGCGGAAGAACTCTGCGTGACGCCCAGCGCCGTCAGCCACCGGGTGCGCCAGCTCGAGCAGGCCATCGGCACCAAGCTGTTCGGCCGCGCCGATTTCTCGCTGACCACCGAGGGCAGCGAATACCTCGCCCATGTGCGCGAAGGCCTGGCGATGCTCGAACGCTTTCCGAGTGCGCAGCCGGCGCCGGGCAAACGCAAGCTGCGCCTGGCGGTCACGCCGACCTTCGCACGTTCGCTGCTGATCCCCCGGCTGCGGCAGTTCACCGAGGCCTATCCCGAGATCGATCTCACGCTGCAGGTCAGCATTCCGCTGCTCGACGTGGTGGCCGAGGATGCCGATCTGATGGTGCGCTTCGGCACCGGGCGGTATGCCGACGTCGAGCACGTGTGCATCGCGCGCGACGAGGTCACGCCGATGGCATCGCCCGCCTATGTGCGCGAGCACGGCCCCTTCGTCGCGGCGGACGACCTGGAGGGCGAACGTTTCCTGCGCTCGCCGCTGGACCCGTGGCGGCCCTGGTTCGCGGTCCAGGCACTCGACTGGCCCGAGCCCGCGGAAGGCTCGCAGTTCAACGACATCGGCCTGATGTGCGACGCCGCTGCCGCCGGCATGGGCATCGCGCTGGTGCGCCTGAAACTCGGCGCGCCCTGGCTGGACCACGGGTCGCTGGTGCGGCTGGGCAGCAGCCCGGCGTTCACCGGCAGCGTGCCGAGCCCGCACGCGCACTACCTGTGCTGGCGCACCGGCATGATGGACCGCTGGGAATGCGCCGCGTTCGCCGACTGGCTGAAGCAGGCCGTGGCCTGAGTTTTTCACGCGCCGGCTGCAGATTTCTCAGCCGGCGCCGGCGCGTTTTGCCGTAGAGTCGTTCGCTCGGAACCGGCCTTCGGACACGCCATGCCAACCACTGCTTCTGCCACCGTCCCGCCCGCCGCCGCGCGGGCCGCACGCCAATCCCAGGTCGTCGCCGCGTTGCGCGCGGTGCTGCCCGCCCACGCGCTGCTGTGGCACGACGAGGACACCGTTCCCTACGAATGCGACGGCCTCACCGCCTACCGCCAGCGGCCGATGGCCGTGGCCCTGCCCGAAACTGAAGCGCAGGTGCAGGCCGTGCTGCAGGCATGCCACGCGTTCGACGTGCCGGTGGTGGCGCGCGGTGCCGGTACAGGCTTGTCGGGCGGCGCGATGCCGCACGCGCTCGGGGTCACGCTGTCGATGGCCAAGTTCAACAAGATCCTGCGTGTCGACCCCGTCAGCCGCACCGCCGTCGTGCAGTGCGGCGTGCGCAACCTGGCCATCAGCGAGGCCGCCGCGCCACACGGCCTGTACTACGCGCCGGATCCGTCGAGCCAGATCGCCTGCACTATCGGCGGCAACGTCGCCGAGAACTCGGGAGGCGTGCATTGCCTGAAGTACGGCCTGACCGTGCACAACGTGCTGAAGGTCAGCGGCTTCACCGTCGAGGGTGAACCCGTCACCTTCGGCGGCGACGCACTCGACGTGCCCGGCCTCGACCTGCTGGCCGTGCTGATCGGTTCGGAAGGCATGCTGGCGGTGACGACCGAGGTCACGGTCCGGCTCATTCCCAAGCCGCAACTGGCGCGCTGCATCATGGCCAGCTTCGACGACATCCGCAAGGCGGGCGCCGCGGTGGCGGCGGTGATCGCGGCCGGCATCATCCCGGCCGGGCTCGAGATGATGGACAAGCCGATGACCGCGGCGGTCGAGGACTTCGTGCACGCCGGCTACGACCTGGAGGCCGCGGCCATCCTGCTGTGCGAGAGCGATGGCACGCCGGAGGAAGTCGAGGAAGAAATCGGCCGCATGACAGCCGTGTTGCGCGGCTGCGGCGCGACCGCCATTGCGGTGAGCCGCGACGAGGCCGAACGCCTGCGTTTCTGGAGCGGCCGCAAAAACGCCTTCCCGGCCTCGGGCCGCATCAGCCCCGACTACATGTGCATGGACTCGACCATCCCGCGCAAACGGCTGGCCGACATCCTGCTCGCCATCGCCGAGATGGAGAAGAAATACCAGCTGCGCTGCGCCAACGTGTTCCATGCCGGCGACGGCAACCTGCATCCGCTGATCCTGTTCGATGCCAACGATCCGGACCAGCTGCACCGCTGCGAGCTGTTCGGCGCCGACATCCTGGAGACCAGCGTTGCGATGGGCGGCACGGTGACCGGCGAGCACGGCGTCGGCGTCGAGAAGCTCAACTCGATGTGCGTGCAGTTCTCGGCCGAGGAGAACGCGCAGATGTTCGGCGTCAAGCGTGCGTTCGATGCCAAGGGACTGCTGAACCCCGGCAAGGTGATCCCGATGCTGAACCGCTGTGCCGAGTACGGCAAGATGCTGGTGCGCGGCGGGCGGATCGCGCATCCGGACCTGGAACGCTATTGATCCTGTCTGCCCGGGCATGCGCAAGGCCCAGGCACGACGACGACCATTCCTGGAATTACTCAATGCACTGAGTAAAATTACTCAACCGATTGAGTAATTTCCGATGCCTCTTCAGATTCAGCGATCCGCACTGGCGCCTCTCGTTGCACGTCTGCGCGAACCTCGCCGCTTTCTCCAGGTCGTGGCAGGACCGCGCCAGGTCGGCAAGACCACGCTGGTGCGGCAGGCGTTGAGTGCGCTGTCGGCGGACCGTGGGGGCTCCGCCCTGGCGCAACACAGCGTCAGCGCCGACAACCCCGGCCTGCAGGGCACGCGCTGGCTGGCAACACAGTGGGAGACCGCCCGCGCATTGGCGCAGCAAGCCGGCGCCAGCGTGCTGGTGCTGGACGAAGTGCAGAAACTGCCCGGCTGGACCAACGAAGTCAAACGCCTGTGGGACGCAGACACCGCCGCCGGGCGCGACGTGCGCGCGATGCGCTGATCGAAACCACCATCAGCAAGGACGTGTTGCTGATGTCCCCGGTGCAGAAACCGGCTTTGCTGCGCCGCGTGTTCGACCTGGCATGCCGCTACAGCGGCCAGATGCTGAGTTACCAGAAGATGATGGGCCAGTTGGGCGATGCAGGCAACACCACGACGCTGGCCCACTACCTCGAACTGCTCGAAGGGGCGGGCATGGTGTGCGGGCTGCAGAAGTACGCCGGGCAGGCCGTACGGCAACGCGCCTCCAGCCCCAAGCTGCAGGTCTACAACACGGCCTTGATGGGCTCGCTTGCGGTGGCGGAAGGCTACGGATTCCGGCAGGTGCGGGCAACGCCCGACCTGTGGGGCCGCATGGTGGAAAGCGCGGTAGGGGCGGAGTTGCTGGCACGCCGGCTCACCCACAGTACATCGAACCCCAGCGTGCACTACTGGAACGAGGGAGGCAAGGAAGTCGACTACGTTCTGCCCGATGCACAGGCGCTGTTCGCACTCGAAGTGAAGAGCGGCCGCCATCGCGGCAACACCTCCGGGCTCGACACCTTCTGCGCGGCGTTTCCCACGGCGCGCCCCTTGACCATCGGCACCGGCGGGCTCGCGCTGGAACAGTGGTTCGCCACCCCATGAACGCCCTGCGCGGCCTGGCCTGGCTTCTCGCGCTGCAGTCGATCGGCGAGCTGCTGGCGCGTGGGCTGGCGCTGCCATTCCCCGGACCGGTCGTGGGCATGGTGCTGCTGTTGCTGGCGCTGCGCTGGCCGCTGGTGCGCGCACCGGTCGCGGCCTGTGCCGACTTTCTGCTGTCGCACCTGTCGCTGTTGTTCGTACCGGTCGGCGTCGGGGTGATGACGCATCTGGCGCTGCTCAGCGAATACGGGGGCCGCATGCTGGTCGCGATCGTGCTGTCGGCCTGGGCCGGACTGGCGGTGACGGCGCTGGTGCTCTACCTGCTGCCGGACCGGCACGACAACGCGGAGCCGGACGGCACGGCCGCGCAACAGGACGCGCAGCCATGAAATACCAGATGGCGCACTTCGTCGAACTCTGGGTCTACCTGTCGGCCACGCCGCTGTTCGGCCTGACCGCGACGCTGGTGGTCTACGTGCTGGCACAGGCCGTGTATGCGCGCCTGCACCAGGCACCCTGGGCCAACCCGGTGTTGTGGAGCGTGCTGACGATCGCTGGCGTGCTGCTGGCCACCGGCGTGCCGTATCCGACCTATTTCGCCGGCGCGCAGTTCATCCACTTCCTGCTGGGGCCGGCGGTGGTGGCGCTGGGCTGGCCGCTGTGGCAGCGGCGTGCCGAGCTGCGCCGGCGCTGGGCCAGGCTGCTGCTGGCCGCATTGGCCGGCGGCGCGACGGCCTGCGCGGTCGCCGTTGCGCTGGGCCGGCTGATGCACTTGCCGCCGGACGTGGTGCTGTCGCTGGCGCCGAAGTCGGTCACGGCCCCGGTTGCCATGGGCGTTGCCGAGGCGATCGGCGGCATTCCGGCGCTGGCCGCGGTCTTCGCCGTGCTGACCGGCCTGGTCGGCGCGCTGACCGGCAAGTACCTGTTCGACCTGCTGCGCATCGGGCGCGACCCGGCCGGCTGGCGCGCCCGCGGCTTTGCGCTGGGCACCACGGCGCACGGCATCGGCGCTGCCCGTGCGTTGCAGGTCGATGCCGACGCGGGCGCCTACGCAGGCCTGGCACTGGGCCTGCAGGTGATGCTGGCATCGCTGCTGATGCCGTTGGTGTTCAAGCTGTTCTGACCGCTGCTTGCAAAGAAAAGGCCGCGGCATGTCGATCCGGCGGCAGGCTGTTCGTCGTGCAGATGGAGACCCGCCGTCTTCACCCCCTCACCTCGCCAACAGGAGCACTCCATGGCCACTTCCGCAGTCAAACCCATCCCCGACGGCATGCACAGCCTGACACCGCACCTCGTGTGCGCGGGCGCCGCCGAGGCCATCGACTTCTACAAGAAGGCTTTCGATGCCGTCGAGCTGATGCGCCTGCCCGATCCGCAGGGCAGGCTGATGCACGCGATGCTCAGGATCGGCGATTCGCCGCTGATGCTGGTCGATGCGTTCCCCGAATGGGGCAGCGTCGACCCGAAGGCACTCAAGGGCTCGCCCGTCACGATCCATCTGCAGGTGGAAGATGTCGATGCCGTCTACACGCAGGCGGTGGCGGCCGGCGCCAGGCCCACGATGCCGGTGGCCGACATGTTCTGGGGCGATCGTTATGGCGTGCTGGAAGACCCGTTCGGCCACAAGTGGTCGGTGGCCACGCACGTGCGCGACCTGAGCCACGCCGAAGTCGCCGAGGGCATGGCCAGGATGTGCACCTGAGTGCCCTGAACGCCCGCAGACGACGGCGTATCAGGAGGCCATGAAACCCAAGTTAGTCGGATAGTCGGGGCGGCCCGCAGCCACGCCAAATCGGCCGATGTTGGGCAGGATGCCCGCGAGTTCGGCATCGGCCACGCCGAACCACTGCGCCAGCGTGGCGGCGTACTGGTCGACCGACGTGCTGGGCAACAGGCGGCCCTGGCCCACGTGCCATTGGTCCTCGGCCGCCGCGGTCGCACCCACGCTCACCGGCGGCGGCGTGCCGTAGAAGGCCTTGCCCTTGACCGCACCGCCGACCATGAAGTGGTGGCTGCCCCAGCCGTGGTCGGAACCATCGCCGTTCGACGACAGCGTGCGCCCGAAATCGGACGCCGTGAACGCGGTCACCTTGTCGGCCACACCCAGCTCGACCGTGGCGTTGTAGAACGAGCTCATCGCGTCGCTGATGCGGCCCAGAAGCGTCGGCTGCTGCGCGACCAGGTTGTCGTGCAGGTCGAAGCCGCCCAGCGACACGAAGAACACCTGCCGCTTGCTGCCCAGCGTGTTGCGCGCGCCAATCAGCCGCGCCACCATCTTCATCTGGTCGGCCAGCGGGTTGCCGCTGGTGAAGGGCGTGGCGAGCGTCACGCCCGACAAGGCGCCGGTGATCTGCGATTCGGAACCGATGGCGCGCGTGGTGACCCTGTTGTATTCGTTCTCCAGCGTGTGGCTGCGCTGCTGCTGCACCAGCGTGGTCAACGCGCTGCGCACCGCGGCAGAGCCGTAGACGTTGCTCTTCACGCCGTTGATGCCGACCGCCCCGCCGGTGCTCACCTGGTACTGCAGCGCCGTGTCGCCCGACAGGAACACCGCATTGCCCGCCACCGAGATGCAGGTGAACAGCGAATTGCCGTTGCCGCCCAGAGCCAGGTCGCCGATGTTGCCGCCCCAGCCGACCGTCGAGCCCTCGGGTGACGACGACTGCCAGATCGACTGCTGGTCGTTGTGCGAGAACAGCTTGGGCGGCAGCGGATAGGCCTTGCGGTCAGCGCTGTTGTATTGCGCCTTGGTCAGCGGCACGACCAGCGGCCCTACGTTCAGCTGCACCGCCGCACGCCCGGCATTGAACAGCCCGGCCATGCCGGTCATCGCCGGGTGCAAGGCGTATTGCCGGCCGTCGGCGAGCGCCGTGGTCGGCGACAACAGGGTCGGCGCCAACGCCGACTTGGCCAGCGCGATGCCGCCTGCGGTCTGCCCGGCCCCGCCGCCGCGGATGCTGCTGTAGCGGTTGTAGCTGGCGTCGTCGTAGGTGACCACGGTGTTGGCGTAGTCGTTGCCGCCGTAGAGGAACACGCAGACCAGCGCCTTGTAGTCGGTGGCATTGAAGGCGGCGGCCTCGCCCATCGCGGCCAGGTTCAGCGCCACCGGCAGTGCGGTGCCGGCCAGGGCAAGCTGGCTGGAGCGCCGCAGGAAGGCACGGCGGGAATGGAGTTGGGGCTGGAGCAGATGCATGGGTCTATTTCTGCACGAGGTAGTCGGCCGAGGCCATCGTCATCAGCACGGCCGCAGCCACGCGATTCAGCTTGACCGCGTCGGTGCTGGCCGCGGTGACCGCCGTCGCGTTTAGCGCGTTGACGATCAGCGTCTGCGTGTCGCTGCGCATCTGGCCGGCGCACAGCAGCAGGTTCAGCCGCGCGACCAGCGCCGCGGCATCGGTGACCAACGCCAGCTCGGCCGTGTAGCTGGCCGTGATGTCGTAGCCGTTGGTCGCGGCATTGCTGGTGGAGCGCGATTGCTCGGGTGCGTTGACGTAGATGCCGTTGCGCACCACGCCCTGCAGGTAGTTGAGGTAGCCGCCGACCGTGCTTTCGTTGACGATCTGGAATTCCGGTGCCGTGGCGCCGGACGCGGCCATCGCCGTCCCGGGCGGCACATAGCCGGGCCGGAAGAAGTTGAAGACCGAACCGGAGCGCAACGGGCTTTGCGCCAGCTGCGACGCCGCGTTGCTCAGGTCGCCGATCTTCCAGCTGCCGCGTGCCGAATTGATGCCGAAGCTGCGGCCCCATTGCACCAGCCGCAGCACCGGCTCGCGCAGCTTGCCGTGGCTGGCCGATGCCAGGCCGGCGGCACCGCGCGCCTCGTCGTCCAGCAGGATTGCGCTCCACACGGCCCTCAGGTCGCCGCGCACACCAGCACCGTTGTTGTCGAACGCGGCGGCCACGCGGGCCACATAGGCCGCACTGGGGTCGCTGGTCACCAGCCGCTGGATCATCTGCCGGCCGAAGAAGGGACCGACGTTGGGGTGGTTGAACAAGGTGTCGAGCGCCGTCTTCATCGCGGCCGCGCCGTCGGTGTTGGCCGCGATCGTCGTGCCGAGAAAACTGGCGGCCAGCGTCGAATGCCGGCTGGCCGTCAACGTCATCGGCCGGCGCGCGAATGCCGTGTTGCCGATGCTGCGGTTCTGCACCGGCTCGACGGTGACGACGTTCTGGCTCTGGTCGAAGTCGTACCCCGTGAACACACGGGCGAGGTTGCTGATGTCGTTCTGCGTGTAACTCTCGATCGGTGCGCCGCTGGCGTCGCGCTGCACGCTGCCGTCGGGGTTGAGCTTGTAGACGCCGATGGTCATCAGCTGCATCACCTCGCGGGCGTAGTTCTCGTCGGGCTGGCGGCCGGTGGCCGTGTTTTCCTTCTGGTTGCCGCGCGTATTCAGGTAGTAGCCCATCGCCGGGTTCAGCGTGATGGCCTCCAGCAGCGCGCGGAAATTGCCGAACGCGTTGGCCGTGAGTGTGTCCCAGTACGCGGCGATGCCGTGGCTGCGCCAGGCGAAGTCGAGCCCGCTCAGCGAGACGACGAAGTACTCCGACATCGCCAGCGCCAGCCGCTGGCGCATCGCGTCCGGCGAGGTCATCAGCTGGTTCCAGACCATGTAGTCGCCCGGATAGGTGTTGTCGTAGTAGCGGGCTTCGCTGTCGATCAGGTCGTAGCCGCGGCTGTTGAGCCAGTCCCAGCCGGTGGGGCCGAGCGCAGACGCGTAGCGCTCGGTCAGCCAGCCGGCGTAACCCTTGTCGCGCACGGCCGCGATGTCGGCATCGGACGCCGACAGCTGCGCCTGCAGCAGGAAGCGCGCGGCCTGCTCGGCAGACAGCGGTGCGGCTGGCGCCGGCGAGGGGGAGGGGGCAGTCCCAGGCGCCGGTGTGGGTGCCGGTGCTGGCGTGGGCGCTGCACCAGGCGCGGCAGCGGGGCCACCATCGCTGCCGCCACCGCAGGCGCTGAGCACGGCCGAGAACGAGGCTGCGAGCGAGGCGAGGCGAGGCGAGACAGACGGTGCCTGCGGCGAGGCAGGCACGTCTTCCAACACATCTTCATGCATGGGGCACAGACCGAAAAAGTGACGCAAACAAGGGAATACCTAGACGGTACGCTTGATTGTTAACGGCAGCGTATGCGGCCTGGTTTACCGAAGAATTGTCAGCATTTGTCAGCCACCTCCTACGAGGAGGCCCCGGCCGGCGCCCGGACCGTTCAGGCGCGGGCAGCCTGCAGCAGATCGCGCGTGCGCAGCGCCTCGCGCCGCGCCGCGTCGGCGAAATCGGCTTCCGACGAGGCGTACAGGATGGCGCGAGAAGAGTTCACGACCGTCGGCGCGACGGTGCGGCCCTGTTCGGCCCGCCAGGCGGCGCGCACCGTGGCGACGGCATCGCCGCCCTGGGCACCCACACCCGGGATCAGCAAGGGCACGGTGGGCGCCAGCGCCCGCACGCGTTCGATTTCGGCCGGATAGGTCGCGCCGACGACCAGGCCGAGCTGGCCGTTCAGATTCCAGGGGCCCTGCGCCAACCGGGCGACGTGTTCGTACAGCAGCGGTGCCCCCTCGACCGACGACAGGCGCTGGTTCTGCAGATCGTCGCCGCCGGGGTTCGAGGTGCGGCACAGCAGGAACGCACCTTTGCCCTGGTAACGGAGATAGGGCGCCACGGAGTCGAAGCCCATGAACGGCGACAAGGTCACCGCGTCCGCACCGTAACGCTCGAACGCCTCGATCGCGTACTGCTCGGCGGTCGACCCGATGTCGCCGCGCTTGGCATCGAGGATCACCGGCACCCGCGGCGCGACGCGGCGGATGTGCGCGATCAGCTGTTCGAGCTGTGCCTCGGCGCGGTGCGCGGCGAAGTAGGCGATCTGCGGCTTGAAGGCGATCGCCAGGTCGGCCGTGGCGTCGACGATGCGCGCGCAGAAGCTGTGGATGCTGCCGGCGTCACCGCGCATGCCGTGCGGAAATTTGGCGGGATCGGGGTCGAGCCCCACGCACAGCATCGAACCATTGCGCTGCTCCGCATCGCACAGCATGTCGAGAAAAGTCATGCGCCATTCTACGAACGCGGCGTGCCCGGGCCGGCCGCCATGGGGCGCCGTTACCATCGACCGATGGCCGCATTCACAACGAGACAACTGATCATCCTGGTCTGCCTGACCATCGTCTGGGGCTTCAACTGGCCGGTAATGAAGATCGGCGTGACCGACTACCCGCCGATGACCTTCCGCATGCTCTCCATGTGGATCGGCGTGCCGCTGCTGGGGCTGGGCCTGCTGGTGCTGCGCATCCCGATGCGCATCCCGCGCGTCTACTGGCGCGAGCTCTTCTGGCTGGCCTTCACCAACATGTTCGTCTGGCACGCGCTGATGGTGATGGCGGTCAAGGCGCTGTCCAGCGGGCGGGCCGCCATCCTCGGGTATTCGATGCCGATCTTCGCAGCGCTGTTCGGCGCGCTGTTCTTCGGCGACCGCCTGCTCGGGCGCGTATGGGGCGGCGTGGCGGCGGCGGCGCTGGGCGTCGTGCTGCTGCTGTGGCACGAATTCACCAACCTGTCGGGCCGGCCGCTCGGCGTGGCCTATGCGCTGATCGGCGCGGCCACCTGGGCCGTGGGCACGCAGAAGATGCGCCGCACCACGCTGCCGATTCCCACGCCCACGCTGGTGTTCTGGATGACCGTGATGAGCACCTGCGTGATGACCGGGCTGGTGCTGGTGTTCGAGCGTGCGGACTTCAAGCAGCCCTCACCCGCCATCTGGGGCAGCATCCTCTACAACGGCATCCTGATCTTCGCGCTGGCCCAGGCGGCTTGGTTCTACCTGGCCCGGGCACTGCCGCCGGTGGCGTCGTCGCTGAGCGTGATGATGATCCCGATCCTGGGCGTCTTCAGCGGCGCGGTATGGCTGGGCGAAGCGCTGCACTGGCAGGACTGGGCCGCGATGGCACTGATGGTCGTCGCCATCGCGTCGGTGCTGTGGCCCGCGCCCGCTGCCGTCGGCACCACCCCCGCAGCAGCGCGTTAGCTGCGTTCTGCCGCGGTCGCCATCGCCAGGCACAGGTCGGCCCAGGCCTTGGCCTTGTCGGGCAGGCTGCGCAGCAGATAGGCCGGGTGGTAGCTGACGATCACCGGCACGCCGTGGTACGCGTAGACCTTGCCGCGCAGCCGGCCGAGCGGCGTGGTCTGCACGTCGGGCACGCTGCCCTGCAGAAGCGACTGCACGGCGAAACGCCCGACCGCGAAGATGATCCTGGGTTGCAGCAGTTCGATCTGCCGGCGCAGGAAGGGCTCGCACTGCGCCACTTCGTCGGGCTCGGGATTGCGGTTGCCCGGCGGGCGGCACTTCAGCACATTGGTGATGAAGGCCGAGCGGGCCGGATCACCCGTTGCGCCCGCACGGTCGACGCCGATCGCGCGCAGCATGTTGTCGAGTAGCTTGCCGGCCTGACCGACGAAGGGTTCGCCGCGCAGATCTTCGTTCTCGCCCGGCGCCTCGCCCACCACCATCCAGTCGGCGCGCGGCGCCACGCCTGCCTCGCCGACCGCGGGCCCGACGCCGAACACGGTGTTCTTGCGTGTCGCGCAGAGCTTGCAGGCCCTGCAACCGGCGACGGCGGGCTGCAGTGCATCCCAGTCCATCGACGCGATGCCGTCCGGCCGCGGCCCGCGTTCGACCGCGGGCGCCGCTGGAGCCATCGCAGGGCGGGCGGGCGGTTGCACCGGGGCTGGCCGGGGCTCCGGCGCGGGCACGACGCTGCGGGCGACGGAGCTGGCGGCAGGCGCGGTCACCGGTTCGGCCGCCTCGGCGGGCGCGGCCGGCCACCACACGGGGATACGCATTTCCTGCAGCATCGCGCGCCGGCGCGGATCGAGTTGCAAAGTCATCGCCGGGCGCTCACAGGTGCAGGCTCATCACGATCGCGTCTTCGCGTTTGCTCGGCGTGTCGGGGTAGTAGCCCTTGCGTCGCCCGACCTGGCGAAAACCGAAGGCCGAGTAGAGCTGGTACGCACGTGTGTTGCTGACGCGCACTTCGAGCCAGAGCCATTGCGCCTGCTGGCCGCGCGCCCACACCGTCAAGGCGTCGAGCATCACGCGGGCCCAGCCCTGGCGCTGGTGGCGCGGCGCGACGGTGATGTTGAGCAGGTGCACTTCGTCCACCCCCTTCATCGCCACAAAATAGCCGAGCAGCGCATCGTCCCCGACCAGCACCTGGGCCTGGTAGCCCGACTGGATCGCATCGCGGAAATTGACCAGCGACCACGGGTGCGTGTAGGCCGACTGCTCCACGCCGACCACGTCGGCCAGCCACATCGGCGTGAGCGGCTCAAAACGGGCTTCGCGAACGGAATCGGGCAATGCGCTCATCGTCAGGGATTGTCGGTCAACGGTGCCGCCGCCAGCGCCTGCGCCTTGTCGGCCAGACGTTCGGCGGTGGTACGGGCGACCTTGTCGCGGATGTAGCGCGGCAGGGCGTCGCGCGCGGCCACGGCCAGGCCCTGGGCCAGCAGCTCGGGCGCGAGGCGCAGCATGGCCGCGGCCGTCGGCAGGGCCGGCACGTGGACCGGGCCGCCACCGGCCGCTGTCGGCAGGCGGTCGCCATAGACCGCCACCGCATTGCCGGCGAGGGCGTAACCGGCAGGCAGCTGCACGGCCTCGGGTTTTAGCAGTTCGAAATCGCCCTGGTGCTGCCACCGGCCGCCGTCGTGGCGGTAGCTTGCGCTGTAGACCTCGTCCATGCGCGCGTCGAGCAGGGCCACGACCTGCTGCACACCGGCCTGGACCCGCGCCTCCTCGGCCACAGCGAGCAAGGTGTCCACCGGCAGCACCGGCACCTCGGATCCACGCTGCGCGCGGCTGCCGAAGGCCAGGCCCTGGGCCACCGAACAGGCGGTGCGCAACCCGGTGAACGAGCCCGGCCCGCTGCCGAAGGCGATGGCATCGAGCTGCCACAGTGCCAGGCCAGCGTCCTCCAGCAAGCCGAGGATGACGGGCAGCAGGGTCGCGGAGGCCTGCGCGCCGCCGGCACCCGTGTGCTGCCAGACCTGGTCGCCGTCGGCGACGGCGACCGACAAGACCTCGGTGCTGGTGTCGAAAGCAAGCAAGCGCATCGGCCAATTATCGGCGTGCCACGGAACCCAGGCAGTAGACTCGCCGGGCATGTTCCCGACCGTCCGTTCGCGCCGTCCGCGCCTGTCCCACTGCTGGCTGGTGCCGGCGCTGTTGGCCATGGCACTGGGCGCTGCGGCGGCGCCGCCAGACCGGCCGTTGCCGCCCGAGGTGGCCACGGCGCTGGCGCGCGCGCGGGTGCCGCGCGACGCCGTCAGCATGCTGGTGGCGCCGGTCGACGGACTCGGCCCGCCCCGGCTCGCGCACCGGGCAGAGTCGTCGATGAACCCGGCGTCGGTGATGAAACTCGTCACCACGCTGGCCGCACTCGACACGCTGGGCAGTGGCTTCACCTGGAAGACCCGCTTCTACGCCGATGGCCCGGTGAACGCAGGCGTGCTGCAGGGCAACCTGTACGTGCGCGGCGGCGGCGACCCGAAGTTCGTGCTCGAACGCATCGACGCGGCCTTCAAGGACCTGCAGGCCCGCGGCGTGCAGCAGGTGCGCGGCGACATGGTGCTCGACAGCAGCATCTTCGAGACGATCTCCCGCAACCCCGCGGAGTTCGACGGCGAGCCGATGCGCCCCTACAACGCCACGCCCGACGGTCTGCTGGTCAACTTCAAGGCGCTGATCCTGACCTTCGTGCCGCAGCCGGATGGCAGCACGGCGCTGGTGAAGACCGAGCCGCCGATGGCCGGCGTGCAGGTCGACGCGAGCGTGCCGCTGAGCCGGCGCGCGTGCGGCGACTGGCGCAGCGAGGTGCAGGCCGACTTCTCCGATCCGAACTCCGTGCGCTTCGCCGGTGGCTACCCCGCCAAATGCGGTGAACGGGCCTGGCCCGTGGCCTATGTCGACCCGGCGAGCTACGGCCGGCGGGTACTGCAGGCCATGTACACGGCGTCCGGAGGCATTCTCTCGGGCACGGTGCGCGAGGGGCGCACGCCGGCGCAGGCCCGCCTGCTGATGGAGGCCCCGTCGCTGCCGCTGTCCGACGTGATCGCCGACGTCAACAAGTTCAGCAACAACGTGATGGCGCAGCAGGTGTTTTTGACGCTGGGCGCCCAGGCACAGGGCCGTGGCACCCTGGTCGCCGCGCGCGAGGCGATCGGCAACTGGTGGCGCAGGTTCGTCGGCGCCAGCGTGCCGGCGCCGCTGCTCGACAACGGCTCGGGCCTGAGCCGCGAAGAGCGCATCACGGCGGCCGCGCTCGCCCAGATGCTGCAGCGCGCGGCCGGCCATGCCGAAGCCCAGGCCTTCCTCCAGTCGCTGTCGCTCGCGGGCGTCGACGGCACCACGCTGCGCATGCGCGAACGCGGGCTGGCACCGCATGCGATGGGCAATGCCCGGCTGAAGACCGGTTCGCTGCGCGACGTGGCCTCGGTCGCCGGCTACGCCACCGGTCGCAGCGGCCGGCGTTATGTGGTGATCGGCATCATCAACCACCCGTCCGCGCCCGAGGCCCGGCCGGCGCTGGACGCCATGGTCGAATGGGCGGTCAATGACTGAGCGGCGGTGTCGATGCCCGGTCGGCCGGCAAAGGAGCGTTGGCCCATGAGCTGGTCCGACCTGATCGGCTACCTGGCGGCGAGCCTGACGACCGTGAGTTTCGCGCCGCAGGCTTG
Organism: Pseudorhodoferax sp.; assembly: GCA_965279475.1. Classification (GTDB taxonomy): domain Bacteria; phylum Pseudomonadota; class Gammaproteobacteria; order Burkholderiales; family Burkholderiaceae_C; genus Pseudorhodoferax. The sequence continues at coordinate 490,075 of CBDIIA010000002.1, forward strand.
GCTCACGTTCCGCACGCGCGACGTGCGGGGCATCTCGCTCGGCATGTACAGCGTGTTCACGGTCGGCATCGCGATGTGGCTGGCCTACGGCTGGCTGATCCAGGCCTGGCCGGTGGTGATCGCCAACACCATCACACTGGTGCTGGCGGCCAGCATCCTGGCGATGAAACTGCTGTTCCGTGACGACCCGCAGCGCTCGGACGGCGTCTGATCGACGGAGCGCCCTGGAACCACTCGATTTACCAGCGTTGGCGGATACGGTCGTAGGCGTAGGAGCCGAACAGCCGGTTCGCGATCGGCGTCATGTAGACCGCGTCGGCAAACATGTACTGGTTGTAGTCGATGCCCGAGATGAGGGTCGACGTGGTGCACTTGGTCGAGTTGATCTGCCCCGTGCCGATGCCGATGCCCGTGCCGCTGTCCACCGACGTGCAGGTCGGGGTGACCGCGTTGGTCAACCCGTAGCTCGACGGGCTGGTGGCCAGCAGATTGAAGTAGTAGGCCGCATCGACGTACAACACCGTGGCACCGAGGTCGACCACCGACACCAGGAAGGCTTCATTGAAGCGCAGGCTGGCGTTGATCAACACACTGGTCTTGCTGGTGGCGGTGGCCCAGGGGCTGATGCCGAGGTTGTAGGCACCGATCACGACCACGTGCTTGCTGCCCGCCGTGACGAGGCGGCGCGCCTGCGCGCCGAGATCGCGGCCTGCCTGCTGCAGGCGCGCCGTCATCTGCGCTTCGGTCTGCGTGCCCGCATTGAAGGCGACCGCTTCGGTCAGCACATCGGCGACGCCGGCGCTGACGATCACCAGATCGCTGTCGCTGAGCGTCTTGCTGGCCAGGAAGCTGTCGATCTGCTGCGTGACCGTGGGTGTGGTCGCGTCGCCGGCGGCATCCGGCGTGAGCGTGACACGGGCACTGCCCTTGCCATACGCCAGGCCACCGCTGGCCGACGCCGTGATCGGCAGCGTGTAGCTGGTGGCGATCTGCTCGAGCGGGGTGTTCACGCTGCCGTCGTTGACCGTGTAACGGGCGCCGCGCTGGGCCAGGTCCGCCGTGGCGTCGCCGAACGAAACGATGCGTGCGGGCTTGAACGCCGATTCCGTGGTGCTGGAACCGCAGGCCGTCAACAGCGCCACCGATACGCAGGCCACCATCGTTGCGACGACGCGCCGCAGGAAATAACCAGTCATTGATCTCTCTCCAAAATTGAGGCTAGTTTAACGAGCACGGCCAAAGCGCTGTAACTGCCCGGTAAAGCCGGTCCGGCGCTGGCCTCAAGCGGCCGATGCGCGTTGCAGGCGGTCGCGCACGCCTTCCCACTCGGGGGTGTCGGGCGGCGTCTCGATCCAGATCAGCCGCACACCTTCGGCATCGAAGGTCCGCAGCACCGCGAACAGCTGCTGCGCCGCGGCGGCGGCATCGTCGGGCATGCGCCGGCGCACCACGCGCGACGAGCGGCTCTTGAGAATCGCCCGCGCATAGACCGCCACAGTCGGCGGACCGGGAGGGGTGGCGTCGATCTCGGCCCCCAGCACGTCGAGCGCGGTCTGCAGCGCGCGCGCCGGCATCAGTCGCACGGCCGCCTTGGGCGCGTAGTGCGCCGCAAGCGTGCCCGACGCGCGGGGGTCGGCCTGCGCCAGCTCTTCGCGGGTGCGCAGCGCCATGCCGCAGGCCTGCTCGATCTGCACCCGGTCGATGCTGCCGGGCCGCAGCAGCACCGGCGCGCCGCGCGTGCAGTCGACGATGGTCGACTCGATGCCGACATCGCAGGGGCCGCCGTCCAGCACCAGCAGGCCGGCATCGAACTCCTGTTCGACATGGGCGGCCGTGGTCGGGCTCACGCGGCCGAACTGGTTGGCGCTGGGCGCCGCGACGCCGTGCACACCCAACTTTTCGGCTGCGGCCAGCACCGCCTGCGCGACCGGGTGCGAGGGGCAGCGCAGGCCGATCGAGTCCTGGCCGCCGGCAGCCAAGGCGCCCACGCCGTCGCGGCGCGGCAGGATCACGGTCAACGGTCCGGGAAAGAACGCCAGGATCAGTTTTTCGGCGAAATCGGGCACGCTGGCCGCGAAGTAGCCGACGCCCGGCGGCACACCGCCGCGGCCCGGCGCCACGTGCACGATCAACGGGTGGTCGCTGGGCCGGCCTTTCGCCGCAAAGATCTTCGCGACCGCCGCATCGTTGCCCGCGTCAGCGGCCAGGCCATAGACGGTCTCGGTCGGCAGGCCGAGCAGATCGCCGTCGGCCAACGCCCGGGCGGCGCGGTCGATGGCATCGGGTGCCTGGGCATCGACGATCATGCGTGGTCCGCCCGTTCAGAAGGCCGCGATGCCCAGCAGCGCCGCTGCCTGCAGGGCGGTCGCCTGCACAGCCTCAGGCGTGGCGCCGGTGATGTTCAGATGGCCCATTTTGCGGCCGCGGCTGGCCTTGAGCTTGCCGTAGAGGTGCAGATGCGTGCCGGGCAACGCCAGCACGGCGCTCCAGGGCGGCGTGGCAGCCTCCTGCACGGCTTGCGGCCGCACGGCATTGGCATCAAACCACAGGTCGCCCAGCAGGTTCAGCATGCACGCCGGGCTGTGCTGGCGCGGCGGCACCAGCGGCAGGCCCGCGAGCGTGCGCACCTGCAGCTCGAACTGCGACACGTCGCAGGCATCCATCGTGTAGTGGCCGCTGTTGTGCGGCCGGGGCGCGATCTCGTTGACCACCAGGTCGGCCTCGCCGCCGCCCTGCAGCAGGAAGAACTCGACGCACAGCACGCCCACGTACTGCAGGCCTTCGGCGATCGAGCGCGCGGCGGCCACGGCACGCGCCGCCTGCGCCGCGGGCACGGCACCAGCGTGCACCGTGGTGACGGCCAGGATGCCGTCGCGGTGCAGGTTGTGCTGCACCGGAAACTGCACCATCTGCCCGTCGCGGCCACGGGCCACGATCACCGAGCACTCGCCGGCCAGCGGCAGCATCTTCTCGAGCACACACGGCACCTGCTTCAGGCCGTCCCAGGCGGCCGCCAGTTCGGCGCGCGTGCGCACCCGCACCTGGCCCTTGCCGTCATAACCCAGGCGGCTGGTCTTCAGGATGCCCGGCAGCAACGCATCGCCGACGGCCGCCAGCTGCGCGGGCGTCTCGATCACGGCATAGGGTACACAGGGGACGCCGCAGCGGTCAAAGTGGGCCTTTTCGCGCGCGCGGTCCTGCGCGATCGCGACGGCCGCGGCGCTCGGGGCCACGGGACGCGTCTCGGCCAGCGTGGCCAGCGCGGGGGCGGGCACGTTCTCGAATTCGGTGGTGATCGCATCGCTGCGCGCGGCCAGCTCGGCCAGGCCGGCGGCGTCCTGGTAGTCGGTCGCCACGTGGTAGTGGCTGACGCGGCCAGCAGGGCTGCCGGCATCGGGGTCGAGCACCGCGGTGAAGTAGCCCATGCGCTGGGCCGCGTGCACGAACATGCGGCCGAGTTGCCCCCCGCCCATCACCCCGAGCGTCGCGCCCGGCAGCAGGACCGGCGAGCGCGCGGAGCCATCGCTCTCCGGCGCGACGCTCATGCCGTGCCCCCGGCCGGCGGCAGCTGCATGGCGCGGGCGGCCTCGGTCTGCGCGGCGCGGAAGGCATCGAGCCGCGCACGCAACGCCGCATCCTGGGTCGCGAGCATCGCCACGGCGAACAGGGCCGCGTTCGCAGCACCCGCAGCACCGATCGCGAAGGTCGCCACGGGAATACCCTTGGGCATCTGCACGATGCTGTGCAGCGAATCGACCCCTTGAAGATGCCGGCTCGCGACCGGCACGCCCAGCACCGGCACCGTCGTCTTGGCGGCCAGCATGCCAGGCAAATGCGCAGCCCCACCGGCACCTGCGATGATGGCCTGCAGCCCGCGCGACACGGCGGCTTCGGCGTAAGCGAACATGTCGTCCGGCATGCGGTGCGCCGAGACGACCCGGGCTTCGTGGGCAATTCCGAATTGCTGGAGAATCCCGACTGCGTGTTGCATGGTGTCCCAGTCGCTGCTGGAGCCCATGACGATGCCGATCTGTAGTGCGCTCATTTCCGAATTTTACTTTTCACCTCAGGTGCTTTCCGATGATTGACATCACTCTCGACAACTTCCAGGCCGATCTCATCGATGCGTCTGCAAACCAGCCCGTGCTGCTGGACATCTGGGCCGAGTGGTGCGGCCCCTGCAAACAGCTCGGGCCCGTGCTCGAGAAACTCGAGCGCGACTACGACGGACGCTTCCTGCTGGCCAAGCTCGACGCCGACAAGGTGCCGCAGATCGCGCAGCAGCTGAGCCAGATGTTCGGCGTGCGCAGCATTCCGTTCTGCGTGATGTTCTCGGGCGGCCAGCCGGTGGACGGTTTCGTCGGTGCGATCCCCGAACCGCAGATCCGCGAGTTCCTCGACAAGCACGTGCCCGCCGAAGACGAGCTGGCCAGCGCCGGCGACGCCGAAGAAGCGCAGGACCTGCTCGCCTCCGGCGACACCGATGCCGCGCTGGTCAAGCTGCAGGAGGCGTTGGCCATCAACCCGGCGAACGACGACGCGCGGTTCGACTACGTGCGCCTGCTGATCGATGCCGGCCACCTGGAGGACGCGGGGGCGGCGCTGCAGCCGGCTCTGGTGCAGATCCCGGTCCAGCTGCGCTTCGAGGCGCTGGCCCACTGGCGCGCGGCGCTGGTCTTCGTCGAGGGCGATCCGCGCAAGGACTGGAGCGTGGAGCAGTTCGACGCGAAGATCGCCGAGAACAAGCGCGACTTCGACACCCGCTTCGCCAAGAGCCGCGTGCTGATGGCGCGCGGCGAGTGGACGGCCGCGATGGAAGAACTGCTTGAGATCATCATGCGCGACAAGAAGTGGGGCGACGAGGCACCGCGCAAGGCCTACGTCGCCATCCTCGAGCTGCTGAGCCCGGCCAAGCCTAAGCCCGGCGCGGAAGCCACGGGCAAGACCGCCGGCGGCATCGAACTCACCGGCAAGGCGGCCATGGCGGAAGACCCGCAGGCCGCCCTGGTCTCCAGCTACCGGCGCAAGCTCAGCATGATGCTGAACTAACCGACCGCCCCGGCGAGACTCAGGCCGTGAGCCTCTGCCAGGCTTCCTGGTACTTGGCGGCGGTCTTCTCGACCACTTCGTTCGGTAACCGCGGCGCGGGCGGCGTCTTGTCCCAGGGTTTGCCGTCGATACGCACCTGCTCCAGCCAGTCGCGCACGAACTGCTTGTCGTAGCTTGGCGGGTTGATGCCTTCCTGGTAGCTCTCGGCGGGCCAGAAGCGCGACGAATCGGGCGTGAGCACCTCGTCCATCAGGTACAGCTGGCCGGCGGCATCGAGGCCGAACTCGAACTTGGTGTCGGCGATGATGATGCCCTTGGTCAGCGCGATCTTGGCGGCGGCTTCGTAGATCGCAATGCTGGTGTCGCGAATCCGCGCGGCAAGATCCGGCCCGACGATGGCGACGACCTTGGCGTAGTCGATGTTCTCGTCGTGCGAGCCCGCTTCGGCCTTGGCCGCCGGTGTAAAGATCGGCGCCGGCAGCTTGCTGGCGTTGCGCAGACCCGGCGGCAGCGGCACGCCGCAGACGGCCCGGCTTTCCTGGTACTCCTTCCAGCCGCTGCCGGCCAGGTAGCCACGCACCACGGCTTCGACCGGAATCGGCTGCAGCCGCTTCACCAGCATCGAGCGGCCCTGCACCTGCGGCACCTCGGCGGGCGTCACCACGCTCTCGGGCGCGTCGCCGGTCAGGTGGTTGGGGCACAGATGGCCGAGCTTGTCGAACCAGAACAGCGCCATCTGCGTCAGCAGCGCGCCCTTGCCGGGAATCGGCTCGCCCATGATGACGTCGAACGCGCTGATGCGGTCGCTGGCCACCATCAGGATGCGGTCGCTGCCCACGGCGTAGTTGTCGCGGACCTTGCCGCGGGCGAGCAGCGGGAGGCTGGTGATGGAGGAGGTGTGGACGGTGGTCATAGAAGTCTCAGGCGGGGTTCGATCGTGGCGATCGCAAGGAAGTCGCGGTCCGCATGCAGCAGCGGTTCGCGTGCCTCGATGGCGCAGGCGGCAATGATGCAATCGTTGGGACTGCGGATGGTAATGCCCTGCCAGCGGCAACGGGCATACAGCATGGCAGCCTGACGCGCGTTTTCACGTGCGTCTTCGGGGGTGAACGGGGGAACGAGGTCGAGCTGTGCCTGCAGGCGCATGAAGTGCTGCGGGTCGCGCGCGCCCTGCAGAACTTCCTGGTACACCACGTCGGGCATGCGCAAGGCCTCGCCGCGGGTCAGCGCACGCCGCAACCGCAGGTCGACCGCCGAACCCGTGGAGCGCAAGAGCTGGATCCATGCGGACGAGTCCGCAATCATGCGGGCCGCTTCGGCGCGCGACGGACAACAGTCGTGGCTGCGCCTTTGGGCGCGCGTGTGCCCGCCTTCTTGCGAGCACCCGTAGATTCTGGAACGCCATACGACGCGACCGGCTCCATCACCAGATGCGGCGCTTCATCGTGCAAGCCCGTGAACAAGGCCTTGGGATCGTAGTCGTCGGCCAGCACGCCGCTGCCCGCCAGAGCCAGCAGGCCCGTGTAGTCGGGCTTGCGCACATAGGCGCGCAACGCGGCCTCGACGGCAGCTTTCTTGGTCTTGACGCCGGCGCGTGCCATGGCCTTGGCGATCAGTTGATCGTCTATGACGATATTGGTACGGGTATTCATGAGGCGCTCTCCATACACATCCGATGTGTATGGAGAATTATGCCCGCAAAAAAGCCACCGCGAAGGGTGGCCTGCATCGGGCTGGTCGGCGTCAGACCACGGCCTGCGCCAGTTCGCCCTTGGCGTATTTGGCGGCCACCACCAGCAGCGTATCGCCCTTGATCTTGGCGCCCTGGCCTTCGCAACCGAACTCGATGTAGCGTTGCTTGCAGATCGCCTTGGCGGCTTCACGGGCAGGCTTCAGGTATTCGCGCGGGTCGAACTTCTCGGGGTTCTCGAAGAAGAACTTGCGGATCGCCGCCGTCATCGCCAGGCGGATGTCGGTGTCGATGTTGATCTTGCGCACGCCGTGCTTGATGGCTTCCTGGATTTCCTCGACCGGCACGCCGTAGGTCTCCTTCATGTTGCCGCCGTACTTGCGGATCTCCTCCAGCAGGTTCTGCGGCACGCTGGAGCTGCCGTGCATCACCAGGTGGGTGTTGGGAATGCGGCGGTGGATCTCCTTGATGCGTTCGATCGCGAGGATGTCGCCGGTGGGCTTGCGGGTGAACTTGTAGGCGCCGTGGCTGGTGCCGATGGCAATGGCCAGCGCGTCGATCTGCGTGCGCTTGACGAAGTCGGCGGCCTGCTCGGGGTCGGTCAGCAACTGGTCACGCGTCATCGTCGCGTCGGTGCCATGGCCGTCTTCCTTGTCGCCGCGCATGGTCTCCAGCGAGCCGAGCATGCCGAGTTCTCCCTCGACCGTGACGCCCACGCGGTGCGCCATGTCGGCGACCTTCTTGGTCACGTCGATGTTGTAGTCGTAGCTGGCGATCGTCTTGCCGTCGGACTGCAGCGAGCCATCCATCATCACCGAGCTGAATCCCAGGTCGATCGCGCCCTTGCAGACGTCGGGGCTCTGGCCGTGGTCCTGGTGCATCACCAGCGGCACGTGCGGCCAGGTCTCGATGGCGGCTTCGATCAGGTGCTTGACGAAATGCTCGCCAGCGTACTTGCGGGCCCCCGCGCTGGCCTGCAGGATCACCGGCGCACCGACCTCGTCGGCTGCCGACATCACGGCCTGCACCTGTTCCAGGTTGTTGACGTTGAAGGCCGGAATGCCATAACCGTTTGCAGCGGCATGGTCCAGCAATTCGCGCATAGAGACGAGTGCCATGGTGTGGGTCCAGAGAGTTGAAAAACGGAGACAACGCTGGCGGCGGCAGCCGGCCGGGCGTTTGGTAACCATTTGGTAACCGCGCCGCGATTTTAGCCTTGGCCTCCGAATTCCGGACCCAGGCAACCGCACAAAAATCGTGCCGAATGCCCAAAAAGAATGCAGCCGGCCAGAGGATGTAGGCCGGTATCCACCCCGCGGGTAGGCCTGCACGCCGACAACATTTCCTCACTCGATTTCACGGAACACGGCACGGAATGGCGACACCACCAGGGATCAAAGAAGACTTTTCAAGGAGGTTCCCGAATGAAGAAGAAGCCCGTTCGACGATGTGCCGCGATGTCCATCGTCGCCCTGTTTGCCGCTTCCCCGATGCTCGCCGCGGCCCAGGTAACGCTCAAGCCCGACGGCCAGTGGCGCTACCTGTTCACCGCCGGCGCGAACGCCTCGTCGGGCAACAGCAAGGCCACCAGTGCGACGATTGTGGCGCAGGGTGCACGTGTCACCAGCATCGACAAATGGACCTTCGGCGGCCAGGCGGCCTACGCAAGCAACTCCGACCAGACGACCACCGAACGTTTTGCGCTGGGCACGCAGTACAACCGCGACATCACGCCCGACTGGTTCGGCTTCGGCACCGGCGACGTGCTGCGCGACCGTCTCGCCAACATCTCGTGGCGTGCATCGGTTGCCTCGGGCGTGGGCTACCACCTGATCAAGAACGAGCGCAACAACTTCGATGTGTCGGGAGGCCTGGGTTACAGCCAGGACCGCTACATCAACCTCACGGACGTGGACGGTGGTCTGCGCGACCGCTACGGTCGCCTCGAACTCGTGCTGGCCGAGGAGTCGAACCACAAGGTGTCCGACACCACCAGCCTGCGCCAGCGTTTTGCGGTGTTCCCGAACTTGCGCGATTCAGGGTCGTACCGCGCCACCTTCGACACCAACGTCACCGTCGAGATGACGAAGTCGATGAACCTGACCGCCGGCCTGAGCTACCGCTACAACAGCGACCCCGGCTCAGGCCTGAAGAAGACCGACGCCATGTTCATCACCGGCGTGTCGTTCCGCTTCGACTGACCCCGGGCGCCCCCCGGCGTCAGGACACCACGCAGATCTTCAGCATGTTGGTGCCGCCTGGCGCGCCCATTGGCTCGCCGCAGGTGATCGCATAGACGTCGCCGCTCTGCACGATGCCGCGTTTCTTCAGGTGCGCCTCCGCCTGCTCGAGCGCGGTGTCGCGGTCGGTGTGCGAGTCCATCAGCAAGGGGCGCACGTTGCGGTAGAGCGCCAGCTTGCGCTGGGTGGCGAGCCGGGAGGTCAGCGCATACATCGGGATGTGGGCGCGGTGCCGGCTCATCCAGAGCAGGGTCGAGCCCGATTCGGTCAGCGCCACGATGGCCTTGGCGCCCAGGTGGTGCGCCGTGAACAGCGCGCCCATTGCGATCGACTGGTCGATGCGCGTGTAGTTGCGGCCGCTGAAGTCGGCGTCGAGTTGCTTGTCTTCGGCGGCCTCGGCGGCCTCGCAGATGCGACTCATCTCCTGAACGGTCTCGAGCGGGTAGCGGCCTGAAGCGGTTTCGGCCGAGAGCATCACCGCGTCGGTGCCGTCGAGCACGGCGTTGGCCACGTCGCTGACCTCGGCGCGCGTGGGCACCGGGTTGGTGATCATCGACTCCATCATCTGCGTCGCGGTGATGACCACCTTGTCCATCTCGCGCGCCATGCGGATCATCTTCTTCTGCAGTGCCGGCACGGCCGCATTGCCGACCTCGACCGCCAGATCGCCCCGCGCCACCATGATGCCGTCGCTGGCCCGCAGGATCTCTTCGAGCTTCGGAATGGCCTCGGCGCGCTCGATCTTGGCGATCATGCCAGGCTTGTGGCCGAACTCCGCCGCCGCCACGTTGCACAGCTGGCGCGCCATCTCCATGTCAGTGGCGTTCTTCGGAAAACTCACGGCCACGTAGTCGGCCTTGAAGCTCATCGCGGTCTTGATGTCTTCCATGTCCTTGGCCGTCAACGCCGGCGCCGTCAGGCCGCCGCCCTGCTTGTTGATGCCCTTGTTGTTCGACAGCTCGCCGCCGAGCCGCACCGTGGTGTGCACCTGCTCGCCCTTGACCGCATCCACCGACAGCACGATCAGGCCGTCGTTCAGCAGCAGCCGGTCGCCGGCCTTGACGTCGCGCGGCAGGTCCTTGTAGTCGAGGCCCACGCCGTCGAGATCACCCGGCGTCGCGCGGGCGGCATCGAGCACGAACTTGGCGCCCGGCTGCAGCATCACCTTGCCCTCGGCAAACTTGCCGACCCGGATCTTCGGCCCTTGCAGGTCGGCCATGATCGCGACCTCGCGGCCGGTCTTGCGTGCCGCCTCGCGGACCATCTCGGCGCGGGCGATATGGTCCTGCGCCGTGCCGTGGCTGAAGTTCAGCCGCACGACGCTGACCTTGTGCAGGATCATCTGCTCCAGCAGCTCGGGCGTATTGGACGCGGGGCCGAGCGTGGCGACGATCTTCGTGGCGTGGCGTGGAAGGCGGGTGGCAGTGGTCATGGGGCGCGGTCTCCTGATGTTGTGGCACGGTGATGGATGGCTTCAGGCTCTGGCCCCGAACGCCGCTGCAGTGGTCAACGGCCGCGGGTGGCGCTGTGACGCAGGGAGCGTCACGCGGCGGCGCGCCGGGCCAGGATCTCGAAGGCCGGCAGGGTCTTGCCTTCCAGCACTTCGAGGAACGCGCCGCCACCGGTCGAGATGTAGCCGACGTCCTGCTCGATGCCGTACTTGGCAATGGCTGCCAGGGTGTCGCCGCCGCCGGCGATGCTGAAGGCCTTGCTGTCGGCCACGGCCCGCGCAATCACTTCGGTACCATGGGCGAAGGCGTCGAACTCGAACACGCCGACCGGGCCGTTCCAGACGATGGTGCCCGCCGCCTTGAGTTGTGTGGCCAGCCGCGCCGCCGTCTTCGGTCCGATGTCGAGGATCAGATCGTCGGGCGCCACATCGGCCGCGGCCTTGACCGTGGCCGGCGCATCGGCTGCAAAGGTCTTGGCCGTGACCACGTCTTCCGGGATCGGCACCTCGGCGCCGCGTGCGCGCATGGCCTCGATCACGGCGCGCGCGTCGCCCACGAGATCGGCTTCGGCCAGGCTCTTGCCGATCGGCAGGCCGGCGGCCAGCATGAAGGTGTTGGCGATGCCGCCGCCGACGATGAGCTGATCCACCTTGTCGGCCAGGCTGCGCAGGATCGTCAGCTTGGTGGACACCTTGGAGCCGGCCACGATCGCGACCAGTGGCCGCTCGGGCTGCGCCAGTGCCTTGGTGATGGCATCGATCTCGGCGGCCAGCAGCGGGCCGGCACAGGCGATCGGCGCGAACTCGGCAATGCCGTAGGTCGTGCCCTCGGCGCGGTGGGCCGTGCCAAACGCGTCGTTGACGAAGATGTCGCACAGCGAGGCCATCTTGCGCGCCAGCTCGGGCTTGTTCTTCTTCTCGCCGACGTTGACACGGCAGTTCTCGAGCATCACCAGCTGGCCCGGCGCGACCGCATGGCCATCGACCTGGACGCCATCGACCCAGTCAGCGATCAACGGCACATCGCGGCCCAGCAGTTCACCCAGGCGGCGCGCCACCGGCGCCAGCGAATCCTCGGGCTTGAGCTCGCCTTCTGTCGGCCGGCCCAGGTGCGAGGTGACCATCACCGCAGCACCAGCCTCCAGCGCCATGCGGATGCAGGGCACCGATGCGCGGATGCGCGTGTCCTCGGTGATGGCGCCGGCGTCATCCTGCGGCACGTTGAGGTCGGCCCGGATGAACACACGCCGGCCGGCAACCTTGCCTTGGGCACACAGATCGGAAAAGCGCAGAACGTTCATGGCGATGTGAAGGAGGGAGCAAGCAAGGAAAAGGGGTCGCAGGAATTGTAGGCCGCGCCCCGGCCCCTGAAGCCCGCCACCCGGCCTACCAGCCCAGGCCGAGGTGCAGCGGCAGGAAGACGGCCATGCCGACGATGATGGTGACCAGCACGTCGCGGCGCCAGAAATACACCGCCGCTCCAGCCACGGCCGCGTACAGCCGCGCATCGGCCCAGGTCGCCACCAGCTGGCCTTGCGTCATCACGACCTCGGGCAGCACCACCGCCGCCAGCGCCGCGATCGGCGCATATTGCAGTCCACGCTGCGCCCAGTGCGGAAGCTGCCAGTCCCGGTTCGAGAAGATGAAGAAGCAGCGCGCCAGCACCGTGACCCCGGCCAACAGCACGATGGTCAGCATCGTCTGCAAGTCGGTGACGCCGCTCACTGGACGACCCTCCGTGCCGAAGCACTCCGGGGGCGAGCTTGCTCCGGGCGGCCGAGCGATGCGCTCATGCGCGGCCTCTCGCCGGTGGCACGGCGCGCCAGCGCTCCATGCCCAGGCACAGCAGCACCGCGACGGCGATCGCCGCGACGATGTTGAGCTTCAACGGCAGCGCATAGGCGAGCACGGCGGCCACGCCGGCGACCGCCGCCGACAGCAGACGCAGCCGGGTCGTCGCCAACGAACACAGGATGCCGATCAGGCACAGGATGCCGGCGAACCCGAGGCCCCAGGCCGTCGGCACGAAGTTGGCCAGCGCCACGCCGACGACGCTGGAACCGACCCAGCAGGCCCAGTTCACATAGCAATTGCCCGCGAGATAGGCCTCCTGCGCGGTGCGGCCTTCGGGCTCGGCGGCCGGATGCGGGAAGCGCCGCGTGAACAGCACGTAGGTCATGTCGGCCGTCAGGTAACCGTGGGTCAGCCGCTCCAGCAGTGGCAGGTGCATCAGGTAAGGGCGCAGGTGCAGGCTGAACACGACGAAGCGCAGGTTCACACAGAAGCCGGTCGCCAGGATGATCCAGATCGGCGCACCCGCCACGATCAGCGGGATCGCCGCCAGCTGCGAACTGCCCGCGAACACCAGCAGGGCCATGGCCAGCGACTCGACCACGCTCATGCCCGACTTGACCATCGCCACGCCGGTCATCAGGCCCCAGGCGGCAATGCCCGGCCCCTGTGGCCACATGTCGGCCGCGCCGATGCGAAATTCAGGATGCTCGCGGAACGCGCGGCGCAGGAACATCAGGCGCTGGGGACGGAGGCCGTCTCGAACGCAGTGCCGGTCGACACGGCGCTGCCCCGCAGGAAATCGGCCACGCCCAGGCGTTTGCCGCCGGCGCGCTGCAGCTCCGTGACGTCGAGGCAACCGTGCCCGGTCAGGACCCGGATGGCATCGGGCGCCACCTGCACCACCGTGCCGGGAGCGGCATCGCGCGTGTCGCAGGCCTGGGCCACGGTCGCCGCCCAGAACTTCACGATCTCGCCGTCCAGCCGCGTGAAAGCGCCGGGAAAGGGATTGAAGGCCCGCACCTGCCTGGCCAGCCGGTCGGCCGGCTGTGCCCAGTCGAGCTGCGCCTCGTGCTTGTCGATCTTGTGGGCGTAGGTCACGCCCTCGGCCGGCTGGGGCACCGGCGTCAGGCCGCCGCAGGCCGCGAGTTCGAGTGTCTCGACGACCATGCGGCCGCCGAGCACCGCTAGCTTGTCGTGCAGGCTGCCGGTCGTGTCGGCCGCCAGCCCCGCAGAGACGATGGGCACCGACTCGACCAGCAGCATCGCACCCGTGTCCAGGCCGGCGTCCATCTGCATGATGGTGACGCCGGTTTCGGTGTCGCCGGCCTCGACCGCGCGGTGGATCGGGGCGGCGCCACGCCAGCGCGGCAGCAGCGAGGCATGGATGTTGAGGCAGCCGTGGCGACCTGGCCCGGCCATCATGTCGAGTACCCACTGCGGAAGGATCAGGCCGTAGGCCGCCACCACCATCGCCTGGGCGTCGGCGGCCTGCAGCGCGTCGCGGGCCGCGGCCGCATCGTCCGGGTATTTGCCATCCAGGCGCAGGCTGCGCGGCTGGGCCAGCGCCAGGCCGTGTTCGAGCGCGAACTGCTTGACCGACGACGCCTGCAGCTTCAGCCCACGACCGGCGGGACGGTCGGGCTGCGTCATCACCAGGGCGATCTGGAAACCCGCGGCATGCAGCCGCGCCAACGCCACGCGGGCGAACTCGGGCGTGCCCGCAAACACGATACGCATCAATTGTTCCTCGATGCCGCCGTGGCCGCGCTTCGGAGATGGTTGAAAGTGGAAATGATGAGGGTCGACCCAGGGCCTGTTCACGCTCAATTCAGGAGACGCGTGTGAACAGGCCTTAGCGCATGTCCCGCATGTTGCGCCAGTCCATGCCCTCATGTGCGCGGCGCACGACGCCGGCAGGATCGAGGTAGACCCAGAAATACTTGTCGATCATGTCACCGCGCCAGCGGTAGGTCATGATCGTGCCGTCCCATCGAGCGACCTGTTCGATCAGGCCCGGCGGGCCGAACTCACGCTCGACGTCGGCGCGGGTCCAGTCGCCCTGCGTGCTGATGCGGGCGAAATCGTTGACGTTGAGCACCTGCCGGGCTTGCACGACCCGGCCCGAGGCGTCGAGATCGACCATCACGGCCTGCTGGCCGGCGGGCTGCTGCGAATACTGCAGCCGCTCGCCATTGGGTAGCGGCACGCTGCGGGTGGGCTGCCCCCAGCTCGCCACCACTTCGGCACGGCTCATGCCGGGCTGGATACTGCGCCAGGCACAGCCAGCCAAGCCCACTGCCAGGGCCAATGCGGCCCATGCGAACGGACGTCCCCACATCTTCCGTCTCCTCTGGCCGATCGCTCAGCCGGTTGCTTCGCGCGCGTTCTCACGCTGCGCCTTCAGCATCTTCGTCTTGATCCGGTTGCGTTTCAGCGGCGACAGATACTGCACGAACACCTTGCCCAGCAGATGGTCCATCTCATGCTGGATGCAGACGGCCAACAGGCCTTCCGCATCGACCGTGCGGGACTTGCCTTCGCCATCCAGTGCTTGGACCTTCACGCGGGCCGCGCGTTCCACGCCGTCGTAGATGCCGGGCACGGAAAGGCAACCTTCGTCGCTGACCTCGCGGTCGGTGCTCGACCAGACGATCTCGGGGTTGATCAGCACCAGCGGCTCGTCGCGCTGCTCGGACACGTCGATGACGATCACGCGCTCGTGCACGTCGATCTGCGTGGCCGCCAGACCGATGCCGTTGGCGTGGTACATGGTCTCGGTCATGTCGGCGATCAACTGCCGGATCCGCGCATCCACGCTCTGGACAGGCCTTGCCACCGTGTGCAGGCGGGGGTCGGGGTATTGAAGAATCGAAAGGAGCGCCATGGCAGGGAAATCGGTCGGAGTTGTCGCTATTTTCGCCACTTTTGGCCGCGCCAGAGGGAGGCCAGGGCAATAATCGTTGCCCATTCAAGGGCTTGGGCGCAAAATCGCGCGTGATTTGTCAGGTACTTGCGTCGTCATTGGCGCTTGCGCGTGGCGCGATAGCCCGCATGGGCCAGGGGGACGTTTCTGGTGCAACAACCTATGAACAACATGATGGCAGGGGCCGGCAAGCGGTGGGCATTCGCTTCGATCGGAGCGGCACTGGCAGCAACGCTGCTGGCCGATGCCGCGGTTGCTCAGAACTTCCCCATCCTGCCGTCGCAGCGGGAAACCGCCACCCAGGTCGCCCAGAGCGGTGTGCCGCTGTCCGAGCTGGCGCCGACGGCGCCCGACAGCTATGTCGTCAAGAGCGGCGACACGCTGTGGGCCATCTCCGGCCTGTTTCTGGCGCGGCCCTGGCGCTGGCCCGAACTGTGGGGCATGAACCTGCAGGAGATCCGCAACCCGCACCTGATCTACCCCGGCCAGCAGCTGTTCCTGCTGAAGAAGGACGGCCGCGCGGTCCTGACCACGCAGGCGCCCGGCGGCGACGATACCCAGACGATCAAGGTGTCGCCGCGCACGCGCTACGGTTCCCTGTCGGGCAGCGCCCTGCCGACGCTGCAGCCGCGCATGATCGAGCCTTTCCTGACCGAGCCGGTGGTGGTCGAGCAGGACACCCTGCTGAAGGCGCCGCGCATCGTGGCCGGCCAGGAAGAACGCGTGATGCTGAGCCGCGGCGACCGAGCCTATGTGCGTGGCCCGGCCGATGCGCCGATGTCCGACCAGGCCGGCAAGCCGCTCGACTTCCGTGTGGTGCGTGATGCCACGCCGCTGAAGGACCCTGTCACCGGAGAGATCCTGGGCTACGAGGCGCAGTACCTGGGCAAGGCGTCCCTGGTGCGCGGCGAGAGCACGGAAGAAGTCGCCGGCAAGGATGGCAAGACCATCGTCGAGCTGGTGCCCGCATCGATGAACATCGTCTCCACCAAGGAAGAGATCCGCGTCGGCGACCGGCTGTTGCCCGAGCCCGACCGGGAACTGGTGAGCTACGTGCCCCGCGCTCCGCAGCAGGCCGTGCAGGGCCGGGTCATCTCGATCTACGGCAGCGGTGTCGCCAACGCGAGCGCGGCCCAGAGCCAGGTCGTCGTGATCAACAAGGGCACGCGCGACGGGCTCGAACGCGGCCACGTGCTGGCCTTGTTGAGCGACGGCGGCCGCATCGTCGACAAGACCGACCCGAAGAAGCCGACGATCAAACTGCCCGACGAGAACAACGGCATCCTGATGGTGTTCCGCACGTTCGAGAAGGTGTCGTACGGGCTGATTCTCGAGATCAAGACCGGCGTCAAGGTCGGCGACCGGCTGATCAACCCGCGCTGATCTGCGCGCCAGCGGCTGGAGGCATCGGCCGGATGGAACGCTCCGAACTTGGCCACTGGCTCCGGCTCGCGCTGACGACGGGCGTGGGCAACCGCACGGCCCGCCGTCTGCTCGCCGCGTTCGGGCCGCCTGCTGCGGTCTTCGCGCAGGATCCCGTGGCGTGGCAGCAGGTCGCCTCCCCGGCCCAGGTGCAGGCCTTGTCCAGCGAGCCTGCGGCATGGGCTGAGCAGCTCGAGACCACCTGGCGATGGCTACAGCAAACCTCGGCCGACGCGCCGTCGGCGGAACGCCGCGTCGTCGTGCTGGGCGATGCGGCCTACCCGCCGTCGCTGTTGCAGATGGAAGACCCGCCGCTGATGTTCTACGCGACCGGCCACTTCGGGGCCTGGGCCGACTTCATCGCAAGCGGCGAATCCCCGCGCGGCATCGCCATCGTCGGCAGCCGCAACCCCACTCCGCAAGGCGCGGTGCATGCGCGGCAGTTCGCGCGCGGCTGCTGCGAACGCGGATGGACCGTCGTCTCCGGACTGGCGCTGGGCGTCGACAGTGCGGCCCATGCCGGCGCTCTGGACGGCGCGAGCGCGCAGCCGGGCATGCTGGCGACAGTAGCCGTGGTCGGCACCGGGCTGGACAGGGTCTATCCCAAGGCCAATCTCAGGCTCGCGCACCGCATCGCGCAGCAAGGCGTGATCTTCAGCGAGTATCCCTTGGGCACGCCGCCGCTGGCGGAGAATTTCCCGAAACGCAACCGCCTGATCGCCGGCCTGACGCGCGGCACGCTGGTCGTGGAGGCGGCGTTGAAATCAGGCTCGCTGATCACCGCACGCCTGGCCAGCGAGCAAGGCAAGGAAGTGTTTGCGATCCCGGGTTCGATCCAGTCGCTGCAATCGCGCGGTTGCCATGCGCTGATCAAGCAGGGGGCCAAGCTGGTCGAATCCGTGGAGGATGTCTTCGAAGAGTTCGCCCCCACGACGCCAGCCACCATCGCACGCGATGCGACGGCCCCGGACGAGGCCAACCCCGAGACCGCGCACGACGACCCGCTGCTGCAGCACTTCGGCTTCGACCCGGTCGGGCTCGATGCCCTGGCGGCCCGTACCGGCTTCGATGCCGCGCATCTGCAAGCCCGCCTGCTCGAATTGGAGCTGGACGGCGAAATCGCCCGACTGCCGGGCGGACTGTTCCAGCGCATCAGCGTCGGTTGAACGCAGCGTGGTGAACGCTGCGTGGTTTTTTGGCACCAGGCACGCTGCGCGCGTTCGGGGTTCTGCGCTATATTGGCCTCATGTTCGATGTACTTGTTTTTGTGTATGAGAACTACTGGCGCGGCGATGCATGTCCCGAGCCGCAACAGCTGGGGCGCAAACTGAGCGCCGTCGGCTTCGACGCCGACGAGATCCAGCAGGCGCTGGTCTGGCTCAACGGGCTGAAGATCGCGGCCGAGGGCAGTGGCCTCCAGGGCCAGCCCGAGGCACCGCAGGGCGCACCCGGCCTCGCGCCCTTGCCTTACCCCCCCTCGGACAGTCTGCGCGTCTACTCGATCGCCGAGCAGGAGCACCTGGGCGCCGAGTGCCTGGGCTTCGTGCATTTCCTCGAATCGGCCGGCGTGCTGCCGCCCCACATGCGCGAGATCGTGCTGGACCGTGCCATGGCCGCCCAAGGCCAGCCAGTGTCATTGGGTGACCTGAAGATCATCGTGCTGATGGTCTACTGGAGCTTCGGCACCGAGCCCGATGCACTGGTGCTGGACGAACTCTGCGACGACGCGTCAGGGCGCATCGCGCATTAGGCTCGCTGCTCAGGCAGCCAGCAGGCGTTCCGGATTGGCGTCGAGTTTGGCCAGCGCCTTGCGGGTGGCGCGCAGCGTGAGCGCTTCTTCTTCCTGCGGCACCAGCAGGCCGGCCTGCAGATAGGTGGCCAGGCGCTTGGCCTGGATCAGGTAGCTGCGGCCGTCCATCGACGCGAACAGGTGCAGCTGCTTGCGGTCGCTGCGCCAGGCAAACTGCACCTGGCTGATCTTGTGGTTGTGGTCCAGCGTGAACCAGTGGCCGAGCTGCAGCTCCTGGGCCCAGGCCATCATCGCCTCACTGGGCTTGGCGCCGGCATCGGCGATCACGTCGATCGACGACGCATCGATGCCCAGCATCATCTCGATGCTCTCCGCATCGAGCGGCAGGTCGCCCATGCTCTCGTCGCTGACGAAGTCTTCGAGGTTCGCCAGCCGAGCCGCCATCTGCTCGATGCGTGCCGGCGGGATCGCTTCGGTCTTCGACATGAAGGCGTCCGCCAGCGTGTCGCTGATGCGCTTGATGTGGACCTCCTGGTCGGCCGAGGCCATGCCCAGCAGGGTCATGCCCTGGCGCAGCCGCTGCAGCAGTTGCGGCAGGCTCTGGATCACGCGGGCCCGGTCGGCCCGGTTGGGCTTGGCGCTGGCGGCCCACACCAGGTCGGCCGCAGCACGCTTGAGCGCCACCGTCTCCTCGTCCTGGGCGCCGCGGCGCACGGCCGCGATCGCCAGCACTTCGGCCCAGACCTTGAACAGGAACTCGCGCACTTCGTCGCGGACCGGAATGTCCTTCAGCATGTTGCGCAGCTCGATCGTGTACTGGATCGCCAGTGTCTCCTTCTGCTCGACCTGCTGTGCGACGCTGACCACGCGCGAGGTCGCGCCCTTCTCGGTGAGGAACTTCGACAGGAATTTCTGGAACTCGTCGTACACCAGCTGGAACACGCGCCGGCCGGTCTCCGGGTACTGCTCGATCACCTGCACCACGCGGCGGATCTCGGTCTCGAGCGCACTGCCGCCGATGGCGCTGGCATCGAAGCCCATCACGCACGACCCCATGCGGTCGATCAGCTGCCGCGCAGGATGGTTCAGCGTGCCGAAGAACTCGGGCTCGGCCAGGGCCACGCGCAGCACCGGCAGCTGCAGCCGCGCAAACCACACCCGAGCCGACGGCGGGATGCGCTCCTCGGCCAGGATGCTCTGGAACATCAGCGCCACGATCTCGATCGTGGCCTTCTCGCCGGTGGTCGAGGCCTGCTTCTTGAGCTCGTTCGAGCGGTCGCGCAGCACGCCCGCCACGCGCGAGACACCCGCAGCACTGTAGTCGGGCGTGGAGGTGAACGCTGCGCCCAGCTCGGAATCGACGATGCCGCGCCGCCGGCTGATCGCATGGGCCAGCGTGGGCGACAGTTCGTGGGCGACCGTGGCGTCGAAACCGCTCACCTGCTCGGACAGCACGCGCTTCAACTGCACCAGCACACCCTGGGCACGCCGGCGCGCCCGGGCCAGCGGCGAGGTGACGGTGACCATGCGGCCATCCGCCAAGTGGCGCTTGCGCTCGTTGTCGTCGCCGATCGGCTGCGCTGTGTTGCGGCCGCGGCGCGCGTCGTCGTCCGCCCCTTCGGAGTGCGACCAGCCCGACGAAGGGGCACGCGCGCCGCCGGAAGAATCGGTCCGCTTGACGCGGGCACGTAGATCGACCGACGGCATCACACCGCAGGCGATCAGGAATTCGTTGCACGACTTGTAGGCGTCGAGGAATTGCGCGGCCAGCTCGCGCTGCAGTACTTCGGCCACCAGCGGCAGCGTGGAGCGGGCCAGGCCGACCAGGGCCCATTGCTCGACCAGGATCAGCAGCAGGGCTTCGGGCCGCAGCACGTCCTGGGCCTGCATCTCGTCGCCTTGCTCCAGCTGCTGGACGCGTGCGCACAGATCCGAATATTCGGAGCCGACCCCATCCTGGATCGCCAGCCCCATGCGGGATGCGAGGATCTTGTTCTCGACAACCTCGTCCCCGACCAGTTCGAACGTCGCCGCAGACTGGCGCGACGCGTTGCCGGTGGCTGCGCCCAGCGCGGCCCGCTTCCAGGCCGCGGCCGTGCCGTCCTCCCAGGCCCGGCTGTGGCTCTGGAACGAGGTCCAGGCGTCACGCCGGTCCTGCATCTCACGGGTCGAGCTGACCTGTTCGAGCAGGACCGTCAGGCGCTCCTTGATGGCGGCGCTGACCTCACCCAGGTTGTGCCCGATCTCGGCCGCGAAGCGCTCACGCGTTCTGCGGGCCAGTTGTCGTTCGGGGGATGAGAGGCTGGTGGCCATGGAACAGGAAAGACCTCAGACAACGGCGCCCGAATTCGGGTCGTTGGGATCCTCTTCCTTCTTGGATTTGATCAGATCTTCGCGTTTGATACCCAGCCACATCGCGATCGCCGCCGCCACAAACACCGACGAGTAGATGCCGAAGCAGATGCCGATCGTCAGCGCCAGCGCGAAGTAATGCAGGGTCGGACCGCCAAACAGCAACATCGACAGCACCATGATCTGGGTGGAACCGTGGGTGATGATAGTGCGGCTGATGGTCGACGTGATCGCGTTGTCGATGATTTCGATCGTCGTCATCTTCCGGTAGCGGCGGAAGTTCTCGCGAATCCGGTCGAAGATCACCACCGATTCGTTGACCGAATAGCCCAGCACCGCCAGCACCGCGGCCAGCACCGGCAACGAAAACTCCCATTGGAAGAATGCGAAGAAGCCGAGGATGATCACCACGTCGTGCAGGTTGGCCAGGATCGCCGCGATCGCGTACTTCCACTCGAATCGGAACGCCAGGTAGATGATGATGCCGACCACCACGAAGGCCAGTGCCTTCAACCCGTCGACCGCGAGTTCATCGCCGACCTGAGGCCCGACGAATTCGGTGCGCCGCAGCGTGACCGAGCTGTCGGCCTCCTTCAAGGCCCCCAGCACGCGGTCGCTCTGCTGCGACGAACTCACGCCCTTCTGCGCCGGCAGGCGGATCAGCACGTCGCGCGCCGTGCCGAAGTTCTGCACCTGCACGTCGGTGAAGCCGAGCTTGGCCACCGTGTCGCGCACCTTGGTCATGTCGGCCGGCTGCGTGTAGCTGACCTCCATCAGGGTGCCGCCGGTGAACTCGACCGACAGGTGCAGCCCGCGCGAGAACAGGAAGAACACCGCCGCCAGGAAGGTGACGAACGAGACGACGTTGAAAACCAGCGCATGCCGCATGAACGGGATGTCGCGGCGGATCTTGAAAAACTCCATTGCGTGTCCTTTGAGGAGTCTTCAGAGCCAACGCACGGGCGCTTGCGCCCCGGATGCCGAAACTAGGAATTCCATGGTCTTGTCTTGCTGCACAGAGCTTACTGCGCCTTGGCCGGCAGGTTCGCCGCTGCGTCCGGACGCCACACGGTGCCGATCGACACCGTCTTCAGTTTCTTCTGCCGCCCATACCAGAGATTGACCAGGCCGCGCGAGAAGAACACAGCCGAGAACATGCTGGTGAGGATGCCGAGGCAGTGCACGACCGCAAAGCCGCGCACCGGGCCGGAGCCGAAGGCCAGCAGGGCGACGCCTGCGATCAGCGCGGTCACGTTCGAGTCGAGAATCGTCGCCCAGGCACGGTCGTAGCCGGCATGGATCGCAGCCTGCGGCGACGCACCGCCACGCAGTTCTTCACGCACCCGTTCGTTGACCAGCACATTGCTGTCGATCGCCATGCCGAGCACCAGCGCCATGGCGGCCATGCCGGGCAGCGACAGCGTGGCCTGCAGCATCGACAGCACCGCCACCAGCAACAGCAGGTTGAACGCCAGCGCGATGCTGGAGAACACGCCGAACAGCATGTAGTAGCCGCACATGAACAGCGCGACCACGACGAAGCCCCAGGTCACCGAGTGGAAACCCTTCTCGATGTTCTCGGCACCCAGGCTCGGGCCGATGGTGCGCTCCTCGATGATCTCCATCGGCGCGGCCAGCGAACCGGCGCGCAGCAGCAGCGAGGTGTCGTTGGCTTCCGCCGTCGTCATGCGGCCCGAGATCTGGACGCGGCCGCCGCCGATTTCGGTACGGATCACCGGCGCCGTGACGACCTCGCCCTTGCCCTTCTCGAACAGGATGATCGCCATGCGCTTGCCGACGTTCTCGCGCGTCACGTCCTTGAAGATGCGCGCGCCCTTGGCATCGAGCGTCAGGTTGACGGTGGCTTCCTGCGTCTGGCTGTCGAAGCCGGGCTGGGCGTCGGTCAGGTTCTCGCCGGTCAGCACCACCTGCTTCTTGACGATCACCGGCTGGCCGCTGCGCTCGAGATAACGCTCGGAGCCGAACGGCACCGCGCCTGCACCGGATTCGGCGCCACGGGCCTCGGTGCTCTCGTCGACCAGGCGAACTTCGAGCGTCGCCGTGCGGCCCAGGATGTCCTTGGCCTTGGCCGTGTCCTGCACGCCGGGCAATTGCACAACGATGCGGTCGAGGCCTTGCTGCTGGATCACCGGCTCGGCCACGCCCAGCTCGTTGATGCGGTTGTGCAGCGTGGTGATGTTCTGCTTGAGCGCCTGCTCCTGCACGCGGCGCGCCGCCTCGGGCTTGATCGTGGCGACCAGCTTGTAGTCGGTACCGTCCGGCCCGCTGGTGGCCAGCAGGTCGGGGAACTGGTCCTGCAGCACGCCCTTGGCGGCCTCCATCGCCTGTGCTTCGCGAAAACGCACCTCGATGGTCTGGCCTTCGCGGTTGATGCCGCCATGGCGCACGCTCTTGTCGCGCAGCGTGGTGCGCAGGTCGCCGGCCAGCGACTCGGCCTTCTTGGTCAGTGCCGCCTGCATGTCGACCTGCAGCATGAAGTGCACCCCGCCGCGCAGATCGAGGCCCAGGTACATCGGGCCGGCCCGCAGCAACGACAACCATGCCGGCGACCGGGACACCAGGTTCAGCGCGACGACATAGGAGGTATCGGCCGGATCAGGGACCAGCGCCTTCTGGATCACGTCCTTGGCCTTCAGTTGCGCGTCGGTCGAATCGAAACGCGCCTTGACCGAGTTGCCTTCCAGCGTGATCTGCTGGGCCGGCATGCTGGCCGCCTTCAGCGCCTCCTCAACCCGCGCCAGCGTGGTGCTGTCGACCTTGACGGTGGCACGCCCCGCCGACACCTGCACCGCCGGCGCCTCGCCGAAGAAATTGGGCAGGGTGTAGATGGCCCCTACCAGCAGCGCGATCACGATGATCGCGTACTTCCATACCGGATAACGGTTCATGATCGCCTGTGCGCCGCAGCTCTGTTACTTGACCGTACCCTTGGGAAGGACCTGCACCACGGCGCTGCGCTGCAACTGCACTTCAACGCCATTGGAGATCTCGATGCCGAGATAACCGTCGCCCATCTTGGTCACCTTGCCGATCAGGCCGCCGGCCGTGGCCACTTCGTCACCCTTGGCCAGGGCGTCGATCATCGCGCGGTGCTCCTTCTGCTTGCGCATCTGCGGCCGGATCATCACGAAATACAGCACCACGAACATCAGCACGAGCGGCAGCATGCTGCCCAGCGACGACATCATGTCGGTGCCACCCGCGGCGGCTGGAGCGGTTTGGGCAAAAGCGGAAGAAATCAGCACGGAAGAACTCCACGACAGGGAAGCAAGGAAAAAATGCACAACACTGCGGGCACAGTGCACGCAGGCGGGGCGAAACGCAGCAGATTGTATGCGGCGCCGCCGTAAAACCCCGTCAAGCCCCAACGGGCCATAAGGATGGCTTCTGGAGCGGCGGCCCGCCCGCCGGACGGCGTGCCCGCGGGTCTCAGGCGGCGCGCTGCTCGACGGCCGGATGCCGGAACTGCTCCATCAGCTGCGCCCACTTGCCGCGCGCGACGTGCAGGTTGCGCTCCTTCACGTGGCCGTAACCCTTGATCTGCTCCGGAATGCGGGCGATCTCGACCGCCGTCGCATGGTTGGCCGCATGCAGGCCGGCCAGCACCTCTTCCACGCTGCGGCGGTAATCGGCGATCAGCGCACGTTCGGCGCGCCGCTCGTCGGTTCTGCCGAACGGGTCGAACGCCGTGCCGCGCAGGCCCTTGAGCCGGGCCAGCAGCCTGAAGCCGGTCAGCATCGCCGGCCCGAACTTCTGCTTCTGCAGTTCGCCCTTGGCGTTCTTCTTGGCGATCATCGGCGGCGCCAGGTGGTAGTGCAGCTTGTAGTCGCCTTCGAACATCGACGCGATCCGGGCCTGGAAGCTGGTGTCGACGTGCAGCCGGGCCACCTCGTACTCGTCCTTGTAGGCCATCAGCTTGAACAGGTAACGCGCCACGGCCTCGGTCAACGGAAGATGCTTCGGTGCACCCATCGCCTGCTCGCGGGTGCGCACCTGCTCGACGAAGGCCTGGTAGTCGGCGGCATAAGCGGCGTTCTGGTAGGCGGTCAGGAACTCCACACGGCGGGCCACGAGATCCTCGACCCGTTCGCGTTTCTTGAATTCGACCACCTGCACGCCGGCGGCAGCGCCCGACGGCAGCAGCGCCAGCACGGCGGCCAGATCGTGCGCGGCGCGGCGTCCCCACTCGAACGCCGTCCTGTTCTGCTCGACGGCGACCGCATTCAACTCGATCGCACGCATCAGCGACGCCTTTTCCAGCGGCAACCAGCCGCGCTGCCAGGCGTAGCCCAGGATCATCGGGTTGATGTAGATGCTGTCGCCCATCAGGCCGGTCGCCACCGCGTCCGCGTCGAAGACGCCGACACCGGCCGCGCCGACAATCTCGGCGATCTCGGCGGCGCAGGCATCGGCCGGGTTCTGCCAGGCGATGTTCTTCACGAAGGCCGCGGTCGGGGTGCTGTGCGTACTGAGGGCCACGCGGGTGCGGCCTTCCAGCATGCGCAGCGTGGTCTCTTTCGACGACGTGACCAGCGGGTCGCACCCCAGGATCAGGTCGGCCGCCGCCATCGACACGCGCGTGGTGCGGATGTCGTCCTGCGTCGGGCCGATCAGCACGTGGCTCCAGGTGGCGCCACCCTTCTGCGCCAGGCCGGCCGCGTCCTGCGTGACGATGCCCTTGCCCTCCATGTGGGCGGCCATGCCCAGCAGCTGACCGATGGTGATGACGCCGGTGCCGCCGACACCGGCCACGACCACGCCGTAGGTCGCGGTGAGCGCGGGGATCGCCGGCTCGGGCATCGCGCCCATCTCGAACGGCGACGCCGCGCGGGTCTTGCTCTTCCTGCGCAACTGCCCGCCTTCGACCGTGACGAAGCTCGGGCAGAAGCCCGTCAGGCAGCTCATGTCCTTGTTGCAGGTGCTCTGGTTGATGGTGCGCTTGCGGCCGAACTCGGTTTCGAGCGGCTCGACCGACAGGCAGTTGCTCTGCACGCTGCAGTCGCCGCAGCCCTCGCACACCAGTTCGTTGATCACCACGCGTTTGGCCGGGTCGACCGCGGTGCCGCGCTTGCGGCGGCGGCGTTTTTCGGTGGCGCAGGTCTGGTCGTAGATGATGGCCGTGGTGCCGGCGATCTGGCGGAACTCCCGCTGCACGGCATCCAGCTGGTCGCGGTGCAGGATCTGCACGTGGTCGCCGGGCACATGCACCCCTTCGTATTTCTCGGGTTCGTCGGTGACCACGACCACCTTTTTCGCGCCCTCGGCGTGCAGGCTCTCGGCAATCTGCAGCACCGAATGCCCCTCGGGCCGTTCGCCGACCTGCTGGCCGCCGGTCATCGCGACCGCATCGTTGTAGAGGATCTTGTAGGTGATGTTGACGCCGGCGGCGATGCTCTGGCGGATCGCCAGCAGGCCGCTGTGGAAATAGGTGCCGTCGCCCAGGTTGGCAAAGATGTGCTGGTCGGTGGTGAACGGCTGCTGGCCGACCCAGGGCACGCCCTCGCCGCCCATCTGCGTGAAGCCGATGGTCGAGCGGTCCATCCACGTCGCCATGAAGTGGCAGCCGATGCCACCCATCGCACGCGAACCTTCGGGCACCACCGTGCTGGTGTTGTGCGGGCAACCCGAGCAGAACCACGGCTGGCGGTCAGCGCCCTTGACGCCGCCCAGCTCCAGCACCTGCATCGACCGCTCCTTGGCCTCCAGGATCGCCAGCTGCGCATCGACGCGCGCCACCATGTCGGCGCCGCCGGCCGCCAGCACGCCGGTCTTCTTCAGCCGCTGGGCCACTGCCTTGGCGATCAGCGCGGGCGACAGATCGGCGTTGGCGCGCAGCAGCGTATTCGCGGTCGGGTTCGCCATCGACCACTCGCCGCCGGAAAAGTCGCCCTCGACCTCGGTGAACTTGCCCAGCACGTGGGGCCGCACATCGGAGCGCCAGTTGTAGAGCTCTTCCTTCACCTGGTATTCGATGACCTGGCGTTTCTCCTCGACGACCAGGATCTCCTGCAGGCCCGTCGCGAACTCGCGCGTCAACTGCGCCTCCAGCGGCCAGACCACGCCCACCTTGTGCAGCCGGATGCCCAGCTGCCGGCAGGTGGCGTCGTCCAGGCCCAGATCGAGCAAGGCCTGGCGTGTGTCGTTGTAGGCCTTGCCACTGGCGATCAGGCCGTAGTGGTCGTTCGGCCCTTCGATCGCGTTGTAGTTGAGCCGGTTGGCCCGGATGTACGCCAGCGCCGCATACCACTTGTAGTGGAACAGCCGCGCTTCCTGCTCCAGCGCGTGGTCGGGCCAGCGGATGTGCACGCCGCCCGGCGGCATCTGAAAGTCGGTCGGAATCCTGATCTGCACGCGCTCGGGGTCGATCACCGCGGTGGCGCTCGACTCGACGATCTCCTGGATCGTCTTCATGCCCGACCAGACCCCGGAGAACCGGCTCATCGCGAAGGCGTGGAGCCCCAAGTCCAGGATCTCCTGCACGTTCGCCGGAAAGAACACCGGCAGGCCGCAGGCCTTGAAGATGTGGTCGCTCTGGTGCGCCGCAGTCGAGCTCTTGGACACATGGTCGTCGCCCGCGACGGCGATCACACCGCCGAACGCGGTCGTGCCGGCCATGTTGGCATGCTTGAACACGTCGGAGCAGCGGTCGACGCCCGGACCCTTGCCGTACCAGATGCCGAACACGCCGTCGAACTTGTTGGTCCCCGGCGGCGAGAAACCCAGTTGCTGCGTCCCCCACAGCGCGGTGGCGGCCAGCTCTTCGTTCACGCCCGGCTGGAACACGATGTTCTGCGCCTTCAGGTACTTGCTGGCCTTCCACAACGCCTGGTCGTAGCCACCGAGCGGCGAGCCGCGGTAGCCGCTGATGAAACCGGCCGTGTTCTTGCCGGCCTGCTGGTCGCGCAGCCGCTGCAGCATGGGCAGCTTGACCAGGGCCTGCACACCGCTCATGAAGGCACGGCCGTAGTCGAGGCTGTACTTGTCATCCAGGGTCACCGTTTCGAGGGCCTTGCGGATGTGTTCCGGCAGCGGTGCATTCATCGTGCAGTCTCCAGTTGGGCAGGTTGGCCGCGTCAGGGCACGAGCGGCTCTCGTGCGGCGCCGGGGTGGTGCGCCGCTTGTCACTTGTGCGGAAAGTGTAGGGCCGGCGCGCCGATATGTCCTTTCTTTCTCTTGCTGCCAAATGGCCTCCCAAGAAAGAATCTTTCCATAAAATCGGCCAAATGGAAACTCTGGACAAGTTCGACCTCGCGATCCTGAACGAATTGCAAGCGGATGGCCGGCTGACGAACGCAGAACTTGCGCAGCGCGTGGGCCTGAGTGCGGCGCCCTGCTGGCGCCGCGTGAAGGCGCTGGAGGAGTCGGGGTTCATCAAGGGTTACCGCGCCGAAATCGACCGGCGCAAGATCGGCCTTGGGGTGCTGGCCTTCGTGCGGCTGGACGCCGACCGCAACAATGGCGACGTCACGCGAGAACTCGAAGACGCGATCCGCAAGATCCCGGAAGTCGTGTCGTGCCACTACATCAGCGGCGCGGGCACGTTCGAACTGCAGGTGGTGTCACGCGACCTCGACAGCTTCTCGCAGTTCGCGCGCACCGTGCTGATCAACCTGCCGAACGTCAAGGACCTGCACACCAGCTTTTCGCTGGGCGAGGTGAAGGACAGCAGTGCGCTGCCGCTCGGGCACCTGAAGCCGGCGGCCTGAGACGCGGCGCCGGAGCGCTCAGGCTAGCGCGAACGAATCCATCGCCAGGATGCCGTACATGACCTCGCGCGTGAGGTAGTCCGGCTTCACCGGTTCGTCCCCGCCCCAGCCCGCAGCCCCCAACGCGAAGAAGATCGGCAGGAAGTGATCGTCGCTGGGATGGGCCCGGGCGGCATGCGGGGCCTGCCGGCGGTAGTCGAACAAGGCCTCGCGGTCGCCGCGTGCGATCGTGTCTTCGATCCAGCGGCTGAACTCGAGCACATAGGGCGCCGGATCGCGCGCGCCGCCGAAGAACTCCGACAGGTTGTGCGTCATGCTGCCCGAGCCGACCACCAGCACACGTTCGTCGCGCAGCGTGCGCAGCGCCGCGCCCATGCGGAAGACCTCGGCCGGGCCGTAGCCTGCCGGCAAGGCGACCTGGACGACCGGCACGTCGGCTTTCGGAAACAGGTGCATCAGCGGCACCCAGGCGCCATGGTCGTACGGGCGCGCGGGGTCGGGCTGCGCCGCAAAACCGTCCGCCTGCAACAGGTCGAGCACTTCGGTCGCCAATGCGGGCGCACCCGACGCCGGGTACTGCAACGCATAGAGCGGCTTCGGGAAGCCACCGAAGTCGTGCCAGGTGGCCGGCGCGCTGCCCGTCATCACGCCCGGGGTGCGGGCCATCCAGTGCGGCGACATCAGCACGATGCCGCGCAGCCCTTCGGTGCGCGATGCGGCGAGCCCCTGGCCCCACCGCGTCAACGCCGGGCCGCTGGTGCCGGGCTCCAGCGCAAACAGCGGTGCGCCGTGCGAGATGAACAGGGCGGGAACGGAGGCAGTGGACATGCTGTTTTTTCCTGGCGGGCCGGAATGACCCGTGCCAGCACTGTAGGCGCCGCACACGGCCGTGCAGAAGAGGCGTTTTGACGACCGGGTTCAAATGATTTGCACGCCACCCATGCCCCGCTCGGCGTTCAGTCGCCCTTGATGTCGCCGTCCTTCACCACCTTGGTCCACTTGGCCGCCTCCGCCCGGATCGCGCGGCCGGCATCCTCGGGCGTGGTGTAGGTGGCGATGGCGCCTTGCGCCAGCATGTTCTCCTGCACATCGGGCTGTCCGAGGATGTCCTTCAGCG
Organism: Pseudorhodoferax sp.; assembly: GCA_965279475.1. GTDB lineage: Bacteria > Pseudomonadota > Gammaproteobacteria > Burkholderiales > Burkholderiaceae_C > Pseudorhodoferax. The sequence goes on from CBDIIA010000002.1 coordinate 519,589, forward strand.
CGGCATTGATGCGCGCCACCACCAACGCGGGCGTGCCGGCCGGTGCCATCAGGCCGAACATCGAGCTGACCTCGAAATCCTTCAACCCGGCCTGCGCTGCCGTCGGCACGCCCGGCAGCGTGCCCACCGGTTGCGCGGTCGCCGTGGCAATGGCGCGCAGCTTGCCAGCCTTGATCAGCGGCTGGCAGGCCGGTGCCGTCTCGATCATCGTCAGCACCTGGCCGCCCACCAGATCGTTCATCGCCGGGCCACTGCCCTTGTACGGCACGTGCAGCATCTTCACGCCCGCGGCCCGCTGGAAGATCTCGCCGGCCAGATGCTGCGGCGAGCCATTGCCCGACGACGCAAAGCTGATGGTGCCCGGCGCTGCCTTGGCCAGCGCGATCAGCTCGGGCAGCGTGCTGGCCTTGACGCTCGGATGCACCACGAACACCAGCGGCACCGTGCCGACGATGGCAATCGGCGCAAAACTCTTCTCGATGTCGAAGCCCGCCTGGGCGCCGTACAGCACGGCGTTGATCGAATGGCTGGTGAGCGCGCCCATCAGCAGCGTGTAGCCGTCGGGTGCGGCGCGCGCCACCGCCGCCGCGCCAATGCTGCCGGCCGCGCCGCCACGGTTGTCCACCACCACCTGCTGGCCCAGCACGGTCGACAGCTTCTGCGCCATCACGCGGCCGATCACATCGGTGGCGCCGCCGGGCGGATAAGGCACGATCAGCTTGATCGGTTTGCTGGGGTAGTCCTGCGCCGCCAGCGGCATCGCGGCCACGGTACAGGCTGCGAGCAGCAGGACGCGGCCGAAACCGCGCCGGTTCTTCATCGGTGTCTTGTGCATGTCTTTTGTCTCCTCCGCCCGGCCACAGCGGCCGCGCTGGCGGGATCAGGATAGCGGAGAAACCACCGCCGCCAACGATGAGGGCGGCGACGACGATCCCGCGGCAGCAAGGTGTTCTTTCGACCGCAACCAGGTGATCTGCGTGCGCGCCACGGGCCGTGGTGCGGCTCGGGCCGTGCCGCGCCAGATTGTTGTGCAGAAACAAATGAGGTATGTTTACCTTCCATATGGCAACATGCGTTCACGAGAGGCGTTTCTAGAATTCAGCCCCATGAGCTCCAAATACCTGCAAGACGAAAGCCCGTGGAACACCGAGCTGCTGTTGCCCCTGGTGACGGAAAACTCCGAACTCCTCGAGATCCAGATCATCCTGGGCGGCCTGTCGCTCGTGCTGAGCCGCCTGCACCCCGAATTTGCGTTGACCAACTTCCTGTCGACCCGCCGGGTGGTGATGCGGCTGACGCGCGCGGTCGAGTACCAGGATGCCGTCAAGGCCCACTTCGCGAGCACCGATCTGCAGCAGGCGCTGGCCGAATGCGGCCGTGCGCTGGACCCCGGTACCCTGCTCACGCTGAAAAAGGTGCTGACCGAAACGGTACGGCGTGAGGCCGAAGCGGCCAAGTTCGAGCGCCAGGACGACTTCACCTTCAGCGACTTCATGGCCGAAGAACAGCTCATGGCCGACCACACCGGCGACCTCGCCGGCCAGCGCGCGATCGTCGTCTAGCCAGACAGGGCCCTGCGTGGCCCTGGCGCGCTAACATCCTCGTTTTCACGCAGGCGACCTGCGTCGTCACGAGGAACCACAGATGCGCATCACCCCCATTGGCCACTTCATCGCCGGACGCGGCGTGGCCGGCCGTTCGGATCGTTCGCAAGACGTCTTCAACCCCGCCACCGGCGCCGTCACCGGCAAGGTCGACCTGGCGAGCGTGGCCGAAGTCGGCGCCGCGGTGGCAGCCGCCCAGGCCGCCTTCCCGGCCTGGGCCGATACCCCGCCGATCCGCCGTGCGCGGGTGATGTTCAAGTTCCTGGAACTGCTGAACCAGCGCAAGGATGAACTCGCCCACCTGATCACCGCCGAGCACGGCAAGGTGTTCACCGATGCGCAGGGCGAGGTCACGCGCGGCATCGACATCGTCGAGTTCGCCTGTGGTATTCCGCAACTGCTGAAGGGCGACTACACCGACCAGGTCTCCACCGGCATCGACAACTGGACGCTGCGCCAGCCGCTGGGCGTGGTGGCCGGCATCACGCCGTTCAACTTCCCGGTGATGGTGCCGATGTGGATGTTCCCGGTCGCCATCGCCGCCGGCAACACCTTCGTGCTGAAACCCAGCCCGACCGACCCCAGCGCCTCGCTGCTGATGGCCGATCTGCTGCAGCAGGCCGGCCTGCCCGACGGTGTGTTCAACGTGGTGCAGGGCGACAAGGTCGCGGTCGACGCACTGCTGGAGCACCCCGACGTCAAGGCCATCAGCTTCGTCGGCTCCACGCCGATCGCCAACTATATCTACGAGACCGGTGCCCGCCACGGCAAACGCGTGCAGGCGCTGGGCGGAGCGAAGAACCACATGGTGGTGATGCCCGATGCCGACATCGAGCAGACCGTGGACGCGCTGATCGGCTCGGGCTACGGCTCGGCCGGCGAGCGCTGCATGGCGATCAGCGTGGCAGTGCTGGTGGGCGACGCGGCCGACAAGGTAGTCGACAAGCTGGTGGAGCGCACGCAGACGCTGAAGGTGCTGAACGGCACCAACCTCGAGGCCGAGATGGGCCCGATCGTCACGCGGGCCGCGCACGAACGCATCACCGGCTACATCGCCCAGGGCGAGAAGGAAGGCGCAAAGCTGCTGGTCGACGGCCGCGGCTTCCAGGGCACGCGCGCCGGGGCTGGCTGCGACAACGGGTTCTGGATGGGTGGCACGCTGTTCGACCACGTGACGCCGTCGATGCGCATCTACAAGGAAGAGATCTTCGGCCCGGTGCTTAGCTGCGTGCGCGTGAAGGACTTGAAGGAAGCGGTCGACCTGATCAACGCCCACGAGTTCGGCAACGGCGTCTCCTGCTTCACGCGCGATGGCAACGTGGCGCGCGAGTTCAGCCGCCGCATCCAGGTGGGCATGGTCGGCATCAACGTGCCGATCCCGGTGCCGATGGCCTGGCACGGCTTCGGCGGCTGGAAGAAGAGCCTGTTCGGCGACATGCACGCCTACGGCGAAGAAGGCGTGCGTTTCTACACCAAGCAGAAGTCGATCATGCAGCGCTGGCCCGAGAGTATCGGCAAAGGCGCCGAGTTCGTGATGCCCACCGCCAAGTAGGCGGGCCGACACGATGCAGCCCGAAGGCCTGGCAGGTCTGCAGGCGCTCGAAGCCAGGCTGCGGCAGGACCTGGCCTGGCTCGAACTGCCGGCGAAACGCTGGACCCCGCTGCTGGAGCGCGACGGCCAGACGCTGCTCGACACCGCCATCGTCGGCGGTGGCATGGCCGGTTTGGCCGCGGCTGCAGCCTTGGCGCAGATCGGCATCCAGGCGGTCGTGTTCGATGCGGCGCCGCAGGGCTACGAAGGCCCCTGGGCCACGACCGCGCGGATGGAGACCCTGCGCTCGCCCAAGCAGCTGACCGGGCCGGCGCTGGGCCTGCCGGCCCTGACCTTCCGTGCCTGGTTCGAAGCGCAGTTCGGCAGCGAGGCCTGGGCTGCGCTCGACAAGATCCCGCGCCTGCAATGGATGGACTACCTGCGCTGGTACCGGCAGGTGCTGGGGCTCGAGGTCCGCAACGACCACCGGGTCGAACTGGTGCGCCCGCTCGACGACGGCGCCGTGGCGCTCGATATCGCGTCGCCGCAGGGCCGCCAGACCGTGCTGGCCCGCCGCGTGGTGCTCGCCACCGGGCGCGACGGCCTGGGTGGCCCGCAGGTTCCGGCGTTCGCGCACAGCTTGCCGCGCACGCACTGGGCCCATTCGTCGGATGCGATGGACTACGCCATGCTGGCCGGCCGCCGTGTCGCCGTGGTCGGTGCCGGCTCGTCGGCGATGGACTGTGCCGCCACCGCGCTGGAGGCCGGCGCCGCAGGTGTCGACCTGCTGGTGCGCGGCACCGACCTGCCGCGCATCAACAAGGGCAAGGGCGCGGCCCATCCCGGCCTCACGCACGGCCATGCCGACCTGCCCGATGCCTGGAAGTGGCGCCTGCGCCACTACCTCCACACCCAGAAGACCCCACCGCCGCGCGGCAGCACGCAGCGTGTGTCACGGCACGCGAACGCGCGTTTCAACCTCGGCTGCGCGGTGCTGGGTGCGCGTCTGCAGGGCAATGCGATCGAAGTGACGACCTCGCAGGGCGTCGCCACGTTCGACTTCCTCGTGTTCGCGACCGGCTTCCGGATCGACTGGTTCAGCCGGCCCGAGTTCGCCCGCCTCGCGCCCCACATCCGCGCGTGGAAGGACCGCTACACACCCGCGGCCGGCGAAGAAGACCGTGAACTCGACGACTCGCCCGACCTCGGCCCGCGTTTCGAGCTGCAGGAGAAGACGCCCGGCGCCTGCCCCGGCCTGCAGCGCGTGCACTGCTTCTGTTTTCCGGCCGCGCTGAGCCTGGGCCCGGTGTCCGGCGACATCCCGGCGATCAGTGATGGCGCCAAGCGCCTGGCCCGGGGCATCGCCAGCCTGTTCTACAGCGAAGACATCGACGTGCACTTCGCGCGGATGCAGGCGTACGACGAGCCCGAACTGCTGGGCGACGAATGGCTGCCGCACCGTGGGCCGCCCGGTGCCTGAATTGCGTCCTACCATCCCTGGTCCGAGGAGACACCGATGACCCCGTCCGCCTTGCCGCGCGCGCCTGACACGTCCGACCTGATCGACCAGATCGTCGGGCTCGACGCCGCCAGCCCGATCCACGGTGTGCGCCATCGCCGCGACAAGGTGGTCGCCGCCACGCAAGGCAGCTACGCCGCGTTGTTCGATCCCTCGCTGCCCGGGCTGTCGCTGGTCGACCGTCTGCTGGTGGCCCTGCTCGCCTGCCGGCTCACGCCGTCGGCCGCGCTCGCGGCGCACTACGGGGCCCGGCTGCGCGCGGTCGGCGCGGACACGGCGGTGGTCGACTTCGTCGCGCACGACGATGTGGGCGCCACGCCACCCACCGACGTGGCCATCGACGCCACGCTGCTGGCCGTGCTGCGCTTCACCCGCACGCTGATCGAAAGCCCGGTGCACGGCGACCGCGCGCTGCTGCTGTCGCTGCCCCGGGCCGGTCTGTCGACGCCGGCGATCGTGGCACTGGCGCAGCTGATCGCGTTCCTGTCGTACCAGGCCCGCCTGGTCGCGGGCTTGCAGGCGATGCGGTCGGCCGAACTGGCCACCGATTTCGCGCCGCTGCCGATGGCCCCCGCGCCGGACGGACAACGCGCCACGCCTGGCCCGCTGCTGGCGAACCCGATCACCGCGCACGGCTTCACCAACGCCACGCTGGGCTGGAAGGCCTGGCTCGACGTGGTCCAGCTGCCGGCCGCCACGCCCGAGCAGATCGCGGTGCTCGAAGCCAGTCATCCGCAGGCCAAGGTGTCCGACTACTACCTGCTGCTCGTGCACCAGCCGCGCATCCTGCACGAACGCTCGGCCGCCTTCAACGCCATCATGTACGCGCCCGGCGGCATGCCGCGCGCCGAACGCGAGCTGGCATCGACGGTGGTGTCGCGCATCAACGGCTGCGTGTACTGCGCCTCGGTCCACGCCCAGCGCTTCGAGCAACTGGCCAAACGCAACGACGTCATCGCCGAGGTGTTCGACGACCCGCACACGGCCGGCACCAGCGAGCGCGAGCGCGCCATCGCCCGCTTCAGCGCACTGCTGACCGAGACGCCCGGCGCGCTCGGCGCGGACGACATCCACCCGCTGCAGGAAGCCGGCCTCGACGACCTGCAGGTGCTCGACCTGGTGCATTCGGTGGCGATCTTCGCGTGGGCCAACCGGCTGATGCTGAACCTGGGCGAGCCGGTGCATGGCTGAGCCGCGGTTCGACTACATCATCGTCGGGGCCGGCACCGCCGGCTGCCTGCTGGCGAACCGCCTGAGTGCCGATGCCAGCAAACGTGTGCTGCTGATCGAAGCCGGCCGGCGCGACGACTACCACTGGATCCACATCCCGGTCGGCTACCTGTACTGCATCGGCAACCCGCGCACCGACTGGCTGTACCAGACCGAGCCCGACGCCGGCCTGAACGGCCGCGCACTGCGCTACCCGCGCGGCAAGACGCTGGGCGGCTGCTCCAGCATCAACGGCATGATCTACATGCGCGGCCAGGCGCGCGACTACGACCAATGGGCGCAGATCACGGGCGACGACAGCTGGTGCTGGGAGCAGTCGCTGCCGTACTTCAAGCTGCACGAAGACTTCTACAAGGGCGCCGACGCACTGCACGGCGCCAAGGGCGTGCCGCCGCAACTGCTGCAAGACCCGAGCGACCCGTACTGGCAGTTGCAGGCGCACCGCAAGGCGGGCGGCGAGTGGCGCATCGAGAAACAGCGGCTGCGCTGGGATGTGCTTGACGCGTTCGCCCAGGCGGCCCGGCAGGCCGGCATCCCGGCGACGGAGGACTTCAACCGCGGCAGCAACGAAGGCGTGGGCTACTTCCAGGTCAACCAGAAGAGCGGCCTGCGCTGGAACACCGCCAAGGCCTTCCTGCGGCCGACCTGCTACGGCCGGCCCAACTTCGAGCTGTGGACCACGGCCCAGGTGTCGCGGCTGGTGACCGAGCGCGACGGCACGGGCACGCTGCGCTGCACCGGCGCCGAAGTCTGGACCGGCACCGAATCGGTCACCGCCCAGCTGCGTCCCGGCGGCGAGGTGGTGCTTTGTGCCGGCAGCATCGGCTCGCCGCAGATCCTGCAGCTGTCGGGCATCGGGCCGGCGGCCTTGCTGCAGCGGCACGGCATTGCGGTGCAACACAACCTGCCCGGCGTCGGCGCCAACCTGCAGGACCACCTGCAGATCCGAGCCGTGTTCAAGGTGCAGGACGTGCCCACGCTCAACGTGCTGGCGTCGAGCCTGTGGGGCAAGGCCCGCATCGGCCTCGAATACGCGCTCAAGCGCAGCGGCCCGATGAGCATGGCCCCGTCGCAGCTGGGTGCCTTCACCCGCAGCGACCCGGCCCGGCCCTACCCCAACATCGAATACCACGTGCAGCCGCTGTCGCTCGACGCGTTCGGCGACCCGCTGCACAGCTTCCCGGCCTTCACCGCCAGCGTCTGCAACCTGAACCCGACCAGCCGGGGCAGCGTGCAGATCCGCAGCGGCCGCTTCGAGGATGCTCCCGCCATCGCGCCGCACTACCTCAGCACGCCCGAAGACCGCAAGGTCGCCGCCGACTCGCTGCGCATCACGCGCCGCATCGTCGCCCAGCCGGCGCTGGCGCGCTTTGCGCCGCAGGAGTGGAAGCCCGGCGTGCAGTTCGAGACCGACGACGAGCTGGCCAAGCTGGCCGGCGACATCGCGACCACCATCTTCCACCCGGTCGGCACCACCCGCATGGGCCGCCCCGACGACCCGATGGCGGTGCTCGACCCGCAACTGCGGGTGCGCGGCGTGGCCGGCCTGCGGGTGGTCGACGCCGGCGCGATGCCGACCATCACCAGCGGCAACACCAACTCGCCGACCCTGATGATGGCGGAGAAGGCGGCCTACTGGATCGCGACCGATGCGCGCCGGCCTGCGTAGCGGCATCGAGCCGGTTCTTTACATTGGCTGACAGCAGGCTGACGCTCGGGTAAGTCCTGATAGCAGGGACGGTTTTAGGCCCTACAGTCGTTGCTCTTGCCCACTGGCCTAGTGCCTAGTCGGCGCGAGGGTCCGAGGAGACATTCGACACGCAGAAGAACCTGACAAACATCAAAAAGACATCCAGACGAGATGTTTTCCAAGCAGCGCCGCCATTGCGGCGCTTTTTTTTGCCCGCGCAGAGCCGGGCCGCAGAGGCCGGGCCCGGGGCGCTCAACGTCTGGCGGCCGATGCCACTTCGGCCTGCGGCGCCGCGACCGGCTGCACCGCCGGTGCGGGCACGTCGACGGCCGCCATCGCCGCTGGTGGCGCTGGCAGGTTGGGGACCTCGCTCACCGGCCGCGGCTTGCCGATCGGCACCTGGGCCTGGCCTTTCTGGACGGCAGCCAGATCCTGCTCGTTGGGATACTGCTGCAGCAGCCAGTAGTCGAACACGCGCCGCGCGATCGGCGCCGCGTTGACCCCGCCGAAGCCGGCGTTCTCGACCACCATCGCCAGCGCGATCTGCGGGTTGTCGGCCGGGGCGAACGCGGTGTAGAGCGCGTGGTCGCGCAGGCGCTCGTCGGTGTGCGCCGCGCTGTACTTCTCGTTCTGCTTGACGGTGAACACCTGCGCCGTGCCGGTCTTGCCGGCCGACACGTAGGCGGCCCCCCGGAACGCCGTGGCGCCGGTGCCTTCGATGTTGACGCCGACCAGCGCGTTCTTGATGACGGCGATGTTGGCGGCCTTGGCCGTGAGTTCGGCCTTGATCTCGCGCAGCGTTTCCCGCTTCTCGTGGGTAACCACGTCGATCACGTCCTTGACCACGTGCGGCTTCATCTTGATGCCGTCGTTCGCGATGACCGCCGTGGCCAGCGCCAGCTGCAGCATCGTGAAGTTGTTGTAGCCCTGCCCGATGCCGAGCGAGATGGTCTCGCCCGCGTACCACTTCTGCTGCTCGGGCCGCTTGTAGGCACGCCGTTTCCATTCGGTCGACGGCAGGATGCCCCGCAATTCACCCTGGATGTCGATGCCGGTCAGCGCGCCGAAGCCGAACTTCTGGATCTCGTCATGCATCAGGTCGACGCCCATGTCGTTGGCCAGCATGTAGTAGTAGGTGTCGCACGACTGCACGATCGACTTGTACATGTCGACCATGCCGTGGCCGCCCTCCTTGTCGTCGCGGAAGCGATGGTTGCCGAACATGAAGTAGCCCGGATCGCTGAAGGCCTGCTGCGGCGTGCGTTTGCCGGTCTCCAGCGCGGCCAGTGCCATGAAGGGCTTGTAGGTCGAGCCGGGCGGGTAGGTGCCGCGCAGCGCCCGGTTCAACAGGGGTTTGTCCAGCGACCCGTTCAGGGCCTGCCAATTCTCCACGTCGATGCCCTCGACGAACAGGTTGGGATCGAAGGTCGGCTTGCTGACGAAGGCCAGCACCTCGCCGGTCTTCGGGTCGAGCGCCACCAGTGCGCCGCGCCGGTCCCCGTACAGGTCTTCGACCAGCTTCTGCAGGCGGATGTCGATTGACAGCACGACCGTGTTGCCCGGCGTGGCCTTGCTGCTGGCCAGCCTGCGCACGGCACGCCCACCGGCCGAGGTCTCGATCTGCTCGACGCCGGTCTTGCCGTGCAGCTGCGCCTCGAAACTCTGCTCGACGCCCAGCTTGCCGATGTATTCGGTGCCCTTGTAGTTGCCGTCGTCGTCAGTCTCTTCGATCTTTTCCTTCTCGCTGGCATTGATGCGCCCGATGTAGCCGATCAGATGGCTGCCCAGTTCGCCGAAGGGGTAGTTGCGGAACAGGCGCGCCTTGATGTCCACGCCGGGGAAGCGGTAGCGCTGCGCGGCGAAGCGCGCCACTTCCTCGTCGCTCAGGCGGGTGCGGATCGGCAGCGACTCGAAGTTGCGCGACTCCTCGAGCAGCCGCTTGAAGCGGCGCCGGTCGCGCGCCTGCACGTCGACGACCTGGGCCAGCGCGTCGATGGTGGCCTCCAGATCGGCCACCTTCGACGGCGTGATCTCGAGCGTGTAGGCCGAATAGTTGCTCGCCAGCACGACGCCGTTGCGGTCGAGGATCAGGCCCCTGTTCGGCACCACCGGCACGATGGCCGTGCGGTTGTTCTCCGCCTGCTCGCGCAAATCCTCGTGGCGCACGATCTGCAGGTACGACAGGCGGGCAGCGAGGCCCAGGAACGCCAGCACCACCACCACGGCCGCGACCAGCAGGCGCGAACGAAACCGCCGCAGCTCGAGCTCGACGTCGCGGAACTCGGTCATGCGGCGCCCCCCCATGCGATCCAGCAGTCCAGGCCGGTCGCGGCCGCGGAACGGGCTTCGCCAGGCCGCTGGCTGCGTTCCTGGAGGCTATTCCATCGGAGGGGGCTCATCACAGCGGTCGGTTCGCATCCGGGTCGGGCGCGCGCCGCTGCGGCAGCAGCAGCGCCACACTAACCACCGGCCACAGCAAGGCTTCGAACAGCGGGGCCAGCAGCATCCACACGCCCGGGAAACTGCCACCGCCCAGCATGCGCAGCAGCAGCTCGATCGCATGCGCGACGACGAACAGCGGCAGCACCTGCAGCGCCTGCGTGGGCACGCTGAACCACAGCAACCGGCGGTGGATCATGATCGCGAGAAAGCTGAGCACCGTGTACGACAGCGCGTGCTGGCCCAGCCAGGCGGCCTGGTGCACGTCCATGCACAGGCCGAACACGAAGGCCGTGCCGACACCCACGCGCAGTGGCTGGTGCACGGCCCAGAACACCAGCACGATGGCCACGAAATCGGGCACCCATGCAGCGCGACCCCACAGGCCCATGTTCTGCGTCATGTTGAGCAGCAGCGCGACGACCAGGCTGGTCCAGATGAACAGGGGGTTGGCCGGCAGCAGCAGCTGCTGGCCCGGGCGCATGATCATCGTGCGCCCCCGTGCCCGGCCGCATGCAGGCCGCTCATTTGCGCCCGCCCTTCTTCGGCGGCGGCTCTTCCTTCGCTGGCGGCGCGGAGATCTGCTCGCTCAACGGTTGCAGCACCACCACATGGCGCACGCCCGACAGCAGCGCCACCGGGCGGCAGTAGATGCGCGCGAACGCCGAGTCGGCCTGGCGCTCGATCTTCTCGACCAGCGCGACCCGCAGGCCAGCGGGGTAGACGCCGTCGACGCCGCTGGTGGTCAGGATGTCGCCGGCCTGCACATCGGAATTGCCGGCCATGAAACGCAGCTCCAGCACGCCGCCGTACGAGGTCGGATCGCCATAGGCCACGCTGCGCGCGCCGGTGCGGGTGTTGAGCACCGGAATCGCCTGGTCGCGGTCGATCAGCAGCGTCACCTCGCTCACCAGCGGCAGCACCCGCGTCACCTGGCCGAGCACGCCCGATTCGTCAAGCACCGGCGAGCCGGCCTGCACGCCGTGTGTCATGCCGCGGTCGATGATGACCTTGCGGGTGTACGGATCGGCCGCGTCGTACAGCACCTCGGCCGCCTGGGCCGGCGCACGGATCTGGTCGCGCAAGCCGAGCAGGCGGCGCAGCCGTTCGTTCTCGAGTGTCAGTTGCTCGACCTGCGACGCGCGCTGCGTCTGCAGCGTCAGCTTGCGCTGCGCGGCATCGGCCTGGGCCTGCACCGAGGCCAGCGTCTCGACGTAGCCGCGCCCGCCCTGCATCAGCCGCACCGGCCCCATCGCCAGCCATTGCACCGGGTACAGCACGATGGCCAGACCCGCACGCAGCGGCTGCATGATCGCGAAACGCGCATCGGCCACCATCAGGAACAGCGCGAACGCGCTGAAGAACATCAGCTTCGTGAGCGCCGACGGCCCTTGCTTGAAGAACGGCGGCGGAGTTCTGTCCAGCGTACCGAGCGGCATCGCTGCACCTGTCGATCAGTAGGGAGAAGCTGCTTATTCGCTGGTGAAGATGGAACCGAGCCGTTCCATCCGCTCCAGCGCGATGCCGCAGCCGCGCACCACGCAGGTCAGCGGATCTTCGGCCACCAGCACCGGCAGGCCGGTCTCTTCGGCCAGCAGGCGATCGAGGTCGCGCAGCAGCGCGCCGCCGCCGGTGAGCATCATGCCGCGTTCGGCGATGTCGGCGCCGAGCTCGGGAGGCGTCTGCTCCAGCGCGTTCTTCACCGAGGCGACGATGTTGTTCAGCGGGTCGGTCAGGGCTTCGAGAATCTCGTTGCTCGAGATCGTGAAGCTGCGCGGCACGCCTTCGGACAGGTTGCGGCCCTTGACCTCCATCTCCTTGACCTCGGAGCCGGGGAAGGCCGAGCCGATGTTCTTCTTGATGGCTTCGGCGGTGGGCTCGCCGATCAGCATGCCGTAGTTGCGGCGGATGTAGTTGATGATGGCATCGTCGAACCGGTCGCCGCCGACCCGCACGCTGCCCTTGTAGACCATGCCGCCGAGCGAGATCACGCCCACCTCAGTGGTGCCGCCGCCGATGTCGACCACCATCGAGCCGCTGGCCTCCGACACCGGCAGGCCCGCGCCGATCGCCGCGGCCATCGGTTCCTCGATCAGGTAGACCTGCGAGGCGCCGGCGCCCAGCGCCGATTCGCGGATCGCACGGCGCTCGACCTGGGTCGAACCGCAGGGCACGCAGATGATGATGCGCGGGCTGGGCCGGAACACACCCCGCGGATGGACCATCTTGATGAACTGCTTGAGCATCTGCTCGGTGACGGTGAAGTCGGCGATCACGCCGTCCTTCATCGGGCGGATCGCCTCGATGTTGCCGGGCACCTTGCCCAGCATCGCCTTGGCTTCCTTGCCCACCGCCTGGATGGTCTTCTTGCCCTGGGGACCGCCTTCGTGGCGAATGGCGACGACCGAGGGCTCGTCCAGCACGATGCCCTTGTCACGCACGAAGATCAGCGTATTGGCGGTACCGAGATCGATGGCCAGGTCGGTCGAAAAGTACCGACGGAAAGCTCCAAACATTAAATCCTCTCAGGCACGGCATGCGCTTCGGCATGCGGTCGCCACGTGCAACGGGTCAAAACTGGTGGTTTTCGGCGCATTTGCCGGCGTCTTCAAAGCCGTTGCACCAAAGGCGGGATAATACCGCATCGACTGTGCAGAACTGGCCCCGCCCGAGCTGCCAGCGCACATTTACACAGCCCGCAGCCTGCCTTTTTCCATGGCCCTCACCCCGACCGACATCAGCCGCATCGCCAACCTGGCCAGACTCGAACTCGCACCCGCCGAAAGCGAGCGCCTGCTCCCGCAGATCAACGGATTCTTCGACATCGTCGAGCAGATGCGCGCGGTCGACACCACCGGCATCGAGCCGCTGTCGCACCCGGTGGGCGTTCTGCAGGACATCGTGCTGCGCCTGCGCGACGACGCGGTCAGCGAGCCGAACCAGCGCGAGGCCAACCAGCGCAGCGCCCCCGCGGTCGAGCGCGGGCTGTTCCTGGTACCGAAAGTGATCGAGTAAGCCATGTCCCAAGACCTGCACGATCTGTCGGTGGCCGCGCTGGCCGCCAAGCTCCGGACACGTGAGGTGTCGGCCGTCGAGACGGCCCGCCACTTCCTGGCGCGCATCGATGGCCGGCCGGCGCTCGGCGCCTTCCTGGCCACCGACCCCGAGGTGACGCTGGCCCAGGCCCGTGCCGCCGATGCGCGGCTGGCCAACGGCACGGCCGGCGCGCTGGAAGGCGTGCCGCTGGCCCACAAGGACATCTTCGTCACGCGCGACTTTCCGACCACCGCTGGCTCGAAGATGCTTGAGGGCTACCGCTCGCCGTTCGACGCCACCGTGGTCGCCAGGCTGGCCGCCCAGGGCGCCGTGACGCTCGGCAAGCTCAACTGCGACGAGTTCGCGATGGGTTCGGCCAACGAGAACTCGGCGTTCCGCCCGGTCGCCAACCCCTGGGGCGACGGGCGGGTGCCGGGTGGCTCGTCCGGCGGCAGCGCCGCGGCCGTGGCCGCACGGTTGACGCCGGCCGCGACCGGCACCGATACCGGCGGCTCGATCCGCCAGCCAGCGTCGTTCTGCGGCATCACCGGCATCAAGCCGACCTACGGCCGGGCCTCGCGCTACGGCATGGTGGCCTTCGCCTCCAGCCTCGACCAGGCCGGCCCGATGGCGCGCAGCGCCGAAGACTGTGCGCTGCTGCTGTCGGCCATGTGCGGGCCCGACCTCGACCGCGACTCGACCTCGCTCGACCTGCCGGCCGAAGACTTCGCGCGCACACTCGACGCGCCGCTCGACGGCCTGCGCATCGGCGTGCCGAAGGAGTTCTTCGGCGAAGGCCTGTCGGCCGACGTGCGCGCCACCGTCGACGCGGCGCTGCAGCAGTACCAGCAGCTGGGCGCGCGCCTGGTCGACATCTCGCTGCCGCGCACCGAGCTGTCTATTCCCGTCTACTACATCATTGCGCCGGCCGAGGCGTCGAGCAACCTGTCGCGCTTCGACGGCGTGAAGTTCGGCCACCGTGCCGCGCGCTACGACGACCTGCTCGACATGTACAAGAAGACGCGGGCCGAAGGCTTCGGCGACGAGGTCAAGCGCCGCATCATGATCGGCACCTACGTGCTGAGCCACGGCTACTACGACGCCTACTACCTGCAGGCGCAGAAGATCCGCCGCATGATCGCCGACGACTTCCAGCAGGCCTTCGCGTCGTGCGACGTGATCGCCGGCCCGGTGGCGCCCACCGTCGCCTGGAAGCTCGGCGACAAGTCGGACGACCCGGTCGCCAACTACCTGGCCGACATCTTCACCCTGCCCGCCTCGCTGGCCGGCCTGCCCGGCATGAGCCTGCCCGCAGGCTTCGGTGCGGACGGCATGCCGGTCGGCCTGCAGCTGATCGGCAACTACTTCGGCGAAGCGAAGCTGCTTAACGCAGCGCACCGCTTCCAGCAGGCGACCGACTGGCACCAGCGCGCGCCCGCGACAGGCAAGGGCATCTGAGATGAGTGAACCGCAACAACCCGTGAACCCGTTCGAGCAGCTGCAGAGCGGCCGCCCCACCGGCCCGCTGGTGCAGGGTTATGAAGTCATCATCGGCTTCGAGACGCACGCCCAGCTGTCGACGCAGTCGAAGATCTTCAGCCGCGCCTCCACCGCCTTCGGCGCCGAGCCCAATACGCAAGCCTGCGCGGTCGACCTGGCACTGCCGGGCACGCTGCCGGTGATGAACCAGGGCGCGGTCGAACGCGCGATCCGCCTGGGCCTGGCGCTCGGCTCGACCATCGCGCCGCGCAGCGTGTTCGCGCGCAAGAACTACTTCTACCCCGACCTGCCCAAGGGCTACCAGATCAGCCAGTTCGAGATCCCGGTGGTGCAGGGCGGCAGCGTCGAGTTCTACCTGGGCGACGAGAAGAAGTCGGTGCGCCTGGTGCGCGCGCATCTGGAAGAAGACGCGGGCAAGTCGCTGCACGAGGACTTCGTCGGCCAGAGCGGCATCGACCTGAACCGCGCCGGCACCCCGCTACTCGAGATCGTGACCGAGCCCGACATGCGCTCGACCGCCGAGGCCGTAGCCTATGCGCGCGAGCTGCACAAGCTCGTCACCTGGATCGGCATCTGCGACGGCAACATGCAGGAAGGCAGCTTCCGCTGCGATGCCAACGTGTCGGTGCGCAAGCCCGGCCAGCCGCTGGGCACGCGCCGCGAGATCAAGAACCTGAACAGCTTCAAGTTCATGCAGCAGGCGATCGACTACGAGATCCGCTGGCAGATCGAGCAGATCGAGGACGGCCACGAGATCCAGCAGGCCACGGTGCTGTTCAACCCCGACAGCGGCGAGACCCGCGCGATGCGCACCAAGGAAGACGCGGCCGACTACCGCTACTTCCCCGACCCCGACCTGCCGCCGCTGGTGATCGCCGCCGAGTGGATCGACCGGGTGCGCACAGAGATGCCCGAGCTGCCGCGCGCGATGGCGCAGCGGTTCGTCACCGACTACGGCCTGCCCGAGTACGACGCGTCGACGCTGACGCAGAGCAAGGCGATGGCGCTGTACTTCGAGGCGGCCGCCAAGGCCAGCGGGCAGCCCAAGCTGGCCAGCAACTGGATCATGGGCGAGCTGTCGCGCCGCGTGAATGCCGGCGACCTGGACATCGCGGCCGCACCGGTCACGGCGGCGCAGCTGGCCGCGCTGATCGGCCGCATCGCCGACAACACGGTCTCCAACAGCGCGGCGCGGCAGGTCTTCGATGCACTCTGGAGCGGCGACGGATCCGACGTCGATGCCGTCATCGAGGCCAAGGGCCTGAAGCAGATGAACGACGACGGCGCGCTGGAGAAGATCGTCGACGACGTGATCGCCGCCAACCCCGACAACGTGGCCCAGTTCAAGGCCGGCAAGGACAAGGCCTTCAACGCCCTGGTTGGCCAGATCATGAAGGCCAGCAAGGGCAAGGCCAATCCGGCCCAGGTCAACGCCCTGCTCAAGGCGAAACTGAACGGCTGACGCTACTTCACTCCGGCCTGGGTAGCCCAGAGCTGGCGCAGCTTGGCCAACTCTTCATCGAAGCGCGCATTCACGCGCTTCTTCTCGTTCTGCTGGTCCGCGATGAAGCGCTTCTGCGCGGCGGTGTTCTGTTCGTTTTCCTGCACCATGCGGCGCACCTTCAGCGGGATCTTGTCCGGCGGCGTGGACTTGTAGAACTCCAGCTCGGCGTCGATCGCGCTGCGTTCCTGCGTCAACTCGGCCATGCGCTTGTTGGCCGCCAGCATCACCTCGTCGACCTGCTGCAGCGCTTCGGCGCGCTCCTTGTCGTGCGCGGCCTGGTTCTGGTAGCGCGTCAGCATCGCGCGGTTGCGGCGCCGTTCCTCGTTGATGCGGGCCTGCTCCGCAGCCGCCTTCTGCTCGCGGGCCTCTTCGACGGCCCGCTCCTGGGCGGTCATCGAGGGCCCGACGCTGCGGCGCAAGGTGCCGCTCGGGTTCAGCTCCTTCTGCTCGCGGTCGATGCACTCGGCGATCGGCCGGTCGGATGTGATCCGCTTGCCGCGTGCATCCATGCAGGTGTAGATGCCCTGTGCCTCCGCACCGCCCCACGCTGCCGCCAACGCGGCACAGGCCCACCATGGCAGTGCGCGCACCCTCACGGCACAGCCTCGTCAACGCCATAGCGTTGCCGATACGCCAGCACACTCGCATGGTGCGCTTCCAAGCCGTTCGCCGTACCCATCGCAAGATACTGCAACAAATCGGCCAGCTTCGCAATCGCACAGACCTGCAGTCCCAGCTGGCCGCGCACGTACTGGACGGCGCTGTGCGGCACATCCTGCCCGCCCTCGGTGGCCATCTCCTGGCGGTCCAGCGCGATCACCACTGCATGCGGCGTCGCGCCCGAGGCTTGGATCAGCGCGATCGATTCGCGCACCGCCGTGCCGGCCGACATCACGTCGTCGACGATCAGGACCCGGCCCCGCAGCGGCGCGCCGACCAGCGTGCCGCCCTCGCCATGGTCCTTGGCCTCCTTGCGGTTGTAGGCAAACGGCAGGTTGCGGCCCAGGCGCGCCAGCTCGATCGCGACCGCCGCCGCCAGCGGGATTCCCTTGTAGGCCGGGCCGAAGATCATGTCGAATTCGATGCCGCTGGCCAGCAGGGCCCGCGCATAGAATTCCGCCAGACGCCCGAGCTTCGTGCCGTCGTCGAACAAGCCGGCGTTGAAGAAATACGGACTGATCCGACCCGCCTTGGTCTTGAATTCGCCAAAACGCAACACACCCGCGTCGACGGAGAACTGCACGAACTCCTGGGCCAGCCGATCCAACCCGTCTTGCGCGGGCATGCCTGACCTCTGTTCCACCATGGGAGCTTCCTTGTTCAAATTGACCAGCCTCAATCTCAACGGCATCCGTTCCGCCGCCACCAAGGGCGTCGAAGCCTGGATCGCAGCGACCAGGCCGGATTGTATTTGCGTGCAGGAGGTCAAGGCCCAGGCAACCGATGTGCAAGGCCGCTTCGAGCAACTGGCCGGGCTGCAGGGCCATTTCCACTTCGCCGAGAAGAAGGGTTACTCGGGCGTGGCGGTCTACACCCGGCACGCGCCGAGCGACATCCAGGTCGGCTACGGCTCGTCGGAATTCGACGCCGAAGGCCGCTACGTGGAGCTGCGCTTCGACACGCCGAAGCGCAAGTTCTCCATCATCAGCTGCTACTTCCCCAGCGGCTCGTCGGGCGAGATCCGGCAACAGGCCAAGTTCCGCTTCCTCGATGAACTCGACCCGTATCTGGCGCGCCTGAAGCAGCAGCGTGAATTCATCCTGTGCGGCGACATCAACATCGCGCACCAGCAGATCGACCTGAAGAACTGGCGCAGCAACCAGAAGAACAGCGGTTTCCTGCCCGACGAGCGCGCCTGGATGACCAAGCTGCTGAGCGAGACCGGCCTGGTCGACGTCTACCGCCAGCTGCAGCCCACCGCCACCGACACCGCCTACACCTGGTGGAGCAACCGCGGCCAAGCCTACGCCAACAACGTGGGGTGGCGGCTCGACTACCACTTGGCCTCTCCTGCCCTGGCTGAGGCCGCCCGGGCTGCGACCATCTACAAGGATGTCAAGTTCAGCGACCACGCGCCGCTGACGATCGATTACGACTTCAAGCTCTGACGCCTTCTGGCGCCGAGGAGCCGAACTCCGGCGACCCTGACCAGCTTTGAATCTCCTCAGGGTACGCTTGAGCGCGCGTCCTCGTGAGCGGTGAAGGTTCACCTCCAAAGCGGATCATTTCCCGGGTGGTTCAATCAGTACCCACAAGCGAGCGATTCGGCCATCGAGGATTTCAGCCGTATCAAAGCCCTGCACCACGGGCGGCATATCGGGTTCGCCAGCTGTCCAGCGTAGTGTCGCCATGCCGTGGTGTCCCACGGCGACCCCTTCTGCCTTGAAGCGGAACGTCGGTCCGAACTGCTTGAGCAGGTCGCTGGCAACTCGGCTGATCTCAGCCTGACCGTGCACAGGCCGGCTCGGCTCGTACATCACAGGCGCTTCAGTGAAGAGCGCGGCGATCGCTGTAGCGCGCTTCGCGTCATCCCGTTCGTTGAACACCCGCTCCAGGTTGGCTCTGAGCAGTCCATCAAAGTCGAAAGCAGCGTCCGCAGGGGTTGAGTGTGTTGTCATGATGTGGTCCTTGAAGTTGAAGGGGATGGTGTTAGGGCTCAAACCCGGCACGGTCAGCCGAAACGCACCAGTTCAAGCGTGGGCAACGGCCCGCCCGGGAATTGCGCCAGGCGACCGCCTATGGCCAGAGTGCCCAGGTCGACGCCGGCGAACCCCAGCCGATCGATCAGCGACGCCACTTCTGCCTTGGCCTGTGCATCGTCGCCGGACAGAAACAGAACACGGCGACCACCGCGTTCGGCCGGATCGCCGGAGATCAGCTCGGGGCGCAGGTGATTGAAGGCCTTGACCACCCGCGCGCCCGGCACCAGGCCGGCGAAGACTTCGCTCGATGCGCGGCCGTGCAACTCGGCGGGCTTGAACAGCGGTGCCTCGATCGGATTGTTGGCGTCGATGACGATGCGCCCGCCGAAGTCCGGCAGGCCAGCCAAGGCAGCCTGCAGCTTCGACCAGTTCACGGCGACCAGCACGATCGGCAGTGCAGCCGCTTCCTCGCGGGTGCCAGCCCGGATGCTGGGGCCGATAGACTGCACCAAGGCTTGCAGGCTGTCCGGCCCGCGGCTGTTGGACAGGACGGCCGGGATGTTCCGTCGTGCCAATGCACGAGCGAAGGCGGCGCCAAGGTGGCCTGCGCCGATGATGCCGATGGCAGAAGATGATTGGGTCATGATGGCTGGCCTCCAGTAATCGTTCAGGACGTGAAGCCGCCGTCGGCCAGGATGTCCGCGCCGGTCACGAAGGCCGCTTGCGGGCTGGCCAGGAAGGCCACGACGTTGGCGATGTCGCTCGGCTGGCCATAGCGGCCGACCGGCATTTGCGGGGTCAGCAGCTTGGCCAGTTCGCCATCAGCCGGGTTCATGTCGGTGTTGGTAGGGCCAGGGTGAACGGTGTTGACCGTGATGCCGCGCGGTCCCAGATCGCGTGCCAGGCTTCGGTTGAAGCCTGCGACCGCCCCCTTGGTCAAGGTGTACAGCGAAGCGCCGGGGAACGAGGCGTACTTCGTCATCGAGCTGCCGATGTGGACGATGCGGCCGCCGTCCTTCATGTGCCGCACCGCTTCCTGTGTGGCGACGAAAGTGCCGGTGACGTTGACGGCCAGCATCGCCTGGTAGTCCTCGAACTTGATCTGTTCGATCGGACCGCCCAACGCGATCCCGGCGTTGTTCACCAGGATGTCCAGGCCGCCGAAGGTGTCGACCGTCGTGGCGACGGCGGCACGCACGGCATCCGGTTCGCCCGAGTTGGCCGGGATGGCCAGGGCACGGCCGCCCGCCAATCGGATGGCGACGGCGACTTCTTCGGCAAGCGCGGCCGAGCCGACGTAGGTGATGGCGACTTGGGCGCCATCAGCCGCCAGACGCTTGGCAATGGCCGCCCCGATCGAGCGGGAACCGCCGGTCACGAGCGCCGTCTTGCCGGCCAGGGGAAGGGAAGGGGAGGGGCTTGCGTGGTTCATGTTTTACTCCGTTGGGTTGCCGATGGATTCGGTGTGGAGTGAATGTCGCGCTTTCATTGCTTGCTGATAAGTGTCGAGTGGCTTGAATCATCTTCAAGCAACTGTTTAAGATGGCAGCATGGAGACACTGGCCAACCTGGAGTCGTTCGTGCGCAGCGCAGAGGGCGGGAGTTTCTCCGCTGCGGCGCGGCGGCTCGCGCTCACGCCTGCGGGGGTGAGCCGCAACGTGGCTGCGTTGGAGCGCAATCTGGGGGTGCGACTGTTCCAGCGCTCGACCCGCAAACTGACACTGACCGAAGCTGGTGAAACGTTCCTCTCTGCCATCGTGGGCAACCTGGAATCCCTGCAGAGCGCTATTGCGGCGGTCTCGACAGAAGATGGCCAGCCATCAGGCGTGCTCAAGGTCAGTCTGGCGCCGACCTTCGGGATGAGTCATGTACTGCCTCTGCTGCCAGCGTTCTTGCAACGCCACCCCCAGGTCCGCCCAGAGTGGCACTTCGAAAACCGCGTGGTGGACCTGATCGCTGAAGGCTACGACGCAGCGATCGGCGGCGGGTTCGAGTTGACGCCAGGCGTGGTCGCCCGGACCTTGGCGCCCGCACACGTCATCGCGGTGGCATCGCCCGCCTACCTGGCCCGGCGCACACCACCATCCGACCCCGCTGGCCTGATGGAACTCGATGGTGTCGTCATGCGCTCGCTGACGACTGGCCGTATCCGGACCTGGACGATGCGGAACGCACAAGGCGATGAACGTGCCGCAGTGATGCGTGAGGCCGTGGTCGTCAACGATCCTGCTGCGTTGAGGGAGTCGGCACGGCTGGGCTTGGGTGTGGCCATGCTTGTCGTGCCCGACGTGCTGCCGTGGCTGGAGTCTGGAGAACTGGTGCGCGTCTTGCCAGGTTGGTGGGCCGATGCGGGCGCAATCTCGCTTTACTACGCCAGTCGTGACCTGCTGCCGGGCAAGACGCGGGCTTTCATCGACTTCGTGGTGGAGCTGTTCAAACGTGAAGACTATGCGCGACGCTTTGCCGGCAGCTTGGGGTAGCAGCGTGGTGTCCGTATGGCTGTGGTGCCAGCACCGACGACTGCTCTGGCCGATGGCAGTCGTCTTGACACGTCACCAGCGGCCGATCCATTTGCAGGTTTTTTTGTCGCATTGACTACCACCTGGCGACGGCCGGCATGGCAGCCCTGGCGCGCAGCGAGAACATCTACAAGACGCACAAGTTCAGCGACCATGCGCCGATCACGGTGGACCATTTCTCGTCGTGCCATTCGACGCTCAAGGGCACACGGGACGTCAAGGGCGAATAGCGCAGGGCGTTGTCGATCAGGTTGCGCAACGCCGATGCCGAACCACAGCAGCATCAGGCTGCCGCTCAACGCCACGACGAAGGGCTCGCCCGCCGTCAGCGCGATGTCGCGCACTACGGCAGCACGGTCGGCGGCCATGTGCTGGACACGCCATGAGTCGTCCGGACCACAGGCCCGTGGTCTACAGCGCGTTCAGCGGGATCTTCAGGTACCGCGTGCCATTCGCCTCGGGCGGTGGCAGCGCGCCGGCGCGGAAGCACGAGGGTTGTACATGGCCGGAAAGACCGCCGCGAGGCGATCGAAAACACTCCATTGAATGACAGTATATTGAAACACATTTCATTTTTCAATATACTGAAAACATGCCCACCACCCTCGACGCCATGAAGCCGTCGCTCTTCACACCCACACCCGAAGCCATGCTGCAGTTGCGCGCATCCGCCGGCCGCGCGTGTGCCTTGCTCAAGGCCATGGCCAACGAGGACCGCCTGCTGTTGCTGTGCCAACTGGCAGAGGCCGAGCGCAACGTGGGCGAGCTGCAGGCCAACACCGGCATCGTGCAGCCGACGCTGTCCCAGCAACTCGGCGTGCTGCGCGACGAGGGCCTGGTCGAGACGCGGCGCGAGGGCAAGTTCATCTACTACCAGCTCGCCAGTGCGGAGGTGCTTGCGGTCATGCAGGCGCTGTACGCGAGTGTGTGCGGAAGCGTGCAGCCGCGGGTGCATGCAGGCGCGGCCGAGAAGATCGTCAAGGCCACCAAGACCTCGAAAGGTGCCACGAAATGACCATCGACTGGACGCACTTCACACCCTGGTCTTCGTTGGCGGGCGGCGCACTGATCGGGTTGTCCGCCGCGCTCTTCATGGCGTTCAACGGGCGCATCGCGGGCATCAGCGGTGTGCTGGGGGGGCTGATCGGGCGCAGCGCCTCGGGCGACCGTCTGTGGCGCGCCATGTTCATCGTTGGCCTGCTGCTGGCCGTGCCGCTCTGGCGCATGGTGCACGTCCTGCCGGACGCGACCATCGCTGCAGGCACACCGACACTGATCGCTGCGGGCCTGCTGGTCGGCATCGGCACCCGCTATGCGGCGGGGTGTACCAGCGGCCACGGGGTGTGCGGGCTGTCGCGCGGATCGCCACGTTCAATGGCCGCCACTGCGGCATTCATGGGCGCGGGATTCTTGATGGTCTTCGTCATGCAACATATGGGGAGTGCATGAGCATGGGTCATTGCTTCGCCCTGCTCGCCGGCCTGGTCTTCGGCCTGGGCCTGATCCTCTCGGGCATGACCGACCCGGCCAAGGTGCTCGGCTTTCTCGACGTTGCCGGCGCGTGGGACCCGTCGCTGGCGCTGGTCATGGGGGGCGCGATCGCCGTGGCGGCACCCCTCTTCGCCTGGCTGCGGCGGCGGTCGCAGAGCCTGCTCGACGCGCCGCTGCAATGGCCGACGCGCACCGTCGTCGATCGCCGCCTGGTGCTGGGCAGCCTGGCCTTCGGCGCAGGCTGGGGCCTGGCCGGCTTCTGCCCCGGCCCGGCTCTGGTGAGTGCAGCCTCCGGACACCGCGAGGCCTGGCTGTTCGTGGCCGCCATGGTGGCCGGCATGGCCGTGTTCTCCTGGATCGAGCAACGCCCGAAGCGCCCGGCCTGATCGCCCACCCGACGAAGAAACACAACGAGAACCACAACGGACACATGACATGACAACGCCCATCACCGTGCAGAGTGCCGGCTTCTCCAGCGCGCCGCAGCTCCTCCCCGACGACCTGCCGGCCATCGCGGCGGCCGGCTACCGGGCCATCGCCATGCTCGCGGCCTCCACACGCCTGCTGTTGCAGGGCCGCGCCGTGACGGGCGATGGCTCAAGTCAGCAGGCGCTCGAGAAGAACTGCATGCTGTCCGCAGACCAGGCGCCTGCGCTGGACGCGCCGTTGGGTGGTAGCCGCCGTCCATCGCACCGATCGGGTTAGAGTCGGCACAGAGGCGGGGCGCCCCCCGCGCGGAGGATCTGTGCAATGTCCCTGCCAACTCCCACTCCGACAGACGAGGCCGCGCGGCTGGCGAAGCTGCGCGAGCTGGTGGTGCTGGACAGCAGCCCTGAGCCGCTGTTCGACACGCTGGCGCAGCTGGCCTCCGAGGTCTGCGGCGCGCCGATCGCGCTGCTGAGCCTGGTGGACGCCGAGCGCCAGTGGTTCAAGGCCAACGTCGGCCTGCCCGGTGTGAACGAAACCCCGCGCGACGTGGCCTTCTGTGCGCACGCGATCATGGACGACACCCTGCTCGAGGTGCCTGACGCCACCCGCGACCCGCGCTTCTGCGACAACCCGCTGGTCACCGGTGCGCCCGACATCCGCTTCTACGCCGGCGCACCGCTGGCGCTGCCTGGCGGTGAACGTGTCGGCACCCTGTGCGTCCTGGATCGCCAGGAGCGTCAGCTGGGGCCGGCCCAGCGCGAGATGCTGTGTTCGCTGGCCAAGGTGGCCAGCCAGGCGCTGGTGATGCGGCGCGAGCTGATCGACCGGACCTTGTCCGTGCGTTCCGGCTACGAACAGGCGCTTGCCGAAAGCGAGGCCCGGCACCGGGCGCTGGTCGAAGACCAAAGCGAGCTGGTCTCGCTGGCCCGGCCCGACGGCGAGCTGGTCTACGTCAACCGCGCCTACGCGGCGCACTTCGGCCGCACGCCAGGCGAGATGACCGGCGCCAACCTGTTCGACTTCGTCGAGCCGTCGCACCGCGAATCGGTGCACCGGCTGGTGGACGAGGTGTTCCGCAGCGGCACGGGCAACACCGGCGAGAACCCCTCCCCCAGCACTACAGGTCAGGAGCGCTGGGTGGCCTGGACCAACAGCCTGCAGCGCGACGCACGCGGGCAGCCGCTGCTGCATTCGGTCGGGCGAGACGTGACCGCACGCAACCAGGCCGAACGCGCGCTGCGCGAGCTGACCACCATCTTCGACAACACGCCCGACTACGTGGTGCAGTCGGACGCCAGCGGCACCATGGTCTACATGAACCCGGCGGCACGGCGGGCGACCGGGGTGGCCGCCGACGCACCGCTCGCGGGCTTCACGTTCTCCGAGTTCAACACGCCCGCCACCAACCAGCGCCTGGCCAGCGAGATGCTGCCGGCGGTGCGGGCGCACGGCGTGTGGCTGGGCGAAGCGGTGGTCTATGCCGCCGGGCACCGCGAGGTGCCGGTGAGCTACATGCTGATCGCGCACCGCGGCGCCAGCGGCCGGCTCGACCGCTACTCGGCCGTGATGCGCGACATCTCCGCCGAAGTCGAGGCCAAGCAGGCGCTGATGCGCCAGACCGCCACGCTGCGTTCGGTGGCCGAGGCGATCCCCGCGATCGTCGCCGTGGCCGGCACCGACGGCTGCTACAGTTTCGTCAACAGCGCCTTCGAACGCTGGTGTGGCGCACACCGCAACCACCTGATCGGACGCGCGATCGCGCAGGTACAGGGCCGCAGCGACTACGAACGCAGCCGCCCCTGGATCGAACGCGCGCTGGCCGGCGAGACCGTGTCGTTCGAGAAGGACTACCCCACGCGCAACGGCGGCACGCACCTGGCCATCACCTACATCCCGCTGTGGCTGGACAGCGGTGCGGTCGACGGCTTCGTCAGCGTGGCGCTGGACGTGACGCAGCACAAGCAGGAAGAGGTGCGCCTGCTGCAGCTGAGCCACTGCGATCCGCTCACCGCGCTACTCAACCGCGCCGGCTTCGAGCAATACCTGGAACGCAAGCTGCAGGACGGAGGCGGCCCGACGCTGGCCTTGCTCTACGTCGACCTCGACCACTTCAAGCCCGTCAACGACCAGCACGGCCATCCGGTCGGCGACCAGGTGCTGCAACTGTTCGGTGCACGGCTGCGTGGCCTGGTCCGCCCCACCGATGCCGTGGCGCGGCTCGGCGGCGACGAGTTCGCCGTCGTGCTGTCGGGCGTGCGCGAGATGGCCAACGCGCAGACCGTGGCCGACAAGGTGATCGCCGCGACGCAGGCACCGTTCGAGGTCGGCGAGCTCCGGCTGAACGTCGGCGCCAGCGTGGGTGTGGCCATCGGCGCCGACCCGCAGACCGGCTGGCGCGACCTGGTCGCGCGTGCCGACGCGCTGCTGTACCGGGCCAAACAGGCCGGCCGCGGGCGCCACGCCAGCGGCAACTGAAGCGCTCGCTTCCCCGGCTTTTCCGCTCTCCGCTGGACCTTGCCACCTGGCCCTGGCCTGGTGGCGAGCCTGCGTCCGCCTCTTCGAGGCACACCCGCTGGGGGCAGCGCAATCACAAAAACATTGATCGAATTCATAATTTAATTTAGTATCTTTTTGCAACAATTAAATTTTCCATCAGGAGGCCACATGCAAGCATGGTTGACTGCAGCCGGGTTGGGTTTGGCATTGCTGCTGCCGGGGCTGGCCCAGGCGGCGCCGAACCAGTTCGATCCCACGTTCGGCACGGCCGGTGTGGTCCAGATTTCGCCGCCCTCCACCAGCTTCGCCAGGAAGGGCGTGGCGATCTGCGCCGATGGCACCGTCTATGCGACGCACATCGATGCAACGAACGTGTCCGTCGTCACCCGCTACGGCGTGAATGGCGCCCCCGACCTTGCATTCGATACGGCGCCGGCTTCCGTCTACAGCCAGTTCAGCAACATCGGCTGCGACCCCAACGGCAAGCTCTACGTCTTTGGCGCTGCCCCCGGTTTTCCGTCCTCGCCGGTGGTCCACCGTTTCCTGAACACCGGAGCGCCGGACCTGGCCTACGGCGTCGCCGGCACCGCGTCGCCGACGGTGAGCATCCAAGGCACGGGCTACATCGGTGGTTTCGCGATCGACGCTGCCGGCAACGTGATCATGGCCGGCTCCTCGATCAGCGCCAACCCGGCGGTGACCTATGTGATCAGGCTCACGCCCAGCGGCACGCTCGACCCCACGTTCGGCGTCGGCGGCGAGTTCAGCTTCACCGTCACGGGCACCGCCTACAACAGTTTCAGCGACATCGCACTCGATGGCGCGGATCGCATCCTGATCCTGAACTCCGAGTTCGACCTGCAGTTCGTGCCGTCGCCCACCACACAGCACAACGCGGTGAGCGTCCTGACCCGGCTGACGCCCAATGGGCTGATCGACACCAGCTACGGCGTCAACGGCAGCTTCATCGACGGCCCGTACCCGGGAGGGCCGTTCACGCAGCAGGGCTATCTCGGCATCGCGGCCGATGCGTCCGGCGCCACCTTTCTGCGCAGCAACAGCTGCCAGCCTTCGCAAATTCTGAAGCTCAATCCGGCCGGCACGCCGGAGGTAAGCTTCGGTACGGGCGGGATCGTCACCGTCCCGGCCAACACCTTCTGCGCGCAGGGGCTTGCCGTCGGCCCCGACGGCGCCTTGTACGTGGCAGGTTACACGGGACTGCCGTGGCCTGCCCGTCAGGAGGCGTCCATCCTCAAGATGTCGGCCAGCACCGGGGCCGCCGACCCGGCCTATGGACCGGGCGGCATCGTGAGCCTGCTCAACACGCCGCTGGGGTCGAATTTCTTCGCACTGGCGTTCAAGCCGAACGGCAAGCTGATGGCGTGGGGATCGGCGAAGTGGGTCGTGTCCGTGACCACGGTGCCCACCTATCCGCTGCTGGTGCAGCTGACGGACGGCCCGCCCTATGTGTCGCCGCCTCCGACACCGATCCCGACTCTCGACACCTGGGCCATGATCCTGCTGGCGACGCTGCTCGGCGGCTTCGGCGCCCGGCGCATCCGCCGCCTCTGACAATCAGCCGCGTTTCATGCCTTGCCGCGCCAGGTGCACCTGGTGCAGCGTAATCTTGCGCACCTCGGCCTGGCTGGTCTCGATGTGGGCGCGCAGCAGCATGGCGGCCTGGTCGCCGCGTTTGCGCTGCACCGCCTTCAGGATCTTGGTGTGCTCTTCGTAGGTGGCGTCGATGCGCGGCTGCTGCGTGAAGTCGAGCCGGCGGATGATGCGGATGCGCTCGGTCACGTCGCGGTGCACGCGGGCCATCTCGGCATTGCCGGCGGCCGCGACGATCGCGCAGTGGAAGCCTTCGTCCCACTCGGCCACCTGGGCCATGTCGCTGCTGCGCTGCGCCGGGGCCACGAGCCAGATCGCGGCCAGCGCATCGAGCATCGCATGGTCGACCCGCACCACGTCTTCACAGAGCCGGCGGATCGCCGTCGTCTCCAGCACCATGCGCAGGTCGTAGAGCTGCTCGAACTGGTCGAAGTCGAACGGCAGCACGCGCCAGCCGCTGCGGAACATGACCTCGACGAAACCCTCCTGCTGCAGCCGGAACAGCGCCTGGCGCACCGGCGTGCGCGACACACCAAGGCGCTCGCTGATCTCGTTTTCGGTGAACCGGTCGCCGGGCACCAGCTGAAAGTCGGCAACGTCGCGCTTCAGCTGCGCATAGACCTCGTCGGCACGCGAACGAAACGCCGGCGCTTCGGGCGCAGGCGGCTTCTTGGAAACGGTATTGGACACAGGCGAATCGGGAGCGACGAACAGACCCGACCTTAACCCGAATGCAGGGCCGCCAGCAAGGCAGCACTTGGCGCTGTCCAGCCGACGATGCCGCTCTGGGCCCGGATCATCTGCATCGCCGCAGCCTTGAACTCGGGAAAGTAGCTCTCTGTGCAGTCTTCCAGCAACAGGCCGTCGTAGCCGCGGTCGTTGGCTTCGCGCATGCTGGTCTGCACGCAGACCTCGGTCGTCACGCCCATGAACAGCAGGCTGCGGATGCCGGCCTGCTGCAGCAGGTTCTGCACCGGCGTGGCGTAGAACATGCCCTTGCCCGGCTTGTCGATGACGATCTCGCCGGCCAGCGGTGCCAGCTCGGGGATGATCTGGTTGCCCGGCTCGCCGGCCACCAGCACCCGGCCCATCGGACCGACGTCGCCGATGCGCAGGCTGGGGTTGCCGCGGTTGCGCTTGGCCGGTGGGCAGTCGCGCAGGTCGGGGCGGTGCGCCTCGCGCGTGTGCACCACCAGCCCGCCATGCGCGCGCCAGGCCTGCAGCACCGCACGGCAGGCCGGCACGATCGCAGACAGCAGCGCCACGTTGTTGCCCAGGCTCTCGCCGAAGCCGCCGGGCTCGATGAAGTCGCGCTGCATGTCGATGATGACCAGCGCCGTGCTGCCCATCTCGAACGCGAAGTCGAACGGCTGCGCGTCGACGCTGATCAGGCGCGCGGTGCGCACCTCTCCACTGTTCATCTGGGTCTCCTGGTTGTGGGTTGGCTCGAACGCATCAATGGCCGCCGCCCATGTGGGCGCCTAAAACATGGCGCTCTGCTGTCGCAGCGGGCGTCTCGAACACGACGCGGCCCTCGCTCATCACCACGATGCGGTCCGACAGTTCGAGCAGTTCGTCGAGGTCTTCGCTGACCAGCAGCACCGCGCCGCCCTTCTCGCGCACCTGCACGATGCGGCTGTGGATCTCTTTCACCGCGGCGAAGTCCAGGCCGAACACCGGGTTGGCGGCGATCAGCACGTTGATGTCGCCGGCCAGCTCGCGCGCCAGCACGGCGCGCTGCACGTTGCCGCCCGACAGGCTCTTGATCGGTGCGTTCTCGCCCTGCGTCTTGACGCCGTATTCCTTGATCCACGCGCGTGCGCGGCTCTTCCACTGGCCGAACCTGAGCCAGCCGCCGCCCGACAGCGGCGCCTCGTCGAAGTCGCGCAGCGCCATGTTCTCGGCCACGCTCAGGTCACCCACGCAGGCGTTGCGCAGCGGCTCCTCGGGCAGGCTGCGCACCTTGAGGCGGCTGTTCTCGGCGCGTCTGGCGCCATAGAGCTCACCCATCACCTTGACGCTGCCGGCATGGCGCGGGCGCTGGCCCACCAGCGACTCGACGAGTTCGCGCTGCCCGTTGCCCGAGACGCCGGCCACGCCGAGGATCTCGCCGGCCTGCACGGCGAAGTTGACGCCGTGCACCGCCAGTGTGCCGCGGTCCCCCATCGCGCTCAGGTCCTGCACCTGCAAGGCGGTTCTGGCGCTGGCCGCCAGCGGCCGGCGGCCAGCGGTAGCAGCCGCCGGGCCGGCCTCGCTCTGCAGCACCTCGGCCGGCGTGGCCGATTCGCCCATCATCGCGGCCGCCAGCCGCGCCGGGTCGGTCTCGGGCACCTTGCAGTGGTGCACGGCCTTGCCACGCCGCAGCACGGTCACGCCGTCGGCATAGGCCATCACTTCGCGGAACTTGTGCGTGATGATCAACACCGTGCACATGCCGCTCTGGGCGAACGTGCGCACGTGGCCCAGCACCTCGTCGGCCTCCTGCGGCGTCAGCACCGAGGTCGGCTCGTCGAGGATCAGCAGGCGTGGCTTCAGGTACAGCTGCTTCAGCAGTTCGAGCTTCTGCTTCTCGCCGGCGGCCAGCTCGGCCGGCCGCGCGTCGAGGTCGAGCCGGAACGGCGTGGTCGCCAGGAAGGCCTCGAGTTCGGCCCGCTTGGCCTTCCAGTCGATGATGGCGGGTGTCTCGCCGCCGGCCAGCAGCAGGTTCTCGGCGACGGTCATGCCCGGCGCCAGCGTGAAGTGCTGGTACACCATGCCGATGCCCAGCGCGCGCGCGATGATCGGATTGGCGATGTCGCGCTCGCGCCCGTCAATCAGGATGCTGCCCTCCTCGGCACGCTGGAAGCCGGCGACGCATTTCACCAGCGTGCTCTTGCCAGCGCCGTTCTCACCCAGCAGCGCATGCACTGTGCCGGGGTCGACCCGCATCGTCACGTGGTCCATCGCGGTGAAGGCGCCGAAGCGTTTGGTCAGCTCGTAGGTGTCGAGCGCCAGCGCACCGGTGGCGGGGGTGATCGGGTCGATGGGAGCGATCATGGTGGTCAGACCCTCAAGGTTTCGATCAGCGCGGCCGATGTCGCATGTGCACCGAACACGCCGCCCTGCATCGTGATCATCTTCAGCGCGGCCAGGTGGTTGCCGTGGTCTGTCGCGGCCGTGCAGTCGGACAGCAGCAGGCATTCGAAACCGCGGTCGTTGGCGTCGCGCATCGTGGTGTGCACACACACGTCGGTCGTGATGCCGGCCAGGATCAGGTTCTCGATGCCGCGCGTGCGCAGCACCAGCTCGAGGTCGGTGGCGTAGAACGAGCCCTTGCCGGGCTTGTCGATCACCACCTCGCCGGGCAGCGGCGCCAGCGCGGGGATGATGTCCCAGCCCGGCTCGCCGCGCACCAGGATGCGCCCGCACGGGCCGGCGTCCCCGATGCCCACGCCGTCGGCGCCGATCTGCCGCGAGCGCCAGCGTTTGTTCGCCGGCAGGTCGGCCAGGTCCGGCCGGTGCCCTTCGCGCGTGTGGATGATGTGAAAGCCCAGCGGGCGCAGCACGGTCAACAGGTGGGCGATCGGCGCGATGGGCGCCTGCGTCAGCGACAGGTCGTAGCCCATCACGTCGACATAACCGCCCTTGCCGCAGAAGTCGGTCTGCATGTCGATGACGATCAGCGCCGTGTTGTCCGGCCGCAGCGCGCCGTTGTAGGGCCAGGCGTAGGGTTGGGCGTCGACGTAGCGCAGGGCGGAAGTGTCACTGAGGACGTGGGGGGTGGGGGTGCTCATGTCAGGGTCCTGTCGCAATGCGTGGGACGAAGGACGAGGTTTGATTCAGGGCGGGGGCCGAGGCCACCGGGTACTCTCTTCCGCGACTGTCCCCCGACCGGCCTAGGGCCGAGTCTCCTCCTTGATGTCGCTGCAGAGAGCACCCGATACCCTCGGCCCTTGGGGACGCTGCGCTCCTGCCTGCGCCGCTGGCCCTCACCCCAACCCTCTCCCAGAGGGAGAGGGAGAGGGAGCAAGACAGGCGGCTCGTTTGTGCGGGGCAAGTCGGCAAGCATGACCGGGCGTCGTGCGGGCCGTGCGACCACGGCGTTGAAAGATCGCGTCGATGGGGTGCTCTGCGCAGCGACATCAAGGAGGAGGCCTAGCGGCCCTAGGCCGCGCCGGGGGACAGTCGCGGAGCAGAGTACCCCGTCGGCGTGATCCAGCGCTCGGTCTCTCAACTTCGAAACATGCGCAATGCACGGAACCGAGAGCAGCTGACGCACGTGTTCTGCATAGCGAGCCATGCTCAAGCCACCTTCTTCAAGGTCGTCGAAGGCACAACGGAGTCCGGCACCAAAGAATGCGCCTCGGGCCCGATGTAGCGCCGCGTCGGCGCCGGGAATCCGCACGAAGTGCCATCCTTCACCTGGACGTCGGCATCCCACGGCAGCTTGTACTGCCCGGCCACCATGTCCTGCATGAAGGTGTAGGGGCAGTCCTGCGCACCGCCCTGCACCGCCACATAACCGCGGTGGTACAGCTGGTAGATGTTGTTCTCGACACCCCAGCCGGCCCGCGCTTCGCGCACCAGGTCGGGCCGCAGCTCGGCCGCGATGATCTCGTCCACGCGGCCACCGCCCTGCACCAGCACCGTGCCGTCGAAGTTGCAGAACATGCCTTCGCCCATCGAGTCGAAGCTGCCATCGCTCCCGCATAGGCAGACGCTCGCGGTGTAGGCCAGGTTCTGGAAGGCGTTGCTCTGGTTGGTGATCTGCCAGGCATGGCGGATCGGCGCGGTGTAGCCGGCGGTGCGCAGGATGATCTCGGCGCCCTTGTACGCCGCCTCGCGCGCCATCTCGGGGAACATGCCGTCGTGGCAGATGATCAGCGAGAGTTTGCAGCCGTTCGGGCCGATGCACACCGGCACGCCCACGTTGCCCGGCTCCCAGGGTTCGACCGGAATCCACGGGTGCAGCTTGCGGTAGTAGAGCTGGATGTCACCGTGGTCGTCGATGATGAGGCCGCTGTTGTACGGGTAGCCGCCGGGGTTCAGCTCCATGATCGAGAAGCAGCCCCAGATGCGGTGCTGGATGCAGGCCCTGCGGAAGGCCGCGACTTCGGGGCCGTCGAGCGAACACATGATGGCCGGATTGGTGTCCATCGACAACCCGTGCAGCGAGTATTCGGGGAACACCACGAGATCCATCGTGCCCTGGTTGCGGCGCGCCTTGCCCACCATGTCGCAGATGACCTTCGTCTGCGCCGCCAGGTCGGCCGGCGTCACCACCGTCGGCAGTTGCAGCTGCACCAGGCCGATGACGACGCCGTTCGCCGATTTGTTCAGACCACCGAGGCCGCTCATGTTGTCCCCTATCGTGCAGAAGAAAGTTCGCCCGGGCTGCCCACGGCCACGCTGCCGGGCTTGCAGGTCATCACCAGGATCAAGAGCGTCATCACGTAGGGCACGGTGTTGAACAGGTGGTAGCCCCAGCTGACGCCGACCGACTGCATCGCCGGGCCGATGGCGCCGGCGCCGCCGAACAGCAGGGCCGCGCCCACGCAACGCAGCGGGCTCCAGCGGGCAAAGATCACCAGGGCCACGGCGATCAGGCCCTGGCCACTGGAGATGCCTTCGTTCCAGCTGCCGGGGTAGAACAAGGTCAGCGAAGCACCGCCCAGGCCGGCGATGAAACCACCCGCCGCGGTCGACGCGATGCGGATGCCGTTCACCGAATAACCCAGCGCGCGGGCCGCATTGGCTGAATCGCCGGCCAGCCGTACCAGCAGGCCCGCGCGGGTGCGGGCGAAGGCCCACCACAGGAAAACCGCGATCACGATGCCGATCGGCAGCAGCGCGTTGATCTGCAGCGCCGCGCGCACCACCTGCGAATCGCTCCAGTCGCCCAGCGGGATGGCCGGGATCTGCGGCGCCTGCGGCTGGATCAGCGGCTTGCCGAGATAGAACGCGAGGCCCGTGCCCAGCAGCATCAGCGCGATGCCGGTGGCCACGTCGTTCACGCCCTGCAGCGAACACAGCAGGCCGTGCAAGGTGGCCAGCAGCGCACCGACCAGCGCACCGATCAGCACGCCGAGCCAGGGTGAACCGGTCAGGTAGGCGCCGCCGAACGCCGCCATCGCCGACAGCACCAGCACGCCTTCGAGGCCCAGGTTGATGCGCCCCGATTTCTCGGTCAGGCATTCGCCCAGGCTCACGAACAGGAAGGGCACGCCCACGCGCAAGGCGCCGCCGACGATGCCGGCGATGAGCGCGATCCATTGGTCTGCAGTCATGTGGCGACTCTCACTGTGAAAACCTCCATGCTGCGCACTGCGGTGCGAGCTTGCTTGGGGCGGCCCGGCGCTGCGCTCATGGAGTGGGGATGGGTGGAATCGGGCGGACCTCGGCGGCCGGGCCCGAGGCGCGGCGCAGCTTGTCGAGCAGGGCTTTCAGGTCCATGTTACGCAGCGCCTCGCTGGCCAGGATCAGCACGAACGCGATGCCCTGCAGCACCTGCACCGACGCATCCGGCAGGCCCAGGCGGCGCTGCAACAGGCTGCCCGCTGCACCGAAACCACCGAACAGGATGGCGACAGGGATGATGGCCAGCGGGTTGTGCCGCGCCATGAAGGCCACCAGGATGCCGGCGTAGCCGTAGCCCGCGATCAGCGACGCGTTGGCATTGGTGTGCACCGCCGCCACTTCGATCGCGCCCGCCAGGCCGGCACAGGCGCCACCGAGCGCACAGGCCGCGATGATCAGGCCCGACGCAGGCAAGCCCATCAGCTGCGCCGTGCGCGGATTGCCGCCCACCACCCGCACCGAGAAACCCGACGCGGTGCTGCGCAGCCAGACCCAGAAGGCCAGGCAGGCCACGACGCCGATCACCAGCCCCCAGTGCACGTCGGAGCCGCCGATGCCGCCGATGCGCAGCCCCTCGGCCAGGGCATTGGTCGAAGGTTTGTTCAGGCTGGCCGGGTCGCGCAGCGCGCCCTCGACCAGGTGCTTGAAGATGCCGATGGCCACATAGGCCAGCAGCAGGCTGCTGATGGTCTCGTTGATGCCGCGGAACTGCCTGAGCCAGCCAGCCAGCGCGATCCACAGGGCGCCGAACACGGCACCCGCGGCGCAGACCATGGCCGCGCCGACGATGTTGTTCGGCAGCGGCATCAGGTAAGGCAACGCGGCGCAGCCCAGCCCACCCAGCACCAGCGCCCCCTCGCCGCCGATGATCACCAGCCCGGCGCGCGCCGGAATCGCGACGCACAGCGCCGTCAGCATCAGCGGCGCCGCGCGCTGCAGCGTGTTCTGCCACGAGAACCAGTCGCCGAACGCGCCCTTGAACAGCAGCACCCACACATCCAGCGGACTCACGCCCGCGAACCACACGAACACGCCGAACAGCAGCAACGCCATCACGATGGCGAAGACCGGGAGGCCGATGTCTTTGAGCAGTGTGCGCATGTTGATCAGCTAAGCAATGTTGATGCCGTCCTGTGGCTGACGTCGACAAGTCCGCGCGCACCGCGACGGCCAAGGCCTGAAACGAAGCGTTTCGCGGACCACCGCGGAACCGGCTCCGCCGGGCCGCTGGTGGTGCCCCCTTGCAAAGGGGGTTGGCGTAGCGACACGCAGTGCGCGCAGACTGGGGGATGTCGTCAGACGCTGCCGTTGACGCCTTCGACCAGGTAGTTCATCCCTTCGAGCGTCAGGTCGGTCTGCTTCAGCACCTTGCCGGCGGGGATCACTTCCTTGCCCTTGTTGTCCTTCAGCGGGCCCTTGAAGATGTCGAAGCTGCCGGCGATCATCTTGGCCTTGGTGTCGTCGGCCATCTTCTTCGCCGCGTCGGGCACGGCCGGGCCGTAGGCCGACATCTTCACGAAGCCTTCCTTCAGGCCGCCGCGCAGGAAGTTGGGGTGCGGCTTGCCGGTGCGGGCCGCGTCGATGATGGTCTGGTAGGCGGTGAGCCAGTTCCATTCGGCGCCCGTCAAATAGGCCTGCGGCGCCAGCTTGGCCTGGCTCGCGTGGTAGCCGCACACCATCTTGCCGCGCTTGGCGGCCGTCTCGACGACGACCTTGGGGCCGTCCACGTGCATCGTGAACACGTCGCAACCCTGGTCGGCCAGGCTGTTGGTGGCTTCGGCCTCCTTCACGGCCATCGACCAGTCGCCGGTGAAGATCACGCTGCAGGTGATGCCGGGCTTGACCGAGCGCGCGCCCATCAGGTAGGCGTTGATGTTGCGCAGCACCTGCGGGATCGGCTTGGCGGCGACGAAGGCGATTTTGTTGCTCTTGGTCATGTGGCCTGCGACCACGCCGTTCAGGTACTGGCACTCGTCGATGTAGCCGAAGAAGCTGCCGGCATTCTTCGGGTGCTTGCCCTCGGTCCACATGCCGCCGCAGTGCGAGAAACGCACGTCGGGGTACTTGGCGGCCAGTGCCAGCAGGTGCGGGTCGAAGTAGCCGAACGAGGTGGGGAACAGCAGCTTGGCGCCGTCCTGCGCAATCATGCCGGTCATGGTCTTCTGCACGGCCGCGGTCTCGGGCACGTTCTCTTCCTCGACCACCTTGATGCCGGGCATCTTCTTCACTTCGGCCGCGGCCTGGGCATGCGCCTGGTTGTAGCCGTAGTCGTCGCGCGGGCCGACGTAGATCACGCCGACGGTCAGCGGGGCCTGCGCCTGGGCCAGGCCGTGCAGGCCGCCGAGCGTACCGGCGGCACCGAGTGCGGCCAGGGATTTGAGGGATTCGCGGCGGTTCAGGTTCGAGAGGCTCATGGTTGGTTTCTCCGGTCGGTGGTCAGTGATTCAAAACGGTGCAGACTTGCTGGATTTATGCTTGGATACAAGAAGGTGTGCATAAACCATGCCCACTGCCACACGCAGCGGCGACGAAGCCGAACCCCAGGCGGATGCGCCCGAGCGCGAGCGCCTCAGGCCATCAGGCTGACATGGGCCGAGACGACCTTCCAGCCCAGCGGCGTGCGCAGCCAGGTCTGGCTCTGGCGGCCGGTCTTCGCGCTGCCGTCGCGCTGGAACTCGATGTTGGCGGTGGCGAAATCACGGCCATAGGTGGTGATGACGGTGCGCAGCACCGTGCGCGCCAGCCCCTGCGAAGGGCGCGACTTGCGGAACGCCTGGATCTCGTCGAAACCGTAGAGGTTTTCGCCGGCACCGTAACGCAGCGTGTGCGGGCTGTTCCAGAACAGTGCGTCCAGCACGTCGACCTTGTTGTGCACCAGGGCGTCTTCGTACTGGGCAAAGACGGCGGCCACTTCGGCGTGCACGTCGGGCAGGTTGATGTCGTAGGTCATCGGAGCAGGGAAAAGAAGTTTCAGTGGGACAGCGTTGCGACGGGCGAATGCACGACGCCGGCGGCCTGCAGCGCTGCGGCAACGCGCAACGCGTGGTCTTCGCGCCAGGGCGCGGCGATCACCTGCACGCCGATCGGCAGCTGCGGGTGCGCGCCCCACACGGGCACGGCGCACACCGGCAGGCCGATGCATGAGATGGGCTGCGTCAGCAGGCCCATGCTGGGGCGCACCGGCAGGCGCCGGCCGTTGATCTCGAACCACTCGGTGCCGATGGGCGTGGCGGCGCACGGCGTGGCCGGGGCCAGCAGCACGTCGTAGTGGTCGAACACCCGGGCCACGGCCTGCGCATAGAGCCGGCGCACGCGCTGCGCCCGCGCCACCCAGGCGGCGGGAATCAGGGCGCCGGCCAGGAAACGGTCGCGCGACAGCGGCTCGAAGTCGGCCGCGCGGCGGCGCAGATCGTCCAGGTGCAGCGAACCGGCTTCGGCATTGGTGATCAGGAACGCGGCCGCACGGCCGGCATCGACCATCGGCAACTCGACCGATGCGCTCGCACCCAGCGCCTGGGCCACCTGCTGCAGCGCCGCCAGCGCCTCGGGCATCGCGTTGTCGCGAAAGTAGCCGCCCAGCACGCCGATGCGCAGGCCGCTGGCGCCCAACGCCAGCTGGTCGAACGTGGGCTCGACGGGGCGCTGCGCGCAGCCGGGGTCGAACCCATCCGCAGCCGTGCCGGCGCCAGCCTCGGGGCCCTGCATCGCGTCGTAGCTCAGGGCCAGGTCCTGCGCCGAACGCGCGAACGGGCCCAGGTGGTCGAGGCTCGAGATGAACGGGTAGCTGCCGGTGCGCGGCAGGCGGCCGAAGGTCGGCTTCAGCCCGAACACGCCGCACAGCGACGAGGGCACGCGGATCGAACCATTGGTGTCCGATCCCAGCGTGATGGCCACCTGCCCGGCCGCCACCGCCGCACCCGAGCCGCCGGACGAACCGCCGGCGATGCGGGTGAGGTCGTGCGGGTTGTGGGCCGGACCTTCGTGGCTGTTCTCGGTGGTGAAGCCGTAGGCGTATTCGTCCATGTTGAGGCCGCCGACCAGCACCGCGCCGGCGTCCTCCAGCCGTTGCACCAGCACGCCATCGCGCGTGGCTGGTGCGCTGTCGCGCTCGATCTTCGAGCCGGCCAGGGTCTTCAGGCCAGCGATGTCGAACAGGTTCTTCACCGCGAACGGCACGCCCAGCAGCGGCTTGGCGCGCAGCGCCGCGGCCTGCGGGCCGGCCAGGGCGCTATCGAGATCGGCCGCGCGGGCCAGCGCCCGGGCACGCACCACATCGGTGAAGGCGTTGACACGGGCGTCGGTCGCGTCGATGCGCGCCAGGCTGGCCTGCACGAGCGCGGTGGCGCTGGTGTCGCCGCTGCGCACGGCCGCGGCCATGGCGGCGGCATCCAGGTGGAACAAGGAGCTGACGTCCTGCGTCATGCCACGGCTCCGCCAGCGGACGATGGTTCGATCGGCAGGAAGTGGACGGCCGCCTCGTCGTGCGGCGCCAGCGGCACCTGCTCCACCTGCGCCGCCATGCTGGCGGCCAGCGCAAAGAACTGCAGCACGCCCGGGCGATGCTCCGGGCTCAGCGGCAAGGCCATCGCCGCGGCGGCGGCGTCCACATAGGTTTCGATCTGCTCTGGCGTCATCGTGTTCCGTTCATCGTCACCACCTCCGTTGCATCGCGCCGCACTCGAGTGCCGCCGATGTCGGTGGCCCGCGGCGTTCGCGCTGGCGTCGATCCCCGCAAGCGGGGCCCCTCGCCGCGTGCGCTCATCGCCGCACCTCCCTCTGAAAAATCTCCAGGCTCAGCTTCTTCGTCGCGATGAAGCTCGGCTCGGACAAGGTCTCGACCGTACGCGGCCGCGCATCACCATACCGCAAGATCTCGGCCACCTTGGTCGGGCGCTTGGTCAGCAGCAGCACCTCGTCGGCCAGGTACACCGCTTCCTCCAGGTCGTGCGAGACCAGCAGCATCGTGGTGCCGGTCTGCATGAACACCTCTTGCAGCTTTTCCTTGATGAACATCGTCATCTCGAAGTCCAGCGCCGAGAACGGCTCGTCCAGGAACAGCACCTCCGGGTTGGGCGCCAGTGCGCGCATGATCGAAGCCGTCTGCTGCTGCCCGCCGGACAACTCGTACGGATAGCGGTTCAGGTCGAACTTGACGTCGAAGCTGGCCACCAGCTCGGCCATGCGCTTGTCGACCTCGGCCTTGGACTTGCCTTCGAGCTTCAACGGATAGGCGATGTTGTCGATGGTGCGCATCCACGGGAACATCGCTTCGCGGTAGTTCTGGAACACGTAGCCGATCTTCGTGTCCTTCAGGCTCTTGCCGTCGAACAGGATCTCGCCCGCATCGATCGGCACGAGCCCGGCGATCATGTTGATCAAGGTGCTCTTGCCGCAGCCGTTGGGGCCGAACACCGACACGATCTTGTGCTTGGGGATGTCCAGGTCGAAGTTCTCGTACAGCGGCCAGCCCGCAAAGTACTTGGTCAGGCCGCGGATCGTGACGTGCGTGCCGGCAGGGCCCGGCTGGTAAGGGCGCACCGGCACATCGGCGACCACGGGGGCATTCAGGACGACGCTCATCTTCCGCTCCAGTGAACGATCTTGCGTTCGGCGACCAAAAAGAGAATATTCAGCGCATAGCCCAGCGCACCGGCCGCGAGGATGGCCGCGTACATGCTCTTCACGTTCAGCACCTGCTGCGCATTGATGATGCGGTTGCCCAGGCCGGCGTCGGAGCCGATGAACATCTCGGCGACGATCACGATCACCAGGGCCATCGAGACCGCCGAGCGCAGCCCGACGAACGAAGGCTGCAGGCTCTCCCAGATCAGCACATCCTTGAACACCTGCCAGCGCGACGCCCCCATCACCTTGGCCGCCATCACCCGCTGCTTGCGCGCGTTGATGACGCCGTAGGCACTGTTGAAGATCACGATGAGAAAGGCGCCGAAGGCCGCGATGGCGACCTTGTTGATGTCCGACACGCCGAAGATCAGCAGGAACAGCGGAATCAGCGCCGACGACGGCGTGGAGCGGAAGAAGTCGATCAGGAACTCGACGCTGCGGTAGAGACGCTCGTTGCTGCCCAGCAGCACGCCCAGCGGCACGCCGACGATGGCCGCGATCAGAAAGGCCTGCACCGTGCGCCACACCGTCACCGCGAAATCGGTCAGCAGCGGGCCGCCGGCCAGGCCGGTGAGCAGCGTGGCGACGGTGTCGGCCGGTGCCGGCAGCAGGATCGGCTTGATGAAGCCGAGCCGCACCACCAGGTCCCACAGAATGAACAGCACGACCGGCCCGATGAAGGGCAGCAGCTTGTCCCACAGCGGCGGCTTGGGCACGGCCGAGGCCGCGCCGCTCGCCGGTGGCGACCAGGGCTTGGTGGCAGGGGCAACGGCTTCAGCCATGTTGGCTCTCCTTCAGTGTCGGGGATACCGTGGAGCCGGCTCTGCCGGGCCACTGGTATCGCCCCCGGTCGGGGGTTGGCGGAGCGACACGCAGTGCGCGCAGACTGGGGGCGAGCACCATTTTTTCAACCTTTGTACAGAAGGCCGTCGACGGGCACCTTCTTCTCGAAGATGCCCTTCTCGGTGAACAGGTCGTAGAACTTCTGGAAGTAGGCGACGTCGCTCGGCTTGAACTCGTTGTAGAGCATGTACGACGCGAGCGGCACTTCGGCGGTGAGCGGGCCTTCGATGGCGGTGTAGCCCTTCATGAACTGGCGCGCTTCGGCGGGGTGGGTGCGCACCAGCTCGACGCCGCGCGCATAGGCCGCGATGAACTTCTTCGTCTGCTCGGGGTTCTTCTTGATGAACTCGGAGGTCAGGCTGGCCGCGCCGCCATGCCAGGGCGCCATCGGATCGCCCAGGATGTACTTGGCCACCACACCGGCCTCGATCACGCGCGTGGTGCCGTTCATGCGGCCGATGGTGCCCGTGGGCTCCAGCGTGTAGCAGGCATCGACCTGGCCGGCGACCAGCGCTGCGACGTGCTGGCCGATGGGCAGCTCGCTCACCGTGGTGCCGCTGGCGCCGGCGCGCTCGAGCATGGTCTTGCACAGCGTGACGTTCTGGATGCCGGGACCGGAGGCGACCTTTTTTCCCTTCAGGTCGGCCATGGTCTTGATCGGGCTGTCCTTGGCGGTGATGAACTCGTCGAGCACGAACTTGGCGTTGCTCGGGTTGGTGCAGAAGATCTTGAACAGGCCCGGTTGCGCGATCTCGCCGATGGCGAGGTTGGCCGAGCCGGTGCCGTTGGAACTGCCATCGGAGCGGCCCGACAGCATCGCCTCCATCACCTGCTGCGCACCGGCGAACTTGAGCGGCTCCACATCGAGGCCAGCCTCCTTGAAATAACCCTTGTCGACCGCGGCGAAGAACGGCAGGCCGGCCGCCACCGGCCAGAAGCCGATGCGGATCTTCGGGCCGGCCTGGGCGTGCACCGCCGGTGCGCCCAAGACGCCCAAGGCCGTGCCTGCGGCGGCGGACTTCAGGAGGCGGCGTCGCAATGCGGACGCGGCAGTGGGAACGGCAGATCGGTCAAGGTGCATGAGAACTCTCCAGCAAAAGAAACAGGAAGGGTCGGGATGAAGGCCGGCCGGCAGGGTCAGGTGCCGGCCTTGAGGGAAGCGATGTAGGCGCGCCAGCCACCGAGCTCGCTGATGTCGAGCGCGCCTGCGAGCGCCTGCGGCTCGCAGATGAAGCCTTGCAGCTGGCTGCCATCGGCCAGCGACAGCGTGCCGATGCCCAGCGGCGGCGGGATCAGCGCGACAAACGAGCCGTACTGCTCGACCGGCATCGACCACACCTCCACCAGGATCGGCACGCCGGTCCCGGCCACCACGCGCAGCAGGCCCGGCTTGGGCGGCACGGTGCCGGGCAGCGCGAACAGGCGGTAGTCAGGGGCGGTTTCGGTGGCCCGCACCAGCGTGGCGCCGCGTTCGGTCAGTTGGCTGTTCAACGGCATGCCCGACAGATGCGCGCCCACCACCACCACCTGCACCTGGCGCGCCGCCTGCAGCGCAGCAATGGGCTGGGGCGCGGGCAGCGGCAGGTCGAGCGCACCCTGGCGCAGGCCGGTGGCATGGTGGTAACGCTGGCCCAGGTCGGCCAGCTGCCAGTCGCTGCCGCAGGGGCCGATCAGCGTGATGCCGAACGGCAGGCCATCGGGCCGGATCGTGCTGGGCACCGAGATCGCCGCATAGTCGAGCAGATTGACGAAGTTGGTGTAGGCGCCCAGGTTGCGGTTGAGCGCCACCGGGTCGGCCTGCATCTGGGCGATGGTGTAGTGCGTGGGCGCGGTGGGCACCAGCAGCACATCGATGCCCTGCCAGATCTCGGCCGCCTGCTGGCCGAACGCGCGCAGCTTGGTCTGCGCCTCGCACATGTCGGCGGCGCTGTAGCCACGGCCACTTTCCAGGATGCCGCGCACCGGCTCGACGATCTCGTCGGCATGCGCATCGACGAAACCGCGCACGGCGGCGTAGCGCTCGGCGACCAGCGCGCTTTCGTACAGCAGCGCGGCGGCGCCGGCCAGCGGTGCGTAGTCGATGTCGACCCGCGTGCCGCCCAGCGCGCACAGCTTGTCGATCGCCTGGTCGAACGCGGCTTCGGCCGCGGCATCGCCGAAGAACGCACGGTCGGTCGGCACGCCGAAGCGGAAAGCCGCAGGGAAAGCCTGCGTCGCCATCGTCAGCTGACGCGAGTAGGGGTCCTGCACGTCGTAGCCGCTGGCCACGGCCAGCACCCGCACCGCCACGTCGACCGTGCGCGCGAAGATCGACACGCAGTCGACGCTCTGCGCGGCCGGCACCACGCCCTTGGCGCTGATCAGCCCCTTGGACGGCTTGATGCCGACGATGTTGTTCAACCCGGCCGGCACGCGACCCGAACCGGCGGTGTCGGTGCCCAGCGCAAAGTCGACCTGGCCGGTCGCGACCACGTAGGCCGAGCCCGAACTCGAGCCGCCCGACACATAGGCCGGGTCGAAGGCATTGGGCACCGGGCCGTAGGGTGAACGCGTGCCGTTCAGGCCGCAGGCAAACTGGTCGAGGTTGGTCTTGCCATGCAGCGCCGCACCTGCGTCGAGCAGTTTCTGCACCACGGTGGCGTGCGCCACCGGCTCGAACGCAAAGGCTGGGCAGGCGGCCGTCGTCGGGAAGCCGGCCGCGTCGATGTTGTCCTTGACCGCGAAATCCAGGCCGCTGAGCGCGCCGCCGGCGCCACGGATGACCGGCTGCGCCGCCCGCGAGATCCAGGCGTTCTCGGGTTTGCCCGTGCCGCGATCGCCCGGCGCGCCATCGGCCGGCGAGGTCTGGAATATGGAAGAACTGACTTGCACCACTTTAAAGCATCCCAACTTGTGTACAAGATGTGATGCAAGCGTCGTGCCAGGTGGTGTGGCCCTTGTTCGTCGCTGTTTAGCAGAAGACCGGCCAACCTTGGGGCGCTTGAAGCCAGGGCAGGCGGTGGTTCACCCCTCCTCCACCACGCAGAGCGCTGGGGTGGGTGGTGTGGACATGCGGGCGCAGGCTCCATTCGCGGAGCACCCGGTGGTCGCACTCGCAGAGCCGCGATGAGACACACAGCGCCAGACCCAAAACGCGCCTCGCCGCGAGCGTGAGCCGGAGAACGCATGTCCGCACCGCCCGCCCCTTCAAGGCGCAGCGTTCGTGCTACCAAAACGAAACCAACGTCTCCAGCCTCAATCCGCCAGACGCGCGACCGACCTCCGCAGATTCTCCCGCGCCGCCTCCTCCAGCAAGCTGAAGAAGTAAGCCGTGTGGTACAGGCGAGGCCGCGCCAGAAACGCCGACAGCAGCGTGCGCCGCCGCGTCCGGAAGGCCGCCTCCGGCACCTGCGCGTATTCCTGCCGCACCTGGCGCTCGTAGACATCGAAGCGCTCGGCCGACGCCCCCAGGATCGCCAGGTCCACGTCGACCAGCAGTTGCGCGTCGGGGGCCACCGGCGCCGTTGCATGCTGGGTCGCCATCACCAGCCCGTGCACGCGGTCGGCGGGCGCCTGCGCCGCCCCGGCGGCCAGCAGGGTCTGCCGCGCCCAGAGCGCGCTGCGCAGTTCGTTGTCGTGCCGATCGAGCGCGTAGACCGCGTCGTGGAACCACAGCGCGGCCTCGACCTCGCCGGGCTGCTGCGCCATGGGCAGCACGGGTTCGAGCTGGGTGAGGCATTCGCCCAGGTGCTCGAGCGTGTGGTACACGCGCTGCGGCTCCCGGTAGCAGGCCAGCAGACGGTGGAACAGCTCTTCGTCCGGGTCATGGGCACCCAGCGTGCCCAGCGCCCGGAGCCACGATCTGCGAAACGCCGTTTCGTCCATGCGGGCCTTACCTGCCGATGGCCGGCACCATGTCTTCGAGCCACAGCACGTTGTCGGAGTACGACTGCAGGTCGGTCGACAGGTTAGCCTGCGAGCCGCTGACCCAGACCTCCTTGTGC
Source organism: Pseudorhodoferax sp. (assembly GCA_965279475.1). Classification (GTDB taxonomy): domain Bacteria; phylum Pseudomonadota; class Gammaproteobacteria; order Burkholderiales; family Burkholderiaceae_C; genus Pseudorhodoferax. The sequence continues at coordinate 563,617 of CBDIIA010000002.1, forward strand.
CGCTCCGACTTGACGTACGAGATCGCGTCCTCGAAGTCGCCGTCACCGGCCGAGAGGATCAGCCGGTCGTACACGTTCTGCACCGCCAACTTGATGATCAGCGTGGCGATGCCGACGTCCACGCCCTTCTGCACATGGCGGTCGAACATGTGCTTGCAGTTCGGGCAGGTGCTGTGGAAGTCCTTCAGCTGGTAGAGCTGCACACGCAGCTTGGGCCCCTTGGGCGGCGCCGACTTGATCCAGGTGTGGAAGGCGTTGTGCGCGTCGGTGATCGGGTCGGGCGTGGAGTTGAGGTAGTAGCTCTCGTAGATCGGCCCGCCGTTCAGGCGCACCATCTCGTTCTTCAGCTTCAGATAGTCGAACGGCGTGGTCTTTCCGAAGTTGAAAAGGTAGGCGCCGTCGATGATCCACACAGTCTTCATTCTTGCTCCGGGAAATCAGCCGATGGTAGGCGCTGCCGTCAGGAGCGTTTGCGCGCCGTGACCTCGATCTCGATCTTCATCCGCGGGTCGGCCAGGCCGGCCGAGATCATCATCGCCGCCGGCCGCACCTCGCCCAGGTACTGGCGCATCACCGGCCAGCATTGCGGGAACAGTGCGCCGTCAGGCAGCACGTAGTTCACGCGCACCACGTCGGCCAGGCTGGAACCGGCCTGCGCCAGGGCGGCCGCGATGTTGCGGAAGCACTGGTCGGTCTGCTGCACGATGTCGTCGGCGATCGTCATCGTGGCGTAGTCGAAGCCGGTCGTGCCCGAGACGAACACCCACTCGCCGTCGACCACGGCGCGCGAGTAGCCCATCTGGTCTTCGAAGGTGGAGCCGGAGCTGATCAATGTTCTGGCCATGAGGTCACTCTCTTGGGTGCGCATGCCCGGCGCAACACGGCCGGGCCGATGGTCGCCGCATTGTGAACCACGGCACGGGCCGCGTCCGCGGCCAGGGCACCGCCATCGTTCACTGATCGGGGATCAGCCGCTTGCCGAAACTCACGGCTTCGTCGGGCAGGTAGCCGAGGTGGCGGTAGAACGCGATGACCGCGGTGTTGGTCGAGCGCACCTGCAGATTGAGCTTGGGGCAGCCCGCCGCCGTCAGCCACCGTTCGGCCGCCTGCATCAGCTGTGCACCGTAGCCGCGCCCCTGGTGCGAGGGCGCCACCGCCAGGTAGTTGACCCAGCCGCGGTGGCCGTCGTAGCCGACCATGATGCTGGCCACCACGGCCCCGTCGGCCACCCCCACCTGAAACCACTCGCGCTGCACCGCCAGCTTGCGCGCGATGTCCTTGTGCGGATCGTTCCAGGGACGCGTCAGGCCGCAGGCTTGCCAGAGCGCCACCACGGCGGCCTCGTCGGGTTCTTGGAAGGGGCGGATCTGCAGGGCGTCGGACATGGCAACCGGGGTGTCATCCGCGCCGGGATGGCGCGCCCTTGCATTGCATCACAGACCGCCGCAGCGGCCGGCGGTCAGTTGACGAACACCGTGTCGTCGCGTGGCTGCGGCGGCAGCTTGATCGCGATGGCCTTGACCGGGCCCGCGGTCACGATGGTGCCGCCGTGCGCCGTTCCCTTGGGGATGATGATCAACGTGCCGGCCTTGAACTCCTTGCGCTCGCCGCCCAGCCACATCGCGCCGCTGCCTTCGATGATGTACTGGATCTCATCGGTCTTCGGGTGGATGTGCTTGGCCACGTTGCCCGACTGGATGCCGACCGTGCCGCTGTCGGTGACCACGAAGCCGCGTGCATTCATCTCGGCGTTGGGCGTGGTCGGCAGATCGGCATGCTTCAACGCCATCAGATCGATCATCGCCGGCGCCAGCGGCGCGGCCTGGGCATGGGCGTCGGAGATCAGGTGCTCGGCCATCGGCGAGACGAAGAGGCCGGCGGTAAAGGCAACGGCGATGGCAAGCCCGAAGGCGGTGGTGCTGTGGCGCATGGTGTTTTCCTGGTGATGTTGGGATGCGAGCCGCGCCGAGTATGCGGCGAGAGCCGGGGCAGCTGTCAACGGGCGAACCCGTAGGGCGCCACGGCGCCGCATCCCGGCACCCCTCAGAACCGATACCCCACCTGCAGATGCACCCCCTTGTCCTGCAGACTGCTCCCCTGGTCCTTGGTCTCCTGCGGTTCGCGCAGGCGCTTGGCCAGGGTCAGGTCCACGCTCAGGCCGTACCAGGCCAGGCGCAGGGCCACGCCGGCCGAGCGCAGCGTGGTGCCGGGCTCGCCGTGGTTCGCGCCGCGGCCCTGGTCGTAGAAGGGCACGCCGGTCAGGCGAAGGTTGCGTTCGCCGTCGCGCAACAGCGGCCATTCGAGTTCGAGGTTGACCACATAGCCCTGGTCGCGCACCAGCTGGTTCTCGCGGTAGCCGCGCACGGTGTTGATGCCGCCGATGGCCATGCCGTCGAGTGCCAGCAGACGGTCGGGGCTGCGCTGCACGGAACCGCGGGCGACGAACTGCGCGCCATCGGTGTTGAGCTGCCGCGCGAACTGGGCCTGGCCCAGCCAGGCACGGTAGCGGTGCGGGTACGGGTTCGATGCCGGCAGGCCGGTCGTGTCCTGCAGGTTGTTGCGGCCCCACGAAAAGGTGGACCGCAAGGCGAGCACCTGCACTTCGGAGCGCTGTGCGAACTCCTGCCAGAAGCGCCACAGCCGCTCGCGCGTCTCGCCGGTCGCCTCGCCCTGCACGAACGAGAACGGCTCGCCGAGCAGCGAGGTGCGGTTCTCGCGCCAGCCCCGGCCGACACCGACGCTGAGCTTGCGCTCCAGCGTTTCGTGCAGCGTCTGCGACAGGCCGATCTCGCGGCTGGTCAGGCGGCTCTTGATGTCGAGCGCGCGCACCGATTCCTCGACCACCGACGAACTGCCATGGTCGTAGGCCAGCGTCAGCTGCGTGCCGCGGTGGTTCAACGGCAAACGCCAGCCCAGCGTGGTGCGCAGGTCGCCACCGCCTTCGGTCGGCGCCTGCAGCGATGCGTCGAGCACATCGCCGCGGCCGGTGAGGTTGCGCACCCAGCCGCTCACGCCGTAGGCGCCCGAGCCGATCGACACCGGCCGGTAGTTGTTCGCGAACAGGTTGATCTGGTAGGGCGACGCGCGCGCGACGTCGATGTCGAGCACCGCTTCACCCGGCAACACGCCAGGCAGCAGCCGCGCGTTGAGGCGGTCGAACAGCGGGTCGCCCAGCAGCAGCTGGAACCGCTCGCGCAGCACGTCGAGGTTCAGCGGTCCATCGCCGCTGCGCTGCAATTGCTCGGCCACGTAGGCGTCCTGCAGCCGCTCCATGCCATGCAGCTGGATGCCCGACAGCCGGCCTTCGACCACGTCGAATTCGGCCACGCCATCGCCCACGCGGCGCAGCAGCAGGCCCGAGTTCACGTAGCCGCGGTCCACGTAGACGCGCGTGAGCTGCAGGCGCAAGGTCTCGAGCTCGGCCAGGCTGACGGCGCGGCCCAGATAGGGCCCGGCCGCAGCCTGCAGATCGGCCGTCGGCACCACCGTGTTGCCGCTGAACTGCACGCGTTGCAACTGCAGCGTGGCGGCGGCAGCATCGTCGGCGGGCGTGGCAGCAGGCGGCACCACGGGCAACTGGAACAGGCCCGGCGGCGACGGCGGCACGAAGCCCGGCCGCGCGATCTCGGGCGGTGCGCCGGGCTGATTGCCCGGGGCGGGCGGCGGGTTGTCGGCGGCCGACGCCGCAGACGCCACCGACGCGATGGCCGCGGCCAGCCAGCTCAGCTTGCATTGCAGGCGGCGCATCACAGGCAGCCCCCCGTGTCGATCCGCGCCAGCACCAGCGGCAGGCCGCCACCGGCGTCTGCACGGGCACCGGCTTCACCCTGTTCGGCACGCAGCAGGCCACGCGACGATGCAGCCAGCCCGCCACGGCCGGCCTGCGCCAGCGTGCTGCCACCGCTGGTCTGGCACAGGCTGCGGCCGAGCCCGCCGGCGTCGATGACATCGGCACGCAGCCCGCGCAGACTGCCGGTGATGTCGAGCACCGGGCTGGTCACGTCCACCACGCCGCTCAGGCCCGTGGGGGCGGCGGCCTGGATCACGTTGAAGCCGGCGATGTTTGTGGTGATGGGATACGGTCGGTCGCCGCCCAGGAACAGCGTGTTGCCGCTGGCCACCAGGCTGCCGACATGGATGCGCACAAGACCGCCCGTGGCGTTGCGCGCCACGGTATTCGCCTGTACGAAACCGTTGTCAAGCACCAGCGAACGGGCGTTCACATCGATGTTGCCGCCGTTGCCCTGCGTGCCAAGCACCGAGGTCGTGACGGCCGACTGGTGCAGGTACAGCAAGTTACCGCCACTGATGCGGATCGCACCGCCGTTGCCGTTGTTGGCGGTGGTGGTGATCGCGCTGCGGTCCATGCGCAGGCTGTTGCCGAAGGTGACGTCGATGCCGGCGGCTGCGATGTTGTCGAACGAGGCGGCCGTCAATGCCCCATCGCGCAGCACGATGTCGGGTGCCGACACCTGCAGCGTTGCCGGTTGCCGGGCTCTCGAATCAAACGCCGTGGCGTCATTGCTGATCGCCACCACGGCGCCACCCGATACCGTGATGCGCTCGCTGGCCGTCAACTGCACGTTGCCGACCTGGCCGGAAGAGAACTGTCCGATCGATGCCGACTGGATGTTGCTTCCCTCCCCGTCGATGAGGATGCGCGCGGCCTGGGCCTGCACCGACCCTCCCACGCCCGGGCCGCGGGTGCTGGTGCCGATGACACCGCCGCGCAAGACCTGCAGATCGCCACTGGCCTCAACGGACACGGTCCCCGCGCGGCCGAAGCTGATCGACCCCGCCTCGCTGGTGATGGTGCCGCCATCCACCGTCACATTGGCGGCCACGATCTTCACCGCGCCGCCATCGCCCACACTCGACGAACTGGCGTTGATGCCGCCGCCGTTGGCCACCCGCACATTGCCCGTGGTCAAGACGTCGATGTTGCCGCCATTGCCGACGCTACCCGTCTGGCCAAAACTGACGATGCCCGCACCCAGTCCATCGATGCGCAGGCTGCCGGCGCGCACGTTGACCGCTCCCCCGTTGCCGACAGAAAAGGTACTGGTGGAAATCTGGGCCCCTTCGTTCGGCCGACCCGAACTGTTCAACAAGGCCAGTTCTCCAGACGCGCGCACGTTGACCTGCCCGGCATCGCCCACGTTGCCGTAATAGCTGACGCTGCTGATGCGGCCCGCGGAGTCGAGCAGCACGTTGCGCGCGCCGAGGTCGATGCCACCCGCGCGTCCGACGCCAAAGCCGTCGGAGCTGATGTACGCGCCATTGCGCAAGGACACATCGCCTGAGGCAGCAATGCTCACCTGCCCTGCATCGCCAATGCTGCCATCGGTGGCCAGCGAGCTGATGGACGCCGCGCTGTCCATGGCCAGCCCGCCCGTCGTGATGCGCACATCACCGGCTCTGCCGATGCCCTGGGCATTGGCCTTGATCGAACCGCCGTTCTGCATGGCGATCGATCCCGAGACGGTCACCTGGATATCCCCGCCGCGCCCGACGCTGTCGGAACTGGTGTTCGTGACGATCGAGGCGCCGTTGAGCAGCAATGCGCCGGCGCTGACGCGGATGGATCCGGAATTGCCAATGAAGTTGTCGGCGCTGGTCGAAAGCCGTGAGTCCTCGTTCATCAGCAACTGCCCGCTGACCGCGACGTCGACCGATCCCGAGTTGCCACTGCCTTGGAGCGTGCGGCTGTTGATGAAGCTCGCTCCGCTGATGTTGACATCGCGCGCGCGCACCTGCACGCTGCCGGCATTGCCCGAGGTGGCGGTGCTGGCGTCGATGTTGCTGTTGTTGCGCAGAACCAGGCTTTCAACGACGTTGACCGTCACGCTCCCTGAAGATGAAAAGTTCACCGTTGGCGGAGTGCCCTCGGGGACCACCGTGTTGCTGGTGATCGAGCTGTTGTCCAGGTAGAGAGAACCCGCACTCATCGAGACACTGCCCGCGTCACCCGCCAGACCGGTCGACGACAGGATGCTCGCACCGCCCGTCATCATGGTCTGCCCCATCACAGCCACGTCGACCGCGCCCGAGCCACCTTTTGCATTGCTGCCCAGGCTACCGATGAAGGAGCCGGTGTCCATGAACAGCGAGGCCGCGCGCACCCGCACGGAGCCGGCGTTGCCCGATCCCGTGGTGATGCTGCCGATGCGCCCGTCATGTGCCATGTTGAGGGCGCCGACCTCGGCCGCCACGGAGCCGGTATCTGCCGTGCCCCGCGCCGTGATGAACCCGCCGTCCACGCCCAGGCTCCCTGCACGTATCGCGATGGACTGTCCCGATGCGGTACCGAGTGCGTTGGTGGAGATGCCGGAGTGGGGGCCGATGCCCACGCCGCCCGCTGCATCGACCCGGATCGCGCCGGGCCTGCCCACGCTGCCCTCGTACGCGGTGCTGTCGACATAGCCCTCGGTGCCAAGCGTCAGGAAGCTGCTCTGCAACCGGATGCTGCCGGCGCCGCCCGTACCCGTAGCGTCCGAGCTGATGCTGGCGCCGTTGGCCAGGGTCAAGTAGTTGCGCGCCGCGACCACGATGTCGCCGCCGGCGCCAGCAGCGTCGATCGGCTCGGAAAAATGCGTGCTGTAAAGGTAGCTGCCGGTGTCCATCGCCATGTCGCCCGCGCTGACGACGATGCGTCCGCCGGGCAGGCCATCGAGCGCATAGGAGGTGACGGACCCCTTGTTGCGCATGTCGAGCAGGCCAGACGCCGCCGGCAGGTCGCCGGTGAAACCGACCTCCACCGTGTCGCGACCCACCGCGGCAAGCCGGATCTCCGCAGCACCGGCAGCCAGCGATCCGCCGTCGATGCCGATATCGCCCCCCACGACCGAGATGCCATGCGTGCGTCGGGTCACGAGTTGTGCGCCATCATTGACCAGTACCGGCGCCCGGCTCGTCCCCAGAAACCCGAACGCCTCGGGCGCCGCACTAGAGAAGCTGCTGGCCTTCTGCGGATCGGCGTAGAAACGCCCGTCGGAGAACTTCACGTAGTCGGCCGTGCCGACATGGAACGCACCCGGCACGTCGATCGCCGCACCCTTGCCGAACGCGATGCCGGCGGGGTTGATGAAGAAGAAGTCCGGCGCACCGACGGCCGCGCTCAGCCGCAGCGTGCCATTGACCAGCGACGGGCTGCCGCCGGTGACGCGGCTGATCACGTTGGCGATGCCGGCGCTGGACGTCGTGAACGTGGCCGACTCGTTGCTGCCGATGTTGAAGGTCTGGAAACTGTGGAACAGGTTGGCACCCGACAACCGGCCCAGCGTCTGCGGAATCACGTACGACGGCCCGGCCAGCGTCTGCGCCGCAGCGCCCACGCTGCCATCGGTACGGATCTGCGCGTGCACGCTGCCGCACAGCAGTGCCGCTGCGATCGATGTCGCGAGTGGCACCGCGCGTCGTGTGCTCCGCCTCGTTTCAGATCTCATGGACGGACCTCCATTGCGCAAGCGCGACGCACAGCAACCAAACACATCGCGGCACTCTTCCCTTCCAGGAACACCGCGGAACCGGCTTCGCCGGGCCGCTGGTGTTGCCCCCGGCAGGGGGTTGGCGAAGCGACACGCAGTGCGCAAAGACTGGGGGCGAGCAACATCTACAACCAATTGCCAATCAGGATGAACGGTGCCCAGAAGAACGGGTGTGCCGTGTTCGGGTTGCGCAGCAGCGCGATCTGCGAGCGCTGCAGCGCCTGGGCCTTGGACACATGGTCTTGCGCCATGCCGCCGTAGAAGCCCGCCATCAGCTGCACGGCGGCCGCGTCGGCCACCGGCCACAGCGAGCCCATGACCGCCTTGGCGCGGGCCTTGATCGCGGCGCCCGAAATGCCCAGCGGCGAACGGTCGTCGCCTTCGGCCGTCTCGCAGGCCGACAGGCTCAGCAACTCGACCGGGTTGCGCCGGAACTGGTCGGAGCGCAGCAGCGACTGCAGGCCGTCGAGCGTCAGCAGATCGTCGTAGGCCAGGATGTAGCTGGCGTCGGCGCTGCCGCCGAACACGCCGTGCGATGCCACGTGGATCACCCCGTAGTGGCCCGACTCCGCCGCGCGGCGAAAGTTGTCGACCGTGAACGGCGCGTTCAGCAGCTGGCGCGTGGGCACGATGCGGTTGATGGCGGCCATCTCTTGGTCCACGCCGGGCAAGGCCAGCGCCTCACGCAGCGCCCGTGTGCGGCCGACTGCATCGGCCACGGTCTCGGCGGCGGAGCGGGTCGGCACGCTGCTGCGCAGCCCGCGCATTGAGCGGGTGGCGGCCAGGCCACGCGCCTCGGTGGCGCTCACCGCCTGCGGGCCGAGCAGGCGCGCCACGGTCGACTGGCTGAGCTTGTCGACCACCGGCCCGGGGTCGGACATGCCCGCCAGCAGAAAGCCCCTGGCCCGCGCCGGGGCCGGCGTGGTGTTGGTCATCGTCATGCCGGTGGCCGTGGCGATGGCGTATTTCTCGATCGCGAAGCGGCTGCCATCGTGGAAGGCGCCGACCGTCACGAGCCGCAGCGCGCCGTCGGGCACGACCACCAGCGTCTCGATGCCCTGGGCCGCCAGCACCGGCTCGAGCGGGCGCAGCACCCAGTCGTACAGCTGCCGGGCCGGCGCCAGGAACCCGGTATCGCCGTTGCGCAGCTGGCTCGCATACCGCGAGGCGGTCTCGCGCAGGGCCTGCGGGCTCGCCGCCGAGCGCAGGCGGCTGATGCCGTCGGCCGTCTCGACCAACAGTTCGACCCGGTCGGCCAGCACCACCGGGTACAGCACGGCGGTGCCGCGCGGGATCACGGTGGCCGTGCCACCCTTGACCGCATCGACCTCGCAGCGGTCGCCCAGATAGTCCTGCAGCTCCGACTGGCGCACCAGCTCGACGGTGTCGACCGCCTCGCGCAGCGGGCCGGAGCGCTGGGGCAGCGGCGCAGTGCCGGCAGCGTCGAGCAGCGCCTCGACCAGGCCCAGGTACACGGGCTCGAGCGTGGCGCGGAACGACGAACCACCGGCTTCGTCCTCGATCGGGATGTCCTGGCGCAAGGTCTCGATCTGGCGCACCGCACGCCGGTAGGCCGCCAGTGCGGCCTCGGGCCGGCCGAGGGCCCGCGCCAGGCGGGCCTGGCGCCATTCGAGCTGGATCCGCAGATCGCCCAGCGCGGCGGCCGGCAACACGGCACCGGCCGCCAGCGCCTGCTGCGTCAGCATGAGGGCCTCGGCAGGGCGCTTGCGGTCCTCGTAGAGCTGGGCCAGCGCATCGAGCGCCTCGGCATGCAGCCGCGTGGCCTCGGCGTCCCCCGACGCGCTGGCGCCGGCCGCCCAACGCCGCGCGGCCTCCAGCTGCGCATGGGCCTGCGGCAGGCCCGAGTCGCCGACGGTGCGGGCCTGCTGGCCGAGGTTGATGCGCCAGCGCGCCTTGGCCGCCGTGTCGGGCAGGCGGTTCAACGCGTCGGCCAGGCTGCCGAAGGCCGCCAGCTTCGCGTCGGGCCCCGACAGCCGGGCCTGGTTCAGCCGCGCGGCAAAGGCGATCTGCACGTCGCCCGCGGCGAGGCTCAGCGCTTCGTCGTAGAAACGCTGGGCCTCGCCCTGGCTGCCCTGCAGCGCGGCCAGGTTGCCGAGGTCGAGCGCGACGCGGGCGCGGTCCGGCCCCTGGAAGAACTTGTAGGCCAGGGTCAGCGCTTCTTCGGCGGCGTCCATGCGGCGCGCCTGCAGCAGCGAGGCGCCGAGCTCGGCGATGGCCCGCATGCGTTCGGCCTCGGTCGGCGCGGTGTCCACGGCCTGACGCAGGCTGCCGATCGACAGCGTCAGATGGCCCTGCTGGCGGTACGCGACGCCGGCCGCCACCGCCTCCTGCGATGTGGCCCGGGCGTCGAGCTGGGCGGCCGCCGGCAGGCAGGCCAGCGCAGCGCACAGCAGCAGGGCCCGGCAGGCCGCCTGCAGCACGCCCGGCGAGCGCTGCAGGCGATGGAACACAGTGGGGGTGTGCATGGGGTGCGGGCTCGGTAACTTGCGGTGCGTCAAGGTGCGGTCCTGCGGTAGACGCGCTGGAACTCCTGCGCCAGCGCGGCAACCATCGTGTCGGCCGGACGCTGGCGCAACAGCGACTGGATCACGCCGTCGGCCTCGCGGTACTGGCGCGACTCGTACAGCGCGAGAAACAGGTTGAGTTCGGGCAGGCTGGCGCTGTCGGACGCGGCGGCGCCAGCGTCCTGCGCGGTCTGGCGGTCAGCGCGGGCCTGCTGCACGGCCACCGGCTCGGGGCGGCTGACTTCGCGTGTGATCACCAGCCCCTGTCGGTTCTTCAGATCGGCGAGTACCTCGGGCGCGCGGTTCAGGCGCTCGAGGAGCGTGCGCGGCAGCTGCTGCAGCTGGTCGGGTCCGCCCTTGATGCCGCTGGAGCGCAGATCGCCCACGCGGAACTGCGCGGGGCCGGCCCAGCTTTCCACCATGCCGGAGCCGGGGTAGGCGATGCTGATGCGCGCGTCGGCGGCCACGTCGACGGCATCGCCGCGCCGCAACCGCAGGAAGGCCTGCACCGGCTGTGCCTGCGTTGCCGCTTCGGCGCGGTACGACGAAGCGCCCGTCAGGCTCACCACCAGCGCCGCATCGGCCGTCTGCCCGATGGCGGCGCCGCTGCACCACACCGCTGCGGCAAGCACGCCGATGGAAAGCCAGAAACTTCGTTTTTTCATTCGATGACCTGCTGTTCATCCCGCACCGCAGCGACCTGCACTCCCGTGCGTCGACCCTTGACCTGCATTGTGTGCCACGGGCCGGTTTTTACCAAGGTGCCCGACGCCTGCCACGCCTCGTGGGTCAGCACGATCGTGGCGTCGAGTTCACGCGACAGGCCCTCGACCCGCGCCGCCACGTTGACGGCGTCGCCGATCGCGGTGTATTCGCTGCGCTTGGTCGAACCGATCGAGCCCAGCACCGCCTGGCCGGTGTGCAGGCCGATGCCGACCCTAAACGGCGTGAGCCCGAGCGCCAGCAGCATCGGGTCGAAACCGACGGCCGCCGTGCGCGCCGCCTGCGCCATCGCCAGCGCGGCCCGCACGGCGCGGGCCGCATGGTCGGCATGCGGCAGCGGCGCACCGAACACGGCCATCAGCCCGTCGCCGGTGAACTTGTCGAGCGTGCCGCCCTCGGCATCGACGGCCCGCGCGGCCTCGCCCAGGTAGGTGTTGAGCAAGGCCACGATCTGCTGCGGCGACAGGGCTTCCGACATCGTGCTGAACTTCTGGATGTCGAGGAACAGCACCGTGACCGTGCGCAGCTCGCCACCGAGCGCGGGCTCTTCGCCGGTGCGCACCAGTTCCTGGACCACCTGGTCCGACACGTAGCGGCCGAACAGCCCTTGCATGCGTTCGCGGCGCCGGTTCTCGTAGAACGCGCGGTACAGCGCCACGCCGATCGCCAGCAGCACCAGCGTGGCCTGCAATGCCGCCACCGGCAGCAGTTGCAGCTGGCCGAACGCGAGCCGCGACGCCGCGGCACTGGCGGCCAGGCCCAGCAACAGACCGGCCACGGGCAGCAGCCAGCCGCCGGCCAGCAAGGCCGCCGCCACCGCGGCCACAACCCCCAGCGCCAGCCCGAGCCGCAGCGCGCCGGGCGCCGCCGTCAGGCGCTCACCCGACAGCAGCATCTCGGCCGCGTTCGCATGCACCTCGGCGCCGTTCATCAGCCGCGGCGCAAAACCGAAGAAGCGCCGCGCATAGGGCGTCATCTGCCGGTCGCTGCCGTCTTCCGTTGCGAGGATCACCGCCTTGCCGGCCAGCGCGCGGACCTGTGGGTCCTGCGCTGCCCCGGCCTGCATCAGCTTGCGGAACGACACCCGCGGCACCGTGCCTGGGGGGCCGGCGTAGGCGATGGGCAGAGGCACATCGCCGACGCCGACCGCGCGGCCGGCCAGGGTCCAGCGCTGCAGCGCCGGATCCAGCCCGGTGGCACGCAGCGCCAGCAGCGCCGCCATCGAGAACACCGGATGGCTCTCTTTCTGCCGGTCCGGCGGCAGCAGCAGCGCCGGCGCGATGGCCACGGTGCGCACCGCGGCGTTCACGTCGTCCAGGTTGGCCAGCCCCACGTGGGCCCGCAGGTCGAAGCCGGGCAGCGCGAGCAGATAGTCCGGGTGCGGCAGGAACAGGCCGTCGTAGCGTTCCGCCGTGTTCGAGTAACGCAGGCCGGCCAGCAGCACGCTGCCGGTCTGCAGCAGGCGCTGGAATGCGGCGTCGTAGCTGCGGCCGCGCGGGTTCTCCTCGCCCAGCACGCGGGCCATCCATTCGCTGGGAGACGAGCCGAACAGGATGTCGAGCGCGACCGCCCGCACGCCCACCTGCTGCAGCGTGGCGATGGCGCGTGCGAAGTGGGGCGACCAGAACGCCAGCGGCTCGGAGGTGAACTCGGCGAACGAGGCATCGTCGATCACGACCAGCGCCACGTGGGTGGGCGTCTTGCGCACGCCGGCCAGCTGGAACCAGATGTCGGTCGTGGCGTCGTCGGCCCACTGCAGCACACCGCTGCGGTGCAGTGCCTCGCCCACGCCCAGCGCGGCCAGGGTGCAGACCAGCAGCGCGGTCGACATCTGCCGCGCGGTATTTCTCCAACGGCGCATCGAGGGCTCCCAGGAAGATACAGCCGCAGCGCGGCCTCGCACGGCGGATCCGCATTCGAGGATACACCGCCGGTCTGCGGGTGCATGCACCGGGCTGACGCACCGATGCCCTAGGATGCGCCGATGCGAAGTCTCTGGAAATGGTCGTTCCGCGCGGTGCTGCTGGGGGTGCTGGCGCTGCCCCTGGGCCTGCTCGTGCTGTGCTGGGCCGCCGTCGACGACGCGCCCACTGTACGCCAGCCGGTGCAGTTCACGCCGGCCCATGTCGAGCGCGCGAAGCGCCTGCTCGAACGCAACGACCCGCGCGGCATGCGCAACGGCGCGCTGCGCACGATCACGCTGACGCAGGACGACCTCGACCTGGCACTCAACTACCTGGCGCAACGCCAATGGAAGGGCAGCACCCGGCTCACGTTGCGCGACGGCGTGGCCACGCTCGAGGCCAGCCTGCCGCTGCCGAGCAACCCGTTCGGCCAGTACCTCAATCTCGCGGCGGTGCTGCGCGACACGGGTGAGCGGCCGCGCGTGGAGTCGCTGCGCATCGGTCGGGTCGACGTGCCCGGGCGCATTGCCGGGTGGATGCTGCAGGCGGGCCTGTACTGGATGCAGCGCAGCCCGGCGTACGGCGCCAGTGCCGATTCGATCCAGCGCGTGCAGGTCAGCCCGCAGATGCTGCGGGTGGTCTACGTGTGGAACGAGGCCGCGGCCGAACAGCTGAAGGCCTCGCTGATGGACACCGGCGATCAGGAACGGCTGCAGGCCTACCAGACGCGGCTGGCGGCATTGACGGCGGCGCTGGCGCCCGTGGCCGCCCGGCCGGCACAGGCCGCGCCCGCGCTGCCCCTGCACACGCTGCTGCAGCCCTTGCTCGAACTCGCGGCCCAGCGCGCGGCCCAGGACGGCGGCGCGCGCCTTGCGCTGGAACACCGGGCGGCGCTGGTGGCGCTGGCGTTCTACGTCAACGGCAAGGGCCTGGCCGCGGTGGTGCCGGCCGCTGCGCTGTGGCCCGCGCCGGTGCCGCAGCAGGTGACGCTGGGCGGCCGCGGCGACTTCGCCCAGCACTTCAGCGTGTCGGCCGCGCTGGCGGCCACCGCGGGCAGCCCGCTGGCCGACGCGGTGGGCCTGTACAAGGAGATCGACGACGCGCGCGGCGGCAGCGGTTTCTCGTTCAACGACATCGCGGCCGACCGCGCGGGCACGCGCTTTGGCGAACTGGCGGTCGGCGACGACACGATGCAGGCCCGGCTGCGCCGCCGCACCAGTGCCGGCCTGACCGACCGCGACCTGCTGCCGCCGGTGAAGGACCTGCCCGAGTTCATGCAGGAGGCCGAGTTCAAGAAACGCTATGGCGGCGTCGGCAGCCCGGTCTACAAGAAGATGCAGGCCGACATCGAGCAGCGGATCGCGGCGCTTCCGCTGTACCGGTGAAGGTCACGATGGCTAAAATGGCCATCGTCCATTGCCGAGGAATTCCCATGCAGGTGACCGCCACGCAAGCCAAGAACCGATTCGGCGCCATGTGCGCTGAGGCCAAGATCGCCCCGGTCTATGTCGAGAAAGACGGCCGTATCGACACCGTCATCGTGTCGGCACAGCAATTCGAAGCGCTGCAGTCCGCGGCGCAGGCAGCGCCACCCATCCGGCGCAAGGCGCAATTCGAGAAGGCGCATGCGGCCTGGCTCGCCGAGCAGAACGCCCGCTTCGAGGCCCATGGCCTGTGGTGCGACGACATGCGGGTCTGGTAGCCCGTGGCCATGCAATTTGGCGTGTACGAAAACCCCAGCCCGAGGATGCGCGACCAGTACCCTTTTCTGGTCGACATCCAGAGCGACCTGCTCGCCGGCTTGGCGACACGCATGGTGGTGCCCCTGGCGATCACGAAGCTGGGCACCGACGCGTTGCCGCGCCGCCTGTGTCCGATGGTGCGGGTGCAAGGCCGCAGCCTGATGCTCGTGCCCTTCGAAGCGGCACCACTCGACAAACGTCTGCTGAAATCAGAAATCACGTCCCTGCGGGACCGCGCCCATGACATCGTCGCGGCGATGGATGCCGTGATGAGCGGCATCTGAATTCGCACTCCTGCGGGTTTGCAATCAGAGCAAGCACAAGGCGCGAAGCCGAAGACAGTGCTGCAGCACGGCGAGGCGAAGCAACGCAGTGATCGTTTTGATTGCGAATCCGCTTCAGCCCTTCTTCGCCCGTTCGTACAGCGGCATCACCGCCGGCAGGTTGCGTTCGATCTCGGCGATGCGGGAGGCGCCCGCCGGGTGGGTGCTGAGCCACTGCGGGGGTGCGCCCTTGTTGGCCGCACTCATCTTCTTCCACAGCGTGATGCCGGCGCGCGGGTCGTAGCCGGCGCGGGCGGCGAGTTCCAGGCCGACCAGGTCGGCCTCGGTCTCGTTGCCGCGGCTGAACTTGAGCGACAGCAGCTGCGCCCCGCCGCCGATCACCTGCTGGCCGATCGCGCCCGCGCCGAGGATCTGGCCCAGCACATTGGCGCCGATGTTGGTGGCGGCCGACTTGCCGGCGCGCTCGCGGGCGTGCTCGCGCAGCGCGTGGGCGATCTCGTGCCCCATCACCGCGGCGACCTCGTCGTCGTTGAGCTGCAGCTGGTCGAGGATGCCGGTGTAGAACGCGATCTTGCCGCCCGGCATGCACCAGGCGTTGATCTGCTTGCTGCCGATCAGGTTGACCTCCCACTTCCAGCCCTTGGCGCGTGGGTTCCAGGGCAGCGCCTGCGGGATGATGCGCTGCGCGATCCGGCGCAGCCGCTGCAGCTGCGGATTGCCCTCTGGCGCCAGCGCACGCTGCTGTGCCGCCTGCTGCAGCGTCTGGCGGTACTGCTGTTCGGCCGTGCGTTCCATCGTGTCGGCCGACACGAGTTTCGAGAACGCCGAGTTCTCGCCCACGTCGACGCCCTCGCGCGCCACGGCGGGCGGCACGGCGGCGGGCAGTACCAGCAGCGCAGCCGCAAGCGAGGCCCCCACGACCGACTTCAAAGACTTCATCCTGACTCTCCCTGAACCTGTTGTCTGACGCACTTCGCACCGGGCACGAGACCGACGGACGTATTATTCCCGCATGATCCCAAGCCCGACGGCAAAGACCTCCAACGCCGCAATGCCGACCTGGGCCGACACCTGGAAGGTCTATCTGGAGCCCGCCACGCTGCGCATGCTGTCGCTGGGTTTCTCGGCCGGGCTGCCGCTGCTGCTGGTGCTGGGCACCTTGAGCTTCCGGCTGCGCGGCGCGGGCATCGACCGCACGACCATCGGCTACCTGAGCTGGGTGGGCCTCGCCTATGGCTTCAAGTGGGTCTGGGCGCCGCTGGTCGACCGCCTGCCGCTGCCGCCGCTCACCACCTGGCTGGGTCGGCGCCGCGGCTGGCTGCTGCTGGCGCAGGGCATCGTCATCACCGGGCTGGCCGGCATGGCACTGGCCGATCCGCGCGATGGCCTGCAGCCGCTGGTGTGGTGCGCGCTGCTGGTGGCCTTCGGCTCGGCCACGCAGGACATCGCACTCGACGCCTTCCGCATCGAATCGGCCAGCGCCGAGCGGCAAGCCGCGCTGGCAGCCGCCTACCAGACCGGCTACCGACTGGCGATGATCTGGGCCGGCGCGGGCGTGCTGTGGGTCGTGGCCTGGGCCAAGCAGGACGCCAGCGGCTACCAGAACGGCGCCTGGACCACCGCGTACCTGGTGATGGCCGCGTCGATGGCCCCGGGTGTGCTGACCGTGCTGCTGTCGGCCGAGCCGCTGCCCCGCGCGTTCACGCCGGCCCGCAGCGTGGGCGAATGGCTGCAGAGCGCGCTGGTCGAGCCGTTCGCCGACTTCATCCGCCGCTACCGCTGGCAGGCCGGGCTGATCCTGGCGCTGATCGCCATCTACCGCATCAGCGACGTGGTGATGGGCATCATGGCCAACCCGTTCTATGTGGACATGGGCTTCACCGAGGGCGAGGTCGCCACCGTCAGCAAGGTGTACGGCGTGGTGATGACGCTGGTGGGCGCCTTCGTCGGCGGCGTGCTGTCGATGCGGCTGGGCGTGATGCGCGTGCTGATGCTGGGCGCCGTGCTCAGCGCGGCCAGCAACCTGCTGTTCGCCTGGATGGCCAGCCGCGGCCACGACCTGATGGCGCTGACCCTGGTGGTCTCGGCCGACAACCTGGCCGGCGGCATCGCCTCGGCGGCCTTCATCGCCTACCTGTCGAGCCTGACCAACATCAACTACTCGGCCACGCAGTACGCGTTGTTCAGCTCGCTGATGCTGCTGCTGCCCAAGTTCATCGCCGGCTTCTCGGGCAAGTATGTCGACGCCTTCGGTTATGCGGACTTCTTCATCGCCACGTCGCTGCTGGGTCTGCCGGTGCTGCTGCTGGTGTGGCTGGCGTCGCGCAGCAAGGCGGGCTGACGATCCAGGTCGTCCATCGGCGGAGCCGCCGAAGCGCCGATGGACGTGCTGCAGGCGCTGCGGACGCAGGGGTGGCTATGCTCCACCGACGAACGACTCCACCTCCACGTACCTACGACGAAGAGATCGGCTGCGTCGGCGTGCGCTCGATGCTGCCCGACATCGGCCACGCCGGCCCGCGCCCGACGAGTTCGTGACCGTCGGGCAATTGCAGCAATGCGACGCGACGCTGGCGCGGGTGGGGGAATGGCTGCGGGCCGAGGACGCCGGGCCGCTTTGATTTCAAGCGTAGGGCGTGCCGGCCATCGCGGCTTCAAGCCCGATGCTTCCCTTGTCGACGATCGCCAGAAACACAGCGGTCGCTTCCTTTGCATCTCGCTTTTCCTTGAAGGTGCGGTGCGCCTGGATCAGCGCCACGGTCCACGTCGCCAGCAGCAGACTGGCCGTCATGTGGGCGGCGGGATCGCCCGGTTCTTGCGCTACACATTCGCATAGCGCCACTGCCACGACCTGCGCGAGCTCGTCGCGGATGGCCCTGGCCCGCGCCTTCAGGGTTTCGCTGCCCTCGATCGTCGCGATGAAGCTCTGGCTTTCGGCAGAGAAGTTGATATAAGGGCTCTGCTCCGCCACAAGCCGATGCGCAAGCAGGCGCAGCGTCTCGATTGGCGCGACCTGGGGATCGCGCTGGCGCAAGGCTTCGCGCAAGACATCGCGAGCCTCTTCGTCGCGGTCAAAGAACATGTCCTCCTTGCGAGGAAAGTGGTTGAACACCGTCATTCGACCCACATCGGCGGCTGCCGCAATCTCATCCACCGTCACCTTGTCGAAGCCCCGCCCCCAGAAGAGTTGTGTGGCGGCATTGGAGATCTCCTGCCGAGTGGCAAGGCGTTTGCGGGATGGGTGATCGGGCGGGATGGACATGCCTTTATTGTACCGAGTACACTTTATGTACTCAGTACATTTTCGGCGCAGCCATACCGCTGCCCGAGCCCACCATGCACAAACCCCTCGTCGTCATCTTCATCACGATTGTTCTCGACGCCGTTGGCATCGGGCTCATCTTTCCGATCCTGCCTTCGTTGCTGCAGGACGTCACCCACGCCGGCAACGTCGCGCCCTACATCGGCATCATGACCGCCCTCTACGCGACGATGCAGTTCATTTTTGCTCCGGTGCTCGGTTCATTGAGCGATCGGCTAGGCCGACGCCCGGTGCTGCTGATCTCGCTCGCCGGCGCGGCCATCAACTACCTGCTTCTGGCGTTTGCGCCCAGTCTCTGGATGCTGCTGCTCGGCCGCGCCATTGCCGGCCTGACGAGTGCCAACGTGTCGGTCGCCACGGCCTACATCACCGACATTTCCCCCGAGGACAAACGCGCGCGACGCTTCGGGCTTTTCAATGCCATGTTCGGCATCGGGTTCATCATCGGCCCCGTCCTGGGCGGCGCCCTCGGTGACTATTGGCTGCGGCTGCCCTTCGTGGCGGCGGCGGTGCTGAACGCCTGCAATCTGCTGCTGGCTTTCTTCATGCTGCCGGAGTCGCGCACACCGACGCGGGAGAAGATCGACCTGGCGGCGCTGAACCCTCTGCGCTCGCTGCGTTGGGTGTTCTCGGTGAAGCGCCTGTTGCCTATCACCACCATCTTCTTCGTGTTCGCCACCGCCGGCGAGGTCTATGGCACCTGTTGGGCTCTGTGGGGCAGCGACACCTTTCACTGGAACGGCCTCTGGATCGGCCTTTCGCTCGGCACCTTCGGCGTGTGCCAGACGCTGGCCCAGGCGTTTCTTCCCGGCCCTGCGGTCAGGCTGCTCGGCGAACGCGCAACCATCCTCACGGGCATCGCCGGCGCGTGCACTGCGTTGCTCGTGATGGCCTTCGCCACCCAGAGCTGGATGATCTTCGCGATCATGCCCATCTTCGCCCTTGGCGGCATTGGCGCGCCCACTCTGCAGTCGCTCGCGACAAGGCAGGTCGACGAGAGCCAGCAGGGCCAGTTTCAGGGCGTGCTCGCATCGGCCGTGAGCCTGGCCTCGGTTGTCGGTCCACTGGCGTTCTCGAGTTTCTATTTCGTCGTCAGAGCGCGGTGGCCCGGCGCGATCTGGCTGTCGGTCATGGTCGTCTACGCCGTCATGGTGCCGCTCGTGCTTGGCCTGCGCCTTGAGAAGCCGGTGGCGGCCGTCGCAGCGTAGAGCGTCGTTTCTGGACACCGCGCCGCTGCGAGCCGGCAAGCGTGCCAAGTGGCACAGGGATTGCTCTTGCATCCACGCCCACCCCCAAAAAAGCACCGCAATGAAACATCTGCTCTCGCTTGCCGCGTCGATCACCGCATTGCTGGCGTTGTGTTTCACCCCAGCGCTGCACGCACAGACATGGCCCAGCAAGCCGGTGCGCATCGTCGTGCCGTTTCCGCCGGGCGGCACCTCAGACATCGTCGCGCGCATCGTGTCGGAGAAGCTCACTGCGCTGTGGGGCCAGCCCGTGGTGCAGGACTACAAACCCGGCGCGGGCGGCTTGATCGCCACGAGCGAGATGTTGAAGAGCAGCGGCGGCCACACGCTGATGATCGGCACGCTCGGCACCCACGCCATTGCGCCCAGCCTGTACAAGCCGCTGCCCTACGACCCGGCGCGCGACCTGGTGCCGGTGGCGATGTTGATCCAGACGCCGATGGTGCTGGTGGCCAGCCCGACCTTGCCGATCCAGAACCTGGCCGAGTTCGTGACACTGGCCCGCGCCAACCCCGGCAAATACTCGGTCGCATCGCCTGGCAACGGCACGCTGAACCACCTGATGGCAGAGATGTTCAAGCGCGCGGCCAAGCTCGACATGGAGCACATCCCCTACAAGGGCGGAACGTATGTCGACCTGATCGCCGGGCGCACCGCGCTGCTGTTCGACCCCATCGCGCAGGTGCTACCGCAGATCAAGCAGGGCAACATGAAAGCGCTGGCCATCTCGCAACGCTCGCAGGCCCTGCCTGGCGTGCCGACCATGGCCGAGGCCGGCTACCCGAACTTCGACACCAGCCTGTGGGTCGGCCTGTTCGCGCCGGCCGGCACGCCAGCCGCCGTGGTCGAGAAGATCAGCGACGACGTGGTGAAGCTGATGAAGTCTCCCGACGTGCTGCAGAAGGTCGACACGCTGAGCAGCGAGGTCGTCGCGATGCCGCACGAAGCGTTCGCCAAACTCTACCAGGCTGACCTTGCGCGCTGGAAGAAAGTCATTGGGGAACTGCAGCTCAAGGTGGAGTGAAGCGGTGCTCGAAGCACGGTGCCCGACGCAGTCGATTGGCCCCCCGGCTCCATCGACCACGAGGAGCCGGAGATCGCGAGCGCCGGCGTAGCGTCGATCAGGCGCGCTGGCCGCCGGAGGCGGTGATCCGCTCGCCGGTCACCCAGGCCGCATCATCGGAGGCCAGCAAAAGGGCCGCACGCGCGATGTCTTCCGGCTGGCCCGGACGACCGAACGGAATCGTTGCGATGATGCCCTTGACAGTCTCTTCCGGCCAACCCAGCGCCGCGATGCCTTCGGTGATGGTGGCCCCCGGCGCGAGCGTGTTGACGCGGATCTTCTTCGGCGCAAGTTCGACCGAGGTCACGCGCGTGACGGCGTCGACGGCGCTCTTGCTCGCGGCGTAGATCACCGAGTTCGGCATGAAGCCGACGCTGGCGATGGAGCTGACGTTGATGATGCTGCCGCCGTTCGGGCCGAAGTATTTCGCCGCCTCTTGCGTCGCGGTGATGACGCCCAGCACGTTCGTGGTGAACTGGCGATGGAATTCGGGCTCCGTCGCGGATTCGAGAGGGCCAAAGGCGTAGACGCCGGCGTTGTTCACGAGGATGTCGAGCGTGCCGAAGGCGTGCTGGGCCTCTTCGAACAGTCGCTTGATATCGGCGGTCTTGGAGAAGTCGGCCTGGATCGCCACGGCCTTGCCGCCGGAACTCTTGATCTCGGCGACCAGGGCATGCGCTGCATCCTTGCTGGTCGCGTAGTTCACAACGACCGAGGCGCCCGACTGAGCGAACAGCTTGGCGATTCCGGCGCCGATCCCTTTGGAGGCGCCGGTGACGATGGCGACTTTGCCGGTGAGTGTGGTCATGATGTCTGTCCTGTGGTTTCACGGCGCCAAGTCGGCGCCTGAAAGGACTGTCGTCGATCGATGCACGCTTGAGTAGGTCCGTCGGCAACTAAGACTTATCCGTCAGATGAATGCGGCCGCGTTGCTCAGCACCCCGCCCAACATCGAGAAGATCGATCTGCTCGCGGCGAAGTTGCCTGGCTGACCAAGCGCTAGCGACGCAGTTCCGCGATCAGGTACTCGACCAGCGCGCGCGCCGAGGGCTTCGGTCGTCGGCCCGGCGTGAACATGCCGTGGGCCTCGACGTCGCCCATTGTCCAATCGGGAAGCAGTTGAATCAACGCGCCGCTGGCGAGTTCGGCGCGACAGCCCCAGAGCGCCGTGGTCACCGCACCCATGCCCGCCACGGCAGCGGCGATGGCCGCCTCATTGCCTGTGACGGTCAGGCGGCTGTTGATGCGGGCCGACACGCTTTGGCCATCCTTCTGAAAGGACCAGGTGCCCGCGCTCGTGCCTGCGGGTCCGACGATGGCCGCGTGGGAGGCCAGGTCGTCGGGCGTCCGAGGTACTCCTCTCGCTTTCAGATAAGTCGGCGAGGCCACGACCACGCGCTGCGTTCGGCCGATCAGGCGCGCGGTGGCCGTCGAGTCCGCCAGCTTGCCAAGGCGGAGTGCGACATCGACTCCGTCCTTGATGGTGTCCTGCCGTTGATCGCTCATCAGCAAGCTGACGTTCAGCGAAGGATGGCGCGCAAGAAAGCCCGGCATCACCGGGATGATCTCGCGCACGCCGAAGCTTCCAGGCATCGCAATACGAAGCGACCCGCGCAACTCCCGCGATCCACGGGCCTCGTGATCGGCTTCTTCGAGCGAAGCCAGGATCTCTTCGACACGCGTCAGATAGTCGTTGCCAACGTCGGTCAGCGTGACAGCTCGCGTCGTGCGGGCGATCAATGCCCCGCCAACGTCTTTTTCGAGCGCCGCGATGATGCGCGAGACCGAAGGCTGTGAAAGGTCAAGCTCGCGGGCCGCAGCCGAGAAACTCCCCGTGCGGGCAACGCGTACGAAAAGGCGGAGCGCCAGCAGTTTGTCGTTCATGCGCTGAGTGGGGCGTGGATCGGTCGGACACCGCCAATATCTCACATGGCAAATGGCCGCGTCGTAGCCATACGGATGAAGCTCCTGGCGGACTGGCCCTCTCCGTAGTCGTTTCCTACTTGGTCCAGTTCTCAACCTGCAGCCCTTTGACCCGGCTGAAGTCCTTCGTGTTGTTGGTCACCAGGATGGCATCCATCGCGCGGGCATGCGCCGCAATCGTCAGATCGGCGGCGCCAAGTGGCGCCCCGCGTTTCTTCAGGTCAAAACGAATGTCTGCGTAGTGCTGCGCGGCCTCCTCGGGCCACGGCAAGACAGCCAGATACAGCGCCAGAGTATCGAGTGCAGCCTGATTCTGCTTGCGTTTGGCGGCGGCCGATGCCTTGACCCCGTACGTCAGCTCCGCGAACGTCATCACCGACATGACCTGCTGCTGCAGAGGGACCTCCTGCACACGCATCGCCAGCACGGGGGATTCACTGCGCATCAGGAAAATGCAGGTGTCCGTGTCGAGCATGTAGACCGGCAGCGTCAAAACGAACGCTCCTGAACAGGCATGCGCTCCGCATCGGCCATGAAGTCGGCCGACGCCTTGACGCCCGATTCGAAGAAGCCACTCCAGTCGGCAGGGCGCGGTGTCAGGATGACGCTTTCTCCCTCTCGACGGATGAAGACTTCCCGCACGGACGCCGGAAATCGGAAGTCCACCGGGATCGACACTGTTTGAACACGGTTGTTCCAGCCGATGCGGGCGGTGGGGCGAGGGACGGGTGCTTGCTGAATTGCCATGTACCAAAGTATATGGCGCCTTTTGGCATGTATCAAGCCATGTAGCACGCACAGTCTGTCGGCCGTGATGGCAGCGCATGATGGATTGAAAACAGCCGCCCGCAGACCACCCCATCACTCGTACCGTTTCCCCACGGCCATCAACTCCGGCGTGCCGATCACCTCGTTCAGCCCGTCAAAATCCAGCATGCGATCCCGCCACGGCTGCGTGGTGCGGCTCTGGTGCAGGCTGGCGTAATAGCCCTGCAGCGTATGCGCCACGGCGCGCGCGGTGCCGCCGGGAAAGATCGCGATGCGAAAGCCGTGGGCCTGCAGCGCATCGGCATCCTGCACCGGCGTCTTGCCGCCTTCGACCATGTTGGCCAGCAGCGGCACGCGCTGCGCGAAGCGGTCGCAGGCGATGCGCATCTGCTCGGGCGAGCGCAGTGCCTCGATGAACAGTGCGTCGACACCGCAGGCCAGATAGGCTTCGGCCCGGTCGAGCGCGGCGTCGAGCCCTTCCACGGCGACCGCATCGGTGCGCGCCAGGATCAGCGTGTCGGCCGAGCGGCGCGCGTCGAGCGCGGCGTGGAGCTTGCCGACCATCTCGCGCTCGGGCACCACGGCCTTGCCGTCCAGATGGCCGCAGCGTTTGGGAAAACTCTGGTCTTCGATCTGCACCATGGCCGCGCCCGCCCGCTCGAAGCCACGCACCGTGCGCTGCGTGTTGAGCGCATTGCCGAACCCGGTGTCGGCATCGACGATCACAGGCAGCGCCACGCGCTCGGTGATGCGCGCCAAGCTGTCTTCGACCTCGGTGAAGGTGGTGAGGCCCACGTCCGATCGGCCAAGCCGGGTGTAGGCGATCGAGGCGCCCGACAGGTACAGCGCCTCGAACCCGGCCTGTTCGGCCACCAGTGCGCTGAGCGCGTCGTAGACGCCGGGTGCCAGCACGACGCCGGGGGCGGCCAATCTCTGTTTCAACGTGTCATGTGCCATGCGAAGAACCCGCCTTGTCCTGGATGAGCCGGGCGGCCGTGGCGGCCGCGATGAAGCCGCCAGCTACTGCGCTCAGCAGCCCGTTGCCCGAGAGATAACCCCACACGTGGTTGCCCGACACGCCGCCCGCCGCACCACCGGCAGCCAGCAAGGTGTCGAACGGAATGCCGTCGGCATGCAACACCCGGCAGTCGGGTGCGATGTCGAGGCCGCCTTGCGTGTGGAACAGTGCGCCGGTCACCTTGACGGCGTGGTACGGCGCCACCAGCGCTCGGCTGAAGCTGCGGCCGTCGCTGCCTGGCTGCGGGCTGCGCATCGCGTCCAGCGTCTGCTGCAGCACCGCGGCGTCGCAGCCGATGCACGCGGCCAGCGCGGCCACGTCGGCGCAGGTGCGCAAGGCACCGGCGGCCTCGGCGTCGCAGTAGTCGGGAAAGCCGCGCGCCAAAGCCAGCAGCGGCGCGTCGAACACGTTCCAGGCGATGCCGCCGGGCTGCGCCAGCACGTGCACGGCTGCCTCCGAGTAGCCCTGGGTCTCGTCGTGAAAGCGCCGGCCTTCGGCGTTGATCTGCACGCCGCCTTCGACCATCACGGCCCAGGTCATCAGCGCGCCCTGCGGCGTGACCCAGGAGCCGTGGCCCTGGTAGCCGCCCAGGTCGCGCAGCCGTGCGCCCAGCGCTTCGCCCCACAACACGGCACTGCCGTCGTTGCCGGTGTGGCCGCCGAAGGTGGCCTGCGCCATCTCGGGCAGCAGTTGCCGCACCATCGCCGGGTTGCCGCCGAAGCCGTTGCAGGCCAACAGCAGGACATCGCAGCCCAGCAGCTCCTGCGCGCCGTCGGGGCGTGCGTAGCCGATGCCCAGCACGCGGTCGGCCGCATCCAGCCACAGCGTGTGCACCGTGGCGCTGGTCAGCACCGGGATGCCGGCCGCCTCGGCCACAGCCAGCAACCGTGCCATCAGCGCGGCGCCGGTTTTCTCCGGCAATGCGTGCATGCGGTGCACGCTGTGGCCGGGGTAGAGAAAATTGTCGAGCAGCGTCCAGGTCAGGCCATGGCGCGTCTGCAACGCATCGAGCGCGGGGCCGATGGACTCGGCATACGCGCTGACCAGCGCCGCTGCGGCCTGGCCGTGCGCCTTGGCCTGGATGTCGGCGGCAAAACGCGCGGGGCTGTCGTCGTGCACACCTTGCGCGCGCTGCGCCAGCGTGCCCGGCGCCGGGATGAAGCCGGACGACAGCGCGCTGGAGCCGGCCGGCACGGCATCGCGTTCGAGCACCACACATTCGATGCCGGCATCGTGCAGCATCAGCGCCGCGGTCAGGCCGCAGGCGCCAGCGCCGACGATCACCACCGGCATCCGCGTGGCGGCGTCGATGCGCTCTGCGCGGACGACGCGGCGCACCGGAGCGATGTAGCCTTCGACAGCGCTCATGCCACGGCTTTCACGAACGTATCGCAGTCGAACACCTCGGCCACGTTGCGCATGTCGGCCAGCGAGGTCTGGTGCCGTTCTTCGCCGAAAGCCGCGCAGCCATTGGCCAGCACCAGCGTGCGGTAGTCGCGCATATGGGCGTCGCGCACGGTGCTGGCCACGCCGCCGTTGGTGACGATGCCGCACACGCACACCGTGTCGATGCCGGCGCGGCGCAGCACCCAGTCGAGCTGGGTGTTGAAGAAGGCCGAGTACGCCACCTTGCTGACCGTCACGTCAATCAGGCCTTGCAGCGCATCAACGTTGGCCTGGCCCCAGCTGCCCGGCGCGAAGTCGCCCTTGCGCAGGTACGGCCGCAGGGCCTTCAGATGCGGCGACACCATGGGCTCGCCGCTGCCATCGGGCCACAGCGTGAACTGGCTCGCCACCACCATGCCGCCCGCCTGCTTCACCGCGCGCGCCACGCCGGCCACCCGCTCGGGCAGCAGCAGCGCCGGCGGGTTGGTATCGCCGCCGCGCGCATAGGCCCCCTTGGCATCGAGAAAATCGTTCTGCAGATCGATGATGACCAGTGCGATGGTCGGGCCCGACAGCCTTTGTTCAACGCTCATGACAGCCTCACAAGAAGATTGCCGAAGGCATCGACCTCGGCATGAAAGCCAGGTTCGAGCCACACCGTGGTGTCGGCCTGCTCCAGAATCGCCGGCCCTTCGACGCGCGCACCCACCGGCAGCGTGAGCCGTGCATAACGCACCGCATCCCACCATTGCCCTTGGTGAAACACGCGCTGCGTGCCCAGCGGTGTGCGGTCGCCCTCGCCTTGCGGCGCCAGCACGGCGAGGTCGAACTTGGGCCGCACGCCGATGCGGGCGTAGCGCAGGTTCATCACGCGCACGCCGATGCCGGTGAGCACGCGGCCGAAGGCGGCGGTGTAGCTGGCCTCGAACGCGCGGCGGATGCTGGCGAGCGTCAGCGGCTCGGCCGAGGCATCGGGCAGCACCACCGGCAGCGTGTGGGTCTGGCCGGCGTAGAGCATGTCGAGGGCCACGACTTCGCGCACGGCGTCGAAGCGCACGCCGGACGAGTCAAGCCGCTGCTGGCAGCTGGCCGACAGCTCGGCCAGGCGCTGCCGCAGGTCTGCGATGTCGAGGTCGTCGAGCGTGCGGTTCAGCGTCTGCACCGCGTCGTGCCGCATGTCGGCGATCACGCAGCCCAGCGCCGACGTCACGCCGGGGTAGCGCGGCACGATGCCGGTGGCCACGCCCACCTCGCGCATCATGGCGCACACATGCAGCGCGCCGCCGCCGCCGAAGGGCATGTAGGCAAAGCGCCGCGGGTCGTGCCCGCGCTCGATCGACACCAGGCGGATCGCGCCGGCCATGCGGGCGTTGGCCACGGTCAGAATGGCTTCGGCCGCGGCGTACACGTCGAGTGCCAGCGGCTGCGCCACATGCGTGTCGATGGCCATGCGAGACAGCTCGCTGTTCAGCGCTGCCAGCAGGCCGCCGCCCAGCGGCCGGTCTGCCGCGATGCGGCCCAGCAGCACGTTGGCATCGGTCACCGTGGGCCGCGTGTTGCCGCGGCCGTAGCAGGCCGGGCCGGGGTTGCTGCCGGCCGACTCGGGGCCCACCTGCAGCATGCCGCTGGCGTCGACCGAAGCGATCGAGCCGCCGCCCGCGCCGATGGTCTCGATCTGGATCATCGGCGAGCGGATCACCATGCCGAACTCGATGGCGGTCTGCGCCGCCAATGCGGCCTCGCCGTTGGCCACCAGCGACACGTCGAACGAGGTGCCGCCCATGTCGCCGGTGATCGCATCGGGAAAGCCCGCGGCGCGCGCAATCTCGGCACAGGCGATCACGCCCGCCGCCGGGCCCGACAACGCGGTGCGCACCGGCAGGTCGCTGGCGGTCTGGCGCGACATCACGCCGCCGTTGCTCTGCACCACCAGCAGCTCGCCGGCGAAACCATGCGTGCGCAAGTCCGACTCCAGCCGCGCCAGGTAGGCGCCTACCACCGGCTGCAGCGCGGCATTGAGCGTGGCGGTCGAGCAGCGTTCGAACTCGCGGATCTCGGGCAGCACTTCGGCCGCCGCCGTCACGTAGGCGTTGGGCCAGATGGCGCGCACCGCGGCTGCGGCCAGGCGCTCGTTGGCCGGGTTGGCATAGGTGTTGATGAAGAACACGCACACCGCCTCGCAGCCGGCTTCGAGCAGCGAGCGGGCCTCGGCGCGCACCTGGTCGAGGTCGACCGTCGTGTGCACGCTGCCGTCGGCCAGCACGCGCTCGTCGACCTCGCGGCGCAGGTCGCGCGGCACGATAGGTAAAAAGCTGCCGCGCAGGCCCCAGGTCTCGGGCCGGTCGCGTCGGCGCATCTCCAGCACGTCGCGAAACCCACGCGTGGTGATGATGCCGGTGCGGGCCACCTTGCGCTCCAGCAGCGCGTTGGTGCCCACCGTCGTGCCGTGCACGATGGTGGCGATGGCACCGGCCGAATCGGCCACGCGGGCCACGCCGTGCATGAAGCCCCTGGCCTCTTCGCCGCGGGTCGACGGCACCTTGACGATGCGTGCCGTGCCGGCTGCTTCGTCCAGCACGAAGAGATCGGTGAAGGTGCCGCCGACGTCGACGCCCACCACCAGGGAGGCCGTTGTCTGGCCGGTCGTCGATTGTGGATCCGTGCTCATTTGGAAGAAGTCTCTTGGTCGTCGCCAGGGCTCACATAACCCATGGCCAGATCGTTGTGGCGCTGCGCCGCGCCGCGCTCTTCGGCTGCGCCGTAGCCGCCGCCGCCGGGTGTCTCGAGCCGCACGCGCTCGCCACGCGCCAGCCGGATACCGTGCATCTTCGAGCGCATCGGCGGCGTCTGCCATTGGCCGTCGTTCTGGTAGCGAAAGACGTTGACGGCGCCCTCGCCACCACCGGCGATGCCCTTGGGCGGCGAGGTGCCGCGCTCACCGAACAGATAGACCTCGGCGTCTTTCTCGAGCAGCTCGATCTCGTACACCGCACCCAGGCCGCCGCGGTACTGGCCGTTGCCGCCCGAGTCGGCGCGCAGCGACCATTCGGTGAAGCGCACCGGGTAGGCCGCCTCGAGGATTTCCAGCGGCGGAATGGTGGCGGTCGAGATCGGCGCGTTGCCGTGCGACAGGCCATCGCCCGACGCATGCCCGCCATGCCCGCCACCGAAGAAGCTGAACATCACCCAGCGCTGGCCCTTGCGTGCCGGGTCGCTGCGCAGCCCGGCGATCGACAGCGCGTTGATGGTGCCGTAGGCCTGCGCCATCGCACGCTTGGGGTCAGCCTGCGCCGTGGCGCTGAAGATCACGTCGATCATGCGCAGGATGGTCTCGGTGTAGCCGCCCACCGGCCGCGGCCATTCGGCACTGATCACCAGCCGGTCGGGGATGTTGAAGTCGACCGCGTCGAGCACACCGGCGTTGGCCGGCACGTCGGGAAACAGATGCTTCAGCGCCACGTAGCAAGCCGCGATGGCGGTGGCGCGCGAGATGTTGACGGGCCCGGCGCACTGCGGCGAGGTGCGCGAGAAGTCGAGCAGCAGCCGGTCGCCAGCCACCGTCATGTCGAGCGCGATGGCCAGCGGCGCGTTGGTGATGCCGTCGTTGTCGAGCACATCGTCGAAGCTGTAGCGCCCATCGGGCAGCGAGGCGATGTGCGAGCGCATCAGCCGCAGCGCGCGCTGGCGCAGCTCGCCCATGGCCTGCAACACTGTGCCGTCGCCATACTCGTCGAGCAGGCCGTGGAGCCGGCGCGCGCCGAGCTCCAGCGCGGCCAGCTGCCCGTTCAGGTCGCCCCACAGGCTGGCGGGCAGGCGCGTGTTGGCGCGCAGGATGGCCAGCACGTCCTGGTCGAGCGTGCCGTTGCGCACGATGCGCACGGGGGGAATCTGTACCGCCTCCTGCCAGCACTCAGTGGCCGCCGGGTTGTAGTTGCCCGGCACGGCGCCGCCCACGTCGTGCCAGTGTGCCGCCGAGGCCATGTAGCAATACAGCTTGCCGGCGCGAAAGAACGGGCGCACCAGCTTGAAGTCGTTGGCATGCGTGCCGCAGTCGTAGGCGTCGTTGGTGATCCAGATGTCGCCATCGACCATGCCGCCGCGCGTGGCCGCCAGCGCCGCTGTGGCGCGCACCGCGAAGGCCATCGCGCCGACGAACACCGGCAGGCCCGACTTGCCCTGCACCAGCGTGTCGCCGGTGGTGGCGTCGTACAGGCCATGGCAGGCGTCGTGCGCCTCGGCAATGATCGGGTTGAAGGCGCTGCGGTACAGCGTGGCGTCCATCTCGTCGGCCACCTGTTCGAGCCGGCCGCGCAGCACGGCCAGTGTGACCGGGTCCATCGCGGCGCCGGTGGCCGGGGTCCTGGTTGAGGTGTGGGTTGTGTCGTTCATGGTCAATCTACTTTCGCGCCGCTGGACTTGACCACCAGCGCCCATTTGTTGATTTCGCGCTTCACGTGCGCGGCGAATTCGCCTTGCGTCGAACCCACCGGCTCGGCACCCAGGGCCACCAGCTTGTCGCGCACATCGGGCAATCTGAGGATGCGCTGCACCTCGGCCGACAGCTTGTCGACGATGGGCTGCGGCGTGCCCTTGGGCGCAAACAGGCCCGACCACGCGTCGGCATAGAAGCCGGGATAGGTCTCGGCCACCGTCGGCAGATCGGGCAGCGAGGGCGCGCGGTGCAGGCTCGTCAGCGCGATGGCGCGCAGCTTGCCGGCCTTGATGTGCGGCAGCGCCGACGGCAGGCCGTCGACCATCATCTGCACCTGGCCGCCCAGCAGATCCGACACCGCCGGTGCGCTGCCTTTGTAAGGCACGTGCGTGATGTCGGCGCCGGCGGCCGTCTTCAGCATCTCCATGCCCAGATGCGCCGCCGTGCCGTTGCCGAGCGATGCGTAGTTGAGCTTGCCGGGCTCGCGTTTGGCCAATGCCATCAGCTCGGCCAGGTTGTTGGCCGGCACCGACGGGTGCACCACCAGCACGTTGGGCACCACCGCCACTTGGCTGATGGGCATGAAGTCGGTGAGCGCGTCGTACGGCATCTTGCTGTAGAGCGAGGTATTGATCGCGTGCGAGCCGGTCACGCCCATCACCAGCGTGTAGCCGTCGGGCGCCGACTTGGCCACGATGTCGGAGCCGACGTTGCCGCCCGCGCCGGCCTTGTTGTCGATCACCACCGGCTGGCCCCATTTCTCGCTCATCTTCGTGGCGACCAGGCGGGCCGCGGCATCGGTAGCGCCGCCGGGCGGGAACGGCACGACGATGCGGACGGCCTTGGCCGGATAGGCATCGGCCTGGGCGCCGGCGATCAGCGGCAGGCAGACCAGCAGTGCGGCGGCAAAAGTGGAGATGAGTTTCATGAAGTCGGACGGGTCAGTGGAGAGGGACGTTCGGCGTCTGCGCGCGTCTGGAAACGTCGGAAGATGTCTCGGATAGGGGAACCAGCACACGCCACAGCGCGTGGAGGTCGATGTCGGGTGCGTCCAGCACGGCGGTACAGAACGCGGCGGCGCTGTCGGTCGTGATGCTGCGGGCGGTGTAGTGGCTGAACTTGGCACACAGCGCATCCCGGTTTAGCGGCCACGTGGCGTCGCCCGGAATCGCATCGACCGACTGCTGCCATTGGCGGCCTGCGTGCACCACCGTCAAGGTGGCGCCGCGTTGCCGGCTGGCGGTGAGCGCGGGGTCGACTTCGAGGACGATCAGCGCCTCGATGCGGCGCAGCTCGGCATCATCGAAACGCGGCGCGGCATAGACCTGCGGATCGATGTCGCCGAAACACAGCATCGCGGCCAGACCGAACGACAGGCTGAACTGCGCCTGGATCGGCGTGCGCGGCGCGCGGTTGCCGCAATAGACTGTGGCCTCTTCGTACACCCGCAGCGTGACGGCCGTGATGCCAGCGGTGTCGGCCGGCAACTGCGCGCGAAGACGCTGCGCCGCCACCGCGCCATAGTGCACGTGGCGCACCGCCGCGAAAGGCTTCAGGTAAGCATCGCGCAGCAGCTCGACGTCGGGCGCTGGCAAAGGCTCCTGCGCGGCAGCGGCGTGTGCGTCGGCATAGACCGCCAATGCACCGGGCGGCGCATCGACACCAGCCGCAGCGGAGAATGCCGCCTGCAGGCCGAGCGATGCGCTGTGCGCCAGATAGGTGTTGCGCGCCGTGTGGCCCGACGCGATTGGCAGATAGAGGCTGGTGGCCAGCTGGCAGGCCGCGATGTCGATCGCCTGCACGATGCCGGCGGCCGGCAAGCCGAGCAGCTGCGCCACGCCAGCAGCCACGCCGAGCGCCGGCCAGTTGGCGTCGACGTGCATGCCGGGCCGGATGCGCAGCCAGGCCCCGGCGCGCGCGCCGATCTCGTAGCCCAGCACCAGCGCGTTGAGCAGTTGTGCAAGCGTGGCGCCACGTTGCAAGGCCAGCGGCAGCAGCGCGGCGATCAGCGGCACGCCGGGCCGGCCATGGGCCAGCGCATGGCCTTCGCAAGCTTCGTCCCAGGTGGCGGCCATTGCGATCAGCTGCGTGGCCGCATGCAGGCTCAGGCCATTGCCGCCGGCCAGGCGAAAGGCACCAGGCTCGATGGTCGACCAGACGTTTTCGAACGCCCACACTTCGGGGGCGTGCCGACCGGCGATGGCGCAGCCGATGGTGTCGAGCAGCAAGCGGCGCGCGGCCAGGGAGGCTGCGGGTGATGCCGGACGGCTTGCGTGCTGGGCCACGGTGGCGTGCAGCACGGCGAGGTGGGTGTCCCAGCGGTGGGTGTCGGGCGTCGTGGTTTGCATGTCAGTTTTTCATGGTGCCAAGCGCGACCACACGCCGCATGCGATACCTTCCTGGACGAGGGCCGAGGCCACCGGGTACGCCCCTCCGCGAATGTCCCCCGGCCTGCGGCCTCCTCCTTGATTTCGCTGCGGGGAGCACCCAGTACCCTCAGCCCAGTTGACGCCGTGTCGTGCTGGCTGATCAACCACCGCTCTGCCGGATCGCGTCGATGGTGTGCTCTGCGCAGCGACATCAAGGAGGAGGCGTGGCGGCCCTAGGCCGCGCCGGGGGACAGTCGCGGAGCAGAGTACACCGTCGGCGTGATCTCGCCCAGAATCGTCCGGACTCCATTTGCAGTAAACGGCGGGATGTTTCATGCCAACCTACACCGTCCCGACAGAGCGCGCAGCCAATCGCTCACGCAGCTGATTCATCAACCCACCCGCACGCACCATGTCCATCAAGAACCCCGGTACCGACTCGCATGCAAGCGCCTGTCCGTCGCCTGCAAACACCGAAGGCACGATCAGATCGAGCCCGATCTGCTCGCCGTCCTGCAAGCGTTCCGCATCTGCGCAAGTCAGCAACAACAGGCCGACATTGAAGGCATTGCGAAAGTAAAGGCCCCCGTACGACGGTGCGATGACCGCAGCCACGCCCAGCTGCACCAGCACGGCGGCGGCCTGTTCGCGCGACGAGCCGATGCCGAAATTGGGCCCGGCCACCAGCACATCGCCGGGCCGCACGGTACCTGCGAATTCGGGTCGCACCGACTCCAGGCAATGCCGCGCCATGACGTCGATGCCGAACTTCATCGCGTGGCCTGGGGCCAGCAGGTCGGTGTCGATGTCGGCGCCCAGCCGCCAGACCTTGTGCAGCTGCGTCACGCCAATACCTCGCGTGGATCGGTGACTTCGCCGCGCAGCGCGGATGCGGCCACGGTGTAGGGCGAACCCAGGTAGACCTGTGCGCTGGCCGAGCCCATGCGGCCCTTGAAATTGCGCGCGGTGGTCGAGATCACGGTGACGTTGTCACCCATCGGATTGCCATAGCCGGCGCAGGCACCGCAGGCGGTGGGGAACAGTTCGGCGCCGGCATCCAGCAACGACTGCAGCACGCCTTGCGCACGCGCCTGCTCCTGGTCTTGCAGGCTCGCCGGTGCCACGATCAGCCGCACGCCTGACGGCACCTTCTTGCCGTGCAGCACCTGGGCCGCGGCGCGCAGGTCTTCGAACTTGGCGCCGGTGCAGGCGCCGATGTAGGCCACGTCGACCCGCGTGCCGGCATAGCGGCTCACGCCGTGCGCGTTGGCCGGGCTGTGCGGCGCGGCCACACAGGGCTCCAGCGCGGCGGCGTCGAACACGTGGCGGGTCAGCACGGCATCGGTGTCGGTGCACCACGCCGCGCCATCGACCGGTGGCGCGCCTGCCTCGGCCAGAAAGGCGGCGGTGGTGGCGTCGGGTGCAATCAGGCCGGCCTGCGCACCCAGCTCGGCGCTCATGTTCGACAGCGTCATGCGCTCCTGCATCGACAGCGCCGTCACACCCGGCCCGCAGAACTCGACCGCCTGGTAGCGCCCGCCATTCATGCCGAAGCGGCCGATCATGTGCAGCATCATGTCCTTGGCGGTGACGCCCGCGGGCAGCCTGCCGTCCCACCACAGCTGGATGGTCTCGGGCACGCGCAGCCAGATCTCGCCGGTCACCATCACGCCCAGCATCTCGGTGCTGCCGATGCCGAACATGTAGGCACCGAACGCACCGCCGGTGGGCGAATGCGAATCGCCGCCCACGCACAGCATGCCGGGGCGAATGTGCCCGTGCTGCGGCACCACCACGTGGCAGATGCCCTGGCTGTCGTAGACGTGGGGCAGCGCCTGCTCGCGCGCCCAGTCGCGTGCGATGCGCACGATGCGGCGCGAGTCGTCGTCGCGCTCGGGCACGTAGTGGTCCATCACCAGCACCACACGCGACTTGTCCCAGATCTGCGCGCCGAGTTCGTCGAGCATCGGCTTCAGGCGACGCGGGCCCGACGAGTCGTGGAACATCGCCAGGTCGACCTGGCAGTTGACGATCTCACCCACAGCCACGCTGCTGCGCCCGGCGGCCCGGGCGATCAGCTTCTGCGCCAGCGTCTGGGGGGTTCGCACTTCGCTCATTCCGGCTTCGCTCCCGAAAACTTGACGACCTTGGCCCAGCGCGTGATCTCGCTCTGCACGAACAGTGCAAACGCCTCCGGCGAAGTGGCAGCGGGGATGGCACCCTCGGCGTCCATGCGACGGCGCACCTCGGGTGTGTCGATGGCCTGGCGCGCGGCATCGCTGACGCGGCGCACCAGCTCGGGCGGCATCTGCGCCGGGCCGAACAGGCCGAACCACGCGCTCGACTCGTAACCGGGCAGCACTTCGGCAATCGCCTGTACGTTGGGGAACGCTGGCAGGCGCTTCAGGGTGGTCACGCCCAGCGCCTTCAGCTTGCCGGCCTTGATGTGGCCCTGCACATTGCCCACCGCCGCGAACATCAACTGCACCTGGCCAGCCAATACGTCCTGCACCGCAGGCGCCGTGCCGCGGTAAGGAATGTTGACGATGTACACGCCCGACTGCATCTTGAACGCGTCGCCCGCCATGTGAAGCGACGAGCCGATGGCGCCCAGCGCAAAGTTGAGCTTGCCCGGCTGCGCCTTGGCCAGCGCGATGAGTTCGCGCACGTCGTTGGCGGGCACCGACGGGTGCGCGACCAGGATCGACGGCGACGTGGCCATGCAGGTCAGCGGCGTGAAGTCCTTCAGCGGATCGAACGGCAGCGACGGGTACAGCGAGGCGTTGATCGCATGGCTGGTGAAGCTCATCAGCAAGGTGTTGCCGTCGGGCGTGGCCTTGGCCACGGCTTCGGCCGCGATGTTGCCGCCGGCACCGGGCCGGTTCTCGACGATGACGATCTTGCCCAGCACCTGGGCCAGGCCGATGGCCAGGCTGCGCGCCAGCGTGTCGGTCGAGCCACCGGCCGGTGCGCCGACCAGGATGCGCGTGGGTGCAGGCTGCGCCTGGGCCCACTGTGTGGTCAGCGCGGCGCCCGATGCGACCAGCAGGTCTCTGCGTTGGATCATGGTGATGTCTCTTTCATTTTTTGAATGCTCGGCGTGCGGTGCTCACAGGCCGAGGTACGCGCGCCGAAGTTCGTCGCTGCCCAGCAGCTCGGCCGGCAGGCCCGAGAAGCGCACCGCGCCGTTCTCGAGCACGTAGGCACGGTCGGCGATCTCGAGCGACTGGCCCACGTTCTGCTCGACCAGCAGGATCGCCAGGCCTTCGTCGCGCAGCCGGCGGATCAGCGCGAACATCTCTTCGACCAGCAGCGGCGAGAGCCCGAGCGAGGGTTCGTCGAGGATCAACAGGCGCGGCTCGGCCATCAGGCCGCGGCCGATGGCCAGCATCTGCTGCTCGCCGCCGCTCATGGTGCCGGCCAGCTGGCGCGCGCGCTCTTTCAGCCGCGGGAAGATGCCGAAGACCTTGTCGAGATTGGCAATACGACGGGCGCGGGCGCGGGTGAACGAGCCCAGCTCCAGGTTCTCCAGCACGCTGAGGTTGGGGAACACCTTGCGGCCTTCGGGCACCTGGATCAACCCTGCCTTGACTACATCGCGGTAATGCGCGCCACTGAGGTCGCTGCCCTCGAAATGCACATGGCCGCTCCACGCCGGATAGATGCCGCAGACCACGTTGTTGAGCGTCGACTTGCCCGCGCCGTTGCTGCCCAGCAGCGCAACCATTTCGCCACTGTGCACCTGCAGGTCGACGCCGCGCAGCACCTCGACGCGGCCGTAGCCACCGTGCAATTGGCGAATATCCAAGAGCACCGTCATGCCGCCGCCTTGCGCAAACGCGCCGCCGTGCCGTGCCCCAGATAGGCCTCGATCACGCGGTCGTCGTGGGTCACCTGGGCCGGTGAGCCTTGGGCGATCAGCTGGCCCTGCGCCAGCACCCACACATGCTCGGCCAGGTTCATCACGGCCTGCATCACGTGTTCGATCATCAGCACCGTGATGCCGCTCTGCGTGATGCCCCGCACCACCGGAATCATGCCGGCGATCTCTTGCGGGTTGAGGCCGGCCAGCACTTCGTCGAGCAGCAGCAGCCGCGGCTGCGTGGCCAGCGCACGCGCCAGCTCGAGCCGCTTGCGGCCAGCCACCGTGAGGTCGGACGCGGGGCGGTCGAGCTGCGCTTCGAGTCCCACCTGCAGCGCCACTTCTTCGGCCCGCTGCAAGGCCGCGCGGCGCGAAACCACATGCAGATGCACGCCGACGGCGATGTTCTCGCGCACGCTCTGCGCGGCGAAGGGTTTGACGATCTGGAAGGTGCGCGTCATGCCGAGCCGGGCGTTGAGGTTCGGCGCGCGGCCGGTGATGTCCTGCCCCGCAAACAACACCTGGCCGGCATCGGGTGTCAGAAAGCCCGACATCAACGCGAACAGCGTCGTCTTGCCGGCGCCGTTGGGGCCGATCAGCGCGGTGAGGCTGCCCTGCGCCACGTCGAGGCTGACGTTCTGCACCGCCTTCAGCCCGCCGAAAGACTTCGACAGGCCGGCGATCGACAGCAGCATATCGCTCATGACTCGCCTTTGCCGCGCCACAGCTGCCGCACCGACAGGCCGATGCCGGCGATGCCGCGCGGCAGGAAGACCACGATCAGCACCAGCACCGTGCCGTAGACCACCATGTTGATGCCCGGCAGCGCGCCGAACAGGTTGCGCGTGAGGTCGGCCAGCACGTGCAGCACCACGGCGCCGAGCACGGGCCCCCACAGCGTGCCCATGCCCCCCACGATGGCGGCCACCAGCGCCTCGATCGACGTGGCGGAGCCGTAGGCAATGGCCGGGTCGATGTACTGGAACACCTGCACATAGAACGCGCCGGCCGCCCCCATGAACGCGGCCGACAGGCAGATGGCCGCGAGCTTGATGCGAAACGGGTTCACGCCCACCGCGCGCGCCGCGTCTTCGTCGTCGCGCACCGATTGCAGATAGGCACCGTAGCGCGAATGGCGCAGCCACCAGGTCACCCCCAACGCCAGCGCCACGAAGCCCAGCACCAGGTGCAGGTAACCGCCGCGCGACGCGAACTGCATGTTGGCCGCCGACTCGCGCAGCGGCAGCATCAGGCCTACGCCGGCGCCGGTGAACGGCACCGACAGCGCGAGGATGCGAAACACCTCAGCAAAGGCCAGCGTGACCAGCGCGAAGTACGAGCCCTTGAGACCGTAGCGAAAGCTCAGGGCGCCTACGAACAGCGCCACCAGCGCACTGCCGGCCACGGCCATGGGCAGTGCCAGCCAGGGATTGAACCCGCCGTGCAGCTGCGCGATGGACTGGATGTAGGCGCCGGTGCCGAAGAACAACGCGTGGCCAAAAGAGAACTGGCCGCCGAAGCCGCCGAGGATGTTCCAGGCCTGTGCGATCAGCGTGGCGTAGAGCGCCATCATCACGAAGTTGAGTGCCACGCCCGACGTGGTGACCAGCGGCACGCAGGCGACCAGCACCACGAACAACACGATAGCTGCCAGTTGGCGAACACCGGCGGCATCGCCCCTTCGGGTCGCGCTCATGCCTTGGCCCCGAACAGACCTTGAGGCCGGAACAGCAGCACCGCGATGAAGATCACGAAGATGCCGATCTGCCCGAGCGATTCGCCCAGCACCAGGCCGCCCAGCGACTCGACGATGCCGATCAGGAAGCCACCCACCAGCGCCCCGACGAAGCTGCCCATGCCACCCAGCACGACGATGGTGAAGGCCACCAGCACGAAGCCACCACCCACCTGCGGGTTCACGTAATAGGCCGGCAGCAGAAAGCACGCGGCCGCACCCAGGCACGCCAGGCCGATGCCGAAACTCATCGCGTAGACGTGTTCGACATCGATGCCCATCAGCTTGGCACCGTGCTTCTCCTTGGCCACGGCGCGGATGGCGCGGCCGAGGTCGGTGCGGCCGACGGTCCAGAACAGCAGGGCCGACACCACCAGCGCGCCGGCAAAGGCCACCAGCTTGGGCACGGCGATCATGGCCGGGCCGATGGCCACCGTCGAGAGCGAGTACGCCGTGTCGATGTTGCGTGTGTCCGACTGGAAGAACAGCAGCGCCAGGTTCTCCATCACGATCGAGATGCCCAGCGTGGCCAGCAGGATGTTCTCGTCCTTGCCGTGGCCGGCGCGGTTGATCACCAGGCGCTGCAGCGCATAGCCCAGCGCGAACATGCCCGGCACCACCAGCGGCAGCGCCAGATACGGGTCGATGCCGGCGCGGTCTTTCAGGAAATACACGGCGTACAGCGCCAGCATCAGCGAGGCGCCATGCGCGAAGTTGATGATGTGCAGCACGCCGTAGATGAGCGTGAGCCCCAGCGCAATGAGCGCATACACCGCGCCGGTGGTCAGGCCGTTCAGCAGCGAAGAAAAGAGAATGCTGGCGTCGAACATCAGATGAATGTCTTTCGCGCGGTACTCAGACTTTCATGGCGCTGCGCACGAAACGGCACGGCCCAGGCCAGGGCACCCGCGGAACTGGCTTTGCCCGGCCGCTGGGTGCGCCCCTTGAGGGGCTGAGGGCCGCGGCTCAAAGCCTGCCTGCGCAGGCTTGGACGGCAGCGAAGAGCAGCCGCCTCTGGCGGCCGCCCGTTTCGGCTACACGAAGTGAGCAAGAAACGGGGTGGTCTCATCTGAGCGGAAATACGGGCTCGACCTCGCGGTAGTCGCGCGGGATGATGACCTTGATGTCGTTCTTGACCACCTGCGTCATCAGCGGCTGCGCGCCTTCGTTCTGGCCGTTGACGAACTTGGTGGTGCCGTACGGCATGATGTGTTTGCTGTAGGTGCTCTGCGCCAGCGCATCGATGATGGCGGCGCGATCGCTCGACTTGGCGCGCTCCAGCGCGTCGGCCAGCAGGCCCATCGCGGTATAGGTCATGAAGACCTCGTAGCTGAAGAACTGGCCCTTGGCCTCGACCCGCTTGCGCAAGTCTTGCGCGCGCTTGTCCTTGGGGTTGAACCAGTGGTTGCAGTCGATGATGCCGTTGGCTGCGTCCGGAAATTCCTTGACGAACTTGTAGCTCGACGCGGCGCCGCCCAGCACCGAGAAGATCGCCTTGGGCTGTACCTTCTGCTGCTGCATGGTGCGCACCAGCAATGCGTATTCGTTGTAGTAGTTGGCCGGGATCACGATGTCGGGGTTGATCGACTTCATGCGCAGCACGATGTTGTTGAAATCGCGCGTGGGGTTGGCGTGCTTCACCACTTCCTTCACGTCGAAGCCATAGCCCGGCAGCTCGCGCGCCAGCAGCGCGGCCGTGCCGGAGCCGAACAGCGACTCTTCGTGGATGATCATCACCGTCTTGGCGGGGTTGCCGGCGGCGCGGTTCAGCACCAGCAGGTTGGCCATGGCGACCTCGGCCGATCGCTTGTAGCCCGGCCCGAAGCGGAAGGTGTTCTTCAGCCCGCGCTCGACGATCTGGTCGGCCACGCCGACGTCGACCACGTGCGGCAGGTTGTACTTGGCCGCGGCCTGCGTGGTGGCCAGGCAGATCGCCGAAGCAAAGGCACCCACCACGGCCGACACGCCGGCCTCGTTCATCTTCTCGACCTCGGCCGCGCCGGCCTGCGGCTGCGATTGCGCGTCGCCCAGCAGCGCTTCGAGCTTGGCGCCGCTCAGCGACTTGATGCCGCCGGCCAGGTTGATGTCTTCGATGGCGAGCAGAGCGCCCAAGCGGCACTGCTGGCCCGAATACGCCAGCGCACCGGTCACCGGGTGCAGCACGCCGACCTTGACGGTCCTGGGCTGCGCCCCGGCGATCAACGGAAGCGCCACGGCGGATGCCACGGCAGCAGACTGCGAGATGAAGCGGCGGCGGTTTTGCATGGTGGTTTCCTCTTTGCTTCTAGGTGAACTGTGCGGACAACTCTTTGCTGACCCAGACCTTGGCGTCGATGCTGCCCACGCGGGACAGCTGCATGTCGTAGGCGTAGCGGTCGGGCCGGTACAGGCCGTGCAGCCATTGCACCGGCCGTTCGGCATCGTCGTAGATCAGGCGGCGCACTGCAAGCAGGGCCGAGCCGACCTCGACATCGAGATGCCGGGCCACCACCGCATCGGCCAGCCTGGCCGAGATGGTTTGGTGCGCGCGGCCGACCTTGACGCCCGACTCTTCGAGCAGCACCAGGATCGGCTTCTTCGCCAGCTCGCGCCGGCCGAACTTGCGCGCCACGTCGGCCGGCACGTAGGTGGTGATGTGCGACAGCGGGCCCTCGCGCGTGGACCGCACCCGCACCGCCTTCTGCACCTCGTCGCCCGGCTGCATCTGCAGCGCGGTGGCGACGGCGGCAGAAGCCGCAATGGGGTCGACACTGATCACCTTGACGGTGGTGCGCAACCCCATGCTGACCAGGTTTTCGAGCAGGCCGCCCAGGTGGGCCCGCTGCACCGGGTCGGCGCCGTTGCGCGGCCGTGCCGGCACTGCCGCGGGCACCGGCCGCGTGCCGCGCCCCGGCTCGCGCGAGATCAGGCCCTCGTCGGCCATGCGCGCCAAGGCACGCCGCACCGTGACGCGTGCCACGCCGAACTCGGCCATCAGCGCGAACTCGCCCGGCAGGCCATTGACGAACCGCCCTTCGGCGAGCTGTTCGCTCAGCACCAGATAGATCTGGTGGTACTTGGGCAGGGGCATCAACGACATCGCGCTACAGACCTTGCATGCCTTTTTCGAGGAAGCTCAGATCGAAGGCGTTGGCGAACTTGAAGCTTGCCGGCACGTCGGGCTGCTTGCGCGCCCGGTTGTCGAGATTCAGGAACTCGACGTTGACATCGAAGTGCTTTTGCGTGGGCACCGGCGTCTTCATGTACATGCCGACGTTGTTGGCGAACACGGGCTCGAACAGGCTGGCGTCCAGATCCTTGAAATAGTCGCGCGCAAAGGCCTTGAACGCGGCCGGATCCTGGCTCATGGAGCGCAGCGCCAGCGCAATGCCGCGGCAGTAGGCGGTCAGCTCCTTGGGTTTGTCCTTGGCGGTCTTCTCGGTGACGCTGGCGGCGATGTAGAGGAAGTCGGCGAGCTCGGGCGGCGGGTTGGTCACCATGTTGAACAGGTAGGTGGCGCCGAACTTGGCGATCGCCACGTCGGACGCAGGCGACGACAGGCAGAACGCGTCGATCTGGCCCTTGTCGAACGCGGCGAGCATGGCGCTGGGGCCGCCCTGCACCGGCACGATCTGGGCGTCGCGGTCGGGGTCGATCTTGCCGCGCTGCATCAGGTAGCGCGTCAGCTGGTCGGGTCCGCCACCGGGGCCCGTGGTGCCCACGCGCAGGCCGCGCAATACCGCTGCCTTGGCATCGGGTGCGCTGGCTTCGGTGATGCCGGCCTTGTCGGCAATGGTCTTCTTGACCACCACGTTCGAGGCGAACTTGTTGACCCAGCCGCAGATCATCTTGACCGGGCGGCCCAGCAGCTGGATGCGCATGTTGGTGGCCGGCGAGCCGAGCAGCACTTCGGCGGCGCCGGACAGCAAGGCGTCCTGGTTCACGCCGCGGTTGGTCGACGCGAGCTCGACCGCCAGGCCCGACTTCTCGAACAGCTTCTGGTGAAAGGCGTAGTCTTCGGCGCTCCACAGCCACGAGCGCGACGTCGAGCGCAGCGAAGAAAGCTTGTCCTTGTCCTGCGCCCACGCGGGTTGTGCGCCGAGCAGGCCGCCGGTGGTGGCCCACACGCTCAAGACGCCCTTGAGCACCAGGCGCCGTTCGCTGCTGTCGTTCATCGTTGCTCCTTGTGGATGATGGATCGAATCGTCAGGCGTGACCGTGGCGCAAGACCCGGCCGGGAAGCTGCCAACCCTCAGCCGGCGGGGTGTCGGGCTTGGGCAGCGCGACGCCGTTCACGAACACGTGGTGGATGCCGCTGGGATAGGAGATCAGGCGGTCGGCGCCGGCGGGCAGATCGTGCACGCGCTGCAGCGGGCCTGCGCCCACCGTGGCCGGATCGAACACCACCACATCGGCAGGCCGGCCCACGGCCAGCAAGCCGCGGTCGCTGAGGCCGAAGATGGCGGCGGTGCGCCCGGTCATCATGTGCACACCGCGTTCGAGCGAGAACGCGCCGCGCTCGCGCACCCAGTGACCGAGCAGATGCGTGGGGTAGCAGGCGTCGCACAGCTGCGACAAATGCGCACCGCCGTCGCCCAGGCCCAGCACCACGTCCGGGTCTTGCAGGATCTCTTGCACCTCGTCTTCCTCGAAGTTGACGAGCGGCGTGCGAAAGCGCGCTTGCAGATCGGAGGCGAGCGCGCTGTCGAGCATCACGTCGATGGCGTGGCGGCCGGTCTCGGCGCCGATGTCGGTCAGCCGCCGCCCGATCCACTCGGGTTTGCCGGGCCAGTACGACAGCTCGGTCAGCGCGAAGCTGGCACGGCGCATGCCGCCCTCGGCCGCACCGCCCGAGAAGAAGGCATCGCGCCCGCCGCGGCCGGCCAGCTCTTCGCGGAACTGATGGCGAAAGCCTTCGTCGGCATACAGCGCACGGCGCGCAGCTTCGTCGGTCGCCTTGCGCACCGGCTCGAACAGCAGCCAGGTGTCGAAGATCACCGGCGAGCGGAAGTCGAATTCGCTGACGATCGGGCGGCAAGCGACCTGCGGATAGATGGGGTAGCCCTTGCGCCGCAGCTCGCGGTTCTTCTCCAGCACCTCGCGGTGCCGCCAGGGCCCCAGTTGCCCGGCCAGCACGGCCGTCCAGCAGACGGTGGCGCCGCTGGCTTCCTGCACGGCCACGTAGTCGTCGAACTTGGGATCGCGCGCCACGTTGTAGTGGATGATGCCGGTGCCGGCCTCGCCCACCGCGCCAGCCAGCGCCACCATCTCGCTGCGCGACGCGAGGCGGCTCGGCACCGGCTTGCCCGAAAAGCCGATGTGCACGTTGGACACCGAGGTGGCAAAGGCGATCGCGCCGGCCTGCAAACCTTCGAGCACCAGTGCTCGCATCTGCGCCACTTCGTCGGCCGTGGCTTCGCGCTCGACGGCGTCCGTGCCCATCACGTACAGCCGGATCGGCGTGTGGCCGATCATCACGCCGATGTTGATGGCCACACCCCGCGCCTCGATTGCCGCCAGGTATTCGGGGAAGGTCTCGAAGGGCCACTGCTCGCCCAGGC
Source organism: Pseudorhodoferax sp. (assembly GCA_965279475.1). Taxonomy (GTDB): domain Bacteria; phylum Pseudomonadota; class Gammaproteobacteria; order Burkholderiales; family Burkholderiaceae_C; genus Pseudorhodoferax. The sequence continues at coordinate 606,947 of CBDIIA010000002.1, forward strand.
CGGCGTTCAGCGCGTCGAGGCTCATGGCTTCGACGCGCTCCAGCGTGCGCAGGATCAGGTCGCGGCCCGAAGGCCGGGTTGGCGCAATGCCGAAGCCGCACGAGCCGATGACCGCGGTGGTGACGCCGTGCCACGGCGAGATCGTGAGGAACGGATCCCAGAACAGCTGCGCGTCGTAGTGCGTGTGGATGTCGACGAAGCCGGGCGCAATGACGGCGCCCTGTGCGTCGATGACTTGCCGCGCATCGCCCGGCACGTCGCCCATCGCGGCGATGCGACCGTCCTGGATGGCGATGGCGCCGTACATCGAAGGGCCGCCCGTGCCATCGATGATGCGGCCATTGATGATCTTCAGGTCGTAGGTCATGGTCGTGCCTTTGTGCTTCGCCCGCTCATGGCGAAGGTGTCTTCCAGCGAAGCGCGCGTTGTTCGACACGCTTCAACAGCGAGTTGAGGGCGATGCCGGTCAGCGCCAGCACGGTCAGACCGGCAAACACGCCAGCGGTATCGAACAGGCCCGAGGCCTGGCCGATCAGAAAGCCGATGCCGCGGTTGGACGAGATCAGCTCACCCACCACCGCACCGATCAACGCGTAGGGCACCGACACCTTGAGGCCGGTCAGCACCCACGCCGCCGCGGAGGGGATCACCACCAGCCGCAGCTCCTGCCAGGGGCCGGCACCCATGATGCGCACCGACTGCAGGTGTACCGCCTGCACGTCGCGCACGCCGGCGAAGGTGTTGAGGAACACCAGGAAGAACACGATCAGCGCGGCCATCGCCACTTTGGACGCCAGGCCGATGCCGAACCACATGATCAGCAACGGCGCCAACGCGATCTTGGGCATGCAGTAGATCGCCGTGATGAACGGGTCGAGCAGGCGTGCCAGCATCTGCGAACGGCCCAGCGTGAAGCCGACCACGAAGCCCAGCGAGCTGCCCAGGATGAATCCGCCGGCCATGGCCTGGAAGGTGTAGAGGAACGAGTTCCACAGCGTGCCATCGACCGCCCAGCCGTAGAGCTTGACCGCCACCGCCAAGGGCGAGCTGATGTAGAAGGCGTCGATCCACCGGCCCGAGACCCCTTGCCACAGACCGAGAAACAGCAGCAGCAAGGCGACCTGCGCCAGCAGATAACGCAGGCTGTGGTCGGTGGGGCCTGCCGCGCTCGCGGGCAGTGCATCGGCTTGCTCGACGGACACTGTTGTACCTTCGCGCTGCTGCGCTCCGGAGCGAGCCTCTTCGGGCGGCCGGGCGAGGCTCATGAATGTTCCAGACCCGCGGTGCGGGAGATTTCGGGTGCCAGCAGTTCCCAGAGCTCCATGTAGATCTCCTTGAAGGCGGGCGTGAACTGCCCCTGAAACGGATCGCGCGGCCGCGGGATGTCGATCGTCTTGACGGCCTTGATGCGCCCGGGCCGGCCCGAGAACACCACCACGATGTCGGACAGCAGGATCGCCTCGGCCAGATCGTGCGTGACGAACACGATGGTCTTGCTGGTGCTTTCCCAGAGCTGCAGCAGCTGCGCCTGCAGCACCAGCTTGAGCTGGGCGTCGAGCGCACCGAAGGGCTCGTCCATCAGGATGGTGTCGGGGTCGTAGGACAGCACCTGGGCCAGCGCCGCGCGCTTGCGCATGCCGCCCGAGAGCTGCGAAGGGAAATGGTCGGCGAAATCGCTCAGGCCGACGCGTTTCAGCATCTCGGTCACGCGCGCCGCAATGGCCGCGGGTTTCTCGCCGCGGATCGCGAGCGGCAGGCCGACGTTCTGCGCAGTGGTGCGCCAGGGCAGCAGACTGTCCTGCTGGGTCATGTAGCCGACGCCAGTGTTGATGCCGTCGACCGTGCGGCCGCCTTGGCGAATGGTGCCTGCAGTGGGGCTGGTGATGCCCGCGACCATGTTGAGCAGGGTCGACTTGCCGCAGCCTGAAGGTCCGACGAAGGACACGAAGGCGCCGGCTGGCACGACCAGGTCGACAGGGGTCAGCGCCTGCACGGTGTTGCGCTTGAAGGAGAACGACTTCGACACGCCCTGGATCTCGATCAAGGAAGCTCCTTCAGGGTCTTTCGCCCCGCTGAAATTGACGATCGGCTGCGGGCATTGTTGGATTGATCAATTGTTCTGTCAATGGGACATTGTGGGTGTGCTGGCGAATGAAATGTTCCATTGACATGCCGCAATGCAGCACACAAGAATGGTTGCATACGGCGCTTTTGCCGGATCACTCACGCAGGGCAGCATGCAGATCCAGATTCACCACAATGAGGCGCTGAGCGTCAACTATTCGGTCGAAGGCGAGGGGCAGGACATCGTTCTGGTGCATGGACTTGGCCTGAGCTCGATGAAGACCTGGGTCCACCAGGTGCCCGCGCTGGCGAAGCATTTTCGTGTGCATACGTACGATGTACGTGGTTTCGGCCAGACCGACAACCCCACCGGCAAGTTCTCGGTGCAGCAGCATGCCTACGACCTGTACGAGCTGCTCAAGACGCTGGGCCTGCAGCAGGTGGTGCTGGTCGGCTTCTCGATGGGCGGATGGATCTCGCAGCAATTCGTGCTCGACCACCCCGAAATGGTGAAGGCCCTCGTGCTGTCGTGCACCACCAGCGGGCTTCGGCCCGAAGGTGCAAAACGCTTCGTGGCACGCGCGGCGATGGTGGACGCCACCGGCACCGCGCCGCAGGCCGAAGAGCAGATCAAGAACACCTTCGCCGTGGAGTCATTCGCACAACAGCCCGAGCTGATCGACTTCTACCGCGAGAATTTTCTGGACGCGAAGCAGAACAACCCCGCCTCGTATGCGGCCATGTTCCGCGCGCTGACGGTCACGACCTGGACCGCGCAGCTCGGGCGCATCACCTGTCCGACGCTGGTGGTGTGCGGTGATTCCGACAAGGGCATCACGCGCGGGAACACGCCGACCGACGCTACAGAGATCCTGCACGAAGGCATTCCGGGCTCGCGCCTGGTGGTGATCGAAAAAGGCGGGCACTACGCCCACCTGGAACAACCCGACGAATGGAACGCCATGCTGAAACATTTTCTGGACGAGGTGCTGGCATGAACTTCAAGGCACGACGCCTGGCAAGCTTTGCCACCAGCCTGGCCGGCTTCGCGTTCGCCTGCATGCCGCTGGCGAACGCCGTCGCGGCGGACTTCCCCACGCGGCCGATCACGCTGGTGATCCCGTACACCGCGGGCGGCGCAACCGACCGCACCTTCCGCACGCTGGCACTGGCGGCGAAGAACTACTTTCCGCAGCCGGTCGTGGTCGAGAACCGGCCCGGCGGCAGCGGCGCGGTGGCGGTTGCCGCGATGCTGGCCAAGGAGCCCGATGGCTACACGGTGACGGTGATCGTGCCGGTGCTGCAGCGCGCGTCGTTCCAGAACAAGTTCTCGTTCGATGTGGTGAAGGACGTGACGCCGATCATCCAGGTCGCAGGCCTGCAATACGGCATCGTCGTGCACCCCGAGTCGCGCTACAAGACGCTGAAGGATCTGGTGGACGACGCGCGGGCGCGGCCGGGCGAGGTGTCGTACATGTCGGCCGGCCTGGGCTCGGGCGGCCACATCTACATGGAGGAGATCGGTGCAGCCAATGGCGGCGTCAAGTTCAACCACATTCCCGCCAACGGCGATGCCCAGGCGGCGATGGCCGTCTTGGGCAAGCAGGTCGACTTCATCGCCGTGTCGCCCGGCGGCTGGGAGCCCAACGTGAAGGCCGGCAAGCTGCGGCTGCTGGCCACGCTCGGCGAGAAGCGCATGAACAAGTTTCCCGATGCGCCCACGGTGAAGGAGCTGGGCTACAAGGTGGTCCACCTGACGCCGTTGGGCCTGGCCGGCCCCAAGGGCCTGGCGCCCGACGTGGTGAAGACCTTGCACGAGGGTTTTCGCAAGGCCATGAACGACCCCGCATTCACCAGCGTGATGGAAGAACTCGAGAACCCGCTGATGTACCTGGGCCCGGAAGCTTACGAGAAGGGCTGGGCCGCCTCGTATGTCGAGGAAGGCGAACGTGCGAAGAAGTTCCTGATGAAATGACGTAAGGCACCGGCCCGCCCGTTTACTTAACTTTACGGGGCATTCAGCGGGGCGCCGTGTCGGAGGGCCACCATCAAGGCATGCGTCTGCAGACGCTCGCCTATTCCGCCCCTCGACACTAAACTGACCCCATGAGCACACAACTGCTGATGATCGAAGACGACACCCGTCTCGCCCACATGGTGGGCGAGTACCTGAGCCAATCGGGGTTCGTCGTCAAACATGCCGCCACCGCCCAGGAGGGTCTCGCCCAGCTGCAGGACCCCGGTTCCGGCACCATGCCCGAACTCGTGATCCTCGACCTGATGCTGCCCGACATGGACGGCCTCGAGGTCTGCCGCCGCATCCGCGCGGCCCAGGGCGACATGGCGCGCGTGCCGGTGCTGATGCTGACCGCCAAGGGCGATCCGCTGGACCGCATCATCGGCCTCGAACTCGGCGCCGACGACTACCTGCCCAAGCCATTCGAGCCGCGCGAGCTGCTGGCGCGCATCCGCGCGATCCTGCGCCGCCGGGTCGAAGGCACACCGACGGCCAACAAGGTGCTGCGCTTCGGCTCGCTCGAGATCGACCGCGACGCCCGCACCGTGACCGTCGGCGGCGAAGCCTGCGACCTGACCGCCTACCAGTTCGACCTGCTGGTCACGCTGGCCGAACGCGCCGGCCGGGTGCTGACGCGCGACCAGATCATGGAGGCCGTACGCGGCCGCGAGCTCGAGGCCTTCGACCGCTCGATCGACGTGCACATGGGGCGCATCCGCGCCGCCATCGAGGCCGACCCCAAGAACCCCAGGCGCATCGTCACCGTGCGCGGCGCCGGTTATGTCTTCGCCAAGCAGCAGGATTGAGTTGCGGCCGGCAGCCTTGCCGGCGATGCCCGTGGCGCACGGCCTGCCGGCCTTGCTGCAGCGGCTGTACGTGCGCATCTGGCTGTCGGTGCTGCTGGCTGTGGCCGTACTGATGCTGCTGGTGGGCTGGGCTTGGCGCCTGGCGGCCGACCCGCCGCTGCGCGACCTGGTCGTGCACAACGAGACGGGCGAGATCGTCGGCCGCGGTGCGTGGCGCGGCTCGCGCGGACCGAACGGCGAGCCTCCGCCGCCGCTCGAGGACCCGGTCGACGATGCCACTGCCGCCAACCCGCCACCGCCCCGGCCCAAGAGCGGACCCGAATTCCTGGTGCGGATGCGCGATGGCCAGCAGTTGCTGATCCACCTGCCGCGGCCGCCGCGCTCGACCTGGAACCGGCCGCCGTTCGGCTTCTTCTGGGTGCTGGGCCTGGTGGGGGTTGCTGCGGCGCTGGCGATGTACCCGATCGCACGACGGCTGACGCGCCGGCTCGAGACACTGCAGCGCAGCGTCGAGCTGTGGGGCTCGGGTGATCTCTCGGCGCGCGTGGCGATCACCGGCAGCGATGAGGTGGGTTTTCTGGCGCAGCGCTTCAACAGCGCCGCCGAGCGCATCGAGAACCTGATGCAGTCGCAGAAGTCGCTGCTGGCGAATGCGTCGCACGAACTGCGCTCGCCGCTCGCGCGCATCCGCATGGGGCTGGAGTTGATGGGCTCGTCGCCCTCGCCGATGTTCAAGGACGAAATCTCGCGCAACATCGCCGAACTCGACCAGCTGATCGACGAGATCCTGCTGGCGAGCCGCCTCGACGCACGCGAGGCCGACCTGGGCACGGTCGAAGAGGTCGACTGGACCGGCCTCACCGCCGAAGAATGCGCCCGGCTCGATGTGACCTTCGACGCCGGCAACGCGGTGGGCGACGACGCACCGCCGGTGCAGGTGCGCGGCGTGGCCAAGCTGCTGCGGCGCGCGGTGCGCAACCTGCTCGAGAACGCGCGGCGCTATGGCCAGGGTGAAGTCAGCGTGACGCTGCAGCAGGTCGGCGACCGCGCCGTGCTGCGGGTGTTCGACCGCGGCCCCGGCGTGCCGCCGGCGCTGCGCGAACGCATCTTCGAGCCGTTCTACCGCCTGCCCGGTGCCAGCGAGAGCAACGGCGGCGTGGGCCTGGGCCTGTCGTTGGTCAAGTCGATCGCCGAGCGCCATGGCGGGACAGTGCGCTGCGAAGACCGCACCGGTGGCGGCGCCTGCTTCGTCATCGATCTGCCGGCGGGTTGACACACTCGCCGCCAGACCGAGCGCGCCTGGCTACCTGCTCCAGTCGAGCAGCTCGGCGGTGCGCGAGACGACCCAGCCGGCCTCCTCCGGACTGACGACGCTGCCCTCGGCCAGCAGGCCGGCGCGGCAGCGGTCGAGCACCTCGGCGTGCGACAGGCCGCTCTTGAACTCGAGGCCGCCACAGAATTCGACCATCTGCAGCGCCATGTCCTCGCACAGGTCGTAGCGCGCCTCGATGCTCTCGCGCGTCGCCACGGGTCTTCCGTTGACGCAGTACAGCGCCATGAAGGATTCGGGAACGACGATCTGGTTGGGTTCGTACATGGCGGGCTTCGCGACAGCGGCGAAATCCAGTGTAGCCGTACCGCCCACGCGTTCGCGGGGGTAAGGCTTGTCCTCGGGATGCGCGTCGCACAGAATGTGCCATGCCCTTTCGCTCCGACCGGCTTCGCTTCTTTGCACCTGCCGCGCGTCTGCTGTTGGCCGCGGTTGCCATCGGTCTCGTGCCCGCGCAAGCCCAGGCTCCCGCCGACCTGCGCGTCGCCCTGGTCATCGGCAACGCGGCTTACGCCCGCGCCCCACTGCTGAACCCGGCCAACGATGCCCAGGCGATGGCCAAGGCACTCAAGGGCCTGGGCTTCGACGTGGTGGAGCTGCGTGATGGCTCGAAAGAGCAGATGGCCGAGGCCATCGCCAAGGTGCGCGAGACCTTGAAAGGCAAGCAAGGCGTGGGCATGCTGTACTACGCCGGCCACGGCCTGCAGCTGGACTGGCGCAACTACATGGTGCCGGTGGATGCCAAGCTGGCCAAGGCGACGGACGTGCCCGAGCAGACCGTCGATGTAGGCAGCGTGATCGAGGCCTTCAAGACTGCCGGCAACCGCATGAACATCCTGGTGCTGGATGCCTGCCGCGACAACCCGTTCTCGGGCACCGCCAGCGGCAAGGGGCTGGCGCAGCTCGATGCGCCGCCGGGCACCTTTCTGGCCTATGCCACTGCGCCCGGCAACGTGGCCGAAGACGGGGATGCGTCTACCGGCAACGGGCTGTACACGCAGTTCCTGCTGGCCGAGCTGGGCAAACCCACGGCCAAGATCGAGGACGTGTTCAAGCGGGTGCGGCTGCAGGTGCGCCAGAAGAGCGCGGGGCGGCAGATTCCGTGGGAGAGCACGAGTCTCGAAGACGACTTCTATTTCAACGACGCGCTGAGCGTGGCGGCCAAGGCCGAGCGCGACCGGATCGCGGCGAGCAAGGACGCACGTGACAAGGCCTTTGCGCTGGAGAAGGCGGCGTGGGACCGGATCAAGGACTCCCGGAACCCCGACGATTTCTACGCGTTCCTGCAGAAGTACCCGAACAACATGATCAGCGAGGTGGCACAGGCCCAGCTGGAACGCCTGCAGCGGGCGCAGACAACGCCGGTCGCCAACCAGCAGGGCATCGTGCAAACGCCAGGCGAGGCGCGGTTCCGGTTGGGCGATACCGTCGTGTCGGTCTGGCGCGACGGCTACACGCAGGTCGAGAAGCAACGCATCACCTCGCGTGTGGTCAGGATCGACGAGACCAGCGTCGCCCTGGAAGACGGCACGGTGCTGACGCCCGATGGCGGCACGATCCGCAACCGGTTCGTCGCGGACCTGAGCCCGCCACGCCTCGACAAACCCGCTGGCGACTACGTGGTCGGCAAGAAATGGAGCTTCCGGTCGATCCAGACCACGCCCACGGGCCAGAAGTTCTGGGTCGAGGGCGAGGTGAAGATCGCGGCACTGGAAGACGTGACCGTGCCTGCCGGCACCTTCAAGGCCTATCGGCTGGAGAGCGAGTCGATCAACCAGCTGGGCGGGCGTATCAGTTCGGTGTACTGGATGCAACCGGATTGGGGCCTGTCGATCAAGATGCTGCGCACCTTCCGTCCGTCCTACGGACAGGTCGAACGCGACATCTACGAAATGGTCTCGCGCACGCGCGGCGCAGGCTGAAGCCCCGCCGCAGCCCTCGAACACCAAGAATGATCTTGCCACCACGCTTCGCCGCGCGATCTCTGGGATGGATGTCGTTGGCGGCCGTGCTGGCGGCATTGCCAGCCGCCGCGCAAGCTCCGCTCGACCTGCGCGTGGCCCTGGTCATCGGCAATTCGGCCTACGCACGCGCCCCGCTGCTGAACCCGGCCAACGATGCCCAGGCGATGGCCAAGGCACTCAAGGGTCTGGGCTTCGATGTGGTCGAGCTGCGTGATGGTTCGAAAGAGCAGATGGCCGAGGCCATCGCCGAGGTGCGCGAGACCTTGAAAGGCAAGCAGGGCGTCGGCATGCTGTACTACGCCGGTCACGGCCTGCAGCTGGACTGGCGCAACTACATGGTGCCGGTCGACGCCAGACTGGCCAAGGCGACGGACGTGCCCGAGCAGACGGTCGACGTGGGCAGTGTGATCGAGGCCTTCAAGACCGCCGGCAACCGCATGAACATCCTGGTGCTGGACGCCTGCCGCAACAACCCTTTCTCGGGCACTGCGAGCGGCAAGGGTCTGGCGCAGCTCGATGCGCCGCCGGGCACCTTTCTCGCGTATGCCACGGCACCGGGCAATGTGGCCGAAGACGGCGATGCGTCTACCGGCAACGGGCTGTACACGCAGTTCCTGCTGGCGGAGTTGGGCAAACCCGCCGCCAGGATCGAGGACGTGTTCAAGCGGGTGCGCTTCCAGGTGCGCCAGAAGAGCGCGGGCCGGCAGATTCCGTGGGAAAGCACGAGCCTCGAAGAAGATTTCTACTTCAACGATGCGTTGAGCGTCGCAGCCAAGGCCGAGCGCGACAGGCAGGCCGCGAGCAAGGATGCACGCGACAAGGCGTTCGCATTGGAGAAAGCCGAGTGGGACCGCATCAAGGATTCGAAGAACGCGGACGATCTCTACGTTTTCCTCCAGCGCTATCCGAACGGCCTTATTTCCGAGCAGGCACAGTTCCGGCTCGAACAACTGCAGAAGGCAGGCGTGGTCGGTGCACCGGGCTTGGACGGCATCCGACCGTTGCCGGCCTCGCAGGCGCGCTTCAAGATCGGGGATCGCTTCGTCTACCGCGAATCGGATGCCTATGGCAAAGAGGGAAAGCCCCGCGACTTGCGTGTGACCCGCGTCGACGCCTCTTCCGCGGTGATCAACGACGGTGCGGAGGTCTGGGATCTCATGGGCAACCTGGTGACGGACGCCGGTGGCACGCGAAGCCCAGCCAAGGCCTGGTTTCCTGCCGAGCTCGCGATCGGAAAGAAGTGGCGGTCTGCGTATGGAATCCGCAACCAGTATGGTGATTTCACGCTGTTCTGGGATTTCAAGGTCGTCGCCATCGAGACCGTCACTGTTCCGGCCGGCACCTTCAAGGCCTTTCGCATCGAGGGCAGCTCCGAATCATCGGCAAACCTGTACCAGACCGAGACGTACTGGATCGATCCGACAACGTTCCTGATGGTCAAGGATGTCTTTCTCCGCCGAAAAACAGGCGGGGCGATTGACGGTGGATACCAGCGCGAGCTGGTCAGCGTCACCCGCTCGTAGCGCGTCGACGCTTGCCGAGGATGAAGCCCCCCAGTCTGCACAAAGGTCGTGGCGCTTCGCGAATGCCAGACGGGTGCACGCGCACGTGCCCGGCATCGCCGGTCAGAGCCGCGCCGCCAGCGCACGGGTCAGCGTGGCCGCATCGGTCTCGCGGCAGCCGCTGCGGTTCTGGCCCGACCACAGGGGTGAGAAGTCGCCGCTGCCCTGGGCCTCGGCCTTCGCGCGCAGCGGCGCCAGTGCTGCGGTCGCCAGCGGGAACGCGGGCGCGTCGGCGCTCATCGGCCCCAGGTCGCGCATCAACCGGTTGACGATGCCGCGTGCGGGCCGGCCGGAGAACAGCCGCGTCAACACGGTGTGGCCCGAGGCCGGATCGCGCAGCGCGGCGCGGTGCACGGCGCTGGTCGAGGCCTCATCGCACAGCATGTAGGCCGTGCCGATCTGCACCGCGGACGCCCCCAGCGCCAGCGCCGCCTGCACGCCTTGCGCATCGGCGATGCCGCCCGCGGCGATCACGGGCAGCTGCACCGCCGCCACCACCTGCGGCAGCAGCGCCATCGTGCCGCTCTGCAGCGCGAGATCGTGGTCGAGGAAGTGGCCGCGGTGGCCGCCTGCCTCCAGCCCCTGCGCGATCACCGCATCGGCGCCATGCGCCTGGAGCCAGCGCGCTTCGTCGACCGTGGTGGCCGACGCGAGCACCTTGGCGCCCCAGGCCTTGACGCGGGCCATCAGGTCCGGCGTGGGCAAACCGAAATGGAAACTCACGATCGGCGGCTTGAACTCGCCCAGCACATCGGCCATCGCATGGCTGAACGGTGCCCGCGCCGGCCCGGGTGCCAGGCTGGCGGCATCGATGCCGAGTTCCGCGTAGTAGGGCGCCAGGCGTTCGCGCCAGCGCGCCTCGTGGGCAACATCCGGCACCGGAGGCGTGTGAACGAAGAAGTTGACGTTGTAGGGTTGCCGCGTCGCGGTGGTGATGGCGGTCAGCTCGGCACGCAAGGCGTCGGCGCCGAGCATCGCGGCGGGCAGCGATCCCAGGCCACCGGCCTGGCTCACCGCAATGGCCAGGCGGCTGCCCTGTGAGCCCGCCATCGGGGCCTGGACCAGAGGCAATGCCGTGCCGAGAAAGCCGTGTGTGTCCATCGCAGTCTCCTGTTTCTTCCATGCATGTGCCGTGCGCATCCTACCGAACATGACCTGCCACGTCATGGCCTTGCCGCGCGTCTGGCAGGAAGATCGAGGCCATTCGAAGGCAACCCCAAGGAGCGACACCATGACAGACATCGGCGCCATCGCCATTGCATGCGGCTTGATCATCGGCCTCGGCGCCATTGGCGCCTGCCTGGGCATCGGCGTGATGGGCGGACGGTTCATCGAAGGCGCGGTGCGCCAGCCTGAGCTGATGGAGCCGCTGCAGGTGAAGATGTTCCTGCTGGCCGGCCTGATCGACGCCAACTTCCTGATCGGTGTGGGCGTGGCGATGATGTTCGTGTTCGCGAACCCCTTCCTCAAGTAGACGCCAGTCGTTCAGACGCCCAGCGCCGCCACGGCGCGCTCGGGTCCCAGGTCGACCAGGCAACGCGTGTGCCCCAGCGGGCATTCGCGTTCGTAGCAAGGCGCGCAGTCCAGCGGGGGCTGGTAGGCCGGGTCGTCCTTCAGCCACAGCACCGTGGCCCGGTCGTTCAGCGGCGGCGTGTGCCGCGGGCTCGACGAGCCGAACACCGCGACCTGCGGCACGCCGAAGGCGGCGGCCACGTGCATCAGGCCCGAGTCGTTGCTGACGACGCTGCGGGCCGCGGCAATGGCGCACAGCGCCTGCTCCAGCGTGGTCTTGCCGGCGAGATTGACACACCGGTCCGTGCCATCGGCATTGGCGGCGGACGCGATTTGCTCGCACAGCGCGTGCTCCTTGCCGGAGCCCAGCAGCAGCACCGGCCGGCGCAGCTGCTGCGCCAGCGCCGCGAAATGCGAGGCCGGCCAGCGTTTGGCCGGACCGAACTCGGCACCGGGAGCGAACACGTGGAACTCACCCTCCTGTTGCGCCAGCACCTGCAGGGCAGCCTCGAGCGTGACCGGCGGCATGCGCAGCGCGGGACGGTCGTGCTCGATGCCGGCCTCGCCGCTCAGCGCCGAATAGAAGGCGACCATCGGCGGGCGCTGCTGCCGGGACGGGTTGCGCAGCCGGTGCGTCAGCAGGCCGATGCGGGCCTCGCCCATGTAGCCGATGCGGCGCGGAATGTTGGCCATGAACGGCAGCAGCGCGCTCTTGAGTGAATTCGGCAGCACGTAGGCATTGTCGAACCGGCCCGCCAGTTGTGCGGCCAGCGCGCGCCGCGCCTTGAACTGCAGGCCGCCGTGCTGGAAAGGGAACTCGACGACTTCGTCCACCTGCGGCATCGCGCGGTAGACCGGGGCCACCCAGGGCAGCGCCCCCACCGTCAGCCGTTCACCCCTGGCCCGCAGCCGCCGCATCAGCGGCTCGGTCATCACCGCGTCGCCGATCCACTGCGGCGCGATGATCAGCGAGCGAGAGTCAATGCCCAGCACCGAAGTGCTCGCCGGCCTTCAGCTTGTAGAGGGTTCCGCAATACGGGCACTTGGCTTCGCCGGTGCGGGCGACGTCGAGGTACACCTTGGGGTGGGTGTTCCACAGCTTCATGTGGGCCGCCGGCGCGGGGCAGAACACGCCGCCCTGCGGGTTCAGATCCTTGGCCAGAAGTTCGATGGCAGCGGTGGTGCTCATGTCAGACCTTTGCCAACCAGTGGGCGTATTTCAGATTGCGGCCGTTGACGATGTCGAAGAAGGCCGCCTGGATCTTTTCGGTGATCGGCCCGCGCGAGCCGCTGCCGAGTTCGACCCGGTCGAGTTCGCGGATTGGCGTCACTTCGGCGGCGGTGCCGGTGAAGAAGGCCTCGTCGGCGATGTAGACCTCGTCGCGGGTGATGCGCTTCTGCACCAGCTCCAGGCCCAGGTCCTTGCAGATGTGCAGCACGGTGTTGCGCGTGATGCCATTCAGCGCGCCGGCCGACAGGTCGGGCGTGTAGACCACGCCGTCCTTGACGACGAAGATGTTCTCGCCCGCGCCTTCGCTGACGAAGCCGGATGCGTCGAGCAGCAGGGCCTCGTCGTAGCCGTCGTCCAGCGCTTCCATGTTGGCGAGGATCGAGTTGCTGTAGTTGCTGACCGCCTTGGCCTGCGTCATCGTGATGTTGACGTGGTGGCGGGTGTAGCTCGAGGTCTTCACGCGGATGCCGCGCTGCATGCCCTCTTCACCCAGGTAGGCGCCCCAGGCCCAGGCCGCGACCATCATGTGGATGGTGTTGCCGCGCGGGCTGACGCCGAGCTTCTGCGATCCGATCCAGGTCAGCGGGCGCAGGTAGCAGCTCTCGAGCTTGTTCTCGCGCACCACGGCCTTCTGCGCCTCGTTGACTTCCTCCTGGCTGAAGGGCAGCTTCATGCGCAGGATCTTCGCGCTGTTGAACAGCCGCTGCGTGTGCTCTTCGAGCCGGAAGATCGCCGTGCCGTTGACCGTGTTGTAGGCGCGCACGCCCTCGAACGCGCCGCAGCCGTAGTGCAGCGTGTGCGTCAGCACGTGGATCTTGGCGTCGCGCCAGTCGATCATCTGGCCGTCCATCCAGATCTTGCCGTCGCGGTCGGCCATCGAGGCTTCGGGGGGAATCGGGCTCATGCGGAGTGTCCTTTTGGGGATTGTTCTGTGCAGGGAACGGATCATGCTGCGGCGTCGGCGCCGGCAGCAACACGGGGCGAGGCAGGATTTTACGGCGCCGCCGCGGGCGATGGCGCCTCGGACGGCAGCGCGACGGGCGCAGGCTCCGCGGCCGGTGCCGGCCGTACCAGCTGCCACTTCACCAGCTTGCCGTTGAGGAACTCGCAATCGACGTAGGAATCGCTGGCGTCGGTCCAGCGGAACAGCTCGGGCTGCGTGTCCTTGGGCGATTGCAGCGCTCCCAGCGCACGCGTCAAGGCCAGCACATGCAGCAAGGGCACGCCCGCCTTCAGCTTGGCATTGAGCATGACCGCACTGTCGACGAAACCGATCGGCCGCTTCGATGCGCGCGTCAGCACCTGGGTCATGCGCGTGAAATGCAGCAGGCCCCACATCACGAGACCGCCGACCACCAGTGCCACGCCGGCCCAGCCATTGCTCTTGTAGGCGAACGCGATCAGCGCCACACCTGCCAGGGGAACGAGGATTTTCTGAAACTTCATGGTGGCATTTTCGCAGGGGCGGGGGCGGAGGATCGGTGTGGGCACTGCGTAGTCGGCTTCAGGCCCTGTCACGCCTTCTTCGGTTCGTAGACAACATGCGGCAGGCCCTTGAAGTGGGCGTCGCAGGTGATCAGTTCGGCGGTGTGGGCGAGTGCGGTGGCGTAGACCAGTGCATCCAATGCATGCAGCTTGTGCGCATCGGCCAGATCGGCTGCGTGCAAGGCGATCGATTCGTCGATCGGCACCAGCCGCGCTGATTGCAGGGCCACCATGATACGGTCGGCCTCCACCTCGCCCAGCTCTCGCAAGGCCCAGCGTCGCAGCTCGAACTGCACGATCGCCGGCACCAGGATGTCGGCAGGGCGCGTCAGCATCGCCTGGTACTTCCGGCCTGTCGTCGAGTCCTTGAACGCTTCAATCCAGACGCAACTGTCGGGCAGCTTCATGCGCTGCGGGGCGGGTTCAGTCGCCGCTTGACCGTGGACTTGGCCGCCTTGCCCAGCCGAGGAAAGCTCTCTTCGCGACGATCGCTGCGGTCCCGGTATTCCTCACCATTGGCGCCGCGCGCGATGCCGAACAGGTCGGCAATCTCGGTCTGCGGCACCAGCTTGAGCGACGGACCGACGCGCAGGAACGCCAGCTTCTGCCCGGGTTTGAGCCCCATGGCTTCGCGCACGTCCTTGGGAATGGAGATCTGGAATTTGCTGGAGAGGGTGGCAATCGACATTTTTACGAACTCCCGATCGATCCGGAAATTGTAAGAGACGATCGGCCACCCAGCCAGAAGGCGCTCCGGGCGCCCGCCCGCAACCCTACTCCGCAAACGCCCAGAGGTCGACCACCAGGGTGCCGCTGTCGGCGACCAGGCGGAACCTGGCGGGCGCGTAGTCGGCATCCGCCGTCACGACGCCGGTGCTGCTGGCGGGCAGCGCGCCGCAGCCGACGGTGGTCAAGGTCAGTTTCAACGAGCCCGGCAAGGTGTTGGCCGCGAGCTTGCCCGACAGCTTGCACGTGGAACTGCCGGCGGTGATGTCGCCTGCGGCGTTGACGCTGAAGCTGGCCGTCACGCCCGTCGCCACCAGGGTCACGTAGTTGCCGGCGAGCGAGGCGAGGGTCGGCGTGGCCGCCTGCGTTGCGTCGCTGCGCAGCAAGGTCACGTTGACATCCAGGTTCGAGCCTGGCGCCACGACCCAGGCATCGCTTCCAGCCTTGCGGAACAACTGCGTGGCGCGGTCCGCCGCGTCGGCCACGACCAGCAGCCGGCTGCCGTCCGCTGCCGCGTAGTACTTGCCCACGGTGGGTGCATTGATGTCGCCCATGCTGACGACGTAGCTGCCGGTGGGCAGATCGCTCACCGTGATTTTGGGTGGCGTCGGGGTGGCAGGCGGCGTCGGGGCCGTGGCATCGTCGCTGCCGCCGCAAGCCGCCAGGGCCAGCAGCACGGCCGACAGCAAGAACCCTCCGGAAGTGCGTTTCATGCCGTGCACCTCACTGGGCCAGCAGGTCGCGCAGACGCAGGCGCAGCCATTGCTGCGCGGCCGGCTTGTGCTCGAAGCCGACCTGCATCGCGGTCACCGAGACCTTGGTCTGCGAGACGAGCGATTCGTCTTCGGCCTGCTCGGCCGCAGGCGTGCCCGAGCCCGCACCCGCTCCCAGGCCGTAAGGCACGGCGTTGTTGAACTTCAGGTTGTAGAGCTCGTAGCTGCCGAAACGCGAAAACGCGAACTTCAGGTCTGCCGTCGGCTTGTTGGGGAAGTTGACGTTCAGCGCAACGCCAGCCGGCAACAGCGCGCCCGTACCAGCCTTGGCTTGCAGCGCCTGCAACAGCTTGATCGTGAGTTGCGCAACCACGACCGAATAGGGGTTGGCGAGGCTGGCGTTGTCGGTCGTGTCCGAACCCGCGCTCAACGCGATGGACGGCAAGCCGCGGCCGGCGGCGAACTGCACGTTGCCGACCGTGCCCGAGCTGTTGACGATCTTGCCCACGTTCTGGCCTTCGTTCGGACCCGACAGCACCAGGTCGGGAGCCTTGCCCCAGCGGCCCTGCGCCACGACGTCCACCCCGTACATCGCGGCCATCATCGGCGTGCCATGCACGTAGTAGTAGTCGCCGCCGGTGTAGCCGGCCTTGGTGAACTTGCCGACGGCTGGTGCGCCCGTGGGCGCAGCGCCGTTGTGGCAACCGCCTTCGGCCTCGATCTGGGTCTTGTCGTTGTCCGGCACGATGGTGCTGGTGCTGTACATCACGATGCCCGCGCCGCGGCCGCTCTGTCCCGTGCAAGGCACCGATACCACCACGTCGTGACCGGCGGCCTTGAGCGCCTCGTACAGCGCCTTGGTGTTGCTGGTCAGGCCGTCGTCGTTCGAGACGAGGATGTTGAGCGCAAAGCTCGGGCTGGCAAAGCCGAACAGCGCTGCGGCGGCGATGGGAAGAAGTCTCTGGATGGTCATGGAGGTTCGCGTTTTTGCCACAGGGGCGAGGTCGGAGGACCGCACACAGCACCCAACGTCATCCGCAGGTCGGATGTGGGTGGATCTGTTGCGTGCGCCGGATTCTCACGAGCCTTCGTGACAAAAGGATGAAACGTCGATGACACCTCCGAGCCCCCGCGCAAGGGCTGGCAGCTCACAACCCCCGCACCACCTCCAGCGCCTGCTCGATCCGCTCCACCGCGTGGATCGTCAGCCCTTCGATCGGCTTGTCGTTCTTGCGCGGCGCGTTGGCCTTGGGCACGATGGCCACGTCGAAGCCGAGCTTGGCGGCTTCGCGCAGGCGCTCCTGCCCGCGCGGGGCGGGGCGCACCTCGCCGGCCAGGCCGACTTCGCCGAACGCGATGAAACCGCGCGGCAGCGCCTTGCCGCGCAGGCTCGACGTGATGGCCAGCATCACCGCCAGATCGGCGGCCGGCTCGCTGATGCGCACACCGCCCACGGCGTTGACGAACACGTCCTGGTCCATGCAGGCGACGCCGGCGTGGCGGTGCAGCACGGCCAGCAGCATCGCCAGGCGGTCGCGGTCCAGGCCCACGCTCAGGCGGCGCGGGCTGGGGCCGCCGCTGTCGACCAGCGCCTGGATCTCGACCAGCATCGGCCGCGTGCCCTCCAGCGTCACCAGCACGCAGCTGCCGGGCACCGGCTCGGCATGCTGGCTCAGGAAGATCGCGCTCGGGTTGGCCACGCCCTTCAGGCCGCGCTCGGTCATCGCGAACACGCCGATCTCGTTGACCGCGCCGAAGCGGTTCTTGATCGCGCGCACCAGGCGGAAGCTGCTGTGCGTATCGCCCTCGAAATACAGCACGGTGTCGACCATGTGTTCGAGCACCCGCGGGCCGGCCAGCGCGCCCTCTTTCGTCACGTGGCCGACCAGCACGATGGCCACGCCACGCGCCTTGGCCGCGCGCGTCAGGTGGGCCGCGCACTCGCGCACCTGCGCCACCGAACCCGGTGCCGAGGTGAGCTGATCGGAGTACACGGTCTGGATCGAGTCGATCACCGCGATGTCGGGCTGCGTGGCCTCGAGCGTCGCGAGGATGGTCTCGAGCTGGATCTCGGCCATGACCTTGACCTGGCTGTGGTCGAGCCCCAGCCGGCGCGAGCGCAGCGCCACCTGCGCACCACTCTCTTCACCGGTCACGTACAAGGTCGACATGCCCTGGCGCTGCAACGCATCCAGCGCCTGCAGCAGCAAGGTGGATTTGCCGATGCCGGGGTCGCCGCCGATCAGCACCACGCCGCCCTCGACGATACCACCGCCCAGCACGCGGTCGAGCTCTTCGATGCCGGTGGGCGTGCGGTCGATGTCGGTGGCTTCGATCTCGGCCAGCGTGGCGATCGCGGCGGTCGGCGCCAGCGCGGCGAAGCGGTGTTTGGTGGCAGCCGTGCTCGGCGCGACCGATTCGACCAGCGTGTTCCAGGCGTTGCAGTGCGGGCATTTGCCCAGCCATTTCGGCGTGGTGCCGCCGCATTCGCTGCAGCTGTAGATCGATTTGTCCTTGGCCATCGGCCGACTATACCGACGCCCCCGGCGCGGCACTGGTGCCGCGCACGATCAGCAGCGGCTCGGTCAGCTGCTGTGTCGTCGGGCGCGACCCATCCTTGATGCGTTGCAGCAGCAGCTCGGCCGCCGCACGGCCGATGTCGGGCTGCACCACCCGCACGGTGCTCAAGCCCGGATCCCACAGCGCGGCCTCGGGCACGTCGTCGAAGCCGACCAGCGCGAAGCCGCGGCCCGGCTCCACACCCATCGCACGCAGGCCCAGCATCGCACCGAAGGCGATCACGTCGTTGCCGCAGACGGCGGCGGTCGGCGGGTTGGGCTGGCGCAGCAGCTCCTGCACGATGCGTTTGCCCTCCTCACGCGTGAGGCGCGCCGGCACGATCAGGCGCGGCTGCGGGCGGAGGCCGGCGGCCTCCAGCGCGGCGAGGTAGCCGGCCTGCCGGTCGTGGCCGGTGGACGAGCGCGTGAGCCCGCCGATCATCGCGATGCGCTTGTGCTTCAACCCGATCAAATGGGCCGTCGCCAAGGCCATGCCCTGCGTGTTGTCGGTGCTGGCGTAGTCGATCTGCACGCCCGGCACATACCGCGAGGCCAGCACGCAGGGGATGCCCCAGGACAGCACCTCGCGCAGATCGGCCTCGGTCGTGCCTTCGGCCGGCACGATGACGATGCCGTCGATGTTGTGGGTGCGCACCGTCTGCAGGAACCAGTGCTGCCGCTCGACCGACTCGTCGGAGTTGCTGACGAAGGTGACGAAGCCTTCGGCGTTCAGCGTGGCCTCGATCGCGCTGACCAGCGTCGAGAAATAGGGGTTGGTGATGTCGTTGACGACGATTGCCACCGTCTGCGTGCGGCGACTGCGCATGCCGGCGGCATGGCGGTTGTAGACGTAGCCCAGTTCCTTGAAGGCGTCGAGCACGCGCTGGCGCGTGTCGGCTGCAACGAGTGGGCTGTCGCGCAGCACCAGCGACACCGTCGCGCGCGACAGGCCGAGGTGCTGCGCAACATCGAGCAGGGTGACGGAGGGACCGGAGGAGACGCGGGGCATGGGCCGGAGGACAGACAAGTCGGCGACCCGTCAGATCGCCGGCATCGTAGCACCGAGAAACCCGCCCTCCGCCGGGGGGTGCTATTTGCTCAGGCTGAGCTTGGGCACCAGGCGGCGGAAGTCTTCGTTCTCGCGTTTGAGCGAAGCGGCGAACGCATCGCCATCCTCGTACAGCAGGCCGATGTTCTGCTTCTCGACCGTCTCGCGGTACTTGGGATCGTCGTTGACCTTCTGCGTCAGCTCGCGCAGCTGCTTCACCACGTCGGGCGGCGTGCCCTTGGGCACGGCCAGGCCGCGCCAGGTGCCCATCGCGACATCGATGTTGCGCTCCTTCAGCGTGGGAACGTTCTCGTAGCTCTTCAGGCGCTGGTTCGACATCACCGCCAGGATGCGCAGCTTGCCGGCCTTCACGTGCGCACTGAGCGCGCCAGGGCTCACGGCCGTGGCGTCGACCTGGCTGCTGAGCAGGCCCAGGATGGCCGGGCTCTCGCCCTGGTAGGGCACGTGGTTGAACTTGACGCCGGCCTTGTCCTCCACCGCCGCGGCGGCCAGGTGGTAGATGGAGCCGCTGCCCGAGGTGGAGATCGACACTTCGCCCGGCTTCGACTTCGCGTAGGCCAGGAACTCCTCGACTGTCTTCCACGGCGCATCGGCGCGCACGGTGATCGAGCCCGGGTCAGCGTTGATGCGCGCGATCGGCGTGAACTCCTCGAAGCTGGTCTTGCCGACGTTCACGTAGGGGGCGATCAGCAGCTCGGGCACGATCATCGTGACCACGTAGCCGTCGGGCTTTGCGCCCGCGCCGTAGGCGTAGCCGATGGTGCCGATGGCGCCCGGCTTGTTGACCACCACGATCGGCTGCGGAAAGAACTTGTGCGCGGCTTCGGCATAGGCGCGGCCCAGCACGTCGGTGCCACCACCTGCCGGGAACGGCACCACCAGTTCGAGCGGCCGCGCCGGATAGGTCTGCGCCTGCGCGCTCAGGCCGCCGGCCGCAAGGGCCACCGCCGCGGCGGTGGCGATGAATGAGCGTCTGGCAGGGTGGAAGGCTTGATGCATGGCATGTCTCTCGTTAAAATTAGATCGATCTAAAACGACGCGGACTTTAATGGAAGGGCGGCGACACTGTCAAGCCCGCATGTGCATGCAGCTGCCCTCCCCTGCCCGAGACATCTCCCGCCGAACGAAAGAACACACGGTGCTCCACGACTCCCCACCCGCCTTGCCGACGCCCGCCATCCGGCCGCTGGCCCTCGTCACCGGTGCTCGGCGCGGCATCGGCCGCGCGATCGCCTACGCTTTGGCCGATGCCGGCTTCGATCTCGCGCTGACCGACCTGGTGCAGGATGCCGACGCCGAAGCCACCTGCGCCGGCACCCGGCAACGCGGTGCGCGCACGGCCTTCTTCGTTGCCGACGTCGCGGCCCTCGACACGCACGCAGCGCTGCTGACGGCCATCGAGACCACGCTCGGCCCGATCGGCTGCCTGGTGAACAACGCCGGCATCAGCGTTGCCCAGCGCGGCGATCTGCTGGATGCCACGCCAGAGAGCTTCGACCGCCTGCTCAACGTCAACCTGCGCGGGCCGTTCTTCCTGACGCAGCAGGTGGCGCGGCGCTTCGTCGCGCAGCCGGCCAGCGGCTACCGCTCGATCATCAACATCTCGTCGGCCAGCGCGTTCTCGGCGTCGCCCAACCGCGGCGAATACTGCGTCTCCAAGGCCGCCATCACGATGGCGACCAAGCTGTTTGCAACGAGGCTGGGCGACGAGCGGGTGTCGGTGTTCGAAGTGCGCCCCGGCATCATCCGCACCCAGATGACCGAGGTGGCGGCGGCCGACTACGAGCGCCGCATCGCCGATGGCCTCACCCCGTTCCGGCGCTGGGGCGAACCCGAGGACGTGGGCCGCGCCGTGGCCGCGCTGGCGCAGGGCGCGTTCGCCTTCAGCACGGGCGACGCCTTCCACATCGACGGCGGCCTGCACGTGCAGCGGCTTTGAATCTGGGCCGGCCGGACCCGCGACACGCAACACGCAACACGCAGTGGGGTCGGCCGCGGCCGAAAAGACCGGGCGCAAGGCCCGGCCGTGTTTCACTCGATCGTCGCGCCCGAGTTCTGCACGATGGTCTTCCACTTCGCGTAGTCGGTCTTGACCAGTGCGCCGAACTGCTCGGCCGTCATCAGCTGCGTCTCGGCGCCCTGGGCCTGGATCGCGGCGACCATCTCGGGCATCGCCAGCAGCTTGTTGACCTCGACATGCGCCGTGGCCACGATCTCCTTCGGCGTGGCCGCCGGCAGGAACAGGCCGTACCAGGTGCTGACGTCGAAGTCCTTGTAGCCCAGTTCGGCCACGGTGGGGATGTCGGGAGCGCTGCTGCTGCGTTTGGCCGACGTGACCGCCAGCGCGCGCAGCTTGCCGGCCTTGAGCTGGCCCATCGCCGATGGCAGCGACGACACCATCAGGTCGATGTTGCCGGCCAGCACGTCGAGCATCGCCGGGTTCGAGCCCTTGTAGGGCACGTGGCGCATCTTGATGTTGGCCGCCGTCTTGAAGATCTCGCCGGCCAGGTGGATGGTGGTGCCGTTGCCCGGCGAGCCGTATGTGATGGCGTCGGGTGCGGCGCGCGCGGCGGTGACCACGTCGCCCAGTGTCTTGAAGCGCGAATTGCTGTTGGTCACGATGACCACCGGCGTGTAGGCCACGTGTGCCACGGCGACCAGATCCTTGGTCGGATCGTAGGTGAGGTTCTTGTAGAGCCACGGCGCCACGACCATGTTGTCCTTCTGGCCCATCACCATGTCGTAGCCGGTGGGCGCAGCGCGCGCCGCCTCGGCGATGCCCAGTGTGCCGCCGGCGCCGGCGCGGTTGTCGGCCACCACGGTCCACTTGCTGACCTCGGTGAGCTTGGCCGCCACCAGGCGCGACAGGATGTCGGTGCCGCCGCCGGGCGGGAACGGCACGATCATGCGCACGGGCTTGCTCGGATAAGGCGCAGTCTGCGCGAACGTGAAGGCGGGGGCGCATGCGCTGGCGGCGAGCGCACTGCAAAAGTGACGACGGAACATGGAACGGGTCTCCTGCTGGCGAACGGGCTTCGGCGGTGCCAATACGGTAGCCGGCCCTGCATCGGGACGCAGATGATACCCAGACCGGTGCGATGGCGGGCCCACGGCAGGGACGAACCCACCACCGCTGTGCCGTCGCGAGCATCGCAGGACCAGGCTCGGAGTTGGTCAGCGTGATCGTCGGCAGACTGGTGCAGCAGTCACTGTCGCCGCCGACGATCGGTGACGTGCCGAACGCCTTGGTCAGCAAGCCAAGACCAGGCCCACCTGCCGGAGCTCAGGAAACCAGCGTCGCGTCGAGCGTGATGTCGGCCTTGAGTACCTTCGACACCGGACAGCCGGCCTTGGCCTTGGCCGCCAGTTCCTGGAACGTCTCGTCGGTGGCGCCCGGCACCTTGCCCACCAGCGTCAGGTGCACCGCGCTGATCGCGAACCCGCCCTCCACCGATTCGAGCGTGACCTTGGCAGTGGTCTCCAGGCTGGTCGCGGTGAGCTTGGCTTCGCCGAGGATCAGCGACAACGCCATCGTGAAACACGCCGAGTGGGCCGCACCGAGCAGTTCTTCGGGGTTGCTGCCGGGCGTGCCTTCGAAGCGGCTGGCAAAGCCGTACGGATAGGCCTTCAGCGCGCCGCTCTCGGTCGAGATGTTGCCCTTGCCGTCCTTGATGCCGCCCGACCAGGCGGCGGAACCGGTGCGATGGATCTTCATGAGGTGCTCCTGAAAGAATGGCCGCCCGCGCCCGAGGATCCGGCGTCGATGCGAAGGCGCAGTATGCGGCGGATCGGTGACAGTTGCAGCCGTCGGGGGGTGCAGCCGACGCTACCCCGGAAGTAGCAGCGGGCCGATGATGGCCAGCATGCTGGTCACCATCGGCCCGCCATGGGCACGACCGAGGCCGGCAGTTGCCGGCCTCATTCACCTCACACGTTCATGATCGACACGGCACGCGTGTTGAGGTAGGCCTCGAGCGCTTCGGGGCCGCCTTCGGAGCCGTAGCCCGAATCCTTCAGGCCGCCGAACGGCATTTCGGGCCAGGGCGCGGCGGGCTGGTTGATCCACAGCATGCCGACCTCGACACGCTGGGCCAGCAGGTGCGCGTTCTTCAGCGAGCGTGTGAACGCGTAGCCGGCCAGGCCGAACGGCAGGCGGTTGGCTTCGGCGATCGCGTCTTCGAGCTTGTTGAAACCGCGCACCGCGGCCATCGGGCCGAAGGGCTCGTCGTTGAACACCTTGGCGTTCAACGGCACGTCGGTCAGCACGGTCGGCTGCCAGAAGTTGCCGGCGTCGCCGATGCGTTCGCCGCCCGAGGCCAGCGTGGCGCCCTGGGCCACGGCGTCCTGCGTGAATTCGGCCATCGCGGTGATGCGGCGCGGGTTGGCCAGCGGGCCCATCTGCGTGCCTTCGGCCTGGCCGTCGCCGACCTTGAGACCGGTGGCGTACTTGGCCAGCGCGGCGGCGAATTCCTTCTTGATGCTCTCATGCACCAGGAAGCGGGTCGGCGAGATGCAGACCTGGCCGGCATTGCGGAACTTGGCGCCGCCGGCGGCCTTGACCGCCAGTTCGACGTCGGCGTCTTCGGCAACGATCACCGGGGCGTGGCCACCGAGCTCCATCGTCGCGCGCTTCATGTGCTGGCCGGCCAGCGCCGCCAATTGCTTGCCGACCGGGGTTGAGCCGGTGAAGGTGATCTTGCGGATGACCGGGTGCGGGATCAGGTAGCCCGAGATCTCGGCGGGGTTGCCGTAGACCAGGCCGATCACGCCGGCGGGGATGCCGGCGTCGGCGAAGGCCTTGATCAGCGCGGCCGGGCCGGCCGGCGTTTCTTCGGGCGCCTTGACGATGATCGAGCAGCCAGTGGCCAGCGCGGCCGACATCTTGCGCACGACCTGGTTGATCGGGAAGTTCCACGGCGTGAAGGCCGCGACGGGGCCGACCGGGTCCTTCACCGCCAGCTGGCGCACCGCCAGGTTGCGCGAGGGCACGATGCGGCCGTAGACGCGCATGCCTTCGTCGGCGAACCATTCGATGATGTCGGCGGCCGACATCGCTTCGATCTTGGCTTCGGCCAAGGGCTTGCCCTGCTCCTGCGTCAGCAGCGCGGCGATGTCGCCAGCGCGCTCGCGCATCAGCGCGGCGGCGCGGCGCATGGTCTTGGCGCGCTCGGCGGCCGGCACGTCGCGCCAGACCTCGAAGCCCTTCTGTGCCGCCGACAGCGCGCGGTCCAGGTCGGGAATGCTGGCGTGCGCCACGCGGCCGATTTCCTTGCCGGTCGACGGATTGAACACGGCGAGGCTGCGGCCGTCGGCGGCGTCTTGCCATTCGCCCTGGATGAACAATTGGGTGCTGGGATAGGTCATGGAAACTCCTGGGAAGTCACGGGAAGCGGACCGGGGATTGTGCCTTTGTTGCGTTGCACCTGCCATGCGGCGGCGCGATGCCAATGCCACCCGGGCGGTGATGGGGGTGCCATGCAGGCGGCCTCTGCAGACGGGCCGGACAGGTCTTGTTACACGCGGGCCCTTGCGCAACCGCCCGCGGCCCCCGAAGATGCGCGGTCGCCACTCCCTGAGGACCGCCGATGCCCCGGATTCGACTGGACGTACCCCTGGAGGCCCAGGAAAAGGCCAACTGTTGCTGGCACACCGCCGCCTACATGATCTGGCTGTACTGGCAGACGCAGACCGGCCGCGCCGGACCGATGAACACCATCGGCAGCGCCTACGAGATCGCCGATTCGACGCCGCTCGACTACGCCCAGTACATCACGCTGGCCAAGAAGGTGGGCCTGTCGTCGCTGGCGGTGAAGAACCAGCACACCGAGGCAGACCTGTACGGCTACCTGAACAACTCGGGCCCGATCTGGGCCAATGGCCTGTGGTTCGGGGTTGGCCACTGCATCGTGCTGACCGGTGTCGAAGGCGGGATGGTCTATTTCAACGATCCGGACCAGGGCGTCAAGAAGTCGAACACGATCAAGTGGTTCAACGAGAAGCTCTACACGCAGTGGATCGGCTGCCTGATGGTGAAGAACCCGTCGGCGTATTGAAGATACCGGCGCAATGAAAGCCGTGGCCGTGGCGCACACCCACGAGACCAGGATCGTCAGCACCACGATCGCCGCGCCATGGCGTACGGTGTACGACTTCGCCCGCCAGCCCGAGAATCTGCCTCGCTGGGCCTCGGGCCTGGCCACCGGCGTCTACCGCCAGGGCGACGCCTGGTTCACCGATTCCCCGATGGGGCGCGTCCAGGTGAAGATGGCCGAAGACAACGCCTATGGTGTGCTCGACCACGACGTCATCCTGCCCTCGGGCCAGATGATCACCAATGCGATGCGTGTGGTGCCCAACGGCGAGGGCTGCACCGTGCTGTTCGTGCTGTGCAGGCTCGACGGTGTGGACGAGGCCGCGTTTGCCAACGACGCGGCGCACGTGGAGCGCGATCTGCTGGCGCTGCAGCGGCTGTTCTGAGCGGGGACGGGCGTCCACCACACCGTGGATGCAGCAGCACAGCCGTAGCGGTTTTGCACAGCACGCAACTGGAGGGCCGGTATCGCGAGAGCGCAGGCGCGGTGGCGCATTTGCACCTCGCGCAACCATTGTGTGGCGGCGGCGCACGACCCATGATGGGCCTTGTTCTGACCAGGGTCCACCGCATGCAACTCCCCTCCGGCTCCCGCCGCACCGCGCTGTTCGCGGCGGCCTCCGTCCTTGCCCACGCGCTCGCCGTCCCGGCCTTCGCGCAGACACCGCGCCCCGCATCCGCCGACACCTGGCCTTCGAAGCCGGTGCGCCTGATGGTGGGTTTTCCGCCGGGATCGTCGCCCGACTTCATCGCCCGCGCACTGGCCGAGCCGCTGGCGAAGGCGCTGGGCCAGCCGGTGATCGTCGAGAACCGCGCGGGCGCCAGCGGCAACATTGCTGCGGGCATCATGGCGCAGTCGACCGACCAGCACACGCTGGGCATCGTGATCAACGGCAACATGACGATCGCCAAGCTGCTCAACCCCGCCACCGCCTACGACCCGCTGAAAGACCTGGCGCCGGTCAGCCTGATCTGCACCGCGCCCCTGCTGCTGGCCGCGCCCAACCCGGCCACGCCGTCCAGCACGCGCGAGTTCCTCGAGGCGGCGCGCCGTGCAGGCAACACCTGGAGTTATGGCTCGCCCGGCGTCGGCACGGTCGGCCATCTGGCAATGGAGGTGCTGAAGAGCAAGGCCGGCCTTGCGCCGGTGCATGTGCCCTACACGTCGTATGCGCAGGTGGTGACAGCGATGATCAGCGGCGATGTGCACATCTCGCTGGTGCAGCTGGGCGCGGCGATGCCGATGGTGGCGGCCGGCAAACTGCGGGCGATCGGCGTGACCTCTGCCACCCGCAGCCCGCTGGCGCCCGACTACCCGACGCTGGCCGAGGCCGGCTTCCCCGCGTCGAACTCGAAGTGTGGACCGGCGTCGCGGCACCGGCCAGCATGCCGAGCGCCATCGTCGCCAGACTGTCCGCTGTATTCGCCCGCATCGCCCGCAGCGACGAGGTCAAGCGGCAGCTGCTGCAACACGGCTACGACGCGGTCGGCGTCGAGTCGGCGGGCTTCGCCCGGCGCATCCAGTCGGACTATGGCCAACTCAGCCAGATCATCACCTCGCAAGGCATCAAGCTCGAATGACAGCCCCCTCCACACCCACCCCGCCCGCCACGCCTGCGGACGTCGACGCGCCGCTCGAAGCGATGCGCCGCGAGCTCGACACGATTGACGCCACCCTGCTGCGGACGCTGAAGGCGCGCCTGGCCTGCTGCGAGCGCATCGGCGAACACAAGAAGATCCATGGCGTGCCGATGATGCAGCCGCACCGCATCGGCATCGTGCAGGCGCGCGCTGCGGAGTTCGCGGCAGCCCAGGGCGTCAGTGCGCCGTTCCTGCGCGCACTGTACGAATTGATCATCGCCGAGACCTGCCGGCTCGAAGACGCGATCATCGCCCGCTGAGACCATGCAGCACGACCGCATCCGCTTCGCGACCCTCGGCCCGGCCGGCAGCAACCACGAACTGGTGCTGGCCCGCTATCTGGCGTTCCACGGCATCGCAGCGCGCACGCAGATCGGCCTGGTCGCCGACTTCGCCGAGGCCGCACGCAGCGTGCTGGCCGGCGAGGCCGATTTCATCCTGCAATGCGCGGTGCACCCGGCCACGCCCGCCACGGTGGCGCGCTTCTTCCAGGGCCTGTTCGTCGTCGACACCTTCATCTCGCCGAGCCGCGACCTGGCCGTAGTGCGGCGCCGCGACCGGCCTGTCGCCACCAGCATCGGTGCGATGGCGGCCACCACCGCCTACGTCGATCTGTCGCGCTGGGGCCGGCTGGAGACCACCGACACGGTGAGCACGGTGGCGCGCGGCCTGCTCGAAGGCCGGTTCGACGCGGGCCTGACCTTCTCGACGCTGGTCGACCAATACCCCGATCGCTTCTGCATCGACCTGGCCGTGCCGAGCGTCGACGATGCCTGGCTGGTGTACGGCCGCGAACGGGTGTCGAACGGTGCGCTGGTCGCCTGCGCCGGGGGGCCGGCGGCTAAGATGTTCCGATCGCTCGCGACCCTACCCGATCGAACTTGAAGCGAACACCAGCCTCCCCCTTCCCCACCGCCGGCAAGCCCGCGTTCCGCGTGCCCGAGCCGGCGCCCCGCAAACCCGCACGGCCCAAGCGCAGTTCGACTTCGGCCAAGGTGGGTCTACAGATCCGTGAGCTCCGGCTGGCGCTGAACCTGTCGGCCAGCGCACTGGCGCAGAGCGCCCAGGTCTCGCGCTCGATGCTGTCGCGCATCGAAAGCGGCCTGGTGTCCCCATCGATCGAGGTGCTCGACCACATCGCAGCCGCGCTGGGTGTGCCGTTGCCGCGTTTCTTCGGCGACCAGGTCGACCGTACCGATTGTTCGTTCGTGCCGGCGGGCAAGGGCATCATCGTCGAGCGGGTCGGCGCGATCGCCGGCTACCGCTACGAACTGCTGGGCCATCTGCTGTCGGGCAATGCCTTCGTCGAACCGTACCTGGTGAGCCTGTCGGACGAGGCCCAGCCGTACACGACCTTCCAGCATCCGGGCCTGAAGTTCCTGCGCCTGGTGTCGGGCCGCGTCAGCTACCGCTACGGCAGCCGCACGATGACGCTGGGCGTGGGCGATTCGCTGCTGTTCGACGCCAAGGCCCTGCATGGCGTGGAGCAGATCCTGGAGCGGCCCGTGGCCTACCTGACGGTGGTGTTCACGCTGCGCGAATGAGCGCCGCGGCGCTGCAGGTCAGGCCGTGGCGTGCTGCGCAGCGGGGCTGGCTGCAGCGGCAGCAGCCAGGCCGATGCGGTCCAGCGCGCCTTCGAGCTGGGCCACCGTGCGGTCGACGTTGTGCCACTTCTCCAGGCCGAACAGGCCGATGCGGAAGGTCGAGAAGTCAGGGCCCTCGTCGCATTGCAGCGGCACGCCGGCGGCGGTCTGCAGGCCTTCGCCCAGGAATTTGCGGCTCGACTGGATCTCCGGGTCGGTGGTGTAGCTGACCACCACGCCCGGCGCCTTGAAGCCTTCGGCCGCCACGCTGGCCAGGCCGCGGCTCTCGAACAGCGCGCGCACCTTGCGGCCCAGGGCCTCCTGTTCGGCACGCACCTTGGCGAAACCGTAGGCCTGCGTTTCCTTCATCACCTCGCGCAGCCGCGTCAGCGCATCGGTCGGCATGGTCGCGTGGTAGGCATGGCTGCCGCCTTCGTAGGCTTCCATGATCTGCAGCCATTTCTTCAGGTCGCAGGCAAAGCTGCTGCTGGTCGTGCCGTCGATCGCGGTGCGGGCGCGCTCGCTCAGCATCACCATGGCGCAGCAGGGCGAACTGCTCCAGCCCTTCTGCGGCGCGGAGATCAGCACGTCGACGCCGGTCGCCTGCATGTCGACCCACATGGCGCCCGAGGCGATGCAGTCGAGCACGAACAGGCCGCCCACCGCGTGCACCGCGTCGCTCACGGCGCGCAGGTAGGCGTCGGGCAGGATCATGCCGCTGGCCGTCTCCACGTGCGGCGCGAACACCACGGCGGGTTTCTTCTCGCGGATGGCGGCCTGCACCTCGGCGATGGGCGCAGGTGCCCAGGGAGCCTGCGCACCGCTGCCGGTACGCCGGGCCTTCAGCACCGTCGACGACGCCGGGATCTGGCCCATGTCGAAGATCTGCGTCCAGCGGTAGCTGAACCAGCCGTTGCGCAGCACCAGCACGTCCTTGCCGCCGGCGAACTGGCGCGCCACCGCCTCCATGCCGAAGGTGCCGCTGCCCGGCACCAGCACGGCCGAGCGGGCGTGGTACACCTCCTTCAGGATGGCCGAGATGTCCTTCATCACGCCCTGAAAGCTGCGCGACATGTGGTTCAAGGCGCGGTCGGTGTAGACCACCGAAAATTCGAGCAGGCCTTCGGGATCGACTTGGGGCAGGAGTCCGGGCATGGTTGTCTCGCTTGGTTTCAAAAATCGGGCAGAAAGCTTAGCACGTGGCGCTCTTCTTGCAGGTGTCTGTTAGCCATTGTGTAAAGTCGTGGTTACAAAAGGGAGGTCATGGGTGCGCGCACCGGTGGCTTGCATGGGCGCGGAATGGACAGGAAATCATGGTTGCTGCACTGATTGCTCTCGGGGTCGTGGTGGTCGTCATCGTGTGGTGGGCCACGCGCAAGACCACCCAGCGCACAGGCGCCACGCCGTCTCGGCACCTGACGCCGGCGACACCCGCCCCGTCGACGGGCGCCACGGCAAGAACAGCGGCGACGGGGCCGGACACGAGCATCCTGGTGCCACCGGCACCGGTCCGATCCGATGCCCCGCTCGTGCTCGACCCGCGCCTGGTGCGCGTCGAGACGCTGAGCGACACCCGCAAGCTCGCGCTGCTGGAGGCGCTGCGCAGCATCCCCCGACCACCGCGCGGGCTGCACCAGCTGGTGGCGCCCGAGTTCCTGGGCCGTGCGTCATCCGCTGAGCTGAGCGAGCTGGTGATGAGCGAGCCGGTGGTGGCGGCGCGCGTGATGGCGGCCGTCAATTCGCCGCTGTACGGCCTGCGCCAGACCGTCACCAGCGTCGGCCAGGCGATCACCTTCCTGGGCCTGAACACCGTGCGCAGCCTGTGCCTGCAGTACATGCTGAGCGAGGCGCTGGCGCCGGGCGATGTCCAGCTGCGCAAGGAGTTCGACACGCTGTGGCGCGCAAGCGCGATCGCCAGCGAGCTGTGTTTGCAGCTGGCCAAACGTCTGCAGCTGGCCGACGCCGCCGGCATGGCGACGCAGCTGGTGCTGTCGTTCCTGGGGCGTTTTGCCGCGGCGACGCTGGCGCGGCCCGAGGCCCAGTCGGCCGCAGGCGCGCCCGCCGCGCTCCCCGCAGGCGCAGGCATGCTGCAGCGTGCGTTGGCCGAGCAGGACAAGCTGGGGCTGAGTGCCGGCGAGATGGGTTATCTGCTGATGCAGGAATGGGGATTGCCCGAGACGATGGTGGTCGAGACCCGTGGGATAGGCCGCATCCTGTTCACCGCCGCCCCGGCGCCGGACCCGGCACACGCCGCCCGCATGGCGCTGAGCAGCCTCAGCGCAGGATTGGCCGAACGCATTGCGCGGCGGCAGCTGACCCATCTGGCCGACTACGACCCCGCCACCGACGACAGCGAAGACCTGGCGGCGCTGCGTCCGCATCTGGCGCCCGCGCTGCTCGCGCAAGTCGCCGATACCCTGCGGGCTCCGGAAATGGTCCGCGTCTTGGCTTGAGCCAGGGGCGGCTGTTGAAAAGCTAAAGCGACAAGCTCAGTTCAGCGCCTGCGTCTGACGCACCAGGGCCAGGCGGCGCATCACGCCGTCGATCGCGGACGCATCCGGCTCGGGCTCGCATTGCAACTCGAAGAGGGTTTCGCGCAGGCGTCGGATCTCACCGGCCTGACGACGCTGTGCCGGCGGCATTTCAGAAAGGTGGCTGACACGGGGCTCGGCTGTCGCGCTGTGCATGTTCATCGGTCGACTCCCTTGCAATGTCGTCCACCGACGACGGGTGCAACACATTCTTCGGCAGCACAGGCCGGTGCGGCGTCGGCGCGGAAGCGATGGATTTGTAGGTAGCGGCCGACAGATCAGCAGAGCAACGCAGCTCAGCGCAATGCAACCGTCTTGGCCGATGTCGACGTCATCGTCGCCGGCAGCGAGACCTTGCCCCGCGCCGAAGGTGCATCGGCCGACGCCTTCACCGGGCTCGGCTTCAGCGGCACCGACGTGGAAGCGTTGTCGCACAACACGTCCTGGAACGTCACGCGGCCTTCGCCGTCCACGCACTTCACCACCGCCAGCGCGTGCTGCGCCGGGCATGCGAGCACGGCCCCGAGCACCAGCATGCGTCGCAGCGCACCCGACTGGCCTTTCCGAATGAATTTCACGGTGTCTTCCTTTCCAAAGCGGCCACCTGCCGTCAACGCGCAGCGGCGATCACGAGACCTGGAGCACGACGACAAGGGAAAGGAAGGAGACGCAGAGTCCGCGCGGCACACGGAACCACTGCCTCAGGCGGCGCCCGCCGCGCGCAGGCGGGGGTCCGGGAGGACGATCAGCGGTTCCGCTGCCATGGCCGAGAGGCGTGTGCCTTCGACGTTAGACCGGTGACTTTGCGACCCCGGCTTTCGCACGGGTGTGCCTTTGTTGACGGTGCGAGTTTAGCGAAAGCCCGTGACAACGCAAGACCTCGGCGCGGCGGCTTTCCGGGTTTTTACCTAGTCGCGCTGCGACGTGGGCGCAGGGCAAATCATTTAACATATGAAATAAATGTCCTCGGCCGTGTCCACTCCGTTCGTCCACCGCAATCTGCCCCGCTTGCTGCTGCAGGCGCGTGAAGCGGTGATGGCCAATGCACGGCCGCGCCTGCGTGCGCACGACCTGAGCGACCAGCAATGGCGCGTGCTGCGTGTGCTCGGCGAAAACCAGGGCGAGGGCATCGGCATCGAGACCGGCCGCGTCGCGCGCGAAGCCTTCATCCTCGGGCCGAGCCTGACCGGTGTGCTGTCGCGCATGGAGCGCGACGGGCTGGTGCGCCGCGCGCGCGACCCCGAGGACCAGCGCCGCACGGTGGTGCAGGCCACGGCCAAGGGCCTGCGCATCGTGAAGAAGCTGTCGGGCTCGATCGAGGCCCACTACGCGTCGATGGAGCAGTCCCTCGGCAAACAGAAACTCACCCAGCTCTACGAGCTGCTCGACGATCTCATCCGGCTGGAGCAACCGCCCGAAGGCGCTGCCCTGCCCCCCACCTCCTGACCACGGACCTCCCATGCGCATCCACCACCTGATCGACGGCAAACAGGTTGCCGGCAAAGAGTATTTCGAGACCATCAACCCGGCCACGCAAGAGGTACTGGCCGAGGTGGCCGACGGCGGCGAGGCCGAGGTGAACGCCGCCGTCGCGGCCGCCAAGGCCGCCTTCCCCAAATGGGCCGGCATGCCGGCGCCGCAGCGCGCCAAGCTGATCAGGAAGCTCGGCGACCTGATCGCCGCCCACGTGCCCGAGATCGCGCAGACCGAGACCAACGACTGCGGCCAGGTCATCGCGCAGACTGGCAAGCAGCTGGTGCCGCGGGCCGCCGACAACTTCTATTACTTCGCGGAGATGTGCACCCGCGTCGACGGCCACACGTACCCGACCGAGACCCACCTCAACTACACGCTGTTCCACCCGGTCGGCGTCTGCGCGCTGATCTCGCCGTGGAACGTGCCCTTCATGACGGCCACCTGGAAGACCGCGCCCTGCCTGGCGTTCGGCAACACCGCCGTGCTGAAGATGAGCGAGCTGTCGCCGCTGTCGGCCGCACGCATGGGCGAGCTGGCGCTCGAGGCCGGCATTCCGCCCGGGGTGCTGAACCTGGTGCACGGCACTGGCAAGGGCGCCGGCGAGCCGCTGGTGGCCCACCCCGACGTGCGCGCTGTGTCGTTCACCGGCTCCACCGCCACCGGCCACCGCATCGTCAAGGCTGCAGGTCTCAAGAAGTTCAGCATGGAGCTCGGCGGCAAGTCGCCGTTCGTGGTGTTCGAGGATGCCGACCTGCCGCGCGCGCTCGACGCCGCCGTGTTCATGATCTTCAGCAACAACGGCGAGCGCTGCACGGCGGGCAGCCGCATCCTGGTGCAGCAGTCGATCTATGCCGACTTCGTCGCCAAGTTCGTCGAGCGTGCCAAGCGCATCACCGTCGGCGACCCGCTGGACGAGAAGACCATCATCGGCCCGATGATCAGCCAGGCGCATCTGGCCAAGGTGCGCAGCTACATCGAGCTCGGCCCGAAGGAAGGCGCGACGCTGCTGTTCGGCGGCGCCGGCACGCCGGACGGCCTGCCCGACCGCGTGAAGCGCGGCAACTATGTCGGCCCCACCGTGTTCGCCGACGTCGACAACCGCATGCGGATCGCGCAGGAAGAGATCTTCGGCCCGGTGGCCTGCCTGATCCCGTTCAAGGACGAAGCCGAAGCGATCCGCCTGGCCAACGACATCCAATACGGCCTCTCGAGCTACGTGTGGACCGAGAACATCGGCAAGGCGCACCGCGTGGCCGCGGCGGTGGAGGCCGGCATGTGCTTCGTCAACAGCCAGAACGTGCGCGACCTGCGCCAGCCGTTCGGCGGCACCAAGGCCTCGGGCACCGGCCGCGAGGGCGGCACCTGGAGCTACGAGGTGTTCTGCGAGCCGAAGAACATCGCCGTCTCCATGGGCAGCCACCACATCCCGCACTGGGGCGTCTGAAGGAGACTGCGATGAGCCTCTACGCGATGCAGAAGTTCCTGTTCGACCTGAACCGCACGCCGTCGGTGCAGCAGCAGTACGCGGCCGGCGGACCGGTGCGCGGGAGCCTGCTCGACGGCTACGCGCTGGAGCCGGAGGAACGCGAGGCCATCGACAACGGCGACATCGGCAAGCTCTACGTGCTGGGCTGCAACGGGCAGCTGCTGATGCACTTCGCGCCGCTGCTGGGCCTGCCCTGGGCCGACTACATCGCGGCGATGCGCGATGGTGTGCAGAAATACGGGCCGGTGCGCGCCGGCATCTACGCGATGACCACCGCGCAGAACGAACGCGTCGCCGGCGTCTGACCCACCCACCGAGGAGACAAGCCACATGCCTCTCGTCTTTGCCGGCGTCTGCAGCCACGCCCCCGGCATCACCGGCCGCGCGCACCTGGCCGACCCCGTGGTGAAGGACGCGTTCCATGCGCAGTTCCACCGCATGGGCGAGGCGCTGCGCGCGACGCAACCCGACGCGGTGATCGTAGTCGCGGCCGAGCACTTCGCAAACTTCTTCATGAACAACATGCCGGCCTACGCCATCGGCATGGCCGACCGCTATGAAGGCCCGATCGAAGACCCGGCCTGGCTCGGCATCGCCAAGACCACGATCCCCGGCGATGCGGCGCTGTCGCAGCGGCTGATCCGCGAGGTGATGCAGACGGTCGACGTGGCCTACGCCGAGGAGTGGAAGTTCGACCACGGCATCATCGTGCCGCTGCACTTCCTGACGCCGGCCTTCGACACCAAGGTGATCCCGGTCAACATCAACTGCCAGGGCCCGCCGCTGACGCCGCTGCACCGCGCCTGGGCCTTCGGCGAGGCCCTGCGCCGCGCCTGCGACAAGGCGCCCGAGCGCATCGCGCTGGTGGGCACCGGCGGCATCTCGCACTGGCCGGCCACGCCCGACTCGGGCAAGGTCAACGAGGCCTGGGACCGCGACTTCATGCAGCACTGGTGTGCCAACGACCGCGACGCGATGTTGTCGATGCAGCACTACAACGACGAGGCGACCTACCGCGACGCCGGCCAGGGCGGCTTCGAGATCCGCACCTTCATCACCGTGGCCGCTGCGGCCCGCGGCCGGGGAGAGATCTACCATATGCAGGCCATCCCGATCTTCGCGGTCACCTGTACGGCCGCGACCATGACCATCGCCTGAAAGCCCGTTCCCATGCCCCACCTCGTCGTGCTCTACACGCCCAATCTCGAACGCGCGACCGACATGTCGGCGCTGTGCCGGACGCTTGCCGACACCATGCTCGCCCAGCGCGACGAGCAGGACAAGCCGGTGTTTCCGCTCGGCGGCACGCGCGTGCTGGCCTACCCGGCCGCCCACTATGCGGTGGCCGACGGCAAGGCCGACTACGCCTTCGTCTACCTGAACCTGCGCATGGCCCGGGGCCGCGGCGAGGCGGTCAAGAAAAAGGCCGGCGACGACCTGATCGCCACGGTGAAGGCGCACTTCGCGCCGATCTTCGACCACCGGCTGATGGGCGTCACGCTGCAGATCGACGAGGGCGCCGAAGTGTTCGACGCCAAGCACAGCAGCCTGCACCCCTACTTCAATCGATCCAACTGAAAGACCCACGATGTTCAGCAAAGAGCGCGTCGAAGAACTGGCCGCCCGCCTGCACCAGGCCGAGAAGACCCGGGTGCAGGTCGAGCATTTCTCCAAGCTCTATCCCGAGATGACGGTGGAGGACGGCTACGCGATCTCGCGCGCCTGGATGCAGCTGAAGCTGGCCGAGGGCCGCACCGTGCGCGGCCACAAGATCGGCCTCACCTCGCGCGCGATGCAGCAGGCCAGCCAGATCAACGAGCCCGACTACGGCACGCTGCTCGACGACATGTTCATCCAGGAAGGCACCGACATCCCGTTCCAACGCTTCATCGCGCCGCGGGTCGAGGTGGAATTGGCCTTCGTGCTGGGCCGCCGCCTGCAGGGCCCGAACGTGACGATCTTCGACGTGCTCGAAGCCACCGATTACGTGGTGCCGGCCATCGAGATCATCGACGCGCGCATCGAACAGCTCGACCGCCACACCAAGGTCATGCGCAAGGTGTTCGACACGATCTCCGACAACGCCGCCAACGCCGGCATCATCACCGGGGGCCGCCCGGTCAAGCCCAATGCGGTCGACCTGCGCTGGGTCAGCGCGCTGCTCTACAAGAACGGCGTGATCGAGGAGACCGGCGTCGCCGCCGCGGTGCTGAACCACCCGGCCACCGGCGTCGCCTGGCTGGCCAACAAGCTCGCGCCCTGGGACGAGTACCTGGACAAGGGCGAGGTGGTGCTGGGCGGCTCGTTCACCCGGCCGACCTTCGCCGCGCCGGGCGACAGTTTCCACGCCGACTACGGCCCGCTCGGTTCCATTTCCTTCCGCTTCGTCTAACCACAGGTTCACCATGCAAACACCCGTCAACACCTTCAAGCAGGCGATGCACAAGCTGGAGCCGCAGATCGGCCTGTGGCTCGGCCTCGCCAGCCCCTACAGCGCCGAGCTCTGCGCCGGCGCCGGCTTCGACTGGCTGCTGATCGACGGCGAACATTCGCCCAACGATGTGCCCAGCATGCTGGCCACGCTGCAGGCGGTGGCGCCCTACCCCGGCCACGCCGTCTGCCGCGTGCCGATGGGCCATGGCCACGTGGGCCAGGCGCTGATCAAGCAGTACCTGGACATCGGCGCGCAGACCATCCTGGTGCCGATGGTCGACACGCCCGAGCAGGCCGCGACGCTGGTGCAGTCGATGCGCTACCCGCCGCAGGGCGTGCGCGGCATGGGCGGCGCACGCGCGTCGCGCTGGGGCCGCTACCCGCGTTATGCGCACGAGGCCAACGACCAGGTCTGCCTGCTGGTGCAGGTCGAGACGCAGCTGGCGCTGGACAACCTCGACGCCATCGCGGCGACCGAGGGCGTCGACGGCGTGTTCATCGGCCCGTCGGACCTGTCGGCGTCGCTCGGGCATCTGGGCAACCCGGGCCATCCGGACGTGCAGGCCGCGATCGCCGACGCTATTGCCCGCATCCGCAAGGCCGGCAAGGCGCCCGGCATCCTGACGCCGGACGAAACGCTGGCGAAGAAGTACCTGGAGCTCGGCGCCGTGTTCGTCTCGGTCGGCATCGACACCAATCTGCTGATGCGCCACACCACCGCACTGGCGGCACGCTTCAAGGACACGGTCGCTGCGCCTCCCGTCAGCAAAACCTATTGAGAAGCGGGAGCAAGCCCAAGGTAAACACCGGTAGCCAGCGCAGCGACCGGCTGGAAGAATATGCGGCCCGGCCCCGGCCGGTCCCTTTTTTGCATCGACCCAGGAGACGACCCATGTCCATCACACGCCGCCAGATCATCCAGTCCACCAGCGCTGCGGCCCTGCTGGCCGCCGTCGGCCAGCGCGCCTTCGCCCAGGCGCAGCCCGAAGTGCTGCGCATCATCACCGGCTTCGCCGCCGGCGGCACGTCCGACACCATCTGCCGGCGCCTGGGCACCAAACTCGCGCCCGACTACGCGAAGACCGCCGTGGTCGAGAACCGCACCGGTGCCGGCGGCCAGATCGCGATCCAGTTCGTCAAGGCGGCCGCGCCCGATGGCGCCACGCTGCTGCAGACGCCCACGTCGATGCTGACGATCTACCCGCACATCTACAAGAAGCTGCCGTACGACCCGATCGCCGACCTGACGCCGGTCTCGCTCGGCTGCGTGTTCGATTTCGGCCTGGCGGTCGGCCCGGCCGTGCCGCTCAGCGTGAAGACCGTGCCCGAGTTCCTGGCCTGGGCCAAGGCCAACCCGATGGGCGCGAACTTCGGCTCGCCCGCCGCCGGATCGACGCCGCACTTCATCGGCGCCCTGCTGGGCAAGAGCGGCGGCGTCGAGCTGAAGCACGCTGCCTACCGCGGCACGCAGCCGGCCATGCTCGATCTGCTGGGCAGCAATATCTCGGCCGTGTCCGGCCCGATCGGCGACCTGACGCAGCACCTGCCCACCGGCAAGGTCCGCATCCTGGGCGTCTCCGGCGCCAAGCGCAGCCGCTTCGCACCCGACGTGGCGACCTACGAAGAACAAGGCATCAAGGACATGACGCACAGCGAGTGGTTCGCGTTCTTCCTGCCGGCCAAGGCATCGCCTGAAGTCGTGGCGCGACTGAACGCGGCGATGAAATCGGCTCTGGTCCAGAAGGACGTGGTCGACGGCCTGAACGGCTTCGGTCTGGAAGCCATGTCGTCGACGCCGGCCGAACTGGCCGACCTGCTGAAGCGCGACACCGCCAAGTGGGCGCCGATCGTCAAGGCCGTCGGCTTCACCGCTGAAGGCTAGCCCCCCGCCCCTGCGGGGGCCAACCGAGGATTTTGTGATGAATGCGATCTTGAAGACTGCTCCCGCCGACGCCGCGACGCGCTTCCACCCCGACGAGTGGGCCGCGCGCGTCGAGCTGGCCGCCTGCTACCGCGTGTTCGCAATGCTGGGCTGGACCGAGATGATCTACAACCACATCACGGTGCGCCTGCCCGACAGCGTGGCGCAGGGGAGCAAGCAGTTCCTGATCAACCCGTTCGGCCTGCACTACAGCGAGGTGACGGCGGGCAATCTGGTCAAGATCGATCTGCAGGGCAAGGTGCTCGACGGCTCGGCCTATCCGGTCAACCCGGCGGGTTTCACCGTGCACGCCGCCATCCACGACGGCCTGCCGGACGCGCACTGCGTGATGCACACGCACACCACGGCCGGTGTGGCCGTGGCCTGTCTCAAGGGCGGGCTGCAGCAGACCAACTTCTACACCGCGCAGCTGCACGGCATGGTGGCCTACCACGACTTCGAGGGCATCACGATCCACGCCGACGAAGGGCCGCGCCTGCTGCAGAGCATCGGCAACCGGCCGGCCGTGATCCTGCGCAACCACGGTCTGCTGGCCTGGGGCCACACCGTGCCGCACGCGTTCGCCGTGCTGTGGACGCTGCAGCGCGCCTGCGAGATCCAGATGGCCACGTTCAGCATGGGCGGCGCCGACGCTGCCATCCCCGTTGCAGACGAGGTCGCGGCCAGGTGCACGCGCGATTCGCTGCAGTTCAGCCCGCAGCACGGCGCCGGCCGCGACGTGTTCAACGCGCTGGTACGGCAGGTGGAGCGCTTGGACGCCAGCTACAAATTGGGATGACATGAGCGACAAGACTTTCAAGCGCGTCTGCATCTTCGGCGCGGGCGCCATCGGCGGCTGGGTCGGCGTGCACCTGGCCCAGGCCGGCTGCGATGTCAGCGTGGTCGCGCGCGGCGCGACGCTGGCCGCGCTGCGCACGCACGGGCTGCGGCTGGAGCAGGCCGGGCAGACCGTGTCGGTGCCGGTGCGCGCCAGCGAAGATCCGGTCGCGCTCGGCGTGCAGGACCTCGTAGTGGTGGCCGTGAAGGCGCCGGCCATGGTCGACGTGGCCCGCCGCATCGCGCCGCTGATCGGCCCCGACACCGTGGTGCTGACCGCGATGAACGGCGTGCCGTGGTGGTTCTTCCAGGGCTTCGGCGGCGCCTTTGCCGGGCGCCGGCTGCAGGCGGTCGACCCGACCGGCGAGATCGCCGAGGCGATCCCGGCGCGGCACATCGTCGGCTGCGTCGTGCATGCGAGCTGTGCGCTGTACGAGCCCGGCTTCGTGCGCCACCACTTCGGCCAGCGGCTGATCATCGGCGAGCCTTCGGGCGTGCAGAGCGCCCGCGTGCAGGCGCTGTCGGCCTTGCTGCAGCGCAGCGGGCTCGAATCTCCGGTGTCCGAGCAGATCCAGAAGGACGCCTGGTACAAGCTGTGGGGCAACATG
Organism: Pseudorhodoferax sp.; assembly: GCA_965279475.1. Classification (GTDB taxonomy): domain Bacteria; phylum Pseudomonadota; class Gammaproteobacteria; order Burkholderiales; family Burkholderiaceae_C; genus Pseudorhodoferax. The sequence goes on from CBDIIA010000002.1 coordinate 646,591, forward strand.
ACGGTGAACCCGGTGAGTGCCTTCACCGGCGCCACCACCGACCTGATCCTGGCCGACGACCTGGCGCGCGGTTTCATCTCCAGCGTGATGCTGGAGGCCCGCGAGATCGGCGCGCACATCGGCATCCCGATCGATCAGCAACCCGAAGACCGCCACGCCGTGACCCGCAAGCTCGGCGCCTTCAAGACTTCGATGCTGCAGGACGTCGAGGCCGGCAAGCCGGTCGAACTCGATGCCCTGGTGACCGTGGTGCGCGAGATCGGCCAGATGACCGGCACGCCGACGCCGTGGACCGATGCGCTGCTGGGCCTGGCGCGGCTGCACGCGCGCACGCACGGCCTGTACTGATCTCCCTGCCAACCCCGCACCACCCCTTGCGCAATTCCGTGCGCCGGGGCAGCCGCATCACGGCCTGAAAAAAGCAGTCGCGCGGCGTCGCGTGCAACGTCGCACGACGTGCCATGCGCCACGTGTGCATCCTCGCCCGGTCCACTTGCCCGCGACGTCTGCTATTGAACCGATAGCGGTATCTCCATGTTTTTCGCAGCCTCCAGCCGACACGCGGCGCAGCGCATGCAGCGCGTGCAGATGTGCACGGCGTGGCACGCCCCTTGCCTGATGGACTCAACGTCGCCGTCGAGCGGCCGCCCCACGATCACCTGGAGACACGATCCCCAATGGCATCCAGCGTTTCCGGCAAGCGCCCTCTGTGGGCATGGTCCATCGCCGAGGCCTCTGCCGCCATCGACGGCGGACAGGCCAGGCCTGTGGACTTCGTCGAGGCCTGCATCGCACGCGCCGCCGAAGTCGATGACCGCATCCATTCCTATGTGCATCTGGCCGCCGACACGGCGCGGCAGCAGGCAGCGCAGGTCGGCACCCCCCGCCGCAGCGCGCTGGACGGCCTGCCGTTCGCCGTCAAGGCCACCTACGACGTGGCCGGCATGCCGTCCAGTTCGGGGTCGCGCCTGCGCCTGGCGCACCGGCCCACGGCCGACGCACGGCTGGTGGCGCAGCTGCGCGCCGAGGGTGCGGTCTGCCTCGGCCTGCTGACCACCTGGGAGTACGGCACCGGCAACGGCGGCGAATACTTCGACCTGCCGTTTCCGCCCGCGCGCAACCCCTGGGACACCGCACGCTTCACCGGCGGCTCCAGCGCCGGCTGCGGCACCTCGGTGATCGCCGGCACCTCGATGTTCGCGCTGGGGTCGGACACCACCGGCTCGGTACGCCTGCCGGCCAGCGCCACCGGCACCGTGGGCCTGATCCCGACACCGGGCCGCTTCAGCCTCGAGGGCATCCTGCCCAACTGCTATTCGCTCGACATCCCCGGCACCTTCACCAGGACGGCCGAAGACGCCGCCATCGTGTTCTCGGCGCTGACCCGGTCGTTGCCGGAGGTCGAGGCCCTGCCGACGCCAGCACAACTCGCCGCCGCAGGTGTGCGCGGCATGCGCATCGCGGTGCTGCGCGATCCGGGCCCGGGTCTTCCATCGGCCGACGCGGCGCTGGAGCAAGGCTTCGCGTCGGCGCTGCAGGTGCTCGAAGGCCTGGGCGCGCACCTCACCGACGTGCGGCTGCCGGTCTCCGTGGCCGAGTGTTTTGCGGTGACGCGGATGATCGGACCGGTCGAATCGGCGTCGATCCATGAGGCCGAGCTGCGCGAGCACCCCGAGCGAATGGGCTTCGCCTTGCGCGACAAGGTGATGGCCGGCTCCCTGGTGCGCGCCGTCGACTACCTGGCCGCGCAACGGCGCCGCGCCGTCATCGGCGAACAGATCCGTGCGCTGCTCGCGGAGTTCGATGCGCTGGTCACGTTCGGCACGCTGCACCTGCCGCCGCGCCTGGGCGTGGAGCCGGAGATGACGGCCTACACGGTGGAGACGATGTTGACGCCGTTCAACCTGTCCGGCAGCCCGGCGCTGGTGCAATGCACGGGTTTCTCGCCGGATGGCCTTCCGCTGCACTGGCAGGTGGTCGGCCGGCAGGGCGGCGAGGCCGACATTTTGCGCCTGGCGATCGCCTACGAGCGCGCCACCCCCTGGCGCGACCGCCTGCCCGCGCCGGCCCCGCACCCGGTGCCGCCGGCGGCAGTACCGGCAGTGCAGGCCGCAGCCAACGTGCCGCTGGAAGAAGTGCGCGCCTTCGCCGAGCGGCATGGCCTGCAGGCGCTCGCGCCCGAGCACCTGGCCCGCCTGCGCGAGCTGGTGTCGCCGGTGGCCGCCTTCGGTGCGCAGCTGCAGCGCGTCACCGACAAGCACCGCGCCCCGCTCGCCGGCACGCTCGCACCCGAACCCTTTCCCACCCGCAGCAAGCAACTGCTGTGATCCACCACCGCAAGCAAGGAACCACAACGATGTCTGACATTTGCAGAAGTCCGCAAGACGCAAGCCGCCGGCACATGCTCGGCCTGATGGGCGCGGCCAGTGCGGCGTCCCTGCTGCCCGGCCTGATCAGCACGGTCGCGGCGCAGACCAGCGCCAAGCAGTTGCGCATCCGGATCGGCGCCGATATCTCGATCCTCGATCCGGCCAAGATCTTCCAGGTCGAGAACCAGTCGGTGGCGTCGAACGTCTACAACGGCCTCGTCAAGTACGACGCCGCGAGCAACCGCATCGTGCCCGACCTGGCCGCGAGCTGGACCGTCTCGCCCGACGCGAAGACCTACACCTTCAAGCTGCGGCCGAACGTCAAGTGGCACAAGAACTACGGCAACTTCACCGCCGACGACGTGAAGTTCTCGTTCGACCGCATCATCGACCCGGCCACCGGCAGCGCCTACCGTGGCCAGGTCGCCGACCTCATCCAGACGATCGAGGTGCCCGATCCGCTGACCGTGCGTTTCGTGCTGGCGACGCCCAACGCCGAGTTCCTGCACAAGGTCACGGCCTTCAACCAGGGCTGGATCGTGTCGCGCAAGGCGGTGACCGAGCTGGCCGAGAAGTACAACGTCAACCCGATCGGCACCGGCCCCTTCGTGTTCGCCCGCTGGACCGCCGGCAGCGAAGTGCGCATGACGGCCAACCCCGAGTACTTCGAGGGCGCGCCCAAGGTGCAGGAGCTGATCCTGCGCGTGATCCGCGACGAAGCAGTGGCCGCGATCGCGCTGGAGAAGAAGGAGATCGACATCTTCTTCGCGCTGCAGCAGCCCGAGGTGATCGAGCGCCTGCGCCGCACGCCCGGGGTGAAGGTGGTCGACCGCGCCGCCAGCAACACCGTGAACCTCGTGCTCAACACCACGCTCAAGCCGCTGGACGACGTGCGCGTGCGCCGCGCCATCGCGCACGCGATCAACCGCAAGGCCCTGCTCGACGGCTTCTTCCGCGGCACCAAGTACGAAGCCGGCACGGTGCTGTCCAACGCGTTCCCCGAGAACACGACCGACGTGCCGGCCTATGCCTACGACCCCGACAAGTCGCGTGCGCTGCTGAAGGAAGCCGGCGTGACCAACATGCGCTTCGAGATCACCACGCCCAGCCTGAACCCGTACGACAAGTTCGTGGTGCCGGTCGCGAACGATCTGGTGCAGGTCGGCATCCAGGCCACGGTGCGGGCGCTGGAACGCGGCGCCTACCAGCAGGCGCGCTCCAGCGGCAACGTGCAGAGCTGCATCACCGCCGTGGTGGGCCCACCGGACCCGGGTGCGCCGCTGGTCACGCTGTTCGCCCGCAAGTCGTTCCCGCCGGGCCTGAACAGCGCCCGCTACGACGGCGTCGAAGACCTGCTGGCCGGCGTGACCTCGGAGCTCAACGCCGACAAGCGCAAGGCCGCGTATGGCGCCATCCTGCGCAAGACCATGACCGACCTGCCGGTGATCCCGCTGTACGCCGACCGCCTGTTCATGGCGTTCTCGGATTCTGTGGAGGGACTGACGCAGAACTCGATGTTCACGGTGCAGGGCTACCCGGTCTCGCTGAAGGGCGCCTGAGTTGTCGAAGTACTTCGCACGCTGGCTGCTGCAGCTGGTGGTGACCGCCGTCGGCGTGGTGACGGTCACCTTCTTCCTGATGCGGGCGATCCCCGGCGATCCGGCGCTCTACATGCTGGGCGACTACGCCACCGCCGATGCGGTGGCGGCGTTGCGCGGCAAGCTGGGCCTGGACCTGCCGGTGATCGAGCAGTACCTGCGCTTCATGCGGCGCGCGGTCACCGGCGACCTGGGCAACTCGGTGGTGACCGGCCAGGCCGCGCTGACCGAGATCTTCCAGAGCGTGCCGTGGTCGATCGCGCTGGCGGGCTGGGGCATGGCCATCGCCATCGCGCTCGGCGTTCCGCTGGGCGTGGTGTCGGCCAGCAAACAGGGCACCTGGATCGACACCGCGGTGATGATCATCGCGCTGGGCGGCATCTCGTTCCCGGTGTTCTGGATCGGCCTGGTCGCCATCCTCGGGCTGTCGCACTGGGCCGGACTGTTCCCCACGCTCGGCGCCAGCAGCGAGGGCGGCTTCTGGACCAGCATGCACCACCTGGCACTGCCGGCCCTGGTGCTCGGCGTGTCGGTGGCCGCGTACATCGCGCGGCTCACGCGCTCGGCCATGCTCGAAGTGCTGGGCCAGGACCACATCCGCGTGGCCCGCGCCCTGGGCGTGCCGGAAAGCCGTGTGCTCTACCGGCTGGCGCTGCGCAACGCGGCCGTGCCGATCCTGGCGGTGATCAGCGTCACCTTCGCCTGGTCGCTGGGCAACGCGATCCTGGTCGAGATGGTGTTCAGCCGGCCCGGCCTGGGCTCGACCATCATGAAGGCCGTGCTCTCGCGCGACTACCAGCTGGTGCAGGCCGGCCTGCTGGTGCTGGCGACGGCCGTGGTGCTGGTCAATGCCACCTGCGACATTCTTTACGTGGTCATCGACCCGCGACTGAGAACACGATGATCCCCAAACCCCGCACCGCTGCCGCCATCGCCGCCCCCGAATCCGATGTGCTGCCGAACAAACCGCCCCGCCGCTTCGCCGCCCAGCTGGCCCACCCCGGCCTGGTGATCGGCGGCACCATCATGCTGCTGCTGATCGTCATCGCGATCGGTGCGCCGTGGATCGCGCCCAACTCGCCGGTGAAGACCGACCTGATGGCCACGCTGGCGCCGCCCTCGCTGGCCTACCCGCTGGGCACCGACCAGTTCGGCCGCTGCATCCTGTCGCGGCTGATCTGGGGTTCGCGCGTGTCGCTGCAGGTGGCGCTGTCGGTGGTGCTGCTGTCGCTGTCGGTCGGCACGCTGATCGGCGCCATCGCGGGCTACGCCGGCGGCTGGGTCGAGCGGCTGTTCGTCACGGCCAACGACGTGCTGCTGGCGTTCCCCGGTTTCCTGCTCGCGCTGGCCATCGTCGCGGCGCGCGGCTCGTCGCTCGAATCGATCGTGATCGCGGTGTCGGTGGCCTATGTGCCGCGGGTCGCCGTGGTGATGCGTTCGGTGGTGCTGACCATCAAGCCGCGGCAGTTCATCGAGGCGTCGCAGGCCATCGGCATGTCGAACCTGCGCATCCTGTTCCGCCACATCGTGCCCAACGCGATGCCGCCGGTGATCGTGGTCGCGACCGTCAGCGCCGCCACGGCGATCCTGGCCGAGGCCGGGCTCAGCTACCTCGGGCTCGGCGTGCAGCCGCCCACACCCACCTGGGGCAACATCATCTCGGACGGCCAGACCCTGATTGCCGACCATCCGCTGATCTCGCTGTCGGCAGGCCTGTGCATCGCGGTCAGCGTGGTGGCGCTGAACCTGATGGGCGACGGCCTGCGCGACACCCTGGACCCCCAGATGCGGCGCCAGACCGGCACGCTGCTTTAAGAGATGTCCATGCCCATGCACAGCCCGCCATCCATCCCCCCGGCCTCGGCCGGCACCCCGCCGCCCGACGACGCTGCGTTCGCGCTGCAGATCCGGCACCTGCGCACCACCTTTCCGCGCGGCACCGGCCGCATGGCCATCGTCGACGATGTCTCGCTGGCCGTGCGGCCCGGCGAGATGCTGGCCGTGGTCGGCGAGTCCGGCTCCGGCAAGAGCATGACCTTCATGTCGGCGCTGGGCCTGGTCGCCAAGCCCGGCCGCGTCGACAGCGGCGAAGTGCTGCTGGGCGGCAAGGACCTGATGCGCCTGGAGCCCGAGGCGCTGCGCAAGACCCGAGGCGCCGAGATCTCGATGATCTTCCAGGACCCGCTGAGCGGGCTGAACCCGGTGTTCACGGTCGGCGAGCAGATCGTCGAGGTGATCCGTGCGCACCGCAGCATCAGCGCCGCGCGGGCCAGGCAGATGGCGGTGGAGCTTCTGGAGCGCGTGCAGATCCCCGATGCCCGGCGCCGCTTCGACCACTATCCCCACCAGTTCTCCGGCGGCATGCGCCAGCGTGTGCTGACGGCAATGGCGATCGCGCTCGACCCCAAGGTGCTGATCGCCGACGAACCCACGACCGCGCTCGACGTGACGGTGCAGGCCCAGGTGCTGGACCTGATCGACGGGCTGCGCCGCGATACCGGCATGGCCGTGGTGCTGATCACGCACGACCTGGGGCTGGTGGCGCGCCACGCCGACCGCATGGTGGTGATGTACGCCGGCCGGCTGGTCGAGGAGGGGCCGGTGGCCGAGGTGTTCGACAACCCGCGCCACCCGTACACCATCGCGCTGCTGCGCAGCATTCCGAACCTCGATGCGCCGGCCGGCGAAGAGCTGCTGTCGATCAGCGGCAGCCCGCCGTTGCCCGGGACCGTGCCGAACGGCTGCCCGTTCGAGGCGCGTTGTTATCTCGGTCGCGGCCGAGCCGAGTGCAAGAGCACGCGCCCGCAGCTCGAGCCCGTGGGCAGCCCGGTGCACCGCAGCGCCTGCCATTTCGCCCTGACGCTCGAAGCAGACGAGGTGCCGGCATGAGCGCCGCGCCGGGCCGCCCCCAAGCAAGCTCGCACCGTCGTGCGCAGCACGAAGGTACGCCAGTGAGCGAAGTTGCTTCCTCCGCGCCGCTGTTGCGCGTGACCGACCTGGTGAAGACCTTCGGCACCGAGCGCAGCTTCTTCAAGCCGGCCGTGGCGGTGCGTGCCGTCGACGGCGTGTCGTTCTCGATCCAGGCCGGCGAGACGCTGGGCCTGGTCGGCGAGACCGGCAGCGGCAAGAGCACGCTCGGCCGCCTGGTGCTGAAGCTGATCGAACCCAGCGCCGGCAAGATCGAGTTCGACGGTGCCGACGTGACCCACCTGCGCGGCCAGGCATCCCGGGCGCTGCGCGGCCAGATGCAGATGGTGTTCCAGGATCCCTACGGTTCGCTCAATCCACGCATGCGCATCGGCGACCTGATCCGCGAGCCGATGGTGGTGCATGGCTACGGCCGCGACGAGATCGACGCGCGCCTGGCATCGACGATGCGCGAGGTCAGCATCGACGCGCGCATGGTCAACCGCTACCCGCACGAGTTCTCGGGCGGGCAGCGCCAGCGCATCGCGATCGCAAGGGCGCTGGTGCTCGACCCCAAGCTGATGATCCTGGACGAACCGGTGTCGGCGCTCGACGTGTCGATCCAGGCGCAGATCCTGAACCTGCTGCGCGACATCCAGCGCCGCACGCGCATCGCCTACCTGTTCATCGCGCACGACCTGGCGGTGGTGCGCCACATCAGCGACCGCGTCGCCGTGATGTACCTGGGCAAGATCGCCGAGACGGCCTCGCGCGAACAGCTCTACGGCACGCCACGGCATCCGTACACCAAGGCGCTGCTCTCGGCCGTGCCCGTGCCCGACCCCGTGCGCGAACGCAACAAGCAACGCATTGCGCTGTTCGGCGAGATCGGCTCGGCCGCGTCGATGCCCGACGGCTGCCGCTTCCATCCGCGCTGCTTCCGGGCCCGCCAGGCCGCGCAGGAGCCAGGGGTCGGCGTCGAGCCGTGGCGCGGTGAGCTGTTGCCGCGCGCCTGCGTGTACGACCCGCCGCCGCTGGCCGCGCAGACCGCGGGCCACCAGGTCGCCTGCCACTTCGCCGGCCTGCAGGATCGCCTTGAACTGCCGGCCCGCGGAGCGCCGGCAAGCCGCATTGCCGTGCCCGCCATGGCAGACATGGCAGACATGGCAGACCTTCCCGCCGGCGCCGCCTGAGCAGCGACCGGAGTTCCTCGCCACCGACCTCAAGGACCCTTCCCGATGGAATCCCGCGAAACCAACTACCAGGGCGTGTTCGACACGCGCCTCGGCTTCGGCACGCGCCCGGCCGTCATCGTCATCGACTTCATCAACGCGTACACGCAGCCGGGCAGCCCGCTGTATGCCGACGGCGTGGTGCGGGCGGTGGCGGCATCGGTGCCGCTGCTGGCGGCGGCGCGCGCAGCCGGCGTGCCCATCGTCTACACCAAGGTGGTCTACCACCCGTCGGGCCTGGACGGTGGCTTGTTCATCCGCAAGGTGCCCTCACTGCGCCGCCTGGTCGAAGGCGAGCCGCTGGGCGACATCGTTCCGCAGCTGCCGCCCGCGGCCGACGATCTGGTGGTTGTCAAGAACTACCCCAGCGCGTTCTTCGGCACCTCGCTCGCGACCACCTTGCACGCGCTGCAGATCGACACCACGGTGCTGATCGGCTGCTCGACCAGCGGCTGCGTGCGCGCGACGGCGGTCGACGGCATCCAGTACGGCTTTCAGGTCGTGGTGCCGCGCGAGTGCGTCGGCGACCGGCACGACGGGCCGCACGATGCGAGCCTGTTCGACATCGACGCGAAGTACGGCGACGTGGTCGCGACCGCCGAGGTCACCCAGTACTTCGCCGGGCTGCCGGCACGCTAGGGCGTGCTTCAGTCGACGACGACCGGCACACGCAGCGCCAGCGCGCACATCAGCTCGTAACCCACCGTGCCTGCGGCCTGCGCCACTTCGTCGATCGACAGCACGGCACCCGTCGAGGCCCGCCCCCACAGCGTGGCCTCGGCGCCGACGCCGGCATCGGGCACGGGCGTCAGGTCCACCGTCACCATGTCCATGCTGACGCGGCCGACCAGCCGCGTGCGCACGCCGTTCACCAGCACCGGTGTGCCGGTGCCGCAATGGCGCGGGTAGCCGTCGGCATAACCGCAGGCGACGATGCCGATGCGCAGCGGCGCCTCGGCCGTGAAGTGGGAGCCGTAGCCCACCGTATCGCCGACCGCCAGCGTCTGCACGCCGATCAGCTGCGATGCCAGCGTCATCGTCGGCTGCAGCGCCCAGTGCGCCGCATCGTGCTCGGGATAGTCGGGCGCGCTGCCGTAGACCGCGATGCCGGGGCGCACCCAGTCGCCGCGCACCTCGGCATCGGCCGCGTGGCGCAAGGTGGCCGCGCTGTTGGCCACCGTGCGCTCGCCCGGCAGGTCCTGCGTGACGCGCTGGAACGCCGCCAGCTGCGCGGCGATGCCCCGGGCACCGTCGGCATCGCTGAAGTGCGTCATCAGCGAGATCTCTTCCACCTGGGGCAGCGCGTCGAGCCGGGTCCATGCGGCGCGAAAGCGCTCGGGCTTGAAGCCGAGCCGGTTCATGCCCGAGTTCATCTTCAGGAACACGCGGTGGCCGGTCTGCGTCTTGTGCGCAGCCAGCATGTCGATCTGTGCGTCGTGGTGCACCGTGTGCCACAGGCCCAGGCGCGAGCAGAGTTCCAGGTCGCGCGCGTCGAACACGCCTTCGAGCAGCAGGATCGGCCCGCGCCAGCCGAGGGCGCGCACGCGTTCGGCCTCCTGCAGATCGAGCAGCGCGAAACCGTCGGCGCCGCGCAGACCGTCGAACACACGCTCGATGCCGTGCCCGTAGGCGTTGGCCTTGACCACGGCCCAGACGCGCGCATCGCCGGCCGCAGCACGCACACGCGCCAGGTTGCGGCGCAGGCCTTCGGTGTGGATCGTGGCCTGGATCGGACGGGGCATGTCGAGGGCTTCGGTAGCGGTGGGTGTGCGGTGCGGCGGCGGGGTCTTTCAGGGAATTCTCGCATCGGTCGCCGTGATATAACCCGCAAGCTTTCTTCAGACAAGTCCTTATCACTTCGCATCAGTTCTCCTGATGCCCCCCACGACATGCAATGAAGCGCGGTTTTTTCACCATCATGTCGGCCCAGTTCTTTTCGTCACTGGCCGACAACGCGATTTTCATTGCTGCGATCGAACTGCTCCGCGCCGGCGGCGCTCCAGATTGGCAGCGCGCGGCACTGGTCCCGATGTTTGCGCTGTTCTACGTGGTGCTCGCGCCGTTCGTCGGTGCTTTTGCGGACGCGTTGCCCAAGGGCAAGGTGATGTTCTTCAGCAATGCGATCAAGGTGATCGGTTGCCTGATGATGCTGTTCGGCAGCCACCCGCTGATGGCCTATGCGATCGTCGGCCTCGGCGCGGCCGCCTACTCGCCGGCCAAGTACGGCATCCTCACCGAGCTGCTGCCGCCGTCGCAACTGGTCAAGGCCAACGGCTGGATCGAAGGGCTGACCATCGCGTCGATCATCCTCGGCGTGCTGGTTGGCGGGCAGCTGGTCGGCCACTCGGTGTCGAACCTGCTGCTGTCGTTCGATTTTCCGATCATCAACACCGGCATCGACACGCCGGCCGAGGCGGCGATCTCGGTGCTGGTCTTCGTCTACATGATCGCCGCATGGTTCAACACGCGCATCCCGCACACCGGCGTACCGATGCGGCCGATGCCGCGCAATCTGCTGGAGCTGCTGCCCGATTTCTGGCGCTGCAACTCGCGCCTGTGGGACGACCGGCTGGGGCAGATCTCGCTGGCCACCACCACGCTGTTCTGGGGTGTCTCGGGCAACCTGCGCTACATCGTGCTGGCCTGGAGCGCAGCGGCGCTGGGCTACAGCACGACGCAGGCATCGTCGCTGGTCGGCGTGGTGGCGATCGGCACGGCCGTGGGTGCCGTGGTCGCGTCGATGCGCATGAAACTCGAGATGGCCACGCGTGTGATGCCGCTCGGCATCGCGATGGGCGTGCTGGTGGTACTGATGAATTTCATCGACAACGTCTGGGTCGCCGCGCCGTTCCTGGTCATGCTGGGCGGGCTGGGCGGCTTCCTGGTCGTGCCGATGAACGCGCTGCTGCAGCACCGCGGCCACAACCTGATGGGCGCCGGCCGTTCGATCGCGGTGCAGAACTTCAACGAGCAGGCCTGCATCCTCGGCCTGGGCGCGTTCTACAGCCTGTCGACCGGGCTGGGCCTGTCGGCGTTCGGGGCGATCACCACGTTCGGCATCGTGGTGGCCGGCATGATGTGGGTCATCCAACGCTGGCACGCCTACAACTGCATCAAGCACGCCGACGAGGTCGAGCACCTGCTGCAGATCGCGCGCAACGACAACGCGCACGGTTAAAGATCGGCTCGCCCCCAGGCTACGCGCACTGCGTGTCGCTCCGCCAACCCCCGACCGGGGGCAGTACCAGCGGCCCGGCATAGCCGGTGCCGCGGTATTCCCGCCTCCACCGTGGGCGCGTGGACGCCTGGCGACAGATTGCTGCGGCTCTGGTCAAATGCGGTGATGACCACCTCCATCTATGACTTCGAAGCGCTGGGCATCGACGGCAAGCCGGTGCCCCTGTCGCGCTTCAAAGGCCACCCGCTGCTGATCGTCAACACGGCGAGCGCCTGCGGCTTCACGCCGCAATTCGCCGGGCTCGAGGAACTGCACAAGAGCTACGGCGCCAAGGGGCTCGTGGTACTGGGTTTCCCGAGCAACCAGTTCGGCAAGCAGGATCCGGGCAGCAACGACGAGATCGCGAGTTTCTGCCAGGTCAACTACGGCGTGAGTTTCCCGATGATGGCGAAGATCGACGTCAACGGGTCGGACGCCCATCCGCTCTACCAATGGCTGACCGCCGAAGCGCCAGGCCTGCTCGGCACCAAGGCGATCAAGTGGAACTTCACCAAGTTCCTGGTCGGCAAGGATGGACAGGTATTGAAGCGCTACGCCCCGCAGGACACGCCGAAGAGCCTCGCGAAGGACATCGAGGCCGCGCTGGCCTGATACCGGTCTTCAGTTTCGCGGGCCGCTGGCCATCTGGCCCTGCACGGTGCGCAGCAGGTCGGCCAGGGTCTTGCCCGGCTCGTCGCGAAAGCGTTCGTCGAGGACGGCCAGCGCCTCGATGCGGTCCACGCGAAAACCGCGGAAGTCCTGCCGCGTCTCGCACCAGGCCGACAACGTCCAGACCTTGCCCCAGTAGACACAGCTGAGCGGCCGCAACACACGTTCGCTGCTGCGGTCCTGCAGGTCGCGGTAGCGCAGGCGCAGCTTGTGCCGCGCCTGCACCGCCTCGCGCAAGGTCTGCAGGGTCTGCTGCACGGCCGGCGCGACGCCGACGGACGGGGCGAACAGCGGCACGCTCTCGGCAGACGCACGTGCTGCCGCCGGCAGCACCGACAGGATCTTGCCGAGCGCACTGTCGGCCGCGGCGGCGAGTGCGGGGTCGAGCCAGGTCTGCGCCAGCCGTGCCGAGGCCACCAGCGCGCGGGCTTCGTCCTGCGTGAACATCAGCGGCGGCAGGTCGAACCCGGCCCCCAGCCGGTAACCGACGCCGGCCTCGCCCTCGATCGGCACGCCTTGGTGCTGCAGCTGCGCCACGTCGCGGTAGACCGTGCGCTCCGACACCTCGAGCCGCTGCGCAAGAAACGCGGCCGTGGTGAGCCGGCGGCCACGGATCAGCTGGACGATGTGGAACAGGCGGTCGGCGCGGCGCATCGGCGCCACTCTACGCCAGCGCGTGCAGCCCGACCCGGTTGCCTTCCGGATCGACGATGTGCGCGAAGAAGCCCATGCCGGGGGGCAGTGCCTGGCGTGGCAGCGCGACCTTGCCGCCGGCGGCTTCGACCCGCGCGAGGGCGGCATCGAGCGACGGCATGCAATCGAGGTAGACCAGGGTGCCCGAGCCGCCGGGTGGGTGCGCCGCATCGGCGCCGGCCCACAGGCAGCCGCCAGCGCCGTCCCCGTCGTGCGGAAACACCGCCACCGCGAACGGCCCGTACTGCTCGCGCTGCAGGCTGCGGCCGAGCACGGTCTCGTAGAAGGTCTGGGCCAGGTCGAGCTGGGCGGTGGGGATCTCGAACCAGTTGGCGGCGTGTTGCATGGTGTCTTTCTCTCGGAGTGGATGAAGACACGATGCTGCGCCGGGCCTGCTGACAACGTGGTGTCAGCAGACGTCATGGCAGTTGCCTATGGCGCCGCGTGCTCAGTCCAGGGCACCCGCGGAACTGGCTCTGCCAGGCCCTGGGTGGCCTGGCAGGCCGCAGCAGCGCGGGACGCGCTGCCTCCTCGCGCCGTCCAAGCCTGCGCAGGCAGGCTTGGACGGCGCGGCCCTCGGCCCCTTGAGGGGGATGGGTCGGGCTACACGCAGTGAGCCCGGCCAAACGGGGTGGTTTCAATTCAGCGCGTCGTCGAGCAGTTCGACCCAGTGCCGCACTGGCACCGCCGTGCCGCCCTGCAGATGCGTGATGCAGCCGATGTTGGCCGAGACGATGGTGTGCGGCTGCAGCTCGGCCAGATGGCCCAGCTTGCGGTCGCGCAACCGGGTCGACAGCGCAGGCTGCAGCACCGAGTACGTGCCGGCCGAGCCGCAGCACAGATGCGATTCGGTCGTCGCCGTGCGCACCTGGAACCCCAGCGCGCCCAGTTGCTGTTCCACCACGCCGCGCACTTGCTGGCCGTGCTGCAGCGTGCACGGCGGATGAAAGGCCACGATGCCAGCGTCGGGCCGCACCGAGATGCGATCCTTCAGCCGCGGCGCGATGTCGGGCAGCAGCTCGGTCAGGTCGCGCGCCAGCGCGCTGATGCGGCGCGCCTTGTCGGCATAGGCCGCATCGTCGCGCAGCACGTGGCCGTAGTCCTTGACCATCACGCTGCAGCCCGATGCGTTGACGACGATCGCCTCGATGCCGCTGCCCTCGCTTTCGCCCTGCGCCAGATGCGGCCACCAGGCGTCGATGTTGGCGCGCATCTGCGCCTTGCCGCCGTCCTGGTCGTTCAGATGGAACTTGACCGCCCCGCAGCAGCCGGCCTTCGGGATGCGGACCGCCTGGATGCCGACGGCGTCCAGCACGCGGGCCGTCGCCTTGTCGATGTTGGGCATCATCGCCGGCTGCACGCAGCCCTCCAGCAGCAGCACCTTGCGCGGGTGGCTGCGGCCGGGCCAGGCACCGCCGTGGTGGCGCTTGGGAACCTTGTGGCGCAGTGCGGCCGGCAGCACGCCGCGCACCGCCTGGCCGAGGCGCATCGCCGGTGCGAACAGTGGCGAGGGCAGGCCCTCCTTCAGCATCCAGCGTTGCGCTGCTTCGCCAGCAGGCCGTGCCACCTTGGCATCGACCAGCTTGCGGCCGATGTCGACCAGGTGGCCGTAGTCGACGCCCGAAGGGCAGGTGCTCTCGCAGTTGCGGCAGGTGAGGCAGCGGTCCAGGTGCAGCTGGGTCTTGCGTGTGGGCTCGGCGCCTTCCAGCACCTGTTTCATCAAATAGATGCGGCCACGCGGCCCGTCGAGTTCGTCGCCGAGCAGCTGGTAGGTCGGGCAGGTGGCGGTGCAGAAGCCGCAGTGCACGCACTTGCGCAGGATCGCTTCGGCGGCCAGACCATCGGGCGTGCCCTGGTATTCGGGGGACAGTTTCGTCTGCATGGGTGGGTCAATGGTTCTGGTGCACGGCCTGCGCATTGCGGCGCCGGCGCAGCAGCCGCTGCAGGTCCTGCCACAGCGGCGGTAGCGACAGGCCGAACAGCAGCATGGCCAGCGGGAGCACCCAGACGAAGCCGCCGTACTTGAAGCCGACCGCGCCGAGCATGCCGCCGGCGATGAAACTGCCGAGCAGGCTGCCGAACAGGCGCAGCTTGACGCGGTTGGCGCGCACGCGCGATTCCGGCGGGCTGCCGTGGCGGTTCCAGTACAGCAGCTTGCCGATCTCGATGCCGAGGTCGGTGACCACGCCGGTCATGTGGGTGGTGCGGATCTGCGCCGATGACAGCTTGGTGACCAGCGCATTTTGCAAGCCCATCGTGAAGGCCAGCACCAGCACGGTGAGCGGCACGGCGAAAGGCGTCTGCCGGTTCATCGTCGCGCCGATCAGGCCGAACAGCAGCAGCAACGAGGCCTCGCACAACAGCGGCAGCGCGTATTCGCTGCGCAGCCGGTGCTGGCGCGCCCAGTTGACGAGCATGGCGGTGGCCGCCGCCCCGGACGTGAATGCCAGCAGCGCACCGACCGCGCCCAGCAGCAGTCGCACATTGCCGACGATGAGCTGGTCCGCCAGCATGGATGCGAACCCGGTCATGTGTGAGGTGTACATGCCCAGCAGCAGAAAACCACCGGCGTTGATGGCGCCGGCATTGAACGCGAGCAGGCCACCCAACAACCGGTTGGTCGCAGGCGTACGGTGCTGGCTGGTCAGGTGAAGCAGGCGTCGCATCGGGCGTGGGGTTCGCGGCGTCAGCCCTTACCCGTCGGCGAACATCCGGCCGCGGTTGAAGATGCCGGCGGGATCGAACTCGGTCTTCAGCGCGCGGTGGATGCGCGCCAGCGTGGGGGGCAGCGCATCGAAGAAGGCCCGTACGTCCGCCGGCGCAGAGGCTGCCGATGCCCCGCGGCCCGAGACGAACAAAGTGGCGCTGCCGCCGGCCGCACGCGCTGCCGCGCGGACCTTGGCCGCATCGCCAGCACGGGCCCACAACCAGCGCTGCGCCCCATGCCATTCGACCAGGGTCGGGCCCTGCAGGTCGAGCACGGGCGCGGTCTGCGGCACCGACAGGCGCCACAGGTCGCGGTCGCCGGACGCGACAGGCCAGGGCAGGCGCATGTCGCGGCGGGCCTGCCAGAACGCGGCGGCGTCGGTCGGCGCCATCGGCTCGCCACCGAGGCGCCGGCACGCGGCGTCTACCGCGGCCACCGCGCCACGCAGGCGCAGCGTCAACACGCCGGCGGGGTCGGGCGCGTCGTGCGTGGTGGGGTCGGCAGCCATCCAGCAGCTCGCATTCAGCGGCAGCGGCTGGCCACCCCAGGCGTGCAGCTGTTGCAGGGCGTCGGCCTGGCGCAGTGCGAACCGCAGCGTGGTTTCGGCCGGCGCCACCGGCAGGACCTTGAGGCTGATGTCGGCGATCAGGCCCAGCGTGCCCAGCGAGCCGGCCATCAGGCGGGACACGTCGTAACCCGCCACGTTCTTCATCACTTGGCCGCCGAAGGTCAGCAGTTCGCCTCGGCCATTGACCAGCGTGAGACCGAGCACGAAGTCGCGCACCGCGCCGGTGCTGGCCCTTGCGGGCCCGCTCAGCCCCGCTGCGAGCATGCCGCCGCAGGTGGCGACGCTCGCGGTCTGCGCATCGACCGCGCTGCCCGGCAGGTGGTGCGGCGGCTCGAACGGCAGGCATTGTCCCTGCTGCGCCAGCACGGTCTCGAGTTCGGCCAGACCGGTGCCGGCACGCACGGTGACCACGAGTTCGCTGGGCTCGTAGTCGATGATGCCGGCGTAGGCGCGGGTGTCGAGCAGTTCGCCCTGCAGGGATTGTCCGTAGGCGTCCTTGCTGCCGCCGCCACGCAGCCGCAGCGGCTGGCCTTGCGCGGCTGCGGCGCGCACGCGGTCGACCATCGGTTGTAGCGCGGGATCCATGCCGGGGATGGTACGCGGGCGCCGTTCGTCCGCATCTGATTTTTTTGCAACGGGCGCATGAAGAAGCCCTGACCCAAAAAAATGGCCCGCCGAACTGGTGTTCGCGGGCCAAACCTCTTTAGGAGATCTCGCTTGCAATGACACTGCGGCGCCTCACCGCCGCAGCGCTACCCCACTCAACGGTTGTAGGCCGTCTCGCCGTGCGACGAGATGTCCAGACCTTCGCGTTCTTCCTCTTCGGTCACGCGCAGACCGATCACCATGTCGGCGATCTTGTAGGCGATGAACGACACCACGCCGGACCAGACGATGGTCAGGATCACGGCCTTGAACTGGATCCACACCTGATCGGCAATGCCGACCGAGGTGACGGATGCCGTGACCCAGTCGCCCACCAGACCGGGGCCGCCCAGTGCCTGGTTGTTGAACACACCGGTCAGCAGCGCGCCGACGATACCGCCGACACCATGCACGCCGAACACGTCCAGCGAGTCGTCCGCACCCAGCATGCGTTTGAGGCCGTTGACACCCCACAGGCAGACGAAGCCGGCGACGAAGCCGATCACGATCGCGCCCATCAGGCCCACGTTGCCGCAAGCCGGCGTGATGGCCACCAGGCCGGCGACGGCACCGGACGCAGCACCCAGCATCGAAGCCTTGCCCTTGCTCAGCGCTTCGCCGATGCACCACGCCAGCACCGCAGCTGCGGTGGCGGAGAAGGTGTTCATGAAGGCCAGCACGGCCGCGTTGCCTGCTTCCAGGGCGGAGCCGGCGTTGAAGCCGAACCAGCCCACCCACAGCAGCGAAGCACCGACCATCGTCAGCGTCAGGCTGTGGGGAGCCATCGACTCCTTGCCATAACCCGTGCGCTTGCCGATCACGTAGGCGCCGACCAGGCCGGCCACGGCTGCGTTGATGTGCACCACGGTGCCGCCGGCGAAGTCGAGCGCGCCCCATTGCCAGATCAGGCCGGCCTTGGCGTTCAGGCCATCGACCACTTCCTTGCCGGTGTAGGCGTCCGGACCCATCCAGAACCAGACCATGTGGGCGATCGGGGTGTAGCTGAAGGTGAACCACAGCGCCATGAACAGCAGCATGCCCGAGAACTTGATGCGCTCGGCGAACGCGCCGACGATCAGGCAGCAGGTGATGGCCGCGAACGTGGCCTGGAACGCCATGAACAGCAGTTCGGGAATGACGACACCCTTGCTGAACGTCGCGCCCATCGCGAACTCACCCTTCATCGGGTCGAACAGGCCCTTCATGAACAGCCGGTCGAAGCCACCGATGAAGCTGTTGCCCTCGGTGAACGCCAGGCTGTAGCCGTACAGGCACCACAGCACGACGATCATCGAGAAGGTGACGAACACCTGCATCAGCACCGACAGCATGTTCTTGCTGCGGACCAGGCCGCCGTAGAACAGTGCCAGGCCGGGAATCGACATCATGATGACGAGCAGTGTGGCCACGATCAGCCAGGCGACGTCGCCCTTGTTCGGCACCGGCGCCGCAGCGGCCGGTGCCGAAGCGGGTGCAGCGGCGGCGGCTGCAGCAGGTGCCGCGGCCGCAGGTGCGGAGGCATCAGCAGCCGGCGCAGCGGCCGCTGCAGGCGCGGAAGCCTCGGCAGCGGGCGCGGGGGCCTGTGCCATGGCCAAGGTTCCCCCCATCCACATTCCCAACCCAAGCAGCAATGAAGCAACTATTTTTTTCATAAGGAATTCTTTCTGATGACGAAGCGGCTTTACAGCGCTTCCTTGCCTGTTTCACCGGTGCGGATGCGCACGACCTGCTCGAGGTTGTAGACGAAGATCTTGCCGTCGCCGATCTTGCCGGTGCGCGCCGCCCCTTCGACCGCCTCGATCACACGATCGACCAACTCGTCGGCCACCGCCGCCTCGATCTTGACCTTGGGCAGAAAGTCCACCACGTATTCCGCGCCGCGGTACAGCTCGGTGTGGCCCTTCTGACGACCAAAGCCCTTGACTTCGGTCACCGTGATGCCCTGCACGCCAATACCCGACAGTGCCTCGCGCACCTCGTCGAGCTTGAACGGTTTGATGATGGCCGTTACGAGTTTCATGTGAGCTCCTCAGCTTGCTAAAAAATCAGAACGCGTACTTGATCCCGAGCACGAGCATGGTCTTGCCGGTGAACTTGCCGGACGGCGTGACGTACAGCTTCTTGTCGGCATCGGTGCCGATGACGGCTGCGGACGCGGAAAGGCCGTTGCCCAGGTCCTTGCCCAGCGTGACGGCGTAGTCGGTGTACGAGAAATCGCCGTTGTTCTTGACCTTCTGGTAGCCGACGTGCGGCACGACGGACCAGCCGTCGCCCAGGTCGAACGTGGCGCTCAGGTCCCAGTAGAAGCTGTTCTTGCTGTCGGCAAAGCCGAACAGGTTGGTCGTGGCGTGCGAATACTTCAGCGTGGCGGGACCATAGGTCGCGGCGCCGTAGATTTCGGTGGTGTCCGGGCCGACGGGCAGCTTGCTCGACGGGTAGAAGTAACGCAGCACGCCGACGTCGTAGCCGACCGGGCCGGCCGTGCCCTTGTAGCCGCCGTACAGGTCGATTTCCACGTTGGCATCGCCGCCGGCGTCCTTGATCCACTTGATCGTGGAGCCCCAGGTGCCGATGTACAGGCCGCTCTTGTGCGCGAAGTCCACACCGCCCTGCAGCGCCGGCTTCAGGCGCGATTGCGAAATGCCACGGTAACGGTACTCGGTCACTGCGCCGACGTTGTAGCTGAAGGTGTAATCCGGCTCCGGTGCTTTGGTCTGAGCGAAAGCGGCACTCGACATCACGAGGCTGGCAAGGATCAGGTTCTTCTTGGCGTTCAGGATCATGGGTTTGCTCCGAATAAAAGTAGTGGCGGGAGTTCAAAGCACGGAGCGTGCCAAACGAAGGATCGATTTACCCGTCGTCCAGCAGGGATATCCGAGCGTTGAGCAGGCTGCGCACGCGCGTCCGACGCACTTACTTGGTGCAATTTGATTGTCTTGATATTTCATCGCTTGTGCTTGCACCTGGATGGGGAGTTTTGTTTCGATGAGCCTGTCTTTGGTGCAAAGCCGAGCATTGCTGGGTTTGGAGGCCCCCGCAGTCACCGTTGAGGTGCATCTGGCGAACGGATTGCCGAGTTTCACGCTGGTAGGCCTGGCCGATGTCGAGGTCAAGGAAGCGCGCGAGCGGGTGCGCTCGGCGATCCAGAACGCCGGGCTGGAGTTTCCGCACAACAAACGCATCACCGTCAATCTGGCGCCTGCCGACCTGCCCAAGGACTCCGGCCGCTTCGACCTTCCGATCGCCCTGGGCATCCTGGCCGCCAGCGGGCAGATCGATGCACAACGGCTGCAAGGCTACGAATTCGCCGGTGAACTGTCGCTGTCGGGCGAGCTGCGACCGGTGCGCGGCGCGCTGGCGATGAGCCTGGCACTGCAGGCCCAGCAGGTGAGCACCCAGCTGGTGCTGCCGCCCGGCAGTGCCGAAGAGGCGGCGCTGGTGCCGACGGCACGTGTCTACCGCGCCCGACACCTGCTCGATCTGGTGCGGGCCCTGCAGCCGCCGGGCCAGGCCGCGGGCGAACCGGACCACGGCACTGACGACGGCTGGGCACGGGTGGCGCCCGTTCCGCTGCCACCACCCGCGGCTTACGCCGACCTCGCCGATGTGAAAGGCCAGACCGCCGCCAAACGAGCGCTGGAGATTGCGGCGGCGGGCGGCCACAGCCTGCTGATGGTCGGCCCGCCAGGCTCCGGCAAGTCGATGCTGGCGCAGCGGTTTGCCGGCCTGCTGCCGCCGATGACGGTGGAAGAAGCCCTGCAGAGCGCGGCGGTCGCCAGCCTCGGCGGCCGGTTTTCGCTGGACCAGTGGTCCAAGCGCCCGACCTGCAGCCCGCACCACACCGCGAGCGCCGTCGCTTTGGTCGGCGGTGGGTCGCCGCCTCGGCCGGGCGAGATTTCGCTGGCGCACCAGGGCGTTCTCTTCCTGGACGAACTGGTCGAGTTTCCACGCGCGGCGCTCGAAGCGCTGCGCGAGCCGCTGGAGACCGGCACCATCACGATCTCACGCGCCGCGCGGCGTGCCGAGTTTCCGGCGCGCTTCCAGCTGGTGGCCGCGATGAACCCCTGCCCTTGCGGTTACCTGGGGTCACCACAAAAAGCCTGCCGCTGCACGCCGGACCAGATTTCGCGCTACCAGGGCAAACTCAGCGGCCCGCTGATCGACCGGATCGACCTGCACCTCGAAGTGCCTGCCGTGCCGCCGCAGGATCTGTTGCAAACGCCGCCCGGCGAATCGACGGCCAGCATCCGCGACCGTTGTGCCGCGGCACGCGCCCGCGCGATGGCCAGACAGGGCAAGAGCAACCAGGCATTGCAGGGGCAGGAACTCGATCAACACCTCGGCCTGGAAGACGAAGGCGCCAGATTTCTAAACACGGTGGGGGCGCGGCTCGGCTGGTCGGCCCGCAGCACGCACCGGGCGCTGCGGGTGGCCCGGACGATTGCGGACCTGGCAGGGTCGGCGCAGGTGCGGGCGACGCACGTCGCCGAGGCCGTGCAGTACCGGCGGGCACTGCGCGGCGGCGCGGCGTCCTGAACGTTCAGGAGCTGATGGCGCCGAAGCCGCTTTCCATCACTGGATCTGCCTCGTTGGCATGCTGCATCGCGGCGTGGAGCACATAACCGGTGTCCATCTGCCCGTGCACTTCGTGCCAGAGCGGGCGCACCAGGGAACGCAGCCGCGGGTAGATTTCCGATACCCGCATCATCGACGGGACCCGCAGACCACGGTGCTCGACCGCGCCGCCGATCGTCTGGATCTTGACGCCCAACATCGCGAAATGTTTGGACAGCCGCGGCTCAGTCAACGTGAACAGGTATTCGAGTCCTTGGCGTTGCGCCATTGCAACAGCGGCGAAGTAGAGGCTGAGCGGAATATTGGGGAACCGAGGGGTTGGCTGCCCACCCGTGTCCGCAGACGACAGGTTGACCGGACCGAGTTCACCGCGGCGGCGGCGGAACTCCCCCATCACGGCCAGCCGGGAGACTTCGCCAATACGGTCGCGCGGCAGCCTGGCAGGGTCGACAATGCTGCGGTCCAACGAGTCGCGGCAGGCCACTTCGAACGGCAGCGGTGCGTCGCGGTCGGCTGCATCGGTCATCACGACCCGCGCACAACCCACGGGGCGCCGGTCTGCCGAGCTGGCCCGAACGATGCAATGCACGGCGTGGTCGTCGTAGTGGTCGCGTTCCCGCTGGTCGGCACGCACCGGCTCGAAGCCCAGTTCACGGGCGTAAACGTCGTGGCGGATGAAATAGACTTCGTTGCGCGAGGCTTCGTCGAGAGCCGGAGCGACCTGGAAATACTGGCTGAAACGTTCACCGGGTGTGGAAGAGGTGGATTGAGACATCAGCAAATAGTGTGAGAAATTTGGTTGCGGCGGAACGTTTTTTAAGTTCTGTAGGACGATGCTAGTTCTTTTTGTAGTCCTGGAACGATACAAATTGTCAGTAAGGGTTAGCGGGGCTTTTACAAACGCCTCTCCATCAGCAAACAGGATGTGAATGGAGGCCCACTCGCGTTATGACCGCTCGCTGGTGCTATGGCTGTCGGTCGGCCAGCTCGTCACCTGGGGCAGCGTGTTCTACGGATTCGCGTTGTTTGTTGCGCCGATGGAACAGGCGCTTGGCCTGAGCCGCGCCCAGACCTCGTTGGCGTTCAGTCTGGGGCTTTTGGGAGAAGGCCTGCTGGCGTACCCGGTCGGCCGCCTGCTGGACCGTGGCCATGAGCGCAAGGTAATGACGGTGGGCTCGCTGGTCACCGCCGCAGGCTTGGCGGCGCTGGCATGTGCGCAAGGCGCGGCGGGTGTCTTTGCGGCCTGGCTGGTGCTCGGGTCTGCTTTCTCGGCCACCTTGTACAACCCGGCATTCGCCGTGGTCACGCGCCGCTTTCCCGACGACTACCGCCGCGCGATCATCACACTGACCTTTCTGGGCGGCCTGGCGAGTACGGTCTTCATCCCGCTGACGGCGTGGCTGATCACCCAGTGGGGCTGGCGCGCCGCCGCCGCCGTGCTGGCGCTGATCCACCTGCTGGTCTGCGTGCCGATCCATTGGCGGGTGTTGCGGGCCACGCCAGAGTCCCCGGCGGTGCGGCCAGCAGGCAGCGGCGCGACGGCCAGGCCGTCAACACCTCTCGGGCCTTTGCTGCGTAGCCCGGCGTTCGTGCTGATCGGCGTGTTCACCGTGCTGATGATGGGCATCACCGCGGCGCTTCCGGTGCACATGGTGAGCCTGCTGCGCGAGAGCGGGCTGGCCGAGGCCTGGGTCGTCGCGATCCCGGCGAGCATCGGTGCGATCCAGGTGGCGGGCCGGCTGCTGCTGTACTTCTTCGAGCACCGTTTCGATGTGCACGTGGCGAACCGGCTCATCCCCTGCCTGATTCCGCTGGGTGTGGGGGCGCTGCTGGCCAGCTCCGGTGTCGAGCGCGGGGCGCCGCTGTTCGGCCTGCTGTTCGTGCTGCTCTATGGCCTGGGCAACGGCATGCTGACGATCGTCAAGGGCACGGCGATGGCCCAGTACGTCGACCGCACGCGCGTGGCCTCGCTGAACGGCGCTCTGGGGCTGCCCACGGCCGCCGCGCGCGCGCTGGCACCGTTGCTGCTGGGGCTGTGGTGGAGCCGCGAAGCGGGCTACCGTTGGGGCTTGTGGATGCTGCTGGGAGCCAGCATCGTCGCGGTTCTGGCGTTGTGGATGGCCCAGCGCGCCGCGCGCGCGGGCCGGTAGCGCGCCGCGGTCAGGATCGGGCGGGCCGTACCGTGCCGCCGCGCAGCACGACCGGACTGCCCACTTCGACGGAACGCGACTGCTCGACCGAGCGCAAGCTACCGTCCTCCATGCGCACCTTCACCACATACGCCGTGCGCTGGCGCATGTTCTTCTCGACGTGGTTGCCGGCCCAGCCACCGCCGACGGCGCCCAGTACCGTGGCCACGGCCCGGCCGGAGCCGTGGCCGATCTGGTTGCCCACCACGGCGCCGAGCACACCACCGGCCACCGCACCGGTGCCATTGGTCGGCACAGCGCGCTGCACCGGCAAGACGGCCAGCACCGTGCCGCAGTCCAGGCACGGCACGGGGGCGCTGGAATAGGCGCCCGGCGCCGAACCGGAAGTCTGGCTGCTGCCGTACACGGCCGGCTGGCCGGCCGGCGCTGGCGCAGGTGTCGTGCCGTAGACCCCCGGCCGGCCGGCGGCGGCGGCATCCGGCGCGCTGCCGTACACGCCGGGCGCGGCAGGCAACTGGGCCGGGGCGCGCACCGGCGCCACGGACCTTGCCGCCACCGGTGCCCGCACCGCAGGCGGCCGAGTCGGCGCGGACGGCAACACGGTGGGCGGGATCTCCGCGGGTGCCTCGGCGGAAGCAGGTCCGGTCGACGGCGGTCGCAAGGCGGCCGCATCGCCGCTTGCTGCAAGCCCATTCGCCAACCGGCTTTCGGTGGAGCCCGCGGCATCGCGGTGCTGCGTCATGAGCATCGAGCTGCCCATGGCCACGACGGCGATGCCCAGGACGGCAATGGCCGCCCACAGGGGGCGGGTGCCGACGGGCGGGCGATGGCGCGGTGGAATCTGCAATGCGTCGGACATGGTCTTCTCCCCGGTGTAATGGCCTGACGTTAAATCCGCTTGCCCGGTACAAGATGTCCGGTTTGTAAGCCCGGGTAAGAACTGATCGCGTCTTCGACCGTCCACGCGGTCATCACAGGTTCGGCGCCAATGACCGCTCCAGATCGGCCACCGCCACCCCGCGGCGACGCGCCAGGTCTTCGACCTGGTCGGTGCCGATCTTGCCGACGTTGAAATACACGCTGGCGGGATGGCCCAGATAGAACCCGCTGACGCTGGCCGCCGGGGTCATGGCCAGACTCTCCGTCAGGTCCATGCCGATGTCGCCGCACTGCAGCACCTCGAACATCTGGCGCTTCACGCTGTGGTCCGGGCAGGCGGGATAACCCGGCGCGGGCCGGATGCCGCGGTAGCGCTCGTTCACCATCTCCGCGATGTCGAGCGCCTCGCGCGGCGCGTAGCCCCAGAGGTCGGTGCGCACGCGGTGGTGCAGGCACTCGGCGAAGGCTTCGGCCAGGCGGTCGGCGATCGCCTTCAGCATGATCGAGGAGTAGTCGTCCAGGTCTTCCTGGAAGTACTTTTCCTTTTTCTCGGCCCCGATGCCGGCCGTCACCGCGAACATGCCGGCGTAGTCTGCAACGCCGCTGCTCTGCGGCGCGACGAAATCGGCCAGGCAGCGGCTCGGCCGCATCACGCCGTCGATCGCCTGCTTCTCGGTCTGCTGGCGCAGGCCCTGCCAGGTGAGCAAGGTGCCGGTGCGCGTCTCGTCGGTGAAGAAGGCGATGTCGTCGTCGTGCACGCTGTTGGCCGGGTACAGGCCGATGACGCCGTTGGCCGTGAGCCATCGGCCCTCGATCAGCCGCTTCAGCATGCGCTGGCCGTCGGCGTACACGCGCACGGCCTCGGTGCCGACGATCTCGTCCTTCAGGATCGCCGGGAACGGCCCCGCCAGATCCCAGGTCTGGAAGAACGGCCCCCAGTCGATGTACTTCGCCAACTCGCCGAGGTCGAAATTCTTGAACACGCGCCGGCCCAGGAACTTGGGCACGGTCGGCTGGTAGACGGCCCAGTCGATCGGCGTCTTGTTGGCGCGGGCCTTTGCCAGCGGCCACATCGGCACCTGCTTCTTGTTCGCGTGCTGGTGCCGCACCTTGTCGTAATCGGCATTCAACTCGGCGATGTACTGCGCAGCCTGGTCGGACAGCAGCTGCTGCGCCACACCGACGCTGCGCGACGCATCGGGCACATAGACGACGGGACCTTCGTAGTGGGGCGCGATCTTCACGGCGGTGTGCACCCGGCTGGTGGTCGCGCCGCCGATCAGCAGCGGGATCTTCTTGATGCGGAAGTGCTCGTCCTTCTGCATCTCGCCGGCCACGTACTGCATCTCTTCCAGGCTCGGCGTGATCAGGCCGGAGAGGCCCACGATGTCCGCGCCTTCGACCTTGGCCTTGGCCAGGATCTCGTGGCAGGGCACCATCACGCCCATGTTCACCACCTCGAAGTTGTTGCACTGGAGCACGACGGTGACGATGTTCTTGCCGATGTCGTGCACGTCGCCTTTCACCGTGGCGATGATGATCTTGCCCTTGGTGCGCACGTCGCGGCCGGCGGCTTCGTCCTGGCGCTTTTCTTCCTCGATGTAGGGAATGAGGTGGGCCACGGCCGACTTCATCACCCGTGCCGACTTCACCACCTGCGGCAGGAACATCTTGCCCTGGCCGAACAGGTCGCCCACGATGTTCATGCCGGCCATCAGCGGGCCTTCGATCACGTGCAGCGGCCGGCCGCCCTTGGCCAGGATCGCCTGGTAGGCCTCTTCGGTGTCGGGCACGATGAACTCGGTGATGCCATGCACCATCGCGTGGCTCAAGCGGTCTTCCACGCTGACCGGCGCCTCGGGCGTGCCGCGCCAGTCGTTCTTCTTGCTTTCGTCCTTGGCGCCGCTCTTGGCGGTCTCGGCCACCTCGACCAGGCGTTCCCCCGCATCGGGGCGGCGGTTCAGCACCACGTCTTCCACGCGTTCGCGCAGCACCGGCTCCAGCGCGTCGTACACGCCAACCATGCCGGCGTTGACGATGCCCATGTCCATGCCGGCCTTGATCGCGTGGTACAGGAAAACGGTGTGGATGGCTTCACGCACCGGGTCGTTGCCGCGGAAACTGAAGCTCACGTTGCTGACGCCGCCCGACACCTTGGCGCCCGGCAGGTTCTGCTTGATCCAGCGCGTGGCGTTGATGAAGTCGACCGCGTAGTTGTTGTGTTCCTCGATGCCGGTCGCCACGGCAAAGATGTTCGGGTCGAAGATGATGTCCTCAGGCGGGAAACCCACCTCGTCCACCAGCACGCGGTAGGCGCGTTCGCAGATCTCGACCTTGCGTTCGTAGGTGTCGGCCTGGCCTTTTTCGTCGAAGGCCATCACCACCGCGGCCGCGCCGTAGCGACGCACCAGCGTGGCCTCGTGCTTGAACTTGTCGACGCCTTCCTTCATCGAGATCGAGTTGACGATGCCCTTGCCCTGGATGCAGCGCAGGCCGGCCTCGATCACCTCCCACTTGGAGCTGTCGACCATGATCGGCACACGCGCGATGTCGGGCTCGCTGGCGATCAGGTTCAAGAAGCGCACCATGGCGGCCTTGCTGTCCAGCATGGCCTCGTCCATGTTGATGTCGATGACCTGGGCACCGTTTTCCACCTGCTGGCGCGCGACCGACAAGGCCTGGTCGAACTCGCCGTTCAGGATCATGCGGGCGAAGGCCTTCGAGCCGGTGACGTTGGTGCGTTCGCCGATGTTGACGAACAGGCTGCCGGCACCGATCGACACCGGCTCCAGGCCGGACAGCAGCATCGGTGGGGGGGCGGAATCGGACATGGGCTCACCTGTGAAAAAGAATCAGGTGAGCGTCGTTTGCATCACGGCGCGGGGCCGCGTCTTCCAAGCCTGACGGCGGCCCGGTCGTCGGGCCCCGCTGCAACGCTCCTTGGGCAGACGCGGATTTTACGGCGGTTCGTGCGCGGCCTGCACCGGCACGGCAAAGCCCCCCTGAGAATCAGACCCAAGGTTCGGCGGCGATCCTCTTGCGTTCGAAGGCGCGGATCGTGTCGGCATGCGCCAGCGTCTCGCCGATCTCGTCGAGCCCGCGCAGGATCTGCTCGCGGTGTGCTGCGGCGATGTCGAACGGGTGGCGCTGGCCGTCGCCGGCCACCAGCACCTGCTGCTGCAGATCGACGGTCACGGCCAGATGCGGCTGGCTGGCCGCCTGCGCGAACAAGCCCGCGATCGTCTCGCGCGGCAGCGTCACCGGCAGCAGGCCGTTCTTGATGGCATTGCCGTGGAAGATGTCGGCGAACGATTCGGCGATGACCACGCGGATACCGAACTCGGCCAGGGCCCACAACGCATGCTCGCGGCTCGAGCCGCAGCCGAAATTGGCACGCGCCAGCAGGATCGACGCAAAGCGGTACGGATGCCGGTTCAGCACGAAGTCCGGATCCTCGCGGCGCGCTGCCAGTTCGGCCTCGCTCGCCTCTTCGCGGTACGGATCGAGGTAACGGATGCCGTCGAACAGATGCCGGCCCAGCCCGACACGGGTGATCGACTTCAGGAACGGCTTGGGGATGATCGCGTCGGTGTCGACGTTGGAGCGGTCGAGCGGCGCCACCAGGCCCGCATGCACGACCAGCGCGCGTGAAGCAGCCATCGTTCAGGCCTCCTGTGCCACCGCGGGCAGCGCCGCGGGGTCGATGAAATGGCCCGCCACGGCGGCAGCCGCGGCCAGGCGCGGGCTCACCAGGTGGGTGCGGCCGCCATCGCCCTGGCGGCCCTCGAAGTTGCGGTTGCTGGTGGAGGCGCAGTGTTCGCCAGCGGCCAGGCCGTCGGCGTTCATGCCCAGGCACATGCTGCAACCCGGTTCACGCCACTCGAACCCCGCATCCAGGAACACCTGGTGCAGGCCCTCGGCTTCGGCCTGCCGCCGCACCAGGCCCGAGCCGGGCACGGCCAGAGCCTGCCGCACGCTGGGCGCCACGCGGCGGCCGCGCAGCACGTCGGCCGCGGCACGCAGGTCTTCGATACGCGAGTTGGTGCAGCTGCCGATGAACACCCGGTCGAGCGCGATCGACTGGATCGGCTGGCCGGCGCGCAGCCCCATGTAGGCCAGCGCACGTTGTGCATCGGCACGCTGCGTCGCCTCGGGGAACCGCCCCGTGTCGGCCGGATCGGGCACCAGCCCGTCCACCGACACGACCATCTCGGGCGACGTGCCCCAGGTCACCTGCGGCGCGAGCCGGGCCACGTCGACCGTGACCTCGGCGTCGAACACCGCGCCGGGGTCCGAGCGCAGCGTGCGCCAGTAGGCCTCGGCCTGCGTCCATGCATCGCCGGTGGGAGCCAGCGGCCGGCCGCGCACGTAGTCGATGGTGGTCTGGTCGACCGCCACCAGTGCCGAACGCGCGCCCGCCTCGATCGCCATGTTGCACAAGGTCATGCGGGCTTCCATCGACAGCGCTTCGATGGCCGCACCGGCGAACTCGATCACGCAGCCGCTGGCACCGGCGGTGCCGATCTGGCCGATCAGCCGGAGCGCCAGGTCCTTCGCGCCGACGCCGGCCGGCGGCAGTCCCTCGAACCGCACCCGCAGGTTGCGCGCCTTCTTCATCCAGATGGTCTGCGTGGCCAGCACGTGTTCGAGTTCGCTGGTGCCGATGCCGAACGCCAGGCAGGCCAGCGCGCCATGCGTGCTGGTGTGCGAATCGCCGCACACGACGGTCAGGCCGGGCAGGCTGAAGCCCTGCTCGGGCCCAACCACGTGCACGATGCCCTGGCGCTCGTCGCGCAGAGGAATGTAGGGCAGCGTGAACGCCGTGGCATGGCGCTCCAGTGCCTCCAGCTGCTTCTTCGACAGGCCCTCCTCGATCGCGACGGCGCGGCTGGTGGTCGGCACGTTGTGGTCGGGCACGGCCAGCACCGACGCCACGCGCCACACCGGCCGCTCGCTCTGCGCCAGGCCCTGGAAAGCCTGCGGCGACGACACCTCGTGCACCAGGTGGCGATCGACGTAGAGCAGACCCAGCCCGTCCTTGCCGGAGGCCACCAGATGCGATTGCCAGAGCTTGTCGTACAGGGTTAGTGAGGGCATGTCAGCACCAAACGGGGGAGCCATCAATCAAGACGGATGTTGGCGGCCTTGACGATCTGGCCGTACTTGGCCAGATCGGCCTGGATCTGCGCGCCGAATTCGGCGGCGCTCGTCCCCTCGGCGGTGACGCCCAGGGCACCCAGCCGCTCACGCGTCTCGGGTTGTTGCGTCACGGCCTGGATCTCGCGTTGCAGCCGCTCGACGATCGCCTTCGGCGTCTTCGCCGGCGCCAGGATGCCGATCCACGAACTGGACTCGAAGCCGGGCACGCCCGACTCGATGACGGTCGGCACATTGGGCATGCTGGGCGCACGCTTGAGGCTGGACACGGCGATGGCGTTGATCTGGCCGTTCTTCACGAACTGGTGCGCGCCGGCCACCGCGGTGTACAGCACCGGCAGCGTGCCGCCCACGAGGTCGCCCATGGCCTGGCCGCCGCCCTTGTAGGGGATGTGCACCAGCTGGATGCCGGTCTGCGCCTTCAGCAGTTCACCGGCCAGATGCGGCGTGGTGCCGGTGCCGGCGCTGCCGTACGACAGGCCGCCCGGCTTGGTCTTCGAATACGCGATCAGCTCCTTCAGGTTCTTCGCCGGCACCGACGGGTGCGTGACGATGATCAGGATCGCGTCGCCGATCTTGCTGACGGGAGCGAAGTCTTTCACCGGATCGAACGGCACCTTGGACTGCACGTTCGGGTTGACCACCAGCGTGCCGTCGTAGCCCAGCAGCAGCGTGTAGCCGTCGGGTTCGGCCGCGGCCACCATCTGCGTGCCGATGTTGCCCGAAGCGCCCGGCTTGTTGTCGACCACCACCTGCTGGCCCAGCCGCAGGCTGAGGCGCTCCGCGATGACCCGCGCCGTGGTGTCGGTCACGCCGCCCGTGGCGAACGGCACGACCAGCCGGATCGGCTTGGTCGGATAGTCCTGCGCGTGTGCGCCTGACGCGAATGCAAGGCCCGCAAGGCCGGCCACCAGAGGCAGCAGGCGGCGCGCCGCCTGCACGGCCGAGGTCAGGGAATGAAGGTGCTTCATGGTCTCTTTCTGTAGTTGATGGGAATCCGGGGGTGCGCCGTGGAGGGGCGCACCGTCATTCGGCCGAGATGCCGCCGCGCTGTGCCACCTGCGTCCACTTGGTGAACTCGCTCTGCTGGAACTTGCGGAACTCGTCGGGCGTGTTCAGCACGATGCGAGCACCCTGGTCCTGCATCTGCTTGACCACGGCCGGCTCGGCAGCGACCTTCTTCAGGTCGCGGTTGATCTGCTCGACGATGGTCGGCGGCAGCCCGGCGGGCCCGAACATGCCGTACCAGCTGAGCGACTCGACGCCCTGCAGGCCGGACTCCTTCGGCGTGGTCGCGTCCGGGAAGATCGGCAGCCGCTGGTCGGTCATCACCGAGACCACGCGCAGGCTGCCTGAGGCCACATGCGGCAACGCGGTCAACACGCTGGTGTAGCCAATGGGCAGATGGCCGCCGATGATGTCGACCATCATCGGGGCGCCGCCCTTGTAGGCCACGCCCACCATCTTCAGGTTGCCGGCCTGGCGCATCAGCTCACCGGTCAGGCGCGTCTGCCCTTCCGAATAACCATAGGCCAGCTCTTCCTTGCGCGCGGCGGCCAGGATGTCGTTGAGATGCTTGTAGGGCCCCTTGGCCGACGCCACCAGCACCGTGGGCGAACTGGCCATCAGCGTGATCGGGGTGAAGGCCGTGTTGGTGTCGTAGGGCACGCTTTTCATCAGCACCGGGTTGATCACGTGCGAACCCACCACCAGCATCAGCGTGTAGCCGTCGGGCGCGGCCTTGGCCACGTAGCTGGAGCCGATCACGCCGTTGGCGCCGGTGCGGTTGTCGACCACCACCGACTGGCCCCACAGGTCGGACAGGCGCTGCGCGATCATGCGGCCGACGATGTCGGTGCCGCCGCCGGCGGAATAAGGCACCACCAGCGTCACGGGCTTGGCGGGAAACTTCGGCTGGGCACCCACCAGCGCGGGAGCGGCGGCAAAGGTGGCGATGCTGGCGAGCGCCGTGCGGCGCGAGAGGACATGAGCGGTCATGGGGCGGATCTCAACCATGGAAAACAAGGGGGCATGCGTCGGCAGCGCGGTGCTGCGGGCGCGAGGGGAGCACACGGTCTTTCAGCGAGCCCAGCGTTTCTCGAAGTCCCAGACCTCCTGAAAGCCGATGCGTTCGCAGAACTCCTGGAACCCGAACACCGGCTGGCCGCCGGCATCGCCGCGCCCGGTGTCCTTCAGCGCGCGCAACGCGTGCTCCATCGCCGCGGCGGCGGTCAGGCTGGTCAGCGCGGGGTAGATGCCGAAGGCGTAGCCAATGTCGGCCAGCGTCTCGGCCGGCAGCATCGGCGTCTTGCCACCGTTCGACAGGTTGGCCATCATCGGCAGGTCGAAGGCCTCGCAGGCGCGGCGCATCTCGTCTTCGGACTGCGGCGCCTCGAAGAACAGCACGTCGGCACCGGCGCGGGCATAGGCTTCGAGCCGGCGCATCGCGGCATCGACGCCGTCGCCCGCACGCGCATCGGTGCGCGCGATGACCAGGAAGTTCTTCTTGTCCTCGCGCGCCTCCACCGCGACCTGGATCTTCTGCACCATGTCCTCGGTGGGGATGCAGCGCTTGAACGGCGTGTGCCCGCACTTCTTCGGAAACTCCTGGTCCTCCAGCTGGATCGCCGTCACGCCGGCCGCCTCGTAGCCGCGCACCGT
Source organism: Pseudorhodoferax sp. (assembly GCA_965279475.1). Lineage (GTDB taxonomy): Bacteria > Pseudomonadota > Gammaproteobacteria > Burkholderiales > Burkholderiaceae_C > Pseudorhodoferax. The sequence goes on from CBDIIA010000002.1 coordinate 678,618, forward strand.
GTGCTGCACGTTGAGCAGACCGCCGTAGCCCGTGTCCGCGTCGGCGATCACCGCGGCCTTGCTGGTGCGCACCAGCGTGCGCATGCGGTCCACCATCTCGGTATAGGTGGCGATGCCCGCGTCGGGCAGGCCCAGGCTGGAGGCGGTGAGCCAGTAACCCGAGCCGTAGACGATGTCGAAGCCCACCTTGTCGGCGACCACGGCCGCGATCATGTCCTGCACGCCGGGCACGACGAAATACTTCCGGGCGTCGAGCTTTTCTCGAAGAATGGGATTGGCCATGGATGTCAGGTCCTGGGAAAGATGAAGAACAAGCCGGAGCGGAAGTCGACCCGTGGATGCGGCCTGCGAGTGCCGGATCTTCGGCGCGGGTGCGCGCAGCCGCCAGTCAGAAATACCCGTGGAAAATCCGCCGCGGCCTCAGGCCAGCGCCGGTTCCTGCGCCTTCTCGCGTTGCCGACGCAGCCAGGTGATCGCCCGGCCGCCCAGCGAACGCTGCAGCAGCGTTTCGGCGAAGTCGATCGCGTCCAGCAGGCCGTTCAAGGAGATGCCGGTGGCGAAGCCGCTGCGTTCGGCCATCAGCACCAGATCCTCGGTGGCCACGTTGCCGGCTGCGCCGGGGGCGAACGGGCAGCCGCCGATGCCGCCGACGCTGGCATCGAAGCGGCGCACGCCGGCCTCCAGTGCCGCCCAGGCGTTGGCCACGCCCATGCCGCGGGTGTCGTGGAAGTGCACCGCGAGCTGGCCCACCGGCACGATGCCGGCCAGCGCCGCCATGCGCTCCTTCACCTGCCCGGGCGAAGCCGAGCCGATGGTGTCGGCAATGACGATCTCGCCGGCGCCTGCCTGCAGCATGCGCTGCGACAGCCGCAGCACCGCATCGAGCGGGGTCGGGCCTTCGAACGGACAGTCGAACGCCACCGCCACGTAGGCGCGCGTGCGCAAGCCCAGCCGCTGCGCCGCGACGAGGGTCTGCTCGCTCACCACCGTGGCCTGCTCCAGGCCCATGTTGATGTTCTTCTGGTTCATCGTCTCGGTGGCCGAGAGCACCACGGCGATTTCGCTGGCACCGGCGGCATGCGCGCGCTCCAGGCCCTTGAGGTTGGGCACCAGCACCGAGGTGCGCAGCGCCGGTAGCGCGGCCGTCACCTGCGGCACCAGGTCGGCCGCGTCGGCCATCTGCGGCACGGCCTTGGGCGACACGAAGCTGGTGGCCTCGACGCTGCGCACACCGGCGGCCGCCAGCAGGCGGATCAACTGGAGCTTGCCGTCAGTGCCGACGGCGATCTTCTGGTTCTGCAAGCCGTCGCGCGGCGAGACGTCGGTGATGTGGATCTGCTGCATGCTGTCTCCCGTGGTGTCGTTTGTGGTGGTCTAGGCGATGACGCCGGCGCCGTGCAGCGCGGCCAGCTTTTCCGGCGAATAGCCCACCAGGTCGCCGAGCACGCTGCGGGTGTGCTCGCCCAGCGCGGGCGGGCAGCTGAACTCCATCTTCGCCGCGCCGGACAGCTTGACCGGATTGCCCGGCATGCGCACGGTCTCGCCGGTCTTGAGCTGGACCTCGACGACCATGTCGCGCGCCAGCACCTGCGCATCGCCCAGCGCCTGCGCGAAGTTGTTGACCGGGCCGCAGGGGATGCGCGCGGCCCGCAGGCGCTCGAGCCAGTAGGCGGTGCTGTGCTGGCGGAATGCGTCCGAGATCAGCGCGTCGATCTCGGCCTTGACGGCAAAACGCACGGGTTGCTGCTTGTACTCGGGCTTGCGCAGCGCCGGCAGGTCGATGAAGTCGACGAAACGCTCGAAGAACGGGTCGCCGATGCAGGCCACGATGACGTGGCCGTCGGACGTGGGGTAGGCGTTGTACGGCACGTGCACGAAATGCCCGTTGCCGATGCCGGCCGGTACGTGGCCCGACAGCAGGTGCATCGTGGCCATGTAGTTCAACAGCGAGATCTGCGCGTCGAGCATCGAGATGTCGACGTGCTGGCCGCGGCCCGTGCGTTCGCGCTCGACGATGGCTGCCAGCACGCCCATGGCGCCGAACACACCGCCGCCGAGGTCGCCGATCGGGATGCCGGCGCGCATCGGGCCGCTTTCCGGCGTGCCGGTGATCGACATGCCCCCGCCCATGGCCTGCACCACCTGGTCGAACGCCGGGCGCTGGGTTTCGGGGCCGGTCTGGCCGAAGCCGGTGACCGAGCAGGTGATGATGCGCGGGTTGATCTTGGACAGCGTGGCGTAGTCGATGCCCAGGCGTTCGGTCACGCCGACGCTGAAGTTGTCGAACACCACGTCGGCGTGCTGCACCAGGTCGGCGAACACGGCCTTGCCGGCCTCGCTCTTCAGATCGACGCAGACGCTCTGCTTGTTGCGGTTGAGCGTGAGGTAGTAGGCGCCCATGCCGTCGCGTGCGTAATCGGGGTCGTGTTCGAGCAGGCGGCGCGTACCTTCGCCCGTGCCGGGCGGCTCCACCTTGATGGTGCGTGCGCCCATGTCGGCCAGCAGCATCGTCCCGTAGGGACCCGACAACATGTGGGTGAGGTCGAGCACGGTGATGTGTTCAAGTGCCAAGTGTGTCTCCGAAAAAGATATGCTCCGCCTGGATTGCAGCGAACGTGCCAAGGGCGCGGGCTGTTGCAAGTGATTGATTCACAAGCATTTCGTGTGAAGTCGTCGCAGTGTGATTGTTTCATGCGACGTTCATGCGACACTTGAAACGTGTCATCGAACTACCCTACCGTCACCCCCACCAGCCGCCCCCGGCTGTGTTTCCTGAGCTACCGGCACATCCGGCGTTTCGCGATGCCGGCGGTGGCCGAGTTCGCGGGCCGGGCCGACATCGAGATGATCGACGGCACCTTCGGCGGTGCGCTGGCGATCGCCCGCGACCGGGTCGACCGCGGCCTGGTCGACGCCTTCGTCAGCGCGGGCTCGAACGCCAGCATCCTGCGCGCGGGCCTGCAGGCGCCGGTCGCGACCATCCAGCTCACCGGCTTCGACCTGCTGCAGGCGCTGATCGAGGCGCGGCGCATCGCCAGCCGCGTCGGCATCGTGATGTACGGGCAGACCATTCCCGAACTCGACGCGGTGAAGGACCTGCTGAACATCGAGATCACGCAGTACGCCTACCTCACGCCCGACGACGCCCGCCAGTGCTTCGAGCGGCTGCGGCGCGACGGTTTCGAGGTGATCGTCGGCTCCAGCCTGGTGGTCGAGCTGGCCGAGGAATGCGGCCTGGCCGGCCTGCTGGCGTATTCGCTGGCGTCGATCCGGCGCGGCATCGAGGATGCGATCGAACTGGCGCGGGTCGCCCGCCTGGAGGCCAGCCGCTACGAGCAGCTGAACGGCGTGCTGCACAACCTGCAGGAGGCCGTGCTTGCCGTCAACCGCGAGCACCGCATCATCGCGGTGAACCCGCCGATGCAGCAACTGCTGGGGCGCGGCCGGCCGGCGCTGCTGGGCCAGGCGCTGGACCAGATCGAGCCCGAGCTGTCGCTGCAGGCCACGCTGGAGCGCGGCCTGGAAGAACGTGCCGCGGTGCAACGCTTCGCCCAGCGCGACTGGGTGATCCACCGCACACCGATCCGCGAGCACGGCGACATCGTCGGCGCGGCGATCACGCTGTACGACGCGCACAACATCGAGGCCGCCGAGACCAGCCTGCGCATGCAGCAGCGCCGCCGCCAGGGCACGGCGCGCCACAGCTTCGCCAGCCTGATCGGCCGCAGCCCGCCGTTCACGCATGCGGTGCGCAGCGCGCAGCGTTTTGCGCAGACCGACCTCACCGTGCTGATCTCCGGCGAAAGCGGTTGCGGCAAAGAGCTGTTCGCCCAGGCCATCCACAACGAAGGGCCGCGCGCCGCCCAGCCCTTCATTGCGGTCAATTGCGCGTCGCTTGCCGAATCGCTGCTCGAAAGCGAGTTGTTCGGCTACGAGGAAGGCGCCTTCACCGGTGCGCGCCGCGGCGGCAAACGCGGCCTGGTCGAAGCGGCGCACACCGGCACGCTGTTCCTAGACGAGATCGGTGACATGCCGCTGCCGCTGCAGAGCCGGCTGCTGCGCGTGCTGCAGGAGCGCGAGGTCACGCGCGTGGGCTCGAGTGCGGCGATTCCGGTCGACGTGCGTGTGATCGTCGCCACGCACCAGCCGCTGATGGAGATGGTGCGGCAGCGGCGCTTCCGGCAAGACCTGTACTACCGCATCAACACGCTGCGCCTGCCGCTGCCGCCGCTGCGCGACCGGCGCGACGACATCGAACCGCTGGCCGGCCACCTGCTGCGGCGCAGCCTGCAACGCCTGGGTTCACGGCTCGACGCGGTGCGGGTGCTGGCACCGATGCTGCCGCCGCTGATGGCGCACGACTGGCCGGGCAACGTGCGCGAGCTGGAAAACATCTGCGAACGCATGGCGGTGTTCTTCGCCCAGTACACGCAGGCCAAGGACATCGCCTATGCCGACCTGCAGCACGACTGCCCCGAGCTGTTCGGCGGCAATGGGGGCCGCGGTGACGATACGCCGACCACCGAGAACGACGGCCAGCCGCTGACCCGCGAGCGTGTGACTGACGCCATGCGCCTGAGCCAGGGCAACCGCCAGCAGGCGGCCCGGCTGCTGGGGATCAGCCGCTCAACGCTGTGGCGCTGGCTGCGCGATACCCCGCTCGACGGGCCGGCGCATACGGGTTTTCAATCAGAGCGAGGACAAGGCGCGTAGCCGAAGACAGTGCGGTAGCACTGCGAGGCGAAGCAACGCAGGGATCGTTTTGATGGCGAAACCGTTCAGGCGGCTTCCTTGTAGAAGTAGGCGCGCTGCACGGCCCGCGCCGGCAGCGGTTCGACCGACTGCCGGATCGCGGCGATGTGTTCGGGCGTCGTGCCGCAACAGCCGCCGACGATGTTGACCAGCCCCTCGGCCGCGAACTCGCGCACCAGGTTCGACGTGACCTCGGGTGTCTCGTCGAAGCCGGTCTCGCTCATCGGGTTGGGCAGGCCGGCGTTCGGGTAGCAGCTGACGTAGGTATCGGTCGCGACGCGGTTCAGCTCCTGGATGTAGGGCCGCATCAGCGCCGCGCCCAGCGCGCAGTTAAGGCCGATCGCCAGCGGTTTCGCATGGCGCACGCTGTGCCAGAACGCGGTGACGGTCTGCCCACTGAGGATGCGGCCGGACGCGTCGGTCACGGTGCCGCTGATGATCAGCGGCAGGCGCTGGCCGCTGGCCGCGAAGTACTCGTCGATCGCGAACAGCGCCGCCTTGGCGTTGAGCGTATCGAAGATGGTCTCGACCAGGATCACGTCGGAGCCGCCCTCGACCAGCGCCTCGGTCTGCTCGTAGTAGGCGGCGCGCAGCTCCTCGAAGCTCACGTTGCGCGCGCCGGGGTCGTTGACGTCCGGGCTGATGCTGGCGGTCTTGGGCGTGGGCCCGAGCGCGCCGGCGACGAAGCGCGGCTTGTCGGGCGTGCTGAACTTGTCGGCCGCGGTCCGCGCCAGTTGCGCCGAGCGCAGGTTCATCTCGCGCGCCAGAGGCGCCATGTCGTAGTCGGCCTGCGCCACGGTCGTCGCGCCGAAGGTGTTGGTCTCGATCAGGTCGGCACCGGCAGCCAAGTAACCCTCGTGGATCGACGAGATCACGTCGGGCCGGGTCAGGCTCAGCAGCTCGTTGTTGCCTTTGACGTCTTTCGGCACATCGCTGAAACGCTCGCCTTGCGCGCCCGGACCGCTATAACCCTCGCCGCGGTACTGCGCCTCGCCGAGCTTGAAGCGCTGGATCATCGTGCCCATGGCGCCATCGAGGATGGCGATGCGCTGCGCCAGGATGGCGGGCAGTTGGGCGCCGCGGGTGTAGGGTGTGGTCTTCATCAGGACGCGATTGTAAAAACACCCGGACCGGCATGCCGACAGCAAGGCCATGCCGCGCCGGAGGGGGCCTTGTTTGCCCGGACAATAGCGGCATGAAGAACCTGCCCGAGTCGATCCTGCGCGAGACCTTCGGCTACGCGGCGTTCCGCGGGCCGCAGCAGGCCATCGTCGAGCACGTGGTCGCTGGCGGCGACGCACTGGTGCTGATGCCCACCGGCGGCGGCAAGTCGCTGTGCTACCAGATCCCGGCCATTGCCCGCCAGCGCGCAGGCCACGGCAGCACGGTGGTGATCTCGCCGCTGATCGCCTTGATGCACGACCAGGTGGGCGCGCTGCACGAAGCGGGCGTGGACGCCGCGTTCCTCAATTCGACGTTGTCACCCGACGAGGCGGCCGACGTGGAGCGGCGCCTCGGGCGCGGCGAGGTCACGCTGCTGTACGCCGCACCCGAAAGGGCCACCACGCCGCGCTTCCTGGCGCAGCTCGACGCGCTGCATGCGCGCGGGCGACTCAGCATGTTCGCGATCGACGAGGCACATTGCGTGAGCCAGTGGGGCCACGATTTCCGGCCCGAGTACCGCGCCCTGACCGTGCTGCACGAGCGCTATGCCGGCGTGCCGCGCATCGCGCTCACCGCCACTGCCGATGCGCTGACGCGCGCCGACATCGTCGAGCGGCTGCAGCTCGAACAGGCGAGCCAGTTCGTCAGCAGCTTCGACCGGCCGAACATCCGCTACACCATCGTCGAGAAGAAGGAGCCCGCGCAACAGCTGCTGCGTTTCATCCAGCGCGAGCACGTGGGCGCCGACTTCCAGGACAGCGGCATCGTCTACTGCCAGTCGCGCAAGCGGGTCGAGGAGACGGCGCAGATGCTGGTCGACCACGGCATCCAGGCGTTGCCTTACCACGCCGGCCTCGACAGCCGGGTGCGGCAGGAGCACCAGGACCGCTTCCTGCGCCAGGAGGGCATCGTGATGGTGGCCACCATCGCCTTCGGCATGGGCATCGACAAGCCCGACGTGCGGTTCGTCGCGCACCTGGACATGCCGAAGAACATCGAAGGCTACTACCAGGAAACCGGCCGCGGCGGACGCGACGGCGCCCCGGCCCACGCCTGGATGACCTACGGCCTGCAGGACGTGGTGAACCAGCGCCGCATGATCGACGAGAGCCCCGCCGCCGAGGAACACAAGCAGGTGATGCGCGGCAAGCTCGATGCCCTGCTGGCCCTGGCCGAGGCCACCGATTGCCGCCGCGTGCGGCTGCTCGGCTACTTTGGCGAGGTCTACGGTAAGGGGTCGGCCGAGGCGCCGACCGAGGGCGGCGTCGCGAAGCTGTCCTGCGGCAACTGCGACAACTGCCTGCAGCCGCCCGCCGTGTGGGACGGCACCGATGCAGCGCGCAAGCTGCTGAGCTGCATCTACCGTGTGCAGCAAGCCAGCGGCATCGGCTTCGGCGCCGGCCACATCATGGACATCCTGCGCGGCAAGAACACCGAGAAGGTCGCGCAGTTCGGCCACCAGTCGCTCAGCACCTTCGGTGTCGGCGCCGAGCTGAGCGAGCTGCAACTGCGCGGCGTGCTGCGCCAGCTGGTGGCGATCGGCGCGGTGGCGGTCGACGCCCAGGCCTACAACACGCTGAAGCTGACCGATGCCTCACGTGAAGTGCTGCGCGGCGAACGGCCGATCCGGCTGCGCGAAAGCATGCCGGCCACCGGTGAACGCAAGGCACGGCGCGAGAAGGGCCGCAGCGCCTCGGCGCTGCAGGCCAGCGGGCTGGAGGGCGATGCGCTGGAACGTTTCTCGGCGCTGAAGGAGTGGCGCGCACAGGTGGCGCGGGAACACAACCTGCCGGCCTATGTGATCTTCCACGACGCGACACTGGCCGCGATCGCAGCCCGATCGCCGCAGACGCTGGAGGATCTGCAGGGGATCAGCGGCATCGGCGCACGCAAGCTCGAAGCCTATGGCGAGGCGGTACTCGAGGTGACGGCCCAGGCGGGGTAAAACGCTACGCGTCCTTCAAGAAGCCCATGCCGCGCGCCTCCCGCACCTCCGGCTTGATGCGGTGCTCGGCTTCGAGCTGCTCCATGAACTCTTTGGCGCTGAACTCGGCCGCCAGGATGTCGACCTGCCGGCGCACGGCCGCGAAATCGCCCGGGCACAGCTGCTCCAGGCGGCCCAGGCGCGCGCCCAGTTCACCGTCGAGCCGCGTGGCGTCACCCCCCAGTGCTTCGACCACGAACATGCGCTCGCGCTGCGCGCGGGTCAGCGGGTTGAACTTGATCTTGAAGGTGAAGCGGCGCAAGGCTGCCTGGTCGATGCGGTCGAGCAGGTTGGTGGTGCAGATGAAGATGCCGTGGTGGCGCTCCATGCCCTGCAACATCTCGTTGACCTCGGTCACCTCGTAGGTGCGCTGGGCACCGCGGCGGTCCTGCAGGAAACTGTCGGCCTCGTCGAGCAGCAGCACGGCTTTCTCGTTCTCGGCCTCGCGGAACATGGCGGCCATCTGCTGTTCGGTCTCGCCGACGAACTTGCTCATCAGGTCGCTGGCGCGCTTGACCAGCAAGGGCTTGTCGAGCACCTTGGCGATGTGTTCGGCCAGTGCGGTCTTGCCGGTGCCGGGGGCGCCGTAGAAACACAGGCTGCCATGGCCGCGCGTCTTCAGGGCCTGCACGATGCGTGTCAGCTCGAACCGGCTCTCGACGTTGAGCATCTCCAGGTCGTAGGTGGTGACGGTGTCGCGCGCCAGCCGGTCGTCGCTGCGGTTGCCCAGCGCCTTGTCGGCGTTGCGCAGCTGGCGCTCGACCAGGTGCTCGAACGAGGCATCGTCGGATTTGGCCAGGCCGGCAAAACGCACCGCGGTGCGGATCTGCGCCGGCGTCAGGCCCTTGCGTTCGGTCAGCTTGCCGACGAAGGCGTCGGACACCGGCGCGCCTTCGAGCGTCTTGCGCACCAGGCCTTCGCGGGCACCGGGCGGCGGTGACTTCAGTTCGAGGTGGTAGGCGAAGCGCCGGCGAAACGCCGGGTCGATCTGCTCGATGCGGTTGGTCACCCACAGCGTGGGCACGGTGTTCGACTCGAGGATCTGGTTGACCCAGGCCTTGCCGCTGACCGAGCCGTTGCTGGGTGCGGCGATCTGCTCGGCGCGCGCCATCAACTGCGCGGCTTCGGAGCTGATCGGCGGGAACACGTCTTCGACCTCGTCGAACAGCAACGCCGCCTGCACGCTGCCCTTCAGGAACACCTGCGCGATCTGCAGCGAGCGGTAGCGGTCGCGGCCCGACAGCGAGTTGCCGTCGCGGTCGGCGTATTCGACCTCGAACAGGTCGAGCCCGGCCACCTGCGCCACGACACGCGCCAGCTCGGTCTTGCCGGTGCCGGGCGGTCCGTACAGCAGCACGTTGACGCCCGGCTCCTTGCGTTCGACCGCGTGCCGCAGCAGCGAGACCAGCACCTGCGCGTCTTCTTCGACGAAGGCGAAGTCGGACAGGTTGAGCGCACTCTTGGTGGCGGGCCGCGTGAACACGGCCATCAGCTCGCTCTGGTCGCGGTACTCGCGCATCAGCACGGGTGGCAGCTTCTCGCTGACCTTCATCAGGTCGGCGAGATCGGTGATGTTGTGCTCGGAGATCAGGTTCTCGACCAGGCCAATGCGCTCCAGGCGCGAGCCCGCGCGCAAGGCCTCGCCGACTTCGGTGGCGCTGACGCCGGCGACCTCGGCGATCGCGGCATAGGCCTCCGGCGCGTTGTTGACCTTGACCTCGACGAGGATGGTGCGCAGGTCGCGCTGGTAGCGCGCCAGCGTGCCGTACAGCAGCAGCGCGCGCTCGGCGCGGTTCAGCTGCAGCAGGCGCGACAGGGCATCGATGTTCTTCTCGACCAGCGTCGACTGCTTCTTGAGTGCATGCGTCAGCCAGTCGCCGGTGACGGTCAGGGCGGCCAGAAGATCCTTGGGCTGGTCCTTCGCATACTCGTCGAGGTAGAAGAACAGCGTGCCTTCTTCATAAGGCCCGCGCCAGACACCATGGCGCTCAAGGAACTCGGCCGTGCCGAGCGCTGCATGCCCGCGCCAGAACTCGTTGTCCTTGCAGCGGCGGGCGAGAAACTCACGCAGGCGCTGCAGCACTGGCTGGGGCCACACCAGGTGCCGCCCGGTCATGGCGAGCAGGCTGTTGAGGTCGCGGCGCACGTTGAATTTCGGACCCTGGCGCGCCACCAGCGTCAACACGAAATGCGAGCACATCAAGTCCAGCACCGGCGCGGCTTGCAGCCCCGGCGATGGAATCACCTGGGCGGTCGACGGGTCAGGGACCGAACGCTTCACCATGGAAAAGCCTCCAGACTACGAAGTACGTCGTCTCACGATAACGCAGCCTGTCGGCCTTTGGAAGACGAAGGGTCAAAAAAAGCGGGGGATACGAACTTTTGCGCGGGAGAATGCGCGCATGGTCAGCATCGAACACATCCGACAGGCCGCCGGGCGGCTACAGGGCCAGATCCTGTGCACGCCTTGCGTCGAGTCGCGCACCCTCTCCGACATCACCGGCGCCCAGGTGTTCCTCAAGTTCGAGAACCTGCAGTTCACGGCGTCGTTCAAGGAGCGTGGCGCCTGCAACAAGCTCGCAAAGCTCGTCGAAGCCCACGGCGCCGCAGCGCCTCCGATCAACGGCGTCATCGCGATGAGCGCAGGCAACCACGCCCAGGGTGTGGCCTACCATGCCCAGCGACTGGGGCTGCGCGCCGTGATCGTGATGCCGCGCTTCACCCCCGGCGTGAAGGTCGAACGCACCCGCGGCTTCGGTGCCGAGGTGGTGCTGCACGGCGACACGCTCGACGAGGCACGGGCCCATGCGCTGCAGTTGGCCGAACGCGAGCAGCTGGAGTTCGTCCATCCGTACGACGACGCGGACATCATCGCGGGCCAGGGCACGGTCGGGCTGGAGATGCTCGACCAGCTGCCGCAGCTCGACACGCTGGTGATTGCCGTCGGCGGTGGCGGCCTGATCGCCGGCATCGCCACGGCCGTGCGCGCGTTGCGGCCGGGCGTGGAGATCGTCGGCGTGCAGACCTCGCATTTTCCCGCGATGCTGAATGCGGTGAAGGGCGAGCACCACCCGCAAGGCAGCAGCACGATCGCCGAGGGCATCGCCGTCGGCTCGCCCGGCCAGATCACGCGCGAAATCGTCACGCGCCTGGTCGACGATCTGATGCTGGTCGACGAAAGCGACATCGAGCAGGCCATCCTGATGCTGCTGGAGATCGAGAAGACGGTCGTCGAAGGCGCCGGCGCCGCCGGGCTCGCGGCGCTGCTGAAGACGCCGGAGCGTTTCCGCGGCAAGAAGGTCGGCCTGATCCTGTGCGGGGGCAACATCGACCCGCTGCTGCTGGCCGCGATCATCGAGCGCGGCATGGTGCGCTCGGGCCGGCTGGCGCGTCTGCGCGTCAGCGCGATCGACCACCCTGGTTCGCTGGCGCGCATCACGGCGACGGTCGCGGGGGCCGGCGCCAACATCGACGAGGTGCACCACCAGCGCGCCTTCACCGCGCTGTCGGCACAGAACGCCGACATCGAACTCGTGGTGCAGACGCGCGGACGCAGCCACATCGCCGAGGTGCTGGCGGCGCTGCATGCCGCGGGTTTCGAGGCCAGCGAACTCAGGTCCTGACGGCAAGCCTACAAGCCGGCAAAAGGAGCGCGGATGAACACTTCCCTGTTGCAGGATGCCCTGGCCGACCTGTTCGCGCCCTGGGTGCAGTCACTGGGCCTGCAGGTCGAATCGACGGATGCCACGTCGGTCACGCTGCGGCTGCCGCAGAACGCACAGCTTTCGCGGGTCGGCGGCATGCTGTGCGGCCAGGCCATGATGGCCGCGGCCGATACAGCGATGGTGCTGGCGCTGGTGCAACACTTCGGCGCGTTCCGGCCATGCACGACGGTGCAGCTCAACAGCAGTTTCCTCAAGCCCTTGTCGAACCAGGACGCCCTGGTCCAGGCGACCGTGCTGCGCGTCGGCAAGACGCTGGCGTTCGGCGAGATCGACCTGCGCGGGGCGGACGACGGTCGCAGCGTCTGCCGGGCGACGACGACCTACGCCTTGTTGTAGTGGCCACGCCCGGCCGCGGCGCTCCCCGGGCTGGTTAAACTATGGGGCTTCACGCGCCAAGGATTTGACATGTCGACCCCCAGCCACGCCCCGCAAGACCATTCCGCACACGAAATCGATCCGGTCGAAGCAATCGTTCCGTTGATCCCGATCGTGCTGCCCATCGTCGGTGGCGTGCTGATGTTCCTGCTGGCGTTCATCGCCGTGTTCATGGCCTGATGGGCCCGGGGCCGCGCAACGCGGCCCCGTAGCGGCAACCTCTGCAGGTTGCCGTGTGTTTGCTCCCTTTTTGCATCTTCAACGCCCACCGGGGCGCGCCGCGCATGGGGCGCACGGTCGCCTGCGGCGGTCGCTTCACCCATTCAGGTGACACATAAAGCTATGCTTTTTTTGCATTCATTTTGTCGAATTTCTGTAAACAAGCCGGAGCCCCATCCCTAGAATGGGCTCCCCGCCGGTTGATCCCAAAGGAAAAAAAGGAATCCGCCGCCGTAGACGGATGACTGCGGCAGTGCCCGCCCAAGGGGCAGACAGTCGTTTTCCCAGAAGAACGAGGAGCAACACGCGAAGGCTCCGCGTCTTTCGGAAAGACGATTTTCAACTTAGGAGCTCAACGATGAACGCACCCGTGATGCAGGGCCTCAACATCAATCCACCGGCGTTTGTGAAGAACGCGAAACTCATCGCGTGGGTGGCCGAGATTGCCGCCCTCACCGAACCCGACAACGTGTATTGGTGCGATGGCAGCGCCGAGGAATACGCCCGCCTCTGCCAGCAGCTGGTGGACGCCGGCACCTTCACCAGGCTCGACCCCGTGAAGCGGCCGAACTCCTTCCTGGCCTGCAGCGATCCCAGCGACGTGGCGCGTGTCGAAGACCGTACCTTCATCTGCTCTGCGCGCAAGGAAGATGCCGGACCGACCAACAACTGGATGGACCCCGCCGAGATGCGCACGCTGCTGCAGACCGGTGACAAGGCGCTGTTCCGCGGCTGCATGCAGGGCCGCACGATGTACGTGGTGCCGTTCAGCATGGGCCCGCTCGGCTCGCCGATCGCACACATCGGCATCGAGCTGTCCGACAGCCCCTATGTCGCGGTCAACATGAAGATCATGACGCGCATGGGCCGCGCGGTGTACGACGTGCTGGGCGTCGATGGCGATTTCGTGCCCTGCGTGCACTCGGTGGGCGCACCGCTGGCACAGGGCCAGGCCGATGTGAAGTGGCCTTGCAACAAGACCAAATACATCGTGCACTACCCGGCAAGCAAGGAGATTTGGTCGTTCGGCTCCGGCTACGGCGGCAATGCGCTGCTCGGCAAGAAGTGTTTCGCGCTGCGCATCGCATCCACCATGGGCCGCGCAGCGGCGCAAGGCCCCGCAGGCAACCCCGGCTGGCTGGCCGAACACATGCTGATCCTCGGCGTGACCAACCCGCAAGGGCGCAAGTACCACGTCGCGGCGGCGTTCCCCAGCGCCTGCGGCAAGACCAACTTCGCGATGCTGATCCCGCCGGAAGGCTTCGACGGCTGGAAGGTCACGACGATCGGTGACGACATCGCGTGGATCAAGCCCGGCGCCGATGGCCGCCTCTACGCCATCAATCCGGAAGCGGGTTACTTCGGCGTCGCGCCCGGCACCAACACGCAGACCAACCCGAACTGCATGGCCAGTCTGGACCATGACGTGATCTTCACCAATGTCGCGCTGACCGACGACGGCGACATCTGGTGGGAAGGCATGAGCGAGCCGCCGGCCCACGCGATCGACTGGCAGGGCAAGGACTGGACGCCCGAGATCGCGCGCCAGACCGGCGCGAAAGCGGCACATCCCAATGCCCGCTTCACCGTGGCGGCCACCAACAACCCGGCGCTCGACGCAGCCTGGGACGACCCGAAGGGCGTGGCGATCGACGCCTTCATCTTCGGCGGCCGCCGCTCGACCACCGTGCCCCTGGTGACCGAGGCCCGCAACTGGAACGAAGGCGTCTACATGGCCGCCACCATGGGCTCGGAAACGACCGCCGCCGCCGCAGGCCAGCAGGGCGTGGTGCGGCGCGATCCGTTCGCGATGCTGCCGTTTGCCGGCTACAACATGAGCGACTACTTCCAGCACTGGCTGGACCTGGGCGCCAAACTGGCCGGCTCGGGCGCCACGCTGCCCCGGATCTACACGACCAACTGGTTCCGCAAGGGCGAGGACGGCAAGTTCGTCTGGCCCGGCTACGGCGAGAACATGCGCGTGCTGAAGTGGATGATCGACCGCATCGAAGGCACGGCAAATGGCAAGGAACACGTGTTCGGCGTGAGCCCGGCCTACGAAGAACTCAACTGGACCGGCCTGCCGTTCACGCCGGAGCAGTTCAAGACCGTGACCAGCATCGACAAGGCCGCCTGGCAGGCCGAGTTGAAGCTGCACGCCGAGCTGTTCCAGCAGCTCGAACACCACCTGCCGAAGGAGCTCGGCGACATCAAGGCGCAGATCGAACAACGCCTGGCCGCCTGATCGCATTCGCCTCCGTTGCGGGAGGCGGCCAACAAAAAAGCCACCGCGACGCGGTGGCTTTTTTGCGGGTGACGGGAAGTGCCTTCCCGTGCCAGTTCTTGCCGGGTCTTACATGTAGTAGGCGAGGCGGCGACGGCGGGCATACAGCGCATCGCGCAGTTCCGAAGCCTTCTCGGCGCGCAGCAGCGTCTGCGTGACGGGCGGCACCGGAGCAACGCTTTCGGCACGCGACTGGGCTGCCTTCAGGTCGGACATGACGCGGGCGTCGCGCTGAGCCACATTCCACAGCTGGGCATCGGCACGTGCTTCCCGTGCGGTGGCGTACCAGCTCTCCACCACCTGGCGCAGGCTGTGACGGGCGGTGCTGGCGGCGGCCGGTGCGGCGAAGGCAGGTGCCTGGGCATCGCTGCGGGCGATCGCCGACTGCAGATCGGCCATCACGCGCGCATCAACCTTCGCAGTCGCCCAGAGGCGTTCGTCGGCACGGGCCTGCGCCACACGGTAGGACCAAGCGTCCAGCACGCGCACCAACGAGTGGGCAGTGCGGCGTGCGGTACCGGCAAACAAGGCCATCGCGACGAACGCCACGGCCCAGAGCACGACCCACGCGGCCAGCAGGCGTCCGCCGGTCCAGCTGTCGACCACCTGATCGGCGGCCACCAGCAGGCCCGAAACGACGGCTGCCAGCAGCACGGCGGAGAGACCCCGGGTCCCGTCGAAGCGGCGGCGCATCTGGCGTGCAGCGGAAATGGCCGATTCCATCCGGGCGACGCCGGGGTGCTGCTCGGGATAGTGAATATGGACAAAGCTGGTCATGATGAGATCCTTTCAACGATCGCCTCGGGACCGACTGGTCTGTTGGCGTAGGGTGATATTAGGGTTAACACCAAGTACATTCAACTTTATATTGATGATGTGAGGCATTCATGATCGTGATGACCCAATTGCCGATTCCGTCGATTTGTCACTTGTCCCGACCGCTGTGAGCACCCCCAACTTCCGCACCCTCGACCTCAACCTGCTGCGCGTGTTCGACGAGGTGCTCGCCGAGCGCAGCCTGACCCGCGCCGCCCGCAATCTCTCTCTGACGCAGCCCGCGGTGAGCAACGCATTGCGGCGCCTGCGCGACGCGCTGGGCGACGAACTCGTGCAGCGCAGCGGCCAGGGCATCGAGCCCACGCCGAGAGCACTGACCTTGTGGCCGGCCGTGCGGGAAGCGCTGCGCCAACTCCAGGCTTCGCTGGCGCCGAGCAGTTTTGAGCCGTCGTCTGCAGACAACACTTTTGTGCTGGCCATGGCGGACGCCACGGCGGCCGCGTTGATTCCGGGCCTGGTCGACATCGTCGAGACCGAGGCGCCGGGCATTTCGCTGCGCGTCATTCCGTTGAACACACGCGACCCGCGGCGCCTGCTGGACGACGAAGCCGCCGACCTGGCGATCGGCTTCTTTCCGGCGGTGCAGACCGATCTGACCGCGCGCGCCCAGGTCGGCAAGGCGGTGCCGTTTGCCCACCAGCGCCTCTACGACGGCGAATACGTCTGCGTGATGCGCAGCAGCCACCCGCTGGCCCATGGCCCGTTCACGCTGAACAAGTTCTGCGCGGCACGCCACCTGCTCGTCAGTTTTTCCGGCCGGCCGTTCGGCTTCATCGACGAATCGCTGGCGCAGCTCAAGCGCGAGCGGCGTGTGGTGATGACGGTCAACCAGTTCTTCACGGCCGGCCGTGTGGTCGCCAACTCGAACCTGCTGACGGTGTTGCCCCGGCACTTCGTCAGCGTCACCGGGATCGCCGACCAGCTGGTGCTGCGCGAGCTGCCCTTCGAGGTGCCGGCCGTGCACGTCGATGCGCTGTGGCACCGCCGTGTCGAGCTGCAGGCGTCACACCAGTGGCTGCGCCACGCGATCGCGCGTTCGGCAGAAAAAGCCTTCGGTCATTGAACCCGGCGCGCCGGCGTACCGGGCCGCGCCGCGCGCAGGCCCATCGCGGGCTCGGCCGTGCGCGCCACGGCCGACAGCAGCGCCCGCAGCCAGGCATGGCCCTGCGAGTGCTGGGTGCGGCTGTGCCACAGCTGGTAGAAGCGCATCACCGGAAACTCGATCGGCGAGGCCAGCACGGCCAGCGGCAGGGTCTTCGCGAAATGCTCGGCGAAGTGCCGGCTGGTGGTGAAGATCAGGTCGGTGCCGGGCAGCAGGCTCGGCGCCATGCTGAAGAACGGCACCGTCACCGTCGACTCCCGCGCCATGCGCAGCGACGCCAGATGCGATTCGACGACGCCGCGCCGCGTGACGCTGTACATCGCCGGCACCACGTGGGCACCGTTCAGGTAGTCGGCCACGGTCAGGTGGTTACCGGCGGCCGGATGGTTGCGGCCGACCAGGCACACGACCTCGTCCTCGAGCAGGATCGCCATACGCAGTTGCTCCGGCGGCTGGGGCCAGTTGCCGATCACCACGTCGAGCTCGCCGCTCGCCAGTGCCGCTTCGTAGTCATAGTCATGGCTCAGGGCGTGGATCAGCAGCCGTGCCTTCGGTGCGGTGAGCCGCATGTAGCTCACCACGCTGGCCATCAGCGGCGGGGCCAGGTAGTCGGGCATGCCCAGATGGAACACCTGGCGCGTGGTGGCGGCGTCGAAGGCCGCGGCCGGCGCCAGCAGGCCGTCGATCTCGGCCAACACGACGCGCACCGAGCCCTCGAGCTGCAGCGCGCGTTCGGTCGGCACCATGCGCTGCTTGTCCTTGATCAGCAGCGGGTCGCCCAGGATGTCGCGCAGCCGCTTCAGCGCCGCGCTGACGGCCGGCTGCGACTGGTTCAGCTTGGCGGCGGCGCGCGACACGCTGCGCTCGGCCATCAGCATGCTGAAGACGCGCAGCAGGTAGGTGTCGAAAGGGTCGTGGGCTCTGGTCATCGGTGGTACGCACAAACTTGGTGCCGGTCGGCCGGGCACGCCGCGCAACCGGCCGCAGCGTGCCCGACAGGGTAGCGCTTGGGCCCGACTTTGTGATCGGCGTTATCACAGCCAAGCGATTGGCATGCCAGTTGCGTGACCCTACAGTGAACCCGTCTCTCCGTACCAGGACCCTTGCCATGCACACGCCCCGCCTCGCCCCCACCCACCGCCCCTCGCGCCGGACCGCCCTGAAGTGGGTGGCCGCGGGTGCCGCCGCCGTCTCGCTGCCGGCGATGGCCAACTGGCCCGACAAGCCGATCAAGATCATCGTCACGTTCCCGCCGGGAGGGTCGAGCGACATCCTCGCGCGGGTGATCTCCGAGCAGCTGACCAAGAAACTGGGCCAGAGCGTGGTCGTCGACAACCGGCCCGGCGCCGGCGGCACCATCGGCGCCAACGTGGTGGCGCAGGCCCCGGCCGATGGCTACACCTTCATGCTGTCGAACAGCACCCCGATCGCGCTCGGACCGTTCACGCTGGAAAAGCAGCCGTACGACCCGGTCGAGGCGTTCACCCACATCGCCTATCTCGGCTCGGCGCCGCTGGTGATCATGGCCAACCCCAAGGCCGGCATGAACACGGTCACCGACATGGAGGCGCTGGCCCGCAAGACCGGCCGGCTCGATTTCGGCTCCGGCGGGCCGGGCTCGATCGGCCACATCCATGGCGAGCTGATGAAGAAGGTCACCGGCACCAACCTGGTCCATGTGCCCTACCGCGGCGGCGCGCCGATGACGACCGATCTGATCGCGGGCGTGATCCCCGTCGGCATCGACGTGATCACCGCCTACGTGCCGTTCTTCAAGTCCGGCCAGCTGGTGCCACTGGCCGTGACCTCCCCGGTCCGCTCACCGCTGATGCCGGACGTGCCCTCGGTGGTCGAGTTCGGCTACCGCAAACTGGTGCTGGAGAACTTCTTCGGCCTGAGCGGCCCCGCCAAGCTGCCGCCGGACATGGTGGCCCGGCTCAACGCCGTCTGCAACGAAGTGCTGGTCATGCCCGACATCAAGAAGAAGCTGACCGAACTCGGCATCGTGGCCGTGCCCACCAGCACCGCCTCGTTCAACAGTTTCGTGAAGGAGCAGGTCGCCGTGCTCGGCCCCACGGTCAAGGGCGCCGGCATCAAGCTCTGAACGCTGCCGTCAGCGCGTGCGCGCCAGGGTGCGCACGCGCGCGTCGAGCGGGGGCAGGAAACTGCGGTCGAAGACTTCCGACGCCTTCAGCGCGTGCGGCAGTTGTTTGGTCTGCACGATCAGGTCGATCGCGTCCTGCAGCCGCGCATCGTCCAGGTCGCCGATGCCCAGCCGCGCGCCTTCGGGCTGCGACATCTCCAGCTGCAAGGTGCCCAGCAGCCGGCGATGGTTGGCCTCGCGGTGCATCGCCGGGTTGCGCCGCACCAGCGCATCAACGGCCGCCGACGGGTCGGCCACGGTGTCGACCAGTCCGCGGTTGAAGGCCCGCAGCAGCGCCGCGACGGTGTCCGGCTCGGCCCGCGCCAGATCGTGCGACACCATCAGCGCCATGCCGTAGAGCGCGGGCACGTGGTCGTTGTATTCGAGAAAGCGCAGCACATCGGCGGCCAGGCCCGCATCGATGGACGCCGCCACCAGCGTGTTGACGAAACCGAAGATGCCGTCCCAGCGGCCCTGCAGTACCTCGGGCACGATCTGGCTGTGCGGCGCGTCGGAGATCTCCACGCGCACGCTGTCCGGGTCGAGCCCGGTCTTGCGGCAGAACTCGGGAAACAGGCGCAACGCGGCATCGTTCGGATGCGCCACCAGCGTGCGGCCCGCCAGATCAGCCGGTCTGCGCAAGGTGCTGGTTCCGGGCAGGGCGATCGTGTAGGGCGAGGCGTTGTAGCTGGCAAACACCGCCAGCGGTGCATTGGGCTGCAGCGCGGCGGCGTGCTCGATCAGCGCATTCAGGTCGCCATAGCCCACGTCGAAACCACCGGCGGCCATCTTCGGGATCGTGTTGGCCGCCGTGTCGCCCTCGACGAACACGATGTCCAGCCCCTCGTCGCGCAGGTAACCGCGGTCTTCCGCCAGGAAGAACCAGGCCTGCGGCCCCGAATAGAAGGTGTTGAGCTGCATGCGCAGCGGCTGGGTACGGGACGGCATGGAATCGAATCTCCGATGCGCCTTCGCCCTGCACGGATGCGCAGGCGGCCGGCGGTGCGCCAGATTGTGGCGCCCTCGCACGCGCACGCCCATAGCCGCGTGCTTATCTTGCGTATTTGACGCGGCCCGGTGGCCGCAGCGCGTCAGCGGATGACGCTGAGGTAGGCGCGCGCGGCGCCGCGCAGGCGCTCCGCTTCGTGCGGATCGAGGCCGGCGAGCGCATGGGCGCTCTGCAGCAGGCCGCTGGCCACGTTGCTCTCTTCGTCCGCGGGATTCGCGGCGGAGGAGCGGGGGCCGAACACGGTCCACAAATGGGAGATCTGCGTGAACCAGGACATCATCAACATACAAGGGAACGCCGCGCGAGCGGTGAAAAAGTGACTGTGCATGAAGAATAAGGGTTTTCCCTCATTCCACAAGACCAAGCCCATGCCGTTCGCGCATAACCTGTGCGAGTCCGATCGACAGGCCCCGGCGATGCCACTTTGTTCACGGCCGCGAACCGGATCGCCGACACTCGGACCCCGATGAAGATCCAACTGATGTCCGACCTGCACCTCGAAGCGCAGCCCGATTTCGAGCCCACGCCGGCGCCGGGGGCCGACGTGCTGGTGCTGGCCGGCGACATCGGCTCCTACCAGGCGGGCTCGCGCCTGGTCGATGCCGATTTCGGCCTGGCGCGGTTCTCGCCGCTGCCAGCCGGCGCCGGCTGGCCGACGCCGGTACTGTACGTGCCCGGCAACCACGAATACGACCAGCTCGACTACGACGACGCCCACCGCCGCCTGCGCGCGACCTGCGAGCGGTTGGGCATCACCTGGCTCGACCGGCAGGTGCTGGCACTGACCTCCCCGGGGCAGACCGGCGCGCCGCAGGCCGTGCGGTTCATCGGCACCACGCTGTGGAGCGACTTCGACGCGCTGGGCGCCTCAGCCACGGGGCCGGCCGCCCTGGTCCAGAAACTCAAGGCCCGGCACAAGGCCTTTCGTGCAGCGAACTACTACCTGCGCCGCACCGGCACCACCCGCGGTGGCGAAGAGTGGCTGGCCGAAGGCATGCGCGCCGAAGCGCTGGATTGCCAGCGTTGGCTGCGCGAGGCGCTGGCCCAGCCGTTCGACGGTCCGACGGTGGTGGTGACGCATTTCGCACCGAGCCTGGAAAGCGCGGATCCGCGCTACGGGTTGACCCCGGGCACCGCCGGCTTCTGCAACGCGCTGGACGGTCTGCTGCCCGGGGTGCAGCTGTGGCTGCACGGCCATCTGCACGCCCCGAGCCACTACACGCACCTGGGTTGCCGCGTCGTCGCCAACCCGCTGGGCTACGCCGACAAGAACGAACAGGCCACGTTCGTGCCGCAGTTGCTGATCGAGGTCTGAACGCGCTTCGCCAAGCACCCGCGCGGTGTCAGCGCGCCGCCAGCCCCTGGAAGCAGGTGCTGATCACCATCTCGACGATCTGCGCGTCGCTGTACTGGCCGCCGGCGCGCAGGAAGCCCAGCACCGGGTCGCAACCGCGCGCATACAGCGTGTACAGCACCACGATGGCCGGCAAGCCAGGGTCGATCTGGCCCGCCGCCTGGGCCGCCTCGATCCAGGCGCCGAGCACGTCGCTCAGGCGCACCAGCGCATCGAGATAGGCCTTGTTGGCCATCAGCGTGGCGCGCAGGCTCGAGTTCTGGCTGGGCAGCGACGGCATTTCGCCGGCCAGCTGCAGCTGCA
This sequence comes from Pseudorhodoferax sp., assembly GCA_965279475.1. GTDB lineage: Bacteria > Pseudomonadota > Gammaproteobacteria > Burkholderiales > Burkholderiaceae_C > Pseudorhodoferax. The sequence goes on from CBDIIA010000002.1 coordinate 699,869, forward strand.
TGGTCCAGCGCGTCACGGCCTGCAGCTTGGCCAGCGGCTCGGCCGCCGCGTCGACCGTGGCCAGGTAGTCCAGCGTGCGGTGCATCACCCGCACCATCGCGGCGGCGGCCAGGTCTTCCTTGCTCGGAAAATGTTTGTACAGGCTGGCCTTGGCGATCCCCACCGCGGCGGCCACCTCGTCGACCGTCATCGCGTCGAAGCCCTTTTCCGCCAGCAGGCGGTTGGCGCTGTGCACGATGGCGTCCTCGCGGGCCTGCAACATCTTGTGCTTGAAGGAAGCGGAGGGCGCGGCGGCGGACTTCATGGCTGGAGTCTATCCTGCTGCGTCGGAAAAAAGAGTACCTGTCTTTTTCATGACCGCCCAGTTTTGTCGCAAATCTTTACCGTGAATTTTCACAAGACTTGCAACTACTCCATGCAGGGTTGATCTTTCCCGCTATCGTCAGAGCACTGTTGGAGACCCTCATGAAAAATGTGTGGCTGAACACCCTGGCCTGGTTTGGTGCCGTGATGCTGGCGTTTTCGTTCGCAGCCGCCGCCCCGACCGAAAGCGGCGTCATGGGCCGCCTGCCGGCCTTGCAGACCAAGCTGCTTGACCAGCGCCCCATCAACCTGCCACAGGATCTGAGCGGCGAGCGCACCCTGGCATTGATCAGTTTCCAGCGTTCCCACCGTGCCGACGTCGAAAGCTGGATCTCCGGCCTGCAACTGCGCGCCGACACGTCGATCCACTGGGTGCGCATGCCGGTGCTTGCCGATCCGGGCAGCACCGCCGGGCGTAGCGAGGTCGAGAACCGGCTGCGCCTGCGCTACGGCGCGGGCGCGGGCAATGCCACGGTGGTGCCGGTCTTCACCGACCGCGAAGCCTTCGTGCGCGCCGCCGGGCTCAACGGCACCGAACAGGCCTACGCCGTGGTGCTGAACCGGCGCGGCGAAGTGCTGGCGCGGGTGGCCGGGCGATTCGACCCGGCCAAGGCCGAAACCTTGCGCGAGACACTGCACAGCCAGTCGCTCTGAGCCGCGCGGGGCAACGCGGGGCAAGAAGGCCGCCACCGATCAGGTCAGGCCAGCGCCTTGGCGGCGGCCTGCGTCAACGCGGCGCTGAGCGTGTCCAGCACCTCGGATTGCAGATTCCAGCAATGCCAGTACAGCGCGATCGGCAAAGCCTTGCCCGGCGCCACGTCGACCAGTTGGCCCTGTGCCAGGAGGCCGCGCACCAGCAGCTCCGGCACCACGCTGACGCCCCAGCCGGCCAGCACGGCCCGCACCTGGCCTTCCGAACTGGGCACGAACAGCTGGCTCAGTGACAGCCGCTTGAGCCCGAAGCCTTTGGCCACGAACTCGGACTGCATGTCGTCCTTGCGGTTGAACGCGACGAAAGGCACGCTGCGGAAGTTGTGCGGCGTCAATTGGCCTCCGAGCCGTTGCCGCGCCACATCCGGCGCCGCCACGGCAACGTAGCGCATCGCGCCCAGCGGCACCACCTTGCAGCCGCGCAGCGCCTGCTTCAGCGTGGTTACGCAGCCGAGCACCTGGCCTTCGCGCAGCCACTCCTGGGTGAAATCCTGGTCGTCGGTGATGATCTCCAGCGGCAGGCCCTCGGCGATCACGCCGTCGAGCGCGCCCATCGCCCAGGTCGCGATGCTGTCGGCATTGACGGCAATCGACACCCGCTCTTCGTCGCGGCCGCCGCCAATCGAGCTCGGCGCCAGCTCTTTCATGTCGCGTTCGAGATCGGCGCGCAGCAGGCGCAATTGCTTCGTGTGCTTGAGCAGCAGATGGCCCGCCGGTGTCGGCTTCAGGGGGCGGCTGCGCACGATGAGCACGGTGCCGATCTGCGCTTCCAGCGCGCGCAGGCGCTGCGAGACGGCCGACTGCGTGATGTTGAGCCGCTGCGCCGCGCGCTCGAAGCCACCCTCCTCGACGATGGCGGCCAGGCATTCCAGTGCCTCGGGATCGAACATGCTCATGCTGACTGTGTGCCTGACAGGCGAGAAGTGCGGGGGACGGCGCCGCAGACGTGCGGCGCTCCCGTGTTCTCGCAATTTCTGCGCCAGTACCCTCCGCGCGCTCCTGCGCAGGGCCGGCGCTTGCGCTACCCTTGGGCATTTTCGCGCCTGCCAGCGGCGCGCCTACGCACTCCCGGAACGCCGCACGATGAACAGTACGTACAAGTCCTATTGCCAGGTCGGCGACCTGGCCGATGCCGAGGCCTTCCTGACGCAGCTGCGCCGCCACCTGCACCAGAACCCCGAACTCTCGTTCCACGAGGCCGCCACGTCCGAGCTGGTTGCCGCGCGGCTGCAGGAGTGGGGCTACGAGGTCACGCGCCACATCGGCGGCCACGGCGTCGTCGGCCGGCTGCGCGTGGGCGACGGACAGCGCAGCGTCAGCGTGCGGGCCGACATGGACGCGCTGCCGATCCTGGAGGCGAGCGGCGTTCCCCACGCCAGCCGCAACGCCGGCGCCATGCACGCCTGCGGCCACGACGGCCACACGACGATGCTGCTGGGCGCGGCCCGCCACATCGCCGCCACGCGCAACTTCAGCGGCACGTTGAACCTGGTGTTCCAGCCGGCCGAGGAAGCCGGCCGCAACGGCGGCGCCGAACGCATGATCGCCGACGGCCTGTTCGAACGGTTCCCCTGCGACGCGATCTTCGGCCTGCACAACCATCCGGGGTATCCGGTCGGCACCTTCATGTTCGGCGCGGGGCCGTTCATGTCCGCCTCGGACACCGTGCACATCACGGTGCACGGCCGCGGCGGCCACGCGGCGCGGCCGCATCTGGCCGTCGACCCGGTGCTGATCGCCGGCAGCCTGGTGATGGCGCTGCAGAGCGTGGTGTCGCGCAACATCGACCCGACGCAGACGGCCATCGTCACCGTCGGCACACTGCAGGCCGGCATCGCGCCCAACGTCATTCCCGAGAGCGCGAAGCTCGGCCTGAGCGTGCGCTCCTTCAGCCCCGAGGTGCGCGACCGGCTGCAGCAGCGCATCACCGAACTGGCGACGCTGCACGCACAGAGCTACGGCGGCACGGCCGAGGTCGAATACCTGCGCGGTTACCCGGTGCTGGTCAACAGCAGCGCCGAGACCGACTTCGCCCGCGGCGTGGCCGAAGAACTGGTCGGTGCGGAGCGCACCATCGCGCCTTTCGGCCCGGTCACCGGCAGCGAAGACTTCGCCTGCTACCTGCAGCACAAGCCCGGCTGTTTCCTGCGGCTGGGCAATGGCGACGGGCCGATGCTGCACAACGCGAAGTACGACTTCAACGACGCCAACCTCACCGTCGGCGCCGCCTACTGGACGCGGCTGGTCGAGAAATTCCTCGCAGCATAGACCGCAGCGTAGACCCCAGCCCTGCGGGGGCGAAGGCCGCGTCCTAGAATCGTCTGCTTCCCCCTGCTTGCCCGACCCGGCCCCCTGCGCCATGCCCCTGCCCCCACCCGCGCCCCGCTCCGATGCCCACCTGCGCCAGGTGAGCTACCGCGGCTACCCGCGCGACGACGGCCTGTGGGACATCGAAGGCGAGCTGCGCGACACCAAGGCCTACGACCAGCCGATGCACGGCCGCGGCCGGCTGCCCGCCGGCGAGCCGGTGCACCACATGCTGGTCCGCCTCACGATCGACGACGCGATGAAGGTCGTCGACGCGGCCGTGTCGATGGAACACACGCCCTTCGACGAATGCCAGCACGCCGCGCCACCCGTGCACAAGCTGGTCGGCGCCACGATGGGCCTGGGCTGGCGGCGCGCGCTCAACGATGCGATGGGCGGCACACGCGGCTGCACCCATCTGCGCGAGCTGCTGTTCGGCGCCGCCACCGCCGCGTTCCAGACCATGGGCTCATACCGCGAGTACCGGCGCCGGCGCGACGGCGAACCCCGGGTGCCGTCGACGGAGCCGCCGTTCTACATGGGCCAATGCATGTCGTGGGACTTCAACGGCCCTGTCGTCGCGCGTGTCGCGCCGCAGTTCATCGGCTGGCAGCCGATCCACCGGCGCGAACCCGCCGCCACCGAAACCGAAAGCAAACCATGACCGCCGCCACGCTGACCATCGACGTCGTCTCCGATGTCGTCTGCCCCTGGTGCTACATCGGCAAACGCAAGCTCGAGGCTGCGCTGGCGCAGCCCGAGGCCGCCGATCTGCCGGCGGTCGAGATCCGCTGGCATCCGTTCCAGCTCAACCCCGACATGCCCGACGAAGGGGTCTCGCGCAAGCAGTATCTCGAAGACAAGTTCGGCGGCCCGGAGCGTGCCAAGGCGATCTACGAACGGGTGCGCGCCGCCGGCCGCGCGGCCGGCCTCGAACTCGACATCGACGGCATCACGCGCCAGCCCAACACGCTGGCGGCCCATGCACTGATCGCGTTCGCGCAGCAGTCGGGTGCCGACGCGAGCGATGTGAAGGAACGCATCCTGAAGGCCTACTTCGTGGAGAACCGCTTCATCGGCGGCATCGACGTGCTGACCGATATCGCGCGCGAAGCCGGGCTCGACGCCGAGGCCGCCCGCGCCTACCTGTCGGACGCCGCGGCGCGCGACGCCGTGGCCCAGGCGGACGGCCAGGCCCGCAGTATGGGCATCAGCGGCGTGCCGTTCTTCATCTTCAACCAGAAGGTGGCGGTGTCCGGTGCGCAGGACCCGCAGGCGCTGCTGCAGGCCATGCGCCAGTCGCTGGCCGCCTGAGCGCCGGGGCGACGCCGGGCGCGTGTTGTCAGGCGTGCATGCGTTCCCACATGCGGCCAGGCGACAGCGGCATCTGCAACTGCGGTGACAGATCGGCCCTGCCGCCACGGGCCAGCGCGTCGGCCACCGCGTTGACCAGGCTGGGCGTGGCGCCGATGGTGCCGAGCTCGCCCACGCCCTTCACGCCCAGCGGGTTGTTCTTGCACGGCACCGACTGGTCCATCTCGGTCACGAAGCTGCCGCGCAGGATGTCGGCACGCGGCACGGCGTAGTCCATCAGGCTGCCGGCCACCGGCTGGCCGGTCTCGGCGTCGTACACCGCGTGTTCGCACAGCGCCTGGCCGAGGCCCTGCACCGCGCCGCCGTCGAGCTGGCCGACCACGATCATCGGGTTGATGACACGGCCCACGTCGTTCATCGAGGCGTAGGCGACGACCTCGATCTCGCCGGTGTCGCGGTCGAGTTCGATCTCGCTCACGTGGCAGCCGTTCGGCCAGGTCGGGCCGTTCACGCTGCTGGTCGAATCCATGAAGATGCGCTGGTCGGGCTGGCGCGCGGCCAGGTCGAACAGGCCGATGGACAGATCGGTGCCGGCCACGGTGAACGCGCCGTCGGCAAAACGGATGTCCTCCGCCGCGGCCTCGAGTTCCTTCGCGGCGAGCGTGCGGGCCTTGTCGATGGTGCGCTCGGAGCCGACCCGCACCGCCGAGCCGCCGGTGAAGATCGAGCGCGAGCCGGCACTGCCGAACCCATCGCCACGGTCGGTGTCGCCCAAGACGATGCGCACCTTCTCGATCGGCACGCCGAACGCGTCGACCACCAGCTGCGCCAGGCTGGTGGCGATGCCCTGGCCCATCGCGTTGACGGCGGAGAACACTTCGATGATGCCGTCGGCCTGCACCGACACCGTCACGCGTTCCTCGAACACGTTGCCGCCGGTCCATTCGAGGAAGGTCGCGATACCCAGGCCGCGCAGCTTGCCGCGCGCCGCCGACGCCGCGGCACGGGCGTCGAAGCCTGCCCAGTCCGACAGTTTCAGCGCCTGGTCCATCATCGATTCGAAGTGGCCGGTGTCGTAGACCTGCCCCATCGGGTTCTTGTAGGGCATCTGCTCGGGCCGGATGAAGTTGCGCCGCCGCAAGGCCACACGGTCGATGCCGGTCTGGCGCGCGGCCTCGTCCATCAGACGCTCCATCGTGAAGATGGCCTCGGGCCGGCCGGCGCCGCGGTAGGCGCCCACCGGTGCCGTGTTGGTCAGCACCGCCTTGAAATGGAAGTCGATCGTCTGGATGTCGTAGACGCTGGTCTGCACCCAGGGGCCGATCAGCAGCTGGATCGCCACACCGGCGCCAAGCGCATAGGCGCCGACGTTGGCCAGCGACGCCAGCCGTAGCGCGAGGATCCTGCCGTCGGCGGCCAGCGCGAGTTCGGCGTGGCTGCGCACGTCTCGGCCATGCGTCGCGGCGACGAACTCCTCGCTGCGTTCGGCCACCCACTTCACGCTGCGTTGCAGCGTGCGTGCGGCGTAGGCCACGGCCACGTCTTCGGCGTAGGCGCCGGTCTTCATGCCGAAACCGCCGCCGACGTCGCCCACCACCACGCGCGCCAGGTCACGCGGGATGCCCAGGCAGTCGGCCACGGTGTTGCGCACACCCGAGGGCATCTGCGTGCTCAACCGTACGGTCAGGCGCTGGTCGGCCGCGTCGAAGGTGGCCAGCACGCTGCGCGGCTCCAGCGTCAGCGCCACCAGCCGCTGGTTGTCGATGTCGAGGGTGACCACATGCGCGGCCTGCGCAAAGGCCGCGGCGGTTGCTTCCACGCTGCCGTGGCGCATCTCGGCGGCGATGTTGTCGGGCGCCTCGTCGGCCAGGGCCGGGGCCCCGGGCGCGGTGGCCTGGGCGACGTCGGCCACCATCGGCAGCTCGTCATAGTCGACCAGCACCGCCTCGGCGGCGTCACGTGCCTGCTGCAGCGTGGCCGCGACCACCAGGGCCACGGGTTCGCCGACGAAGCGCACACGCTCGTGGGCCAGCGCGCGCTGCGGCGGCGTCACGCCGGGCGTGCCGTCGGCGCGCTTGAACCCTGCCGTACCGGGCAGTGGCTTCAGACCCGCAGCCGCCAGCGCGGCGCCGGTGTACACCCCTGCCACGCCGGGCATCGCCGCCGCGGCAGCCACGTCGACCGAGACGATGCGCGCGTGCGGATACGGGGACCGCACGAACACGGCGCGCAGCTGGTCGGCTGGCACCACGTCGTCGGTGAAACGGCCGGTGCCGACCAGCAGCGCATCGTCTTCAAGGCGGCGCACGGCCTGGCCGCTGCCGAAACGCGTGGGGGAGTTGACTGGGTCCAAGGGGATCTGCCTCTCGTGGGTGGGAACTGCATTATTCTCCGCGCGTCAGTTTCATAAAACCAATCGGAGACAAGCTTGAAAATTACCAGAATTCTGCTGGTCGCGTGGGGCATGGCGCTCGCCGCCATCGCCCCCGCCCAGGCGCAGGACTACCCGAGCAAGCCACTGCGCATCGTCGTGCCCTACCCACCGGGCGGATTCAACGACACCTTGGCACGCACCGTCGGCGACCGGCTCTCGCGGCAATGGGGCCAGTCGGTGGTGGTCGACAACAAGCCCGGCGGCAACACCGTCATCGGCAACCAGTTTGTCGCCAAGTCCGCGCCCGACGGCTATACGCTGCTGATCACCCCATTGCCGTTCTCGGCACTGCCGGCCTTGTACGGCGCGCGCCTGCCCTACCACCCGACACGCGACTTCACGCCCATCGTCTGGGCCGGGAGCACGCAGAACGTGCTGGTGGTGCGCAACGACCTGGGTGTGGCCAGCGTGCGCGAGCTGCTCGACATGGCGAAGAAGTCGCCCGGCAAACTCAACTACGGCTCGACCGGCGCGGGTTCGTCCAACCACCTGTCGATGGAGCTGTTCCTCAGCATGTCGGACACGAAGATGACCCACGTGGCCTACAAGGGCAGCGCACCAGCCGTGATGGGCATGCTGGGCGGCGAGATCGACGCGCTGTTCGACAACCTGCCCAACGTGATGCAGCAGATCAAGGCCGGCAAGCTGAAGGCGGTGGCCGTCACAGGGCTGACACGGTCGGTGCTGCTGCCCGACGTGCCCACCGTGGCCGAGTCCGGGGTACCGGGCTACGAGGTCAATGTCTGGTTCGGCATGCAGGCGCCAGCGGGCACACCCGATGCCGTGGTGCAGCGGCTCAACCAGGACATCGTGAAGATCCTGCGCGAGCCCGACGTGGTCACGCTGTTCCGCAACCAGGGGGTCGAGGTAGCGGCCAGCACTCCGGCGCAGTTCGGCAAGCTGGTCGACAGCGAGATCACCAAATGGTCGGCCGTGGTGCGCAACGCCAAGGTCACGATCGACTGAACGCCTCCGTGGCGTGACGGCCTACTTCTGGCGCTGGTAGGTGCGGTCCATCTCGGTCGACTTGCTGGTGTCCTCCAGGCCGCGCTTGAGGTCGCGGTGGCCCTGTTGCATCTCGGGGCTGGGGATGTCGCCGGTCATGCCCTGCTTCTCGTCCCGCTCGTGCGGCAAGGGCATGCCTTCGGGCGCACGCACCAGACCGCCCGGCCGGGGGCGGCGTCGCAAATAGTTGACGCGTGGCTTTGGGGATGGGCCGGAGTTGTAGAGTGCTGGCATGGTGTGTGTCCTTTCGGGCCGATGGCCGGCCTTGTTTGCGTCCACTTTCATGCGGACCCTGCACGGCCGGTGTCGGTTGCTCTCCTTGCAGCCTGTAGGATCGCGCGCCGCCGTCTCCCCCCGAAGGATCCACCGATGAGTGCCGATACGCTGACCGATGCCAACCCCTTCGAGTCCTACCTGAGGGACATGGTGCGCAACGGTGCGTCCGATCTGTTCCTCGTCAGCCATGCGCCGCCGGCCGTCAAGGTGCGGGGCACGCTGCTCGCCATCAAGGCACCCATCCTCACCGGCGCCACGCTGCAGACGCTGGCGTTCGCGCTGATGAACGAAGAGCAGCTCGCGAAGTTCAAGGCCACGCACGAATGCGACCTGGCCATCGCCGTGCCGGGGCTGGCGCGGTTCCGCGTCAACGTCTACGTGCAGCGCGGCGATGTGGCGATGGTGATCCGCCACATCCCGTCGACCGTGCCGTCGTTCGAGGTGCTGCGGCTGCCCGAGGTGCTGAAGACGCTGACGGTGCAGCGCCGCGGCCTGGTGCTGATCGTGGGCTCGGTGGGCTCGGGCAAGTCGACCACGCTGGCCTCGATGCTCGACTTTCGCAACAGCACGATGCCCGGCCACATCCTGACCGTGGAAGACCCGATCGAGTTCTTCCACTCGCACAAGAAGTCGCTGGTGAGCCAGCGCGAGGTCGGCATCGACACGCTGTCGTTCGACGAGGCGCTGCGCCACGCGATGCGCGAGGCACCCGACGTGATCATGATCGGCGAGATCCGCGACGCGGCGACGCTGCAGCACGCGATGCACTATGCCGAGAGCGGCCACCTCTGCGTGTCGACGATGCACGCGAACAACGCCAACCAGGCGATCGAACGCATGCTCAACTTCGTCGACGACAGCGCGCACAAGCGCATGCTGATGGACCTGTCGCTGAACCTGCGCGGCATCGTGGCGCAACGCCTGATCGCCGGCATCGACGAACAGCTGGTGCCCGCGACCGAGGTGCTGCTGCAGTCGCCCTACATCTCCGACCTGATCCACAAGGGCCAGGTCGACCAGATCAAGGCCGCGATGGCCAAGAGCCGCGAGGCCGGCATGCAGACCTTCGACCAATCTCTGTTCGACCTGTACAGCCAGGGCGTCATCACGCTCGAGCGTGCGATCGAGCACGCCGACTCCAAGAACGACATCGCGTTGAAGGCGCGGCTCGACCGACGCGGCCCGCAGCGCGGCACCGAGAGCTGAAGGCGCAGCACCCGTGCTGCAGGCATGCCCCAAGTGCGGCCACGCGCCGTTGCCCGCCGAGCAGGCGTTTCCCGCCGCCTGCCCGTCCTGCGGCGTGATCTTCGCCAAGATCGGCCAGCCGGCCTACCGGCCGCCGCGCACCGCCATCCGGGTCGAGGACCCGTCCGACGAAGCCGGGCCAGCCGACTGGCGTGGGCTGCTGCTGGAGGTTCCGTCACGGCCCGAGCCGATGGGCCTGGGCCTGCGCGCCGCGCTGCTGGTGGCGCTGGCGGCATGGGGCGCCGTGCTGATCGCGCAGGACCACCGCAGCGGCGAGATCATGCAGTCCTTCCTGCACGGCCCGCTGCTGGTGTTCCATGAAGCGGGCCACGTGGTGTTCGCCCTGTTCGGCGAATGGATGGCGGTGGCCGGCGGCACCCTGATGCAACTGGCGATGCCGCTGGTGCTGGCCGCTGCACTGCTGCGGAGGAACCGCGATCCGTTCGGCGCCGCCGTCGGCCTGTGGTTCTTGGGCGTGTCGCTGCTCGATGTCGCGCCCTACGTCTACGACGCGCTGGCGCCCCAGCTGATGCTGCTGTCCGGCCACACCGGCGAGGAAGGCGGCCACGACTGGATCTACCTGCTGGGCTCGCTCGGCTGGCTGCCGCGCGCCCAGGCGCTGGGCACGCTGGTGCACCGCCTGGGCGCGCTGACCGTGCTGGCATCGCTGCTGTGGGCGGGCTGGTGGTTGCGCCTCGCCTACGCCCGCACACGGTAGAACGCCGCACCGTCACCCCCGGCATGCCCGCTCCATCCGCGCTGGTTCTGCTCGATGCTGCGTTGCGGGGGACCTGCCGCCACGGCGCGCTGCTGTCGCCGGCCTGCGTCAGGCAGAATTCGGCCACACGCTTCCAAAGCCATCGTCTAGCCGTCCACCAGAAGAATCTCATGGATTCATCGAACCCCCCGGCCTCGGCCAGACGCGCGCTATTGGGCGCTGCCGGCTCGGTGGCCGTCCTAGGCCACCCGTCGCTGCGTGCAGCCGCCGCGGCTTGGCCGCGCAATAGCGTCACGGACACTGGCGTCGCGCCCGATCTGGGCGAACGCCTGGACCAAGGCGTGCGGAGCGGCGAGCTTGCGAACCTGCACGCCGTGTTCATCGCTCGGCACGGCAAGCTCGCCCTGGAACGGTACTACACGGGGGCCGACGAGCGCTGGGGAACGCCAGTGGGTACCGTGGCTTTCAACGCCGATACGCTGCACGACCTGCGCTCGATCAGCAAGAGCATTGTGGGCCTGCTGTATGGCGTGGCACTGTCCGAAGGCAAGGTGCCCTCGCTCGACACACCTGTTCTTGAGGCCTTTCCTGCCTACGCCGACCTTGCGGCCGACAAACCGCGGCGCGCCATCCACATCGCGCATTTGCTGTCCATGACGATGGGCCTCGCGTGGAACGAGGATTTGCCATATAGCGATCCGCGCAACAGCGAGATCGCAATGGAAAACAGCGCGGACCGCTACCGCTACGTGCTGGAGCAGCCAGTCTTGTCGGCACCCGGAACCGCTTGGCGTTACAGCGGTGGCGCAACCGCAATCCTGGGACACCTGATCGCCCTTGGCGTCGGGATGCCACTGCTCGAATTCGCCCGCATGCGATTGCTTGGGCCGCTGGGCATCGAGCAGGCTGCATGGACGCCCGGCCTCAACGGAGAAGCGGCGGCGGCTTCGGGACTGCGACTGCGGCCATCGGACCTTGCACGCATCGGCCAGTTGGTCTTGCAGCGTGGCTCTTGGCAGGGCAGTCAGATCGTGCCGGCCGACTGGATTGCAGCGAGCCTGACGCCCAGGACCACGGCCTTCGAAGGTGTGCAGTACGGCTACCAGTGGTATCTTGCGCCGCGCCGCGATGGTTCCCAGGGGATCATGGGCATCGGGTACGGTGGCCAGCGCCTTGTCGCCATCCCCGCGCTGGAACTTGTCTACGTGATGTTCATGGGCAATTACAAGCAGCCTTTTCCAGTACAGCTTCAACGCGTGTTCGCCGTACAGAATTTGATCCACGCTTCGTTAGGCGCCTAAGATGACGGACCCGGCGACCGACGCGAGACCATGAAGACGGCGATCTAAGTTTCATGATCTCAACGTCGGCATCCGGCCACCAGCGGCCATGGCGCCCGCGGCGGCGAACGTCGGGTCAAGACTGAATTGCTGACGTTCCAGCAGGGCTCGTAGAACGTCCGTTGTTAAGCGCTCAGCTTGCTTTCCTCCATCTGTGCCGCGATCGACACCAATTCACGACCGGGATCAGCATGGCGTGCGGGTGGCCCTCTATCCTCTCCGATAGGCCGGTAGCTTCGTACGCGATGAAGGCATAGGAGGCAGCTTTTGGGGTCGACAAGGAAAAATGGGTTCCTCCTTGGATGGGTAGGTGTGCTGGCTGGTTGGCCGCTGGAACGTTCGACTGTCGGTTCTCGATCAGCTTAACTCGCGACTTGTGCAATGCCTGCGTCGCGACGCCTTGCCCACCGTCATCGCCAAACACGGGCTCGAAGGCTTGGCCCTGGGCCTCGTCGCGGAGGACATGGGCATGCGCAAGCAGGCGCAGTGCCACTACTTCGCGTCCAAGAGGCATTGCTGCCAAAGGTCGCGTTGGCCGAGCTGACGACGCCTCGCGCTGCGATGGCAAAAGGATGGTCGGCATGCCGTGCAGTGAAGAGACACGCCGCACGGACTCCGTGTGCCGCGATGTCAGGCTGTGCACGCCGCCTCGCATGGCCAAGACGCGACGCTGCGAGGACGCCAGCTTGACACCCGAATTGCGTTGTGAACTGCACGGGATTAGGTTGCCGAGCAGACCGCCAGGTACGGGTACGACCGCGGAAGATGGTCGAGTGGAGACCGCAACGAGAACGTCTGCTTGCCTGCCGGCATGTGGTAGTTGACGTGGTGCAATTGACAGTACGGGCAGACCCGTGCGCCAACCTCCTGGACCAGTGCATACGCCCCCACGACGCCGCTTTCTGTGCGAATCGGTCGTAGTCGCACGGCCTCGACCTGTTGCCCGGTGCACTTGGGGCGCGTCGCGATGGCGTGCACGCTCAAAGGTGGCTCAATGCGTGCAAGCGTCAGGATGGCTTGGGTCAGCGTGCCCATGGCCGCATTGTGCAAGTCATGATCGCGTTCGCGATGCATCGTTAACACGCGGCTCCAGAAACGACAAAACCCGCCGAAGCGGGTATGTGCGCAATCAGCGCGAGGCGTCAGGCTTGCTTGCGGCGACGTGCTGCAGCGAGGCCGGCCAAGCCCAGGCCGAGCAAGGCGAGGGAGCCGGGTTCAGCAACGGCTGCCGGCGCCGCTCGCATTTGCAAGTTGTCCATCTGAAAAAACAGTGGACTCCATGGCATCACGCGAATCTCGTCGAAGAGTATTCCAGTACAGCCGTAGAACAAGCCGAAGCCTGATCTGCGATCGCTACCTCATTGAACGTGATCGTCCGGTCGGGTGATGAAATTCCGGTCTGGTTGTGCACGATGGCGCCGTGGGCGTTTGCAACCACGAAGGTGACGGCAAGAACGAGTTTTTTCAGGGGGCCAGCTCGATTCCGTGTTTGGTCATCACGGCCTTCATGCGGGACATGTCGGGTGGTCCGCCCGCGCCGAGGACGTCGGCAATTTCGCGAAAGTAGGCGGGCCCGATGTGCGCGGGGGAGAACACCACCAACACGCGGGCAGGGGTCTCCCCCGGGTTGGCGAAGTGGTGGACACTTCCTCGACGCGAGAAGCACTGATCTCCAACGCCGAGGACGCGCGTCTCGTCATCTACCCTGTAGGTCAAACTGCCTCCGATGACATGGATCGTTTCGTCCACTTCGGCATGCCGATGGGGTGGTGGCACTTTGGCGCGGGGCTGTATCACCATCTCTGCCATCGCCATGTGGCCGTCGGTGTCGCGGCCGTCAACGAAGAAGCGCATGGAAAGCGATCCAATGGGGATCAGTTCGTCACGAGGGTGCGTCACAGCCATAATCCTTGAGGTTTAAGTAAAGTCACTATACCAGATGAAACCAAAAGTGCGCGCGGCGACGCGATTTCCCCACGATCCGGATCCCGATGACCCGTTGATCGGTGCGCGTCTACGCCTGGCGCTCTCCCAGATCGAGCAGCGAGTCTCAGCGGCGCTGGTGGCCGCGGGCTTCTCTGACATCAACTCTGCGCACTACAAGGTCTTGAGGTTCCCGCCGCCGGAGAATGAAAGACCTATGGATCTTGCACGCCGTGCAGGCATGACGAAGCAGGCGATGAACTACCTGCTGACGAACCTTGAGCAATTGGGGTACGTGCACCGCGTCGCGGAGCCCGGATCCAGCAACCGTCTGGTCTCACTGACCGAAAAAGGGTGGGAGGTTGCCAGGATTCAACGTGCCAACGTACGCGCCGTTGAGCAGGAATGGGCGCTTCGATTTGGAGAAGATCGCTTTCGAGTGTTCTACGACGTTCTCTGCAGTCTGACTGACTGACGCGAACAGGTTGATCGCGTCTGTTGATCGAGCCAGCATTTGATGTCAGTTGCACTCGCGCAGTCGGTTGGTCCGCGCGACGCTTTAGTGACATTCAGCGTGGATTGGAGCCGCCAGGGGAGGAACCGTTCCCGCTGCACTGCTGACGTTCAGGTCGATGAGGCGGATGACGGCAGAGGGCCGAATTCTGCCGGACGCCCGACAAACGTTGAGGGAGCCCCAGTGTGGACATCTGCGCCCAGGCGCCAAGGGCATGTCAGCTCGGAGGGAGCAAGCCGGCCCCTGGCGGAGGGCTGGGTTCAGCAGGAGGGCTGCATCGTGCGCATTGTCCAGAGAGTCGGCCAAAGCAGCGATAGCAAACGTCCCCTTTGCACGCGGTGCAGGTCATGAGATTGTCGCTGTCGTAACTCTCGCTGCAGCGCGCGCAGTAGTCAGGGTAGCCCACAAGTTTCCTTGATCCTGGTTGAGATGGTCGGCCCATCACGGTCGAGCACGACGGCTAACGTCGGCGATTGGCCGAATTCTGCCTGACGCACGCCGTCACCAACAACGCATCTCCCCCGATTCGATCAAGCCACCACACCGCGAATCACCAGGCTTGCTCTGCAGACGATGGGGCATCACGCCAACGCGGTATGGCGCAACCACTCGGGGTCGCATGCAATACGGTTGCGACGCGGGCGTCGGATCGCCGCGCGTCACTCGTTCGAGCGACCAGAGCATGCCAGGAGGCGGCCGCGGTCGCGGAGCACCCCATGGAGATCGTCAAGTGATGAACCAGACAACCGAGAGCAACTGCCGCCCTTTCGTTACAGGCATGCGCCGCGTGCTTGCACGGCTGGCAGGCCATGCATGTGTGGCCATGGCGGCCTGCACTGCCGCGTCCGCTTGGGCGGACCCTGTGACCGTCTCACTGCAATTCGACGGCCAGTCGACCTTCTGGTCGGCCACACCCGATGGCGGTTTCCAGTGGAACAACGCTGGCGGGGACGCCTACCCCAACAACACCCAGGCCATGGCGGGACACCTGGGCCGATACGATGGCGGCAGTTGCGGTCTGGCAAGCCCTTGCGGCTACTACGCGGCCCTGGTGCAGTGGGCCTTGCCCACGCTCCCCGACAACGCCGTCGTGACCCACGCGAGCCTCGGCTTCACGCTCAGCGGCGGCATGAACGGCTTCATCGACGTGAGCAGCTATACGACTTCATCCGCGGCGCTGGACCCGGCCCGTATCGGCACCGGACCCACTGCGTTTTCACTCATCTGGGACGCAGACTACGCCGTCGATGTGACCGGTCTCCTCGTGGCCGACCTCGGCGCTGCGTCCTCCGGCAGCCACGTAGGTTTTGCCTTCCAGCACGAGACCGGCTCTTGCCCCTCGGGCAGTGTGATGTTCGACGCCTGCCGGGCTTACGTCGGGCTGGCTTTCGCGCCGCCTACGCTGACCCTGACCTACGACGTACCAACGGTGTCCGCGGTGCCCGAGCCCCCGAGCAGCTTGCTCATGGCAGCGGGGCTGGCCACGTTATGGGGCGCCACGCGGCGGCGCACGGCCCGGCGCTGAACCACAGAACTGCCTTTGCAAGCGGATCTGCCGACCGGCCATTGCACCGGCGGCGCCACGCATCACCTGCTGCGCCCGGGCCGCTTGACGGCGCGCACCTTGCCGCTGCCGCCACCGCCGCAATAGAACAAGCCGGCCCCATCGGACTCGAGCCCGCTGATACCGATGCCGTGCGGCATGGCCAGGCGCGCGTGCACGGCACCGCTCCGGGGGTCGATGCGGCGCAGCTCGCTCTCGTCACCCTCCCAGGTGCCGTGCCACAGCTCGCCATCGACCCAGGTCACGCCGGTGACGAAGCGGTTGGACTCGATGGTGCGCTGGACGGCGCCGGTGGCGGGGTCGATCTGGTGGATCTTGCGGTCGCGGTACTGGCCCACCCACAGGCTGCCCTCGGCCCAGGTCAGCCCCGAGTCGCTGCCGCTGCCGGGCGCGGGGATCGACGCCACAACCTTGCCGGTCGACGGATCGATCTTGTCGATGCGCGCTTCGGCAATCTGGTAGAGGTGGGTGCCGTCGAACGCGGTCCCGGCGTCGCAGGCATGGTCGAGCGTGCGTGTGGGCTCGCCGCTGGCCGGGTCGAATGCCACCAGCACAGCGCCGGTCGCGGCCCAGACGTTGTGGCCGTCGAACGAGACGCCATGGATGCGCTCGGCGCCAGCGAAGGGGCCGAACTCGCGCACGATCTCGGCCGGGTGCACCGGGGTCTGTGAAGGGTCTTGTGCAGTCTGCTGGGTCATCGCTTGCTCCTCTGTGGTGCACCGGGATCGGCGCGTGCAGGCAACTCTAGTCAATCGGCAGCGCAGAGGGGAGTAACAAGATCGTCGTGAATCCCGCGAGCGGCGGCGACAGCCAGCGCTGCGCCCGCGCCCGCCCCACCGAACGCGCCCGCCCTTCGGCCTCCAGCGCCACCAGGGCACGCTGCACCGTGCGCTGGCTGGCATCCAGGGCCAATGCCAGCGCCGAAGTGGACCAGGCCGCACCGTCGGACAGCAGCGCCAGCAGCGATGCCTGTTCACCATCGATCGGCGGTGCCAGCACGGCCACGGCGCGCCCGTGCTGCGGCTGCAGCACGAAGCCCCGCGGCGTGGCTTCGATCAACGCCAGCGGACGCACCAGCGCACGCAGCCGGCCGATCTCGACCCGCAGGCGGGCGCGGTGGGTTTCATCGGGGTGTCGGGTGCGGAACACGCGGGCGATCAGGGCTTCGCGGTCGGCGTCTCCAGGCCAGGCTTCGGCCAGCGCACGGGCCAGCGCGAACAGCACCGGCCGGCGCGCCAGCGGCCGCCACGCGTCGCCCGTGCCCAGGCCGCGGCGGCAGGCGTCGACCACCAGCACGTTCGAAGCCAGCAGCGCCGCGACTTCGCCAAGGCACAGCGCCTGTTCGCCGTCCGGCAGCAGGCGCCGTGCCGCAGGGCGATCGAGCGCGGCACGGGCCTCGGCCACCTCGGCGAGCAGGGCTGGCACACGCGCACGCTCGGCTGCATGCTGCGCACGGCCGAGCGCGGCCTGCGCGGTGCCGATCTGCAGCGAGCGCAGCGCCAGCTCGGCAGCCGTCAGCTCGGCCACCGCGACGTGCAACGGCAGCAGCACGCGCCCTTCGAGCGGCACCAGCGCAGCCCCGGCCTCGTCGAGGCGGCCCAGCAGCAACAGCCTGCGCGCCGCGATCAGCCGCGCCTGCACCGCGTTGACATGGTCGGCATGCGCCTCAAGGGTACCCAGTGCCGCCGCCAGCGCCCGCGGCGAGCCGCCGAGATCGCGCATGGCCAATGCGACCTCGGCCTCGGCGACGACACAACGCGCCCGCGCCAGCTCCTCGTGCGCACCAAAGCCGCGGGCGGCACGGCGCAGCAGCGCGCGGGCGCGCGGGTGCTCGCCCAGCTGGGCCATCGCAATGCCGCGCAGCGCCAGCGCCGGCGGGTCGTCGCGCAAGGCCACCCGCTTCAGCGCGCCCAGCGCGTCGCCGGTGGCGAGTGCACGCGCAGAGGCGGCGATCAGGGAGTCCATCGCGAGAGACTATGCCCGCATGGCCCGGTGCAAGTCAGGCGGGCGGAATGAACGCCTGCGCGACCGACTGGAACACGGGCATGGCTTCGAGCCGCGCGGCATGGGCGGCCAGCGCCGGCAACTGCGCCATCGGCAGCAAGCCCGCATGCGCCTCGCCCAGGAAACGCAACGCGGCGGCCACGGCGATGTCGGCATGCCCCAGACGATCGCCGAACCAGTGCGGCCCCGTCCTGCCGCTGCGGTCGGCTTCCAGCGCACGGGCCACGCCGAGGATCTGCGTACGGCAGCGCTCCACCCAGGCATCGGACACCTGCGCGTGCAGACGCCGCTCGTAGAACAGGCTGACCGCCTTGTCGGCCATGCCGGTGCCCAGTGCGGCCACCTTGAGGGCATCGCGGCGGGGCGCACCGGATGCGGGGAACATCGCGCGGTCGGGGCCGACCAGCTCGTCGAGGTGGTCGAGGATGCTGTGGCTCTCGATCAGCACCGCGCCATCGTCCAGCACCAGCGTCGGCACCCGCACCAGCGGGTTGTAGTGCTGCAGCTTCTCCATGTCGCCGAAGGTGGACCAGGGCCGATGCTCGAACGGCAAGCCGTAGAGCGTCATCGCGATGGCGACGCGGCGGACGAAGGGCGAATCGTATTGGCCGATGAGGATCATGGGCAGGCTCCCGTGCGTGCAGATGACGTGGACGGCCAGATGGTAACGGCCTGCCTGCCCCGCCATCGCGGCACACCCACCCAGCACCCCTACGCCGCCGGTGCGCTGGCCGGCGTGAACTTCAGCGCCAGCCCGTTCATGCAGTACCGCAGGCCGGTGGGCCGTGGGCCGTCGTTGAAGACGTGCCCGAGATGGCCTCCGCAGCGGCTGCACAGCACCTCGTCGCGGCGCATGCCCAGGCTGTTGTCGGCGGCCTTGTCCACGGCGCCGGCCAGAGGTTGCCAGAAACTCGGCCAACCGGTGCCGCTCTCGAACTTGGTGGCCGAGGAGAACAGCGGCAGCTCGCAGCCCGCGCAGGCGAACACGCCGGCGCGCTTCTCACGGTCGAGCGGGCTGGAGAACGGCCGCTCGGTGCCCGCGCGACGCAGCACGTTGTATTGCTCGGGCGTGAGCTTGCTTTTCCATTCGCTGTCGCTGTAGGTGACCGCATAGGTCTTGGCGGCGTGCGCCACCGGCAGCAGCAGCCAGCCCGGCACGGCCATCGCGGCGGCCGAACCCAGGGTGCGGAGGAAATGTCGACGAACGGTCATGGCTAGTGCTCCTCGTGTTCAGGCGCCTGCGCCCACCAGCACCGGCGTGGCCCGGTAGCGGTCGGGGAACACGCGCTTCAGGTTGTCGATCTTGGGCAGGTCGTTGAAGACGATATAGGGCTGGCTCGGATGCAGCGTCAGGTAGTCCTGGTGGTAGCCCTCGGCCTCGTAGAAGGGCTTGTGCAGCTCCACCGTGGTGGCGATGGGCTCGCCGAAGCTGCGCGCCTGGTCGAGCTGCGCGATGTAGGCACGGGCAATACGGGCCTGCTCGGGGTCCTGTGCAAACACGGTGGATCGGTATTGCGTGCCGTGGTCGGGCCCCTGGCGGTTCAGCTCGGTCGGGTTGTGCGCCACCGAGAAGTGGATCTGCAGCAGCTGGCCGAAGCTGATCTGCTTCGGATCGAAGTGGATGCGCACGGCCTCTGCATGCCCGGTGCGCCCGGAGCCGACCGCGTCGTACTTCGCGGTGGCAGCCTCGCCGCCGGCGTAGCCCGACACGGCCCGCGTAACGCCCTTCACGTGCTGGAATACGCCTTGCACGCCCCAGAAGCAGCCGCCCGCCAGCACCGCGGTCTGCGGGCCGGCCTGCGCATTGGCCTGGGCGTCGTCGCGCGGCGGCGCAATGAGGAAGGCCTTCTCTGCCGCGAGGGCCGGCACGGCCTTCCACGCGGCGGCGCCACCCAACAGCGCCAGGGCGGCGAACAGGCTGCGGCGCGACAGGCGCGCGCGGGGGGAGGATTCGGTCTGGGGAGTCATAGGGGCCTCGTTTCCTTTCTGGCTTCGTCAAGCAGTTGCCGGATCACCTGCTCCGACTTCTCGTATTCGCCTTCACCGAAATGGTGAAACCGGATCTGTCCCCTGGCATCGACGAAATAGTGCGCCGGCCAGTAGTTGTTGCGGAAGGCACGCCAGATGGCGTACTGGTTGTCGACCGCCACCGGAAACGGCACGTCGAGTTCGCCCAGGGCGCGCCTCACGTTGGCGATGTTCTTCTCGAACGCGAACTCGGGGGTGTGCACGCCGATCACCACCAGCCCCTGGTCCTTGTACTTGCGATGCCACTCGCGCACGTAGGGCAGGGCATTGCGGCAGTTGATGCAGCCGAAGGTCCAGAAGTCGACCAGCACCACCTTGCCGCGCAACGCCTCGGCGGTCAGCGGCGGTGAATTGAGCCATTCGACCGCGCCGGCGATCGGCGGCATCGCGCCTTCCGAGGGCAGGTTCAGGCGACGCACCGGCTCCTGCACGGCGAGCATGGCGCCATCGGCCCGCACGTCGCTCACCGCGGCCTGCGGGCGCCAGCGGTCGAGCAGCAGCCGCTCGACCGCCTCGCCGCCAGACGATGCGCCTTGGGCCAGCGCACCGGTGTCCAGCCCGAGCCCGATCGCGGCCACGCCGGCCAGCACCGCCACCCCGAGCGCCTTGCGCAGCCCGTCGCCGATGCCCATCGTGCGCCGCAGGGCGGCGAACAGGCGCTGTCCCAGGCCCAGCAGCAGTGCCAGCGAACTGGCAGCGCCGGCGGCATAGGACAGCAGCAACAGCGAGGTGTGCAAGGACGGCCCCTGCAAGGCCGCGCCCGTGAGGATCAAGCCCAGCACCGGACCGGCACACGGTGCCCACAGGAGGCCCGTGGCCACCCCGAGCAGAAAAGAGGATGCAGCCGGGTGGCGTGCCCGCTCCGCCGGCCGACCCGCGGCGTTCGCCAGGCGCGAGCCGAGGGCCACCACCGGCCGCATGGCGCGCTCCATCCACGATGGCGCCACCAGCATGGCGCCCATCACGGCCAGCACCACCAGCGCGGCCACACGGCCGTATTCGTTGGCCTCCACCGCCCAGCCGCCAGCCAGCGCACCCAGCGACGCCACGCAGGCAAAGGTGAACGCCATGCCCGCCAGCATCGGCAGTCCGCTTCTGGCGAACGGCTGGTCGACACGCGCGAACACGAAAGGCACGACCGGCAGGATGCAGGGCGACAGGATGGTCAGCGCTCCGCCCAGATACGCAAGAATGAAATAGAGCATGGTTGCCTCGCGACGGAGTGGGCTGGTTTGGGCGGGTGGCCGACCTACTTCTTCATTTCGTCCTTGGCCATGCCGTCTTTCTTCATCGCGTCCTTGGCCATGCCATCCTTGCCCATGGCGTCCTTCTTCATGCCGTCCTTGGCCATGGAATCCTTGGCCATCGGCGCCTTGGCCATGCCGTCCTTGGCCATGGTGTCCTTGCCCATGCTGTCTTTCTTCATCTCGTCGGCGGCGATCGCCGCAACGGAGCCGAGGGCCAGGCAGGTGGCGAGGAGGGTGGTGGTGAGCTTGTGCATGTCGATATCCTTGAGGTGAGTTGGTTGCTTGTCATCGGCACGGTTCGGGATGAACACGGCCGCACGTTCCGCTGGGCACCTGGGGCCGGGGCCCTCAGCTGCCCCCGAACCAGTTGTAGCCCTGGTCTTCCCAGTAGCCGCCAGGGTAGGTGTTGGTCACCTCGATCGCCTGGATGTGTTTGGGGTTCTTGTAGCCCAGCTTGGTGGGCATGCGCAGCTTCATCGGGAAGCCGTACTTCGGCGGCAGCGGCTGGCCGTCGTATGTGAGCGCAAGCAAGGTCTGGGGATGCAGGGCGGTGGGCATGTCGATGCTGGTGAAATAGTCGTCGGCGCACTTGAAGCCGATGTACTTCGCGCTGGTGTCGGCGCCCACGCGCGCCAGGAAGTCCGAGAACCGCACGCCGCCCCACTTGCCGATGGCGCTCCAGCCTTCGACGCAGATATGGCGCGTGACCTGGTCGTGCTGCTGCATCGCGCGCAGCTCGGCAAGCGTCCAGCGGCGCTTGTCGGCCACCATGCCGGTGACCTCGAGGCGGTAGACGGCCTCGTCGACCTGCCGTACCTCGTCTTCACCGTAGTAGGCGTTGAACGGAAACGGCCGGGTGATCATCGATTCCGGGTAGGTGGGCGCCAGCTGCGCGGGGTCGAAGATCAGGCCCTGCACCCGATCGTTGAACCGCGAGACCGCGCCGAGCGCGGCTTCGACACCGGCGTTGTCGCTGATGCTGCAGCCGGTGAGCAACGACAGGCCGCCGAGTGTCAGCGTGCGCTGCAGGAAGGCCCGGCGCGCGGGCAGCTCGACGCGGCGCCCGATCAGCCGGCGTGCCTCGGCCAGCACCGCCTCGCTGTCGATCCCGGGCAAGGCGGGGCGTGCGATCGTTTTCATGCGGTCTCCTTCAAGGCCGGTGCAGGGCGCTGCGCACGGCCGCTCAACATGGTCAGCAGGGTCCGGGGCACCAGCGCCACCATCACCAGGTGCAGCGCGACGAAACCCACCAGTGCCGCCATCGCGACGAAGTGGATGCGCCGGGCCGTCTCGTACCCGCCGAGCAGATCGCGCAGCAGGCCGAACTGCACCGATTTCCACAACACCAGCCCCGACAGCACCAGCACGGCGATGTCCAGCATCACGAACAGGTAGGCCGCGCGCTGCACGTGGTTGTAGTGGCGCGGATCGGCGTGCGACAGCATGCCGCGCAGGGCGGCCCAGGCGTCGTGCAGGATGCCGCGTGGGGTGAGCGGGAAGAACCTGGCCAGCAGGCGCCCGCTCAAGACGTTCATCGCCAGGTAGACGCAGCCATTGGCCACCAGCAGCCACATCGCCGCGAAGTGCCATTGCAGCGCGCCGCCGAGCCAGCCGCCCAGCGTGAGGCCGGCCGGAATGTTGAACGGAAAGAACGGCGCGGCGTTGTAGATGCGCCAGCCGCTGGTCACCAGCACCAGCACCGCGAGGGCGTTCAGCCAGTGGGTGGTCCGCATCCATGCCGGATGGATCGGCGCAGCATCGGTGGTTGGGGTTGGGCGTTGCATGGGCTGGAGTCTGAGCCCCACCCGCTCGCCGATGCATCACGGAAACTTCAATTAATCGTGACAACTCGACAAGCCGCTTGGCGGGACAATCCGGTGATGGACATTGCCAAACGCGTACTGATCGTCGAGGACGACGCCCACATCGCCGAGCTGCTGCGCATGCACCTGCACGACGAGGGTTATGCGGTCACGCATGCGGCCGACGGCCACGCCGGGCTGCGCGAACTCGAGCGAGGCCAGTGGGACGCGCTGATCCTCGACCTGATGCTGCCCGGCATCGACGGGCTCGAGATCTGCCGCCGCGCGCGGGCGATGACGCGCTACACCCCGATCATCATCACCAGCGCACGGTCGAGCGAGGTGCACCGCATCCTGGGCCTGGAGCTGGGCGCGGACGACTACCTGGCCAAGCCGTTCTCGGTGCTCGAACTGGTGGCGCGGGTGCGCGCCCTGCTGCGGCGCAGTGAGGCAATGGCGCGCAACGCACGCGTGGAGTCGGGCCGCATCGAGATCGCCAACCTCGGCATCGACCCGGTTTCGCGCGAGGTGCGGGTCGATGGCAAGGCGATCGACCTGACGCCTCGCGAGTTCGACCTGCTGCACTTCTTTGCGCGCCACCCGGGGCGCGTGTTCTCGCGGCTGGACCTGCTGAACCAGGTGTGGGGCTACCAGCACGACGGCTACGAGCACACCGTCAACACCCACATCAACCGGTTGCGCATGAAGGTCGAGGTCGACCCGGCCCAGCCGCGCCGCATCCTCACGGTGTGGGGCCGCGGCTACCGGCTGGCCGGCAGCGACGCGGACGCCACGGACCCCGCGACGCCGGTCGACCCGGCCAACGGCAGCAGCGAAGGAAAGCCATGAAACACCTGGCCGCCTGGTCGCTCTCGCGCCGCCTGTCGGTGGTGTTCGCCGTGCTGCTGCTGGCGTGTTGTGGCGCCTCGGCCTGGCTGCAGATGGCGGCCAGCGGCCGGCACGAGCGCGAGGTGACGCAACGCCTGTCGCTCGGGCTGGCCGCCCACATCGCCGGCAATGCCGAGCTGATGCAGCGCGGCGGCCTCAATGCCCCGGCAGTGCGCGACCTGTTCGACAAGCTGATGGCGGTGAACCCGAGCGTCGAGGTCTACCTGCTCGATCCGCGCGGCATGATCGTGGCGCAGGCCGCGCCCAGCGGCCACCTGAAGCACGACCGCGTCGACCTGGCGCCCGTGCGCAGCCTGCTCGCCGGCGCGGCCCTGCCGATCCTCGGCGACGACCCCCGCGGCGACAGCCGCGCCAAGGTGTTCAGCGCCGCGCCGCTGCAGGTGGACGGACGCGACGCCGGCTACGTCTATGTCGTGCTGTCCGGCGAGGACCGCGACGCGATCAGCGCACACCTTGCCGCAGGCTCGGTGCTGCGCGCCACGCTGTGGTCGATGGCGCTGGTGGCCCTGCTTGGCCTGCTCGCCGGACTGGCGGCGTTCTGGCTCATCACGCGCCGGTTGCGCGAGCTCACCCACGCGGTGCAGGCGTTCGAACGCGACGGCGCGGCCGCGATGGGCCGCCCCACGCCGGCACTCGACCGGGTGGTGCGCGGCAGCGACGAGATCGCGATGCTCGGGCAGTCCTTCGTGCGCATGACCGCCCGCATCGCCGAGCAATGGCAGGCGCTGACCGCGCAGGACCAGCAGCGGCGCGAGCTGTTCGCCAACATCTCGCACGATCTGCGCACGCCGCTCACCTCATTGCACGGCTACCTCGAAACGCTGTTGATGAAGGCCGATCTGCTCGACGCCGGCGAGCGCCGCCGTTACCTCGAAATCGCGCTGGGCCAGAGCCGCAAGGTCGGCCGGCTGGCGCAGGAGCTGTTCGAGCTGGCGCGGCTCGAATACGGGGTGGTGAAGCCCGATAAGGAGAGCTTTTCGCTGGCCGATCTGGTGCAGGACGTCTTCCAGAAGTTCGAGCTGGCCGCCGAGGCCCGCCGCCAGCGGCTGCGGCCCGAGATCGGCGCGGGCCTGCCGGTGGTGACGGCCGACCTCGGCATGATCGAACGTGTGCTGACCAACCTGCTCGACAACGCGATCCGCCACACGCCCGAGGGCGGCGAGATCGCGGTGCGCCTGCTGCGCGACGGCACCGGCGTGCGGGTCGAGGTGAGCGACACCGGCCCCGGCATTCCGCGCGAGCTGCAGCCGGTGATCTTCACGCGGCCGGCGTTCGCGTCGACCGGGGAGCGCGGTGGCGGGCTGGGGCTGATGATCGTGCGCCGCATCCTGCAACTGCACGACAGCGACATCCGGCTGGTGCAGCGCACGGGGTACGGGGCGGTGTTCTCGTTCGGGTTGAAATAGCCGGATCGGCGCTGCCCGGCCAGCCGCCGGGTGCTGCGTCGCTGCACTCAGCGCGCACGCGTGGCTGGCGCACGGGCCGCCAGGCGGATCGCCGCGGCCAGCGACTCGACGGTCGGGTGCCGCGCCATGTGCCTGGACACGAAAAGGCTGACGGGCGGCAGGTTCCAGGTCAGCTTGTAGGGGAGCGCCGCGCAGTCGCCACGCTGCACCAGATCCGCAACGATGTCCTTCGCCAGAATCGTCACGCCGTTCGGTACGTTGCGCAGCGCGGTTTCGATGGTGCGCAGCGACATCGTTTCGACGATGGGCGAGGGCGGCTGCACGCCCGCGCTCAGAAAGATCGTGCTGAAGGTGCGGCGCATCGGTGTGTTCGGCGGCGGAAATATCCAGTCGAGCTCGGCCAGCCGGGCCCAGTCCAACGGGCCGCGCGAAAGGCGCGCGCGGCTACGAGCCGGCACCAGCAGACAGGGCTCCTGCTCGTAGATCGGCTCCTGGTCGATGTCTACGCCGACGCTGTGATCGAACGAGCGGCCGATCGCGCAGTCGATCTCGCGCGCCGACAGCGCAGCCACCAGCTCATCGGTCGTGCCTTCCGTCGACAACACCGAGACGCGCGGCGATTGTCCCAGCAGGTGCTTCAGAGCGGCGTGCAGCAGGCCTTCCGGAACCTGCGGCGTGATGCCGATGCGCACACGGCCAATGAGCCCGGTGTCGATGGCGGTGAGCACCTCCGCGGTCGACCCCATGTCGGCCAGCGTCACCTGCGCAAAGTGCAGTACCGCCCGACCCGCCGCAGTCGCCACCAGGCCGCGGCTGGTGCGTTCGAACAGCGGGGCCATGAAGATATCTTCCACCTCGCGCAGCGCCTTGGTGATGGCCGGCTGGCTGACCTTCATCTCCAGCGCCACCCGGCTCAGCGTCCGGTGGCGTTCCACGCTCTGCAGAAGCTGCAGATGGCGCAGCTTCAGGCGCGATCCTGCGGCGTGGCGCAACCGTGCGGTTCGTTCGTCCATTGCCATAACCTCAGACTTATACCTTGATCAGATTATTGCGCGATACGGTGAATCCGCATCGATAGACTTTGCTGCATGTTCATGCCGCACCTTGACCCGACAGCTTCCAGCGCGATGCTCAATCTGGAGTTGTGCACCAACCTGCTCGATGCGATGGCCGAGGCGCCCGACGCCGAGGCCGCGCTGATGCAGATCGACATGTACCGCCGCCTGCTGACCGGCCCCGGCATCTTCAGCATCCAGCTGAACGTCACCACGCGCGACGACCCCCAGAACGAGATCCTGCTGCAGCGCTTCTATTCTTCGCAGTGCGACCGGTTTCCGGTACAGGGGCGCAAGCGCAAGACGCTGACACCCTGGACCGAAAGCCTGTTCGTCAAGGGCCAGGTGTTCGTGGCCGAAGGCAGCGCTGCACTGGAGCAGACCTTCGACGACTATGCCCAGATGCGCCCGCTAGGCCTCAACGCCGTGGTCAACGTTCCTCTGCTGCGGGACCGGGTGTGCTACGCCACCTTCAACGTCTTCGGCACGCGTGGCGCCTGGCAGTCTTCGGACCTGGTGGCGTTGCGGCTGCTGGCGATGGCCGCTGCACGCTGGGTGTCGCCGGCGCCCGGCCTGTCCTATTCGCTGGATCCGAACCTCACCAAGGAGTGACCATGTTGCGCACCGCATTGCATTCGATCGCCGCCGCCGGACTGCTGCTGACCGCCTGTCTGGCCCACGCCGACCTTGGGGACGACTGGCTCGCCGGCAAGGTGACCACCGGCAACCCGAGCATCAGCTACGCCGGCCCGCCGATCGAGTTCAAGTACGGCCATCCGTCGCCGCCGGCGTCGATCCTGGTGCCGCCGACGCAGGCCAACTTCAAGCGCCTCGCCGCCGCCAGCAATGGCAAGTTGACCATCAAGGAATACGGCGCGGGCAGCCTGTTCGGCGCCAAGGACGGCTTCAAGGGCGTGCGCACCGGCGTCGGCGAGTGGGGCGTGTGCTACCCCACCTACGAAGGCCGCGGCATGTCCTTGTCGCGCGTCTGGGAGCAGCCCTTCGTCACCCCTTCGAACCCGATGGCTGCCACCCGCATCGCGCAGGAGCTGGCGTCGAAGTACTTCGTGCCGGAGTTCAAGAAGCAGGGCGTGGGCTGGGGCATGCACGTGGCCTTCCAGCCCGCCGACATCCTCAGCAAGAAGCCCATCCGCAAGCTGGAGGACCTGCAGGGCCTGAAGGTCGGCGCGCAGGGCATGTCGCCCGACGTGGCCCGCGCCATGGGCGTGGCGCTGGTCAACCTGCCCTACCCCGAGCTCTACACCGCGCTGCAGCAGGGCATCATCGACGCGGTGTTCTGGGTCGATGCAGGCTTCATCCCCTTCAAGCTGCAAGAGGTGGCCAAGTACCACACCGCGCTGGGCCTGACCGGCGGCGGCGCCTGGACCTGCTACAACACCGACGCGGTGGCCAAGCTGCCCGCCGATCTGAAGGGGCTGTTCCTGCGCGGCCTGGAGCCCATCGCGATGGAGAGCGCCAAGATCTCCGGCATCGAGTACTCGGCCAAGGCACAGGATGCCTACAAGGCCGCGGGTGTGGAGATGATCAAGCTCGCCCCGGCCGAGTTGAAGCGCTTCAAGGACAAGCTGCAACCCGTGGTCGACGCCTGGGCCGACGACCTGGAGAAAGACAAGATTCCGGCGAAGGCGCTGCTGAAGGACATCCAGGCGCTGTCGGCCAAGTACGAGGCCATGTCGCCGACCGAGTTGATGAGGCTGTCGATCGAGAGCCCGGTGGCGGTGCAGCAATGAGCGCGCTACGCAGGGTCGTCCCATGACCGATCCCGTCCTCGAATCGCAGGAAGCGCGCGACCAGGGGCTGGCGCCGCCGGAGCTGGACCCGACCGCGCTCGGCGGCCACTGGCTCAACGTGGGGCTGCCCAGGCTGCTGCGCGACATCGCGGCCTTCGTCGTGCTGCCGCTGATCGTGATCGTGATCGCCACCGACGTGGTGGGCCGCTACTTCTTCAGCCATCCGTTCCAGTGGTCGCAGGAGGTGGCCACGCTGGCCCTGCTGCTGCTGTTCGTGGCCGCGATCCCCTTCACCACGGCATCGAACGGCCACGTGCGCACCGAGACGCTGTACGAGCAGTACTCGCCGCGCACACGCGCACTGACCGACGCCGCGGGCTCCCTCTGCGGGGCGGTGTTCATGGGCGTCGTCGCCTGGTGGCAGTTTCACGAACTCCCCGGCATGGTCGCGCGCGGCGAGGGGGCGGAGTTCATCAACATCCCCTACTGGCCGATCAGCCTGTTCGTCGCCCTGTGCATGCTGTTCGGTCTGGTGCAGCTGGCGCTGCGCACGCTGCAGCGCACGCGCGATGCGTTCTCGACAGGGGCAATCAAATGAGCCTGATCAGCATCGGCTACATCGCCATCGTCGCGATGTTGGGGCTGATCCTGCTCGGCATCCCGATCGGCTGGGCCATGGCCATCGTGGGGCTGCTCGGCGAGTTCTACGTCACCGGCTTCGCGGCAGGTGCGTCGAAGCTGAGCCTCACGTTGTGGGAGAACGGCACGCTGTTCGTCTTCATCGCGCTGCCGCTGTTCCTGCTGATGGGCCAGCTGGCCTACCGCACCGGCATCACCGACGACCTGTACGACTGCATCAGCAAATGGTTCGGCCACATGCCCGGCGGCATCGCCGTGTCGGCCGTGCTGTCGAACGCGGCCTACGGCGCGGTCACCGGCAGCAGCATCGCCTCGGTGGCCACGCTCGGGCCGATGGTCATGCCCGAGTTCCGCAAGTACCGCTACAACCTGAGCCTGGCGACCGGCACACTGGCCTCCGCCGGCACGCTGGCGGTGCTGGTGCCGCCGAGCACCTTGCTGGTGATTTACGGCGTGTGGACCGAGACCTCGATCGCCGACCTGTTCATGGCCGGCATCGTGCCCTGCGTGTTGCTCACGGTGGTCTACTGCGCCGTGCTGGCGATCTGGTGCGCGCTGAAGCCCGAGATGGGCCCGCGCGGGCCCACCTACACCTGGCCCGAACGCTTCGCCTCGCTGAGGAAGCTGCTGCCGGCCCTGGTGGTGATCACCGTGGTGCTGGGCGGCATCTACGGCGGCATCATGACGCCGTCGGAATCGGCCGCCATCGGCGTCATCGGCGTGCTGGCCATCGCCGTGGCCATGCGGCGCTTTCGCTGGCCCGCGCTGGCCGAATCGCTGCGCCAGACCATCCAGACCTCGGGCATGGTGTTCGTGATCGTCGTCACCGGCATCATGTTCACGCGCTTCATGGTGCACACCAACGTCACCGCCGACTTCGTGGCCATGATCGCCGGCTGGCACCTCGGCACTACCGGGTTGCTGCTGGCGATGCTGGTGCTGTACTTTCTGCTGGGCACGGCGCTCGACGGCCTCGGCATGCTGATCCTGAGCCTGCCCTTCGTGATGCCGCTGATGGCCACCGCCGGCGTCGACAAGGTGTGGTTCGGCATCTTCCTGTGCGTGATGATGGAGCTGGCGGCGGTGAGCCCGCCGGTCGGCATCACCGTGGCGGTGATGCGCAGCGTGGCGCCGGACGTGCCCACCAACGTGATCTTCCGGGGCTGCTACCCGTTCCTGGGGCTGACGATCCTGTTGACCTTCGCGCTGATCGCCTGGCCCGGCCTGGCGCTCTGGCTGCCGCGCGTGATGCGCTGACCGCATTGAGAGGGAAATCCCATGCCTGTGACCGCCTTGCACCACTTCACGATCCGCTGCACGCCGGCCGAGCTGCCACCGCTGCTCGACTTCTACACGCGCGTGATGCGCCTCACGGTCGGCGCGCGGCCGGAAATCCCGGCACCGGGCGCCTGGTTGTACGCGGACGGCCAGCCCATCGTGCACCTCTACGCCCACCTGTCGACGCCGGACGAGCCGACCCAGCCCGTCACCGGACATCTCGACCACATCTCGTTCCGCTCGCGCGGGCTTGCCGAGATGCGCCAGCACCTGGGGGCGATGGCCGTGCCGTTCACCGAGGCGCCCATTCCAGGCTGGGCGATCCACCAGGTGTTCCTGCACGATCCGCGCGGCCTCAAGATCGAGATGACCTTCTGGATGGACCAGGAAGAAGCGAGCGCGGCATGACGAGCTTCGTGCAGGCCGGCGAGGTGCGCATCGCCTACGAACGCGAAGGCGAGGGCCCGCCGCTGCTGCTGATGCATGGCGCCGAGGCTTCGCGGCAGATGTTCACGGCACTGGTGCCACTGCTGGCCCCGCACTTCAGCGTGATCGCCTACGACCAGCGCGACTGCGGCGAGACCGAAGGGCCGGAGCGGGCGTCGACGCTGGCGGACCTGGCCGGCGATGCGCGGCAACTCATCGCCGCCCTGGGCTTCGATCGTGCGCATGTGTTCGGCTCGTCCTTCGGCGGCCGCGTCGCGCAGGCGCTGGCGCTGCTGCATCCCGGTGCGGTCGACCATCTGGTGTTGGGCAGCACCTGGCCGCTGCCAAAGGCTTACCAAGAGGTGTGCCCGGATGCGCCACGCCTGGCGGAGCTGCGGCACGGCCTGCCGGCCACGGCGGAAGAACTTGCTACCTGGTTCTTCCCCGAGCCCTTCCTCGCGCAGCGGCCAGAGCTGCGGCAGATGTTCGCAGCTGCGCGGCCAGGATCGGCCAAGTCGGCGCGGCGCATGGCCACCGTGCAGACCGCGATCGAGCGCGACGTGGCCGACATCGCGGCGCCTACGCTGGTACTGGCTGGCGCGGCCGACCGCGTGGTGCCCGCCGGCGTCACGCTGTCGATAGCCGACCGCATCAGAGGCGCCGAAGCCGTGCTGCTGCCAGGCGTCGGCCACGCCACCGCGCTGCAGGCGCCTGAGCTGCTGGCGCAGCACATCGTCCGCTTTCTGAAGCCCCACTGACACTTTGCACAGGAGTAAGCCCATGGACGTTCTCGTTTCCGGAGCCAGCATGGCCGGCCTGTCGGCCGCCTGGTGGTTCGCCCACCTCGGCCACCGCGTCACCGTGGTCGAGCGCAGCGATGGCCTGCGCCCTGGCGGCGCGCCCATCGACGTGCGTGGCCGTGCGCTCGGCACCGCGCAACGCATGGGCATCCTGGCGCGCATCGAGGCCGAGAAGGTCGTCATCCTGGGCCCGGCACCGGTGCTCGACGGCACCGGCAAGCAGGTGGCGAGCCTCGATCTGCGCTGGTTTGCCAACGAGACCGACGAGGACATCGAGATCTCGCGCGACCGGCTCAACCAGATCCTGCTCGACGCGATACCGAGCGATGTCGTGTTTCGCTTCAAGACGTCCATCGCGTCGCTGGACGGCCCGGGCGGCGCGGACATCGCTTTCACCGATGGCCTGCAGGGCCGCTACGACCTCGTGGTCGGCGCCGACGGCCTGCACTCCAACGTGCGCAAGCTGGCCTTCGGCCCCGAGAAAGATTTCGTGCGCCACTTCGGCTACTACGTCGCGCTGGTCGACCTGCCGAACGACCAGCCGTGGCAACGCGCCATGCTCAACATCCCCGGACTGACCATCGCCGTGCGCGATGCAGGCGACGGCCCGCAGGCCATGATGCTCGCCGCCAGCCCCGAGCTGGCCTACGACTACCGCAACCTCGACGAGCAGCGCGGCCTGATCGATGGCTTCCTCTCCCGCGTCGATGCCTGGCAGTTGCCCGCGCTGCGCGCGGCGTTTGCCGACCCCGCGGCCCGAGGCTTCTACTTCGACTCGGTGAGCCAGACCCACATGCCGAGCTGGACCCGGGGCCGCTGCGCGGTCATCGGCGACGCCGGCCACTGCGCCGCGCTGTTGTCCGGCATGGGCACCACCCTGGCCATGGTGGCCGCCGAAACCCTGGCCACCACCTGGACCGAGCATGGCGGCAATGCCGAGGCTGCAGCACCGGCCTATCACGAGCGTCTGCGGCCGTACGTGGACCAGTGCCAGGCCTTTGCGTCGGAAGGCGCGCCGATCATGGTGCCGCCGACGCAGCAGGCGTTGGACGAACGGAATGCACAGTTCCGGGAGTTTGCGGCGAAGTTCGCTGGATGAGCCGAACCGGCCGATCGCCGTGCCCGGAGGCAAGCAGGCCGAAGCATTCCACCGTGCGGCCTAGCCAGCACGGCACACTAGCGGCATGCCACACTTCCACCCCGTCGCGCTCGAGCACGCGAGCCGCCTCGTCAACCATGGCCCGACCGTGCTGGTGACCAGCGCCCATGGCGGCCGCCGCAACGTGATGGCCGCCGCGTGGTCGATGCCGGTCGAGTTCCAGCCGCCGCGCATCGCCGTGGTGATCGACAAGCAGACCTATACCCGCGAGCTGGTCGCGGCCAGCGGCGCCTTCGGCATCTGCGTGCCTGGCACGGCGCTGGTGGACCTGACCCATGCGCTGGGCAGCAGCAGTGGCCGCAGGGGCGACAAGTTCAGCCAGTTCGGCATCGCGGCCAGCCCCGGCCCGGTGCTGGGCCTGCCCTGGCTCGACGTCGGCTGCGCGGCCTGGCTCGAATGCCGGCTGATCTCCGAGCCGCATGCCGAAGACGCCTACGACACCTGCTTCGGCGAAGTGGTGGCCGCCGCGGCGGACCCGCGCATCTTCAGCGGCGGGCACTGGGATTTCCGCGACGACAACGCCGCGCTGCAGACCATCCACCACCTGGGCGGGGGCAACTTCGTGCGGCCCGGTGGGGTGCTGCGGGCGCAGGCGGTCGACGTCAGCTGAACAGGCCCACCGCGCGGTAGGCCAGCGTTGCGCGCTGGCCGATGCCGCTCAGGGCCCCGCAGCCCCCAGGCTCTGCAGCACGCCGCGCCACAGCGCAGCGCGTTCCCGCCCAGGCTCCGGGTCCTGCTGGCCGCTGGCCGCATCGTGGACCGCCAGCTGCACCATCACGATGCCGGTCGACGGCTGCACGAAGATCGCCTGGCCATGGATGCCTTGCAGCGCAAAGCTGCGCACGGGGCCCGGCAGCAGCCAGAACTGGTAGCCGTAGCCCAGCGCCGGGGTGGCCGTGCCGGGTGCGAATGCGGACGGCTGACGGCTGGCATCGGTCGCCTCCAGCAGGTAGGCGCGCGGCACGATCTGCTGTTCGCCCACGCGGCCGTCGTTGGCCAGCAGCAGGCCGAGCCGGCCCCAGTCGCGCAGCGTGGCGTTGAAGCCGCCGCCGGCCTGCTCCTGCCCGTCGGAGGCGACGCGCCAGAACGCGTCGCGTTCGGCACCCATCGGCCTCCACAGCCACTCGGTCGTCAGCTCGGCCATGCTGCGGCCGGTGGCCGCGGTGAGCACGCGGCCCAGCACCTCGGTCTCGGCCGTGGCGTAGACGAACTTCTCGCCGGCCGGCGCCAGGCGCGTGTTGAAGCTGCCCAGCACCGCCACGGGCCGCGGCCCGCCGCCGCCGATCGACCGCGACAGCCGGGCCAGATCGTCCTGCCCGTCGTAACGCTCGGTGAAGCGCACGCCGGAGCTCATGCGCAGCAGCTGGCGCACCGTGGTGGCACCGTAGGCCGAGCCTTCGAGCGCTTTCACGTAGCGCGCGGCCAGGTCGTCGAGCGAGGCGATGGCACCGCGCTCCAGCGCGATGCCGATCAACAGCGAGGTGACGCTCTTGGCCATCGAGAACGACAGGAAGCGTGCATCGGCCGTGCGGCCGTAGCGGTACCGCTCGGCCACGATCTGGCCGTGCTGCAGCACCAGCAGCGCGGTGATGTTGCGGCGCTCCAGATAGTCGTCGAACGTGTAGCCGACGTTGCGGTAGCGGTAACGCAGCAGCGGCGCGGCGGCCGCCTGCGGCAGAGGCAGCGGCACGTCGGCATGCGCGACCGAACGCACGTCCACACCGGTCTTGTCCATCGCCGACCACGAGCCCACGCGGTAGGGCTTGGCGTACCAGCCGGTGCGCGTGCCGACCGGGTAACCCTGGGCCTGCCCCAGCGCGGCGGCGTCAGGCTCGGCCAGGCTGGCCGATGCGATCGCCCAACCGAGGGCGGCGAGAAGAATGGGGGCGGTTCGCATGCTCCGCACTGTGCCACGGCGATGTGAAGCTGGCACGCCCCGCGCGTGCCCGGGATCAGCCGTGCGCCGCGGTCGGTTCGGCCTCGCGCCGCGCCGCCAGCGCCGTGTCGAAACGGTCGAACCGCGCCTGCGTGTACGCGGGGCGCTGCTGCACGCGCTGCCACCACGCCAGCACGTGCGGACAGCGCGCTGCCGACAGCGCATCGGGCGCCAGCTCGGCGATGCGCGCGATGAACGGCACGGCGGCGATGTCGGCCAGCGAGTAGTGCGTGCCCACCAGCCAGTCGGACGCGGGCTGCGCATCGGCCAGCATGCCCTCCATCTTGTCGACCAGGGCCAGCAGCTTGTCGAGCGCGGCAGCCTTCTCTTCGTCGGTGTAGGGCTTGCGCGCGATGCGGATCCAGGCCTCGCGCCGCTCGGGCGTGGGGATGCGGGCCAGCCGCTCCTGCAGCTGCGCGTCGTTCCACTGGCTGGCGCCCGGTTGCAGCGCGATGCTCCAGTTCAGGATCAGCAGGTTGGGCAGCGATTTCTCGTCGGTCCAGCGCACGAAGTTGCGCATCACCGCGCGCTGGTAGGCATCGGCCGGGCGCAGCGCGGGCTGGGGTGCGATGTCGTCGAGGTACTCGCAGATGGTCGAGCTCTCGTACAGCGAGCGATCATCGTCGAGCCGCAGCGCCGGCACCACGCCGTTGGGGTTCATCGCCAGGTAGGCCGGCGAATGGTGCTCCTGCCGGCCCATGTCGATCGGCACGCTCTCGTAGGGCAGGCCCTTTTCGGCCAGACACAGACGCACGCGGCGCGACGCGCTGGACAACCAGCTGTGGTAGAGCTTCATCGGGCGGTCTCCTGTTGCTTTCCGGTGTCAGTTGTCCATAGCGCTGCGCGCCACCCGCATCGCATGAAACGGTGCTCGCCAGCGCAATGCCGAAGGCCGCGGAGCAGGCCATGCCAGTGCACCCGCGGAACGGGCTTGGCCCGGCCGCTGGGTGCGCCCCTTGAGGGGGATAGGTCGGGCTACACGAAGTGAGCCCGGCCAAACGGGGTGGTTTCATCTCAGGGCACCAGCACGGCGGCGCCGGACGTCGTGCGGCTCTCGAGATCCTCGTGCGCACGCCGCGCGTCGGCCAGCGGGTAACGCCGCTGCACCTCCAGCCGCAACGCGCCCTGGCGCACGGCCTCGAACAACGCGGCGGCAGCCGCCTGCAGGTCGGCCGGGTCGGCGATGAAGGTGCGCAGCGTCGGCCGCGACACGCTGAGCGATTTCGCGTGCAGGCGCTGCAGGTCGAAGCCCTCGACATCGCCCGAGGCCGTGCCGTAGTTGATGGCCATGCCCAGCGGGCGCAGGCAGTCGAGCGAGGGCACGAACACGTCCTTGCCGACCGCGTCGTAGACCACGGCCACGCCCGCGCCGCCGGTGGCGTCCAGCGTGCGTGCGACGAAGTCCTCGGCCCGGTAGTCGATCACGTGGTGGCAGCCGTGCGCCCGTGCGATGTCGATCTTGGCCGGCGAACCCACGGTGCCGATCACGGTCGCGCCCAGCGCGCGCGCCCATTGCGACAGGATCACGCCCATACCACCGGCTGCCGCGTGCACCAGCACCGCATCGCCGGGCCGCACGACGAACAGGCGGCGCAGCAGGTAGTGGGCGGTCAGGCCGCGCAGCAGCGTGGCGCCGGCGAGTTCCTCGGAGATGTCGGCGGGCAGGACCAGCACACGTGCGGCCGGCACGTTGCGCACCGCCTGGTAGGCCCCGGGATGGAAGTACGCGACCGACTGGCCGACCGCCAGCGTCGTTACCTGCGCCCCCACCGCCTCGACCACGCCCGCGCCCTGCGCGCCCAGCGTGATCGGGAACGGCGTCGCGGCGGCATGCGGCCCGTGGGCACCGCGGCGCTGGTAGATGTCGGCAAAGTTCAGGCCGATCGCCGACTGGCGGATGCGCACCTCGTGCGGCCCGGGTTCGGCCAGCTCGACCTCGACCCGTTCCAGCACCTCCGGCCCCCCGTGGGCGCGGATCAACACGGCGGCGCTGCGCATGCTCAGGCCTTGCTCGTCGACGGTCTGGCCGGCCGGCCCGCCGCTTTGCCGGCCACCTTGGCCTTGCCCGCGGCGCGCTGCGTCACGGCCAATGCATCGGCCGCCACCTGCGGCGTGGCCACGGGCGCCGCCACCGGCACGCCCATCGGCATGCTGGCGATCGCGTCGGCGTAGACGTTGCCGCCGCTCGAGATGTGGCCGGTCATGCCGCGGTAGGCGGCATCTTCGTCGCCGTGGAGGATGGCCTGCAGCACGGTCTGGTGTTCGGCCAGCGAATTGCGGATGCGGCCGGGCCGGTCGAACAGCGCGCGCTGCGGATGCCGCATGCGCAGCCGCATCGAACGCAGCTGCCGCGCCAGCGGCTCGTTCAGGCTGCCGTCGTAGATGATCTCGTGGAACACGCGGTTCGCCGCGCCGTACAGCTCGGCGTTGTCCTGCAGCGCAGCGTCGCGGCAGGCGGCATCGGCCTGCTCCAGCTGGCGCCGCTGCACGGTAGGCATGCGCCGGGCGGACAGCCGCGCGGCCAGCCCTTCGAGCTCCATCAGGATCTCGAGCATCGCCACGTACTCGTGCAGCGACAGGCTGGCGACCACCGCCCCCTGGCGCGGCAGTGTGGTCACGAGGCCGGCCGACATCAGCTGCAGGATCGCCTCGCGGGCCGGCGTGCGCGACACCTCGAAGCGGTCCATCAGCGCCTGCTCGTCGATGCGTGCGCCGGACGTCAGCTGGCCGGACGTGATCTCGGCCTCGAGCGCGGCGCGGATCTTGTCACTCAGGTTGATGCGGTTGGAAGGGGCCATGGCAGTCTCCGATGCGGACCGATTCTAGACAACACCGTCGACGGATGTCGCTCTAAAAAATACCGATAAACCCCATATATATTTTTATGGAGTTACTCCGTACACTTCCGCCAAGCGGCACGCAGCGGCCGACACGGAGACAACCCTATGCGCATCGACAGACGCCAGTTCCAGGCGCTCGCCGGCTCGGCCCTGCTGGCCCCCTGGGCCACCGCCTCTTCGCAAACCACGCAGGCCACGCAGACCGCGCTCGCCCCCCTGCACGAGGCCGCGAAGAAGGAGGGCGAACTCACCTGGTACACGGTGCCGCAGACCTCGGAGGTGGCGGAGAAGATGGGCCGCACCTTCACCGCCCGCTACCCCGGCATCAAGGTCAACGTGGTGCGCACCACGGCGCAGGTCGCGTTCCAGCGGCTCAACCAGGACCTGAAGGCCGGCACCGCCAACTGCGACGTGTTCACCTCGACCGACCTCGCGCACTACGTCGACCTGAAGGGCCGCAACCTGCTGATGAAGTACCTGCCGGCGGCCGTCGCGCGGCAGGACAAGCGCGTGCAGAACATGGACCCGGACGGCTACTTCCACGCCAGCAGCTGCTTCATGATGGGCCTGATCTACAACACGGCCAAGGTCAAGGGTGCGGCCGTGCCGACCAGCTGGGCCGACCTTGCCGACCCCAAATGGAACGGCACGGCCGCGATGGCGCACCCGGCCTACAGCGGCGCCGCCGGTGCCTGGTGCATCGAGATGCGCAAGCTCTACGGCGACGCCTTCTTCAAGAAGCTGGCGGCCAACAAGGCGCACGTGGGGCGCTCGACCATCGACGCAGTGACCACGGTGATCTCGGGCGAATGTTCGGTCTCGGCCGGGCCGATGAGCCTGGCCGCGCTGCAGGCGTCCAAGGGCAACCCGGTCGCCACCGTCGCGCCGAAGGAGGGGCCGGTGCTGATCCTGTCGCCGTCGGCCATCCTGGCCAGCACGCGCCGGCCGAACGCGGCCAAGCTGTTCGTCGAGTGGATGCTCGGCAGCGACGACACCGAACGCATCTCGGTCGAGGAGTTCAGCGTGCCGCTGCGCGCCGGCGCCAAGGGTGCGCCCGGCGTGCTGGGCCTGGGCGATGCCAAACCCCTGCTGGCCCCGACGCCGCCGCAGATGGTGGTGCAGATCCCGAAGGTGATCGAGCTGTGGAAGGACGCCTTTGGTGTCTGAAGCCGTTCTCACGCCTGCAGCAGCGCCTGCCTCCGCCCTGCGCCGCACGCCGGGCAGGCTCGCGGACCCGGCCCTGTGGCTGTTTGCCGGGCTGACCGCCGTGCTGGTGCTGCTGGTGGCCAACCCGATCCTGCGGCTGGTCTGGGACAGCCTGCACACGGCGCAGGGCGACTGGTCGCTGCAGAGTTATGTGGCGGCGCTCGGCAATGCCCGGCATCTGCAGGCGCTGCTCAACTCGCTGGCGCTGGGCGCCGCCGTCACCGTGCTCACGCTGGTGCTGGGCGTGCCGCTGGCGCTGGCGGTGTCGCGCTCCAACATGCCCGGCCGCCACCTCGCGCACCTGAGCGTGCTGGCGGCCTTCGTGATGCCCAACTTCCTCGGCGCGATCGCCTGGATCCTGCTGGCCGGGCCGAACGCGGGCTGGCTCAACCGGCTGTGGTGCGAAGTGACCGGCGCGGACAAGGGACCGTTCAACATCTTCAGCTTCTGGGGCCTGGCCTTCGTCATCGCGCTCTACACCTACCCGCTGGTCTACGTGTTCACCAAGGCCGCGCTCGACCTGGTGTCGACCGAGCTGGAGGACGCGGCCGCGATCCACGGTGCAGGCAAGCTGCAGACCATGCTGCGGGTCACGCTGCCGCTGGCGCTGCCGTCCATCGTCGGCGCGGCGATCCTGATCTTTCTCGAAGCCATCGCGCTGTACGGCACGCCGGCGCTGATCGCGATTCCCGCGCGCATCAACCTGGCCACGACGCAGCTGGTGTCGTTCTTCCAGTACCCGCTGCAGGTGGAACAGGCCGCGGCGTTCTCGATGCCCATCCTGCTGCTGACGGTGCTGATGCTGATGCTGCAACGCAAGCTGCTGGCGCGCCGCGGCTACGTGTCGGTCTCGGGCAAGGGCGGCGAACGGCGCCCGCTCGACGTCGGTCCGTGGAAGTGGCTGCTGCTCGCGTACGCGGTGCTGGTGGGCCTGTTGAGTGTGGTGCTGCCGCTGGTCATCCTGGTGCTGGCCTCGGTGTCCAAGGCCTGGGGCCGCGGCATCGCCAGCGGCAACCTGACGCTGGCCAACTACGCCACGATCTTCTTCGAGCAGGTCACCGTGCGCGATGCGATCGTCAACACGCTGCTGTACTCGGTGTCGACGGCGCTGGCCTGCGTGGTGATGGGCATCTGCATCGCCTACGCGACCCAGCGGCGCATCACGCCGCTGCCCAACGTCGTGCAGTTCCTGGCGCTGGCGCCGGTGGCCGTGCCGGGGCTGATCATGGCCATCGGCCTGTACGCGGCCTATGCCGGGCCCCCGTTCTCGCTGTATGGCACCGGGCTGCTGATCGTGGTCGCGTTCACCACGCGGTTCCTGCCGATCGCGGTGACCGCTTGCGTGGCGGCGGTGCGCTCGCTCAACCCCGAGCTCGAAGAGGCGGTGCGTGTGCTGGGCGGCGGCCGCCTCACGGTGCTGGCCAAGGTGGTGGTGCCGCTGCTGAAGAAGACGCTGGTCGGCGTGTTCATCCTGGTGTTCGTGGTCTGCACCAAGGAGCTGTCGACCGCGGTGTTCCTGACCGGCCCGGCCTCGCGCGTGGTGTCGGTGCTGACGCTCGACCTGTCCGAGCAGGGCAACTACGAGACGCTGGCCGCGATGGGCGTCGTGCTGGTGGCCGTGGTCACGCTGGTGGTGGCCGTCGGCATGCGTGTGGCCGGCCGCGATTTCATGCTGCGCCGCGGCTGACCTCCTTCGGAAGACTCCATGTTCAAGCTGCAACTGAAGAACGTCCGCAAGACCTACGGCGGCACCGCCGTGGTCGACGACCTGAGCCTCGACCTGCGCAACGGCGAGCTGGTCACGCTGCTCGGCCCCTCGGGCTGCGGCAAGACCACCACCTTGCGCATGATCGCGGGCTTCATCGAGCTGAGTGCCGGCGCCATCACTGTCGACGGCGGCGAGATCTCCAGCGCCAGCCGCACGGTGCCGCCGGAGCACCGCGGCATGTCGATGATCTTCCAGAGCTACGCAATCTGGCCCAACATGACCGTGGCCGAGAACGTGGGCTTCGGCCTCAAGGTGCGCAAGGTGCCGGCCGACGAGGCCCGGCGCCGCGTGCACGAGATGCTGGAGGTGGTGCACCTGGCGCCGCTGGCGCACCGCTACCCGGCCGAGCTGTCGGGCGGCCAGCAGCAGCGTGTGGCGCTGGCCCGCGCGATGGTGGTGCGGCCGGCCGTGCTGCTGCTCGACGAACCGCTGTCGAACCTCGACGCCAACCTGCGCGAGGAGATGGCCGGCGAGATCCGCCGGCTGCACGACGAGTTCCGCTTCACCACGGTCTACGTCACGCACGACCAGGCCGAGGCGATGACGATCTCGGACCGCATCGCGGTGCTCAACCTCGGGCGGCTGGAGCAGATCGACACGCCGTGGAACCTGTACAACCGGCCGCGCACCCCGTTCGTCGCCGGCTTCATCGGGCGGACCAACCTGGTGAGCGGCCATCTGGCCGGCGGGCAGATCACGCTGGCTGGGTTCGGCGGCGCGGTGCCGCTGCAGCAGACCTCGCCCGATCAGGCCGACGCGCGCGTGTCGATCCGCCCGCAGTCGCTGACGCTCGGTGCGGCCGAGAACGGCGCGCTGGCGATGGGCCGCGTGGCCATCGTGGCGCGCACCTACCTCGGCGAGTACTGGGACTACCTGGTGCAGCCGCTGGGCGGCGGTGCGGCGCTGAAGGTGCATGCGCCGCCATCGCGTGTGCTCGAGGTCGGCCACGAATCGACGCTGTCGATCGACCCGCGCGGCATGGCCCTGGTGAGCTGAACGAACCCGACCGTCCACATGACCCCTCCGATGCCCCTCCGCACCCCGTTCCTGCAACGCCGGCACCTGCTCGGCGCGGCCGCCGCCCCTGCCCTGTTCGGTCTGCTCGGTCTCTCAGGCCGCGCGCGCGCCGTGACCGAAAGCGAACTGTTCCCCGTCGTCGACACCGCCCACGGCCGGCTGCGCGGCCTGATGTCGGGCGGCGTCGCCGTGTTCAAGGGCGTGCACTACGGCGCCGACACCGCAGGCGCCAACCGCTTCATGCCGCCGCAGCCGGTGCTGCGCTGGAGCGGCGTACGGGACGCCACCGGCTACGGTCCGTACGCGCCGCAGATGCCGGCCGACCGGCGCCGCGCCTATGCCGACCTGATCATGTACGACCTGCAGCCGGGCAGCATGGGCGAAGACTGCCTGGTGCTGAACATCTGGACGCCGACGCTGACGCAGAACGCCAGGCGGCCGGTGCTGGTGCACCTGCACGGCGGCGGTTTCTATGCCGGCTCGGGCAACTCGCCGCAGTTCGACGGCGAGATGCTGGCGCGTTTCGGCGACGCGATCGTCGTCACCGTCAACCACCGGCTCGGCGCCTTCGGCTTTCTGAACCTGGCCGAGCTGGGCGGCGAACGCTATGCGCAGTCGGGCGCGGCGGGCATGCTGGACATCGTGGCCGCGCTGGCCTGGGTGCGGGAGAACATCGCCGCGTTCGGCGGCGACCCGTCGCGCGTGCTGGTGTTCGGCCAGTCCGGCGGCGGGCTGAAGACCAGCGTGCTGATGGCGATGCCTTCGGCCAAGGGCCTGTTCCAGCGTGCCGGCGTGATGAGCGGCTCGGCCCTGCGCGTGGCGACGATGGAGTCGTCGGCCCAGGCGGCCGGCACGTTCGTGCGCGCGCTCGGGCGGTCCAAGGCCTCGCTGGCCAGCCTGCACACGCTGCCGTTCCAGCAGCTGCTGGCCGCGCAGGTGACGATGGAGGACGCCGACCGCGCGAAGGGCGAGGCGCCGCGTGCGTTCTCGCCGGTGCTCGATGGCGTGGCGATCCCGCGGCACCCGTTCGACCCCGATGCACCGGCCGTTTCGGCCGACGTGCCGATGGTCGTCAGCACCGTGCTCGACGAGCGCGCCTACCGCAAGGTGAACTTCGACCTCGATGCGAACGGGCTGCGCCAGTTCGGCCAGGAGATCGCCGGTGCCGACGGCGACCGGCTGGTGGCGCTGTACCGCGACGAAGACCCGGGCGCATCGCCCTTCGTGCTGCAGGCGCGCATCGACAGCGACATGACCTTCCGCAAGGCCGCCCATGTGCAGGCCGAACGCAAGGCCGCGGCGCACGCGGCGGGGAAGAGCGCGCCTGTCTACACCTACCTGTGGAAGACGCCGAGCCCGGCCTACGGCGGGCGCTACGGCGCCCCGCACGGCACCGACATCGGCCCGAGCCTGCACGACATCCGCCACGGCCTGAACGGGCCCAGCGCCGACAGCCTGGGCCTGGCCGACCAGCTGGCCAGCGCCTGGGTCAGCTTCGCCGCCACGGGCGACCCGAACAACCCCCGCACGCCACGCTGGCCGGCCTACACGCTGCCGGCCCGCAGCACGCTGGTGTTCGACGGCGCCAGCACACGCACGCAGGCGCAGGACGATCCGCGCAAGGCGTTCCGCGTGCTGTGGGCCACCCGCTGATCCGAGACCCGAATTCGAGAAGGCTCCCCATGTCCGACGCCGCCACCGCCGCACTGCCCCTGTCCCGCTACAAGGTGCTCGACCTCACCATCGCCCGCGCCGGCCCGGTCGCGGTGCGCCTGCTCGCCGACTGGGGTGCCGACGTGACCCGCATCGACGCGCCGGCCGCGGGCGGCCGGGGCTCGGTCACCGGCCGACGGCGCGGCTCGGACGAGCAGAACATGCACCGCAACAAGCGCAGCCTGTGCCTGGACCTCAAGTCGCCGCGCGGCGCCGAGGTGCTGCAGCGGCTGATCGCGCAGAGCGACGTGGTGGTGGAGAACTTCCGCTCCGACGTGAAGCAGCGGCTGGGCCTGACCTACACCCAGCTGCAGCAGACCAACCCGCGCATCATCCTCGCCAGCATCTCGGGCTTCGGGCAGGACGGGCCGTACAGCGACCGGCCCGGCGTCGACCAGATCGTGCAGGGCATGAGCGGGCTGAGTTCGGTGACCGGCGAGCCCGGCCGTGGGCCGATGCGGGTGGGCGTGGCGATCTCCGACACCACCGCCGGCATGTTCCTGGGCCAGGGCATCCTGCTGGCGCTGCTGCACCGCGAGCACACGGGCCGGGGCCAGTGGGTCCACACCTCGCTGATCGAGGGCATGCTGAACAAGCTCGACTTCCAGGCGGCGCGCTACACCGTGTCGGGCGAAGTGGCGGAGCAGCAGGGCAACTCGCACCCCACGCTGGCGCCGATGGGCACCTACCATGCGCGCGACGGCATGGTCAACATCGCGGCGATCACCGTGCGCATGTGGGACAGCTTCTGCGAAGCGCTGGGCGCGAAGGATCTGCTGGCCCACCCCGACTACCGCGACCATGCCGCGCGGCAGGCGCACCGCGTGCAGCTCGACGCCGACATCGACCGCCTGACCGCGCAGTTCGACACCGCCGACCTGGTGGCGCGCCTCAACCCGGCGGGCGTGCCCTGCGGCCCGATCTACGACATCGGCCAGGCCTTCGAGGACCCGCAGGTGCGGCACCTGCGCATGACGCGGCCGGCGCTGCACCCGGCGCTCGGCAGCATCGCGCTGCTGCGCTCGCCGATCAACCTGTCGGCCTGCCCCCACCCCGAGCAGTTCCACCACGCCGGGCCCGATCCGGGCGAGCAGAACGACGAGCTGCTGCACGAACTGGGCTACGGCGACGCCGAGATCGCCAGCATGAAAGCACAAGGAGCCGTGGCATGAGCACACCGAAGATCCTGACCGAAGTCGCGCAAGGCGTGGGCTGGCTCACCTTCAACCACCCCGAGCGGCGCAATGCGATGTCGCTCGAGATGTGGCAGGGCCTGGGCGACGCCGCCGAGGCCCTGCAGGCCGACCCCGCGGTGCGGGTGGTGGTGATGCGCGGGGCCGGCGGCAAGGCCTTCGTCTCGGGCGCCGACATCTCCGAGTTCGACGAACACCGCGCCAACGCGCAGCAGAAGGAAGCCTACGGCCTGATCGCCACCCGCGGCCACCAGGGCCTGGCGCTGATGACCAAGCCGCTGATCGCGATGATCGAGGGCTTCTGCATCGGCGGCGGCCTGGCGCTGGCGCTGACGGCCGACGTGCGTTTCGCGTCGACGGGCTCGCGCTTCGGCATCCCGGCCGCGAAACTCGGCCTGGGCTACGAATACCACGGCATCGCGGCACTGGCCCGGCTGGTCGGCCCGTCGGCCGCCAAGGACATCCTGTTCAGCGCGCGTTTCCTCGAGACCGACGAGGCGCTGCGCCTCGGCCTGGTCAACACCGTCGTCGAACCCGCCGCGCTGGAGCAGCAGGTGCGCGACTACGCGCTGCGCATCGCCGGCAACGCACCGCTCACGGTGCACGCGGCCAAGCAGGCGGTGCGCGTCTTCGAGACCTATTCGGCCACCGCCGAGGCCGACGCGGTGGCGGCGCTGGTGGACCGCTGCTTCGACAGCGAAGACTACCGCGAGGGCCGCCGCGCCTTCATGGACAAACGTGTGCCGCAGTTCACCGGCCGTTGACCCCAGGAGCACCCGCACCATGCGCATCGCTTCGCTGGCCCTGGTGGCCCTGGTCGCACTCACT
Source organism: Pseudorhodoferax sp. (assembly GCA_965279475.1). Lineage (GTDB taxonomy): Bacteria > Pseudomonadota > Gammaproteobacteria > Burkholderiales > Burkholderiaceae_C > Pseudorhodoferax. The sequence goes on from CBDIIA010000002.1 coordinate 744,588, forward strand.
GCGGCGTGCAGCCAGCAGGCCATCGCCCAGGCCTACCCGAGCCGGCCGATCCGGCTGGTCATCGGCTACTCACCGGCCGGCGCGGCCGACACCATCGCACGCATCGTCGGCGACGCGATGGGCAAAGAGCTGGGCCAGCCGGTGCTGGTCGACAACAAGCCCGGCGCCGGCAGCACGCTGTCGTCGGCCCTGCTCGCGCAGGCCCCGGCCGACGGCTACACGCTGGGCCTGGCCACCGGCACGCTGTACGGCATCGACCAGCAGCTCTACAAGGTGCGCTACACGCCAGCCAGCTTCACGCCGATCACGCGCTTCACCGTGTCGCCGCTGATCCTGGCGGTCAACAAGGACATCGGCGTGGCCACGCTGCCCGAGCTGGTGGCCAAGGCACGCGCGCAGCCGGGCGCGATGAACTACGCGTCATCGGGTGTCGGCGGCTCGCCGCACATCGCCGCGCTGACGTTCGAGAAAGCCGTCGGCGCGAAGATGGCGCACATCCCCTACAAGGGCGGCGCGCCGGCGCTGCAGGCCGTGGCCGCGGGCGACGTGCAGCTGTCGTTCGGCACCGCCGCCTCCGTGCTGCCGCTGGGCCAGCAGGGCGTGGTGCGCATGCTCGGCGTGACGACGACCGAACGCTCCGAGGTCGCGCCCGGCCTGCCCACGCTGGCCTCGGCCGGGCTGCCGGGTTTCGACTTCACGTTCTGGTTCGGCCTGTTCGGCCCGGCCGGCCTGCCGAAGGACGTGGGCGATCGCCTCTTCAGCGCCGCCACCCGCGCACTGGCCGATCCGCAGGTGCGCGCCAGACTGCTGTCCACCGGCAACGAGGCCGCAGCCTCGCGCTCGCCGGCCGAGTTCCACGAATGGGCGACGGCCAACGGGCGGGCGCAGCTCGATCGGATCGTGCAGGCGGGGGTGAAGGTGGATTGATGCAGACGCCTGGGAGCGGCTTTGCCACGGGCGCGACCTGTCGTGCGATCTTTCGCGTGGAGATGCTCGGCTCACGCCAGGTGTTTGGAAGTCTGGAAGCAGGCGTGAACGAGTCTTGTTGTACTTCCGCTTGGGGCAAGCGCGAATGGCTCTAGTGGGCGGCGGTTCAATTTGGGGAATTCGATGACCACTATGCAGCGGTTGCGATCCTACGCTTTGCAGAACTCGACGCCGCCGTAAGCAGTCGTTCAACGGCTTAGTTGACCGGTGCGAAGTCTCGGGCGAGAGCGCTAGTCGTTACCGTAATCTGGCTCGTAGCTGATTTCCTCGACGCTGACCTTGATGTGTTCCTCGTTGATGTCGGCAGCATGGATGGCAACGCCTCCAATCAAGGCCAAACCGCAGGTCGGGCAGTGGAACTCCGTCGCGGTGTATCCGCGCTCGATGACTTCGTCGCCGTAGGCGGCATCCTCTTGGTCATCCGCCTTGTCTTCCCAGCTCAGGTCGCCAGCGACGAATCCGCAGCCCTTGCACGCTGGACAGTCGTGCTTCCAGTACTCCGAGTACACGTAGCGGAAGAGGTCGAAGTCAATCGGCAGTTTGTGCGTCGCTGCGAGGAAGGCCTTGAGCTTGTCACGCCCCAACTTCCCGTTCTCCGACTCCTTGAACTGGGATGCATGGTGCTTCACTCGCTGTTTCGCGGCGCGGACTTCAGCATGGCGATGAGCTTTCAGGAGAGCGTTGGGCGCCTTGGCATCCGCACCCAGCCACTCCTGAAGGTCCATGTCCATGCTTTGGAGAATCAGGTCGGCCGCGTTCCAGAAATCTCCTTCCCAGCCGTCGTACGGCATCGCGGCGCACGCGGCATCGCCTGAATGCAGCTCAGCGTTCCTTCGGTTGGCTAGCTGCCTGCAACCCTCCATGACAGGCGTTGTGAAGTTGTTGACCGTGTGAATCAAACGAACATAGGCGACCGATGCATCGATGGTGCGAACCTTCGTAGTGGTTGAAACTCCACACGCTTCGAGCATGCTGTTAGGGTTGTGTGGCTCGACGACAAGACAAGGGTGAATGCTTGCCAACTGCGCTTTGGCCAGAAGTTCCAGCGCTCCGGCGGCCCAAAGCTGGCAATCGCCCTCGAGGTCGGCCTCCTTCGCTTCGATACTGCGCTTCGCGAACAGCTTGGACTTGTCCAGCAGCGCTTGATGCGATATCGCGGTTGGTACAGTGCGCCCGCGTTGTGCCTTGCCCACCTTAAAGAGGTCCATATTGGCCACCGTCATAAGCTCTCTCCCAGAACGCAAATCCTGAACAGCACGCGCGTGGGGTCATCGCGGGCATCCGCACGGCGGTGAAAGACCTTCCAGTTGTCCAGCACCAGGACGCTGCCCGGCGTCCAGCGATGAACGTACGTCGGTGGCACGCTCAGCTCAACAAGCAGGGCCATCAATCTCCTTGCCCGTTCCGTGGCGCCTTCCATGCAGCCAGGGTCGAGGCGCAGGAATGGCTGGCCCTTTCCTTTGATAGTTGCGTAGAACGATCTCGCGCCGGTACGCACAAGGAACGGCTCCGTGCTGGCTGCCTCGCAGAGTCCATCAGGCAGCAGCAGTCCAGCGTCTAGCAGCTCGGTTGCAGCGGTGTCGCTGGAACATCCCAGCATCCCGAGTATTAGATATCGGGCGGGGACCGGTCGGTGCGCCATGTCCATGTGCCACGGCTGAGCTCCGGTGCCAGTGGTTCGGCTGAGCGAGCGCGGCTGTGCCTCGCGCTGTGAAACTGGCACGAGTTCGTCGACAACGCTACGCATTCGTGTTCGAGTGGCTGTGCCGAGCGTCGCCGCAAACGTCAGCAGGTCGCGCTTGAAGCTTTCGGCGTCGACAGCGGCGCTGTCTAAGCAAGTCCATCCGAGGCTCTGGAGAGCAGCCCGCTTGGCGGGTGGAAGAATTTGTTCCATCTGGCCAGTGCGAGCGTCGTCGCGTCACTTGGTCCAGCTGGGCCAGTCTTGCGGCACCAGCGCCGGCGGATTCATCCACGGCTCTTCGACCAGAGCGTCCTGGAACCAGGCATCAGCGAAGTTGGCATGTTCGGTGACGATGAGCTGGAAGCCCGGGACCAGCTCCTTCGTGTAGTTCAGCAGCGTCTCAAACAGCTTCCTGGCAGCCTCCAGATCGGCGTCCACGCGCTTGACCTGCTCCGCATCCCCCGCCACCGATTCATAGATGGTCTGTGACGGGAAATAGACCTGCGTCGGCTGGTCCAGCATCAGGAAGCGAGGAATAGGGATGCGGTTCTCCGATGCGTAGTGGTGCAGGGCCAGCAGAGCCGAGATGTGATACGCCAGCCAGTTCGCGCCGCCACCAGTGCGAATCATCGGGACTGGATTGCCGGGACGCTGCACCACCACGGTCAGGTTGCGCATGTCCAGCCGGAATGGAAACTCCGAGAAGAAGGCCTTGAACTCCTTCACCAGCGAAGTCATGGTGCTGGAGATGTGGGTAATGACCGATTCCATACGCGCGTCTGCATCGTCGTCGGCGCCCGCGCTCTGGTTAATTTGGTCGAGCTTCGCCTGCAGCCGCTCGACTTTGAGCTTCAGTGTGCTGATGGCATTGCTTGTATTCAAGCTGTCCAGGTAGAAGCTGACTCGGCCTTGAACCTTCAAAGCGCGCGCATTGGCGTCCTCTTGCGTTGCTGCCTTCTCATCGGTCAGAACCGCAACGTTGAGGTCGACTTCGACCTCGCGGATGGCGTCCTTCAGTTGGCTGGCGCGGTCGGTGAGCGCTGCCAGGTGCTCATCCAGGCGAGGGCGCGCGCCGCCAACGTGCTCAAGTTCGCTGTCCAGGCTCGATAGCTCGGCCACTAGCGATTGACCGATGCTATCCATTCGGGCGTCTTCCTCTTTCAGAAACGGCCACTGCCAGGCGCCATTCGACGCACGCGGCAGCGCATTGATAGACTCAAGGCGGGAACGCTGCTCCTGAGCTTCGGTCTGAAAGTCCGACGCGCCTTTGACGTACCGCTGCGCGGATGCAATCTGGTCCAGGACATGGCGGCGCTCTGCCCGCAGATTTGAACGACGTGCCTGGAGCTTCGCCATTTCACTATCGGCCATGAGCGCTACCTGCCCGGGCCTCCAGCTAAGAACTTCCCGAAGGGACGCGACTAGGTCGCTATCGGCTCCGTCGGTGCTCGGCCCGGTACGGCCTGGCGAGTTGCTGAAGGGGATACCCACAGTCCGCGCCTCAGCCAGCAGGCCCAAGCTGCGAGTGTCCAGCGCATCCTCCGTCTCCTGTGCCAGCTTCAGCTCTTTCTGAGCAATCTTCAGCTCGCGCTGCGTCGTACGTCGGTTCGCTTCACTCTCCATGTCGCCGACGTTGGAGATGCCAAAGAGGACGGAAAAGGTGTCACGGATGGTCTGGGGAAGATGTTCCTCTGCCTGTCGGTAGAACAGCAGTTCCTTGCTGGCCACCAGGCCCTGCTTCTGAAAAAGATAGAACGCCGTATGCTTGACGTTGACGGAGTAGCCGGTGCGGCTGCTGCGCTCAGGAACAGGCGTCTTGGTCTCCGGAATGCCCAGCAGGGACGAAAGCAGTTCGTGGACAAGCTCGTCGCCACCGTTGTGCTTTAGAGCGTTGAAATCCGGTGCCTGAATATGCCGGCCGCGCAAGACCATTGCAAGCGAGCACTGAACCTGACCCGGCTTGGGGTTGGGCTTGGCGACGAACACCTGCTCGTATGGAAACTGGAACGTGACCGCGAACCAGGACACCTTCTCGCGGATAAAGCCCTCCGCAATCTTGCACTCGTCTTCGCCCATGCAGTACTCGACGATGTCCGAGAGGGACGACTTACCCGTCGAGGCCAGGCCGGTGATGATGTTCAGCCCGTCGGGATTCAGGGTGAGGTCGCGCCTACGGCCGTCGTGGCTGTAGATGTGAATCGAAGCAATCTTCATGGGCGGATGGACAAACTGGTGTAGACCGTCACACGGTCGTTAATCTGGGCGAAATCGCGACCGAGAACAATTGCAGCGGCGCGGCACCTTTCGGCGTCTTGGGTGTTCAGCGGCTGGGGTGACACCCGTCTAGGCATAAGGCTGATCCCGCCGTCATCGCCGACCTTGATGCAGTCCTTGCTGGCGAGCAGCGCAAAAGCCTCTGTGGCGTACTGGATCAGTGCTCGCGCCCGCTCAGCGAAGTCGACCAGCAAGTCTGCGCGGAGCGCGAAGACACGCAGCACCGACAGCCTCTTGTTTTCCAGAATCTGCTCGCGCGAAGCCAGATGCAGGCACATCGGCAGCACAAGCAGGGTCAAGGAATACGGCATTGGCTTCCCCGATACGCGCTCGTACTCGCGTATGGCAGCTGCCAAGACCACTGCGCAGAACGCCGGGTTAAATAGATTTCGCTCTTCAAAAGGGCGAGATGACCAGTCTCTCATGCAGGCACCGTCGACGTGGCAGCCTTCAGGCGCTCGATGAACTGGAGATGCCAGTGCACACGAGGCATCGGTTTCTCGTCTGCGAGAATATGAAAGCTGCCGCGGCGAACGAAATCCTCCGTTACGTCCTTGCGGATTTGCAAGCCCTTGGACTGGTTCTCGGCCCAGTCATACAGTTGGCGACCCGCAGCCTGGAACTCGGCCTCATTCTGCGGCGCCTTCACCATGGCCCAACCCCTAGCGCGCTTCCATTCTTCGACCAGGCGCAGCTCGAATTTCCGAATCTCGCCGCCCACAAGGGCGTTGACTCGGGTCCAGTGCGCGCGTTGAGAGAACGCGCGGTAGAAGTCCAGGATGGCCATCTCCAGGCTGTCGCTGGACATGCCAATCGCCCGCAGCTGCTCGACGAACTGCCGCGGGTCCGTCGTCGCGTCGATTGCCTGGTCGGGGTACGCGTCGTCGAAGGTGATTGGCAGACGCTCGTCGTAGTATTCGCTGTTGACCTGCGCGAACTTCGCCCAGACTTCGGCGCCGGTGATGGGCTTGCGCTCGCCCTGGATAAGCTCGATGGCTTCCCTGAGCCACCAACCTTCCATGCGTTCGCGGACATCGATGCGGAATTTTGCTGCCACCGACCGCAGCAGCGGGGCGAAGGCGGCGTCGAGTTCCTTAATGCGTAGCGAACTGTCTGCAATCACAATGCGAGCCAGGAAGTCGTCTTGTTGGGTCGTGGTCAGCGAGCTGAACGTGGTTTCGATCTGCGCACTCAGCGCGGCCTTCGAGCCCTTGAGCTCGTTAGCAAGCTGCTTTGCAAAGTCCGCAGGCTTGGAATCGGCACCGTCGACGAAATACCGAAGCAGCGAGGTGGGGCCGACGCGCGCCGTCGTCGCCATGCAATACGAGTGGTCGCAGGCGAGGTTACCGTCGCGGATGTACCGGTCGAGCCAGATACGGACGGACTTCCAGAAGTCGGTCGACAGCGTGCCGACCGTCTCGCCGACCTTCTTGTGCTTCAGCGAAATCAGCGTCTTCTTGCCGTCGATGTCGCGCAGTTCGACGTCGTCGTCTGCCTCGATGAGCAGTGCTTGGCTTTCGTCCTGCTTCATGAGGTGCGCGAGCGCGAAGCGAATCTGATAGACGTAGCCGAGCCCCTGCTCGCCGGCGGCGTACTTGTCTGTGTGTGTTGCCACTTGTCCTCCCCCTTGCTTGCCCGCAACCAGTCACGGGCGCCTGATGCCCATGTCCTGGGTCTTCAGTTTCGTTCGATACAGGAGTCGTAGTCTTCGACACACGTGTAGCTCTGCGGACTAGACGGAGAGCGGAACTATTTGTGTGCCAGGGCGACGCTTGTTCACGGGTCCCGTGCTTTTTACCGTGCGTTGGAATAGATGTCCAGCAGGAAGTGGCCGCGCTGTGCTGGGTCTGGTCGCTGCGACAGCCTCGTTGGAAGGGCGGGCCAAGGGCGTTTGAAAGATACTTGCAGCACGACAGTCTGCTCCCAGCCTGAAGCGGTCTTCCATCTCCGGGTGCTAAACGCTCGCTCCTGGCCGACTGTAGCCGCTCGCGCAAGCACCATCCGTTTCACGCAGCCTCAACCTCAACAACATCCCCGTTGGTCGGCGTCGCCTCCTCGTGATAGATGTCGTAGAGGTACTGCGCCAACTCGCCATGGGTGATCTCGGCCGGGATCGCCAGCTCGGCGGGCCGACGTTTTCCGTCCGGCCCCGTCCAATACGCAGCCCAGCCTTTGCGCGTTCGCTCGATGGCGATGCGTCGACCAAACACGTTGAACATGTACCGCATGTCTTGCGCCCGCTAATGCAGCAGCCGCGGCATCGCCAGGAAGTTCAGCACCAGCCCGTCGAAGTCGTCGGGCGCCTCCAGGTTCTGCAGGTGGCCGATGCCCTTCAGCTCGGCATGCGTGCTGCCGGCGATGGCCGCGGCCATGCGTTGCATCGTGGCGGTCGGCGCCTGGCGGTCGAACTCGCCGGACACCAGCAGCGTCGGCACGTGGATGCGCTGCAGATCGCGCGTGCGATCGAAGGTCGCCAGCGCGGCCAGCGCCCGGCGGTAGGTGGAGGGGTTGATGTCGCCCATGCAGCGGGCGGCCAGCTGCACGCCCTCGGGCAGCGCGCCGGGGCCGATCATCTGCGGCACCAGCACTTCGGCCAGCTCGGCCATGCTGCGGCCCGCGTCCAGCAGGGCGGCGCGTTCGGCGACGAAGGCCTGGCGCCACGCGGCCGACGGGTCCGTGGCCGCGTCGGCGGCGCTGCCGTGCCCGCCGAACGCGGACGAGGTGCCGCACAGCACCAGTTTGCGGACCAGGTCGGGCCGGCGCGCCACCACCTCCTGCGCCACCATGCCGCCGATGCCATGCCCGAGCAGCACCGGCAGACGTTTGCGCTCGTCGCTCTGCAGCAGCGCCTCGATCAGCAGGATGCAGCTCTCGGCCAGGCCCTTGAAGGTGTAGGCCTCGATCGGTGCGCTGTGGCCGTAGCCCGGCATGTCCCACGACACGGCGCGGTAGCCAGCACCGGCAAGACTCTCGACCTGGGGCGCGAAGGCACGGTGGCCGCCATCGATGCCGTGCAGCATCAGCACGGTGGGGCCGGCGCCGAGCGTGGTGAAAGTGGGAAGTGAAGCCATGGGAAATGCCGGGTTGCGTCCATTCTAGAAGTCCCCCTGAAAGTGCCGCCGCGCCACTTCGGGTAGATTCACCCCCATGCGTTCCACCGTGCCGGTACGGCAGGCCCAGCCCCCCAGTTTCTCCACTGCCGAGTTCCGCAGCTGCCTGGCGATGTTCGCGACCGGCGTCACGATCGTCACGGCCCGCACGGCCGGGGGTGAGCTGGTCGGCCTCACCGCGAACTCGTTCAACTCGGTGTCGCTGACGCCGCCGCTGGTGCTGTGGAGCCTGTCGCAGGCCGCGGCGTCGATGCCGGCCATCCGCACCGGCACGCACTACGCGATCAACATCCTCGCGGCCGACCAGAAGGCGCTGGCCGAGCGCTTCGCCGCCAAGGGTGCCGACCGCTGGGCCAGCGTCGCGTTCACCGACGGCATTGCCGGCGCGCCGGTGCTGGAGGGGGCCGCGGCGGTGTTCGAGTGTTTCAACCGCAGCCGCTACGACGAGGGCGACCACGCGATCTTCGTCGGCGAGGTCGAGCGCTGCACGCACCGCGCCGGCGCCTCGCCGCTGCTGTTCCACGGCGGACGCTTCTACACCGAGCATCCGCTGTAGCGCCTGCAGCTTCTGCAGACGCCTGCGGCCGCCACGGCGATGGCCGCAGCCATTCACCCCAAAAGAGACAACACGGAACGGCGACACGCCGGCCATGCCCATGACGACCCAACCCATCGCCCGCAAGGACCATCTCGACGCGCTGGCCATCGGCCTGCTGTTCGTCTGCTGCCTGGTCTGGGGTGCGCAGCAGGTGCTGATCAAGGCGACGCTGCCCGAGATGCCGCCAGTCTTCCAGGCGGCGCTGCGTTTCGTCGCCGCTGCGGCGGTACTGATGGCGTGGTGCCGCTGGCGCGGCGTGAAGCTGTTCCAGGCCGACGGCAGCCTGGGCCCGGGCCTGCTGGCCGGTACGCTGTTCGCCGGCGAATTCGCCTGCATCTACATCGGGCTGCAGTACACCTCGGCCTCGCGTTCGACGGTGTTCCTCTACACCTCGCCGTTCTGGGTCGCGATGCTGCTGCCGTTCTGGGTGCCGAGCGAACGCCTGCGGCCCGCGCAGTGGCTGGGGCTGGGCTGCGCCTTCGTCGCCGTGGTGTTCGCGCTGCGCGAGGGTTTCATGGCGACCGGCGCGCAGTCGACCTGGGTCGGCGACCTGATGGCGCTGGGGGCCGCGCTACTGTGGGGGCCTGACGACGGTGACGATGCGCCGCTCGCCCGCGCTGATGCGGGTGGCGGCCGAGAAGCTGCTGTTCTACCAGGTGGGCGTGAGCGCCGTGGTGCTGCCGCTGTTGTCGCTGGCGCTGGGCGAGCGATGGGTCTGGCAGTTCAGCAACTTCGCGCTGACCTCGCTGGCGCTACAGACGGTGGTGGGCGCCTTTCTCAGCTACCTGGCGTGGATGTGGATGCTCGGGCGCTACCCGGCCACGCGGATCTCGGTGTTCGTCTTCCTGACGCCGTTGTTCGCGCTGCTGTTCGGCGCGCTGTGGCTGCACGAGCCGGTGACGCCCAGCCTGCTGGCCGCGCTGGCGCTGGTGGCCGCCGGCATCGTGCTGGTGAACCGCCGGCCGGCGGCCGCCTGACGGTCGCTCAACCCACGCTCACCCGGTCGCGCCCATTGCGCTTGGACACGTAGAGCGCGCGGTCGGCGCGGGCCAGCAGGTCGTCGACGTTGTCCTGCGCCGGCGCGAGCGCGCTGACGCCGAAACTGGCGGTCATGCGGATCGCCTCGCCCGAGGGCAGCATCACCACCAGCCCGGCCAGGTGCACCCGCAGCCGCTCCGCCAGGCGGAAGGCGGCCTCCAGATCGGTCTCGGGCATCAGGATGCCGAACTCCTCGCCGCCGAGCCGGCCCACCACGTCCTGCTGGCGCACCATTGCCTGGCTGGCGCCGGTCAGCGCGCGGATGGCTTCATCGCCGGTCGAGTGGCCATGGCGGTCGTTGATCTGCTTGAAGTGGTCGATGTCGAGCATCACCATCGCCAGCGGGCGCCCGTAGCGCCGGGCGCGGTCGAGTTCGGCCTCGGCGCGCTGCATGAAGTGGCCGCGGTTCGACACGCCGGTCAGCGCGTCGGTGGTGGCCAGCCGGCGCAGCGCCTCTTCCATGCCCTTGCGCTCGGTGATGTCGATCACCGTGGCCAGCTCGGACGGCTCGCCGTCGTAGACGATCGGCACCATCGAGATCAGCGTCCAGCGCTCGCTGCCGTCGCGCGCCAGCAGGCAGGTCTCGTGGTCGCGCAGCACGCCCTGCGCCCGGTACTTCTCGTACATGCGCTCGCGGTCCGCCGGATCGCGGTAGCGCGTCTGCGCGGCGTTGCCCATCAGGCTTTCCTGGGTGAAGCCGACGACGGCGGCGGCCGGGGCATTCACGTAGACCAGCAGGCCGTCCGAGCGGCGGGTGACGGTCATCGGCACCGGCGCGTTCTGCAGGATGCTGAGCGTGCGCGCTTCGCTGTCGCGCAGCTCGGCCGTGCGTTCGGCCACGCGGTGTTCCAGCGAGTCGGCCAGCGTCCGCAGCTGCTCGTAGAGCCGGGCGTTGTCGATCGCGTTGACGACATTGCCCGACAGCAGGCTCAGGAACTCCAGGCGCTGCGGCGAGAAGGCCGCGCCCAACGCGTCGTTCTCGAGGTAGAGCGCGCCGACCACCTGGCCCTGCTTGATCAGCGGCAGGCACAGCACCGAACGGCCGCCGCGCGCGGCGAAGTAGCCAATGCGGTTCCAGCGCGGCTCGTGCTGCAGGTCGTCGATCAACACCGGGCTGGCGGTGTTGAGCGCGGTGCGCACGACCGACAGCGGCAGCAGCGCGTCGGCATCTTCGAGCGCCCGCGGCTGGAACGGCACGCCGGGATCCTGCTGCTCGCTGTCGGCCTGCAGCGTCCAGTCGGCGGCGTCCTTCAGCACGATCGCGGCCCGCTGGGCGCCGGCGTTCTCGCGCAGCACGTGCAGCATGCGGTCGAGCAGCGGAGCCAGCGCGATCTCGGCCGTCACCGCCTGCACGGCCTTCATCAGCGTGGCCAGGTCGAGCGCCTGGCCCGGCACGGCCGTGGTGTGCGTGGAGGTACCGACCGGCGGGTGCGTGGCAGGCGCCGGCTCGCCGGCGCGTGGCGGGCCGGCGAGCTGCGCTGCTAGTGCCGGCGCACCCCAGCGCAGCAGCGCGGCACGGGCCTCGGCCCATTCGACACCGGCGCCCGGCGCACCGGTCTGCTCGAGCATCGCCGCACGCTGCCAGTGGACCAGGCCCAGCATGAACAGGTTGCGCTGGCGCTGCGCCTGCACGAGCGCGAGGTCCATCGCAGCGCGGGCCTCGGCAGCGTCGCCCTCGTCCAGCGCCAGGCGCGCGCGCAGCAGCTGCTGCAGCGGCGCCAGCTCGGTGTTGTGAGTCGACCAGCGCGCCAAGCGCGCCAGCGCAGCGGCGGCCTGCGTGCGGCGCAGCGTGGCGGCATCGGCATCGCCACCCGCCTGGGTCTGCTGCCGCGCCAGCGCCAGCGACGCGGTGGCGGTGAAGAACACGCAGAACGGCAGCATGTACATGCCCCGGCCGGCGGAGAACAGCGCGGCCGCGGCCAGGCCTTCGGTTTCGGCCTCGGCATCGCGGCCGGCCAACGCGTGCAGCAGGCAGCAGAACGCGTGCAGGAACATCGCGCCGGTCTGGTCGCTGCGGTCCTTGTAGGTGGCGGCCAGGCGCTGCATGGAGAACTGCGCGCTCTCCAGCGGCACGGCGGCCAGCCGGTCCTGCTGCAGGTCGCGCACGGTCTCGCACAGCACGGTCAGGTAGTCGTGGGCCACCGGCTGGCGGATGCGCCGCAGCGCCGCGCCATGCAGTTCGAGCTGCGGGGCCAGCTCGGCCAGCGGCTCGCCGGCCAGGAACGCGTGGTAGCCGTGCACGTACAGCGCCAGACCGGCGTGGCGCAGATTGCCGAACTCCTGCCCGTTGTCGCCAACTTCGAGCAGCGCCGGCAGGCCCTGCGCGACCGGCTCGATCCAGTGCCGCAGGAAGGCATTGAACGAGAACCCGGCGTGCGCGCGCACTTGGCGCCAGCCATGCTTCTCGATCAGGTCCATCGACATGCGGCCGAGCGCATAGCCGAAGGGATAGTCGCCGACGAACTCGGTCACCATCAAGCCCATCACCGAATAGGCCGACAGGCCGATCGGCGCATGGCCGTGCGCGATCATCAGCCGGATCTGCATCACGGTCAGCAGCGGCAGCAGCGCGGGCCGCGCGATGTAGGCGGCGGCGGTCATCTTCGCGATGATGCTGAGCTGCTGCAGGCTCGGCGCGTCGTGCATCGGCGCCCGCGCGGCCAGCGCGGCCAGGCCCATCGCCTCGATCTCGGCCTGGGTCGCAGCCACCAGCCGCACCACGTCGTCGACGCCGGCCACGGCCGGTGGCGCCGTGCCCAGCAGCGCCAGCGCGGCCAGCCCGAGCTCGAGCGTGTCGTGCAGCTGGCCGGCGGCGTAGAAGGATTCGATGCGCACGTCCATCAGCCGCGCCTGTTCCGCCGGAGACGACACGTGCGCCAGCGCCTGGTCGATCAGCCGGCCCATGCTCTCGGCCCGGCCGCCCAGGTAGGCCATGCGCGCCGCGTGCACGTGCTGCGCCAGCGCCGCGGCGTGGTCGCGGGCCCACCAGGCGTCGCCATGCAGCGCGATCGCGCGTCCGGCGTAATCGGCGGCCAGCTCGAACGCGGCGGCGTCCTCGGCCAGCTGCGAGGCACGGGCGTTCAGCCCGGCGAGGCCGCAACGCTCGAGCGGGTCGTCGATCAACGCGGCGCCCAGGTTCAGATGGTTCACCACAGCGAATGGCGGCTTCTGCGGATCGATGCCGTCGCGCAGCAGCCGGCCGATGCGCAGGTGCAGCGCAGGGCGCTCGGCCAGCGCGGCCAGCGAATACGCCGCCTCCTGCACGCGGTCGTGGGCGAAGTCGAAACCCACGCGCAGTCCGGCACGTTCCGACGCGTCGAGCACGGCCACCCAGCGGTAGCGCCCATCGGCCGGCAGCAGCAGGCTGGCTTCGAGCGCCGGGATCAGGCCGCGCAGCACGGCGTCTTCGTCCTGCTCGGTCGCGGTTGCCAACGTGGCCAGCTCGAAGCGCACGCCCAGGCAGGCGGCCGTGGTCAGCAGCGTGGCCGTGCCGGCCGGCAGCCGGCGCAGCTGCTCGACCATCAGCGCCACCACGTTGTCGGCCATGCGCTCGCGCTGGATGCGCTCGATCGACCAGCACCAGCAGCCCTGCGTGCGGTCGACCCAGACCAGGCGGCGCCGCGCGATGTCTTCGAGGAAACGGCGCAGGAAGAACGGGTTGCCGCCGGTCTTGGACAGGCACAGGGCGGCCAGCGCGTCGACGTCCTCGACATCGCGGCGCAGCGTGTCGGCCAGCAGCCGCCGCACGTCGGACGCAACCAGCGGGGCGACCTGCAGCGCCAGCGTGCGCTCGCCGCGCTCGGCAAAGGTCTGCAGGTCGGGTGTCAGCGGATGGTCCGGCCCGACCTCGTTGGAGCGGTAGGCACCGATCACCAGCAGGTGGCGCAGGCCATCGTCCTGCACCAGCTCGCGCAGCAGCCGGCGCGACGCGCGGTCGGCCCACTGCAGATCGTCGATGAACAGCACCAGCGGTTCGTCGGCGCTGGCGAGCGCGGCAAAACTCTGCTGGATGGTGCGCAGGAAGCGGTTCTCGGACTCGGTCGGCCCGAGCGGCAGCACCGGCGGCAGCGGGCCGAGCAGCAGGGCGAGATCGGGCACGGCGTCGGCCGCCAGCGCGGCGTTGACGCCCAGCGCGGCCATCAGCGCATCGCGCCACTGCTGGCGCGCGTCGGCACGCAGGGCCAGCACCTGGCGCCCGCGCTGCTGCAGCGCGGCGATGAAGGCGGCATATGGCGCGTGCTGGCCGAACTGGTTGAACTTGCCGGTGACGAAATTGCCGCGGTAGCCCAGCAGGGCGCGCTGCACCTCGTTCACCAGGGCCGTCTTGCCGATGCCCGAGAAGCCGGCGATGGTGATCAAGCGCGCGGCCCCTTCGGCCGCCGCGGCAAAGGCCTGCAGGATGCCGCGCACTTCGGCGTCGCGCCCGTAGAGCTTGCCCGACACCTGGAAACGTTCGGGCAGGTCGGCAGCGGCCAGCCGGTAGCGGCCCAGCTCGGCCGGCCGATCGAGGTGGTCAAGGATGAACTGCAGGTCGCGGCGCAGCGCGAAATGGCTCTGGTAGCGTGCCTCGGGCTCCTTGGCGAGCAGCCGGCCCACCAGCGCGGCCAGCAGCGGTGGCATGTCGGCCTGCAGCAGGTTCGCCAGCGGCGGTGCGTGCGTCAGGTGGGCATGCACGGCCTCCACCGGATCGGCGAAACGGAACGGCGGTGCCCCTGCCAGCAGCTCGAACAGCGTGGCGCCCAGCGCATAGAAATCGGCGCGGTAGTCGACATCGCGGTTCATGCGGCCGCTCTGCTCGGGCGCCATGTAGGCCAGCGTGCCTTCAAGCTCTTCGGGGCGGCCGAGCGCCGGCCGCTCGCTGGGGATCTCGGCCGCAATGCCGAAGTCGATCAGCTTGATGGTGTCGGCGCCGAAGTTGGCGACGATGTTGCCCGGTGCGATGTCCTTGTGGACGACGCTGCGTGCGTGCACGGCCTCCAGCGCATCGACCACTGCCGCGGCGGCGCGCAGCGCGTCGCGCACCGGCAGCGGCCCCTGGCGCAGCAGCTCGCGCAGCGACAGCGCGTCGTCGTCGGGCATGGCCATGAACAGCACGCCGTCGCGGCTGCCCATGGCCGTGGCGCTGACCACATGGCGGTGCGGGATGCGGCGCGACAGTTCGAACTCGCGCCGGAACCGCGCCATGTCGCCGGCGCCCAGCGGCTCGGCGCGCAGGAACTTGACCACCATGGGCTCGCTGCCGCGCAGACAGCGCAAGACCAGCGAATGCTCGCTCTCGTGGAGCATGCCCAGCACTGTGAATTCACCGAACCGACTACCTTCGGCTGCGAATGCCGACGTTCTACCCATGCGGAAAATCCCTGACCCGTGATGCCCGACCGGCCCGCAACGCCCGTGGCGTCACGCAAGATGCATCCGATGATAGTGGCAGACACCCCCACCCGGAACCAAACGCCATGGCCATTCTCAGACTGGACTCGGACTTGATGCGCCAACGTGACACTCCCGTTTGCACACCCCTGGGTGCACGTGTTCTGCAGCCCCTTCCAACGAATCGCACCATGACCCATCCCCCGCGCCGCACCCTCCTGACTCTCACGCTGATGCTGGCCGCTGGGCTGGCGACCGCACAACCAGCGCCACCCTCCGCGGCGTCCCCCGTGCTGCGGCTGCGCGGCACCGTGCAGAGCGTGGCACCCGGCAGCCTCACGCTGAAGGAGCGCAGCGGCGAGACGATCGCGCTGGCGCTGACCGACAAGCTGGTCGTCTCCGAGGTCTACCCGATCACGCTGTCCGACATCCAGCCCGGCAGCTTCATCGGCACGGCGGCGCTGCCGCAGCCCGACGGCAGACAGCGTGCGATCGCGATCACGGTGTTCCCCGAATCGGCACGCGGCACCGGCGAGGGCCACCGCCCGTTCGACCTGCAGCCGCAGAGCACGATGACCAATGCCACCGTGGGCGACGTGACGGTGGCACCCAACGGGCGCACCATGCAGCTCAAGTACAAGGGTGGCGAGCAGACGCTGACGGTGCCCCCCGGCACGCCGGTCGTGACCTTCCGCCCCGGCGACCGCAGCCTGCTGGTGCCCGGCGCCAGCGTCTCGATGACCGCCCAGGCCATCGATGACAAACCGACGGCGCTGCGGATCAACGCCGGACGCGGCGGGTTCGTGTTGCCTTATTGACGGTCATCGGTCGCAGGTCGCTGAGCGGGGCGATGGGCATAAGAAAGGTCGATCAAGCCTGGAAGGCCCGCGCATGTTGGCGCAGCCAATCGGCAAACGCGTCTTCGGCGAGTTCGCCAGCAGCCACCGCCAGCATCGTCAACACGCAATCGGCATCGCTTGCCAGCAACGTGAAGCCGTTCAACCGCAGGAACAGTTCGGTGGCCACAAAGCCGGTGCGTTTGTTGCCATCGACAAACGGGTGGTTGCGGGAGATGCCGTAGCCGTAAGCTGCGGCCAGGGCGAAGACATCCGGAGAGCCGTAAGAGGCCATGTGGCTGGCACGCCCCAGTGCGGATGCCAGCAGCCCGACATCGCGGGTGCCAGCGCCGCCGCCGTGCTCGGCAAGCTGCGCCTCGTGGATCGCGACGATGACGTCGCGGTTGAGCCAGGTGATGCCGGCCAAACTACTTGGCCAGTTCGTGCAGGACCGCCCAGCGTTCACGCATGATGTCTTTGGCCGCTTTCATTTGCGCTTCGAATTCAGGGTTGTGCTTGGTGATGCGAAGACCATCGGGTGACTCGGTGACGAAGAGTTCGTCGCCCTTCGCCAGATCGAGCCGGGCCAGCAACTCTCTCGGAAAAATGGCGCCTACCGAATTGCCGATCTGGGTCAGTTTGAGTGTGTGCATGTCGTTTGGCCGTTATAACGTTTGTTATGTTACCGGTCGACGGGGGCTTGTCAACTTCAGCTCCATCACGCCAGCTTGTCCATCGCCGCCATGTCGGCCTCGCGCATCATCCTGGCGTCGTGCACCAGCACCTGCAGCCGGCGCTGCAGCCAGGGCAGCACGTCATCGGCAGAGGCCTCCATCGGCAGCATCGACAGCTCGCCGGGGTCGGCAGCACCCAGAGCCGGGGGCACCGGCGCGCTGCGGTCCAGCAGAGCGGCGAGCACGGTATGGGCCTCGGTCAGCGCCTGCACGGCCGACGCGCTGTCCCAGTCGGGCGCACGGTCGGTGAGCATCAGGCGCACCAGCGACAGGTGCGCCATCATGCGTTGGCCGCGGTCGAGCACGGTCGCCACTTCGCGCACCGGGATCTGCACCGCACGCGGCTCGGCGGCGCTGCGTTGCAGGGCGCCGGCCATCGCGCTCAAGGCGTCGTAGGCGCGCCGGCGCGCCAGCCGCTGGGCGACCGGGTCGGGGCTGCGCAGCACCAGCGCGTGGTGGGCGTAGTCGCTGATCTCCTTCAGCACATTGGCGATGGCGTCGGGCAGGCTGCGCCGCTCCCAGGACGGCAGCACGTAGCTGAAACCCCAGGCCAGGGCCGCGCCCAGCACGGTGTCGGCCAGCCGTTCGGCGATGGGAAAACCACCGCCAGGGTGGATCATGTGGGCCTGCAGCAGCGCCATCACGGTGCCGGCGGTGGCGGTAAGCCAGTAGCGGTGCAGCATGAAGGCGTGGCCGGTGCCGACCGCCGTCAGGAAGATCACGTCGAGCAGGGCCGGCGACTGCGCGCGCGCCAGCACCAGCACGACCACACAGCCCAGCAAGGTGCCCAGCACCCGTGCGTTGCGGCGCGACAGCGTCTGCTCCAGGTTGCCGCGCAGCACCACCGCGACGCTCAGCACCAGCCAGTGCGGATGCGACGCCCAGGGCAGCGCCAGCGCGATGAAGTAGGCGCAGCCCAGCGCCAGCGAGGCGCGCAAGGCGTGGCGCAGCACCGGCGAACGCCATGACAGCTGCGCCCGCAGCGCGCTCAGCGGCCAGCCTTCGGGGGCGACGAAGCGGCGCAGTTCGTCGCGACTCAGCGGCACGTCTTCGGTGCCGCCGTGCAGCAGCGCCTGCAGGTGGCTGACGTCGCTGCAGAGCCGGCGCAGCCGGTTGGTCAGGCCGGGCAGCAGCCTGCGCCGGGGGTCGTCGCCGGCCATCGGCGCATCGGCGAACGCGTCGTCCAGGTCGAGCGGCGGCAAGGCGGCGTCGCTGCGCCGGCGGCCATGCCGCACGCCCAGGGCCACGCCATCCATCGCGTCGCCGATGCGGCCCAGGCTGTCGGCGATGCGCTGTAGCAGCCAGCGGCCTTGCGCGTCGCGCCCCAGCAGGTCGAGGTCGAGCCGGCTGGCCAGCAGCACGTCGCGCAGGTCGATGGCACGCAGCAGCATCGCGACGTCGCGGCGCGAGCGGGGGGAGTCGGGGGCGGCAAAACTGAAGTCGCGCGCGGCCTGCAGTGCGTCGGCCAGCACGGCTTCGTTGGCGACCCAGGTGCGCATCGGCGTGGCGTCTTCCGACTCGCCGGGCGCGGCCAGCAGCAGGCCGGCACGGGCGCGCAGCAGGGCGGCGGCGGCACGCAGCGCGTTGGCCAGCACCAGCGTGCGGTAGCGCCGCTGCAGCACCGCACCGGAGGCGACCGACCAGGCCAGGTAGGCCGCGCCGCCCACCGCGTTCCACAGCGCCACCACGCCCAGCGTCTCGGCATCGGGGCCGGCGGCCATCGAGAAAATCATCGACAGGATGGGCGCGAACGACACTGCGCCGGCACGCACGCCCCAGGCCATCGTCATCATCGCGACGAAGGCCACGCCGGCGATGCCGAACCCCAGCGCGACGGGGTAGCCATCGAGCAGGGTCACCACGATGGCCGCGAAGAAACTCAAACTCGCCGCCGTCGCCACGCGGCGCCAGGTGCGCGGCAGGGTGTTGGGCACGTCGGACAGGCTGGCGCAGATCGCGCCGCTCAGCGCCAGCTGCGCCTCGTGCGGCCCCGCGAGCAGGCCGATGAGGACCTGGATGCAGCCCAGGCCGAGCGCCACCGCCGCGCCGTTGAGCGCATAGGCGGGTATGCGGGACAGGAGCCTCATGCGGCCGGCCGGGTCGGCGCCAGCAGCTGCGCCATCGCCGCCACGCTCAGCGGCGCCGAGCCCTCGGCCTTGTTGTTGATCGTGAGGTAGGCCGGCTGGCCGGCGGCCGTGGTGGCGGCGATGACCTTGGCCAGCACGGCCCGCGTGTCGGGATCGGGGTCGACCAGCCTGTTGAACGGCGCGTACAGGGCCTTGGCGTCCTCGTAGCCGTAGGCGCCGTGGCGGCTGTGCAGGTTCCAGCGGCAGACCAGCGGCCCGGGCCACAGGGCGCGCAGCACCGGCAGCTGGTCCTCGATCGGCGGCAGCTTGGCGTGCAGGCCCAGGCAGTAGGTGGCACCGGCGTCGCGCAGCACCCGGGCAAAGGCCGGCGTCAGCCACTCGGCATTGCGCACCTCGACGGCGATCACCAGGTCCGGTGCCTGGGCGCGCAGTTGGGCGACGGGCGGCAGGCTGGCGAGCATCTGCGCCAGGCGGTCGATGGTCTGTGGCATCTGCGCCAGCATCGAGGCGGGCAGCGGGCTTAGCTGGAACACCAGCACCCCGGCCTTGGCACCCAGGCCTTCGAGCGCCGGCTGCACGAACGCGTTCCACGCCAGCGGCGCATCGAGAAAACCCGCATTGGCCCGCATGCCGCGCCCGTCTTCGCTGCGCACCAGCGCATCGGCGACGACGCTCGGCGCCTTGACCACGAAGCGGAAGTCGTCCGGCACCTGGGCCGCATAACCGGCGTACTGGGCGATGGTCAGCGGCTGGTAGAACGCACGGTCCAGGCTGACCGTGCGCAGCAGCGGGTGGCGGGCATAGGCGGCGAGGCCACGCTTGGCCAGCACCGCTTCGCTGTAGGCCCCGGCCCAGACCAGGCCGTCCCAGCCGGGGAAGGACCAGGACGAGGTGCCCAGGCGCAACGGCGCGGGCAGGTGCGCCGCAAGCGCCGTCAGTTCGGGCGCCAGCGCAGCAGGTGCAACCTCGCGCGTTGCTCGTACGGCGCGCGCTTGAGGCGCCGTGCGCAGCGGGCCGGCCGTTGCCAGGCCTTCGACATCGGGGAAAAGTGCGTCCTGCACGCTGGGCGGTCTCGCGACATGCTGAAGAGGAGAGCCATTGTGCTGCAGTCGGCACGGCGACGGTCGCTCGGATGGCCCGGCTAAACCCCGCACTTGCAGATGGAGCGACGGGCAAAGTCGCACATGAAAAAGGCCGGCGCCAGGCGCCGGCCTCGTGTGCCCTGGAATCGTCTCAGCGACGGCGGCGCAGACGCAGCGCCGCACCCATGCCGAGCAGCGCGAGCGCCATCAGGGGCAGCGATGCGGGTTCGGGCACGTCGTTGGTTGCAGCCAGCACTTCGAAGTTGGTCGTGGTGCTCACGCCGGCGATGGTCCAGCTGATGTTGTCGACGGCGCCTTCGAACGAGTTCCAGCCGCTGCCGAAGCCGGAGCTGAAGCCGATGATGACGGCGTTGGCCAGCCGGCCGTCCCCGAGCCAGTCGGACAGCGAGTGGTATTCAGGATTGCCGCCGGTGATGCCTCCGCCGGAGTTCCACAGGATGGTCGATGCCGAGATGACGTCATGCACCCACACATCCGTCAGCGCGGGCGAGACGGTCGGGTTGTAGGCTTCTTCAAAGATCAGGTTGACGCGGTCATTGGTGGTCGGGTCACCGTCGCGGTCGAGCAGGATGCGCAGCGACGGATGCAGATGCGCGGCGGCCGTGCTGTTGGAGTCGCGCAGCCAGTCGTACGACATGCCGGTGAACGCCGAGAACAGGCCCAGGTTGCCGTAGTACTCGATGTCGGCCTTCGAGCTGAGCGTGCCGTTCGGACCCAGCGGATTGGGGCCGCTCAGGTGTACCGAGCCATTGCCGCCGGTGTTGTCGCCGTAAGTGCCGTCGATGCCGACCGTGCCTTGGTTGCGCACGTTGTTGTAGTACCAGCCGGTGGCGCCGATGGCCAAGCCGGCATCCGGTCCACTGGGGCTGGTGAACGCATCACCCCCGGGTGCGTTCGAGTACACGGTGGTCACGGCGGCGAAGGCGCCTTGGGCCAGCAGGGTCGTCAGGGCGATGCCTGTGAACGCCTTGGCGAGGCGGCGGGGAAAACGCATGTTTGTCTCCTTTTAAGATGCGCGGTCCCGGATCGCCGCGCGAACGCAAACATAAGCAAGTTCGACGCCAAGCCAAAAAATTGGCAAAATTCCTTTTAAAATCAATTGCCCAAAATCAGGTCGGCTAATATTTCGCGGGTTTTCGTGACTTTGTGCGGCACAAGTGTCAAGTTTGTCGACGCATTTCAGCCCGCCTTGGCGCGGTACGCATCCGCAAATGCAACGTACCAGCCCAGGCAGCCGGGATTGGCCATCGCGTCGCGGTTCAGCACCTTGTCGATCGGCTGGCCGAGCAGCAGTTTCTTGATCGGCAGCTCCTGCTTCTTGCCCGACAGCGTGCGCGGGATCTCGGGCACTTGGAAGATGTCGTCGGGCACGAAACGCGGCGACAAGGCTGTGCGCACCGCCTGCTGCAGGCGGCCGCGCAACGCATCGTCGAGCGCCATGCCCTCGCGCAGCACGACGAACAGGGGCATGTAGCTCGGGCGGCCCAGGTATTCGAGGTCGACCACCATGGAGTCGAGCACCTCGGGCAGCGCCTCGATCGCGCTGTAGAGCTCGCTGGTGCCCATGCGCAGGCCGTGGCGGTTGATCGTCGCATCACTGCGGCCGTAGATCACGCAGCCGCCGTCCGCGCCGACCTTGAGCCAGTCGCCGTGGCGCCAGACGCCCGGGTACATGTCGAAGTAGCTCGACAGGTAACGTGCGTTGCCGGTGTCGCCCCAGAAGTACAGCGGCATCGACGGGATCGGCCGCGTGCAGACCAGTTCGCCCACCTCGCCGACGACGGGCTGGCCCTGCTCGTTCCAGGCTTCGACGGCAGCGCCGAGCAGCCGGCACTGCATCTGGCCGACCACGCTCGGCAGCTCGCGGTTGCCGCCGATGAAGGCCCCGGCGAAATCGGTACCCCCCGACATATTGCACCACCAGATGCCTGCCTCCCGGCTTGCCACTGCGTGTGCTTCGCCACCTCCCGAGGAGGGGGCTCGGCCTGCTTGGGGCGGCCCGGCGCTGGCCTCGGTCCCGGCTCGGCCCAGCCGCGCGAACTGGTCCGAACCCCAGCGCTGCGCGTCTTCGCTCAGCGGTGAGCCGGTCGTGCCCAGCGCACGCACGCTGCGCAGGCCCTGCAGAGCGGTCAGGTCGACACCGGCCTTCATGCAGTTCGCGAAGAACGCCGCGCCGGCGCCGAAGAAGGTGACGCCGAGGTCTGCGGCAAACCGCCACAGCACGGTCCAGTCGGGCCGGTCGCGGCTGCCGCCGGGGTTGCCGTCGTAGATGCAGCAGGTGGTGCCGCCGAGCAGGCCGATCAACTGGCAGTTCCACATGATCCAGCCGGTCGAGCTGTACCAGTGGAACCGCTCGCCCAGGCTGCCGGGCTGGTAACTGCAGCCGATGTCGTTGTGCAGCGTGTTCAGCGCCAGCGCCACCAGCACCGTGCCGCCGTGGCCGTGGACGATGGGTTTGGGCAGGCCCGTGGTGCCGCTGGAATAGACGATCCACAGCGGGTGGTCGAACGGCAGCCACATCGGCTCGAAGGCCGTGGTGGCCGCATCGTCGCGGCGCAGCGTGTCGGCCAGGCGGGTGCTGCCGGGCAGGGGCGCCAAGCCGCCCAGGTTCTCGTACACCAGCAGATGGCGCACGCTGGGCAGCGCATGCCGCATCTCGGCCACCACCGCGGTGCGGTCGAGGTCGCGGCCGCCATAGGTGACACCGTCGCAGGCGATCAGCACCGTGGGTTCGATCTGGCGGAAGCGGTCGAGCACGGCGGCCGTGCCCATGTCGGGCGCGCACACGCTCCAGATGGCGCCGATGCTGACCGTCGCCAGGAACGCGACGATGGTCTCGGGAATGTTCGGCAGGTAGGCCGCCACCCGGTCGCCCGGCGCCACGCCCTGGGCCTGCAGGTGCAGGGCGAGCGACGCGACCTGCTGGCGCAGCGCCGGCCAGCTCAAGCTGTGCTGCTCGCCGCGCTCGTTGCGGCTGACCAGTGCCGGCAGGCCCGCTGCATCGGCGGGCGCAACGTGGCGCAGCACCTGCCGCGCGTAGTTGACCTGGGCACCGGGAAACCACGCCGCGCCCGGCATCGCATCGCGGCCCAGCACGGCGGTGTGCGGCGTTGGCGACTGCAGGTCGAAATAGTCCCAGATGCTTTGCCAGAACGCGTCGAGGTCGGTGGTGGACCAGCGCCACAGGGCGTCGTAGTCGTCGAACTGCAGGCCGCGATGGGTCTGGAGCCAATCCTGGTACAGGCGGATCTGCGGCGTGCGGGAGGCGGAGACGGAAGTGGTGGTGGGCGCGGTGCTCATGACGGACCAAGCGTACCCCGACCGGGGCGCACCGCGCCTCCGGGAAAGTCAGGGGCTGCTGCGCAGAGCGGGCTGCTGGTTCAGCGCGGTCTGCAACGCCCGGGCGAGCGTATCGACGGTGAACGGCTTCTGCACCAGTTGCAGATCCTTCGGGATCTTTTCGGCGAAGAGGTCGCTGTAGCCGCTGGTCAGGACGACAGGCAGGGCCGCGTGGCGCTGCCGGATGGTCTTTGCCAGCTCGACGCCATTCATGCCCGGCATCACGATGTCGGAAAACACGACGTCGAACGGCTGGCCATCCTGCCCCAGCAGCTGCAGTGCCTGCGCCGCATCGCTGGCGAGCGTGGGCAGGTAGCCGATGTCCTCGATGGCCGCAACCGTCATGCGGCCGACCAGCGCGTTGTCTTCGACGACGAGCACCCGCGCCGGGCGTGGTGCCTGCGGCGGGTTCTCGCCCGGTGGTGGGGACGGTAGCAGCGTCTCACGCACCACAGGGGCTGCCTGCGGCAGATACAGCGTGAAGGTCGCGCCCTGTCCCAGCGTGCTGCGGACGGTGACGTCGCCGCCGGACTGCCGGGCAAAACCGATGACCTGGCTCAGGCCCAGCCCGGTGCCCTTGCCGACCTCCTTGGTGGTGTAGAACGGCTCGAAGATCAGGTCGAGTTTTTCCGGTGCAATGCCGGCACCGGAATCGGACACGATGATCGCCACCTGCCCTTGCGCCGGGTCGCCGGGAACGCCGCCCGGTGGGCTGCTGCAGGCAACACGGATGCTGAAGCCGCCATGCTCGCCGACGGCATCCCGCGCGTTCAACGCGAGGTTCATCAACGAGGTCTCGAACTGGTTGATGTCGGCCAGGGCGTAACAGGGTTCGGGCGCCTTCAGGAACTCCATGCGTACCAGGCTGCCGACCAGGGGTTTGATGAGTTCCACGACGTGTTCGGCCTGCAGGCCCACGTCGAACACCTCCGGGCGCAACGGCTGCTGCCGCGCGAACGCCAGCAACTGGCCCGTCAGCTTCGACGCGCGCTGCACGGTCTCGTGGATGGTTTCGAGGTACTTGCGCCGCGTGGGTTCCGGCAGTTCCTTGCGCAGCATCAGCTGGACCGAGGTGCCGACCACCGACATCAGGTTGTTGAAGTCGTGCGCCACGCCGCCGGTCAGCTGCCCCAGCGCTTCCAGTTTCTGCGCCTGCCGCAACGAGTCCATCGCCGCGGAGAGCTCTGCCGTGCGTTCGGCGACCTTGTTCTCCAGTGTCTCGTTGAAGGTGCGCAGCTGCAGCTCGGCCTCCACACGGGCCGTGGTGTCGACGGAAATGCCCATCATGCCGATCACCTGGCCGTCCGAGGCGCGCACCGGCATGTAGGTGAAGGTCCACCAGGTCTGTTCGGGATAACCGTTGCGGGTCATCGTCAGCGGCAGGTCTTCCAGCCGGGTGGCTTCGCCTTGCAGCGCTTTCTTGACCAGCGGTTCGATGTCGGGCCAGACGTCCGGCCACACGTCCTTGAACGGCTGCCCCACCGCAGACGAGCCTCTGGCGCCAAGAAAAGGCCGGTACGCCTCGTTGAACAGGAAGCGCAGATCGGCCCCCCAGGCCAGGAACATGGCCTGCGGCGAATCCAGCCAGGTGGCCAGCAGGCTCTTGATGCCTTCCGGCCAGCCGAGCGGATCGCCCACGGGCGTGTTCGCCCAGTCGGTGCGCGCAATCTCCGGCCCGATGGGCTGGCGTGATTGAAGAAATTGAGGAGCGGAAACGGGAGCGATGCGGGCCATGGTTGGACGTGGGTCGGTCGATTGTGGAGGGACTGCCGCCGACCGCCATCTGCGGCGCAGCCGTTTCGCGCACGATCGGGGCGAAGTCCTACGGACGCAGTTGTGATGGCACCACCATTCGTTGCCGGCTTCTTGGGCAACACGGCCCGGACCGTCGCAAGAAGTACGATCCGGCATGTTTCGCACGGCCGTGCTAATATCAAACCATGGACGCCCTGACCCAGAAAAGCGAACTGACGCGCGCCGCCATCGTCGGCGCAGCGCTCGAGCTTGCGAGTGCGCAGGGCCTGGAGGCGATCACGCTGCAGACGGTGGCGGGCCGCATCGGGCTGTCCAAGAGCGGTGTGTTCTCGCGCATCGGCTCGCGCGAGGCCTTGCAGAAGGCCGTGGTCGACGAGTACGGCCGCCGTTTCCTGGCTGCGGTGTTCGTGCCGGCGATGCAGGCGCCCAAGGGCCTGCCGCGGCTGGAGGCGATCGTGCAACACTGGATCGCCTGGACGCGCGAGGTCGAGGCCCGCACCGGCTGCCTGTTCATCGCCGGGGCCTTCGAACTGGACGACCGGGAAGGCGAACTGCGCGATCACCTGCTGCACGAGGTGACGCGTTGGCGGGCAGCGCTGCGGCGCACGGTGCAGCAGGCGGTCGACGCCGGGCACCTGGGTGCCGGCACCGATACCGACCAGCTGGTCGGCGAGATCAGCGCGCTCACGATGGGGCTGCTGCACGACGTGCGGTTCCTGCGCGACACCCGTGCGCCGGAGCGCGCGCTGGCCGCCTGGCAGCGGCTGATCACGACCTACAAGGTCTGAACGAAGCGGCACGGCAGCTTGGCCGCCAACGCCGTATGTGCTTGTTTATATTTCGCACGATCGTGCGATAAAGGAGAAGGCAATGTGGATCCTGTGGATCGGACTGATCGTCGTGGCGGGCTGGCAGCTGCTCCGCACGGGCCTGGAGGGCTGGCGCGCGTTGCCGCGCCGGCCCGAAGACTGGGTCTGGTACTGAACACGGAGCACCGGCACATGACCAGAAACGCGTTGGAAGCCACATCGGCCTACTACGGCAACAGCCCCGGCATGCGGCTCTTGCGACTGGTGTTCGGCACGTCGCAACGGCTGTGGCCCACGCTGGCCGTGCGGGCCGCGTGCCGGCTGTTCGGCACGCCCCTGCCGCCGCGCTGGCTGCGGCGCCGCAAGCCGCCGGCTGCCGATTGGCAGGCCCAGCGCTGGCCTTTCGAGCAGGCCAGCATCACGCTGTACCGGCGCGCGGTGGCGCCCGATGCGCCCGTGGCCCTGCTGGTGCATGGCTGGGGTGGCCACGCCGGGCAGATGCTGGCGCTGGCCGACGCGCTGGCGGCGCACGGCCTGCGCCCGATGCTGCTGGAGATGCCGGCCCACGGCAGCAACGGCGGCGCGACCAGCAACCTGCCGCAGTTCGCCCGCGCGATCGATTACGCCACCGCCCGGTTGCAGCAGGAGGGCCACCGCATCCACACCGTGGTGGCGCATTCGCTCGGCGCCAACGCGGCGGCCTATGCGGCCAGCCGGGGCCTGCAAGTCGGCCGGCTGGTGCTGCTGGCCCCGCCGGCATCGCCGCGCGGCTACACGCGGCTGTTCGCCCAGGTGTTCGGCCTCACCGAAGAGACTCGCGCCGCGCTGCAGCGGCGCATCGAAGCGCGCGAAGGCATCGTGATGCAGCAGTTCGAGCCGGCCTTCGTCGGGCCGCGCATCGGCCTGCCGGTGCTGGTGGTGCACGACCGGCACGACAGCATCAACCGGTTCGCCGATGGCCAGGCGTTCACCGATGCGATCGCCGGCGCACGCCTGGTGACCACCGAGGGCCTGGGACACCGCCACATCCTGCGCGACCCGCAGGTGCTGCAGGCCGTGGCCGCGTTCAGCGCGGCTTGACCGGATCGGGCCGCTGCGCCGGTGGCCGGGGCTTGGCCGCGGGCGGCGGCGCATCGTCGCCACCACCGAAGATGCGGCCGAGCGCGGCCCCCACCACGGTGCCGATGCCCGGCAGCACCGCAGTACCGGCAACGGCGCCCGCGATCGCGCCGCCGCGCACCGACACCTTCAGCGCGCCGAGTGGCCCGTCCACGCGCATCGGCACGCCGACCACGCCATCGATCAGGTCGACCGCCGCGGTCGCGTGCAGCTCCCGGTTCTGCAGCGTCGCGTCGCCCGAGGCCGTCAACGCACCCGACTGCGCTTTCAGGCCGATGAAACGCACCTGCATGCCTTCGGGCGAGTTCTGCGTGTCGACGCGGCCGGTCAAGGTCTCCAGCACGGTCTGCCCGGTGTGCTCTCGGCCCAGCGTGCGGACCGCGCGGTCGACGTCGAACCGCACCAGCGTGGCCGGCTGCATGGTGAACGCGGTGCTGGTGTGCAGCGTCTGCGCGAGTGCCAGCGCGCCGGTGCCTTCGGCTGTGAGCTGCGTGCGGCCCGAGGCACGGCCGGACACCGGCGAGCGGCGGTTGAATGCCGCCAGGCCGCTCAGTACCTCGACGCCGCGCGGCGCCAGCTCGCCCGTGAGCCGCAGCGAACCGTCCTCGGCATGGACCAGCACGGCATGTCCGTCGGCACTGCCGCCGCCGACGCGGGCGCGCAGCACGAAGCGCTCTTCCGATGCCGCGACCGCCGCGTCGGCATCGCGTGTGATGGTGATGTCGGTCGCGGGCTCGATGCCCGGCCGGCGCACGACGGCGCGCTGCAGGCGCCAGCCTGCCGAGAAGTCGGCGTCGCCGTCGTAGACCACGGCAATGCCGGTGCGCGAGATCCACGTGAGATCGTGGAACACGAACTGTCGCACCTCGAAGCCTGTCGGCCCGCTGCCGGCCTGCCTCGCGCCATCGTCCTTGCCCGTATCGGCACCCTGCCGGCCGAGCCCGCGCAGCGAACGCTGGGCAATCACCCCACCGGCTAGCTCGACCTTCTGCAGTGCGACGGTTCCGCCGAGCAGCGAAGTGACGCGTGGCACCAGGGTCAAACGCTTCAGCTGCAGCGGCTGCTCCTGCTCTGTGGCCATCTCTTCCAGCTGCAGCTGCGGGCGTGGCAACAGTTGCCAATGCAGCGCGCCGACCGTGACCTTGACGCCGAGCCTGTCGCTGGCCGCCTGCGCCACCCGCTGTGCGAGTTCGGCCTCCGAGGGCAACCACCAAGCCAGGCCCAGCGCCGCGGCCACGGCAAGCGTCGCTGCCACCGCCACTCCGATCTTCCACGCTCGCCCGATGTGCATCGTTGTCCTTCGCCCAGCCGCGCGATCGCCTTGGCTGGCTCTGCATGTTGTCCTGGTCCCGGCCCCACGGCCGGCTGTCGGGCACGGCGGCATCCGCCACCGGGAACACCAGTGTCCGCCCAGGGCACCCCGAGCGACAAGCGCGGCCAACCGCGTCGCGCCGTAGGACCGCACCGCAGCGCCCGGTGCGCGGACGGCCGCGTCAGCGGGGCGTCATCCGTTGTTCTTTATAGTGGAGGGTAAACCCCCATCGCAGGAACACCATGCCGATCTGGAAAAAGCCGGTCTCCGTCGAACAGCTGTATCTGAGCCATGTCGGCACGGCCGTTGCCCATCTGGGCATCGAATTCCTCGAAGTCGGCGACGATTTCATTCGCGCCCGCGTGCCGGTCGATACACGCACGCGCCAGCCGTTCGGGCTGCTGCACGGCGGGGTCAGCGTGGTGCTGGCGGAAACGCTGGGCTCCTGCGGCGCCATGTATTCCTGCCCCGAGGGTTACCGCGCCGTCGGGCTCGACATCAATGCGAACCACCTGAAGGGTGCGACGGCCGGCTGGGTCACCGGCATCACGCGGCCGGTGCACATCGGCCGCACCACCCATGTCTGGCAGATCGACATGGCCAACGACGCGGGCGAGATGACCTGCGTGTCGCGCATCACGATGGCAATCCTCGCTCCTCGTTGAGGCCGCCATGACCGCAACATCGCGAGACCTCTACACCGAACCGCCCTTCGACGTCCACACGCTGGCCAACCTGGGGCCGCTGACGCGCATGGCCGGCATCTGGCAGGGCACGCGCGGGCTGGATGTCAAACCCAAGGCGGACGGCCCGCGCAAGCAGGCCTATGTCGAGACCATCGAGCTGCAGCCGGTCGATGCGCAGACCAACGGGCCGCAGCTGTTGTACGGGCTGCGTTACCACACGCACATCACCAAGCCCGACCAGATGAAGACCTACCACGACCAGGTGGGCTACTGGCTGTGGGAGCCCGCCACCGGTACCGTGATCCACACGCTGACGATCCCGCGCGGCCAGGTGGCGATGGCCGCCGGCCAGGCCAGCGCCGATGCCGATTCCTTCGAACTGGTGGCGACGCAAGGGCTCGACACGTACGGCATCTGCTCGGCGCCGTTTCTGCACGAGGCGTTCCGGACCACCGAGTTCCGCATCCAGGTGCGCTTCAACGCCGACGGCAGCTGGAGCTACGACGAAGACACGGTGCTGCAGATCCAGGGCCAGGACGCGCCGTTCCACCACACCGACCGCAACACGCTGTTCAAGATCGGCGAGCCGACGCCGAACCCCCTGGCGAGGAGCGCCTGAGGCGTCAGTCCTCGGCCGCGCGGGCCATACGTTCGCTCTTCCAGTAGACGTCGTCGCCGCCGTCCATGCGGTTGGCCACCCGCGCCAGCACGAACATCAGGTCGGACAAGCGGTTCAGGTATTGCCGCGGCGTGTCCTTCAAGGCCTCGGTACGGCCCAGCGCCACCACGGCGCGTTCGGCCCGCCGCGCGACCGTGCGGCAGACGTGGGACAGTGCCGCCGCACGCGTGCCGGCCGGCAGGATGAATTCCTGCAGCCGGGGCAGCGCGGCGTTGTGCTCGGCCAGCGCCTCGTCGAGCTGCAGCACCGCATCGGGTTTCAGCAACTCGAAGCCCGGGATCGACAGCTCGCCGCCGAGGTTGAACAGCTGGTGCTGGACCTCGACGAGCAGGGTGCGCACGCCATCGGGCAGCGCTTCGCACAGCAGCAAGCCGATGTGGGAGTTGAGTTCGTCGACATCGCCCATCGCCTGCACGCGCAGATGGTCCTTGGGCACACGGGTGTTGTCGCCCAGGCCGGTGGTGCCGTCGTCGCCGGTGCGCGTGGCGATCTGTGTGAGGCGGTTGCCCATGTGGTGTTCCTTGGTCGGCCTAGATTGGCGCCGATTGTGCGTTACGCGATGCGCGCAAATGTGAAGCCCGCGCCGCAAATGTGAGCGCGGCAACAGGAAGCAAGATCGCTGGCACCAGCGCCGGCCACGCGGTGCAATGGTGGCCTGCTCACATTTTCCGGAGACATCGAATGACCAGACACCCACGCGCTCTCGCACGCTTCGAAGAACACAGCCTGGCGTTGTTCGCCGCGCTGGCAATGGGCGCGGCCGGCGGCGCACAGGCACAGGCGACAGCGTCCACGGCGACGAACGGCATGCTTTATGTACAGGCGGCCGCGGACGGCGCCAAACCCGCGTTCCAGAGCGGTCCGCGCGAAAGCATCGATGCCGTGTTCGCGCGCGCCGACACCAACCGCGACGGCAAGCTCAGCCGCGAAGAAGCGCTGCGCCTGCCCGCGGTGTCGGAACGCTTCGACGAAATCGACGCCGACCACGACCGTTATCTGTCGCGCGCGGAATTCGACAAGGGCATCGCTCCCTGAGGCGCCGAAGCGTCATGCGGCGGAACAGGGCCTACCCGCTACCGGGGCCAAGCCCCAGTCCTTAGAATGTTCCTCCGGCCCTCGCATCGGGCGGCCCCGACCCGGAGACACTCCCGCATGAACGCCCCCACAGAACACACCCATCTGGTTCCGCAGATCCACCAGCGCGACGTGCCGCAGGTGCTGATCGACACGCTGAAGGCGCGGTTCGGCGAGCGCTGCTCCACGGCGCTGGTCGTGCGCGAGCAGCATGGCCGCGACGAATCGTCGTTCACCGTGCCGCCGCCCTCGGCCGTGGTGTTCGCCGAGAGCACGGCCGATGTCGCCGACGCGGTGCGGCTGGCGGCCGAATACAGCGTGCCGGTCATTCCGTTCGGCGTCGGCTCTTCGCTCGAAGGGCATCTGCTGGCGGTGCAGGGCGGTATCAGCATCGACGTGAGCCGCATGAACAAGGTGCTGGCGGTGAATGCCGACGACCTGACCGTCACGGTGCAGCCCGGCGTCACGCGCAAGCAGCTCAACGAGGAGATCAAGAACACCGGCCTGTTCTTCCCGATCGACCCGGGCGCCGACGCTTCGCTCGGCGGCATGGCCGCCACCCGCGCCAGCGGAACCAACGCCGTGCGCTACGGCACGATGCGCGAGAACGTGCTGGGCCTCGAGGTGGTGACCGCCAGCGGCGAGACCATCCGCACCGGCACACGCGCGAAGAAGTCTTCGGCCGGCTACGACCTGACGCGGCTGATGGTGGGCAGCGAGGGCACGCTGGGCGTGATCACCGAGGTGACGCTGAAGATCTACCCGCTGCCCGAGGCGGTGTCGGCGGCGATCTGCTCGTTTCCCAGCATCGAGGCCGCGGTGCGCACGACGATCCAGATCATCCAGCTCGGCGTGCCGATCGCGCGGGTCGAGCTGATCGACGACAACACCGTGCGCATGGTCAACGCCTACGCGAAGCTCGGGCTGCGCGAGGAAACGATGCTGCTGATGGAGTTCCACGGCTCGCCGGCCAGCGTGAAGGAGCAGGCCGAGCTGGTGCAGGAGCTCGCGTCCGAGCACGGCGGCAACGCGTTCGAATGGGCCAGCACGCCCGAGGAACGCACCCGCCTCTGGACGGCGCGCCACAACGCCTACTTTGCCGCCGTGCAGTCACGCCCGGGCTGCAAGGTGATCTCGACCGACACCTGCGTGCCGATCTCGCGACTGGCCGACTGCCTGCTGGACTCGGTGGCCGAGGCCAACACCAGCGGCATCCCGTACTTCCTGGTCGGCCACGTGGGCGACGGCAACTTCCACTTCGGTTACCTGCTCGACCCGAACCAGCCGCAGGAACGCGTCACGGCCGAGAAACTCAACCACGACCTGGTGTCGCGCGCGCTCGCGCTCGAAGGCACCTGCACCGGTGAACACGGCGTGGGCCTGCACAAGATGGATTTCCTGGTCGACGAAGCCGGCACCGGCGCCGTCGAAATGATGCGGACGATCAAGCGCGCGCTCGATCCGAAGAACATCATGAACCCCGGCAAGATCTTTACTCTTTGAGCCAAAGACCCCGCCGCGGGGGCGACGCCCTCAGTTGGTGGTCGTCGTGGCCTTCTTGACCGGCGCCGCCTTGCGGGTGGTGGCGGCCTTCTTCGCGGCGGGAGCGGCAGCCGCCGGCTCCGTGGCACCGGGCGCAGACGTCTGCGACGGCGGCGCGGCGCCATCGACGCCGAGGCGGCCACCGCCGCCCAGGCCCTGGCCCTGTACCGTCTGCGCCTTGTAGTTGCGCAGCGACTTCACCATGCCGTTGTAGGCGTCCATGAACGCGGCGGCGATCACCTTGCCCTGCGGCGTCGTGTTGTAGGCGCCGACCGAGCCACCGCCGGAAGACCCGAACAGCGAGCCCATGCCGCCGAAGTCGGTCTTGGAAGCGCTGCCTTCCGAGGCGGCGATCTGCACGCTGGAGCGGTTGTCAATCATCGTCAGCATCACGCTGGCTTCGCGCGTCGCGGTGTTCGCGGCCACGGCGCCGAGCACGCGGCCGGCATTGCCGAACAAGCCGCCGACCGAGGCGGCGGCACCGCCGGTGTTCTGGTTGAAGATCACTTCGGGCGACATGCCGTAGTCGGACGACACGACCTGGCCCTTCCCGAAGTTGCTGCCGGCACGCATTTCGCCGGAGTTCTGCAGCGCGCGTTCGCGGCTCATCGCGTTCATGCCGGCCGCCGAGCGTTCGACCACGATGAAGCAGTTCGACTGCTGGATCATCAGGCGCAGCAGATTGGCCGTGGGCGGCAGGCGGTATTCGTTGCGCAGGATGGTGTACCAGCCGGCTTGTTCGTTCTCGATCAGCGACACCGTGCCGAGCGGCGCCGGGCAGCGCTCGAGCTGCGAATTGGTGTTGGTGCTGGCGGCGCCCGCGGCGCTGCCGGTGGCGACGGTCTTCGCCTCCGAGCTCCCCATCTTCATGTCGGTCGTCTCACAGCCCGAGAGAAGCGTGATGGCGGCAATGGCACAAACGGAAGGCAGCAGCATTTTCATGGTGATCGACCCTGGAGAGATGGAGGAACTGCGCGGCCCGACGGGCCAGCGGCGATGCAAAAGGCGGTCGAGTTTAACCCGTGGTGTTCGGCCCACGGCGCATACCCCGCGCGTGATTTGCACGAGTCAAGTGACATATTTCCGCGGGCCGGCACGCCAGCGCAGCGGCGCCTGGTACAGCCAGACCGGACGTCCATCGGGCGCCACCACCTTCGCCTGCGGCACCAGTTCACTTGCCTCGAATTCGAGGCTGACCAGCCAGGCGCCGGGCCGCAGCTGGGCATGGGCCTTGGCGGCCGCGCGTGCCATGCTCTCGGGCCGCTGGAACAGATAGACCATCGTGTAGGCCTGCCAATCGGCGCGCCACAGGTCGCCACGGCGCACCGTCGCCCAGGGGCAGCGCAGCGCACAGGCCGCGCGCAGCGGCCAGCTCCATTCGATGCCGTGGAACCGCGCCTGCGGGTAGGCGCGGCGCAGCGCGCGCAGGCCGTCGCCCAGCCCGCAGCCGCCATCCAGCACGGCAGCACCGGCCGCCAGCGGCGCGCGTTCGGGCAGGCCGTCCAGCGCGTCCGCCGGGGTCGGGAACAGGGGCGCATCGCGCCAAGCGTTCAACGGGTACACCAGCAGGCACAGCGCCAGCGGCAGCAGCCAGGCCCAGCCCGGCAGTGCCGCGCTGCCGGACAGCAGCAGCGACAACGGGAACCCGGCCGCGATCAGCCCACGCCGCCAGGCGGTCGCGCCCAGCACGCTCGCCACCACGCCGAGCGCCGTGGCGGCCACCAGCGCGGGCATGGCAGGCACGTCCAGCGCCAGCAGGCCCCGGTAAGCGCCCCAGGCACAGCCCCAGGTCAGCAGGGCCGGCAGCGGCCACGGCAGACGCGGCATCTGCGCTGTGCGCTAACGCGCGCCGTTGCCGAGCGAGAGTTTGTCGATCAGGCCGTTGAGTTCTTCCAGCGAGCCGAACTGGATCACGACCTCGCCGAGCTCCTGCAGGCGACCGGACCGCTTGACGCGCTTCTTGACGCGGATCTCGACATCGGCAGCCAGCAGGTCGGACAGTTCCTCTTCCACGCGCTTCAGGTCGCGCGACTTTTCCTTCTTGGGCTTGGGCGAGGTCAGCGCGAACTCGGCGCCCAGCTTCTTCACCAGGCTCTCCGCTTCGCGCACCGACATCTTGCGCGCCGAGATCTGGCTGGCCGCGGTGATCTGCGTGGCGCGCTCCAGCGCCAGCAGCGCCCGGGCGTGGCCCATGTCCAGGTCGCCGGCCATCAGCATGGTCTGCACCGGATCGGCCAGGTTCAACAGCCGCAGCAGGTTGCTGGCGGCGCTGCGCGAACGGCCTACGGCCTGCGCCGCCTGTTCGTGAGTGAGCCCAAACTCTTTCACCAGGCGTTGCAGGCCTTGCGCCTCTTCCAGCGGGTTCAGGTCTTCGCGCTGGATGTTCTCGATCAGCGCCATCGCCGCGGCCGACTCGTCGGGCACATCGCGCACCAGCACCGGCACCTGGTCCAAGCCGGCCAGCCGAGCGGCGCGAAAGCGGCGCTCGCCGGCGATGATCTCGTACTTGCCCTCGTTGGCGCCGGCCGTCAGCCGGCGCACCAGGATCGGCTGCATGATGCCCTGGGCCTTGATGCTCTCGGCCAGCTCGTACAGCGCCCCCTCGTCCATG
The DNA here is from genome assembly GCA_965279475.1 of Pseudorhodoferax sp. Taxonomy (GTDB): domain Bacteria; phylum Pseudomonadota; class Gammaproteobacteria; order Burkholderiales; family Burkholderiaceae_C; genus Pseudorhodoferax. The sequence goes on from CBDIIA010000002.1 coordinate 779,332, forward strand.
CGCGTGCGCGGCTGGTACTGGCCCGGCACCAGGGTGTCGAGCGTCAGCGTGTGCGGCAGGCCGGCCGTGGCGGCTGCGGCATCGGCCGCGCCCTCTTCCACCTTCGGGCCCAGCAGGGCCTCGAGTCCGCGGCCCAGGCCCTTGGGTCGTTTGGTTACCATCGTTCTATCTTTCTTCGGAATGCATCAGGCCTTGCAGCAAGGCCTGGCCTGCGGGCCAGTCGCCAAGACCGGAAGCCGCGTTGATGTGGCCCAGATCGCCCAGGTCGCGGAAGTCGGCACCCCAGTCCCGGGCGAACTGGCGCGCGCGCTCGAAGCTGCAGTACGGGTCGTTGCGGCTACCCGCCAGCAGGCTCGGAAACGGCAGGCGCTGGGTCGAGATCGGCGACCAGCTGGACAGCATCGGCCGGATGTCCTCGCGCTCGACATCACCCGGCGCCACCAGCAAGGCAGCGCGCACGCGGCCGGTGTGCCGGCTGTGGCTGGCCCAGGCCGCCACCTGGATGCAGCCCAGGCTGTGCGCGACCAGAAACACCGGGCTTGCCTCGGGCTGGGCGGTCACGACCTCGTCGAGCCGCGCGATCCAGTCACCCCGCAGCGGATGCATCCAGTCGTGCTGCTCGACGCGCATGTAGCCGAAGCGCTGCTCCCACAGGCTCTGCCAATGGTCGGGGCCGGAGTTCTGCCAGCCCGGCAGAGTCAAGACAACGGAGCGGCTCATCTTGCGCCCGCCCTGGGTCCGGCTGCTGATGACTCATTCGAGAACACCCACGGAGCCGGCTTTGCCGGGCCGCTGGGTGTGCCCCCTTGAGGGGGGATTCGGCGACACGCAGTGAGCAAGAAACGGGGGGTAGCCATCATTTGATCCGGGCGACCATTTCGTGCGCGAAATCGATGTAAGCGGTGCTGCCCTTGGCCGCGGGATCGAACACCACGCCCGGCAAGCCGTAGCTGGGCGCCTCGGCCAGGCGGACGTTGCGCGGGATCACGGTCGTGAACACCTTGTCGGCAAAGTGCGCCTTGAGCTGGTCGCTCACCTGCTGCTGCAGCGTGATGCGCGGGTCGAACATCACGCGCAGCAGGCCGATGATCTGCAGGTTCTTGTTCAGGTTGGCGTGCACCTGCTTGATGGTGTTGACCAGATCGGTCAGGCCTTCGAGCGCGAAGTATTCGCACTGCATCGGCACGATCACGCCGTCGGCCGAGCACAGGCCGTTCAGCGTCAGCAGCGACAGCGACGGCGGGCAGTCGATCAGCACGAAGTCGTAGTCGGCCAGCACGGCCTCCAGCGCCTGCTTGAGCCGGCGCTCACGTCGCTCGACACCGACCATCTCGACCTCGGCGCCGGCCAGATCGCGGCTGGCGCCGAGCACGTCGTAGCCGCATTTCTCGGACCGCACGCGGGCCTCGGCGATGGACGCAGACTCCAGCAGCACGTCGTAGACGCTCAGTTCGAGTTGCCGCTTGTCGACGCCCGAGCCCATCGTGGCGTTGCCCTGCGGATCCAGGTCGATCATCAGCACCCGTTGGCCCACCAGGGCCAGCCCGGCCGCCAGATTGACGGTGGTCGTGGTCTTGCCGACGCCGCCCTTCTGGTTCGCGATACAGAATACTTTGGCCATAGAGGGTGCGGGTTACTGGCTGGTCGCCAGCTTGATGCCGAAGCCGATCAGGAAGATGCCGGCCAGCTTCTCGAGTGCCGACGACAGCCGGCGGTTGGCGCGCAGCCGCTCGGCCAGAAAGTGCGTGAGCAGCACCACGGTCAGACCGTAGGCAAAGGTCAGCACGGCAATCGTCAGCGCCATCGCGCCGAAGGTGGCCATGCCCTGATGCCGCGACGGGTCGACGAACAGCGGGAAGAACGCCATGTAGAAGACGATGGCCTTCGGGTTGAGCAGCGTGATCGTCAGCGACTGCCGAAAGAAATGGTGCGGCAGCATGTTGAGCACCGGCGCGTCGCCCGGCTTGGCCAGCAGCATGCGTGCGCCCAGCCAGGCCAGGTAGGCGGCACCGAGCCACTGCACGGCATGGAATGCCGTGGGGTACGCCGCCAGCAGCGCCGCCACGCCCGCCACCGCCAACCACATCAACACCTGGTCGCCGGCAATCACGCCGAAGGTGCTGGCCAGGCCGCCCCGGATGCCGCCCTTGCCGGTCGACGTGATCAGCGCCAGATTGCCCGGGCCGGGGATCAACAGGAACACGACGATGGCGGCCACGAATGCGCCGTAGTCAGCGATGCCGAACATGGGATATCTCGCTTGAGGGAAGGCCGCGAGTTTACGCGAGCGCCTGCCCCAGCCCGCGTGTCGCTGCGGTTTTCATGCGCCCGCGGGGCGCATCCAGACGATGCAGCGCTGGGCATCGAGGCCCGGCACCACCAACTGTTCCACGTGAAACACCTCGACGTCGGGGCCAAGTGCGGCCAGTTCGTCGACCGGCTCCCTGCCCTTCATCGCCAGCCACACCCCACCCGGCAGCAGTGCGCCGCGCGACCACGAGGTGAAATCGACCAGCGATGCAAAGGCGCGCGAACTGACGATGTCGAACCCGTGCCCGATCGCCTCCACCCGCGCATGCCGGCCCTGCAGATTCGGCACGCGCAACTCGGCCGCGACCTGGCGGATGAACGCCGCCTTCTTGGCGACCGCGTCGACACAGCTCACCTGCAGATCGGGGCACAGCATCGCAAACACAACACCCGGCAGCCCGGCGCCGGAGCCGACGTCCAGCAAACGCCGGTCCTTGCCGTCGACAGGCATCTGGGCCAGGTAGCGCCGCAGCGGCGGTACCGCCGCCAGGCTATCGAGCAGATGGTGCGTCAACATCTCCGCCGGGTCGCGCACGGCCGTCAGGTTGTAGACCTTGTTCCACTTGGCGATCAGGTCCAGGTAACGCAGCAAGGTGGCCGACTGGCCGGGGGCCAGCTCCACACCCAGTGCAGCCGCCGATGTTTCCAGCGCCGCGGCGCGCGCATCCGTTGCCGTCATGGTGTGCTGTTCCAGCAGTTGCCAGGTTGGTCGTTGACGCTGACCCAGTAACGGGTTCCGGGGCTGTAGCCCTGGCCGCGCAGGCCCTGCACGCCCCAGCCGCCGCGTGCGTCGTGGAACTCGGCCATGCGCCAACCGGTGCCGAATTCGGCTTCGCAGCGCGCATGGGCAACGGCCTGCGACGACAGGATCGCGCCCATCACCGGCTGGGTGGCGGACAGTGTGCCGCCCGTCCATCCCTTGTAGAAGCCGGCCTCCACACCGGCCGGCTGCGGATCGGTGCCGGGCTTCAGGCACAGCACCGGCAACACGGTGCGGCATGACGTGTCGCCCTGGTAGGGGTTGCACGATCCGTTGTGCGGGCGGTCCAGCCCCGCCGGCTCGCCGTGGCAATTGAAATGCACGGTGTCCGGCGGTTGGCGGCTGTCCTGCACCATCGCGAACGACAGGCCGAAACCGATGGGTTTCTGCGCCGGGCTGGGCGCGGCAGCACCGACTTGCGTGGACACTGGTGCACTTGCCGGCGTTGGTGCGGCCGGTGCAGCCGCCTTCTTGTCTGCGGCCAGCTTTTTCTCGCCTTCGCTCCTGGACTTGTTCAGCCACACCGGCACGATCAACATGCCGAGAAGAATGCCGACCACCAGCAGCGCGCGCGCCATCAGAAATTCACCTCGCTCGCGGTGACCCAGCACCCTGCGCCCGGAACACGCTCCGCTCATCGACACCACCCCCACCGAAACCACCGCATCCGTGATCAAGCCGCCTGTTCGGTCGGATGGGCAGGCGCCACGTCAGCGACACCCGCGCGGAACCCGCGCTTCTTCAGGTGCACCATCAGCAGCGAGACGGCGGCGGGTGTCACGCCCGAAATGCGCGAGGCCAGGCCCAGCGTCTCCGGCCGGTGCTTCTGCAGTTTCTGCCGCACCTCGAAACTCAGCGCCGGAACGGCCATGTAGTCGATGTCCGCCGGCAGCCGCATGCGCTCCAGATGCGAGGCCTTGTCGACCTCTTCCTTCTGGCGGTCGATGTAGCCCGAGTACTTGGCCGCGATCTCGATCTGCTCGACCATCGTGGCGGCCAGCGTGGGGTCGGTTTCGGCCGGCCAGGCGGCTTGCGCGAACCGGCCACCGTCCAGCGACATCAGCGCCTCGTAACTCACACCCGGCCGCCGCAGCAACTCGGCCAGGCTGTATTCGTGTTCGATGGCCTTGCCCAGCACCCGCTCCGACTCGGCGGCCTCCAGATTGCGCGGGCTGATCCACAAGGAGCGCAGGCGTTCTGTTTCACGTGAAACAGCGTCCCGCTTGCGGCTGAAAGCGTTCCAGCGCGCGTCGTCGACCAGGCCCAGCTCCCGGCCCTTTTCGGTCAGGCGCATGTCGGCGTTGTCCTCGCGCAGCTGCAGGCGGAACTCGGCCCGGCTGGTGAACATGCGGTACGGTTCAGTCACGCCCTTGGTGATCAGGTCGTCGACCAGCACGCCCAGGTAGGCCTCGTCGCGGCCCGGTAGCCAGGAATCCTTGCCCAGGCACGACAGCGCCGCATTGGCGCCGGCGAACAAGCCCTGTGCCGCCGCTTCTTCGTAACCCGTCGTGCCGTTGATCTGGCCGGCAAAGAACAGGCCGGCGATGGCCCGCGTCTCGAAGCTGGCTTTCAGGCCCCGCGGGTCGAAATAGTCGTATTCGATCGCGTAGCCCGGCCGCAGGATGTGCGCGTTCTCGAGCCCGGGCATGGACCGCACCAGCTCGTACTGGATGTCGAACGGCAGGCTGGTGGAGATGCCGTTCGGGTAGACCTCGTGTGTGTCCAGCCCTTCCGGCTCCAGAAAGATCTGGTGGCTGTCCTTGTCGGCAAAGCGGTTGATCTTGTCTTCGACGCTCGGGCAATAGCGCGGCCCCACGCCCTCGATCTTGCCGGTGAACATCGGGCTGCGGTCGAAGCCGGAGCGGATGATCTCGTGCGTGCGCAGGTTGGTGTGCGTGGTCCAGCACGACACCTGGCGCGGATGCATTTCGGCGCGCCCCATGAAGCTGAACACCGGCAACGTGCTGCGTTCGCCGCCGGGCATGCCGTCGCCGGGTTGCTCGGTGCAGCGGCTGTAGTCGATGCTGCGGCCGTCCAGGCGCGGTGGCGTACCGGTCTTGAGCCGGCCCTGCGGCAGCTTCAGCTCCTTCAGGCGCGCGCTCAGCGACACGGCTGGCGGATCCCCTGCCCGGCCGGCCGCGTAGTTGCTCAGGCCGACGTGGATCTTGCCGTCGAGAAAGGTGCCGGCCGTCAGCACGACGGCCCGGCTGCGAAAGCGGATGCCGACCTGCGTCACCGCGCCCACCACCTTGTCGCCCTCGACCATCAGATCGTCCACTGCCTGCTGGAACAGCCACAGGTTCGGCTGGTTCTCCAGCATGTGGCGGATCGCCGCCTTGTACAGCACGCGGTCGGCCTGCGCCCGGGTGGCACGCACGGCCGGGCCCTTGCTGGAATTCAGGATGCGGAACTGGATGCCGCCGATGTCGGTCGCCAGGGCCATCGCCCCGCCCAGCGCATCGACCTCCTTCACCAGGTGGCCTTTGCCGATGCCGCCGATCGACGGGTTGCAGCTCATCTGCCCCAGCGTCTCGATGTTGTGCGTCAGCAGCAATGTCTTGCAGCCCATGCGCGCGGAGGCCAATGCGGCCTCGGTGCCGGCATGGCCGCCGCCGACCACGATGACGTCGAATTCCTGGGGGTAGGTGTAAGGGGTGCTCATGATGAACTCGGTCAATGCGCCTGCACGAGGAAGGTCGGGATCGCCAGCGCCTGTGCAGCCTGTGCCTGGCGTTTGTCGGCGGTGATGAACATGTCGACGCCCGCCACCTGGGCGGTCGCGATGTGCAGCGCATCCATCGCCCGCAGGCGCGAACCGGCCATCGCCTGGATCGCCAGTACTTCGATGCGGCCGTCGAGCGGAACCACACTGAAGCCATCGAAATCCTGCGCGAGGATCTGCAGGTCCACCTCGAGATCCTGCCGCGACGTCGCGCCATCGTGCAGGTCGCGGCACAGGCTGGACGCAACCTCCACCCGGGCGTGCGCCGCCATCACCACGTTGTCGGCGCGCTCCAGCCACTGCTGCACCTGCTGGTGCCCCAGCTCGTCGCGGTACCGCTTGGCAATCGCCGATGTATCGAACAAGACACGCATGCCGCTGCTCAGTACCGCGCCTGTTCGCGCTCTTCGATGATCAGCTGCGCGATGGTCTTGCCATCCGGCCGCACCACCCTGCGCGGTGCGATCGGCTGCTTCCAGTGCGGAATCTGCTGCGCCTGTTCCGGCTGCACCGGCACCAGATCGGCCACCGGTTTGCCGTGCCGCAGAATGCGCACCGTCTCGCCCTTCTCCACCAGGTCCAGCATGGCCGAGGCGTTGGCGCGGAATTCACTCAGGGGCAGGGTCTGCATTTGTACAACTTTCGTAGATTTGTACATTTTACCAAGTGCGCTGAACCAACGCGAATCCAGGGGCCATCCGTGCTGCAATCGGGAACCTGCCATTCCAGTGCCCTTCTCGCCATCCCGCGGCTGACGCCGTGACCGACAGCTCACCCCTGACCCATGGAATGCCGAAACGGCTGCGGCGCCTGTTGCACCGCGCCATCGATCTCGTCGCCGATTCCTGGCATGCCCCTGGGCAAGCCGGCGGGGGTGCGCTGCGTGCAACTGTCTCCCCAGAACCGGTGCAACATCTTCGGCCAGCCCGAACGCCCCGCGTGCTGTTCAGGCCTGCAGCCTGCGCCGGAGATGTGCGGTACATCTCGCGAGGATGCGCTGCTATGGCTGGGCCGACTCGAAGCGCTCACCGCACCGTCGAAACCCTGAGCCCCAAGTCCAGGTGGATGTCAAACTGCTTGACACACTAATTGTTACAATTAAGATGGGCGGACCATTGAGGCCCATCCGCTGTGCATCTCTTTTCCGCGCCCCACCTCGATCCCACGACCTTGGTGTTTGCCATCGGCGTGCTGGGTTTGATCATGGGCGGGGTGTCGCTGGCAGCATCCAAGTCGATGCCGGCGCAGCGGTCAAGCCTGGCGAGCTGGAGCAAGTCGATGCTCTCAGCGGGCGGCGGGTTCATGCTGCTGTTCCTGCAAGGCCACGCCGCCACCGAATTCACGTTCCTGATGGCGCACACGCTGATCATCGCGTGCGCGGCCTATTGCCTGATCGCGCACGCCCAGATCTTCGATCTCCGCCTGGCCAGGGGCTCGGTGACCGGGGTGTCGGCATTCGGCATGAGCGGCGTGCTGGCGGCCCACCTGTTCGACGCGCCGCTCGGCGCGGCGCTGTCCACGCTCGCGGCCGCCGTCGCGTTCCACCTGGGCCGCAGCGCGGCCATCCTGATGCGCCACTCCGCCAGCCAGCCCAAGCCCTCGGTGTGGATCTCGACCGCCACGCTGGGAGCCCTGGCCGCCGCGTCTGCCGTGCGGACCGCCATCGGCCTCGCGGGAGATACGGCCATGGTTTCCCCCGCGGCCACATCGTCCGCGCAGATCGGCGCCCTGCTGGCCGGCACGCTGTTCATCGTCGCCACCTCGGTCGGCTTTCTGTCGCTGGCCCACGACCGGCAGCGTCGGGAGATCCTGGAGAACGCGCGGCGCGACGGCCTCACCGGCCTTCTGACGCGCTCGGCCTTCTTCGAATCGGCCACCGCCATCGACTTGCTGCGCACCCCCGAACCCTACGCCGTCGTGATGATCGACATCGACCACTTCAAGATCGTCAACGACACCTTCGGCCACTCGGGTGGCGACGCCACGCTGGCCCATGCGGCGCGTCTGGTGGCCAGCGCGGTGCGGATCTCGGACCTCGTGGGCCGCTACGGCGGCGAAGAATTCTGCGTGCTGCTGCGCGGCTGCGGCGAACCCGAGGCCGCACACCTGGCGCAGCGCCTGGTCGCCCAGGCCAGCCAGCAGACGGTGCGCCTGCGCGATGGCCGCCATGCCAGGTTCACACTGTCAGCCGGGTACGCAAGCCGCCACATCGCCCCGGCCCGCCCCGCGCCGGAAGCGGTGATGGAAGTGATCGAGCGCGCCGACCAGGCGCTGTACCGCGCCAAACGCGCGGGCCGCAACCAGGCGCTCGCCGCCCTGCCGCTCACGCTGCAACTGCACGCCGACAGCTGATGCCGTGGCCGCTTCAGGCCCGGTGCGCCAAGTGCGGCTGCAGCAGCTCGGTGAGCCACGCCATGAAGACCTGCACCCGCCTCGGCAGATGCCGGCGGTGGGCATACAGCAGCGACACCGGCAACGCTGGCGCGCGCGTGTCGGGCAGCACCTCCACCAGCAGACCCCGGTCGATCAGTGTCTGCACCCCCGACGCGGGCGCCTGGATCAGCCCCAGCCCGGCCAGACAGGCCGCGGTATAGGCATCGGCGTTGCCCACCGTGACGGCGCCACCCATGGGCACGCTGCGGCGTACACCGGCATCCTCGTATTCGAACCCCGCAGAGCGCGCGCCGAACGTCGACACGTAATGCACCAGCTGGTGCCCTGCCAGATCGGCCACGCTGCGCGGCGTGCCATGCGTGCGCAGGTAGGCCGGGCTCGCGCAGTTCAGCTGGATGAACTTGCCCAACGGTCGCGCGACCAGGCCCGAATCCTCCAGCACCCCGACGCGCAACACACAGTCGAAGCCTTCCCGCACGAGGTCGACCCGGCGGTCGGTGCTGTTCAGGTCGATCTCGAGCAGCGGATGCCGCGCCAGAAACTCGGGTAGCCGCGGGAACACGTAGTTGCGCGCCACCGCGACCGACATGTCCACCCGCAGCCGGCCCCGCAGCGATTCGCCACCGCGCTGGAACATGGTCTGCAGTTCGTCCATGTCCGCCAGCACGTCCTTGCCACGCTCGTAGCACGCCATGCCGTCCTGCGTCATATGCACGCGCCGCGTCGTGCGCTGCAGCAGCCGCGTACCGAGCAACGCCTCTAGCTGCTGCACCGCTTGCGACACGCTGGCCTTGGGCAGGCCCAGCTGGTCGGCCGCCTGCGTAAAGCTCGACAGCTCGGCCACGCGGGTAAAGATCTGCAGGAGTTCGGGTCGGATCAGCGGTGACGTCATGGCAGCCTGGGTGGCACGACGCAGCGCGCCGCCCTCAATTGTTCGCTTTATCTGAACAAACAAATCAGCGAAGGCTAGTTTATCAATCTTCAACGTATCAATAAAGTCCGCTCTACCGATTCAACAACCCATCGAGGCCACCATGCAATCCACCGCTACACCCATCGCCCTGATCACCGGCGGCAGCCGCGGCCTGGGCCGTCACAGCGCGCTCGCGCTCGCCGCCCAAGGCACCGATGTCATCGTCACCTACCAGCACAACCGGGCAGACGCCGAATCCGTGGTCGCGTCGATCCAGCAAGCCGGCCGCCGCGCCGCGGCCCTTCCGCTCGACGTGGCCGACTGCGGCAGTTTTACCGCCTTCGCCGCCACGCTGCGCGACGTGCTTGCCACCCAATGGCAGCGCAGCCACTTCGACTTTCTGGTCAACAACGCAGGTAGCGGCGCCCACGCCGGTTTTGCCGATACCACCGAAGCGCAGTTCGACACGATGTTGAACATCCACCTGAAGGGCGTGTTCTTCCTGACCCAGGCCCTGTCGCCGCTGATCGCCGACCAGGGCCGCATCCTCAACGTCTCGAGCGGGCTGACGCGGTTTGCGCTGCCGGGCTACGCGGCCTATGCCGCCATGAAGGGCGCTGTCGAAGTGCTCACGCGCTACCTCGCCAAGGAACTCGGTGCACGCGGCATCTCGGTGAACGTGCTCGCCCCGGGAGCCATCGCCACCGATTTCGGCGGCGGCGCGGTGCGCGACAACGCCCAGCTCAACGCCTTCGTCGCATCGCAGACGGCGCTCGGCAGGGTCGGCGAGCCGGACGACATCGGCGGTGTCGTCGCTGCATTGTTGTCACCGGGAAGCCGCTGGGTCAACGCCCAGCGCATCGAGGCCTCCGGCGGCATGTTCGTCTAAAGCGACCCGCTCAGAACGGATAGTGGCGCGGCGTCGTCTGCACCGTGAGCCAGCGCAGCTCAGTGAACGCATCGATGCCGGCCTTGCCACCGAAGCGGCCCCAGCCGCTGGCCTTGACGCCGCCGAACGGCATCTGGGCCTCGTCGTGCACCGTCGGCCCGTTCACATGGCAGATGCCGGATTCGATGCGCCGCGCCACCTGCAGCGCACGGCCCAGGTCGCGGCCGAACACCGCGGCCGACAAGCCGTAGGCGTTGTCGTTCGCGCAGGCCACGGCGGCCTCGACGCCATCCACCCGCACGATGCACTTGACCGGGCCGAAGGTTTCTTCGCGGTAGATGCGCATCTGCGGCGTCACGTGGTCGAGCAGCGTGGCCGGCATCAGCGTGCTGTCGGCCTTGCCGCCGCAGACCAGCGTCGCGCCCAGCGCCAGCGCGTCGTCGATCAGCGCATTGCAGCGCACCACCGTGTCCATGCCGACCACCGAGCCCAGCACCACCGGTGCCGGCCCGCGCGGGTCACCCAGCGGCAACGACGACGCCTTGGCCGCCAGCTTCTGCACGAAGGCATCGGCGATCTGGTGGTCGACGACGATGCGCTCGGTCGACATGCAGATCTGCCCGCTGTTGGCAAAGCTGCCGAACGCCGCAGCGTTGACGGCTTCGTCCAGGTCGGCATCGTCCAGCACCAACAGCGGCGCCTTGCCGCCGAGCTCCAGCACCGCCGGCTTCAGATACTTCGCGCAGGTGAGCGCCACCGCGCGGCCCACCGTGGTCGAGCCGGTGAAGTTCACGCGCCGCACCGCGGGGTGCGCAACGATGGCCTCGACCAGCTGCGGCGCATCGGCCGGGGCGTTGGTCAGGTAGTTCACCACGCCGGCGGCGAAGCCCGACTCCTGCAGCGCCTCGATGATCAGCTGGTGCGTGCGCGGGCATAGCTCCGAGCCCTTCAGGATCACCGTGTTGCCACAGGCCAGCGGCGTGGCGATGGCGCGCACCCCCAGGATCACCGGCGCGTTCCATGGCGCGATGCCCAGCACCACACCCGCCGGCTGGCGCACGCCCATCGCCAGGCTACCGGGCACGTCGGACGGGATCACCTCGCCGGCGATCTGCGTGGTCAGCGACGCTGCCTCGCGCAGCATTCCGGCCGCAAGGTGCACGTTGAAGCCGGCCCACATCGCTGTGGCACCGGTCTCCGTCGACATGGCCTCGATGAACTGTGGCGTCTTCGCCTCCAGCGCATCGGCCGCCTTCAGCAACAGCGCGCGCCGTTCGCCGGGCCCCGTCTGGCTCCACGCGGCGAAGGCGGTAGCCGCCGCGTCCACGGCGCGCAGCGCGTCCGCCACCGTGGCCGCAGGCGCGCGCGTGGCCACGCTGCCGTCCAGCGGATTGCGCCGCTCGAACGAAGCATTGTTTTCGGCAGGCGTGCGCAGGCCGTTGATCAGCATCGACAGGTCAGACATGGGTGGGTTCTCCTTTGAAAACGTGGATGTGCCAGAAACATGGAGGCGATGCATTGCGGATGAACAAGCACGGCCGAGAAAAGGGGGTCGCGCGAACACCGCGGAACCGGCTTCGCCGGGCCGCTGGTGTTGCCCCCGGTGAGGGGGTTGGCGAGGCGACACGCAGTGCGCGCAGACTGGGGGCGAGTGTCATTTCATCCGAGGTACGCACGGCGCACGGCGTCGGAGCGCGCGAGCTCGGCCGCAGGGCCGCCGGCCACCAGCACGCCGCGCTCCAGCACGTGGCCGCGGTCGGCCACGGCCAGCGCCTTCTTCACGTTCTGCTCGACCATCAGCACCGTGGTACCGGCATCGGCAATGCGCCGCGCAATGGCCAGCAGTTCATCGACCATGCGTGGCGCCAGGCCGAGCGATGGCTCGTCCAGCATCAAGAGGCGCGGGCCGCTCATCATCGCGCGGGCCACAGCCACCATCTGCTGCTCGCCGCCGCTCATCGTGCCGGCCAGCTGCCGGGCCCGCTCGCGCAGGCGCGGAAAGTCGGCAAAGGCCTGCTGCAGCCGCTGCGCGCGCGCCGCCCTGCTGGTGAGCCAGCCACCGAGCTCCAGGTTCTCGGCCACGGTCATCTGCGGGAACAGCTGGCGCCCTTCGGCCACCAGCGCCATGCCGCGGCGCACGACCGTGCTGGGCTGCTGCACCGGCAACGGTGCGCCATCGAGCAACACGCTGCCGCTGCGCGGGATCAGGCCGGCCAGCGCCTTCAGCAGCGTGGTCTTGCCGGCGCCGTTGGGCCCCAGGATGACCGTCAGGCCGGGCGTCACGTCCAGATCGAGCGCCCGCAGCACGGCGAAGCCGCCGTAACCGGCACTCAGGCCTTGAACCTGCAGACGCGCACCGGCGCGTGCCGGCACCGCAGCGGGCAGTGCGGCCGTCATGGCGTTGCCTCCGCGACGGCGTTGCCCGCGTTCACGTCGGTCTCCACCATTTCGTCTCCCAGATATGCCTCGACCACCTCGGCATTGCGGATCACCGCGGCCGGTGTGCCGTCGGCGATCACACGCCCCTGGTGCAGCACGATCACGCGCTCCACATGCCTCAGCAGCGTGGTCACCGCATGCTCGATCCACACCACGGCCAGGCCCAGCTCGCCGCGCAGCCGGCGGATCAGCTGCGCCATCGCCTCGACCTCGGCCTCGGTCAGCCCGGCGGCGACCTCGTCGAGCAACAGCAGGCGGGGCCGCGTCGCCAGGGCCATGCCGATCTCCAGCAGCCGCTGCTGCGCCGGCGTGACATCCGCCGCCGGCAGCCGCGCCAGATGCGCCAGGCCGATCAGCCCGAGGATGCTGCCGGCATCGCGCAGCAAGGGCGGTGCCGGGCGGTGGCGGCCGGCGAACTGCAGGCCGAACTCGACGTTGGCCTCGACCGACATGCCAGCGAACACGCGCGGCGTCTGGAAGGTGCGCGCAATGCCCTGTGCGGCAAAGCGGTGCGGCCCCTGGCCGGCCAGGTCGCGCCCGCCCAGCAGCAACGCGCCGTAGGTGGGTGCGATCACGCCTGAGATCGCGTTGAAGAAGGTAGTCTTTCCGGCGCCGTTGGGGCCGATGATGCCGACCAGTTCGCCGGCGTGGAAGCTGGCGCTGACGTTGTCTACTGCGGCGAGGCCGCCGAAGCGTACGGTGACCTTGCGTGCCTCGAGCAAGACCTCTGCGTGGCTTGCGGTCATGGCGCACGCTCTCGACGCCGGCCGCTCCAACGGTCGGCCACCATGCGCCACCGCAACGACCCCAGCCCCTCCGGCAGATACAGCACCGACAGGATCAGCAACAGGCCCAGCGCCATCATGTAGGCCTGCGGCAGCTGCAGCCGCAGCGTCTCGGCCAGCACGCTGAAGACGACCGCGGCCACCAAGGGCCCCCACAGCGTGGCCGCGCCGCCGATCAACGCGATCAGCACCGTCTGGAAACCGATGAAGGGGTTGAACACCGTCACCGGATCGATGTAGGTCCAGCGCACGGCCATGGCCGCGCCCACCGCGCCGGCAAAGCCTGCCGTCATCGCGAAGCCGAGCGTCTTGACCAGCCGCGTGTGCACGCCCAGCGTCTGTGCCCGCTGCTCGTCGGCACCGATGCCGGCCAGCGCCAGGCCGAAGCGGCTGCGTCGCACCGCGATGGCCGACAGCACAGCCGCCACCGCAACGCCCAGCATCGTGAAATACACGGTGGTGGGCTCGGGCACGGTCATCAGCACGCGCCCTACGGTGCCGGTCACCTGCTTCTCGAAGTACGTCACGGCATGGCGGATCAGTTCGGTCATGCCGAAGGTCAACACCGCGAAGTAGGTGCCGCGCAGGTGCAGCACGGCCGCGCCCATCACCAGCGCCACCACACTGGCCACCAGCGCACCGAGCACGATCACCACCGCCCACGGCAGCTGGCCCAGCAGCAGCGCACTGGTGTACGCGCCGATGCCGAAGAACGCCGAGGTCGCCAGCGACAGGTACCGCGTGCTGCCGCAGAACACGCTCCAGCTCGACGACAGCGCCGCGTACATCAGGCAGCTCAGGGCCAGCGACACCAGGAACTCGCTGGCCACCGCGGGAATGGCGGCCGCGACCACGACCACCAGGGCCAGCACGGCGAGATCGCGCTTCAACGCTGAATCGTTCTTCATTTCGCGAACAGGCCCTTGGGTCGCAGCAGCAGCACCGCGATGAACACCGCATACGACAGCAGCGCCTTCAGCGATGGGTTGGTGAAATGCATGCCCAGCGCCTCGATCACGCCCAGCAGCAGCCCGCCCGCCAGCGCGCCGCCCATGCTGCCGAAGCCGCCGAGCGTGATGACGATCAGCGCCGTCACGGTGTAGGGCTCGCCCATCGCCGGCGAGATCGTGTAGGCCATCGACAGCAGGCAACCCGCCACGCCCGACAGCCCCAGGCCCACGCCGAACATCAGCGGGTGCAGCCGGCGTGTGTCGATGCCCACCAGCTGCGCGCCCACCGGCGACTGCATCAGCGCACGCACGCCCTTGCCCAGCAAGGTCCAGCGCAGCAGCAGCATCAGGGCCAGCGCGAACACCAGCGCCAGGCCGAATACCAGCAGCTTGTTGCCCGCGAACTGCGCGCCGCCGAACGCGACCGGCGTGGTCAGGTAGTCGTAGCCGCGCAGCTCACCGCCCCAGGCCCACGAGGCGAAGTTCTGCACCAGGAACATCAGGCCGAAGGCCACCATCAGGCCACGCGCCTCGAACACGTCGACGTTCGGAGAGGTGGCCGCCAGCCGCCGGAAACACAGGCGGTGCACCACCAGCCCCAGCGCCATCAGCAGCACGAACGACACCGGCACCATGGCCAGCGGCGACCAGCCCAGCGTGGCCTGCGCCATCCAGGTCAGGTAGGCGCCCAGCATCAGAAACTCGCCATGCGCGATGTTCAGGATGCGCATCAGCCCGTACTGCAGGTTCAGCCCCAGCCCGACCAGCGCGTAGATGCCGCCGGTGATGAGTCCGCTGGCGATCAGCTCCAGCCACGCGCCAGCCGACATCAGGGTTTCACTTCCAGGCCGGCTTGGCCGCGTTCAATTTGGCCGTGGCGACCGATTGCGGCCACACCACCTCGAACTCGCCGTTCTGCCATTGCGCCACGGTGCCGGGTGTCGCGGTGTTCTCGCTCCCGGTGAACTTGATGTCGCCGACGATGGTCTTGTGCGTGCCCGTCGCCACGTATTCGCGGATCGCCTTGCGGTCGAGGCCGACCTTGGCCACCGCGGCCTGCATGATCTCGAGCCCGGCCCAGCAGTGGCCGCTGGCCCAGCGGTCGGGCTCCTTGCCGCCGAACTTCTTCGTGTGCGCATCGAAGTAGGCCTTGGCACCGGCGCTGGTCTTGGCGTTCCACGAGCCCATGCCGGTCACACCCTCGGCACCGGCCGGCGTCATCACGTTCTTGTACAGCTGGAAGGCCGTGCCGACCGAGGCATAGAAGAACTTCGGGTTGAAGCCGATCTCCTTGGCCTGCTTGCTCGCCAGGATGGTGTCGGGCGGATAGGTGATGCCGATGAAGGCATCCGGGTTCAGGTCCTTGATGCCGCGCAGCACCGGCGACAGGTCCTTCACGCCCAGCGGATAACTCTTGCGCTCCACCACCTGGATGCTGGTCTTCTTCAGCGCGTTGTTCAGCGCCGCGAAGTTCTCCAGCCCGAACAGGTCGTCCATGTAGACGATGGCGATGCTCTTGGCGCCCTGCGCCACCAGCATGTCGACCAGCGCACCCATCATGCGGTCGGGCTGCTGCAAGAGCGAGAAAAAGAACGGCAGGTTCATGTCGATCAGCTTCCTCGACAGCGCGGTGGGCGCCAGCATCGGGTAACCGAAACGCGTGGCCAGCGGCGCGATCGCGAAGTTGGCGTTGCTGCCCCAGGGCGGCAGGATCAGGTCGACCTTGTCGCTGCCCATCAGCTTCTCGTACGACCGCACGCAGGTCTCGATCTCGCTGCGGTCGTCCGAGCTGATCAGCTCGATCGGGCGCTTCGTGCCCTTCACGCTGAGTCCGCCCGCGGCATTCACCTGCTCGGCCCACAGCAGGTAGTTGGGCTCCTGGCTGACCTGCGCGCCCGGCGTCCACGGACCGGTGCGCGACATCGCATAGCCGATGCGCACCGGGCCGGCCTGCGCCACCAGCGGCGCGGCCGAGGCCATGCCCACCGCGGCGGCGGCGCCCTTGATCAACTGACGACGTCGTTGCTGAACCATGTGCATGTCTCCTTCGCAAGGCCCGAGGGGCTAGGACATCGATCGTAGGAGGCACGCCGCAGGCCTGCTGTGCTGGGTGTGCACAAGCCGCTTGCCGCGCGGCGCACGCCGGTCGGGGTTTACCCGGGGGCGCGGGGCATGCCGCGCCCGAGGCCCGGCACCCATAATCGTCGGCAGCCGGTGGCCCGCGAGGTCGGGCCTTCCACACACCTCTTGCAGAAGTCCATCCGATGCGCGTCTCGCAGGCCCTGTCGACCGACCAGATCGCGCCCCGCGAACGGGCGCCGCAGTGGCGCGAGTGGATCTGGAAACACTTCGGCGGCCTCGACTGCGACCTGTACGGCGACACCGCGTTCTCAGGCCAGCTGGCGTCGTCACGCGCCGGCGACGTGATCCTGACCCGGCTCGACGCCGGCCGCCATCGGGTGCTGCGCAGCGGCCAGATGGCGCGCCGCAGCGATGCCGGCTACCTGAAGATCGTGGCACCGTGGCAGGGCAGCGCCGACGTCGAACAGCACGGTCGGCACTCGCGCGCCAGGGCCGGCGGCTGGGTCATCTACGACACCACCGGCCAGTACGCGATCGACAACCCCGAGCATTGCGACCACCTGATCGTGATGCTGCCCAAGGACCAGATGGCCGAGCGCGGCGTGCGGCTGGAGCAGCTGATGGCGCGCCACGTCGGCGGGGCCAGCGGGATCTCGCGCGTGGCCTTGGAGACCATGCGCAACACCTACCTCGAACTGCCCGCCATGAGCGAGACCGCGGCGCGCGGGGCCGGCGAGCTGATCATGCAGCTGGTGCGGCTGTCGCTGCTCGAGATCGCCGGCTACCAGACCGCGACCACGCAGCGCGAAGCGCTGAAGGACCGCATCCGCGACCATGTGGCGCTGCACCTGCGCGACCCGCATCTGTCGATCGAGCACATCGCCCAGGCACTGAACTGCAGCAAGCGGCATCTGCACAACGCCTTTGCCGACGGCGAGCAGACGCTCGCGAACTACATCCAGCAGCAGCGGCTGGAGGCCTGCGCGCGTGAGCTACAGCAAGCCGCCGAAGGCCGCGCGCCACGCACCATCACCGACGTGGCGCTGTCATGGGGCTTTCGCAACCCCTCGCATTTCAGCCGGCTGTTCCGCGGGCACACGGGGCAGAGCCCGAGCGCGTTCCGCGAGCAGATGCCACGCCGCTGACCAGGCATCGCATAGCAGACGGTCAGGGTCAGGCCACGGCCCGCAGCGGGGCGACCGGCGGTGCCGTCAGCGTCTCGCGCACCACGATGTCCTTGCGCACCAGCGAGGCGGCGCCGAACAGGGTGGCAAACGCCACGTCCTTCGCATCGCGGCCCGTGCCCACCCGCACCAGGCGGTCGACGGGCGCCATCTGCGTCGGGTCGAACAGCACCCAGCGGCCGTCGAGCCAGGCCTCGAACACCGCATGAAAGTCCTGCGGCGGCTCGTCGAAGAACACATAACCCGACACCAGGCGCGCCGGGATGTTGAGGGCACGGCAGAAGGTGATGCCCAGGTGGGCGAAGTCGCGGCACACGCCTTGGCGCTGCACGAAGATCTGCTGCGCCGTGGTCGTCGCATCGCTGGACCCAGGCACGTACTGGATGTTCTCGTGGATCCAGTCGGCCACCGCCTGCACCCTGGCCACGCCCGACGACACGCGTCCGAACAGCTGCTGCGCGGCATTGCCCAGCAGGTCGGATTCGCAGTAGCGCGTGGGCGACAGGAAATGCAGTACCTCGTCGGGCACCTGGTTGACCGGCGCCTCGCCCAGGTCGGACTCGGGCCGCACATAGGTCACGTCGACCTGCGCACGGTAGTCGATGGTCAATGGTCCCGGCGCCGCATCGAACCGCACGAAGCGGTTGCCCTTGACCGGGTCGCAGTAGTCGTGCAGCGGCAGCGCGGGCTCGATCATCAACCGCTCCTCGCGCACATGCTGCGCGGGATGCCGCGCCACCTGCAGATGCAGGCAGAAATGCGTCGGCGCCGTGACCTCGTAGACGAGCCTGGTTTCGATCTTCGACAACAACATGGAAATCCCGGAATCGGCGTCAGCCTGTGCCGCCGTGATGGAAAGGGAACGCTGTGGCTCAGGCACGGCGCGCAACACGGGGTGGCAGGTAGGCGTCGGTGTTCGCCGCGGTGTTCACACCCGCCGCACGCCGCGCATGCCGCACCGGTGGAACACCCTCCGGCCACCACGACAGCGCACTGACCTGCAGCACGCGTTGCACACGGGCCCTCGGGCTGTGCAGCCACTCGCGCAAGGCGTCGTAGCGGCCGTTGCCCAGGCCGCATGAAACTTCCTGCATGCTTATTCCAATGCCTTCTTGGCCATGCCGATGCCGAGCGCGGCCAGCACGACAAACACTACGGCCAGGATCAGGAACAAGCCGAACAGCACCTTGGCAATGCCGGCGGCTCCGGCCGCCACACCGCCGAAACCGAGGGCGCCGGCAATCAGGGCGATCAGCGCAAAGATGATGGCGTACTTCAACATCACAGACTCCTGAGCGGCGACATGCCGCGGTGGATGCACTGTAAAAACGAAGCCGCATCCCGCGCATCGGCCGCCGGCGTCGGCAGCTGTAGGACAATGGCGCGGCACTGCTGGCGACCCTGCGCTGCCTGTGCCAAACGCTTCGTCGGCGCCCTTCAAGCCTCTAGACTTGACACCCCTGCATTCCACACACACCACACACCAGGAGATCCAAACCATGAAGCTCTACTACTCGCCCGGCGCCTGCTCGCTGTCGCCCCACATCGCCCTGCGTGAAGCCGGCCTCGCGTTCGAACCGGTGCTGGCCAGCACCAAGACCCACGCCCTCGCCGATGGCACCGACTACTACACGATCAACCCGCTGGGTTACGTGCCGCTGCTCGAACTCGACGACGGCACCCGCCTCGCCGAAGGCCCGGCCATCCTGCAGTACGTGGCCGACCAGGTGCCCCAGAAGAACCTGGCGCCCGCCGCCGGCACGCTGGCGCGCTACCGCCTGCAATCGTTGCTGAACTTCGTCAGCACCGAACTGCACAAGGGCTACTCGCCGCTGTTCAACCCGGCCACGCCCGATGCCTACAAGACCATCGTGCGCGACAAGCTGGCGTCGCGCTACCAGTGGGTCGACGCACAACTCGCCGGCAAGGACTACCTGACCGGCGACCACTTCAGCGTGGCCGACGGCTACCTGTTCACCGTGACCAACTGGGCCCCGCGCGTCGGCGTCGACCTGAGTGCCTTCGCCAACGTCGCCGCCTTCATGGCGCGCACCGCCGCCCGCCCTGCCGTGCAGGAAGCGCTGAAGGCCGAAGGCCTGCTGAAGTAAGACCACAAGGCCGCACCTCCGCGGCCTGTGCTCGACCTGCGCACGGCCCGTGCGCGGGCCGTAACCGCCTAGCCGTGGGCCGACAGCAGGCCCGGCAATACCTCCAGCCGCGGCAGCTGCCCCTGCAGCCGCTCCACCAGCAGCCGCAGCACCTGCGCATCGATCTGGTGGCCCAGCCCTGGCACCACATCCACCGTCACGTTCGCGCCGTTCAGCGCCAGCGTCTCGGCTGCCTGTTCGGCGTAGCCGTGGTGAATCACACGGTCCTGCGTGCCGTGGACGAAATGCAGCGTCGTGTCGGCCGGTGCAAGCCGGGGATCGTGGGCGAAGCGGCCCGACAGCGACACCACGCGCCCGCTCAGCGGCGCGGCGCGCTGCGTCGATTCGAGCGCCATGATCGCGCCCTGCGAGAAGCCCACCAGCACCGTGTCGGCCACGGCCACGCCGGTGCGTTGCTGCCAGCCCTGCACCGTGGCCTCGAACAGCGGCATCGCCGCGGCGATGCGCGCCGGCCGACTGTCTTCGGTGATGCCCGCGACCGAGAACCACTGGAAGCCGCTGCCCAGGTCCGAGCGCTGCGGCGCCCGCACGCTGACCACCGCTGCCTGCGGGAACGCCGCGGCCAGCGCACGCCCCGCGGGCAGCAGGCAGCAGGCTCTCGGGCGTGCTGCCCACGCCATGGAACAGCAGGAACAGCTGCTGCACCCCGCCTGCAGGCATCTGCAGGATCAAGACATCGTCCATCGAAATCACCTCTTCCACCACGTCGAACTGTTCAGCGCGCGCAGGCTGCGGCTGGTGCCGTACCGGGCGTGCCGGCCAGCAACTTCTCGCGGCGCGACGCCAGCAGCGCCAGCGCCAACCCGACCAGCGCCGCCTTGCGCGGCAGGCGTGCCGTGGCCAGCGCCATCAGCGGGGCGCCGAACGCCACCGCCAGCGCGTAGCCTGTCACGAGCCAGCCGGCCGCCGGGATCGACACCTGCAGGTCGCGGGCCACGTCGGGCAGCAGGCCCATGATGACGAATTCGGTGGTACCGATGCCGAAGGCGGCCAGGGCGAGGGCGACAAGGGAGGCGGGCATGGGCGGTTCGCGTGATGATCAGGGTAAACCCGTAGTTTGACCCAGCTTCGCATCGGTTGCTGCGGCGCGCCGAATAGCCCTGTCGCGCCGCCCCCCGGAGCCTGTGTGATGCGTGCCGCACCATGCGGCTTGCACGGCCGCCCCGCCTCGCATAAGCTGGCGCGCCGCCGCGGGCCAGCCGTCATGGGCTTCCCCGCTCTGTCACAGGCGCCAGGTTTCCACCCACCACCCTCAGGAGCGAAGGCCATGGCCGAAGTCGTTGCCGGATACCGTCCAGGCATTGCCAATCTCGAGAAGGCCTGGGGCGTCGACCCGCACCTCGTGGCCGTCGCCGAATGGTCGGGCATGGACGCGATCGATCTGGAGACGCTGCGGGAGTTCAGCCTCTCGCGGCGCTTTCTGATGGTCTTCCGCGCGCCGGGCGGGGCCGGTCGCGCCATCCGTGCCCTGGGCGCCGACGTGCGGCCCAAGCCCGCCGAGATGAAGGAGAAGACGCAGGGCAAATGGATCACGCGCGGCAACGTGTTCTACACCAGCGACTGGGATCTTCTGTCGGTCTGGCGCCGCGACGGGGCCGGCTACAGCAAGTTCGCCCTGCCCGCCAGCGGCGCGCAGCTCGACAACTTCCTGAAGGACGTGAACCGCCAGATGCTCTACCCCCTGCAGCATGGCGCCAACGACGACTACCTCGACGCCGCCGGCCAGCCGAAGAACCGCGACATCGGCACGCGCTTCGTCACCATCTCCGACGTGGGACGCGTCGACACCTGCGAGACGCTGGCGCTGATGAAGGCGTTCTATGCCGCGCGCGGGCTCACACCCTGGCTGTACGACTGAGCGGTACGCGCCCACGCGCTCTAACACGGCCGCAAAAAGGCTGCCGGCCACGGCTTAATGCTTTGCGCTTACGCTTGCGGCCGCGACTGTCCGGCATTCCCCGGCCAGTGCTCCTTCCCCCAGAAAGCACCCCGTGTCCACATCCCTGTTCGAACCCACCCAGGCCGGCAGCCTGCAGCTCGCCAACCGCATCGTGATGGCGCCGCTCACACGCAACCGCTCGCCCAATGCCGTGCCCACGCCGCTGGCCATCACCTACTACGCCCAGCGCGCCAGCGCCGGCCTGCTGATCACCGAAGGCACGGCCATCAGCCAGCAGGGCCAGGGCTACTCCGACGTGCCCGGCCTGTACGGCGCCGACCAGATCGCCGCGTGGCGCAAGGTCACCGATGCCGTGCACGCCGCCGGCGGCAAGATCGTCACCCAGATCTGGCACGTGGGCCGCGTCTCGCACGTCGACCTGCAGGCCGGCGGCCAGGCGCCGGTGGCGCCCTCGGCCATCGCGGCCAAGACCAAGACCTATCTGGTGAAGGACGGGCAGGGCGGATTCGCCGAGACCTCGACCCCGCGCGCGCTGGCCCTCGATGAGATGCCCGGCATCGTCGCCGACTTCCGCCGCGCCGCGCGTGCCGCGATCGATGCCGGTTTCGACGGCATCGAGGTGCACGGTGCCAACGGCTACCTGATCGACCAGTTCCTGAAACTCGGCGCCAACCAGCGCACCGACGCCTACGGCGGCAGCATCGCCAACCGCACGCGCCTGCCGCTCGAGATCATGCGCGCCGTGGCCGAAGAGATCGGCGGCGCCCGCGTCGGCCTGCGCATCTCGCCGGTGACGCCGGCCAACGACATCAACGACCCGGATCCGCAGCCGCTGTTCGAGCACCTGGTGCGCGAACTTGGCACCCTCGGCCTGGCCTTCCTGCACGTGGTCGAGGGCGCCACGGGCGGCCCGCGCGAGATCGCCGACCGGCCGTTCGACTACGGCAAGCTCAAGGCCGCCTACCGCGCTGCCGGCGGCAAGGGCGCCTGGATGGTGAACAACGGCTACGACAAGGCCCTGGCCGAGAAGGCCATCGCCGACGGCGCCGACCTGGTGGCGTTCGGCAAGCCGTTCATCTCCAACCCCGACCTGGTGCGCCGGCTGCGCGAGAACGCGCCGCTGCAGGAGCTCGACAAGGCCACGATGTACGGCGGCGGCGCGAAAGGCTACACCGACTACCCGACACTCGCGTAAGGGTTCAGACGATGGCGGCCGCCGCGGCCTGCGCGCCCGCCATCATCGTGCTGCTGACCACGGCGTACAGCGAGACCCACGCCGTGTGCACCTCGTCGGTGTAGGCATCGCCCAGGCCGGCGCGCAGCGTGTCGACCAGTGCGATGCCGACCTTGGCGTAGTGCGCGTCCTGCACGCCGTAGCCCACGTGGCGCGCGCCCAGCGACCGCAGCACCGGCAGCAGCGCGTCGGGCCGGTCGAGCAGGCCGACGGCCGCGCCGATCATGTTCATCAGCTTCATGCCCTGCGTGCCCATGTCGCCGCGGAACAGGCCGCGCAGCGAGGGATCGGCCGCGAACAGCTTTTCATAGAAGATGGCGGCCGCCTGCGGGGCGATGGGCTGGACCAATGCAAAGCTGCTGCGCACGAGCTGGATGTGTTGCGGGTTCATGGGGTTCATCGTTGAAGTGAAGCCGCAAGCTTGCGCGTCGCTTGTTGCAGTCTTGCTGCGGATCGCGGCGCATCGTGTTGCATTGGTTGCAGCCGCATCCGGCTGCCGGCGTGGCCCACGGGCCCCGGTGTTCAGCGCACCGGCACGAACACCAGCCCGGCCTGCAGCCCGCGGCCGTCGGGCCCGGTGCCCAGCTCCAGGCGCGCGCCCAGCAGCTCCGCATAACGCGACACGATGGCCAGGCCCAGGCCCGCGCCCTGGCCCAGCCGCTCGCCGGCCGCGCCCTGGGCCCAGCGCTGGCGCAGCCCGCTCGCCGCGTCGGCCGGGATGCCCGGGCCTTCGTCGCTGACGGACAGCACCACCTCGTCGGCCCGGGCCGCCAAGGCCACCGTGATGCGCGCCGCATCGGCCCCGGCGGCGCGGCCGTAACGCAGGGCGTTGTCGATCAGGTTGTTCAGCACGCCCTCGACCAGGGCCTCGTTGCCCAGCACCGTCACCGGCGTGTCCAGGCCGCTGGCGCCCAGGTCGGCGCCGGCGGCGTCGGCGCGCGCCAGATGCCGCAGCACCGCGTTGCGCACCACCTGGTCGAGCGGCAGCGGCACCATCTGCGGCAGCGCGCCGGTCTCGTCGGCCAGTGCCAGCGCGAGCAACTGGTCCACCAGATGGCTGGCCCGGGTCTGGCTGGTCGCGATGCGCTGCAGCTGCTCGCGCCACACCTCGGGCTGCGTCTGGCCCAGGCCGTAGTCGGCCAGCGCGCGGATGCCGGCCAGCGGCGTGCGCAGCTCGTGCGCCACGTTGCCGGCAAATTCGCGCTGCGCGCGAATGCTGTTGCCCAGCCGCTGCAAGAGTGAGTTGACGGCCGTGCCCAGGCGGCTCACGTCGCGCGTGCTGGCGCTGACCGCCACCGGCGTCAGGTCGCTGGCATCGCGCTGGTCGACCGCCTGCTCCAGCTGGGCCAGCGGCTGCAGGTCGGTCTGGATCGCGCGCCGTAGCCACCAGGCCAGCAGCAGCAGCAGCAGCACCTGCGGACCGATCGAATACAGCAGCAGGCGGTTCAGCAAGGCATTGCGGCTCTGCGTGGTCTGCGCCATCACCACGTCGAAGGCGAACGGCTGCTGGCGCCGCAGCGTCACCGCACGGAAGTTGCGGCCCTGGATGCTGATGTCGGAGAACGCGTGCTCGGCGTTGGCCGCCATCGGCGGCGTGTGCACGCCGGCGTGGCCCGCCAGCAGCGAGCCATCGGGCCGCATCACCGCGAAGTGCATGGTCTCGACCTGGTCGAACAGCACCGAGCTGACCTCGCGCGGCGTCAGCATCAGCTCCAGTCCCTCGCCGCGCTGGCGCACGTTGGCCGCGACCGAGTAGGCATCGTCGAGCAGCGAACGGTCGAACGCCTGTTGCGTGAACAGATTGGCCGTCGCCGCCGTGATGGCCGTGCCGAACACCCAGGTCAGCGCCAGCGGCCACATCACGTGGCGCAGCAGCCGGCTGCGCAGCGACGGTTTCCGGGTGTCAGTCACTTTTCAGGTTCGACGGCATACCCGAGGCCGCGCCAGGTGCGAATGCCGGCGCCGCTGCCGGCGAGTTTCTTGCGCAGCCGTGAGATGAAGGCCTCCAGCGCGTTGTCGCCCAGCGCCTCGTCAAAGCTCGACAGCTTGTCCGACAAGGTCTGCTTGCTGACCACGCGGCCCGGCGGCGTCATCAGTTCCCACAGCACCTCGAACTCGCGCGCCGGCAGCGACAGCGCGGTGTCCTCCACCGTGAAGCGGCGCGCCTTGCGGTCGAGCGTCAGCAGGCCGACGGCGGCCACGTCCTCGGCGCCGCGGGCGCGCCGGGCCAGCGCCCGCAGCCGCGCCTCGACCTCCTGCAGGTCGAAGGGCTTGCCCAGGTAGTCGTCGGCACCAGCATCGAGCCCGGCGATGCGTTCGTCGGTACGGTCGCGTGCGGTCAGCACGATCACCGGCGTACGGTCGCCCCGCGCCCGCGCAGCGCGCAGCGCCCGCAGGCCGCTGCCCAGGCCGCTGTGGGGTTTGTCGGACACCGGCAGATTGAGGTCGAGCAGCACGGCGTCGAAGGCCTGCACCAGCCAGTAGTGCTCGGCTTCCTCGAGCGTGGTGGCCACGTCGACCCGGTAGCCCGCATCGTGGAGGCTGCGCACCATCACGTCGCGCAGCACGGCATCGTCTTCGACCAGCAGGATTCGCATATGGGAACTCCAGGAACGCCAGGCCTCCTGCTGCCACCCCTACGCATTACTACGCAGCGCGCAGTCAGCGCTTGGTCAGGCCTGGCACGCGATAAACGGTCCATGAGCATACGACAGTTATTCCTGGCGTCCGGCCTGCTGCTGGCCGCGGCATTGTCCGCGCACGCGCAGGTGGGCCCGCGCGCCGACACGCCGGTCACCCTGAGCCAGGCGCTGCAGGCCGCCCGCAGCAACCTCGACGTGGTCATCGCGCGGGGCGGCGTGGCGGCCGCGCGCGCCGACATCCTGGCGGCCGACCATGCCCCGCTGCCGATCCTGACCGGCAAACTGTCGTCGATCGACCTGCAGAACGGCATCGGCAGCGGCAACGCGATCACCGGCAAACGCATCGACAAGTCGATCGGCATCGACTGGACCTGGGAGCGTGGCAACAAACGCGCGCTGCGCACTCTGGCGGCCCAGCGCGCCGCCGGCGCCGCCGAAGCCGACGTCGAGGACGTGCAGATGCAGCAGCTGCTGGCCACGCACGCCGCCTATTTCGACCTGCTGGCCGCCCAGGAGCGTGTGGGCGAGGTGCGCGAGATCGCCGCCAGCGCCGAGCAGCTCGCCAGCACGTCCGAGCGCCGCGTGCGCGCCGGCGATCTGGCCGCGCAGGAGGCCTCGCGCACCGAAATCGAGGCCCAGCGTGCGCGCATGGACGTGCAGACCGCCGAACTCGACCGCGACCGCGCCGCGCTGGCGCTGGCCCAGCTGATGGGCCTGGGCAGCGCCGGCACACCCACCGTGCGCCCCGTGGCACTGGCCGACTGGCCGCGTGCCGACGCCATCGGAAACGACATGCCCGACCTGTTCGCGCTGGTCGAGAGCCGCCCCGAGGTGCGCGCCGCACAGGCGCGGCTGCTGGCGGCCCAGGCATCGGTCGACAACGCGCAGGCGCAGCGCCGCACCGACGTCACCTGGGGCGCATCGTTCGACCACTACCCCGGCACCTCGAACCGGCTGCTGGAACTGCGTGCCACGGTACCGCTGCAATGGGGCTACCGCTACGAAGGCGAGATCGGCCGCGCGCTGGCCCAGCAGTCACAGGCCCAGGATGCGCTGGAGAAGGCACGCCGCAGCGCCAGCATCGAGCTGCAGCGCCTGCAGCAGGAAGCGATAAGCGGCGCACGCCGGCTGGCGGGCTACGAAGGCAGCATCCTGCCGCGTGCACGCCGCGTGGCCGACAACGCCGAGCTGGCCTTCAACAAGGGCGCGGTGCCCTTGAGCGACCTGCTCGACGC
The DNA here is from genome assembly GCA_965279475.1 of Pseudorhodoferax sp. Taxonomy (GTDB): domain Bacteria; phylum Pseudomonadota; class Gammaproteobacteria; order Burkholderiales; family Burkholderiaceae_C; genus Pseudorhodoferax. Next base: position 805,939 of record CBDIIA010000002.1, read on the forward strand.
CCGCCGCACCCTGCGCGCCACCCTGCTCGAGGCCCTGGACGCCCGCGCCGACTTCGCCAAGGCCGCCGGAGCCTGGCAGCTGCGCACACGCCCCGAGACGCTGTTGCCGACGCCGTGAAATGAACCCACCCCGTTTCTTGCTCACTGCGTGTAGCCGAATCCCCCTCAAGGGGCGCACCCAGCGGCCTGGCAAAGCCAGTTCCGCGGGTGCCCACGAACAGGTTTCGCTGCGCCGGCCCTGACAGCCGACATGCACGCCTCGACACCTCCTACTTCCCGACTTCCGCTTTCTGGACTCTCCGCCATGGCCCGTTTCACGATTCCTTCGCTGGTGCTGAGCGCACTGGCCGCACTGGCGCTTGCCGCCTGCACCGAAGCACCGGCACCGGCGCCCGAGACGCCGGCGCCGATCCTGCAGGGCAACCAGCTGCGGTTCCCGGCCGGGCACCCGCAGCTGGCGCTGCTGGGCGTCGCCACGGCGGCGCCGAGCAAGACCATCATGGTCGAGCTGCCGGCGCGGCTGGTGTGGAACGAGGAACGCACGCAGCGCATCTATGCCGCCTTCGCCGGCCGCGTGACCCGCATCGCGGCCGACGTCGGCCAGCCGGTCCAGCCCGGCACGGTGCTGGCCAGCCTGGCTTCGCCCGACTTCGGCGTGGCCCAGGCCGACACCGCCAAGGCCCGCATCGACGTGGCGCTGGCGCAGAAGGCCATGGCGCGCCAGCGTGAACTGTTCGACGCCGGCATCATCGCCCGCAAGGACTACGAGCAAGCCGAGGCCGACACCGCCCGGGCCCAGGCCGAGGTGGCCCGCGCCAGCGCCCGCACCCAGATGTATGGCGGCGGTGCCAGCTTCAACCAGGCGCTGGCGATCAGCTCCAGCGTGCGCGGTGTGGTCGTCGAACGCAACCTGAACCCGGGCCAGGAGCTGCGGCCCGACCAGTCGGGGCCCGGCGTGCCACCGCTGTTCGTGGTCTCCGACCCGACATCGCTGTGGGTGCAGATCGACGCGCGCGAATCCGAGGTCGGCACGCTGCGGCCGGGCGCCACGTTCCAGCTGCTGATCCCGGCGCTGCCCGACCAGAAGTTCGAAGGCCGCGTGGTGGCGGCGTCCGACTTCATCGACCCCAACACGCGCACCATCAAGATCCGCGGCATCGTCGACAACGCCGACCGCAAGCTCAAGGCCGAGATGCTGGCCACGGCCCGCTTCGAACGCACGCTGGGCGCGGGCGTGGTGGTCCCGGCCTCGGCCGTGCTGCTGCGCGGCAACCAGCACATCGTCTACGTGCAGGCGCAGCCGGGCATGTTCGAGCCGCGCGAGGTGACGCTCGGCTACCAGGGTTCGAAAGAGGTGGTGGTCTCACGCGGCCTCGAGGTCGGTGAGCAGGTGGTCAGCGAGAACACGCTGCTGCTCGCACGGCAGTTCCGCTTCATCGATGAAGAGGCACGCCCCGCGGCCGGTGCGGCCCAGGCCCCTGCTTCCGCAGCCTCTGCCACCAGCGCGCCCGCCAAATGAAGCGTCTCATCCAATACGCGCTGTACCAGCCGCTGTTCATCGTGCTGGGCACGCTGCTGTTCGCGGCGGCAGGCGTCATCGCCTTCAAGAACCTGTCGGTCGAAGCCTTTCCGGACGTGACCGACACGCAGGTCACCGTCATCGCGCTGTTCCCGGGCCGCGCGGCCGAAGAGGTGGAGAAACAGGTCACGCTGCCGATCGAGGTGGCCCTGTCGGGCCTGCCCAATGCGATCCGCGTGTTTTCGCACACGCAGTTCGGCCTGTCGTTCACCGTCGTCACGTATGACGACAACGCCACCGTGCAGCAGGCGCGGCAACAGGTCAACGAGCGGCTGCGCGGCATCGACCTGCCCAATGGCGTCGAGGCCGACATCGCCCCCAACGCCACGCCGGTCGGCGAGGTCATGCGCTACCGCCTGCGCGGCGACGGCAAGACCACGACCGAGCTGCGCACGCTGGAGGACTGGGTGGTCGAGCGCGCGCTGCGCCAGGTGCCCGGTGTCGCCGACGTGGTGGCGATGGGTGGCTTCATCAAGCAGTACGAGGTGCAGCCCGATCTCGACAAGCTGCGTGCCTACAAGCTCACGTTCCAGAACCTGCTGGACGCACTGGGCCGCGGCAACTCGAATGCCGGCGGCAGCTACGTGGCGCAGGGCGTGCAGCAGTACGCCATCCGCGGCATCGGCCTCTTGCAGTCGCCCGACGACATCGGCCGCATCGTCGTCACCGCACGCAATGGCACGCCCATCCTGATCCGCGACATCGCCCAGGTGACGATCGGCGCCGTGCCGCGGCTGGGCACCGTCGGCCAGGACCAGGACGACGACGTGGTCACCGGCATCGTGGTGATGCGCAAGGGCGAGAACCCGAGCGTGGTGCTGAAGGGCGTGAAGGACAAGATCGCCGAACTGAACGCACGCGCGCTGCCGGCCGGCGTGCAGGTCGTGCCGTTCTACGACCGCACCTGGCTGATGGGCAAGACGCTGTCCACCGTGTTCCGCAACCTGGTCGAGGGCGCGCTGCTGGTGTCGCTGGTGCTGTACCTGTTCCTGTCGAACATCCGCGCCAGCCTGGCCGTGGTGGTGATCATCCCGCTGGCGCTGCTGGCGACCTTCCTCGGCCTGAAGATCATGGGCGTGCCGGCCAATCTGCTGTCGCTGGGCGCGATGGACTTCGGCATCATCGTCGACGGCGCGGTGATCGTGATCGAGAACATCATGCACCGCCTGGCCGAGAAGAAGGAAGGCATGACCGACGACGAGCGCCGCACGACCATCATCGACGCGGCCAACGAAGTCGGCCGGCCCACGCTGTTCTCGATGCTGATCATCATTGCCGCGCACATCCCGATCTTCGCGCTGCAGCGGCATGAAGGGCGCATCTTCCAGCCGATGGCGCTGTCGGTGTCGACCGCGCTGGTCGGCGCGCTGATCTTCTCGCTGACCCTGGTGCCGCTGCTGGCGTTCTGGATGCTGCGCAAGAAGCTGCCCCATGGCGACAACCGCCTGGTGCAGGCCTGCAAACGCGTCTACACGCCGGTGCTCGAATGGGCCATCACCCGCCGCCGCACCGTCGTCGTGGTCGCGATCGCCGTGTTCGCGGTGGCGATGGGCGTGGCCTCGCGGCTCGGCTCCGAGTTCCTGCCCGAGCTGAACGAAGGCACGATCTGGGTCAACCTGCGGCTGCCGGCCAGCGTGTCGAACGACGAGGCCGCGCGCATCCTGCGCAACGTGCGCAAGGCGCTGCTGACCGTGCCCGAGGTGCGCACCGCGGTGTCCAAGGCCGGCCAGCCCGAGGACGGTACCGATCCCAAGACCATCAGCATGGCCGAGGTCTTCGTCGACGTGAAGCCGCAGGAGGAGTGGCGCAAGGGCCTCACGCGCGAACAGCTGCTCGACCAGATGGACAAGGCCGTGTCGGCCATCCCGGGCATGGAGCCCTCGTTCTCGCAGCCGATCCGCGACAACGTGCTGGAGTCGATCTCGCAGATCGACGGCCAGATCGTGATCAAGGTGGCCGGCGACGACCTGGTGGAGCTGAAGAAGACCACCGAGGCGATCGAACGCGAGATCAAGCAGGTGCCCGGCGTGTTCCGCGCCGAGATCGACCGCCAGGGCGAACTGCCGCAACTGGTGATCGACATCGACCGCGAGCGCGCCGCGCGCCATGGCCTGAACGTCTCCGACGTGCAGGACGTGATCGAGGCCGCGCTGGCCGGCAAGGCCGCCACCAGCCTGTGGGAAGGCGAACGCAAGTTCTCGGTCGCCGTGCGCCTGCCGCTCGACAAACGCGCGCTGATCGCGCTGCCGGCCACGCTGATCGCAACGCCCGACGGCAACTACACCACGCTCGGCAGCGTGGCCAACATCCGCGAGACCACCGGCGCGATGAACATCGCCCGCGAGGCCGGCCGCCGCACGATGGCCATCGGCATCTTCATCAAGAACCGCGACATGGGCTCGGTGGTGAAGGACATGCAGGCCCGCGTCGACAAGAACGTGAAGATCCCGGCCAACTACGAGGTGCGCTGGTCCGGCGAGTTCGAGAACCAGGAGCGCGCGATGGCCCGGCTGGCGGTGGTGGTGCCGATCTCGCTGCTGCTGATCTTCGTGCTGCTGTTCGACGCCTTCAAGTCGTTCAAGATGGCCAGCCTGATCCTGCTGAACGTGCCTCTGGCCCTGATCGGCGGCTTCGTCGCGCTGTGGATCTTCGCGATCCCGCTGTCGGTGTCGGCTGCCATCGGCTTCATCGCCCTCTCCGGCCAGGCGGTGCTGAACGGCGTGGTGATGCTGTCGGTGTTCCAGCAGTTGCAGAATGCCGGCCACAGCGTGGTCGAGGCCGTGAAGCAGGGTTCGATGCAGCGGCTGCGCACGGTGCTGATGACGGCGATGCTTGCCGCACTCGGCCTGCTGCCGATGGCCCTGTCGCACGACATCGGCTCGGAGACACAGCGCCCGCTGGCCATCGTGATCATCGGCGGGCTGTTCACCGCGACGCTGCTGACGCTGGTGGTGCTGCCGGCGCTGTATGTGGCGTGGTTCGGGGGCAAACGCGAAAAGGTCGCATCGCCGGCCACCGCCACCGCGGCCTGACGAACAAAGCCGGTGGAGAGGGCGGGCGCTCAGGCCTGCTGCAGTGCCCGGGCGCGCGCGCCCTGCTCGGCGGCCAGCGACAGCCGGTGCATCGTGATGTGCCGGATCTCGGCGCGCGAGGTGCCGATGTGCCCGCGGATCAGCTGCTCGGCCAGCGCGGCCTTGCGCGCCAGCAGGGCACCGAGGATCTTGTCGTGCTCGTCGAAGGCGGCCGTGATGCGCGCCGGCTCGATGAAGTCCAGCCGCCGGATGATGCGGATGCGCTCGGTCAGGTCGGTATGGGTGCGCAGCATGTCGCGGTTGCCGGCCAGCGCAACCAGCGTGCTGTGCAGCTTCTCGTCCTCGCGGGCGACGGTCTTGCCATCGACGTCGCGCAGCTTTTTCGGGACGCGCCAGAAGGCGCACAGCGCACTCAGGTCGGGCGCCGGATCCATCGCGCACAGGCGGCGCACGGCGATCCCTTCGATCTCGGTGCGAAAGTCGTAGAGGTCTTCGTAGTAGGCCAGGTCGAACGGCTTCACCAGCCAGCCTGCATGCCCGCCGACGCGGTCCAGGTATCCTTCGCGCGCCAGCACGTGCAGCGCGAACCGCAGCGGGGTGCGCGAGACCCCGAGGCGATCGGCAAGTTCCTGCTCCGAATAGCGCTGCCCCGGCGCCATGCGGAAGTCGAAGATCTCTTCCTTCAACCGTTCATGGACGGTCTGCGCCAATGTCGTCTTCTCGGCAGCCGTGTCCCCGCCCGCCACGGTGGTCACGCGGGATGGAACTGGTCCGTCGCCCGCATTCGTCTTCGCGTTCAAGTTGCGCTCCATTCACATCCAGGGACGGGGCCGCCGCCCGCCATCGTTCTTCTACAGCTCGCCGGCATTCAGCAATGACGACACCCGCTGCGCCTGCCGCATCGCCAGCGCCACGATGGTCAGCGTCGGGTTGCAGGCACCGCCGCTCGCAAACTGGCTCCCGTCGGAAATATAGAGGTTTTTCACCTCGTGGCTGCAGCCCCATCGGTCCACCACGCCATCCTCGGGTTCCGCGCTCATGCGGTTCGACCCCAGATTGTGCGACGCCGCGTAGGCCGGCGCTTCGATGCTGCGCGTGGCGCCGGCCGCACGGTGGATGGCGACCATCTGCCGGTAGCCATGGTTGCGCATCGCGAGGTCGTTGCGATGGTCGTCGTAGTGCACGTTGGCGACGGGCACGCCATGCCGGTCGACCTCGTCGGCGCGCAGGCTGACCCGGTTGTCCGGCTGCGGCATGTCTTCGCCGGTCATGAACAGCCCGGCCATGCAGCGGTAGCGTTCGATCACGCTGGCGAAATCGCGGCCCCACCAGCCGGGATCCAGCAGCGCCGCCGTGGTCGGCAGGCCCATCGAATTGAGTTCGACGTAGTAGCCGCCGGCAAAACCCCGTGCCGGGTCGTGCGCCGCAAAATCGCCGATCAGCCCGGCCATGATCTCGCCGCGGTGCATGTGCACCGGCCGCTCGAAGACCGACCACACCGTCTGCACCACATGCCGCAGGTAATGCCGCCCCACGTGGCCCCAGCCGTTGGCCAGCCCCTGCGGAAAACGGCTGCTGGACGAATGCAGCAGCAGCCGCGAACTCTCCACGCAATTGGCCGCCAGCACCACCACGCGCGCCGTCTGCCGATGGCGAACGCCCTGGCCGTCGACATACACGACCGCGCTGGCCCGGCCGGCATCGTCATGCTCGATGAACACCGCGCGGCAGCCGGCCCGCAGGTCGAGCCGCCCGGTGGCTGCGGCGCGCGGGATCTCCACGTTGTGCGTCGACCAGCGCGCGCCATGCCTGTCGCCCGTGATGGTGAAGCCGTCCTGCAGCGTGGCCGGGCGCCCGTCGTAGGGCACGCTGGCGATCGCGTGGCGGCCGGTGCTCACCTGTTGCAGCCCCAGGCGCTTCGCCCCCCAGTACATCACCTTGTAGTTGTTGTTGGCGGCCAGCGGCGGCAGGCCGTTCGTGCCGGTGACGCCCATCTTGCGTTCGGCTTTCGTGTACCAGGGGTCGAGCTCGTCGAGCGTGACCGGCCAGTCGATCAGACTCGTGCCTTCGATGTTCCCGAACACGGTGCGGGCCCGCAATTCGTCGGCGGTGAACCGGTAGCAGCAGCCGGACCAGTGCGTCGTGGTTCCACCGACCGTCTCGCAATGCCACACCGGCGAGTCCGGATAGTCGCGCGCCACACGCCAGCTGCCCGACGCGGTGCGCTTGTCGTGCCACGTCAGCATGTCGTAGCCGGCCCATTCGTCGTTGACGAAATCGTCCTGGCGCAGGCTCTTGCCCGATTCGAGCAGCACCACGCCGATGCCCTGCTGGCACAGCTCGTTGGCCAGCGTGCCGCCGCCCGCGCCGGAGCCGATGACGACGACCACGTCCGCATCGTCGTGTGCGTAGCGTGCCATCTCAGCCTTTCACCGGAATCGCCGGCAGCCAATCGAGGTCGTCGAAGCCGCGTTCGAGGTAGCCACCCAGGTGGTACGACGCGCCTTCGTAGCCAAAGGCCTGCCAGACCTCCAGGTCGTCGTACACATGCCGCACGCCCGCGCGCTGCACGAAGCGGAAGGCCCGGCTGTGTTCGATGCTTTTCAGCACGCCGACACGGTAGCTCTCCGAGAGGTCGACAAACGGCTGGTGCGTCGCGCCGTCGACTGCGGCCACGAAATCGGCAAGCCAGCCGCGGGCCGCCGGCGATGCCGCACCGGCCCGGTCGAATGCTGCCACCGCCCGGCGGTACACCGGGTCGCCCAGGGCATCGTGCGGGTACAGGGTTCGGAGGGCCAGCAGCAGCGTGCGGGCGCCGGTGGCATTCAGGCAAGTCAGTGCCTGCAGCCAGGCCGCCTCGTCGAGGCACGGCGCGGGTGCGGCCAGGCGCGGATCCTTGTACGCGGGCAGGCTCACCGGCGCTGCACGGGCCGATTCAGGTTTCATAACCAGGGTTCTCCCGGTCGAGCTTGCGCATCATGGCGGCCAGGTGCGCGTCTGCCGCCATGAAGCGTTCGTCGACCATCTGGGCCGCCGTGCTGTCGACCACGGCGGCCGGAATCTCGCGCAAGGGCTGCTGGGTAGCCAGCGCGTTCCACTGATCGCGCGCGGCCACCTCCAGGTAGTGCAGGTCGTACAGGCAGTGGGCCACGCTCGGCCCGATCACCATCGCCCCATGGTTCGCCATCAGCAGGATGTCGCTGCCGGCGAACGCCGCGACCACCATGTCGCCCTCCTCGGCATCCAGCACCAGGCCGCCGTAACGCTCCAGGTAGGCCGTGCGCCGCGTGAAGCGCATCGAACTCTGGTTGAGCGGTCGGATACGCATATCGGCCAACGACGAGATCGCGGTGGCATACGGCATGTGCGTGTGCATCACGCAGTGGGCGCGCGGCACGGCACGGTGGATGCGCGAGTGGATGTGGAACGCGGTCGGCTCCCACACGCCATCGCCTTCGACGACCCGGCCATCGACGTCGACCTTGATCAGCCCCGAGGCCGTGACCTCCTCGAACAGCGGCCCGAACGGCTTCAGCAGAAAACGGCCGGGCTCACCCGGCACGGCACACGAGAAATGGTTGAACACGCCGTCGTCCAGCCCTTCCAGCGCACAGATCCGGTAGGCGGCCGCGAGCTGGATGCGGGCATCGCGCTCGGCGGCGGGGGCGGCGTCCGTCATCGCACGCCGCTCAGAACGGATAGGCGCGCTTGCCGAGCTGGATGGTGATCCATTTCAGCTCGGTCATTTCTTCCAGCGACGCGTGGCCGCCCTCGCGTCCGAAGCCGCTGCGCTTGACGCCGCCGAAGGCCACGTGCGGCTCGTCGGAGACCGTCGTGTCGTTGATGTGCACCATGCCCGACTCCGAGCGCAGCGCAAAGTCGAAGGCCTTCTGCAGGTCGTTGGTGACGATCGCCGAAGACAGGCCGTAGGCCGTGTCGTTGGCGATCGCGAGCGCATGCTCGGCATCGCGCGCGCAGAGGATCGATGTGACCGGCCCGAACGATTCCTCGTGGTAGATCGTCATCTCGGGCGTCACGTCGCACAGCACTGTCGGCTGGAAGTAAGGCCCTTCGTAAGTGCCGCCGGTCAACAGCTTCGCGCCCTTGGCCGTGGCGTCCGCCAGCTGCCCCGCGATGAACGCGCATTGCTGCGGCCGGATCAGCGGGCCGACCACGGTGGCCGGGTCGCGCGGATCGCCGACCCTGATGCCCCTGGCCTTGGCGGTGAAGGCTTCGCAGAACGCCTGGTAGAGCGGCGCCTCGACGATGATCTTCGAGTTGGCCATGCACACCTGGCCCTGGTGGAAGAAGATGCCGAAGGCGGCGGAATCGACGGCATAGGGCAGGTCGGCATCGGCCAGCACCACGATCGGGTTCTTGCCACCCATCTCGAGCGTGAAGCGTTTCATCTGCGCGCCGGCTTGCGCCGCCAGCATGCGGCCCACACGGCCCGAACCGGTGAAGGTGACCATGCGCACGCGCGGATCCTCCACCAGCTTCTTGCCGACCAGCTCGGCCGGCCCCGGAATCACGTTGAACACGCCGGGCGGAATGCCGGCCTGCTCGAAACACTCGGCCATGACCAGGCCTGACAGCGGCGTCATCTCCGACGGCTTCAGCACGAAGGTGTTGCCGGCGGCCAATGCGAACGCCACCTTCTTCATCGTCAGCAGGAACGGCGAGTTGAACGGCGCGATGCCAGCGATCACGCCGAGCGGCTGGCGGATGGTCATACCGATCTGGCCCTGCGTGCTGGCCGGGAAGGTGTCGCCGCCGACAAAGTGCACCAGCCCGGCCGCAATGCGCAGGCAATCGACCGCGTAGCTGACCTCCCACGGTGCCTTGATGAAGACCGAGCCGTTCTCTTCGATGATCAGGTCGCGGATCTCATCGGCGCGCGAGGCGATCACGTCGGCGCACTTCAGCAACAGCGCGGCCCGCTCACCAGCCAGCATCCCCGCCCAGCCGATGCGTGCCGCATGCGCCGCGGCGATGGCGTCGTCCACGTCGGCCGCGCTGGCCTGCGCAATGCGCGCGAAGGCCAGGCCGGTGGCCGGGTTGACGTCTTCGGCCCACGCGCCTTCGGAGCCCTGGCGCCATTGGCCGTTGATGTAGAGCGGGCGAACCAGCGTCGCAGCGACGGCGGTTTCAGTGTGACCCATGCGAGTTCTCCTGAGAAATGGATGTGGTTGCCAGCGCAGTCTTGGGCAGCATGCAGTGCACGCCCTTGTGGATGTCGACCATCTGCGTCACGCGCAGGTCGGCCGCAATGCTGCACAGCGTGTAGGCGTCGATGGCGGGCAGGCCGGACAGCTCGGTGATCCAGCGGATCATCTCGCGCAGCGCCTGCCGCGCCGCATCGTCGAGGTCTTCGTGCATGCCCATCGCGATGTAGTGCGTGGCGGTCTCGGCGCGCGGAAACCTGCAGGCCAGATCCTTGCGCACGGTCAGCTCGAAGGTGCCGGTCAGGCTGGTCTCGATCGCCGTCAGGCAGACCTCGCCGTCGCCCTGCGCCGCATGGCCGTCCCCGGCCGAGAACAGCGCGCCGTCGTTGAACACGGGAAAGTAGACCGTGCAGCCCTCGGTCAGCGCGCGGTTGTCCATGTTGCCGCCGTGCTCGCGCGGAATGATCGACGTGATGCGACCGTAGTGCGCCGGCGGTGCGACGCCGAAATTGCCGAAGAACGGGTCGAGTGGCCACTCCAGCCCCCAGGGCAGCCTGGCCGTGCGCTTGGCGCGGTCGAGCGGAATGTGCATCCGCCGGTGCACCGGAAAATCATCGGGCAGCGTGCCGAGCAGGGGCTCGATCAGGTTCCAGCCCCAGTCCTGGCGCAGCTGGATGTCGGTGATGCGCACCTCGAGCACATCGCCCGGCACCGCGCCTTCGACATGGATCGGCCCGGTGAGGAAGTGCGGGCCTGATCCGCGTGGGCTGCCCTGGTGCACGGCGCGGTGTTCGGCCAGCAGCAGGCTCTGGTCCGCGGGCAGATCGTCGGGTTCGCCCGACAAGGTGTCGATGGTGACGGTGTCGCCCGAGGCCACGTGCAGCACCGGCTTGCGTGCTGCATCCCAGTAGCCCCAATGAACCGTATCGGCGTTCGCCAGAAGATGATGGTGTGCCATCTGGTCAACCCTTGACTGCGCCCATCGTCAGGCCGCGCACGATCTGCTTCTGCAGGAAGAACACCGCGATCAGCACCGGCACCAGGGCCACCATGCCGACCACCGCCATTTCGCCCCAGCGCACGCCTTGTGCCGTGATCAGCAACGGGATCGCCACCGGCAGTGTCTTCACGTTGTTGCCGCCCAGCATGAAGGCGAACAGGAACTCGTTCCACGCGAAGATGAAACACAGCATGCCGGTCGACACCATGCCCGACTTCAGCAGCGGCAGCACCACGCGCAGGAACACCTGGAAACGCGAATACCCTTCGACCATCGCCGCCTCTTCGAGCTGCACCGGCAGGTCGCGGCAGAAGCTGCGCAGCACCCAGATGTAGAACGACAGGTTGAAGGTCAGGTAGGCCAGCGACAGGCCGACGAAGCTGTCCAGCAACTCGAGCTGCGTGAAGATCAGATAGAACGGGATCACCAGGCAGATCGGCGGCGCCATGCGCGTGCCCAGGATGAACAGGAACAGGTCGTCACGCCCGCGCAGCTCGAAGCGCGCAAAGGCATAGGCGGCCGGCGTGCCGATCAGCACCACGAGCAAGGTGCTCGCCAGCGCCAGCACCACCGAGTTGCCCAGATACTCCAGAAACCCGAGCTCGACGACGAAACGGAAATGTTCGAGCGTGGGGCTGAACCACCATTGCGTGGGCCGCGCGAACATCGCGTCTTCCGGCTTGAACGCCATCGAGGCGAGCCAGGCGACCGGCGCCAGCAGGAAGGCACTGATCACGACGACCAGCAGCGTCCAGCCCAGCGAGAAACGCGACGACCGGTCCTCGAAACGGCCCGATGCGGCGGCGGGGAGGGTGGCGCCGGACGTGGCCGGTATGGCGATCTCTGGGTGCATGGCAGGGGCGTCAAAAGGCGTTCAGCCGCCGCTTGGCGACCTGGTAGAACACGTTGCACAGGACGAAGAACGCCAGCCAAACCAGCACCGCCAGCGCGGCCGATTCACCGATGCGCCACTGCTCGAAGGTCATCTTGTAGGCCAGGATGCTGGGGGACTCCGTCGACACGCCGGGGCCGCCCGAGGTCAGGATGTAGATCGAGTCGAACACCTTGAACGCATCGATGAACCGCAGCATGCCGATCACCACCAGCAGCGGTGTCATCAGCGGCAGCGTCAGCCGAAAGAAGGTCTGCATCGAGGTGGCGCCGTCGACCGCCGCCGCGCGGTACGGGCTCAGCGGCAACGCCTGCCGTCCGGCAAAGAAGGCCAGCATCATGAATGGCGTCCATTGCCACACGTCGACCAGCGCGAGCGCGATCAGCGCGTGGTCGGACGAGGCGAAGATCGAGGTGTTCTGCAGAAAACCGAAACGCTCGATCAGGTTGACCGACAGCAGGCCCCACGAGCCGGCCAGCATGATCTTCCACAGCAGGCCGACGACGATCGGCGCCATCATGCTGGGGATGAACAACAGCGGCAGCCAGACACTGCGGCCCCAGACCTTCTGGTTCAGCACCAGTGCGCCGCCGAGTCCCAGCACGAACTGCAGCGGCACCGCGATCAGCATGAAGCTGCCGGCCACGCGCAGGCTGTTCCAGAAACGGTCGTTGGCCAGCAGCTTGCCGTAGTTCTCGAGCGCATTCCACTCGCCGACCTGGCCGTACTCGACGGTGTGGAAACTCAGGTAGGCCGCATAACAGAACGGCACCAGGCTCACGATGGCCAGCACCAGCAGCGCCGGTGCGATCAGCGCGTACGGGTACCAGGCCGTGTCGCTGAAGCCGCGCCGCCAGACCGTTGCGCCGCCGGCAGCGCCGGCCTCGGCCGTGGGGCCCGCAGGAATGGCGGCCGAGGATGGCATCGTCAGATCACGCACTTCTTGCAGATCGCCAGCATCTTGGCCTGGCCCTGCTTGGCGCCTTCGGCCGGCGTGATCTTGCCCTGGCCCACTTGCTGGAACACCGGGCCGAGCGCGTCATAGATCTCGAAGATCTTGGGCGACTTGGCCTTGGCCGTCATGTCGCCCACCGAAGCCTTCATCGCCGCATAGAACGCCGCCTGCTGGCCGCCCAGCACCGGCAGCGCAAAGGTCGACGTGCGCACCGGCACGCCGCCCTTGCCGGCTTCCATCAGCTTGTTCTGCGTGTCCTTCTCGACCATCCACTGCACGAACAGGTAGGTGGCCTTCTTGTTCTTCGACGCCTTGTTGATGACCACGGTCGACGGCTCGCCACCGGCCGAGTGTTTGCCCTTGAAGTCGGGGTTGCTCGGGATCGGTGCATAGGTGAACTTGCCGGCAAAGGGCGACGCACCGGGCTTGTCGATGCCGAGCACGAAGTCGCTGAAGGCGATGGATTGCGCCGCGATGCCGTTGCCCATCACGGTGGGCACGTCGATCAGCGAATATTCCGCCTGGCCGGGAGGCGAAAACTTCCACATCTTGGCCCACAGCGTCAGGGCCTCGACCGCCTGCGGCGTGTCGAGCGAAGGCGCGCCGTTCTTGTCGAACAGGTCGGCACCGTAGTTGCGCAGCAGGTTCTCCCACACCGAGCCCACGGTCGCGCCACCGGTGATGCCTTCGTGCAGGATGCCGTAGAAGTCGGTCTTCAGCGGCTGGCCGGCCAGGTTGGTGCCGGCCTTGCGGGTGAAGAACTCGCCGATGTCGAGCATTTGCTTGAAGGTCTTGGCAGGCGCCAGGTCGTAGCCGTACTTGGTCTTGAACGCTGCCTTCTCGCCGGCATCGTTCAGCAGGTCGGCGCGCGCCCAATAGACCATGTTGTAGTTCCAGGTCAGGAACCCGTAGGTCTGGCCCTTGTAGACCGCGAGCGACTCGAACGCCGGCGAGATCATGTCCTTCAGGTCGAGCGCGGGGTTGAGCAGCGCCTTGTCCTTCATGTAGGGGTCCAGCGGCTCGATGACGTTGGCCGCCAGCATCTGGCCCATCTGCACGCCATGCAGCATCACGCCGTCGTAGTAGCCGCGCTTGGACAGCATGTCGGCCTGGCCCTTGTTGATCACGTCCGGGTGGCTCTGCAGTTCGTACTCGACCTTGATGCCGGTCTCGGCCACGAACTGCGCGACCAGCGTCTTCATCGTCTGCTGCAGCGGCGTGATCTCGTCGAGGATGCGGATCGAGGTGCCGGCGAACGGCTTGGCCGCTTCCTTGTAGCTCCAGGTTTGCGCCGCGACCGCGCCGGACAGGCCGATGCCGGTGAGCAGCAACAGCGCGGCGCGCACGGCGGCGCTGGAGGGGTGGGCAGAGGGTTGGAGCTTCATCTGTTGTTTCCTTGGAGGATGAGCGGAGGGGACGGGGAGTGATTCAGGTCTGCAAGGCGCCGGAGACGGCATCGAACGACAGCGCCTGCGCGGCGAAGAACGCCACCCGCAGCGGTTGGCCGATGGCCCACGCCGAGTCGGATGCGGTCTTCACGCGCAGGTGCTGCCCGCCGAGCTCGACGGTGACCAGCGTGTACTTGCCCAGCGGCTCGACGGCATACACCAGCGCCTGCAGATGCTCGGCCGATGCATGCAGCGCCTGGTCGACCGGCAGCAGCTGCAGCTCGGCCGGCCGCAGGCCGAGCGCCAGCCGGCCGTCGCGTGCCAGCGGGGCGAACCGCGCGGCGAACGCGGCCGACACCGGCATCGGTGCCGCGTCGCCGACCACCAGATGGGAAACGTCGCCAGGGCGCCACTGCACGCCGAGCACGTTCATCGCCGGGTCGCCGATCAGCCGCGCCACCTGGACGTTGGCCGGACGGCCGAAGACCTCGTCCGGCGTGCCGATCTGCTGCACCTGGCCGCCGATCAGCACCACCATCTTGTCGGCCACGGCCATGGCCTCGACGCCATCGGGCGTCAGCCACAGCGTGCCCTGGCGCAGCTTGCCCAGGCGCCTGCGGATCTCGCCACGCATCTTGTGGCGCAGCCTGGCGTCGAGGTGCCCGATCGGTTCGTCGAGGATGAAGATCGACGGGTCCTGCACCAGCGCGCGACACAGCGCCACGCGCTGTTTCTGCCCGCCTGACAGCTGCGACGGCGAGCGCGCACGCAGGCCCGCCATCTCGGTCAGCTCCAGCACGTCGTCGATGCGCAACGCGCGCTCGCGTGCCGTCCAGCGGCCGGCGCTGGCGGGCGCCTCCAGCGGGGACGCCACGTTCTGCTGCACCGTCTTGGTGGGGTAGAGCGCGAACGATTCGAACATGTGCGCCGCGCGCCGCGCCTGCACCGGCAGGTGGCCGACGTCGGCACCGTTCAGGCTCAACTGGCCGCTCGTCAGCGTCTCCAGCCCGCTCACCAGGCGTCCCAGCGTTGATTTGCCCGCACCGGACGGACCGGTCACGGAGACAACCTCGCCCTCACCGATGCTGAAACTCACGTCGCGCAAGGCCTGCACCGCACCGAAGCGCTTGCCGACGCCTTGCAGCCGCCATTCGCCGGCGCTCAGCATGCGGCCCCCGCCAGCGGCAGCGCCACGCCGGTCTGCGCATCGAAAGCGTGCAGGCGGTCGACCGGCAGCCGCACCGCCAGGCGGTCGCCCACCCGCGCCGCACACGGCGACGGCCATTCGATGTGGAAGCGGGCCTGCGGCCCTTCGACCCACAGCACATCGCGGTCGCCACAGCATTCGCGGTCGAGCACGACGGTCTGCACCGTGATGGCCGGGCGCACGGCATCGGTGTTGGCTGGCTCGACGTGCTCGGGCCGGATGCCGACCACGATGCTGCCGGATGTCGGCCGCGCTGACGGCGCCAACCGCAGGTCCGAGGTGGCACCAGCCACCAGCGCTGTTCCATCCGACTGCAGCGTCGCCTCGAAGAAATTCATCGGCGAATCGCCAATGAAACCGGCCACGAAGCGGTTTACCGGGTGCTCGTACAACGCCCGGGGCGCGCCCACCTGTTGCAGCACGCCGTCGCTCATCACGGCGATCAGGTCGGCCATGGCCATGGCCTCGGTCTGGTCGTGCGTGACCAGCACCGAGGTCATGCCGGCGGTGGTCTGCAGGCGCCGGATCTCAGTGCGCAGCACCAGCTTCTGGTCGGCGTCGAGATGGCTCAGCGGTTCGTCGAACATCATCAGCGCCGGGTCGCGCACCAGCGCCCGGCCGATCGACACCCGCTGCTGCGCACCACCGCCGAGCGAGGCGACGGACTCGCCGAGCAGGTGCTGCAGGCCCAGCAGTGCCACCACCTCGTCGACCTTGCGTTTCACCTCGGCCTTGGGCACGCCACGCACCCGCAACGGGAACGCGATGTTCTCGTAGATCGACAAGTGCGGGTAGAGCGAATAGTCCTCGAACACCATCGCCACGTTGCGGCCTGCGCTGTCGCGCAGCGACACGTCGACGCCGTCGAACAGGATGCGCCCGGAGGTCACCGGCTCGATGCCCGCGATCATCTTCAAGGTCGAGGACTTGCCGCAGCCCGACGGGCCGAGCAGCGCCAGCATCTGCCCCTGGCCGATCGCCAGGTCGAGCTCGCGCACCACCAGCGAGGTGCCGTCGTACGACTTGCAGATGCGTTCCAGAACGATTTCGGCCATGGAGGGAAAAAGGATGCGGTGGTGCACCGTCCGCAACATCCATGCCAGCCGAAATCCAATTTCGTGCCCAATGTGAGTGCAGATTGGGATCCCAAAATGTTCTTGCATTGCCCCAACGCGATGCCGATGGTGGCCGTCAGGCGGCTAAAGTGTTCGCCTCGCCGGCTCCGTGCCGCGCCCCCGAAAGAGTCCATGACCGCGTCCCCCACCCCTCTTCCCCTCGCCGGCCTGCGCGTCGTCGAGCTCGGCACCCTGATCGCCGGCCCGTTCGCCGGCAAGACGCTGGGCGACTTCGGTGCCGAGGTGATCAAGATCGAAACGCCGGAGGTCGGCGACCCGCTGCGGTACTGGCGCACGCCAGAAGGCACGACCTCGGTGTGGTGGCACGTGCAGTCGCGGCACAAGAAATCGGTGGCGATCGATCTGCGCCAGCCCGAGGGCCAGGAGCTGGTGCGCCGGCTGATCGACGAGGCCGACGTGCTGGTCGAGAACTTCCGCCCCGGCACGCTGGAAAAATGGGGCATGGGTTACGAGGCGCTGTCGGCGCGCAATCCCAAGCTGATCATGCTGCGCATCTCGGGTTACGGCCAATCCGGCCCGCTGCGCGACCTGCCGGGTTTCGGCGTGGTGGCCGAGGCGATGGGCGGGTTCCGTTACGTGACCGGCGTGCCCGGCGAGCCGCCGGTGCGCCCGGGCATCAGCATCGGCGACTCGATCGCGGCGCTGCATGGCGTGATCGGGGTGCTGCTGGCGCTGTACCACCGCGTGCAGCACGGCGGGCGCGGCCAGGTGATCGACGTGGCGCTGTACGAGGCCGTGTTCAACATGATGGAGGGCATGGTGCCCGAGTACGACCGGCTCGGCATGGTGCGCGAGCCCGCGGGCAGCGCGATCCAGGGCATTGCGCCGACCAACGCCTACCCCTGCATCGACGGGCGCTATGTGCTGGTCGCGGGCAACGGCGACAGCATCTTCAAGCGGCTGATGACGCTGGTGGGCCGCGATGACCTGGGCCGCGACCCGGCGCTGGCGCGCAACCCGGGCCGGGTCGAGCAGATGGAGCGCATCGACGCGGCCATCGCGCAATGGACGGCGCAGCAGACGCTGGAGTCGGCGCTGGCTGCGCTGGCGGCGGCCGGCGTGCCGGCCGGCAAGATCTACAACGTGAAGGACGTCATGACCGACCCGCACTACAACGCGCGCGGCATGCTACCCAGCATCACGCTGCCGGACGGCTCGGCGCTGAAGGTGCCGGGCGTCGTGCCCAAGCTCAGTGCCACACCGGGCCGCGTCGATGGCGGCGGGCCGGCGCTGGGCCAGCACACCGACGAAGCGCTCGACCGGCTCGGCATCGGTGCCGACGAACGCGCGGCGCTGCGCCGCGACAAGGTGATCTGAAGGACCCGAACGTCAGGCCGCGGGCGTGCCCGTTTTGGGCCCGGGTGCCGGCTTGGCGCCGAAGCTGATCTCGCCGGACAGCTGGCCGCCTTCTTCGATGACGATCTTGCCGTAGCGGATCTTGCCGGTGACCTTGCCGGTGGCATAGACGATCAGCTTGTCGCGCACCACCAGGTCGCCGTCGAACGAACCATGGATCTCGGCGATGTCGATCTCGGCCGAGCCCTTGAACGCGCCCTGCTGCGCGATCTGCATCACGCGCGAATCCATCGTCGCCTCGACCAGGCCCTCAACCACCAGCGTGTCGCAATCGGTGATCTCGACGCCTTTCAGCTTGATGTTCGGGCCGACGATGAGTTTGCTGCCGGACTCCTGGCTGGTCGGCGCCCCGGTGTTCTGGGTGGCCGCGGCGGCAGACGCGGCACCAGGAGGCGGCTCGGCGACCGGCCGGGCGATCAGCGGCGAGGACGGCATGGCCGGCGTGTGGGTGCTGGGTGACGGTTGCAGGCCTCCCGGACGGCTGTTCAGGGCTTCGTTCTCGCGTTTTCCGAAAAAGGGTGCTTGCAGGGCCACGTGGCTGTCCTCCGGTTGAAAACGCCATGCTAGGGAATGGGGCGGCGGAAAGCTCCACCGGGCATGCAAGTTCTGTAACCAATCCGTGTCGGTGGCGTCCCACATCTGCGGGCAAAGCCGTCCAACGCCAGGCCGCCAATCGTTGCGCGAAGTAGCGGTAGCGCACCAAAACAACCCCGGGATTCGAGACGGAAACCAGGGGTGCGCACAGAAGCGGTGCAATTTTGTACGCATTCACCATCCCACATTGCGTACAAACCTGGCACAGCGTTTGCGTGCAATCAAGGCATGGACCACCCCGCCCCAGCCCCCGACGCCGCCCTGCGGCCCGTTGCCATCGAGCTGATCAACCTGACCAAGCGTTATGCGCAGGGCGCGCCGGCGGTGGACAGCATCAACCTGAAGATCGCCAGCGGCAGCTACTGCTGTCTGCTGGGCCCGTCGGGCTGCGGCAAGAGCACCACCTTGCGCATGATCGCCGGGCACGAGTCGGTGTCCAGCGGTGACGTGCTGCTGGAAAACCGCAACATCACCGACCTGCCGGCCGCCGCCCGCGGTACGGCGATGATGTTCCAGAGCTTTGCGCTGTTCCCGCACCTGTCGGCCATCGACAACGTGGCCTTCAGCCTGAAGATGAAGGGCATGGGCAAGGAAGAGCGCCGTACCAAGGCCCGCGATCTGCTCGAGCGCGTGGCGATGGGACACCTCGCCGAACGCAAGCCGGGTGAGCTGTCGGGCGGCCAGCAGCAGCGCGTGGCACTCGCTCGTGCGCTGATCACGCAGCCGCGGGTGCTGCTGCTCGACGAACCCTTGTCCGCGCTCGACCCGTTCCTGCGCATCCAGATGCGCGCCGAACTGCGCCGCTGGCAGAAGGAACTGGGCCTGACCTTCATCCACGTCACCCACTCGCAGGAGGAAGCCATGGCGCTGGCCGACACGATGGTGGTGATGAACCAGGGCCTGATCGAGCAGGTCGGCTCGCCGCACGAGATCTACAACCGGCCGGCCACCGAATTCATCGCGCGTTTCATGGGCGGCCACAACGTGCTGGACACCGACGCCGGCAAGATCGCCGTGCGCAACGACCACATCCAGATCGCCCCCGCGGCGACCAGCAACGATGGCATCGGTGCCAGGATCACGGACGTCGAATACCAAGGGACCTATGTCTTGCTCGGCCTGGACGCGCAGAACGCCGGCGGCACCACCGGCGTCTCGGTGATGCTGCCCGAAGCCGCGTTCGCCAGCCGCCCCTACAGCCTGGGCGAAGACGTGCGCCTGCACTGGACGCCGCCGCATGCCCACCCGCTGGCCGCCCGGCCCGCCACCGTTTCCGCCGCCGCCTGACGGTTCTCAGGTCTTTCCCGTTTTTCTTCACCAGCCAGGAGCATTGACCATGTCCGACACCAACGAACTCAACACCGCCGGCATCCAGCGCCGCTCCGTGCTCAAGGGCACGGCCGGTATCCTGGCCGCAGGTACCTTCCCGGCCATTCACGCGCAGGAGAAGATCGTGCTGCGCTACCTGGGCACTGCGGTGAACCAGGACAAGGCGATCGCCGAGAAGTTCAAGGCCGACACCGGCATCGAGATCCAGTACGTGGCCGTGACCACCGACGACGTGACCAAACGCGCCGTGACCGCACCCAACAGCTTCGACCTGATCGACACCGAATACTTCTCGCTGAAGAAGATCGTGCCCACCGGCAACCTGAAGGGCATCGACACGAAGAAGATCAAGAACGCCGACAAGATCACCACGCTGTTCACCAAGGGCGAGATCGGCGGCAAGAAGGTCGGCGACCAGGGCACGGCACCCAAGAAGGTGATCTACCTCGAAGGAGAGAAAAGCAAGGTCTTCGCGAAGAGCCCGACACAGTTCATGTCGCTGATCCCGACCGTCTACAACGCCGACACGCTGGGCATCCGCCCCGACCTGATCAAGCGCCCGATCGACTCGTGGGCCGAGCTGCTGAACCCCGAGTTCAAGGGCAAGGCCGCGATCCTGAACATCCCGTCGATCGGCATCATGGACGCGGCGATGGTGGTGGAGGCCAAGGGCATCTACAAGTACCCGGACAAGGGCAACATGACCAAGAAGGAGATCGATCTCACGATCAAGACCTTGATCGAGGCCAAGAAGGCCGGCCAGTTTCGCGCACTGTGGAAGGACTTCAACGAATCGGTCAACCTGATGTCGTCCGGCGAAGTGGTGATCCAGTCGATGTGGAGCCCCGCCGTCACGGCCGTGCGCACCAAGGGCATCGCCTGCAATTTCCAGCCGCTGAAGGAAGGCTACCGCGCCTGGGCCGCCGGCTTCGGCCTGCCGGCCACGCTGTCGGGCAAGAAGCTGGACGGTGCCTACGAGTTCATCAACTGGTTCCTCGACGGCTGGGCCGGTGCCTACCTCAATCGTCAGGGCTACTACAGCGCCGTGCTCGACACCGCCAAGGCCAAGATGGAAGCCTACGAGTGGGCCTACTGGATGGAAGGCAAGCCCGCCAGCCAGGACATCAAGAGCCCGAACGGCGACGTGCTGGCCAAGACCGGTGCGGTGCGCGACGGCGGCAGCTACGAGACGCGCATGGGCGGCATCGCCTGCTGGAACGCGCTGATGGACGAGAACACCTACATGGTGCAGAAGTGGAATGAGTTCGTCGCGGCCTGACGGCCTACCCCCGTTTCTTGCTCACTTCGTGTAGCCGAATCCCCCCTTCAAGGGGGCGACACCAGCGGCCCGGCAAAGCCGGTTCCGCGGTGTCCCCGAACGGGCTTCGCTTCGCTCGCCTCGCAATACGCGCCGCTTTTTTGGAATGCCGATGAGTGCACCTGCCGCCACTGCCCATGCTTCTCCGGCCGCTGCCCCGGGCCGCCGCATCGCCGCCTGGTGGCAGGCCGCGCCGTTCACGCTGGTGTTCGCGCTGTTCTTCCTGATCCCGCTGGCGCTGATCCTGATGGTCAGCTTCTGGGACTTCAACGAGTACGAGCTGCTGCCCGGCTTCACCTTCAAAAACTACGTGACGATCTTCGAAGGCTGCGCGGGGGGTGAAGATCTCTGCGTCACCTTGAAGACCTATCTCTCGACGCTGAAGTTCTGCCTGCTGGTGTGGGCGATCACGCTGGTCATCGGCTTCGCGGTCTCGTATTTCCTCGCCTTCCACGTGCGCTCGTCGGGCATGCAGACGGCGCTGTTCGTGCTATGCACGATCCCGTTCTGGACGTCCAACGTGATCCGCATGATCTCGTGGGTGCCGCTCTTGGGCCGCAACGGCCTGGTCAACCAGACGCTGGTCGGCTCGGGCCTGGTGGACCAGCCGGTCGAGTGGCTGCTGTTCTCCGACTTCTCGGTCACGCTGGCCTTCGTGCACCTGTACACGATGTTCATGATCGTGCCGATCTTCAACTCGATGATGCGCATCGACCGCAGCCTGCTCGAGGCCGCCAGCGACAGCGGCGCCTCGGCCTGGCAGGCGCTGTGGAACGTGATCGTGCCGCTGTCGCGCACCGGCATCATCATCGGCTCGATCTTCGTCATCACCATCGTGATGGGCGACTTCGTCACCATCGGCGTGATGGGCGGCCAGCAGATCGCGTCCATCGGCAAGATCATCCAGGTGCAGACGTCCTACCTGCAGTTTCCGCTGGCCGCGGCCAATGCGGTGATCCTGCTGGCGGTCGTGCTGATGATCATCTGGGCTCTCACACGCCTGGTCGACATCCGGAAGGAACTCTGATCATGCAAAGTGCCCCTAGCGACAAACGCGCCGCCGGCTTCTGGCCGCTGGCCATCGTCTTCGCCCTGTTCGTGCTGTTCATGTACGGCCCGATGATCGTCATCGTCGTGCTGAGCTTCCAGGGCCCCGAAGGCGGCCTCACCTTCCCGATGCGCGGCTTCTCGCTGCACTGGTTCCAGAAGCTGGGCGAAGGCCTGGGCGTAGTCGACATCGGCGCCGCGCTGCGCCGCTCGCTCGGCCTGGGGGCCGCGGTGATGCTGTTCACCGTGGCGCTGTCGGTACTGGCCGGCCTCGCGTTCCGCAAGAAGCTCAAAGGCGGCAACGCGCTGTTCTACATCGTCGTCGCCAGCCTGATCATGCCGTCGATCATCGTGTCGCTGGGCATCGGCCTGGAGTTCCGGCTGCTCGACACCGGCATCAAAAGCGCGCTCGAAGCCATGGGCATGACCGGTGCGCTGGAAGGCTATGGCACGGCGCTGGGGCTGTTCACCTCGGCGCTCGGCGCGCACCTCACGTGGACGCTGCCGTTCGGCCTGCTGATCATGTTCGCGGTGTTCAACCGCTTCAATCCTTCGTACGAAGAAGCCGCACGCGACCTGGGTGCCACGCCCTGGCAGTCGTTCAAGTTCGTCGTGCTTCCGTTGATCGCGCCCTCGGTGGTCGGCATCGGCATGTTCGGCTTCACCTTGTCGTGGGACGAGATCGCCCGCACCTCGCAAGCCATCGGCGACGTCAACACGCTGCCGTTGGAGCTGCAGGGCCTGACCTCGACCGTGACCACGCCGTCGATCTACGCGCTGGGCACGGTGACCACGGTCGTGTCGTTCCTGGTGATGGGTCTTGCGATCACATTGGCCACGCTGCTCGCCCGCCGCCGCAAGGCATGACGCTGGATGCACAGGTGAGATGAGCGCTACCAGCCACCCTGAGCCCGCCGCCGTGGTCTCCGACAACGAGATCTACGAGCGTGTGGTGTCGGCCATCCTCGACCACAAGCTGGCGCCCGGCACCAAGCTTGTCGAGGACAAGCTCGCCACCGCGTTCGGTGTGTCGCGCACCCGCATCCGCCCGGTGCTGGTGCGCCTGGCCAACGAGCAGATCGTGACGCTGACGCCGAACCGCGGCGCTGCCGTGGCGCAGCCCTCCGTCGAGGAGGCGCGCGAGGTGTTCGAGGTCCGCCGCATGATCGAGCCGACCCTGGTCGAACGTTTCATCGCCATCGCGCAGCCGGCCGACATTGCCGTGCTGGCCGACTGCATCGCGGCCGAGGAGGCCGCACGCGAGGCTGGCGAGATGCGCCGTGCGATCCGGCAATCGGGCGACTTCCATCTGCACATCGCGCAGGCGGCAGGGCACCAGACGCTGGGCCGCATCCTGCGCGAGCTGGTGTCGCGCACCTCGTTGATCCTGATGACCTACAGCGCCAACCATGCCGGCGAACGCGAGGAAGCCACGGCCTGCGGTTGCCGCGAGCACCGCGCACTGCTCGATGCGATCCGGCTGAAGGACACGCGCGAGGCGCCGCGCCTGATGCGCGAGCATCTGGACCGGCTGGAAGCCCAGCTGCAGTTCCGGCCGGCGACCGAAGAAGCGCTCGACCTGGCCGCGCTGTTCTCCTGACCGCGCATGCGCAACCTGCTGGTCATCAATCCCAACACGTCGGCGTCGGTCACCGAACTGCTGCAGACCCATGTGCAGGCCGCCGCCGGGCTGCACGTGCAGGTGCGCACCGTCACCGCCCGCTTCGGCGCGCCCTACATCTCCTGCGAATCGAGTTTTGCCGTGGCCGCCCATGCCGCACTCGACGCCTGGGCCACCGCACTGCAGACGCCCGACATGCCCCGGCCGGACGCGGTGCTGATCGGCTGTTTCGGCGACCCTGGCCTGCTCGCCCTGCGCGACAGCAGCCCGGTGCCCGTGACCGGCCTAGCCGAAGCGGCCTGCATCGAGGCCGCGCGGCACGGCCGCTTTGCCATCGTCACCGGCGGCGAGCGTTGGGGCCCGATGCTGCAGCGCCTGGCGCAGGCCCTGGGCCACGGCCCGGCACTGGCCGGCATCCACACCGTGGCGCCCACCGGTGCGCAGCTGGCCGCCGACCCGGTGGCCGCACGCGCACTGCTGGCCCAGGCCTGCCGCGATGCGGTGCGGCAGCTGGGCGTGCAGGCCGTCATCGTCGGTGGTGCAGGCCTTGCAGGAGTTGCCGCCACCATCCAGTCCGACGTGGGCGTGCCGTTGATTGACAGCGTGCAGGCGGGCACGCGCTGGGCGCTGCGCTCGCATGCGGCCCCACCGGAGCGGGCCACGCCCGGCTTCGAGGTCGACTGGCAAAACGTGTCGGCCGAGCTGATCGCGCTGGGCCTGCGCAACGGCTGAAGGGCCTTCGCCTGCGTCGGGCAGGCAGGCGGCAAGGGCCGTATCAGAACGGCGAGTCGGCTTCTTCCGCCGTCACCGGCGCACCGCTGCTGGCAGCCGGCTCCACCGACGCGGCCACCCCGATCTCGGCCTCGCCGCCCAGCGCCAGCAGCAGCGACGGGATCAGCTGGCGCATCTCGCCGGTCGCGATCGCGGCATCGGCATCGAAGCCGTCTTCCTTCTCCTGCGACGTGCCTTCGAACACGCCGTCGAGAAACGCCACCTTCTTGATCTGCAGGCTCTCGGTCAGCATGAAGGACACGCGGCCTTCCCAGGTCATCGCGAGCCGGGTCGGCAGCTTGCCTTCGGCGATGTGCTGGCGCACCTCGTCGATGTCGAGCGCGTGGTGCGCGTACTTGATGACCGACTTCGACGCGTCGACCGCTTTGAGTTCGCACTCGCGGTCGATGCTGAAGCCGGCCGGCGGCTCCTGGCTGCTGAGCCACTCGGACATCGCCGCCGTCGCCGAGGTGTTGGTGTTGAGCTGCAGCACCGCAAAACCGTCGAATGCCTTCACCAGGCTGCTGATGACCTCGTCGGCCCGCGACTGCGAGCCGGCTTCGAGCACGAGGCGCTGCGCCGCCGGGTCGATCCACACCGTGACCGTGCCGCGTTTGGCGAACGCCATCGGCAACAGGCTCAGCTTGGCCTCGTCGCGCAGTTCGCGGGTTTCCTTCTTGCCAGGTTTGCGGCCGGTGGTCGCCTCGATCTGCTGCGCGCGTTCGTCTGCCTTGCGCTTGACCACGGCCGAGGGCACGGCCTTGGTCTCGACCATCAGCTTCAGGATGAGCTGGCCGCCGACGGCCTCGACCAGCGGCCCGTGGGCCTCGCCGCGCGGTTCGATCCAGCCGACCGAGCGCTCCTGGCTGGCACCGCATTCGACGAACCTGTCCTTGTCCAGCGCCTCCTCCATCTGCTCCAAGGTCGCGGACCATCCGGGACCGATCCTGTACACCATCATGTTCTTGAACACACTGAACCTGTCTATCGTTGATTGGGAGAAAAACCGACGGCCGTCCCCGTGCGGGAGGGCACCATGGCCAAGGTGCATTGTCGGCCAACGACCGGCGCAGGATGCTACGGAAACTTTACAAAATCTCATCGCCCATCCACGGCCGCGATACACGGCCCGCCCACACTGCGTCTGCAGGCTGAGCACGGATGCACCCGCAACGGTGAGCAGACTGCGGTGGCAGGGTCCGCCTCGCCGCACAGAGCATTTTTTCAGAAAGGAAGCTCTCTCATGACGAACGCACGTACTTCTTTCAAGAGCCTTGTGTTGGCCGGGCTTCTGGCCACGATGGGCATGGCCGCCAGCGCGCAGACCGGCGCACCCGCTGCACCGGCCGACAAGCCGGGCCGCCCGCACATGATGCACCGGCACGACCCGGCGAAGATGCAGGAATGGATCGCCAAGCGCCAGGCGGCGCTGAAGGCCAAGCTGCAGATCACCCCGGCACAGGAAGGCGCCTGGACCACCTTCGCCGCCAGCATGCAGCCGCCGGCACGCGGGCCGCGCCCCGACCGCGCCGAGTTCGACAAGCTGACCACGCCCGAGCGCATCGACCGCATGCGTGCGATGCGCGCCGAACGCAATGCCGAGATGGACAAACGCGCCGACGCGACCAAGACCTTCTACGCCGTCCTGACGCCGGAGCAGCAGAAGGTGTTCGACACCAGCGCGATGCGCCGCGGCCCCGGCGGCCATCCGCCGCACGGCCCGGGCGCGCACCCGCGCGGCTGAACACGCCGCAGGCTGCCTCTCCCAGGCGCCCTCCGCTTCCCGCACCGGCGGGAACCGGAGGGTTTTTTTATGCGATGCTGCGGCCATGACCGACATCCCCACCATCGACATCGGCGGCCTCGTGTCGCCCGACGCGGCCGAGCGCCGGCGGGTCGGGCACGCGATCGGATCGGCCTGCCGCCACACCGGTTTCTTCGTCATCACCGGCCATGGCGTGCCGCCTGCATTGCTGCAGGACACGTTCGCCGCTGCACACGAGGTGTTCGCACTGCCGGCCCAGGACAAACGCGCCCTCGCGATCGCGACGCACGGCCACAACCGCGGTTATGTGGGCCTGGGCATCGAGGCGCTCGACGACAAGACGGCACCCGACCTGAAGGAAGCCTACAACCTGATCTGGACCGATGGCAGCACGCGCCCACCCAATGTATGGCCGCCGCTGGCCGGCTGGGCCGAGCGCGCGCAGGCTTATTTCGATGCGGTGCTGGCCGTGGGGCAGCGCCTGCACCGCGCGTTCGCGATCGACCTCGGCCTGCCGGAGGAGTTCTTCGCCGACAAGGTCGACCGGCCAATGGCCACGTTGCGCCTGCTGCACTACCCGGCGAGCTTCCAGCACGATGCGCCGCCCGGCCAGGCCGGTGCGGGTGTGCACACCGACTACGGCAACGTCACCCTGCTGGCCACCGACGGCGTGGCCGGCCTGCAGGTGCAGCGCCGCGACGGCGGCTGGATCGACGTGCCGGCCACGCACGATGCTTTCGTCTGCAACATCGGCGACTGCCTGATGCGCTGGTCGAACGACGTCTACGTGTCGACGCCGCACCGCGTGCTGCCGCCCAACCGCGAGCGTTATTCGATCGCGTTCTTCGTCGATCCGAATCCCGACGCGCTGGTCAGCGCCATTCCCTCGTGCGTGCCCGCAGGCACCGCGCCGCGCCATGCAGCGGTCACCGCCGCCGAGTACCTGCGGCAGCGCTTCGAGGCAACCTACACCACCGGCCTCAAGGCTTGAGCAGACGCTGCAGTTCGCCGCTGGCGATCAGTTGTTGCAGATCGTTGGCCCCGCCAACCAATGTGCCGCGCACGAACACCATCGGCAGCGTCGGCCAGCCGCACCACATCTTCAGCGCGCCGCGGTCGCGCCAGCGGCTGAGGTAGCTGCCGTACTCGAGATAGCGGAACGGCTGGCCCGCGGCGTCGAGCAGCTTGCGGGCTTTCTTGCAGAATGGATTGACGGCCATGCCGACCACGACGATCGGCGTGGCCGCCACGGCGGCCTGCACTTCGGCCACCACCGGGTGCGGCGTCGACAGCTTGCCGCGGATCGCCGGGTGGACATGGGCTTCATCGAGGAGGGGGCGCGGCATCGGATTCCGTTCTGGCGTGGGTGGGCGCCGAAGCATACCCGGGCTTTGGTGCGTGTCCTACACCTCGGCGAAGGCCGTCGCGCTACAACGTCCCTTTGGGTAGCGAGTCCTCTTCCATGGCAGTCACCGTCGCCGATCCGGCAGTCACCAAGATCAAGGTGCTGACCGTCAACATCCACAAGGGTTTCACGTCGTTCAACCGGCGTTTCATGCTGCACGAACTGCGCGAAGCCGTGCGCAGCGTGCACGCGGACGTGGTGTTCCTGCAGGAGGTGTTGGGCACGCATGCCAAACATGCCAGCCGTGTCAGCGACTACCCGGAAGCACCCCACTACGAATTCCTGGCCGACACGATCTGGCCGCAGTTCGCCTACGGCCGCAACGCCGTGTACCCGCACGGCCACCACGGCAACGCACTGCTGTCGAAGTACCCGATCGTGCACCACGAGAACCGCGATGTGTCGCAGCCCGGGCCCGAACGGCGCGGCCTGCTGCATTGCGTGCTGCGGGTGCCGGGGGCGAAGGAGGACGTGCATGCCTTCTGCGTACATCTGGGCTTGCGCGAGTCCCATCGCCGGGAGCAGCTGAGCCTGTTGGCCCAGATGACGATGAAGGAGGTGCCGCCCACGGCACCGGTCATCATCGCCGGCGACTTCAACGACTGGCGGCGCAGGGCCCACGGCATCCTGGAAAAGGAAGCGGGCCTGCGCGAGATCTTCGTGCACGCCCATGGCCGATCGGCCAAGACCTTTCCGGCCAAATTTCCAATGCTGTCGCTCGACCGCATCTATGTGCGCAACGCCAAGGCGCATGCTCCTTTTCTATTGCCCGGCCTGCCCTGGACCCACCTGTCCGACCATGCGCCGCTGGCAGCGGTGATCGAGCTTCCGTGACGTGCAGAACACTGGCCGACACCTCAAGGTATTGGCCGTCGTGCCCGCGAGGGCCGCTTGCGTGCCGCAGGAGCGGACAATGAAGGTCTGGCCGCTTCCCAGAACGCCTCGGCCGCGCGGGGCAGGGCCTTGCGGTCGCGGTACAGGCGGATCTGCAGCGGAATGCGCCATGCGTCCGGCGTGGCCGTGACCAAGCGGCCGGCCGTCAGGTCCTGCTCGATCAGGCTCAGCGGCAACCAGGCCAGCCCACGTCCATCGAGCACCAGCGTGCGCAGCACCGAGGCCAGGTGCGCGGTAAACACGACCTGCACGGGCAACGCTTCCAGCGCCGCGCCGGCCACACCGCGCACGATGCGACCCAGGCCGGATTCCACGCTGTAGGTCAGCAACGGCACAC
Organism: Pseudorhodoferax sp.; assembly: GCA_965279475.1. GTDB lineage: Bacteria > Pseudomonadota > Gammaproteobacteria > Burkholderiales > Burkholderiaceae_C > Pseudorhodoferax. The sequence continues at coordinate 834,730 of CBDIIA010000002.1, forward strand.
GCCTCGACGCGCGTTGCGGGAACGCATGGCGCGGCTGGCCCTGCGCATCGGGCGCGGACACGGGCACCAGCAGGTCGCTGCCGATCTCGACCGAAGCATGGCTTGCAGTGTCGAGCGGGCCCTGTGCCATCGGATGCGCGTGGGTGAGAACGAACTGCACCTTGCTCTGGAGCAGCGCCGCTTCGCAGCGCTGCAGCACATCGGACACCAGCTGCACCGGACCGAGCGCGATCGACGCTTCGAGGCTGCGTAACCAAGGCGGCAGGAAGGTGAGAGACAGCGCATGCGTCGCCGCAAAACTCAGGGTGCTTGCGCTGGCCTCCGCCACACTGCGCGCTTCACCCGGGACGCGGGCCACCTGTGCGAGCAGTTCCTCGGCGACGCTGCGAAACCATTCGCCCGTGTCGGTGAGCCGGGCAGGCTGTACACGCCGATCGAACAGGTCGGTGTCCAGCCATTGCTCCAGTGCCCGAATGCGCCGGCTGAACGCCGGCTGCGTCATGTGCCGGGCCTCGGCGGCGCGCGAGAAGTTGCCGGTGGAGGCCAGCACGAGAAAGTCTTCGAGCCACGCGAGGTTCATCGCCGGTGCTTTCGCGGCATGGAAGAAAAGAAAAAGAGCATTGGCCAATTCGAAGCTGGGTGCGGAACATGTGGTCCAAGCCCTGACCGATCCGGGCAAGGCTCCCGATCTTCCACTTGCCCGGCTTTAGTCGACTTTAGCAAAGGCAATGCCGATCGAACACCGGCACCCGTTGCAGCGCAGACCCGAGAAAGCCCCATCCATGAAAGTGACCCTCATCCAACTCCTGCGCCGGACCATGTGTGCGGTGCTTGCCCTGTCGGCAGCACTGGCCTGGGCCGCCGATGTGCCGATCTGGCCCAAGGCGACAGAAGGAGATTGGACCGCACGGGAGTTCCGGTTCCACACCGGCCAGGTGCTGCCAGAGGTGCGCTTGCACTACACGACCCTGGGTTCGCCAACGAACCCAGCCGTGCTGGTACTGCATGGCACCTCAGGTTCAGCCGCCAAGATGTTGACGCCCGAGTTCGCAGGCGAGCTGTTCGGCCCGGGCCAGCCGCTGGACGCCAGCCGCTACTTCATCATCCTGCCCGACGCGCTGGGCCATGGGAAATCGTCCAAACCATCGGACGGGTTGCGTACCCGTTTCCCGGCCTATAACTACGACGACATCGTCGAAGCACAGTACCGACTGGTGGTCGAAGGCCTGGGGTTGAAACACCTGCGGCTGGTCATCGGCCATTCGATGGGCGGCATGCTGACGTGGCTCTGGGGCGAGCAGCATCCGGATTTCATGGACGCGCTGGTTCCGATGGCGTCGCAGCCCACTCCGATGTCGGGCCGCAACTGGATGATGCGGCGCATGATCATCGACACCATCCGCAACGACCCTGCCTGGGACGGCGGCAACTACCGCACCCAGCCACCGTCGTTGCGCGTGGCCAGCGCTTTCTTCGGCATTGCCACCAACGGCGGCACCCAGGCGTATCAGAAGATGGCGCCGACGCGCGCTGCGGCCGACAAGGTGGTCGATGCGCGCCTGGCTGCACCGTTCGAGTTCGATGCCAACGACTACCTGTACCAGTGGCAGGCATCGAGCGACTACGACCCGGTGCCCAACCTGATGCGGTTACGCGCCGCCTTGCTGGCCATCAATGCGGCCGACGACGAACGCAACCCGCCTCAGCTGGCCGCAGCGATGGAGCGCGAATTGAAACGCTTGCCTAATGGCAGTTATTACCTGATCCCCGCCAGCGAAGACACACGCGGTCACGGCACGACCAACATCGCCCGCTTCTGGAAACAGCAGATGCTGCAGTGGCTGGACACCGTGCCTTCCGCCGGCAACTGAAAGAACAACAAAGCCAGCACCTTGAAAAGTTCAGCCCGCGACAGCGGGCTGACGGTTCTACACACCGGCGTCTGGTTTACCAGACGCTGTTCTTGCCGGTGTCGCCCCCTTCGCCACCCGGACGCAGCGTCTTCGGCACCATCTTGTTTTCATACCGTGCTTCGGCGCGGACCTCGCCCCGATTCCGGTCGGAAGTAGCGAACAACGCGGCGGTATCCGCTGGCGTCGGCTTGCCGGCATCGGCCGCTACCTCGCCGCCGACCTTGGGCGCCACCTTGTTGGCAGACTGCGCCTCCTGCCGCACATCGCTGCGTGCCTTCTGGCTGGTCGGAAAGGCCTTGGGTGCCGGCTTGCTTGGCACACCCTCGATCTTCGTCGGCAGCTCCGCATAAGCAGAACCCGCTGCCAGCAAGGCGCCGGACAACACGATGGACAGGCAGTGGATAGACTTCTTCATGGCTTGCTCCTTTGGGGTTGTGTGGGCTCCCGCGAGCCCATGACCTCAATCTAGTGGAGCCACCACGACGCCCCTGTCGGTGTGCCACGCCCGGCCACGTAGGACACGCCGGCCTGCTGGCGCAGGCGACAGCGTCACAGCGTATAGGCGTAACGCAACTGCACGAAGGTCTCGCCAGGGTTCGAACCCTTCAGACCGGCATTGGAGACATGCTTCAGGTACATGCCCACCTCGTGCCGGCGCTCGGCGCCGAAGCTGTAACCTGCACCCAGATGGTCGCTGAAGTTCCACAAGGTGCCGAAGCTCTTGGTGAGGCTGATGTAGTGGTGGTTCAGGTACGACACACCGACACCACCTTCGACGAACCACGGCGAGCGGCCCTGGTCGAACCGGTAGCGAAACATCGGCACCACGCCGACCTGCACGTAGTTGGAACGCTCCCACGGATGGGCATCGGCGTACCAGTGGCTGGCATAGGCGTCGACCGACATCGCGATGCGACCGTCCCAGAACGTGACCGAGGTCGGAATCCGCACACCGAGCGTCGCGTTGTTGGTGCCACCGCCGTTGTGCCAGGCTCGCCCTCCTTCGGCATAGACCGACACACCACCCAGTTGCGCATGTGCCATGCCACACCAACCCACCGCCGCCAGCAGGCATGCGGCCCAACCGAGTCGACCCGTATGGGTCTTCGACAAGACATGTTCCATCGTGGATCTCACCTCCCATTTTTTGAGAACGATCTTAGGGGAATCGCCGTGACCGCGCCCGAACCCTCTGTGCGGTACCGACCGCTCGATGCTAGCAATGCGACGCCCGGGCCCGCGTAGGAGATGGCCGCTTAAGCACTGCCTCTGACGAGTCGCAGGAAGGTGATCTCGGAGGGCGCACCGAAACGCTTGGGTGGCCCCCAGTAGCCGGTGCCGCGGCTGGTGTAGACCCAGAGCCGGCGCAGCTTGTGCAGGCCTTGCGTGAACGGCTGTTGCAGCCGCACGAAGTGGTTCCAGGGCCAGAACTGTCCACCATGGGTGTGGCCCGACAACTGCAGGTCGAAACCGGCACGCTCCGCAGCGTCGGCGCTGCGCGGCTGGTGTGCGAGCAACAGGCGCATCGGTGCATCGGCGGGCGCACCGGCCAATGCGGCAGCGGGGTCGCTGCGGTGCGACGGGTCGAAATGGTGGGCACCGAAATCGGCCACGCCCGCCACGACCATCGGTGCAGACCCTGCCGCACCGGCATGCTGCAGCACCACATGGCGGTTGGTCAGCACCTGCACGCCCAGCCGTTCGAGTTCGCGTGTCCACGCATGGGCGCCCGAGTAGTACTCGTGGTTGCCGGTCACGAAGTAGGTGCCGTGGCGTGAAGTCAAGGAGGCCAGCGGCGCCACGTGGCGGGCGAGTTCGGCCACGCGGCCGTCGACCAGATCGCCGGTGATGGCCACCATGTCGGCCTGCAGCGCATTGACCTTGCGCACGATCGCCTGCAGGTAGTTGCGCTTGATCGTCGGGCCGACGTGCACATCGCTGATCTGCGCGACGGTGAAACCCTGCAGCGCCGCCGGCAGGTTGTGGATCGGCACATCGACCCGCACCACCGCCGCCGTGCGCCGCGCATTCACCAGCCCCCAGGCAGTGGCCAGCAGGCCCAGCACGGGCACGGCCAGTGCCGTCCAGCGGTGCAGCGGCGCCAGCAGGTCGGGTGCGGATCCCACGCGGTCCCAGACGAAATGCACCGCCCAGCCCGCCAGCAGCACCCCATCGCGCAGCACGGTCAGCACCAGCAGGCTGGAGAACAGGCCCATGCAGAGCATGCCCAGCCACGACAGCAGATCGGCCCAGGGCTGGCGGCCCGAACGGCGGGTCGAGAACCCCAGCGGCAACGCGATGGTCGACAGCAGCAGCACGGCCAGCAGTCCGACACCCCACGCCGCCAGGTCCGGCTGCGCCAGCAGATCGGGCACCACGCGCCAGGCCACCCAGCCATGCAGACACAACGACATCAACCCCAGGGAAAGCTTTGGCATGACGTTGCAGATGCGTCCCGCCCTGGCGCTATTCAAGTCCGCCCATGTCTTCCTCCGCGGGCACCGGATCCGTGGCGCACAAGCCTGTGGATAGTTCCGGCACAAGTCGCACCTTATCCACAGGACAATCGCCAAACCCGAAGTTGTTCATTTGCGGCTGCAGCGCAAAACAGACTCACCCACACCCCCCGGGCAGCCGCAAGCCCTTGATGCGACAGCAGAAAACCGGGTTGCCCCCAGATTCGGCCGACCCTTATCTACTACTACTATTCTTTATCAAGGCATCCGGTTCATAAGACAGGACAACCAGAACCCCTCCGTGACCCCTATTTGGGGTCGCCTGGAGCCCTCCAAGACGCGGCATGACCATGGATCTGTTCGACGACATCGCGCCCTGCCAGGAACCCCTGGTGCCCGGCGCCATGCTGCTGCGGCGCCGGGCACGGGCCGGTATCGACGCGCTGTGGAGCGACCTGCAGGCGGTACTGGCCCAGGTGCCGTTGCGGCATCTGGTGACGCCGGGCGGCTACACGATGTCGGTGGCGATGGGCAATTGCGGTGCCCTGGGCTGGGTCAGCGATGCCAGTGGCTACCGCTACGACGCCATCGATCCGTTGCGCCACGCGCCCTGGCCGGCCATGCCTGCGTCGTTCCGGGCGCTGGCTACGCAAGCGGCGGCCGAAGCGGGTTTTGCGCACTTCAGCCCCGATGCCTGCCTGATCAACCGCTACGCACCCGGCGCACGGCTGGCCTTGCACCAGGACCGCGACGAGCACGACTACCGCCAGCCCATCGTGTCGGTGTCATTGGGCCTGCCGGCCGTGTTCCTGTTCGGTGGCCTGCAGCGCAGCGACAAACCCTTGCGCCTGCCCCTGTTCCATGGCGACGTGGTGGTGTGGGGTGGCCCGGCACGGCTGCGGTTCCATGGCGTGCTGGCGGTCAAGCCGGGCCTGCATGCGCTGACCGGTGACTGCCGTTTCAACCTCACGTTTCGCCGCGCCGGCTGACGCGTCCTCACACCCTGTCGTCAATGCCCTCGGTCAGGAACGGCAACACCTTGGCCAGCAGCAGTGCAGGCGCCTCCTCGGCAATGTAGTGGCCGCAGGGGAGTGCCTCGCCACGCACATCGGCGGCCACCCGCTGCCATTCGGCCAGCGGTTCGAAACAGCGGTGCACCACACCCTGCTCGCCCCACAACACCAGCAGCGGCATCTGCAGGCTGTGCCCGGCATCGCGGTCGGCGCGGTCGTGTTGCAGGTCGATGCCTGCGGCAGCACGGTAGTCTTCGCAGATGCCGTGGGCCGTGCCGGGCAGAGCGATGGCGCGCAGGTACTCGGCCAGCGCACGGGGATCGAACGGCGCCAGGCCGGCGCTGCGCCGGCCCATCACCTCGCGGATGTAGGCCGCCGGGTCGGCTTCGATCAGGCGCTCGGGCATCGGCGCCGGCTGGATCAGGAAGAACCAGTGCCAGTAGGCGCGGGCGAACGCATCGCTGGTCTGCTCGTACATCGCCAGCGTGGGCGCGATGTCGAGCAGCACCAGCCGCCGTACAGCGTCGCCATGGTCGGCTGCCAGGCGGTGCGCCACCCGTGCGCCCCGGTCGTGCGCCAGCACGTCGAAGCGGGCATGGCCGAGCGACTGCATCACGCGGACCATGTCGCGTGCCATCACACGTTTGCTGTAGTTGCCGTGGTCGTCGGTGCCGGCCGGCTTCGACGAATCGCCATAGCCGCGCAGGTCGGCCAGCACCAGCGTGAACCGCTCGGCCAGCGCGGGTGCCACCTTGTGCCACAGCGCATGGGTCTGCGGGTGGCCATGCAGCAGCAGCAGCGGCGGGCCGTTGCCGCCGGTCGTGACGCGGATCCGCACGCCTTCGTCGGTGTCGATGGCCTGTTGCGCGAAACCGGGGAACAACCTGCGTTCGTCGTTCATTCGTTTCTCCTCAGTGGGTGGAGCCCTGCCGTGTGGCCGCGCCCCGTGCGGGCGGTTGTACCATTCGCCCGACCCGCCATGAACAGCCTGCCCCGACTGAAACTGATCGCACGCGATACGCTGTGGGACCGTGCGTATGCGTCGCTCGAATCCGCCTTGCTCGCGGGCCGGTATGCGCCGGGTGAACGCATCCTGCTGCGCGACGTGGCCGACGAACTGGGCATCAGCCTCACCCCGGTGCGCGATGCGGTGAACCGCCTGGTGGCCGAGAAGGTGCTGGAGCGCGGCAGCGTGGGCCAGGGTGGCGGCGCCACGGTACCGTTGCTCAACGCCGACCAGTTCGGCCAACTGATGACGGTCCGCAGCAGCCTCGAGCCGGTGGCCGCGGCAGCAGCGGCGCAGCACGCCACGGCGGCGGAACTCGATGCGATCGAGGCGGCGCTGGGCGAGATGAAACGCTCGGTCGAGGAGAAGCGGCTCGACCAGTACCTCGACGCGCACTACCGCTTTCACTTCGGCATCTATGCGGCCTGCAAGATGCCCATCGTGCAGCAGATCATCGAAAGCGCGTGGCTGCGCTGCGCCCCCACGCTGACGCTGGCCCTGCCGCAGTACATCCCCGGGCTCAAGCGTTATCCGTTCCACCTGGCGGCGCTCGTCGCGCTGCGCCAGGGTGACGGCGCGGCCGCGGCCGAGGCGATCCGGCAGGACATCGAAAGCGCGCGCGACGACATCTGCGCGCTGCTGCAGCAAGACTGACCCGAGGATGCCGACGTCGTCGGCTTGGTGACCGCACGAAGTGCGCGCACATCGCCCTCTGGTATTCTTATGTTGTTTGTTATAACATTAAAGAACTGACCAACAAAAATCTGGAGACAAGATGAATCTGCGCTTCCTCTCGAAGCTTGGCGCCGCGCTGTCCGTGGCCGCGTTGCTGACCGCTGCGGCACCTGCGGCCTGGGCTGCGGACCCCTTTCCGTCCAAGGAAATCAAGTTCATCGTGCCGTGGAACGCCGGCGGTTCCAACGACATCGCCGCCCGCCTGCTGGCCCAGCTGGCCGCGGAGCAGGGCGTGAAGGTGCTGGTGGAAAACGTGCCCGGCGCGACCGGTGCGATCGGCATGACCAAGGTGGCCAATGCCGAGGCCGACGGCTACACCATCGGCATGGGCACCAGCTCGACGCTGGCGCTGATCGCCCAGGGCCTCACGCCGCTGAAGAACGAACAGTTCGCGCCGATCGCCCGCGTGACCATCGATCCGCTGGTGCTGCTCGTGCCGACGACCGGCCCGGCCACGACGCTCGAGACCTTCGTCGCGCATCTGAAGAAGAACCCCGGCAAGGTCTCGATCGGCACACCCGGCACCAACAACCTGAACCACATCTTCTCGGTGATGACGGGCCGCGCCGCCGGCGTCGACACGATCAACGTGCCCTACACCGGTGGCTCCAAGGTGGTGGCCGATCTGGCCGGCAAGCAGATCGACGCGGCCGTGTTGAAGCCCTCCGAAAGCAAGGCCATGATCGACGGCGGCCTGGTCAAGGCCATTGCCGTCTTCGCCGACCAGCGCCTGCAGACCCTGCCCGACGTGCCGACCTTCAAGGAGCGCGGTTTCGACGTGTTTCCGTACGGCCCGCTGGTGCAGATGGCCTACATCGTCGCGCCGGTCGGCATCCCCGAGCCGGTACGTCTGAAGCTGACCGAGATCTTCGGCAAGGCGATCCAGAGTGCCAGGTTCAAGGCGCCGACCGAGCAGCAAGGTGCGGTGGTCGACGACCTGACCGGCCCGGCGCTCGGCAAGGAGATCACCAACGTGCAGAAGTCGCTGAACGAGGTCGGCAAAAAAGTCTTTGTCGCCGAGAAGAAGTGAAGCCAGACTGCAATCTACTGAAATGAATTGAACCCATGAGTACGATCAAGAAAGTCACCTGCCACGTCGTTTCCGCCCCGGTGGAAAAACCCTTCACCTCCTCGCGCGGCTGGCTCTACAAGACCCGCGGATCGTGCATCGTCGAGATCGAGACCACCGACGGCATCGTCGGCTGGGGCGAGTGTTACGGCCCGTCGGCCGTGTCCAAGGCCTACATCGAGACCCAGTTCGCACCGCGCATCATCGGCCGCGACGCGTTCGACGTCGAAGTGATCTGGGAAGACCTTTACAACCGCGTGAAGGACTACGGCGGCCGCGGCATGGTCACCTCGGCCATGAGCGGCATCGACATCGCGCTGTGGGACATCGTCGGCAAGTCCTGCAACAAGCCGATCCACAAGCTGATCGGCGGCGCGTTCCGCACCGAGGTCGCGTGTTATGCCACCGGCCTCTACTTCATCGACATGGACCGCCTGATCGAGGAAGCAGTGGAAGAAGCGCAAGGCTACGTCGAAGAAGGCTTCACCGCCGTCAAGATGAAGATCGGCCTGGGCGACCCCAAGCTCGACATCCGCCGTGTCGAGGCCGTGCGCAAAGCCGTGGGCGACAAGACCCGGCTGATGGTCGACGCCAACCACTGCTTCACCGTGCCGCAGGCCATCCGCCTCGGCCGTGAGCTCGAGAAGCTGGACGTCGAATGGTTCGAAGAACCGATCTCGCCGGAAGACGTCGACGGTTACGTCGAGGTCACGCGTGCGCTCGACATGGCGGTTGCCGGTGGCGAGAACGAATTCACCCGCTGGGGCTTTCGCGATCTGGTCGTGCGCAAGGCGATGGACATCGTGCAGCCCGACGTGTGTGCCGCCGGTGGCATCAGCGAATGCAGGAAGATCGCCACGCTGGCCAGTGCGCACGGCGTCGAATGCGTGCCGCACGCCTGGGGCTCGGCCATCGGCCTGGCCGCCACGCTGCACTTCATCGCAGCCCTGCCCGACCAGCCGCCGAGCTTCCGCCCGATGCCGCCGCTGCTGGAGTTCGAGCAGTGCGAGAACCCGTTCCGCGACCACCTGTCGATGGAACCCATCGTGCAGAAACGCGGCAAGGTGCAGATCCCGACCGGTGCCGGCCTCGGCATCGAAATCAACCGCGCGATACTCGATCGCTACCGTGTAGCCTGATCGAGGAACCTCCATGCGTCTAGTCTCTTTTGCCGGCCCGCAGGGCGTGCCGGTGGCCGGTGTCGTGCTGGGCACGGGCACCGCAACCCAGGTGGCCGACCTGTCCCACCCATCGTGCCGCGCGCTGTTCGGCGACACACCACCGTCGGTGATGGCCTTCGTCGAACAAGGCTTGGCCGGCTGGGTGCAGCGTCTGGCCGAAGCCCGCTTCGACAGCGCCGCGCTGCGTCCGCTGTCCGAACTCAGACTGCTTGCGCCACTGCGCCCCGGCAAGGTCGTCGGCGCGGCCTTCAACTTCACCGATGCGCTGGACGAGCGCGGCATGGCCCATCCGCCCGAACCAGTGACCTTCGTGCGCTCCGGCAGCACGGTGATCGGCCCGGGCGAAGCCATCCTGGTGCCGCCCGACGTGGGCGACGTGGGCTACGAGGCCGAGTTGGCCGTGGTCATCGGCCGGCGTGCCCTCCGTGTCGGCAAGGACGACGCGATGCGCTTTGTCGCCGGCTACACGCTGCACAACGACGTGAGCGGCAGCGCGCTGATCAAGGCCGACGGCGCCAACTTCGTGCGCGGCAAGAATTTGCCCGCCTCGTCGCCGCTCGGCCCCTGGTTGATCAGTGCCGACGAACTGCCCGACCCGTACCAGGTCGGCATCCGCCTCGACATCGACGGCCGCCTGCTGCAGAACGGATCGACCGCGACCATGCTGCACAACATCGCCGCGCTGATCTCCTACATCTCGCACCGCATGCCGCTCGACCCGGGCGACGTGATCGCCACCGGTACACCGGCCGGCGTCGCGGCCACGCACAACCCCACGGCCTGGCTGAAGCCGGGCCAGACGGTGACGATCGAACTCGCCGGCCTCGGCACGCTGGTCAATCCGGTCGCCGCCGGCCCCGCGTTCCTGACGGACGCAGCGCCATGACGACCCAGCCCCGCGTCCTGCTGACCAACCCCATCCATCCGCAGCTGATGCCCGCGCTGCAGCAGCATTGCGAAGTGGTCGTGGCGCCCGACGCCACGGCCCCCACCCTCCTGCGGCTGGCAGCCGACGTCGACGGCCTGATGGTCCGCGCCCAGCTGCCGCCCGACATCTTCGAGCACACGCCCCGGCTGCGCGCCGTGGTGCGCCACGGCGTGGGGCTCGACATGATTCCCGTGGCAGCCGCCACCGCCAAGGGCATTCCGGTGGCCAACCTGCCCGGCTCCAACAGCACGGCCGTGGTCGAGTACTGCATCGCCGCGATGCTGCAGCTGCGCCGCAACCTGGCCGGCATCGATGCCAGCCTGCGCCGCGACGGCTGGGCGAAGGCAAGGCCGCTGGCCGACCCGGGCACCGAGCTCGGGCAGACGGTGCTGGGCATCGTCGGGGTCGGCGGCATCGGCGCCCGGCTGGCCGGCGTGGCCCACGGCCTGGGCATGCGGGTGCTGGGCCTCACGCGCAGGCCCGATGGCTTGCCGCCCGGCGTGACCGCCGCCGACAAGGCCACACTGTTCGCGCAGGCCGATGTCGTCGTGCTGTGCTGCCCGCTGAACGAACACACGCGCGGCCTGGTCGACGCGGCCACCATCGCGACGATGAAGCCCGGCGCGATCCTGATCAACGTGTCGCGCGGCCCAGTGGTCGAGACCGCAGCCCTGCTGGCCGCGCTGCGCGAAGGCCGGCTGGCCGGCGCCGCGCTCGACGTGCACGACCGGCAACCGCTGACGCCCGACGACCCGGTGCTGCACACGCCCGGCCTGCTGCTCACGCCGCACGTGGCCGGCATCACCGCCACCAGCATGCTCGGCATGAGCCAGGGCGCGGTGGCCACGATGCTCGCGCTGCTGCGCGGCGAGCGGCCGGCCAACATCGTCAACCCCGAAGTGTTCACGTAACGCCTTCTTCCAGATTCCCGAGACATACACCATGCGCATCGCCGACATCCAGGCCGTCCCGATCTCGTTTCCCGTTCCGCCGCACCAGTCGGTCACCCTGGGCATCGGCCGCAGCGTCAAGCGCGACTCGGTGCTGGTGCGCGTGGAGACCGACGAAGGCCACGTCGGCTGGGGCGAGGCGCACCACGGCCGCTGCCCCGGCGCGGTGGCCAGGCTGGTCGACACCACGATGCGCGAGCTGGTGCTGGGCTTCGACGCCAGCGACGTGAACGGAGTCTGGGCCCGCGTCTACAAGATGCAGCTGGCCAGCCACGGCATGGGCGCGGCCGCGGCGCTGGCGCTGAGCGGCCTCGACATCGCGTTGTGGGACCTGCGCTGCCAGGCCACCGGCTGGCCGCTGTACCGTCTGCTGGGCGGCACCTCGAAGCCGATCAAGGCCTACGCGGGCGGCATCGCGCTGGGCTACCAGGAGCCGGCCCGGCTGGCCGAAGAGGCGCTGGGCCACATCGCCACCGGCTACCGCGCGCTGAAACTGCGCGTGGGCGACACCGCGGCCAAGGACATCGCCCGCGTGCGCGCCGTGCGCAAGGCGGTCGGCGATGGCATCGATATCCTGGTCGACGCCAACACCGCCTACACGGTCGACGACGTGCGCCGGGTGATGCCGGCCTACGACGAATGCGCCGTCGGCTGGCTCGAAGAACCTTTCCCGCCACAGGACCGGCGCGCCTATGCGGCCGCGGCCCGGCTGGGCCGCACGCCGCTGGCCGCCGGCGAGAACCACTACACCCGCTACGACTTCCAGACCCTGTTCGCAGACGGCCACGTGAGCTTCGCGCAGCCCGACCTGTCAAAGACCGGCGGCGTGACCGAATCGATGCGCATCGCGGCCATGGCCAGCGCGTTGAAACTCACCGTCAACCCGCACACCTCGGCCACCGCCATCAACATGGGCACGACCATCCATTACCTGTGCGGTGTCGACAACCCCGGTTACTTCGAAGGCGACGTGACCACCTTGAACCCGTTCCGCGACCAGTTGGCCGACCAGCTGCCCTACCAGCTGGACGACAAGGGCTGCGTGCGTCCGCTGGAGGGCGTGGGCATCGGGCTCAAGATCGATCTGGACTTCATCAAGGAGCATCCGCTGATCGAGGGGCCCTGCTACGTATGAGTTGTCCTGAGCGCAGCGCGCGGCCCGCCGCGCTGCGCTCCGTCGGCTCCGCCCCGGGGCCTCGGCCGGCCTGAACCTCGCCAGCCACCGCTGCCAATGCCACATTGGCACGCATCTTGAACTGCCACCTTCCGCGTGGCACATCCCTCTTCTCTTTCCCTCTCGCCGGCCCGCGCACAGGAACGGTGCGCACGCCGTGTTCATCAGCTTTACTCATGCGTAGCCGGCGAAAGAGTAGTTTGTTCGCGGGGCGGCGTCTCCCTAGACTTCTCTCACTCCCCGGCCATACCCGCATTTCGCCAACCCCACCTCCGAAGGATCGCCATGTTCACACCCGCCCGACTTGCCATCGCCACGTTGTCGTTGTGCGCCGCGCTGGGCGCCGGGCAGGCGGCGGCGCAGGCCGCTGCCGCGGCCAGGTTCTCCGACGGCGTGGTCAAGCTGGGCGTGCTGACCGACATGTCGGGCGCCTATTCCGACTTCTCCGGCAGCGGCTCGGTGTCGGCCGTGCGCATGGCGGTGGCCGATTTTGGCGGCAAGGTCAACGGCACGCCGATCGAGGTGGTCTATGCCGACCATCAGAACAAGACCGACATCGGCGCCAACATCGCCCGCGAGTGGTACGACGCGGGCAAGGTCGATGCGGTCTTCGACATCTCCAACTCCGGCGTCGCGCTGGCGGTGATGGGCATCACCCGCGACAAGAACAAGATCGTGGTGCTGGGCGGGGTGAGCACCACGCGCGCCACCACCGATGCCTGCACGCCCAACAGCATCCAGTACGTGTACGACGCCAACGCGTTGTCCAACGTGGTCGGCAAGGCGCTGCTGAAGCAGGGCGCCGACAGCTGGTACTTCATCACCGTCGACTTCGCGTTCGGCCATGGCCTGGAAAAGACCACGGCCGACGTGGTCAAGGCCGCCGGCGGCACGGTGCTGGGCGCGGTGCGGCACCCGCTCAACACCACCGATTTCTCGTCGTACCTGGTGCGTGCCCAGGGCTCGGGCGCCAAGGTGATCGCGCTGGCCAATGGCGGCAGCGACACCAGCAACGCGATCAAGGGTGCCAGCGAGTTCGGCATCGCCACCGGTGGCAAGCAGCGCATCGCCTCGCTGCTGACCTTCATCACCGACGTGCACAGCATGGGCCTGCCGCAGGCCCAGGGCATCCTGCTGACCGAGGCCTTCTACTGGGACGCCAACGACGAGTCGCGCAAGTGGGCGCGCCGCTACTTCGAGGCCAACAAGCGCATGCCGTCGATGGTGCAGGCGGCCATGTACTCGTCGACGATGCATTACCTGAAGAGCATCCAGGCCGCCGGCACCGACGAGACCGGCGCGGTGATGGCGAAGATGAAGTCGACGCCGGTGAACGATTTCTTCGCGAAGAACGGGCAGATCCGTGCCGATGGCCTGCACGTGCACGACATGTACCTGATGGAAGTCAAGAAGCCGGCCGATTCGAAATACCCCTGGGACTATTACAACGTGAAGGCCAGCGTGCCGGCGGCGCAAGCCTTTTCTCCCATGACCCCAGGCGCATGCGCCAGCGCACGCTGAGCGCACGGGCAGGACAGGCGACGCCATGGACATGCAGATCGACGGGCTGTTCCGCTTTCCGGTGAAGGGCCTGTCGGCCGAGCGCCTGCCGAGCGTCGCGCTGCGCGCCGGCTTCGGTTTTCCGTCCGACCGCGTCTATGCAGTGACCGATGGTTCGCTCGACTTCGATCCGGCCAAACCGGTGTTCGCGCCGAAGACGCAGTTCCTGATGCTGGCCAAGTACGAGCGCATCGCCAGTCTGCGCACCCACATGCGCACCGACCCCGACGTGCTGGTGGTCGAGCAGGACGGCGAGCCCGCGCGTGAATTCGCGCTGCAGGACGACACCGGCCGCCGCGCCTTCGCCGACTTCCTCGGCCGCTACGTCGCCGCCCCCCTGCCCGGCGAGCCCCGGGTGGTCAGCGCCGAAGGCCACCAGTTCACCGACGTCAGCGTGCACTCGATCGCGCTGATGCGCAGCATCTCGCTGATCAACCTGGCGACCGTGCGCGACCTGTCGGCGCGGCTCGGCACCGCGCTCGATCCGATCCGCTTCCGTGGCAACCTGGTGTTCGACGGCGCCGAGGCCTGGTCCGAGCTTGACTGGATCGGGCGCGAGCTGCACATCGGCGACGTGGTGCTCAAGCTGATCCGCCGCACCAAACGCTGCGCCGCCACCAGCGTGAACCCGGCCACCGGCGTGCGCGACGTGAACGTGCCGATCGGCATCCGCGAACACTTCGGCCACGGCGACCTGGGCATCTACGCCGAGGTGCTGCAGGGCGGCACGCTGCGCCCGGGTGCGGCCATGCGGCTGGCCGATGCGGCAGGCTGAAGGCGGCGTTTCCCGATGAGCGGCAGCTACATCCTCGAGACCCGGGGCCTGGGCAAGGAGTTCTCGGGCTTCCAGGCGGTCACCGACGTGAGCCTGCGTGTGCGCGAAGGCTCGGTCCACGCGCTGATCGGCCCCAACGGCGCCGGCAAGACCACGGTGTTCAACCTGCTGACCAAGTTCACCGCGCCGAGCAGCGGCACGATCTGGTTCGGCGGGCAGGACATCACGGCGCTGGCGCCGTCGCCGGTGGCGCGGCTGGGCATCGTGCGCTCGTTCCAGATCTCGGCCATCTTCCCCGACATGTCGGTGCTGGAGAACGTCAAGGTCGGTCTGCAGCGGCGCGAGCGCCTGTCGGCCTGCTTCTGGCGCAGCCGCCGCGTCACGGCACGGCTCGATGCCGAGGCCCACCGCCTGCTCGACGACGTGGGCCTGGCCGATCTGGCGCAGAGCAGCGCGCGCGACCTGCCCTACGGCAAGCGCCGCAGCCTGGAGCTGGCGACCACGCTGGGCATGAACCCCAAGGTGCTGTTGCTCGACGAACCGACCCAGGGCATGGGCGTGGAAGACGTGGCCACCGTCACCGCGCTGATCCGGCGTGTGGCGCAATCGCGCACCGTGCTGATCGTCGAGCACAACCTGCGTGTGGTGGCTTCGCTGTCGGACACCGTGACGGTGCTGGCGCGCGGCAGCGTGCTGGCCGAGGGAAGTTATGCCGCGGTGGCGGCCGACCCGCGTGTGGTCGAAGCCTATATCGGGATCGACGATGGCGAGTGAGGCCTTGATCAGCGTGCGCAACCTGCACGCCCACTACGGCGACGCGCACGTGCTGCACGGCATCGACCTGACGGTGCGCGAGGGCGAGCTCGTCACCCTGCTCGGGCGCAACGGCGCGGGCCGCACCACCACGCTGCGCACCATGGTCGGCCTGTTGCCCAGGTCGAGCGGCAGCGTGCGGTTCGCCGGGCGCGAGGCGCTGGGCATGGCGCCGTTCCAGGTGGCGCGGCTGGGCGTGGGCTACTGCCCCGAAGAGCGCGGTATCTTCGCCAGCCTGTCGGCCGAAGAGAACCTGCTGCTGCCGCCGGTGGTGGCCAAGGGCGGCATGTCGATCGAGCGCATCTACCAGCTGTTTCCCAACCTGCTGCAGCGCCGGGCCAGCCCTGGCGGGCGCCTGTCGGGCGGCGAGCAGCAGATGTTGGCGCTGGCGCGCATCCTGCGCACCGGCGCGCGCATCTTGCTGCTCGACGAGATCACCGAGGGCCTGGCCCCGGTCATCGTGCAGGCGCTCGGTGCCGTGCTGCAGGAGCTGAAGCGCGAAGGCTTCACCATCGTGCTGGTGGAGCAGAACTTCCGCTTCGCACGCCGCGTGGCCGACCGCCACTACGTGATCGACCGCGGCTGCGTGGCGCTGGAGGTCGGCGCTGCCGACGTGCCCGCGCGTGCCGCCGAGATCGAAGCCCTGCTCGGGGTCTGAAGCCCATCCGCCATGCAAGCCATCACCAGCCAGCTGCTGCTCGGTCTCATCAACGGTTCGTTCTATGCATTGCTGAGCCTCGGCCTGGCGGTGATCTTCGGCATGCTCAACAGCGTGAACTTCGCGCACGGTGCAATCTACATGGTCGGCGCCTTCCTGGCGTGGATCGGCCTCAACCAGCTGAGCGAGTGGACCGGCATCGAAGGCTTGGCGTTCGGCTACTGGTGGGCGCTGCTGCTGGTGCCGCTGACGGTAGGCGCGCTCGGCATCGTGTTCGAACGCAGCCTGCTGCGCAAGCTGCGCACGCTCGACCCGGTGTACGGCATGCTGCTGACCTTCGGCTTCGCGCTGGTGCTCGAAGGGCTGTTCCGGCATTTCTACGGCGCCTCGGGCCGGCCGTACCAGATCCCCGAGCAGCTGCGCGGTGCCTTCGACATCGGCTTCATGCTGCTGCCCAAGTACCGGGCTTGGGTGGTGGTGGCCTCGGTCACGGTGTGCGCGGCGGTGTGGTTCTTCATCGAGAAGACGCGGCTCGGCGCCTACCTGCGGGCCGGCACCGAGAACGCGATGGTCGCGCAGACGCTGGGCATCAACGTGCCGCTACTGGTGTCGCTGACCTACGGCCTGGGTGTGGCGCTGGCGGCCTTCGGCGGCGTGCTGGCCGCGCCGATCTTCCAGGTGAGCCCGCGCATGGGCTCCGAGCTGATCATCGTGGTGTTCGCCGTGGTGGTGGTGGGTGGCATGGGCTCGATCGGCGGCTCCATCGTCACCGGGCTGCTGCTGGGCCTCGTCGAGGGCGTCGCCAAGATGGTCTACCCCGAAGGCTCGGCCATCGTCATCTTCGTGATCATGTCGGTGGTGCTGGTGCTGCGCCCGGCGGGGCTCTTCGGGCGGGAAAAATGAAAACCAACCGTGTGTTCTTCGCCGTGCTGCTGGCCTTCGGCCTGCTCGCGCCCTGGCTCGGCTTCTACCCCACGTTCCTGATGAAGTGCTGGTGCTTCGCGCTGTTCGCCTGCGGCTTCAACCTGCTGATCGGCTACACCGGGCTCACCTCGTTCGGGCATGCAGCGTTCTTCGGCGGCGGTGCCTACATCGCCGGTTACCTGGTGAAGGAGATCGGCTTGCCGCCGCTGCTGGGCATCGCCGCGGGCGGCCTGACGGGCGCGCTGTTCGGCTGCGTGATCGGCTTCCTGGCCGTGCGGCGCCAAGGCATCTACTTCTCGATGATCACGCTGGCGCTGGCCCAGATGCTGTACTTCGTGTGGCTGCAGGCGCCGTTCACCCATGGCGAGGACGGCCTGCAGGAGATCCCGCGCGGCCAGCTGCTGCCGGGCATCGACCTGTCGAACACGCTGGTGCTGTACTACCTGGTGTTCGCGATCTTCGTGGCGGGTTTCCTGTTCGTCTGGCGCGTGGTCGAGTCGCCGTTCGGCCAGACGCTGCAGTCCATCAAGGACAACGAGCCGCGCGCCATCTCGCTGGGCTACGACGTGGGCCGCTACAAGCTGGCGGTATTCGTGATGTCCAGCGTGCTGGCCGGCGTGGCCGGTGCCACCAAGGCCATCGTGTTCCAACTGGCCTCGCTGACCGACGTGCACTGGGCGATGTCGGGCGAGATCATCCTGATGACGATGCTGGGTGGCGCGGGCACGCTGTTCGGGCCGGTGGTCGGTGCGTTCCTGATCTCGGTGCTCGAGAACGAGCTGGCCAGCCGCGTCGGCTCGTGGGTGCAGGTGATCCTCGGGCTGACCTTCATGGTCTGCGTGATGTCGTTTCGCAAGGGCATCGTCGGCACGCTGGTGCCCTTGGTGGCGCGCTGGCGCGGCCGCTGAAACCGGCGCGCTTCAGTACTGCGCCGAGAGCCAGCTGG
This sequence comes from Pseudorhodoferax sp., assembly GCA_965279475.1. GTDB lineage: Bacteria > Pseudomonadota > Gammaproteobacteria > Burkholderiales > Burkholderiaceae_C > Pseudorhodoferax. The sequence goes on from CBDIIA010000002.1 coordinate 852,831, forward strand.
AGAACAGCTTCACCTCCGGCGACAGCAGCTTCTCGCGCGGGCACAGCATGTAGTACGCCCCCGAACTCTTCAGCTTCAGGTCGAACGGCCGCACCAGCTCGTCGCGCCATTCGGGCGTGTCGGTCTCGATCACCGGCACGCAGGCGATGCCCTGGCCTTCGCGCGCGGCCAGCACCGCCATGTACGAGTGGCCCACCTCCAGCCGCGTGCGGCCCGACACGCCCGAGTGGCCGCTGGCCAGCAGCCACGCGGGCCAGCAGTCGGGCCGGCTCATGTTGTGGATCAGCCGGTGCTTCGCCAGGTCCTCGATCGAGTCGATCGGGCCGTGCTGTTCGAGAAAGCGGCGCGAGCACACCGGCGTGATGTAGTCGTCCCACAGGTGCATGGCCGACACATCGGTCCAGCTCTCGGCCATGCGGAACGTGATCTGCGAGCCTTCGGCCGCATAGTCGTGGCCCGGCACCTTGCCGACGCGGATCGCCACGTCCACCGGCTCGCGCTTGAAGTTGACCGGCTCCAGCGAGGCCGACACCTGCAGGCGGATCTCGGGGTAGGCCATCATGAACGAGGTGAGGCGTTGCATCAGCCACAGCGTGCCGATGGTGGGCAAGAGGCTCACCGACAACGAGCGTGCCTGCTCGAAGCTCTGCAGCGTGGCGCCCTCGATTAGGTCGAGCGCCTGCGTGGCCGGCGTCAGATAGGCCAAGCCGAACGGCGTCAGCTCGATCTGCCGCGTCAAGCGCCGGAACAGCGGCGCGTGCAGGAACTCCTCGAGCAGCTTGATCTGCCGGCTGATCGCGCCCTGCGTCACGTTCAGCTCTTCGGCCGCTTTCGAAAAGCTCAGGTGCCGGCCTGCGGCCTCGAACGCACGCAACGCGAGCAATGGGGGAAGACGCCTTTTCATGGACACACGGATGACCTGAACTGATGGGTGCCGGAAAACAAATCGTTTGTCCTGTCGGAGGGTGAACCGGACACTATGCAAGCAGCGGGCCAACACCAGCACGCTCGAGCGACGGGACACACACAAGATGCGGGATTCGATGGTAGTGCAGGTGCAGCGCGTACGGCGCTTGAGCAGCCGGGTGAACGAGTACGAACTGGCCAGCCCCGACCACCAGGCCCTGCCCGCGTTCGGCGCAGGCGCCCACATCGACGTGCATGTGCCCGGCCTGGGCACGCGGCAGTACTCGTGTGTGCGGCCCTGGTGCGCGACCGGCCCCTATGTGATCGCGGTGCAGCGCGAGGCTGCAGGCCGTGGCGGATCGCACTGGCTGCACGACAACCTGGAGCCGGGCTCGCTGGTCGAGATCAGCGTGCCGCGCAACAAGTTTCCGCTGTTGAAGGATGCGGTGCCGAAGATCCTGATCGCCGGTGGCATCGGCATCACGCCGCTCCTGTGCATGGCGCAGGAGCTCGACGTGGCCGGCCTGCCGTTCGCGTTCATCGTCTGTGCGCGCGACGAATCGCAGCTGGTCTATTCGGAAGACCTGCGCGCGTTGCAGGCCCGTGGCCACGTGCAGTTCGTGCTGTCCGACGGCAGCGCGGGCACACGCATCGCGTTCGACAAACACTTCCACGACCTGGTGGGCCCGGCGCAGATCTACGTCTGCGGCCCGGCCTCGTTGATGGACGCGGTGCAGCAGGCCGTGGTCGGGCGCGACGGCGTGCGCCTGTACCGCGAGACCTTCGGGCCGGGCGATGCGCCCCTTGTGCCGCAGGCCACTGCCGAGAGTTTTGCGGTGCACTGCAGCGCTTCGAACGTCAGCCTCACCGTGCCGCCCGGGCAGTCGATGCTCGACGGCCTGCTGGCCGCCGGCGTCGACGTCGACCACTCCTGCAGGGAAGGCTACTGCGGCACCTGCATCACGCGCTACACCGGCGGCGTGCCGGTGCACCTGGACACCTGCCTGAGCGAGACCGACCGCATGCGCTACGTGGCTGTCTGCGTCTCGCGCGCAAGCGCCACCACACCCCTCATCCTCGACCTCTGAACCTCGTCTACACACCATGACCAAGAACATCACCTGCGCCATCGGCGTCGACGTCGACGCTGTCGCCGCCTGGCTCGGCACCTTCGGCGGTGCCGACTCTCCGCACGACATCTCGCGCGGCATGTTCGCTGGCGAGATCGGCAGCGTGCGCCTGCTGGAACTGTTCAAGCGCTACCAGCTCAAGACCACCTGGTTCATCCCGGGCCATTCGATCGAGACCTTCCCGGAGCAGATGGCTCAGGTGGTGCAGCATGGGCACGAGGTGGGGCTGCACGGCTACTCGCACGAGAACCCGCTGGCGATGACGCCGACGCAGGAGGCCGACGTGCTGGACAAGTGCATCGAGCTCATTACCGGCCTGTCGGGCCGGCGGCCCACCGGTTATGCGGCTCCATGGTGGGAGCTGAGCAAGGCGACACCCGAGCTGCTGCTGGCCCGCGGCGTGACCTACGACCACAGCATGATGCACAAGGACTTCCAGTGCTACCGCCTGCGTGTGGGCGACAGCTGGACGCCGATCGACTACGCACGCCCGGCCGCGCACTGGATGAAGCCGCTGGAGCGCGGCACGCCCTCGCGCCTAATCGAGATTCCGGTGAGCTGGTACCTGGACGATCTGCCGCCGATGATGTTCATCAAGAAGTCGCCCAACAGCCACGGCTTCATGAACCCGAAGGACATCGAGGAGCTGTGGCGCGAGCAGTTCGACTGGGTCTACCGCGAGATGGACGATGCCGTGTTCAGCCTGTGCCTGCACCCCGACGTGGCCGGCCGGCCGCAGGTGCTGCTGATGCTGGAGCGCCTGCTCGATCACATGCTGCGGCACCCGGGCGTGCAGTTCAAGACGATGCACGAGATCGCCACCGACTTCGACCGCAAGCACCCATTCGCGGCTTAGGAACGCAAGGCCATGTGCGGCATGTGCGGCCTGTGGGGCAACACCGACCACTGGTCGAACCCGGCCGGCCTGCCCGGCGCCGTGGCCGGCGCGGTCAACGTGACGCGCGCCCGCCTGCAGCAGGCTGACGCCGTGTGTGCCTTCACCCGCAGCGCCGGGGCCACGGTGCGCGACTGGGGGCAGTCGTCGTGGATCGTCGAGACCTTCGCCGGTGCGAGCGAGATCGTCGACAGCCTGGGCGCGGTGTGGGCCGCCGTCGAGCGGCTCACCGGCCGCCCGGTCGACCCGCTGGGCCTCGACCTGATCCAGGCGCTGGAAGCGCGGCAGCGCCCCTGATGTCCGACGCCAGCGCAACGGGCGAGATCGGCGATACCCGCATCCCGGTCTACGTGGTGAGCGGCTTCCTGGGTGCCGGCAAGACCACCTTCCTGCGCCAGGCGCTGCGCGACCCGGCGTTCGCGGGCTCGCTGCTGCTGGTGAACGAAGTGGGCGAGCTGGGCGTGGACGACCGGCTGATCCGCCTCGACGGCACGCCGGCCGTGTTGCTGGGCAACGGCTGCCTGTGCTGCACCGCCAACGAAGGCCTGAGCGAGGCGCTGCACAAGGTGGTGGAGACCGACTACGGCCGCAAGATCGAACGCATCATCGTCGAGACCACCGGCCTGGCCGACCCGCTGCCGGTGATCTCGACCATTGCCATCGATTCGTACCTGGCGCGCAGCCTGCGCGTGCAGCTGGTGCTGACGCTGGTGGACACGCTGCATGCGGATGAAGACGAAGCCGGCAGCGTCGACTACATCCGGCAGATCCAGACCGCCGACGTGGTGCTGCTGTCGAAGACCGACCTCGCCACGCCGGCCCAGGCCGATGCCGCACGCGCGATGGTGGCCCGGCTCAACCCGCTGTGCCAGTGCGTGGCCAGCCATGCCGTGCGCCTGCACGAACTGCTGGGCCTGCGCTTGACCCAGCGCGCCGACCGCCTGGCCAGCGACTGGTTCACCGGCCTCGACGATGCGCCCGCGCAGCCGGCCCGCACGCGGCTGCGCCTGGGCGCCCGGCCCGTGGGTGCCGCCAGCCACGCACTGCGTGTGAAGACCTTCTGCCTGGAGCTGGGCGACGAGCTCGACTGGATCCGCTTCTCGGTGTGGCTGTCGGCCTTGCTGCACCGCCACGGCGACGAGATCCTGCGCATCAAGGGTTTCCTGGCGCTGGAGGACCACCAGGCACCGATCGTGCTGAACTGCGTGCACCACGTGACCTACTTCCCTGAGCACCTGCCGGCCTGGCCGGACGAAGACCGCAAGTCGTTCCTGGTGTTCATCGTGCGGGATCTGTCACCGGACCTGATGCTGCGCTCGCTGCTGGCGTGCGTGCGGCCGGCGGTGCGGGTGGGCTGATCTTTTTGGCGCGGCATCGCGCGGCTTCGCCATGCCGCGTGGCATGAAAACTGCTCGACACCACGAGCCTGCGGGCCACCGGCGCACTGTGCATGCCGGTACCGCCGGCCCCTTCCATCTTCACCGCCCCACACGCACCACCACCATGCCCAAGCGCGCCATCTCCTCCGACAAGGTGTTCAAACCCTCGCTCCCCTTCGCCCAGGCCACGCTGGCCGGCGGCTTCCTGTTCGCCTGCTCCACCGGCCGCAACCTGGAGGGCAAGTTCGCCGTGGGCGACGTGCGGGCCCAGACCCAGCAGACCATCGACAACATCCGCGCGCTGGTCGAGCAGGCCGGCGGCAGCCTGCGCGACATCGTGAAGTGCACGGTCTACGTGACCGACCGGGCCGACTGGGCACCGATGAACGAGGTGTACTTCGCCAACTTCAGCGAAGACCCGCCGCACCGCGTGTCGTGCATCGTGAGCGGCCTGGGCTCGCCGGAGTGCCTGGTCGAGATCGACGCCACCGCCTATCTGGGCGACGACGCCTGACCCCTTTCACTTCCAGGACCCACGACCATGCTCAGCCGCCGCAGCTTCTTGCCGCTTGCACTCGCCGCCCCGTTTGCCTCCCCCTTCGCCGCCCGGGCGCAACTCTCGGGCGGCCGGCCCATGCGCTGGGTCGTGCCCTATCCGGCCGGCGGTGCGGCCGACGCCATTGCCCGCAACTGGGCCACGGCCTACACCACGGCCACCACGCAGGCCATCGTCATCGACAACCGCGGCGGCGGCAGTGGCGTGCTCGGCGTGCAGGCCGTGAAAGATGCACCGCCTGATGGCAGCGTGCTGGGGGTGCTCAACATCTCGTTCTTCACCGCGCTGCCGCTGATGCTGGCCAAGCCGCCCTACGACCCCGCGCGCGACCTCACACCCATCGCCCGCCTGGTGACGTCGACCGTGCTCTGCTGCGTGACGGCGGAGCGCGCCAAGGAGCGCGGCTGGACCAGCTTTCGCAACCTGATCGACTGGGGCAAGAAGCCCGGCCAGCAGCTGACCAAGGGCTCGGCCGGCAACGGATCGCCCGCGCACCTGCTGATCGCCAGCGTGGCCAAGCGCAGCGGCGCCAACATCCTGCACGTGCCCTACCGCGGCGGCGCACCGGCCTTGAACGACCTGCTGAGCGGCCAGATCGACATGGTGTTCGACTTCATGCCCGCGCTGCTGCCCCACGTGGCCACCGGCCGCCTGATCCCGCTGGCCGTGGGCAGTCGCGAACGCAGCCCGCTGATGCCCGACGTGCCGGGCCTGGGCGAGTTCGCCGACCTGGGCCTGGGCGACCTCGACATGCAGTCGTGGAACGCGCTCACCGGCCCAGCCGGCATGGACCCGGCCGTGGTGCGGGCCATCGCCGACGGCGTGAAGCGCGGCGCCACGCCCGAGCTGGCAGCGCGCCTGAAGACCGCAGGGCTGGTGCTGGCGACGACCGATAGTGCCGAGGCGACGCGGGCATTGATCGCAGCCGATACGCCGCGGTGGCGGGAGATGGTGCTGGTGTCGGGGGCGAAGATCGAGTGAAGAATCAACGGACGGAAACGCTAAGAAAACCTTGCCCGGTACGTATGCGGATCCAAGATGCAGTGCCGATCAAGTGATCCTTGCAGGCTGAACATTCTGGGGCTTCGGCGGAAGTCAAAAAGTCGGTAGAGATGGAATTTCTCTTGGTCTGCTTTTGACCGAACCAGCTCTCCTGTCGTGACGAAAAATGGGGTCTCTTTTCCGAACGACGTGGTCTTGACCTCGATCAATTTCTCACGACCATCGGCCTCAAACGAAAGCACGTCATAGCCCAATCCGTCCCCGCGTGATTGGGAAACGTGTTCGACGGATGCGCCCAACTTCGATTCACCCAGTTGCGTCAAGCGCCACCGCTCGAACTGCACAACGAAGAGTTCCCCGGCGAGGCCGAGTGCCTGGTTTCTGGCTTCGCGAGCCAGGTAGTCTCGTTTGGTCGCCTGAAACGAGAGTGGTCCTGCCGGCTCCGCGGTGTGAAGCCCCCGTACCGGGGGCTCGGCCTTGACTTTGGAGAAGTCGTCGAGAGTTGGCGCAATCGCCGGTTGCTGGACGGCCGCCAAGGCGGCGGCTTCCAGAACGGGAGCGCGGGAAATTTGCGCGGTCACCACTGTCGCCAGTGACGTCTGATAGTGTGGCCGCGGCCGGTAGCCTACGATAAAAGGGAAATCCAATTCAAGCAGGATCGCGCTGATGTTGCCGTGCTTGAATTCGATCGACGCCTCGGAACGTCCATTGAGTTGTTGCTGCAGCTGACGTCGGTGCGCGGCCTTGCTGAACGATTGGCCCGTCAGTTCGAGTGTGAGCATCTGCAGATAGTCTGCAACGATCAGTTCGACCTCTTCTCGAGACCAGTCCATGGTGCTTCGATGCGTCCGCGTGGTGTGTGAAGAACTAACAGTCGATGAAACGAAAGATGTTACCTGCCGTGGCGTTGCCAGTCTCGAAGACGCACCTGGCATTCTGTGCCAGGCAGTCGCGCTCCCCGATCCAGCATGCGCTGAAGTCCTTGGGCTGCTGTTGCGGGCTGGGTGACCTGGTGGGCCACCAACTGGTCCAGCAGCCATAGAGCTCCGAAGACTTGCAGACCGTCTTGCAGGGCCTGCTTGCGCAGCCGACCGTCGCCGGTCAGCAGGGGGTGCCCGGTGTCCTGCGCAAGCAGATAGCACGACACATCGGCCAATGAGCTGTTGTTGTGCGCGGCCATCAAACCCAACAAGCGGAAGGTCGCGCTTTCGTCCAGGCCGTGCACCGTCAAGCCGAGTTCAAGTAACGCCTGTTGGTCCGAGTCGCCAAGTTCGGACAGCACGAAGTCAGTGCTACAAAGCTGAAAAGGTAGGTCGAACAGCGCATCCAGGAGGCCCGCATTGCGGAAGTCGATCCAGATGTTGGTGTCGCTGATATAGACCGGATGGCTCATGCAGTTTCCGGCAATTGGCTCAGCGTGGGGTCCAGCTCATCGACCCGGCACTGCATGAATTCCGCAGCGCGCGAAGGGCTGAACAGGTCAGAGGCCAGGCCCCGGAACACCAGGGACTCGAAACGTCGCGGTTGCTCCGCAAGCAGCGGCTCTGGTTCGGCGGTGCGCCAGCCATTGCGGCTGAACTCGATGAAGGCGCGGCTGTAGCCGGTGTCGGTGAGCAAGTGAAGGTCTTTCAAGCGTCGCAAGGCGACCTGCATCGAGACGCCATAACGGCGCTTGGCGTTGAGCAACTCTGCGGCAAATACATGCGGACGTTTGTGTGGTCCGAAATCCACCAACACGCGATCGGAAGGGTACAAGAACGCTCCCGCAAACCGATGGCAGGCGGCCTCTCTGTCTGCCTCGGCCATCTCTTCGGGAAACGCCATGACCCAGTGGCCCAACTCGTGCGCGGCAGTGAAGCGCATGCGCTCGCCCGGGCGGTGGCGATTGAGCGCGATCAGCACATGTTGTTCGTCGTCCGTGGCGGCACAGGCGCCATCGAAATCGCTGACGTCGTCCAGCAACGCGACCTTGATGCCGTGTTCTTCCAGCAGTTCGATGAGGTGCGCCACGGCATCGCTGCCGATTTGCAGGCGTGCGCGCAGGTGCTTGGCCGCTTCTTCGGCGTCGCCGATGCTTCGGATGGGCAGAAGGCGTGGCGGCAGATGTTGCATGAAGCCGTCGTCGGCGTCGAAGCAGCGCTCCAGCGCCACGTACCGCTCCAGGTGTTCGCGCATCTGCTCTGCGATTTGCTGCTGGCGGTACTTGGGCATCTTCGCCAGCTTGCGAAACTCCAGTGGCGCCAGATCGATGGCGTCGGCTCGAAAGAAGTATTCGGGCCTGACGTCGAGGGCCTTGGAGAGCTGAAGGATCCGGGTCGAATTGGGCAGGCTCTCGCCCTTCTCGAACTTGTTCAGGCCTTGCTTGGTGATGTCGCCAAGGCGCTGCGCGAGAACTTCGAGGCTGAGCCCCCGCAGCACGCGTGCCCGGCGGATTCGGTCATGCATCATCGCGACCTCCTGGTTGACGAATCTTCGATTTTACCAATGTTCGTCAACCGAAAGCCCCTGTCTTACCCCCGCACCGCCACCTCATCCACCTTGTAGTCAAACAACCAGTGGTACCGCTCCCGCACCCGCGCTTCGTTCCACTCCCGGTCCACGTACGCCACGGCGCCTTCAGCCGAGGCCAGCGCCGGGTTGTGGAAGCGTCTGGCGTTCTCGGCCGAGCCGCGCACGATGCGGCTGGTGCGCTCGACGCGGGCGTTCTGGTAGCGGCGCAGCGCCTCGGCGGGGTGGGCGCGGTCGTCGGCCAGGCAGCGGGCCAGCATGGCGCCGTCTTCGATGGCCATGGCGGCGCCCTGGGCCAGGAACGGCAGCGTCGGGTGGCAGGCGTCGCCCAATAACGTGACGCGGCCGCGGGACCACTCGGCCATCGGCTCGCGTCCCATCAGCGCCCACTTGAACGGTTGGGGGATGCTGCGGATCAGCGTCTGCACGTCGTCGTTCCAGCCGCGGAAGTCGTGCGCGCATTCCTCCACGGTGCCGGCCGTCATCCACGATTCGACCTGCCAGTCGCTGCGCTCGACGATGCCGACGAAGTTGACGAGTTCGTTGCGCCGCAGCGGGTAGTGGATCACGTGGCCGCCCGGGCCGATCCAGTTGACGCCCACCGGCCGGCGTAGCCGCTCGGGCAGGCGTTCGGCCGGGATCACGCCGCGCCAGGCCAGGCAGCCGGAGAACACAGGCGCGTCGGCGCCGAACAGGCCCTGGCGGATGCGCGAGTGCACGCCGTCGGCCCCGACCAGGATGTCGCCTTCGAAGCGCCGGCCGTCTTCGAGCGTCAGGCTGACGCCATCGTCACGCTGCTCGAAGCCGGCGCAGCGCGCGCCCAGCAGCACGGCGCCCTGCTGGCGCGCCTGCACGGCGTTGACCAGGATGCGGTGCAGGTCGGGTCGGTACACCGTGTAGTACGGATGCCCGTATTGCGCGATTGACTCCGCGCCCAGGTCGAACAGTTTCCAGGTCTGGCCGGTGTTCCACAGGCGCACTTCCTTGCCGGCGGTCTTGCTGGCCACGGCAGCCAGGGCGTGGGCCACGCCCAGCAGCGACAGCACGCGCGTGGCGTTGGCGCTGAGCTGCAGCCCGGCGCCCACCTCACCCAGCTGCGCGGCCTGTTCGAGCACCGTGACCTCGAAGCCTGCGTGCTGCAGGGCCAGCGCGGCCGTGAGGCCCCCCAGGCCGGCGCCTGCGATCAATACCTTGGTGTTCATGCATGCCCTGCGTGTGGTGTGTTCAAGTGTCGGCACGCACGTTGGCGCGCACGATGATGCCGGACCACTTCCGGTAGTCGCCGTCGATCACTTCGGCGAATTCCCTGGCCGTGGGCAGGCCGGGCTCCAGGCCGCCGACCTCCAGCTCGCGTTTCACTTCGGCCGATTGCGCGGCCTTGGCGAGGGCAAGAGAGAGCCGTTGCACCACCGGTGCCGGTGTGCCCGCAGGCGTGACCAGGCCGAACCACGAATAGGCCTCGTAGCCGCCGAACACCGAGCGCAGTGTGGGCACCTCGGGTCCGGGCACATACGGCTGTGCGCCGGTCACCGCATAGGCGCGCAGCTTGCCGGCCTTCACGTGCGGGTACAACGCCGAGGCGTTGTCGAAGATCAGGTCGATCTGCCCGCCCAGCGCATCGTTCAGCGCCGGGCCGCCGCCGCGGTAGGGCACATGGGTGAAGGGCACACCGGCCGTCTCGCACAGGTACTCTGTCGCCAGGTGGCCGATCGAGCCGTTGCCCGCCGTGCCGACCGTCAACGGCTGCTGCTTTGCCAGCTGCAGCAGCGCCGACAGCGATGGGGCCTTGCCCGATGGGTGGCCGGCCAGCATCAGCGGGCCGCGCAGCGCCATGCCGATCGGCACGAACGATTGCGCGTCGTACTTCAGGTTCTTGTACAGGCCGGGCGCCACCGCCAGCGTGCTGGTGCCGCCCCACAGCAGCGTGTAGCCGTCGGCCGCAGCGCGCGCCACCGAAGCACTGCCGGTGGTGCCGGCTGCGCCACCGCGGTTGTCGATGACGATCGGCTGGCCCAGCGACTCGCCCATGGTCTTGGCGAACAACCGGGCGCTGGCATCGGTGGGTCCGCCCGCGGGGAAGGGCACGACCAGCGTGATCGGCCGGTTCGGGTAGTCGCCGGCCTGCGCCAGCACCTGCGATGCGGCGCAGGCTGCGAGTGCTGTCACCAGCACCGTGCGCCGGCGCGGCCCGGCCTCCAGAGCAATGCCCATGTCGTCTCCAAATCGTTGTGCCGCGATTACAGCGGAAACCGACCCATCAGGGAATCAACAAGATCAGATGGGTTGATAAGATCCAGGCATGAATCTCTCCACCCGCCAGATCCGCGCCTTCGTCGCGATCGCGCGGCTGCAGAGCTTCACGCGGGCGGCCGAGCAGATGCACATCACGCAGGCCGGCCTGAGCAGCATGCTGCGCGATGTCGAGGTCCAACTGGGCTGCCGCCTGTTCAACCGCACGACGCGCGTGGTGGCGCTCACGGTGCAGGGCCGGGCTTTCCTGCCGGTGGCCGAACGGGTGCTGGCCGAGCTCGATGGCGCCGCCGCTTCGCTGGGCGAACTGACCTTGGCCGAACGGCAGAGCCTGCAGGTCGGCGCCACGCCGCTGGTGGCATCGTGCGTGCTGCCGCAGGTGTGCCAGGCCTTCGCCGCGCAGCATCCCGACGTGACCGTAACGGTGCACGACCTCGACCGCCTGCAGATCCAGGAGCGCGTGCAGTCCGGCGAACTCGATGCCGGCTTCGGCGTGTTCCTGGAGGCCGCCAGCGGCCTGCGCCGTGTGCCGCTGTGCAAGACCACGCTGGTGCTGGTCTCCAGCGCGGCGTCCAGGGGTGCAGCCACGCTGCCTGACCGCGCGTTGCGCTGGACCGACCTGGCGCGTGTGCCGCTGCTCAGCCTGCCGGTGCGCAACCCGATCCAGCAATGTGTCGACGCGCACCTGGCGCCCATCGGCCGCGGCAACGAGCCGCGTCGTGCCTTCAGCCAGTTGCACACCTTGCTGGCCATGGTCGAGGCCGGGGCCGAGTCTGCCGTGCTGCCGTCGTTCGTGGCCGCCGCCGCTGGGCGTTACCGCGTGTCGGTGCGGCCGTTGACCCGGCCCCGGGTGACGCTCGACTTCTACGAGATCACCCGCACCGGCCGGCCGCGCGGCGACGCACTCGAGGCGTTCGGCCGCCTGCTGGTGGGGGCGATGAAGAAGACCGAAGCTCTCGACGTCGCCGATGTCCTCGCACAGGCGTCACAGGTAGTACCACGACCAGCCCGTAGAGCGCAGCGCCCATCCTGAACGGGGTGCCGCGTGATCGCCGGCGTGCGCTGTACCATGGCCGGGCATCAGAGGGGCCATCGATGAACTCCAATCCGCCGCCGACGGCTGCCGCCGGGCCTTCCGCGCACCGCACGGCCGGCCCGGCCATCGTCATCGCCGCGCTGGGCGTGGTGTTCGGCGACATCGGCACCTCGCCGCTCTACGCCTTCAAGGAAACGCTCAACCCCGAGCACGGCATTGCGTTCACGCCCGACGCGGTGCTGGGCCTCTTGTCGCTGATCTTCTGGGGCCTGGTGTTCGTGGTGATGCTGAAGTACGTGGTGTTCGTGCTGCGCGCCGACCACGATGGCGAAGGCGGCATCCTCGCGTTGCAGGCGCTGGCCCGCAGCGCGGTGTCGGGCCCGTCGACGCCCAAGGCCTTGTGGGGTTTCATCGGCGTGCTGGGGCTGGTGGGCGCGGCCATGTTCTATGGCGACAGCCTGATCACGCCGGCCATCACGGTGCTGTCTGCCGTCGAGGGGCTCGAGGTCGAGGCGCCCGCGCTGCAGCCCTATGTGATCCCGATCACCATCGTCATCCTGATCGGCCTGTTCGCGGTGCAGCGCATGGGCACCGGCGTGGTGGGCAAGGTGTTCGGGCCGGTGATGTTGTTGTGGTTTGCCGTGCTGGGGCTGACCGGCCTGTGGCAGGTGCTGCAGCAGCCGCAGGTGCTGGCCGCGTTGGATCCGCGGCATGCGTTGGGCTTTCTGTCGGCGCACCGGGCGCAGGCGATGTCGGTGATGGGGGCGGTGTTCCTGGCTTTTACCGGTGGCGAGGCGCTGTATGCCGACATGGGGCACTTCGGTGCCCGGCCGATCCGGCTGGCCTGGACCTTCGTGGCGCTGCCGGGCCTGGTGCTCAACTACTTCGGCCAGGGAGCGCTGGTGCTGGCCAATCCTGCGGCGATCGACAACCCGTTCTTCCGGCTGTTCCCGTCGTGGGCCGTGCTGCCGATGGTGCTGCTGGCCGCGATGGCGTCGGTGATTGCGTCGCAGGCGGTGATCTCGGGCGCCTTCTCGCTGACGGCGCAGGCGATGCGCATGGGCTACCTGCCGCGCATGCGCATCGTGCAGACCTCGGGCGAGGCCATCGGCCAGATCTACGTGCCGGCCATCAACTGGCTGCTGATGGTCGGCGTGCTGTTGCTGGTGCTGGGGTTTCGCAGCTCCAGCGCGCTGTCGGCGGCCTACGGCATCGCCGTGTCGATCACGATGGTCACCACGACGCTGCTGGCCGGCATCGTCGCCTACAAGCTGTGGCACTGGAACCGCATCGCCGTCGGTCTGGGTGTGGTGGCGTTCGCGGCGGTGGACGTGACCTTCGTCGCCGCCAACAGCCTGAAGATCGCCGACGGTGGATGGCTCACGCTCGCCGTGGCGGTGTTGACGATGGTGGTCTTCACCACCTGGGCCAAGGGGCGGCGGCTCGGCCTGGCGGCCGCCGCGGGCCAGCGCCTGCCGTTGGCCGAGTTCGTCGCATCGCTGGGTGCCCACATGCCGCACCGCGTCAGCGGCACCTCCGTGTTTCTCGATGCCGACGTTGCGGCCGTGCCGCATGCGCTGCTGCACAACCTGAAGCACAACCAGGTGCTGCACGAGCAGGTGATCGTGCTGCAGGTGCTGCCCTGCAGCACGCCGCGTGTGGACGCGCGCCAGCGCATCGAGGCCACCGCGCTGCCCCACGGCGTGTGGGCCGTCACCGCGCGCCACGGCTTCATGGAGCGGCCGAACGTGCCCGAGTTCGTCCGCGTGCTGGCCTACCAGCAGGGCTTGTCGTGTCCGGCGATGAGCACCTCGTATTTCGTGTCGCGTGCATCGCTGGGGTATGCGCGCCTGCGAGGCATGAACCCGGCACGCGGCGCGCTGTTCGGCTGGCTGCAGCGCAATGCGGGGCGGGCGTCCGACTATTTCGAGCTGCCCGAGAACCGGCTGGTCGAGATGGGGCAACGCACCTGACGCCGGCGCCTTGCCGCTGTACCGGCACGCCTTTCGCACGCCGAAATCAATGAAACAGGAAACCCGTTCCCGGAAATTCCGCTGCAACGCACGCTGCAGACACTGACCTGCATGTCGGCCGCTTCGCCGATGGGGTGGGTCGGACAAGGGAAACGGACATGAACAGCAACCACAATGCGATCGTGCGCTGGGTACAAGGGCTTTCGGTGGCCGCCGCCGTGGCGGGCTTCGGGGTCGTGCCGGCGCAGGCCTCGGTGACCTACGCGTTCACGCTGGTGGCCAGCCAGCAAGGCCTGGTGCCGCTGCCGAAGGAGGCATTCAACAGCCCGGCGGACATCCCGCTGTTCGGCAGTTTCGACAACTTCAACAAGCCGGTGGGCCAGTCGTTCAGCGCATCGCTCACGTTCAAGCAGCTGGATGTCAACCAGAAAGGCACGCTGTTCGACGACTGGGACGTGGAGAGTTTCAGCGCGCAGTTCGGCACCGAGTCCTGGGGTGCCGACAGCCTGCTGGCAGGCAAGTACGGCAGCTATTCAACCAATGCCGCCGGCCAGCTGACCGAGATCGTGTTCGACTTCCGCAATGGCGCGGGCAACGGCATCAGCCTGACCTACGTGCCCCTGACGGGCACGCCCGGCAGCCTCAAGCAACTGTGGATGGCCACGCAGTTCCACTTTCCCGGCTACGACGAAGACTGGCAGGCGGGATCGTGTGCCGTGAGCAACCCGGTCGCGTTCAGCGGCACCTGCTTCGGCGGCACGAGCATCCTGTTCAGCCAGGTCGGTGGCGGCACACCCGGCGTCGACGAGCCTGATCCGGGCAACGGCAACCAGGTGCCGGAGCCGGGCACGCTGGCCTTGCTGGGCCTCGGGCTGACGGGGATGCTGGCGCTGCGCAGGCGACACATCGCCTAGTCGAGGCGAGGCTGGCCGGGCTATTCCGGCTGAATGCCCGCCGCACGGATGATCTTGCCCCAACGGTCCAGTTCGGCCAGCTGGAATTTCGCCAGCTCGTCCGGTCCCATGAACGACACCTCCTGCCCCGTGCGCTCGATGGCCTCGCGCACGGCCGGTGTGGCCAGCGCGTCGCGCACCAGGTCGTTCATCCGGTTGACGACAGCGGCCGGTGTGCCGGCCGGCGCGTAGAGCGCGTTCCAATAGCCGAACTCATAGCCCGGCAAGGATTCGCCCATGGCCGGCACGTCAGGCACCAGTGGCGAGCGGCGCGCGCTGCTCACACCCAGGGCGCGCAGCTTGCCGGCCTTGATCTGCGGTAGCGTGGTGGTCATGTCGACCATCATCAGATCGATCTGTCCGCCGACCAGGTCGAGCACGGCCGGCGGGTTGGCCTTGTACGGCACATAGTTGAACTTGGTGCCGGTCGATTGCTGAAACAGCTCGGTCCCCACCTGCGCCGACGAGCTGCCCGAGCCGTAGTTGAGCTTGCCAGGGGAGGCCTTGGCCAGCGCCACCAGTTCGGCCACGTTGTGGGCCTTGACCTGTGGGTTGACCACCAGCACCAGAGAGCCGCGCGCCAGCAGCGAGACCGGTGCGAAGTCCTTGATCGGGTCGTAGGCCATCTTCTTCAGCAGGTGCGGGTTGGCCGACTGCGTGGTGTTGGTCGTCATGAACAGCGTGTAGCCATCGGCGGGCGCACGCGCCACGTACGACGCGGCGATGCTGCCGAAAGCGCCGGCACGGCTGTCGATCACCACGGCCTGGCCGGTGGCCTTGGTGACCTCGGCGCCGATGGCCCGCGCCAGGCCGTCGGTGGCACTGCCGGGTGTGGAGCCGATGACGATGGTGATGGGTTTGGCCGGAAAGGCCTGAGCCTGTGCGTTCGTGCCGAACAGCACAGCGGCGGGGGCCAGCGCGGCCAGCGCCAGCAGAAGGCGGCGGGAAGGGTGCATGTTTGTCTCCTCTTGGTCTGTGGGAATGCAGGCGAAATCTCAGATGGGGCGTTTCATCGCAACAGGTTCCAACCTTCCATCAGGGCGCGCAACTGCTGCTGCTGCGTTTCGGTGAGCGGCCAGGCAGAGGGCGGGCGCGTGGCGCCGCAGTCGTTGTCCATCAGTTGCAGCGCGGCCTTGACCACGGTGACGTTGGTGCCGTTGTTCTCTTGCGCGCGCAGCTCCTCGAAGGGCTGCATCTCGCCGATCAGGCGCATCGCGAGCGCGTGGTCGGCGGCTTCGAGCGCGTTGTAGATGGCGACCGATCGCGCGGGCAGCACGTTGATCAGACCCGAGGTGAACCCGCGTGCACCCACCGCATAGAAGGGCGGCGCCCACACCTCGGCCAGGCCGCAGACCCAGGCCAGTTGGCGGTCGGCCACGCGGCGCATCGCGGCCGCCAGCACCAGCGGCGTAGGCGATGCCCACTTGATGCCCACCACCTCGGGGATGCGGCACAGCGCCTCGACGGCGGCCAGGCCGATGTTGTCGTTGCGCAGGTACAGCACCACCGGCAGGCCGCCGCCCGCCTCGGCGATGCGCTGCACATAGGCCACCACGCCGCGTGGCGACACGAAAGGATCGGGTGGCTGGTGCACCATCAGCGCGTCGACGCCGGCCTGGTGCGAGACGCGCGCCAGCGCGCAGGCCTCGCCCACGCTGCGGCCCACACCGCCCAGCAGCGGAACACGCCCGGCCACGCAGTCGGCGGCGGCGTGCACGGCGGTCTCGGCTTCGCGCGCGCTCAGGCCATAGAACTCGCTGGTGTTGCCGTTGGCCACCAGCACCTGCACGCCGGCCTGCACGGCGCGGTCGACCACCGGGCGCAGCGGTGCGGCGGACACCGCGTCGCCGGCATCGAACGGCGTGACCAGGATGCCCGAAATGCCGTCGAGTGCCTGGCGCAGTGCCGGGCCTTGAAATGTGCGCAATGGATTCTCCCGAGAAGCGGCCAAAAACAAGCTGCTACTCTATGAACGGCATCGGCCACTGTCCAATCCAAACAGGCGATGCCGCCATCCAAGAACTGAATCGTGTTCCAGCTGTCCCAATTGCGCTGCTTCGTCGCCGTGGCGACCGAACTGCATTTCGGCCGCGCCGCCGCGCTGCTCCACATGACACAGCCGCCGCTCACGCGGCAGATCCAGTTGCTGGAGCACGAGGTGGGTGTGCGCCTGCTCGAGCGTGCGGGCGGCACCGTGCGCCTGACGGTGGCCGGCGCCACCTTCCTGCGCGAGGCCGAAGACATCCTGCGCCGCAGCCAGGCCGCCACGCTGGCCGCGCGCCGGGCCATGCGCGCCGATGCCGGCAGCGTGACGCTGGGTTTCATCGCGGCGGCCAGCTTCTCGATCCTGCCCGCGGTGCTGCAGGCCGTGCGCACCGGCCTGCCGGACGTGCACGTGGTGCTGCGCGAGATGCAGACCGTGGACCAGCTCGATGCGCTGGCCGGTGACCGCATCGATCTCGGTGTCGTGCGGCCGTTTGCCCCGCGGCCGTTTGCCGATTCGACCGTCTTGCTGCACGAGCCGCTGGTGCTGGCCGCGCCGGCCGGTCACGCGCTGGCACAGGGCGGCGCGATGCCACTGCGGGCCTTGCAGGGGCAGCCTTTCATCGAGTTCTGCCCGTCGGAGACGCGTTACATCTACGAGCTGATCGCCGGCCGCCTGCGTGCCGAGGGCGTGGCCCCCGACACCGTGCTGACGCTGAGCCACACGCATTCGATGCTGTCGATGGTGGACGCCGGCTGGGGCGTGGCGCTGCTGCCGCAATCGGCGATGCGGCTGGGTTTTGCCAACGTCGTGTTCCGGCCGCTGCAGGACCCGGCGGGTCTGCACGCGGAGCTGCACCTGGTGTGGCGCCGCGAGAGCCGGCACGAGGTGGCGAACACGGTGCGTACGGTGGTGACCACAACATTCGGTGCAGCGTGACGCCGGACACGGACCAGACCGACGACTGGAACCGCGCCGTGGTCACCAAGACCTTTACACACCCGCTGGACCTGCGTGCAGGCGATCTGCCGCCGGCTGCGCTGGCCTGTATGGTCCGCGCCGCCGGCCGGATCAGCCCTCCTCGACGAACGCTTCTTCGCGCTTGGAGCGCACCGCGGGCAGCAGCACGATGGTCAGCAGCGCCAGCGCGCCAATCAGCAGGCCGACCGAGATCGGGCGGGTGACGAACACGCCCCAGTCGCCGCGCGACAGCAGCAGGGCGCGCCGCAGGTTTTCTTCCATCATTGGCCCCAGGATCAGTCCCAGCAACAACGGCGCAGGCTCGCAACTGAGCTTGTGAAACGCATAGCCGACGATGCCAAAGAGGCCGACCATCCAGACGTCGAAGGTATTGTTGTTCGTCGAATAGACGCCGATCGCACAAAACAGCACGATGGCCGGGAACAGCCAGCGGTAGGGGATAGACAGCAGCTTGATCCAGATGCCGATCAGCGGCAGGTTGAGGATCACCAGCATCAGATTGCCGATCCACATCGACGCGATCAGACCCCAGAACAGCTCGGGGTTGCTGGTCATCACCTGCGGGCCGGGCTGGATGTTGTGGATGGTCATCGCCCCGACCATCAGGGCCATCACCGGATTGCCGGGGATGCCCAGCGTGAGCAGGGGAATGAACGAGGTCTGTGCACCTGCGTTGTTGGCCGATTCGGGGCCGGCCACGCCGCGGATGTTGCCCCGGCCGAACGGAATCTCGTTGGGCTTGAGTTTGAGCTTCTTCTCCAGTGTGTAGGAGGCGAAGGCCGACAGCAGGGACCCGCCACCGGGAAGAATGCCCAGCGAGCATCCCAATGCCGTTCCCCGCAGGACTGCTGGAATCATGTCCTTGAAGTCCTGGGCTGTCGGCCAGATGCCCTGGAGTTTTGCTGTCTGGACATCACGCTCTTCTTCTGGTTGCGCCAGGTTGGCGATGATCTCTCCGTAGCCGAAGATACCCATGGCGATCGCGATGAAGCTGATGCCATCTGTCAACTCGGGAATATCGAAACTGAAGCGCGCCACGCCGGAATTGACATCAGTCCCCACGAGACCGAGCAGCAGGCCCAGCACGATCATGCAGATGGCCTTGATCAGCGAGCCGGACGCAAGCACGACGGCGCCGATCAGCCCGAGGACCATGAGGGAAAAATACTCCGCTGGCCCAAACTTGAAAGCCAGCTCGGTCAGCGGAGGCGCGAAAGCTGCAAGCACCAGTGTGCCGACGCAGCCGGCGAAGAACGATCCCAGCCCGGCCGCGGCGAGTGCGGGCCCGCCGCGTCCCTGCTTGGCCATCTGGTGGCCGTCGATCACGGTCACGACGGAAGAGGATTCACCGGGCAGATTGACCAGGATGGCGGTAGTGGACCCGCCGTACTGGGAGCCGTAGTAGATGCCGGCCAACATGATGAGCGCGGCCACCGGCGGCAGCGCATAGGTGGCGGGCAGCAGCATCGCAATCGTGGCCACAGGGCCGATGCCGGGCAGCACGCCGATCAGCGTTCCGAGCAGGCAGCCGACAAAGGCATACATCAGGTTCTGCAGCGTGAACGCCGCCTCGAACCCGAGCGCGAGATGATCGATCAGTTCCATGCGGGCTCCTTCGTCAACCGGTGATGAACGTCGGCCAGACCTGGAACTGCAGACTCAGGCCCAGGATGAAGGTCAGGTAGCTGCCCACGGCCAATATCACCGCCAGCAGCAGTGAGGACCTGAAGACGAAACTGCTTCCCGCCATGCTCGAGATCACCACGAGCGCAATGGTGGCGGCGATCAGTCCCATCGCCGGCAGTCCGATGCTGGGCAGGCCGCCCAACAACACACCGAACACCAGGTTCGCCCCGATGACCAGTGCGAGGGGTTTCCACGCGATCTTCCCGATCCTGTTGCCATCGGCTGGTCCGACCGCCAGGGACCCCATCACCACGAAGGCACCCAGGATCGCGAGCATGGCACCCAGCAGCAGTGGGAAGTAGCCGGGCCCCATGCGGGCCGCATTGCCTACGGTGTAGTTGGTGGCGCCTATCGAGAACGCCGCACCGGCGGCCACAAACATGATGCCGGACACGAAGTCCCTCTGGCTTTTGATCTTCATCGGGTAGAGCTTCCTTGAACAAGGGTCGAAGAGATGACGGGCACGGGCATGGACCGCGCACGTGCGCCTGCGCCTGGTCAGGCTCCCGTCAGGTACCTCATATTATGAGGCTATTTACCTCATGACATGAGTAAATACTCCATCAACACGCTTGGGCGCGCTGCTACATTTGTTGGAAGCTCAGACAAAAATCGATATGCCCGCCACCGACGCCATTCACAAGAAGCGACTCGAAGCGTTGTCGGACTTCCGCTTCAGGCTGCGCAGCTTTCTGCGCTTCAGCGAAGACGCGGCGCGGGAGCAGGGCATCACCGTACTGCAGTACCAGCTGATGCTGCACACGCAGGGCTATCCGGGAAGGGAGTGGGCCACCATCACGGAGATCGCCGAACGACTGCAGACCCAGGTGCACGGCGTGGTCGCGCTGGTCACGCGCTGCGAGGAAGCCGGCCTGGTCAGGCGCAAGCCCAGTCTCGTCGACCGCCGGCAGGTCGAAGTGCACCTTCTTGCCGCGGGGCGCCGCAAGCTCGAGCGGCTGGCGACGCAGCATGCAGACCAGTTGTCGGAACTGGCGGAAGCGGTTCGCCTCGCCAGCCGCACGGCGGTCGATAACCCTGTCGCGCCACGCGCCGCCAGGCCGCTACAGCCGTAGTGCCGTTCCGCGGTCGGGCTGGCCGCGCGGTTTCAGGGTCGCCTTCTCAGCCGGATGATCGCCATGCCCAGCAGTTGCGTTCCGAGGCACAGCGTGGCAATGCAGAACGACACCATCGCGATGCGGTCGAGCTGCACGGCTGCAGACGGACGCGCTAAAACCCGCGCTGCGATGAAGCAGGCCGACGCAATGGCCAGGTAACCATAAAACAGGATGTCGGCTGCCCACAGAACGTGTTGCAGAACGCCGTCGGCCTCGCCTGTTGCCTTGTTCATTTTTCCGCCCCCCGCCCGTGCTTGTGTTTGCATCTTGCAGACGAACCGAATCGGTGTCCGCGCGGAAGTCGCAATTGCATTTGTACAAATGATAACTTAGGATTCAGGCCCTAGTCTCGGCACGTGTGCGCCCGCAAGGGTTTGGACCACGGAAACCATCGATGCAGTCATCTCCGTCACCATGGCAGAACCGCGCGGCTCCTCGCAAGGAGCGGCCGGACCACCGCCCCTTCGGCGGTGACGATCGAACTTCTGCGGAGGTCGACCGGTTTGGCCGCGCTGTGGCGCATTGGCTGGATGCCGGGCTGGCAGATGTGAACGGCGAGACCTTGTACCGCCTGGTGCTGGCGCGGCGCCGAGCTGTAGCCGCGAGCGACACGGACTAGAAGCGCGCCGCAGGCCGCCCGGTCAGAGTTCGGCCAACGGTACGCCTGCAGCGCCTTCGTCTGCCGCCAGCGCCGCGATCAGCTTGCCCAGATCCTTGTCGAGGCGCGCAAGCGTGCGTGCGTCCAGGCCCGAAAGGGCTTCAGGCAGCGCGCCGGCGAACGGGCCGGGCGAGCGCTTGAGCAGCGCCGTGCCCTTGCTGGTCGCCCGCAGGGCGACGGCCCGCCGATCGGTGCCGCCTTCACCGATCAGCACCAGCGCTTTGCGCTCGAGGCTTTTCACCAGGTTGCTCGAGGTGGACTGGTGCACGTCCATCGCCCGCGCCAACTCCGTGACCCCGATGCCCGGCTGCGCACTGATGAGGCTCAACGCCCACAGCTGCGCGCCGCCGATGCCCACTTCCTTCTCGACCTGCCGGAACTGTGTCTTCACCGCATTGAACACGACGCGAAATCGCCGCAGCACGCGCATCGCCGGGTCTGGTACGGCGTCGTCGACGATCGGCGGGGCCGTAGCATCGGGCGGATCGATCGTTGCGGCTTTCTTGCGGGCGGGCATGGGGCTGCATCATAGGTCCCGCCCGTGGGAAAGACCGCACAGAGCGGCATTGCACCCGAAGTCAATGCGGCATCTGGATTGGCATGGGTCCTCGGTGCTCGGATCGCCGCGCCATGCGGTCGTCCATCTCAGCCAAGGCGGCGGCCAGGGAATTGGCATTCTCTCGAATGTCCAGTTGGAGCTCGCTTCGAACCCGCATCAGCGCCTCGTTGCGGCGCTCGCTGTCTTCGACGAGGAAGGCCCGCAACTCGGCAAGGCGAGACGCCTCGGCCTTTTCCGCCACTGCATGTTGGCTGGCAAGCTCCTTGGCATGGCGCCGTCCGTCGCCGATGTCCCGGGACGGCGGGGCTCCGGCGGAACACCTGCTGCACATCATCTGCTATTGCTGGCCTTCCTGGCGTAGGACGCAATCCTGCACGGTCACCCTCGGGGCGGATGGAGGGTTCGGACGGGTCGCGGCTTCGGGTTTGGCGCTGGCATTCTGCTGAAGATAGGCGGTCACCATATGGTCGGCCAGGGTCTCGTACAAGGGGCGGTTCATCAGCCGCGACATCAGACTGGCGAACATTGCCGCCGCCATCAGGCTCAGCACCATGGCGTGTCCATCGACCATCTCCATCACGATGATGAACGAGGTCAGCGGCGCCTGCGTCACGGCGGCCAGGAATGCCGCCATGCCCATGGCGATCAGGGCCGGTGCGAGTTCGGCACCGCCCACCAGTTGCGCCACATCGTTCCCGATGCCGGCGCCGATCGAGAGTGACGGAGCGAAGATTCCACCAGGCACACCACTCCAGGCGGTCAGCCACGTTGCGACGAATTTCAGCACCACGTAGAGCGCCGGCAGATCGGACTGGCCGGCCAGCATCTGCTTGACCGCCTCGGACCCTGCTCCGAAGGTAGCGCCGCCCGACACCAGGCCGATGACGGCGATCGCAAGTCCGGCACCTGCCGCGAAACGGACCGGGAAGCGCACACGCAGCACCTGCATGCGACTGGCGCCACCGATCAGAGACGCCGTCAACAGCCGGGAAAAGAGGCCGCCCAGCATGCCGGAGAGCAGCACGACGAGCAGGCCGGGGGCCAGGGCCGCCACGCTCAGATGCGGAACGCGGATCACGCCGAAGTAGCTGAGGTTCCCGAACGCCGACACCGCCATCAGGCCCGCCAGCACGATGGCGGCAATGATCAGACCGCTGCTGCGGGATTCGAGCTTGCGTGAGAGCTCCTCGATCGCAAACACCACGCCCGCCAGTGGCGCATTGAACGCGGCCGCGATGCCGGCGGCACCGCCGGCGACCAGCAGGGCATGCACCGGAAGGCGGTCGAGCCCGACCCAGTGCCGAGCGTGTTGCAACACACCGGCCGCGACCTGCACGGACGGCCCTTCCCGCCCCACCGAGAGGCCGCCCAGCAAGCCGGCCGAGCAGAGCATCACCTTCGCAACGGCGACGCGCAGCGACACCAGACGCCACTTGCCCGCGGCCGGCATCGCGGGGTCCAGCGCCGCGATCACCTGCGGAATGCCCGAGCCGGCCGCACCCGGCACAAACCGCCGTGTGGCCCAGGCGATGGCTGCAGTACACGCCGGCGTCCACAGCAGCACAGCCCACGGATGCCATTCGAACAGCCGGGTGAAGACTTCGAAACTCAGGTCGGCCAGCAGCGTGAAGCCGACCACGGCGAGGCCAGCCGCCGCCGCCAGGGCCAGCACGACGGCTCGGTCGCGCCAGATGCGCACGTCGGCAAACTCGCGCTTGAGATTCTGGACCAGGTCGGATTGGTTGGCGGGAGCGTCGCGGGGCGGCATGGTGCAAACCATTCTCGCATCCGTGTGGGCCACAGCCGAGGCGCGCACGGTTGCTTTCCGCTGCGCGCGTTACTTCTTCTGCCGCACCCGCTTCACCGCCTTGCCCTTGCCGCGTGCGACCGGCTCGCTGGCCTGGTCGAGCCACAGCAAGGTGTCGACCTGCGACAGGAACCGCCGCAGGTACTCGGGCGACAGCTCACGCATCGACGCCAGCGAACGCAGCACGAGCATGTGCGAATTCAGCGGGCCGGCGTTTTCCGGTCCGCGCACCAGGGCCTGGTCGACCTGGTCCACGGCGGCGATGCGCGACCAGGTTTCCCGGAAGCGCTGCACGCTTTTCATCTCGGGCCTTGCGTTGCCGTCGACAACCCGGTGGACCGCCGGCGCCTGTGCCGAACCGTCGTTGCGGCCGGAAGCAGAGGCGTCGCGGATGTACTGGTTGAGCCGTGCCAGCGGTGTGCCGCCGGAGGCTGGCACGGTGGGTGTTGGCAACTGCTGCATGCGCTGGTGCAAACGTTCAGCGGTGTGCGCCAGCGCCTCTTGCAGTTTGCCTTGCAGCACGCCGCGCAGCGCGCCGGTGGCCACCTCGGCACGCTGCGACAACCGTTCGAGGTAGTGCAGACGCACGGGGTCGAAGCGTTCGGCCCCGGCGCTGCGCAAGGCCGCCAGCGTCAGCGGCTCGGCCTGGGCGGACGGTGCTTGCACATCGGCACGCGACCCCGGTGCGCTCATGGCTTGCCGGGCGGCGTGCCGGACGACCGGGGCACCGGCGCCATCTCCACGCGCCGGTTCTGCGCGCGCCCCTTCTCGTCGGCGTTGGAGGCTACCGGCTGCTCGGCGCCGAAGGCCGCGGCGAACACGCGGGACGACGGCATGCCCTCGTCGATCAACGCGCGCGACACGGTCAGCGCGCGCTGGGCCGACAGTTCCAGGTTGTCGGTGAACTGCTGGTTGCGGTCGGAGACGAGCTTGTTGTCGGTGAAGCCGCTGACCATCAGCATGTCGTCGCGTTCACCCAGGTACACCTGCAGCGGCGGCACCAGGCTTTTCAGCAGCAGCCGGCCGTCGGGCCGCAGCTGGTCCGAATTGACGGGGAACAACACGTTGCCGCTGATGCCGATGCGCCCGTTGTTCAGCGTGACGCGCCCGGTCGCCAGCGGGACCGCCAAGGCCTTCTCCAGCGCGATGCGGCGCTGCTCTTCGAGCTGGCGTTTGCCGACCTCGGCCTGCAGGTTGGCGACCAGGTCCATCTGCACCACCAGCACGCCCACCAGCACCAGCACGAACGCGCCCAGCAGGCCCGACATCAGGTCGCCGAACACGGCCCAGACGGGCGCGGTCTGCTCGATGCCGTCGCCGCCGTCGTCCAGGCCGGTCATGCCGCGTTCTCCGCCGATGGCGCGGGCTGCTTGCGGTCGCGCCGGCGCAGGTCTTCGACCAGGCCCTGCTGAGCGGTGATGCTGAGATCGATCACCTCGCGCGCCTGCGCCACGTAGTACGCCAGCTGTTCGTCGCTGCGTGCGACCGATTGGCCGATGGCGCTCTCGATGCGCTGCAGGCTGTCCATCAGCTTCTCGTTGCTGGCGCTGAACAGCTGCACGCCGTGGCCGAACGATTCGCCCAGGCTCGCCAGCTCGACCGCGCTGCCGGCCACATGCGCCGACACGTCGGCCGCCTGGTCGGCGTGCGCGCCCAGCGTGGCCGCAAACTGGCTGCCGGCCTGGTCGAGCACCGCGGCGGCAGAGGCCACCAGCGACTCGATCGCCGCCTGCTGCGCACCCGAGGCCTGACTCAGGCTCTGCAGCAGCCCGCCGATCTTCTCGAGCAGGCCGGAGCGTTCTTCGAACGCGGTGTTGTCGCGTTCGCTGAGGCGGGTCATCTCCTGGCGCAGCTGCGTGATCACCTGGCTGGCGGCCTGCGGCACTTCGGCGGCGGTCTGCATCAGCCGCGTCATCGGCGCTTCGAGTGCCGTGCCGAGCGTCGCGAGCTGGCCGGCCAGCGCAGTCTGCAGTTCGCTGAGGCGCTCCACCGCGGCCTGGCCGCGCGTGGCTTCTTCGGCCCTGAGCGCGCCGAGTTCGCTGCGCCACAGGCTGGCCAGCTGGTCCATGCGCTCGCCTTGCTGCTGCGTCCACTGCGCTTCGGCATCGGTGCGCGCGCGGATCAACGCCTCCGACTGCGCCAGCAGGGCGCCGATGTCGTTCAACGTCTTGCCGGCCTGCTGCGTGGCGCGCTCGGTGATGGCGCCTGCGGTCTGCTCCAGCGTGGCGCGGGCGGCCTGCTGGTCGGCCAGCGTCTGGCTGCCCACACGCTGCCATTCGGCGTGCAGCGTGGCGGCCGTGGCCTCGAGTGCCTGGGTCCACGCCTCCAGCCGCTGCCGGTCGGCTGCGGCCTGGTCCGATTGCGACCGCGCGGCCACCTCGTGCACCGTGGTCAGCAAGGCCGTGGCGCGCTGCTCGAAGCCCTGCGTGAAGCCGGCCAGGGTCTGGCCCAGCCGATCGGCCTGGGTCTCGCTGGCGCGCAACTGCTGCTGCAGCGCGGTGGCCCAGGCGTCGCCTACGGTGCGGGCGGTCACGCCCAACGCGTCGGTCAGGCCGTTCAACTGGGCCTGCGTCGCGTCGAACACGCGCTGGTGCAGCCGCGCGGAGTCGGCCGCGATGGCCGACATGGCCGTCTCGACCACCGGTCGGATGCTGTCGCCTGCCGCCTTGGCGCCGGCCGCGAGGCTGTCTTGCAACGAGGTGCCGACGGCGCTGGCGAGGCTGGTGTAGGCCTGGCCCACGTCGCGGTGGAAGTGGTCCTGCTGGCGCAGCAGCTGCGCGTTCAGCTGTTCGTGGCGGCGCTCCAGCCCGTCCATCATCACCTGCAGCTTGTCGACCACGTCGGGCAGCGCGTGTGCCTGCAGCTGCAGCGCCTTGAAGCTTTCGTCACGCTGGTGCGCGCGGGAGAACGGCCGCAGCACGCTGGCGATGCGCGTGTCGAGCTGGCGCGCCACGTCCAGCCGTTCGCGGCGGCTCAGCGCCGACAGCAGGCCCAGCATCGCCGACGCCGCCACACCGGCGACCGAGGTGCCGAACGACAGCCCCAGGCCCTTGATCGGCGCTGCCAGCGCCGAGCGGATGGCTTGCAGATCGGTCGAGCCTTCGAGCGCGAACACGGCGCCTTTGAAGGTCACGACCATGCCGAGGAAGGTGCCGAGCATGCCCAGCATCACCAGCAGCCCGACCAGGTAGGGCGTGAGCGCCGGGCCGGGCAACCCGACCCGTTCGCCCTCGATGCGCAGGCGCACCGGGTTGCGCAGCGCGGGCGGCACGCGGTCGAGCCAGGGGTCGAGCGCCGTTGGCGCCTGCGCCAGATCGGCCAGCGCGGTGGCGAGCGCGCCCGTGGCCGCGCGGAACTGCCGCAGCTCGAATGCGCCGAGCGCATACACGGCGCCGATCACCACGGTCATCGCCAGCGCCAGGGCGCTGGAGCCGACGAAGCCCCATCCGACCCAGGCCACGGCAGCCAGGCCGATGGCGAAGGCCACGTTGAAAACGATCCTGTTCATGGGTGTGTCTTGACCTCTTTGCTGAATGCTTCCACCAATCCCGCCACCGGCTCCAGCCGTGTCTCCAGCTCCGCGAGCAACACCGCCTGCAACTCCTTGCCGAACACGTCGAGCCAGCCGCCGGGCTTGCGCCACAAGGCCGGGTCGTCCTGCTGATGGGCCTTGTGCAGGCGCTTGAAACGGCGTTCGAGGTGACCGGGCACCGTGGCCAGCAGCCGCTGTGCACGCGTCTCGAGCAGCTGCTCCCACACGGCGTCGAGCGCGGCCAGTTGCCGCAGCGCCGGTGAGGCCCGCGACAGCGTTTGCCGCACCTGCGCGCGCAAGGGCTTGACCATCAGCTCCATGCTGCGTTGCTGGTCGAGATAACGCTGGCGGTACGGGGCGTAGTCGGCCTGCGTGTCAACGGCCGGTTCGGGCGCGGGCAGCGGCTGTCGGCCCCGTGTCGTGGCGGCCGCGGGGGCCGTGTGCGTGGTGATGGCGCGCGCGAGGATGCTGCGCACCTCGTGCAGCTGCTGCTCCACGCCGATGCCGTCGGCCGCTGCCACGGACGCGGCCCGGGGTTCGGTCCGCACCGCCAGCGACTGGTGCGCCGTGTAGAGCGTGTCGGCCTCGAAGATGCCCACCCATTGGCCCAGCCGCTCTGCCACGTCCTGCCGCGGCGCGTCGCCGTCGTCGGGGCGTGTGGCATCGAGCAAACGCACCAGGGTCGAACTGCTGAAGTTCCTGCGCAAAAAACCAATCCTCCGCACGGCGGGGCGCCATGACGATGGGTCCAAATGGGGGAGTGGGCGCCTGTACCGGATGGGTACGGCAACCCGTGCTCGCTTGGGGCACGCCTGTCAGCCGCTGCGCAGAACGCCGGCGGCAGGCTTGGCCGAAGCCGTCAGGCCGCCCTGAGGGGCGAGCCTTGCGGCAGGTGGAGATTAGAACCGATCTGGCGAGGGGAACCGGCGGGGGCGGGGAGCCGGTTTGTAACGGTTGACGGAGCCCCGACCGGGCTTGTTTCAGGCCACGAGGCCGAGGCGGCTCGCCACCACGGCGGCTTCGGTGCGCGAACGCACGTCGAGTTTGCCCAGCACGGCGGCCACGTGGTGGCTGACGGTCTTCTCCGAGCGCACCAGCCGGCTCGCGATCTCCCCGTTGGTCAGGCCCTGGGCCAGCAGGGCCAGGATCTGGAGTTCCCGCGCCGTGAGCCCCGATGGGTTGGCGGCCGTGGTGGCGCGCGGCCCGCGCGCCAGGCCGCGAACGCCCGCCTCCTGCAAGTGCGCGCGGCACCGCTTCGCACTGGCACTTGCACCCAGCGATGCGAACAACGCCAGCGCGGCCCGCATGCCCGCCTCGTCACCTTCCAGCAGCGCCAATGCCTGCTCGTACGGACAGCCGAGTCGTTCCCAGGCATCGGCGGCCTCTTGCCAGCGTCCGGCCGACTGCATGGCATACGGTGCTTCGACCACCGCAGGCGGCGCATGCGCGATGCCGAGCCGTCGCAACCAGGCGTCGAGCTCGCCAATGGCACGTGCATACCTGCTCGCGTTGGCCAGTGCATAGGTGTCCAGCAGCAGATCGCGCGAATCGGCGCTGCCCACGCGCAGCCACAAGGCCTCGCCATGGGCTGCGGCGACGAATGCCAAGCGCAGTAGCTGGCCCGACTGCAGGGCCAGTGCCGTGGCTTGTGCAAGCGCCGTGTCCGCACCGGGCTCTGCACGGCGCATGCGCAGGCGTGCCAGCACGCTCAGCGCGGGAACGCGCGCAATGAGCGCCGCGGTGCGTCGTGTCAGCACGCTGGCGGCCAGGTCCGCGGCGTTGTCCCAGCGGCCTTGCTCGAAGTCGAGCTGCGCATGGCAGGCCGGGACATAACTCGCCATCATGTCGAGGTCGCGCGCCGCGTCGTAGCGGTTGGCTTCCTGGATCGCGCGCTGCGCCGTCGGGTAGTCGCGGCTGGTGACCGCAATGGCCACCAGGTTCATGTAGGCACGTGCGGCCTGATCGACCATCCCCTGGTCGAGTGCGAGTTTCAGGCTTTGCTCGAGTGGCGCCCGGCCGTCGGCCCGCCCGACCTGGTATTGCGCGGAACCGGTGTTGTTGAGCGCATGCACCAGCACCTCGGTATCGCCCAGCCGCTGCGCCAGCGCGATCGCGCGGGACCCCCACAGGATGGCCTCGTCCATCCGGGCAGACAGCATGTGCAGCTGCGACCGGTTGCTGAGCGCCCACGCCAGCTCGGTGCTTTCGGGCATGCGCTCCAGTAGCGCCACCGCGTCGTCGGCGCAGGCTTCGGCCTCGGGGACGCGCGCCAGCAGCCAGTACAGGCGCGACAGCCACCGCAACGCGCGCCCTTGCGGCAGTACCTCGCCAAGGGCGCGCCAGAGGTCCAGCGCCGACTGGTACGCCGCCACGGCATCTTCGGTCTGGCCTGTCAGGTAGCACTGGTAGGCGCGTTGTTCCAGTAGCGCGGCACGCGCCGCCGGCGGCAGATCCGCCGCGTGCGCAAGCGCGGTGGCATAGAGCGACGCAGCCTCCCGGTGTGCGCCTTGCTGGGCCGCTTGTGCGGCCGCTTGCGGCGCGTATTGCCGCACCGCAGCGGATGCGCCCGCACCCGCTGCGTGGTGGACCAGGCGGCTCAGCGACCCGACCAGCGTGTCGCCTTCGCATTCCAGATGCTGCACCATGCGCGCGTGCAGCGCACGGGCCATCGGTGCGGGGATGGCCTGCTCGATCGCAATGCGTGCCAGCTCGTGCCGGTAGAAATACCAACGCCCATCGGATTCGAGCAAACCCGACGCGAGCGCCGCCGAGACCTCTTCGCGCCCGCAGGCCAGCAGGGCTGCGGCCACCGAGACCTCGAGCCGTGCCGGAACGATGGCCACCAGTTCGATCAGGTCGCGCACGGCCGGCGGTTGCCGCATGGCGCGGGCCAGCACCGCATCGCGCACCGTGGCTGGCAGGCCCTCGGCACGCAGCGCCTCGGTGACGAAGAACGGGTTGCCCCCGGTGGCGGCGTGGAGCCCGTCCGCGGCGCAACGGGCCTGGCGGGCCAGTTCGGCCACGCCGGCCTCGGACAAGGGCGACAAGGGAACACGCACCGTGGTATCGGTCGGCAGGTCGCCGAGCAACAGGCGCAGGGGATGCTGCTCGCCCAGCTCGTCGTCGCGGTAAGTCAGAACCAGCAACGCCGGTACCCGGTGGATGCGCCGGGCAAGGTACTTCACGAGATCGAGGGTCGCGGCGTCCGCCCAGTGCAGATCTTCGAACACCAGCAGCGCGGGCGTCGCGGATGGCTCCAGGTCGGCCAGCAAGGCGCTGAAGAGTTCGCCGCCATGTCCTTGCGTTGCGAGCATCGCCCGCATCGAGCGGCCCAGGGCGCCGGCCATGTCGTACAGCGGCCCGAGGGGCCGTGGCGAATACAGGGCCTCGCAGCCACCCCACAGCACGCGGACGTCGCCAGCCTCGGCCGCCAGGCGCGTGACCAGCGCCGTCTTGCCGATGCCGGCCTGGCCGCAGACCATGGCGGTACGACCTGTGCCGCGCCGGGCATGTTCGAGCGCGGTCTGCAGCGATTGCAGGGCCGAGGCCCGCTCGATCAAGTGCACGGTATCTGCCTCATCCGTCATTGCATCGTCCACAGTCTAGGGGAATACCGAAACCATGCGGCATCGGACCATCTTGCCAAGGTGGACCGGGTGCGCCGGAGCTTCAGCTCTTCTGCCCAAAACGAGCGGCATGGCCGCGCGCGCGAAACTCCTCGACCACGAAGTCCACGAACACCCTGACCTTGGCCGGCAGCAGTTTGCGGCTGGTGTAGTAGATCGACAGCGGCAGCGTCTCGGCATACCACGCAGGCAGCACGCGCACGAGTTCTCCGCGGTCGAGCAGCGGCAGGGCATGCGGCAGCGGCAGCATCGCGATGCCCATGCCGCTGGTAGCGGCGCGGGCCATCGCCTCCGGATCGTCCAGCACCATCACCGGTCGCACGCTGGCCACGACCTCGTGGCCCGCCTTGTTCTTCAGGATCCACGGCACCAGCCGCCCCGAACTGAGAGAGCGGCGCAGCAGCCCGCGATGCCGTGCCAGGTCCTGCGGATGCGCCGGCGCCGGGTGCGCCTTCAGGTAGGCCGGCGAAGCGACCAGGCCGATGCGCAGGCGCGCCAGCTCGCGGGCGATCAGCGCGTCCGTCAGTTCGATGCCACCGCCGATGGCGACGTCGAAGCTCTCGGCGATCATGTCGACCTGGCGGTTGTCGAAATGCAGATCGGGCACCACGCCCGGAAAGCGGCGCACGAACTCGTCCATCATGGGCACGAAGTACTCGCGGCCCACCGTGTGCGCCAGTGCCACCTTCAGCGTGCCGGCCGGCTTGCCGGCGCCCTGCCGCAGGTCGGTGAGTGCATCGCCGATCTCGCCCCATGGCAGCCTGACCTGGGCGTACAGGCGCTCGCCGTCCGACGTGAGTGCCAGGCGACGGGTGCTGCGCTGGAACAGGCGCACGCCCAGCCGGGCCTCGAACTGCCCCACGCTCTTGCTGACGGCCGCCGGCGTCAGGCCCAGATGGCGCGCCGCCGCTGAAAAACTGCCTTCGTTCGCGGCCGCGATGAAGGTGTCGAGATAACTTCGCAGTTCGGTCAGCATGGGGCGAGCTTAAACGAATGGTTGAAGCTGAACACGCTGTTTTGTGACTACCGGAATCGATGGTGCGTCTGCATACTTCGTCCATCAACCACTCGATCCGAAAGGAACACACCATGAACACCCCTCTCAATGGCAAGGTCGCCTTCATCAACGGCGGCTCGCGCGGCATCGGCGCCGCCACAGCACGCCGTCTGGCCCGCGACGGCGCCAAGGTCGCCATCGGCTATGCAGCCTCGGCCATCGCGGCCGAAGCGCTGGTGGCGGAAATCGAAGCAGCCGGCGGCACCGCCTTCGCCATCCAGGCCGATGCCTCCGACGCTGCCGCGCTGACCCAGGCCATCAACACGGCCGCTGAACGTTTCGGCCGGCTGGACATCCTGGTCAACAGCGCCGGCGTGCTGCATCTGGGGCCCGTGGACCAGTTCTCGCTGGCCGACTTCGACCGCACCATCGCCGTCAATGTGCGCGCCGTGTTCGTCGCCTCGCAGGCCGCGGTGGCCCACATGAAGGATGGCGGCCGCATCATCAACATCGGCAGCACCAATGCGCAGCGCATGCCGTTCGAAGGCGGCGCCGCCTACGCCATGAGCAAATCGGCGCTGACCGGCCTGGTGAAAGGCATGGCGCGCGATCTGGGTAGCCGCAACATCACAGTCAACAACGTGGCACCGGGCCCGGTCGACACCGACATGAACCCGGCGGAAAGCGACTTCGCCACCTCGCTGCACGGCCTCATGGCGCTGAAGCGCCACGGCAAGGCCGATGAGATCGCCGGCATGGTGGCTTACCTGGCGGGGCCGGAAGCGGGTTTCGTCACGGGGGCGGATCTGCTGATCGATGGAGGGTTTGCGGCCTGAGGGCGGCCTTTGCAAGCAGAAAAGGCTTCCAACCTTCGGGCCAGGGGGCGACCGGCGCGGCAGGCATGGCAATGCGTGTCCTGGCGCGCCGGGATGGTCTACATTGCCGTGAGCAAGGCGCACGCTCTGGTCGCGCGACTGCTCGCTAGTGGACGGACGTTGTGATGCGAGCAAGAGACGGTGAGGAGGTCCTTATGCGCCAGGAAAGATCGCAGACTTCTTCTCTGTACCAGCAAGCCATGGGGCCCGTCTTTGCTCAGCTGCCGGCGTCACTGCAGCAGTTTCATTCGCTTGCCGGAAGCCATGTTCTGCATGGTTCGGTGGAGGTCGGCGCGCCCGCTTCCTTCGCGGCCAGGTGGCTCGCGCGGTGCCTGGGAACTCCGCTCACGGCACAAAAGGGACCCATCCGGTTCGAGTTGCGTGCGGTCGGTGCGTCAGAGGTCTGGACGCGCCACTTCCCCGGCCAAACCATGCAGTCCCGCTTGACAGTCGAACGGGGCCAAGTAGTTGAAAAGTTGAGCGCCGCCAGACTGGGTTTTGCGCTGAACGGGAGCGCTGGGCAGCTCGAGATGAGACTCGTCTGGCTTCGTTTCTTCGGTGTGCCTTGCCCGCGGTGGCTGCTGCCTTCCATCGTCGCAGAGGAAACCGCGACGCCAGGGCGACTGCATTTTCGTGTGCAGGCCTCGTCGCCTTTCGTGGGGATGGTCACCAGCTACCAAGGCCACCTTGAGTTGCCAGGCAGTGACCTTGCATCCGAAAAACGCATCCCTTCTTGAGTGAACGAGGGTAGCCTGCCATCGCGTGGCAGGTTCTGGAGCTGCTTTGGACAATTGTTGACGGTGATGAGCACCTCCATGAGCCCTGCTGACGCTTTTGTCCTGTCTGAAAGCCCCGCCTCAGAGCGCGTACGATCGTTCTCTGACCCACCAGCCGGTCCGGTCATGTCAACACCACACGTTGAGAGGGGTCGATCTTGGCAACCAGCGACACAACGCGACTTGCGGTGCTCATCGATGCCGACAACGCCTCGGCATCCGTCGCAAAGGAACTTCTCGAAGAAGTTGCGAAGTACGGCACGGCAACCGTCAAGCGGGCTTTCGGGGACTGGACAACCCAGAACCTCGTCGGGTGGAAAGCGCATCTCCATCGACATGCCATTCAGCCGATCCAGCAGTTCGCCTATACCCAGGGGAAGAACGCGACGGATTCCGCGTTCATCATCGATGCGATGGATCTTCTGTATGCCGGCAATGTCGATGGTTTTTGCTTGGTCTCCAGCGACAGCGACTTCACTCGCCTTGCAACCCGGCTACGGGAGGCCGGCAAACTCGTCTATGGCCTCGGCGAGCGAAAGACCCCTGAACCATTCATCGCGGCGTGTGACAAGTTCATCTTTTTCGAGGTCTTGAAAAGGCCTGTCGAAACCACCGAACTGGCACAGGTGCCGAATGTGCCCGATCTGAAGGAGTTGCTTCAGCATGCCGTACGAGAGACGGTTCGAGACAGCGGCTGGTCTCGCCTTTCGACCGTGGGCGGGTTGCTGAGCAAGACCCACACATCGTTCGATCCAAGAAATTACGGCTTCAAGAAGCTGAGCGAACTTGTCCGCGCGCAGCCCTATCTGGAGGTGCTCGATGTTCCGGACGGCACCGGATTCGTACACGTGGAACTACGACTGAGATGATGGCGGACCGCCGCTCTGCGTAAGGTTTCGCCATCCCACGGCGCGGTGTCTCGCGCTAACACCCATATTCAGTGCAACGGTTCGTTAACCATCGTGAGCCTCTCTGACCGGAAGCTCTGCCCTCCAATGGCTTTTAATGCTTCCTTATGGCGAAGCAATATTTTCATATTTGCTGCCATAAAAGCAGCAAAAGAACAATCTGCTTCCACATAAAGAAGCAAAATTGTTAATTTTGCTTCTTTACAGGCTATCATATAGATAAAACTCATCAGCCTATAGGCTAGCAATGTCTCCCGAACTAAACCAGCTTCGACTCGAACAACTGCAGTCCACTCTGTCCAGCTACGCGGACTTGGCAAAGCGGCAGACCCCCTCGCGGGGATGGTTGAAGCTCATTCGACAAGCCCTGGGTCGAACGGAACGGCAGCAGGCTCAGAAGCTGGGTATCTCCGGGGCTACGCTGCACAAGTCCGAACAGTCCGAAGCAGAGGACCGCATCACGCTGGGGCAACTGCGAAAACTTGCCGACGGGCTCGACTGTGAACTGGTCTACGCCCTGGTTCCCCGGCGCCCGCTCACGGAAGTGGTTCAGGAGCGCGCTCGCGCCATCGCGATGGAAGAGGTTGGAGGCGTGGCTCACACTATGAGTCTTGAAGACCAGCGCCCCGGCGCAGAACGGCTTCGCAAGCAGGTGGAACGCAGGACCGAAGAACTGCTTCGCCGCCGCTGGTCAGATCTATGGCGATAGACCTCGATGAGCAGGACGGCCAGACCCCACTGGACCCCGACGAGAAGGCCGGGCTGATTCCCGAGCACCTGGCCATCAAGGGCGACCTGAACGACTGGGAGCAGGAGAACATCCTGCGCGCCGTGCGTTGGCTCAAGCGGACGCGCTCCCCGAACGTACTCAGCGAAGGGTTCTGCCGGACGCTGCACGCGAAGATGTTCGACCTGACCTGGTCATGGGCGGGCACGTTCCGCAAGTCAGACAAGAACATCGGCTGCGACTGGACGCAGGTCGCGGTACGGCTCAACACCCTGTTTGGCAACGTGCGCTGGTGGGTCGACAACGCGACGTTCCCGCCCGACGAAATCGCGGCGCGCTTTCACCGCGACCTGGTCTGGATTCACCCCTTCCCCAATGGCAACGGTCGGCATTCACGCATGATGGCCGACGCGTTGCTTCGCAGCCTTGGCCAACCAGCGTTCACCTGGGGAAGCGGCGGCAATCTGGTCGCCGCCAACGAGGTGCGGGCCCGGTACTTGGCCGCACTGCGAGCGGCAGACCAGAGCGACTATCAGCTGTTGCTTGCGTTCGTCCGCAGCTGAACTCACGTCGCACTTTGGTCAGGTTGGCGCAGTCGTGTTGAGCAGTGCTTGGCTTGCCTTACCAGGATGGCAGTTGCACGGTCGGCGCGTAAATGAGCAGGGCCGAGCGTGCAGCCGCTGCGGGCTGCTATGCCGACCGGCAAAATACTCCGGTTGGTCCCTGTTCGGTCAGCTTGTGACGGTGAACGACATCTCGCACGACAGGTGTGGGGTAAGCGGCCAGCCATCCCGTCTTGACGGCAGGTCCGTAATCAGTCGGTGTTGATCTCGTCGACGATGTGCCCGTCGTCATAGAACCGTCCGATGGCTTTGTCCAGACGCTTGAGCAACGCGTTCAGCGTCTCGCCGTCCCGTCGAACCAGCATGGCCAAGGCGTTGTGGTCATCGGCAGCGGTTGCCGCGCAGTCGATGGGGTAGACCGCGCCCAGGGTGATGTTGCCGCCGTCAGCGATCAATGCTTCGATGTGCTTCATGCGTGGGCATTGTGTCTGGTGCCTGTTTCCAGCGATGCGGCAGCAGTTGATCAATCGCGTTGTTCGGATGCGCGAGCAAGCGCTCCAGCACGTCCTTGAGGTAGGCCCACGGATCGTTCCCATTGAGCTTGGCTGACTGCACCAGGCTCATCACCATCGCGGCGCGCTGGCCGGCCAGTTCGCTGCCACAGAAGAGCCAGGCCTTTCTGCCCACGGCCCAGGGACGCATCAGATTCTCGATGTGGTTGTTGTCGATGCTCACCGCTCCGTCGTGCAGGAAGCGGCCCAGTGCCGTCCAGCGCCTCAGGCTGTAGTCGAGCGCCGCCGCAATGCTGCCGCCGTCGGCCACACGCGTCCTCTCCCGCCGCAGCCACACGTTCAGTTCTTCCCACAGCGGGCCGGCGCGCATTTGCCTGAACGCCAGCCGATCGGGCGCTGTCATGTCGCGCGCCTGCTGCTCGATGCGATACAGCCAGGCGATGCGCTCGATGGCCTGGGTGGCTACAGGACTGGCATGCGCCTTAGCCAGTTCGTCGAACTTGCGGCGTGCGTGGGCTAGGCAGCCGGCCTCTGTGCGCCCTGCTCCCCGGAACACCGCGTCATAGCCCTTGTAGTCGTCACAGGTGATGGTGCCCGTCCACCCGTGGAGGAAGGCCATCGGGTACCTGGCGCCACGGCCCACGCAGAAGTCGTAGATCACGCCAGGGATGGCATCGTGCTGCCCTCTGGCATACGCCCACACATAGGCCTTGGTGGTCTTGCCCGCGCTGGGGTCGAGCATCTTCACAGGCGTCTCATCGGCGTGCAGCACCTGCGCCCCCAGCACGAAAGCACGGTGCGCGTCGTACAGCGGCTGCAGGCTGGCGCCGGCAGCGCCCGACCAGGCCGCCAGCGTGGAGCGCGGCGTGTGCACGCCCGAACGTGCGTTGATCTGCTCTTGCCGGTAGTACGGCAGGTGGTCCACGAAGCGGCTGACCAGCGTGTGCGCCAGCAGACCTGGCGTTGGCACTCCCTTGTCAATGATCTGCGGCTCTGCGGGCTCCTGCACCAGCACCTCACAGCACTTGCAAGCCCATTTGCCGCGCACATGGCGGTGCACGAAGAACTCGGCCGGCACGATATCGAGCCGCTCGCTCACGTCTTCGCCGATGCGCACCATCGCCTTACCGCAGCTCGGGGATGGACAGGTGGTGTTCTCGGGTTCATGGCGATGCTCCACGCGGCGCAAGTGCTCGGGCAAGGGCTGGCGACGCGGCTTGCGCGGGGTGGCTGCCGCTGGCGATGTGCTGGGCGTGCCATCACCTTGCAAGGCCTGCAGCTGGGCTTGCAGGCTGGCTTCGTCTTCGGCCGCGGTCTCCTCGAACATCTGGCGCTGTTCGGCGTTCATCGCCTCGGTCCTGGCCCCAAACTTCCAGGCCTTCAGGCGCGCCAGCTCAAAGGTGATGCGCTCGATCTTGGTGTCCTTGAACTTGGTCTCGCGATCCCGCCGCGCGATGTGCTCGTCCTTGGCCTGCAGCGCTGTTTGCTGGGCAGATAGTTGTGTGCCCTGCGCGGTCAGCTGCGCAAGCAGCGTTGCAGCCAGCTCTGTGACGGCACTCTTGCTCAGACCCTTGAGGTCTTCGGCCTTGAGCGTGTGCACGTCGAGCATGCCGCTATTGTGGGCAGCGGCATGGCTGCGGTCATCGGGGGATGTTCGGATTGCTCGACGCACAGCCTTCCCAGGCCGCGCATCGGGCACAGGGTCACACGCGCGTGATGACCTGCAGGTGCTCCAGCCGCTGCCATGGCAGGCCTATGACGAGAGCGTTGAACTGCGCCTGCGTCAATGTGGGCGGTTGCAGTGGCGCGCCGCCGTCGGGCCATACGAAGCGGCCCTGGTTCAAACGACGTGTGGCACACCACACGCCAAAGCCGTCGTGCACCAGCAGCTTCATTCGCGTGCCGCGTGCGTTGGCGAAGAGGTAGCCGTGGTGCGCCTGGGCTGCACCGAACACCTGCACCACGCGGGCGATCAAGCGGTCAGACCCCGCACGCATGTCCACAGGGGCCACTGCCATCCACATCGCGTCGATGCGGATCATCGCAGCAGCTCTCGCATCCAGGCCGCGCACCCAGCCGCCGCCGGCGTCGGCCAGCTCACGGTGATCGAGGTCGCACCGCGACGCAGTTCGATGCGGATGTCCGGTGCCCCGCTCTGCGCGGGCAGTTCCACCGGCACGAAGCCTGCTGTCACAGTTCGCGCCACCGGCTCGGGCACCGGCAGCGCCGGGGGCTTCTTGCCATCACGGCACGCCTCCGCTTCATGCACCCAGCGCCGCAGCAGATTCGCGTTGATGCCGTTGGCCATCGCCACCGCCGCCATCGACATGCCCGGCAGGCACGACGCCACCGCGTTGGCCTTGAATTCGTCGCTATGCAAGCGCCGGCGCCGACGTTCGTCGACGGCTTGTTCGGCAGTAGTGTTCACGTGTCCACCAAGAGTTGAGGTGGACACGAGACTCCTGTGACTCTAGTGACGAATCAAGATGGGATGCCTGGCCGCTTACGGTGTGGGCGTCGGCAAAGTTCTGCCGACGGGGCCAAGGTCTGACAACGCTTTAGCAGGATTGCGTTTTCTATGTTCCGCCGGTTGGAGGCGCAAAGATCCGCCGTTCCGCGAAAAGGTTGGGTGAAAGACCAGCCGGTCGCGAGCGCGGTCGGCGCTAGCAGATCGGCCCGTTTCATGCAACATTCATGCTGAAACGACTTTCCGGCCCCAAGAGATGGATATTCGTGCCGGGTGCGATACGGCGCGCGCGTCGTGCAAGTCTTCGGTGCGGCGCGGCCGCGATGCGTATGTCCTCTTCAACTGGCGTGGCAACCTTGGGAATGTTGACCACCACAGCTATCTCCACTGCGTAAGCCGAATTCGACCCAGATAGTTAGTCATCTGTTCAAAATGTTGTTGGTCGTGATGCCTTCGGGCTGACCAATCCACCAAAGTGGTGATGACTCCAGTCGCCCTTGGTTGCAGGATAGCTAATCTTAATGGGAGGCCTGTCATGAGTCAGAACCCGGTTGTCGCAATTACTGCACCTCGAACGCCGAATGGCGATACCGATACCGATTTTCAGTTGACTGATGGCTCGGGCACCGTGATGGGACTGGGGAGCTTCCACAAGAGTTTGCCGCACAACGAGTATGGCGAGGTCGATTCAGTTGCCTTCACGGCACTGAAGGGTGCTCAAGTTAGCGGTGACTTTAGTGGTATCCCTCCCGCAGCGCCCGCAAACTCAGCGCAGCTCACCAATCCACGCGCAGGCCTCGCCAAAGACCGCCTGACGGATCCGCCCCTCGCCTATAGCATGCCTGCGGCGCCTAACGTCCTCTCGGATGCAACCGCCGCCGAGATGACCGAACTCTACTGGATGGCTCTTTTGCGCGACTTGCCCTTCAATACTTTCGCATCAGATGGGGGTGTTGACAAGGCGACCCAAGACATCAATGGTGCGTTTAATCGCGTCCTTGATGCCAGCGGCAGCCAACTCAGCAACCGTCTATGGGTGGGCAGAGACGTGCCAGGCGCTCCGGATGGCAAGAGTGCCTCGAACGTGTTCACCGTACAGAATCTGTTCCGAATGGGTCTCCCGGGTGAAGAGATCGGCCCCATGTTAAGCCAGTTCTTTGTCCGGCCAGCTGTCTATGGCACACAAACGATTGATGCTCGCCAGCGCCCCTACAAGGCGGGGACAGACTTCCTGACTAACTTCGGTGAGTGGCTAGTTGCTCAGAACACGGGGCGTGATGTACACAACCAAGCCTATCCGTCAGCCAACGAAGACAGTGCCAACTACTTTGAGCCACAAGCGCGCTATATCAGCACGATGCGTGACCTTGCACGCTTCGTCAACAAGGACGCGCTTCACCAAGCGTATTTCAACGCAGCTTTGCTGCTGCTTTCGGGCGGTGCAAAGTGGACGCCCGGAAATCCCTACAGCAATGGCAATCTGCGGGATTCAGGGTTTGGGGTTCTCGGCGGTCCGCACCTCCTGGCCCTCGTGTCCGAGGTTGCAACGCGCGCGCTGAAGATCGTCTGGTTCCAGAAGTGGCAGACGCATCTTCGCCTCCGACCCGAGGCCTATGGCGGCCTCGCCCATGTTCAGAAGGTCGGAGCGACGATGAAAGATGGCACTTTGAGCACCCGTGCCTACGGGGTGCCAGCATGGTTCTATGAGACCGAGGCGGCCAAGCTGATCAACAAAAAGCATGGCGGTTACTTGCTTCCGCTTGCTTTCACACCAGGCAGCCCTACACATCCTGCTTATGGCGCAGGTCACGCCACAGTGGCGGGAGCGTGCGTCACGATCCTCAAGGCATACTTTGCGACGCTCGATTCGAGTGGTAAGCCGCTGCCGCTTTCAACTCTAGGTGAAAGCGATATGCCTTTCGGCTTGAAGCCGCCCATGAAGGCCTACATCACCGGAACCCGCCAACAAGATCAGATGTGGGATCGCATCGATCTTGGGAAGTTCGAGTCGGGCCAATTGACGATCGAGGGAGAGCTCAACAAGCTCGCCCAAAACGTAGCCATGGGGCGGACGATGGGTGGCGTTCATTGGCGGACCGACAACGCCCGCAGTCTCGTTCTTGGGGAAGCAGTCGCGGCTCGGCTGCTCTGCGACATTACCACCGACGTGGCGGAGCAGGTGTCTTTCACTTTTCGCACGTTCACACGACGTCCCGATGGCAGTCCGAAGATCGTGACTATTGCTGGTGGCCAGATCAGCGTCGACGGTGTTCCCAAGCCAAGCGGAACCCTGAGCGAGCTCTGACTCTAGCCAATTCAGCCTAATTTTTAGCGACTGAGCCGATTGCGTCGGGTCGCGCCTTGTACCAAAGGAAAGCGCTTATGTTTCTGCCGCCATGGTTCTTGAAGTACACGGCGCGCCGTATCTTCCGGCAAGGCTAAGAATTCGTGGCCTCACCAGCCGACGGCGGCGTTAGGGTTGGTTGAACTTCGTGAGTTTCCGGGCCGGATTCGATTCGATCTCTTGCATCCTGGGGCTTGCCAACTGGATGGGCGATATGAACTTCGGAGGGCCGGTGGGGCGCACGCCGGCATTTCCCGAGTTCGGGTTGACGAGCGTCGTTGCCGGTGGCTATTTCGTGATCCCGGCGCTCAGGAATGCACGGTGCCCGGGAGCTTCGGCGTTCCTAGATTAGGTGTTTGTGCAGAGGGATGTTCGTTGACGCAAAGTGAGGTTGGACTTTTCTCTTTTAGGGAGGTGAAATGGCAGATTCCATCAGGGCCTTGTTCGTCACGCCGGCGTTCGCCGTTGCACGTCTGGGCGGCAGCACGACACCGATGCATGCTTACGATTGGGTCGACACCCAGAATCTACGTTTCGACAGCGAGACAGATATAGCGCCGAGTTGGACGTTGGCAGTACAGCCCGACGGGTCAGTGGCACCGTTTCTTCCCCAAGCGGTCGCCTTTCGGGACGGAGATCTCATTCGTCCTGTGGCACCGTTCTTCGAAGTATGGGCTCGCGTAGGCGAGTCTGGCAGCGACGCCGGTACATGGACCGAAGCTCCACTGACCAACGAATTGCTGGCCTCTGACGGGCTGTCGATCAGTTCGCTGCGTCTGAGAGTCACCGCGCGCAACCGCAAGGCGGCCCGCCGCTCGGGCGACGAGTCCCATGCCTTCGGCAACTGGCAGTCTCTCTTAATAGCGGGGAATGACTCCACGGTACGAACGATCGAGGGAACAAGCCCCCCCGGCACCCCTGTTCCCATGATCCCGCCTGGCCGTCCGATTCCGCTTGGCACCGTGCAGATGTTGCGCAGTACGGCGCAACCGGCGGGGCAGCCGTGGTCCAGGGTGGTGCGCGTGGATACCATCCGGTTCCGATACACGCCGGCTCGCGGCTTGTTCTATGGTCCTCCGGAAGCCGCGAGCGCACAACCCGCGCTAGGCCGTCTCGAGCCTGCGGTGCTGCCCGCTAATGCGTACCTCGATCCGCAAGCGGGTTGGCGCGGTGCGGAGACAGGAAACCTCGTCGAGCCCGGAGATACTTACGACGCCGTCGACCAGAGCGCACCCAGGGGACCTTCGCTCGGAGTTGTGGACGATACATGCGAGGTGCACTTCGATGTTTCCCTGAACCTAGCCGCAGGGGGTTCGCTCACGGCGCGTGCGGTCGCATTCGTAGCGCCACCGGACTTTGCGCCGAATCACCGGCCGTTCCTTTCCATCGCCGATGAATTGAACGACCGAGAGGCAACGGCCGCCAAGCGCAACGCGGATCTGACCGGCGCAGCACTGGGCGCATGGGTCGAGGATTTGTTCGAGCGCATCTATGAGACGGTCTCGCTCTTCAACGTCGACCATTACCGAAGCCAGCGGGCGGCGGCTTTGCCGTCGGCGAAGCTTGAAGGCATCGACCGCGACCAGGGCGAGCGACCCGATCCCGCGCG
This sequence comes from Pseudorhodoferax sp., assembly GCA_965279475.1. Classification (GTDB taxonomy): domain Bacteria; phylum Pseudomonadota; class Gammaproteobacteria; order Burkholderiales; family Burkholderiaceae_C; genus Pseudorhodoferax. The sequence continues at coordinate 895,145 of CBDIIA010000002.1, forward strand.
CGCAATGGGCGGCCGCGATGCGCTTCGCTCACAGGTATTTCAGCTGCAGGCCCCGACGGTCAATGACCCCTTGCCACTCAGCCAGCACGCGCGGATGCGGCATCGCGCGCTTTCGGACATCCAGAACCTGGTTGCACTGGTGGCGACTGATGCGCTTGCCGGACGCAATAGGGTGCGCGAAATCGTGCGGGCTCCCTTCGAGGCCGAAGCATTCGAAAGCGCTGCCTTCAGTTCGATGCGCATGCCGCCATTCATGCGGCAGTCGAATGCAATGCCCCTCACCCTGTCGGCATGGCAGTACGAGCTGCTGATGCGCTGGGTCGATGAGGTCCGGCAGCAAGCTGTCGCGGCGCCGGCAGGCGCCGTCATGGCCGTGGCGCCCTCGAAGGCCCGAACGCTTTCGCCCTCCGCTGCGAGCCGCCGATCGGCCGTGCTGTCCCGGATTGACGCGGTGGAGTTGCGGTGATGCAAGTCATTCAACGCCTCGACGCTCCGGCATCCGCGCCGCTCTACAAGCGGTTCAGCTCTGATCAGGGCGAACATCTGCTCGTGCTGCAGCACTCGCGCTTGTTCGATCTGCCGCGGGAAGTCGCCATTGAACTCGATTCCAACCCACCGGAGTTGCACCGCCTCGCGGGCATGTTGGGTGAAACGCGACCAGGCGAAGCCGCGCTGGACCTGGTGGTCAAACCGCCGCCGCAAAGTCTTTCGCTCAACGTCAGTTCCAACTGCAACCTGGCTTGCAGCTACTGCTACGCGGACCGCGGTGGCTTCGGCGGCAAGCAGGTCGACCGCATGACGCTCGCGACCGCAATCGCGGCAATCGATCGGTTGTTCCGGGATGCCGATCGGGCCGCTCCTGTCACCATTGGCTTCCTTGGAGGCGAGCCGCTTCTGAACCGCGCGCTGGTGCACTCGGTGGTCGCCTATGCGTCGCGCGCCGGCGGGGAGCAAGGCTTCGATGCGCGGTTTTCCATCACAACCAACGGCACGACACTTACTCCCGCAGACATAGACCTGCTTCAGGTCCATCGATTCGCGGTGACCGTCAGTATTGATGGCGGTGCGGAGGTCCAGGATGCGCAGCGCCCCGACAAACGAGGTCGGGGCAGCTTCAACCGCCTGGCCGAACGCATCGCGCCACTGCTCGCCGCACCGGGTCTGGCCCAGGTTGCTGCGCGCATGACGATCAGTGGTGGCAGATTCGACCTTTCCAACCGGCTCGATGCCGTCTGGGAACTTGGGTTTCGAGAGGCCGGTGTCGCGCCCCTGCGCACGGCGGCCGACGACTCCAACGTTGGTGAATCCGACTGGCCGTCTTATCTAGCAGAGCTTATCGCTGTCTCCCGCCATGAAATCGAGCGCGCCCGCAAAGGTGCGTCGATTCGTCTCACCAACCTTGCTGTGGCGCTCAAGCAGATCCATGCCGGTGCGAGTTCTCCCTACCCATGTGGCGCAGGAGGCGGATACTTCTCGGTGGCCTCTGATGGCCGCTGGTATGCCTGTCACCGGGCAATCGGGGAGGAGAGCTTCGCGCTGGGTGACTCGAACGGCCTGGACCAGAAACGCCGCCGGGAATTCCTGATCCAGAGGCATGTCCACGCTCAAGCGCCTTGCAACACCTGCTGGGCCCGCTACCTGTGCTCCGGCAGTTGCCACCAGGAAGCGCGCACCAGGACGACTGCCGGCTGCGACTTCATTCGCGGCTGGCTGGAGTTCTGCCTGGCGGCTTACTGCGAGCTTCTTGCAGACCAGCCCGCATTCTTCACCTTGGGGAGGCCTTCATGAGCGGTTCGTACTCAGCCAAAATCGTCGCCCGAAACGTTGCCGCGATTCGCCGGTTCGGAGATGGATCCCGAACCACCGACGTGGTGGCCGGAAATCCCGTCGCCACGCGTCTGGAGTCCGGGGTCGGCAACTGCTTCCCCGGCCTGGAATGCGACTTGCGCAATTTGGAGCGCCGGTTCTTCCCGTTCATGGAAGTCGAGTCGATAGGCAACTATCTTGTCGTGGCCAGCGTCGACCTGGACGAAGTAGACGGGGCGCGAGCGGCCGGCAGGATCTCCGCCGCTGATGCTGCTGTCTACCAAGCCCTCGACGGCGATGTTTCCTCCGACCGCCTCGTTCTCGTTGCAAGACTTTCGGGGACCTTCGGGTTGTTAGGTCCGCTGGAATTGACGCTCCAGCAGCCGTCGATGAACGGGGAAGCAGCGGTCGCCGGCGATCTGATCGACACCAGCACAGGCGCAGCGCGGCGCCCTGCGGACGCTTGGACAGCGGTCCGGTTGCTTACCGAAGGGACCAGCGTGACTTTGATCTTCCGCCGCGAAGGCTCGACCGGGCAATCCACGCTCACGGCGCCTCGTGCCCGCTACCTGGACGACAACGGAGCGCTCTCGGCCGCTTTTCTGCCAGGGGAGCTGACTCAGTCGCTTTGCAGTCCATGGACCCATGACTTTCGCGACTGCGGCTGCTTCTACTGGGCTTCTAACCACCCGGACATCGCACGACCCGTCCTGCCCAGCGCGGGCGCAACCGATCAAACCTGGGGGCGCGACGTGCCTTGGGAGCGCAGAGACCGCACGATCGGTGCCATCGCGCCGCCGCCGGCTACGGCGGCGAGTGCGTATCCGACCGAGCTGCGGCACTACGAGATCAACAACCGGTGGCAAGAACTGCACTTCGTGGTCGGGCGGCGCGAGATCGTCGCGCCCTACACGCCGGGCACCTCGCAACAGCCGGCACCGCTGCCCGGCCTGCAGGTGCTTCTCGCACATCTGCGCTACGCGGCCGGGGTCGAGCTCGCCGTAGCTCATGAATATCTCTGCGCGGCTTATTCGCTGAAATCTCCGGACGACCCTAGCGTCGCGGGCGACGCCGATCTGCGCAACGACATCCGGGCATGCCACGCAGAGTTGATGCGAATCGCAATCGGCGAGATGCGCCACGCAAGGGCGGTGAACGACATCATCCGAGGAGTCTCTCCGGCCGGAACATTCCAGCCCGCATTGCAGGTGGCATCCCGGGTTCCGGGCCTGCCGGGGCAACTGCGCGACGTTCAAATGCGGCCCGCCACGCGCGAGGCTATCGACAGCTTCATCGATGTGGAAGCGCCGTCGGCCGGCGTCGACGGCTTGTACACGCGCATTCTTGCGACGCTGGTCACGCCACCCGCGGACGTGGCGCAGGCCGCGTCCGACGAGTGGCGGGAGGCCGTGCGATCCATCATCGCCGAGGGTGAAGACCACTTCCAGACATTCCGAGACATGAAAGAGTGGCTCTCCAATCATGACGAATCCGAATACCTTCGTTCTGCCTCACTGTCTCGGCCTCCTGCTGGAAATGCCGCGAACGACGTGCTGCAGGAAGCTTACGCCGCCATGCTCGTCAACTTGAGGGAAGGCTACCGAAAGGGAAGATTCCCCGGCGCGGCGGAGATCAACTCCGCGCGCATGAGCATGGTGCTGCCGGGAGGCATCAATGCACTCGCCGAGGCGGTCGCCGCGCAAGGGTTCTTGGTCTCGTTCGAAACGCCCGCAGGCGCGGAGTTCGCGCCGATCGAGCCGCCCCCCACTCTCTAGTCCGTCGACCCGCGGCGATGTCCAAAGTGTATGGCGTACGACCTCCGCTCGTCGTGCTAGGGGCGGGGCCAATAGGTCTGTTGGCTGCGCTGCGTGCCAGGCAGCTCGACTTGCCGGTCGAGATTCTCACCGATCGCTTGCCCGTAGCTCAGGACATCAGTCGGCTCGAGGCGATCCCCGCGCAGATGATCGCGCTGCTCGTCGAATTCGGCGTGCATCCTCGCCTGCTCGGCGTTGACCGGGTGCACAGACGCCGGCTGACGCAGTGGCACTCCTTGGAGGTGATTGCCACCGAGGCTCCGCCCTCGGCACATGTCTCGCGACCAGCGCTCGAATTGGCGCTTCTGGGCCTTGCAACACGGTCTGGTGTTCGCATCCGGGCGGTTGGAAGTTCCGTGTCGGTCGATATCGCCAACGCCGCTGATACTGGCTCGCTGATTTTGGATTCGTCCGGGCGCGCGGCACTGTCAGCCCGACAGATCGTGCGTCCGGAGATCCCGCTGGTTTGCCGGACCTTCACGCAGGTCTCGAAGGCCAGACGGGACTTGGATGGATTTTCCGTTGCTGCCGGGCCGCAAGGCTATGCCTACCGACTCGGCAATGCTGAACACTCCACGCTCGGGGTAGTTGGCCACGGAAGCCTGTTGCGCGGCGACTCCTACAAAGTTTTGGAGAACATCCGAAGTTTCGCGCCCTGGATCGTTGCGGGCATCGATCTGGAGCGATTGGCACCCGGTCCCGCAGGTGCGGCTTCGCTGCAGTGGTGCGAAGCTTCCGGAGGAGGGATACAACCTATCGGCGACGCGCGCGTCGCGCGTGACGCACTTGCTTCGCAAGGTCTTGCCATGGGCATCTCCGATGCGCTGCGAGCCGTTGCGGGCGCGGCTGCGCATGGGAAGATCGATCTGGGTGCAACCGCGCCTCAGCTAACGCAGCATCTGCTTCGGGTCGGCGAACTGATCGCCGCGAGTCCGTTCGCATCCACAGCGCAATGGCGCGGGTACATGGCGTTTCTTCGGGACCATGCGCCCGTCGTCGATGGGGCATCATGACGTTGGAGAAATATGTGAAGCTGTTCAAGAACTCGACCTACGACCTAGTCAAGGAGTTGAATGCCGTCGAAATCTGAACCAGAGGACAACAGGCTCAAACGTCGATATTCCCCGCCCTCAACGCATTCGTCTCGATGAACTCGCGCCGCGGCTCCACCTCATCGCCCATCAGCATCGTGAACACGCGGTCGGCTTCGATCGCGTCGTCGATCTGCACTTTCAGCAGGCGGCGCACGGCGGGGTCCATCGTGGTTTCCCACAGCTGCTCGGGGTTCATTTCGCCCAGCCCCTTGTAGCGCTGGCGGCTGGTGGCGTGTTCGGCCTGGCCGATGAGCCAGCGCATGGCCTGGCGGAAGTCGTTGACCTTTTCTTCCTTCTGGCGCTCGCCTTCGCCGCGCATGACCTTGGCGCCTTCGCTCAGCAGGCCGCGGAAGGTGTTGGCGGCTTCGGCCAGCGCGGCGTAGTCGGCGCCGTGCACGAAGTCCTGCGTGAGCACGCTGCTCTTGGTGTTGCCATGGTGGCGGCGGCTGATGCGCAGCACGGGCTTGTCGGTGCGGGCGTCGAACTCGCCGGCCACTTCGGCCCCGCTGCCCAAGGCGCGCAGGCTGGCCTGCAGCGCGACGGCCGAGGCTTCGGCGTCGGCCACGGTGTCGAGGTTGAGCGACACGCCATCCGCGATCGAGCGCAGGGCTTCGGCATCCATGAAGTTGCGCAGCCGCGCGATCACGGCTTCGGCCACCTGGTGCTTGCGCGCGAGTTCGGCCAGGGTGTCGCCGCTGAGCGTGGTGCCGGCTTCGCCGCCGGTATGGACCGAGGCGTTGACCAGCGCGATGCGCAGCAGGAAGCTGTCGAGATCGGTCTGGCCCTGCAGATACAGCTCTTCCTTGCCGGCCTTCACCTTGTACAGCGGCGGCTGCGCGATGTAGATGTGGCCGCGCTCCACGAGCTCGGGCATCTGGCGGTAGAAGAAGGTCAGCAGCAGCGTGCGGATGTGGGCGCCGTCGACGTCGGCGTCGGTCATGATGATGATGCGGTGGTAGCGCAACTTGGCCACGTCGAAATCGTCGTTGCCGGTGCTGCCGCCGGCCTTGCCGATGCCAGTGCCCAGGGCGGTGATCAGCGTCAGGATTTCGTTGCTGGTCAGCAGCTTCTCGTAGCGCGCTTTCTCCACGTTCAGGATCTTGCCGCGCAGCGGCAGGATCGCCTGGAACTTGCGGTCGCGCCCTTGCTTGGCGGAGCCGCCGGCGGAGTCGCCCTCGACGATGTAGATCTCGCACATCGCCGGGTCTTTCTCCTGGCAGTCGGCCAGCTTGCCGGGCAGGCCCATGCCATCGAGCACGCCCTTGCGGCGGGTCATCTCGCGGGCCTTGCGTGCCGCCTCGCGGGCGCGGGCGGCCTCGACGATCTTGCCGCAGATGATCTTGGCGTCGTTGGGGCGTTCCTGCAGATAGTCGGCCAGCAGGCGGCCGACGATGTCTTCGACCGGCGCGCGCACTTCGCTGGACACCAGCTTGTCCTTGGTCTGGCTTGAGAACTTGGGCTCGGGCACCTTCACGCTCAGCACGCAGCACAGGCCTTCGCGCATGTCGTCGCCGGTCACCTCGACCTTGGCCTTCTTGGCGAACTCGTTCTCTTCGATGTACTTGTTGATGACGCGCGTCATCGCGGCGCGCAGGCCGGTGAGGTGGGTGCCGCCGTCGCGCTGCGGGATGTTGTTGGTGAAGCAGAGCACCTGCTCGTTGTAGCCGCTGTTCCACTGCATCGCGACCTCGACGCCGATGTGCGTGCCGGCGATGCCGCCGTAGGTCTCGGCCGGCTTCTCGCCCGCGGCGTAGAACACGTTGGGATGCAGGACCGTCTTGCCCTTGTTGATGAAGTCGACGAAGCCCTTGACGCCACCGGTGCCGGAGAAGTCGTCCGACTTGCCCGAGCGCTCGTCCTTCAGCTGGATGTTGACGCCGTTGTTCAGGAAGCTCAGCTCGCGCAGGCGCTTGCTCAGGATCTCGTAGTGGAAGTCGTTGTTCTGCACGAAGATGTCGGTGTCGGGCAGGAAGTGCACCTCGGTGCCGCGCTTCTCGGTCTCACCGGTGATGTGCATCGGCGAGACTTCGAAACCGTTCACCTTCTCGACGAGGCGGTTCTGCACGAAGCCGCGCGCGAACTCGAGCTGGTGCACCTTGCCCTCGCGCCGCACGGTGAGCCGCAGCCACTTGCTCAGCGCGTTCACGCACGAGACACCCACGCCGTGCAGGCCACCCGAAACCTTGTAGCTGTTCTGGTTGAACTTGCCGCCGGCGTGCAGCTCGGTCAGCGCGATCTCGGACGCGCTGCGCTTGGGCTCGTGCTTGTCGTCCATCTTCACGCCGGTGGGGATGCCGCGGCCGTTGTCGACGACGCTGATCGAGTTGTCGGTGTGGATGGTCACCAGGATCTCGTCGCAGTGGCCGGCCAGCGCTTCGTCGATCGAGTTGTCGACCACCTCGAACACCAGGTGGTGCAGGCCGGTGCCGTCGGACGTGTCGCCGATGTACATGCCGGGGCGCTTGCGCACGGCCTCCAGCCCTTCGAGGATCTGGATCGCGCCCTCGCCATAACCTTCGCTCGCGCCGGCCTGGTGCGCATCGATCGGCGGCTGGTACGACAGGTTGGTCACGCTGCCCTCGCCCGTCTGCGCATCGGCTGCACCGCTGGAAATCGGCTGAACGGGCTTGCTGTCTTCGGTCATGGCGTACTTTTCTAGAAACTCTTTAAGAACGAAACCCGCGTCGGGGCGCGGGTCGGTGCGGGCGCTTGCGGCGCGGACCCGCAGGGTCAGATGCGCATCGGCATCACGACGTACTTGAACGTGCTGTTGTCCGGGATGGTCAGCAGCGCCGAGCTGTTGCCGTCGGACAACTCGATCTTCACCATCTCCTGCTGCATGTTGGTCAATGCGTCGATCAGGTAGGTGACGTTGAAGCCGATCTCGATGCTGTCGCCACCGTAGTCGACATCGAGCTCGTCGCTGGCCTCTTCCTGCTCGGCGTTGTTGGACGCCACGCGCAGCGTGCCCGGGTCGATGTTGAGGCGCACGCCCTTGAACTTCTCGCTGGTGAGAATGGCGGTGCGCTGCAGGCTCGACAGCAGCGCCTGGCGGCCCAGCGTGATGCTGTTCTTGTGGTTCTTGGGGATCACGCGGTTGTAGTCGGGGAACTTGCCCTCGACCAGCTTGGTGACGAACTCCATGCCGCCGAAGCTGAACTTGGCCTGGTTGTTGGCGAACTGCATCTCGATCGCGCCCTCGGCATCGCTCAGCAGGCGTTGCAGCTCCAGCACGGTCTTGCGCGGCAGGATCACCTCTTGTTTGGGCACGTCGACGTCGAGCGTGGCCGAGGCGAACGCCAGCCGGTGGCCGTCGGTCGACACCAGGCTCAGCTGCTTGCCTTCGGCGACGAACAGGATGCCGTTCAGGTAGTAGCGGATGTCGTGCACGGCCATCGCGAACGACACCTGGCTCAGCAGGTCCTTCAGCGTCTTCTGCGGCACGCTGAAGGCCGGGCCGAAGACGGCGGCCTCCTGCACCAGCGGGAAGTCTTCGGCCGGCAGGGTCTGCAGCGTGAAGCGGCTCTTGCCACCCTTGAGCACCAGCTTGTTCTGGGCCGATTCGAGGGTCACCGTCTGGTCGGCCGGCATCGTGCGCAGGATGTCGATCAGCTTGCGGGCACCGACGGTGGCGGTGAAGTTGCCGCCGTCGCCGTCGAGTTCGGCCGTGGTGCGGATCTGGATCTCCAGATCACTCGTCGTCAGCTGCACGGAGCCGCCGGTCTTGCGCAACATCACGTTGGCCAGGATCGGCAGCGTATGGCGCCGCTCGACGATGCCCGAGACCGATTGCAGAACCGCAAGTACTTTGCTCTGGGGTGCCTTCAGGACAATCATGTCGACCTCTTGGTGAATTTCTTGGGGAGCCGGGTGTGCAAATCTTGCTATTTTCGCCTGTTTCAGAGGGTTTTCTCGGGCTGCGCGGGGCACTCTTTGCGCCGTAGCGAGGCCCTCGGGCCTCAGCCTTTGAGCGTCTGCTCCAGCACGTGCAGCTGCTGATTGAGTTCGGTCAGCTGCTGGCGCTCGCCGCCGATCTTTCGCACTGCGTGCAGCACGGTCGTGTGGTCGCGTCCACCGAACAGCTCGCCGATCTCGGGCAGGCTTTTCTGCGTCAGTTCCTTGGCCAGGTACATCGCGATCTGACGCGGCCGGGCGATCGACGCCGGCCGCTTCTTCGAGTACATGTCGGCAACCTTGATCTTGTAGTAATCGGCCACCGTCTTCTGGATGTTCTCGACCGAGATCTGCCGGTTCTGGATCGACAGCAGGTCGCGCAATGCCTCGCGGGCGAGCTGGATCGAGATCTCTTTCTGGTTGAAACGCGAGTACGCGAGGATCTTGCGCAACGCGCCTTCGAGTTCGCGCACGTTGGAGCGCACGTTCTTCGCGACGAAGAACGCCACTTCTTCGGGCATCTCGGTGCCCTCGGACAGCGACTTGTTGATCAGGATGGCCACGCGCATCTCGAGCTCGGGCGGCTCGATCGCGACCGTCAGGCCCGAATCGAAGCGTGACACCAGCCGCTCGTGGATGTCCGGCAGGCCCTTGGGATAGGTGTCGCTGGTCATCACGATGTGCGACTTCTTGGCCAGCAGGGCCTCGAAGGCGTTGAAGAATTCCTCCTGCGTGCGGTCCTTGTTGGCAAAGAACTGCACATCGTCGATCAGCAGCAGATCGAGCGAGTGGTAGCGCTCCTTGAACTCGTCGAAGGTCTTGCGCTGGTAGGCCTTAACCACATCCGAGACGAACTGCTCCGCATGGATGTAGAGAACTTTGGCGTTGGGCCGTTCGGCCAGCAGCCGATTGCCCACGGCATGCATCAGATGGGTCTTGCCAAGACCGACCCCGCCATAGATGAAAAGCGGGTTGTACAGCTGCCCCGGTGTGCCGGCCACGTGCATGGCCGCGGCGCGTGCCATGCGGTTGGCCGTGCCCTCGACCAGATTGGCAAACGTGAGCGCCGTGTTGATGCGGTTCTTGAACACCGGCGCGGTCGGGTCGTCGGCCAGATCCGGCGGCTCTGCGCTGCTGCTGCTGATCTCGCTGACCATCGGCACCGAAGCAGGCTTGGTATTGATTTCCCGCGGAGTGAGAGCTAACTCCAGGTGGATGGTCTGCCCATAGAGCTTCTCCAGCATCATCGTGATGCGGCCGGCATACTGGGCGCGGATCCAGTCGAGCTTGAAGCGGTTGCCGACGAACACCGTGACCTTGGAAAAATCATGGTCGATCTGCGCCACGAGGGGCTTGATCCAGGTGTTGAATTGCTGCTCCGGCAACTCTTGGGCAAGCTGGTCGACGCAGGCTTGCCATAGGCTGTCGCCAGCTCCTCCGCTGGCGTGGTTTCCCTCGATCATTCTGGGGTTGACCCTCTGTGGATAATTATTTGACGGAGCACTCCGCATTCTAGTTTGTCAAACAATTGTCCACAAGCTGAAAGCCTGTGGTAGAGGGGGGGCTTGGCGCTCGTCTTGCGCGGCGGTTCCGGGGCGCCGGTCTGGCGGCTTTTCAAGGGATACGATTGCCGCCCGCGCTTTTTTTTGTGATAATCATGGGTTTCCCTGATCGGTGGCGCTTGTGGGCGCCTTGTTGATGTCGCACCGCGGATGTTGCGCTGGCTCTGGCTGGCGTCACCCAGGCGGTGGTCGGCTCAGCCGGCCGGGCAAGCAAAACCCGGTCAACCAGGTTAAACCGGATCAAAGGCGAGTGGTCTCGCCGTATTGCATCTCCAAGGAAGTCAAATGAAACGCACCTACCAACCCTCCAAGATTCGTCGTGCGCGCACGCATGGTTTTCTGTCGCGCATGAAGACCCGTGGTGGCCGTGCGGTCATCAACGCACGCCGCGCCAAGGGCCGCAAGCGTCTGGCTGTCTGATCGGCGCTTGACGCCTCCAGGTGGCGGCGCATCCGTTCTAGTCGTCGATCCCGTGGGGCGCCGCTGTGCAGCGACTTAAGACGCGCGCGCAGTTCCAGGCCGTGATGGCCGGCGCCACCGTTTCCCGGACGGCGCATTTCGCATTGCACCGCTCAGGGTTGGATTCACCCCGGCCCCCACCCGTGCCGCTCGAAGATCCTGCTGTTCCAGGGCCGCGGCCCGCGCCGGCCCTTTTTGGCGTTCTCGACGTGTGGGTGGGTGCACTCATTCCCAAGCGCTGGGCCAAGCGGGCCGTCACGCGCAACGCCATCAAGCGGCAGATCTACACCATCTGCGATGCGCATGCCGCTTCGCTGCCGCAGGCCGCGCACGTGGTGCGCTTGCGCAGCACCTTCGACCGCAGCGTGTTCGTCAGCGCCACCTCCGCACAGTTGAAGCAGGCGGTGCGCAGCGAGCTCGAACAGTTGCTGGCGCAGGCGGCCTCCAGGGCGCGTGCGCCATCCGGGGCGGCTTCGGAATGATGCGCGCGCTGCTGATCGGCCTGGTGCGCGGCTACAAGCTGCTGCTGAGTCCGTCGTTGGGTTCCGCCTGCCGGTTCGAGCCCACCTGTTCGACCTACGCCATCGATGCGCTGCAGGCCCATGGTGCCGGGGCTGGCAGCTACCTTACACTGCGGCGGCTTGCCCGCTGCCACCCCTGGTGCGACGGCGGCCACGACCCGGTGCCCACGCAGCTTCCCAGGCTGTTCGACTGGCGGCCTTTCTCCTCTTCACACAAGAAGTCTTCATGAACGATATACGCCGAACCATCCTGTGGGTGATCTTTGGTTTCTCCCTGGTGTTGCTGTGGGACAAGTGGCAGGTCCACAACGGGCACCAGGCGACGTTTTTCCCGTCGCCCAAGGTGAGCGCGCCCGCGTCTCCCGCGGCCGCATCAGCTTCGTCGGCCCCGGTTCCGGCTGGCACCACGGCGGCGGCGCCCGGCAATGCGGCCATTCCACAGAGCGCCGGTGCGGCATCGGCCAACCCGGCGGCTGCACCGTCGGCACCGCGTGAGCGCTTCGAGGTCAGCACCGATGTGCTCAAGCTGACCTTCGACACCGAGGGCGGATCGCTGGTGAAGGCCGAACTGCTGAAGAACATCGACATGGCGGACCACACCAAGGGCTTCGTGTTGCTCGACGACAGCAAGGAGCGTGTCTACCTGGCGCAGACCGGCCTGATCGCGTCCGGCACCGGTGGCCCGGCCCTGCCAAGCCACAAGACGGTGATGACGGTCGCGCCCGGCGATCGCGCGCTGAAGGATGGCACCAACGCCCTCGAGATCCGGTTCGAATCGCCCGACGTCGGCGGCGTGAAGCTGGTCAAGACCTACACGCTGCAGCGCGGCTCGTATGCCATCGGCGTCAAGCACGAGGTGGTCAACGCCGGCACCGCGCCGGTGGCGCCGCAGCTGTACCTGCAACTGGTGCGCGACGGCAACAAGCCACCCGGCGAGTCGTCGTTCTATTCCACCTTCACCGGGCCGGCCATCTACACCGAGGCCAAGAAGTACCAGAAGGTCGAGTTCAGCGACATCGAGAAGGACAAGGCCACGTTCGAGAAACACGCGACCAACGGCTACGTGGCCATGGTGCAGCACTATTTCGCCAGCGCCTGGCTGCTGGGCGACGGCATCGCGCGCGACCTGTTCCTGCGCAAGGTCGACAACAACCTCTATGCGGTCGGCATGATCACGCCGCTGGCGTCGATCGCGCCCAACGCCAGCCAGGCCATCGACGCGCGCATCTTCATCGGCCCGCAAGAAGAGAAGGTGCTCGAGTCGCTCGCGCCCGGCCTGGAGCTGGTCAAGGACTACGGCTGGCTGACCATCCTGGCCAAGCCGCTGTACTGGTTGCTCGACAAGCTGCACAGCTTCATCCAGAACTGGGGCTGGTCGATCGTGGCGCTGGTGGTGCTGCTGAAGGCGGCGTTCTACTGGCTCAACGCCAAGGCGTATGCCAGCATGGCCAAGATGAAGGCGGTCAACCCGCGCATCACCGAGATGCGCGAGCGCCTGAAGGACAAGCCGCAGGAAATGCAGCAGGCGATGATGAAAATCTACAAGGAAGAGAAGATCAACCCGCTGGGCGGCTGCTTCCCCATCATGATCCAGATCCCCGTGTTCATCGCGCTGTACTGGGTGCTGCTGTCCAGCGTCGAGATGCGCGGCGCGCCGTGGATGTTGTGGATCAAGGATCTGTCGGCACCCGATCCGTTCTATCTTCTGCCGATCATCATGACACTCACGACGATGCTGCAGACCGCGCTGAACCCGGCCCCGCCGGACCCGATGCAGGCCAAGCTGATGTGGTTCATGCCGCTGGCGTTCTCGGTGATGTTCTTCTTCTTCCCGTCGGGCCTGGTGCTGTACTGGATCACCAACAACATCCTGTCCATCGTGCAGCAGTGGGTCATCAACACCCGCATGGGTGTGCCGCCGCAGTTCAATCTGCCAAAGTTCTCCTGAGCGGGCGCTGAAGCGTCGATGCAGAAGGCCGCGCAAGCGGCCTTTTGTTTTGCTGCGCTACAGTGCGCGCCATGCTCGCCCGCTCCAACGACCCGATCGCCGCGATTGCCACTGCGCCCGGCCGCGGCGCGGTAGGCATCGTGCGGGTGTCGGCGCGCGATGTGTCGCCGGTCATCGCTGCGGTCTGCGGCCGCACGCTGCGGCCGCGAGAGGCCACCTACCTGCCGTTTCGCGGCGCGGATGGCCGGGCTATCGACCAGGGCCTGGCGCTGCACTTCCCGGCGCCGCACAGCTACACCGGTGAAGACGTGCTGGAGCTGCAGGCGCACGGCGGGCCAGTGGTGCTGCAGTTGTTGCTGGCACGCTGCCTGGAGGCCGGGGCTGGTATCGGCCTGCGGCTGGCCGAGCCTGGCGAGTTCACGCAGCGGGCGTTTCTGAACGACAAGATCGACCTGGCGCAGGCCGAGGCCATTGCCGACCTGATCGACGCCAGCACCGAGGCCGCGGCGCGCAGTGCCAGCCGCTCGCTGTCGGGTGAGTTCTCGGGCGAGATCGCGGCGCTGCGCGAACGCCTGATCCACCTGCGCATGCTGGTCGAGGCCACGCTCGACTTTCCCGAGGAGGAGATCGACTTCTTGAAGAAGGCCGATGCCCAGGGCCAGCTCACCGCACTGCAGGCCCAGCTGGCGCAGGTGCAGCAGCGCACGCGCCAGGGCGCCCTGCTGCGCGAAGGCATCAAGGTGGTGATCGCGGGACAGCCGAACGCCGGCAAGTCGTCGTTGCTCAACGCGCTGGCCGGTGCCGAGCTGGCCATCGTCACGCCGATCGCCGGCACCACGCGCGACAAGATTGGGCAGACCATCCAGATCGAAGGCGTGCCGGTGCTGGTGGTCGATACCGCGGGCCTGCGCCACAGCGACGAGCCGGTCGAGCGCATCGGCATCGAGCGGGCCTGGAGCGAGATCGAGGCGGCCGATGCGGTGCTGTTCCTGCACGATCTGGCACGCGCCGGCGACGTGGCCGCGCAGCAGGCCGATGCGTCGATCGCCGCCAGCCTGCTGCAGCGCCTGCCGGCCACGGTGCCGGTGCTGCACGTGTGGAACAAGCTGGACGCGGCGTCGGGCGCATCCCTGCCCGCGCAGGCAGAGGGCGACGACACGCTCCGTCTCTCGGCCAGGACCGGCGAAGGGCTCGACGGGCTGCGCCAACGGCTGCTGGTGCTGGCCGGCTGGCAGTCGACGCCCGACGGCGTCTACCTGGCGCGTGCCCGACACGTGCAGGCGCTCGCACGCGTCGAGCGGCATCTGGACGCGGCGGCCATGCATCTGGCGCTGCAGTCGCAGGCGCTCGACCTGTTGGCGGAAGAACTCCGGCTGGCGCAAAATGCGCTGAACGAAGTCACGGGCGAGTTCAGTTCCGATGATCTGCTGGGCGTGATCTTCTCGAAGTTCTGTATCGGAAAATGATGGTCCCCGCACACCGTGCAGCGTTCGCCCGCTGCGTTGCCCCTTTGAAGAGTGAGCAGGCCTCCGCCTGACGACCGCCATGCCTTCACCGCTACCGCCTCCGGCCCGGTTCGACATCCAGGACCTGATCAACGCCATCGCCCAGACCAAGGTCGACGATGCCTTGCTGCTGTCGCTGACGCCCGCACAGTGGGAGGTGCTCGCGCCGTTCCTGCAGCCGTTGGCACTGGCCGCGGGCCAGGTGCTGTTCAAGCAGGGCGCGGCCGACCGCACGCTGTACCTGATCGAGAGCGGCAATCTCAGCGTGCACTACGAAGATGCGCAGGGCGAAGTCCGGCTGGCCATCGTCGGCGCCGGCTCGGCGATCGGTGAAGGCAGTTTCTTTTCGCGCACGCCGCGCAGCGCGACCGTGCAGGCAGGCATGCCGGCGCGGCTGTGGAGCCTGTCGCCGATGCGCTTCGGCGAGCTGTCCAACCGCAAGCCCGAGTTGGCCCTGGCGATCGCGATGGCGGCGGGTGCCGTGGTGGCGAAGCGTCTGGCCAACCGGCGCAAACGGGATGCGGTGACCTGAGCATGTCGTTGTGGAGCTGGTTCTCGCGCAAACCCCGTCTGTCTTCTGTGCCCTCGGGTCTGCCCAGGGCGGTGTCTGCGGCCGATGCATCGCGGGCCCAGGCTGCAACCGCGGCAACGCAGGCCCGCGCTGACGGGGTGCGGCTCGATCCGGCCGCGGTGCTGAAGGTCGAGCGCACGGAACGCCGCGAGTGGGTCTACAGCGTGGTGCGCGAAGCCATGCTGCACGCCGGCGTGCTGTCGGCCAGCTACAAGTTCAAGGTGCTTGCGCTCGACGAGCGTGGCCGGCGCTTCCTGATCATGATCGACCTGGCCCGCGAGCTGGGTGGCGACACGGTGCAACTGCAGCGCATCGAAGAGCAGATCGCCCAGACCGCCAAGGCCCGGTACGACCTGGACATCACGGCGGTCTACTGGCGCACCAACGACCACGTGATGGCCGGGCGCGCGCGCGCCCAGGCCGCCGCCGCGGCAGGTGTGGGTGTGGGTGTGGCGCCACCCGCAGGGCCGGCGCCGGTGGCCGATCCGGCCCGCGCACCCACGATGGCCCCGGCGCGGACTCCGGCTGCAGCGCCACGGCCTGCCGCGCCGGTGTTGCGCGCCGTGCCCTCCCCGTCGGCGCCCACAGCCCCGCTCGCGCGGCCGAGCGGGCGGTTTGAGCCGATCCAGGCCGATGAGGTGGCCGCGTTCAAGCGCGCGCTGTCTTCGGCGGGGCCTGCACCGGTGGCGCCAGCCCCGGGTGCCGTGGTGCGCTCGGGCCCGCGCGCGAAGGTGGCCAAGGGTTACGAAGACACCGAGATGATCGACCCGGACGAACGGCCCGATGCGCTGAGCAATACGCAGTACGGCGACCTCAAGTAGCGGTGCGGGCCGTCTGCACGCGCAGCGGCGCCGAGCGGTCTCGCTCAGCCCTTCAAGAACTTGTCTTCCGCCAGTGCCAGCGACTCGGCCTTGCCCGACAGCACCAGCGTGTCGCCATCCTGCAGCAGCGTGTCGTCGGTCGGCGCTTCGGTCGCGCCGCTTTGCCGGCGCAGCGTGACCACACGCACGCCGATGGCGTGCAGCGCCAGCCGGCCCAGCGTCTTGCCCAGGGCCCGCGCGCTGATCGTCAATGTCACCGTCGACAGACGCTCGTGGTGGATCTCGTCGACACCGTCGTCGTCGGCGCCGTGGAAGTAGCCGCGCAGCAGGTTGTAGCGCGCATCACGCTGGTCCTGCACGACGCGGATCACACGCCGCATCGGCACGCCGACCAGCGCCAGCGCATGGCTGGCCAGCATCAGCGAGCCCTCGATGGCCTCGGGCACCACTTCGGTCGCGCCGGCCTGCTGCAGGCGTTCGAGGTCATGGTCGTCCTGCGTGCGCACGATCACCGGGACCTGCGGCGCATGCGCACGGATGTTGGCCAGCACCTTCAACGCGCCCGGCACGTCGAGGTAGGTCACCACGACGGCACTGGCCCGCGCCAGGCCGGCGGCCATCATGGCCTGCAGCCGTGCCGCGTCGCCGAACACCACCGAGTCGCCTGCGGCAGCCGCCTTGCGCACGCGGTCGGGGTCGAGGTCGAGCGCCATGTAGGGGATCGATTCGCGCTCCAGCATGCGGGCCAGGTTCTGGCCGCAGCGGCCGTAGCCGCAGATGATCACGTGCTTGTTGGCGTTGATCGACTTGCGGGCGATCGACGTCATCTGCAGCGACTGCTGCAGCCAGTCGCTGCTCACGAGCTTCATCACGATGGCATTGCTGGCCATGACGATGAAGGGCGTGGCCAGCATCGACAGCACCATGCTCGCCAGGATCGGGTTGAGCAGCGCCGCCGGCACCAGGCTGCTCTCCTGCGCCAGCGTCAGCAGCACGAAACCGAACTCGCCGGCCTGGGCCAGGTACAGGCCGGTGCGCAGCGAAACGCCAGCGGACGCGCCGAACCCCTTGGCCAGCGCGGTGATCATCACCAGCTTGAACAGCACGGGCAACGACAGCAGCAGCAGCACCAGCGGCCAGCGCTCCAGCACCAGCCGCCAGTCGAGCATCATGCCGATGGTGATGAAGAACAGGCCCAGCAGCACGTCGTGGAACGGGCGGATGTCGGTCTCCACCTGGTGCTTGTATTCGGTCTCCGAGATCAGCATGCCGGCGATGAACGCGCCCAGCGCCAGGCTCAGGCCGGCCAGCTCGGTGAGCCAGGCCAGGCCGAGCGTGATCAGCAGCAGATTCAGCACGAACAGCTCTTCGCTCTTGCGCCGCGCGACGATGGTCAGCCACCAGCGCATCACCTTCTGGCCGCCGACCAGCAGCACGGTGATCAGCACCGCTGCCTTGACCGACGCGATCGTCAGCGCCAGCAGCAGTTTCTCGGCCGAGGTGCCCAGCGCCGGGATCAGCACCAGCAGCGGCACCACCGCCAGATCCTGGAACAGCAGCACCCCCATCACGCGCTTGCCGTGCTCGGACTCGATCTCCAGCCGTTCGGCCATCAGCTTGACGACGATGGCCGTGCTGCTCATCGCCAGCGCGCCGGACAAGGCCAATGCGGTCTGCCAGCGCATGTTCCACAGGGACGGCGCGACGGCGGCCATCGCCAGCGAAAAGAAGGTCGCGGCCAGGATGGTCAGCACCACCTGCCACAGCCCGAGGCCGAACACATGGCGCCGCATCGCGCGCAGCTTGGGCAGGTTGAACTCCAGCCCGATGACGAACATCAGGAACACCACGCCGAACTCGCCCAGGTGCTTGATCCCTTCGGAGTTCTGCGCCAGCGCCAGCGCGTTCGGGCCGATCAGCACGCCCACCACCAGATAACCCAGCATCGGCGGCAACTTCAGCGAACGGAACACGACGACACCCGTGACCGCGGCCAGAAGATAGATGAGCGTGAGTTCCAGCGAGGTCATGCCCCGATGCTAGCAAGGCAGGTGCCCGGGCTTTCCCTCGGGCAATCCCGGCCTTGGGGCGGTCGATAGAATCCGGGGCATGACGCAACGACCCGAGCCGACACCGCTCTTCGACGCGGCGCAGGTGATCCGTCAGGCGCGTGAGACTCTGGACATCGAAGCCGCCGCCGTGCTGGGCCTGAAGAGCCGCATCGGCGATGGCTTTGCCCGCGCGGTGCAGCGCATCCTGACGCTGCCGGGGCGCGTGGTCGTGATGGGCATGGGCAAGAGCGGCCACATCGGCCGCAAGATCGCCGCCACCCTTGCCTCGACAGGTACGCCGGCCATGTTCGTGCACCCTGCCGAGGCGGGCCATGGCGACCTGGGCATGGTGACCGCGCACGATCTGGTGCTGGCGATCTCCAACAGCGGCGAAAGCGAAGAACTCAACTTGATCCTGCCGGTGCTCAAGCGCCAGGGCGTGCCGCTGATCGCGATCACCGGCGGCCTGCAGTCCACGTTGGCGCGCCATGCCGACGAGACGCTCGACAGCGGCGTCGACAAGGAAGCCTGCCCGCTGAACCTGGCGCCCACGGCCAGCAGCACGGCCCAGCTGGCGATGGGCGATGCACTGGCCGTCGCCCTGCTCGAAGTACGTGGTTTCAAGGCCGAAGACTTCGCCCGCTCCCACCCCGGCGGTGCGCTCGGCCGCCGCCTGCTGACCCATGTGGGCGACGTGATGCGCGTCGGCGCCGACATGCCGACCGTGGCGCCCGACACCCCGTTCAGCGAGATGATGCGCGAGATGAGTGCGAAGGGCGGCATCGCCGCCGTGGTCGATGCCGAGCAGCGGGTGCTGGGGGTGTTCACCGACGGTGATCTGCGCCGGTTGATCGAGAAAGGTGCGGATCTGCGCTCGGCCACCGCCGGCGAGGTGATGCACCGGCGGCCGCGCACCATCGGCCCGACCGCACTCGCGGTCGAAGCGGTCGAGGCGATGGAGCAGTACCGCATCACGTCGGTGCTTGCGGTCGACGCGGCCGGCGTGCTGGTCGGCGTGG
This sequence comes from Pseudorhodoferax sp., assembly GCA_965279475.1. GTDB lineage: Bacteria > Pseudomonadota > Gammaproteobacteria > Burkholderiales > Burkholderiaceae_C > Pseudorhodoferax. Next base: position 914,210 of record CBDIIA010000002.1, read on the forward strand.
TGCACATCGGCGACCTGATGCGGGCCAAGGTGATCTGATGCGCGACGCTGCGGCCGGCCCGGCATTGCGCTTCGCCCCCGAACTGCTGCTGCAGGCGCAGGGCGTGCGGGTGGCGTTCTTCGACGTCGACGGCGTGCTGACCGATGGCGGCCTCTACATCTCGGAGCTGCCCGAAGGCGATGCGCGCGGCGCGGCCGAGACCCTCAAGCGCTTCCACACGCTCGACGGCTTTGGCATCAAGCTGCTGCAGGCTGCGGGCATCACGCCGGCCGTGGTGACCGGCCGCGATTCGGTCGCGCTGCGCACGCGGCTGTCGGCGCTGGGCGTGGTGCACGCGCGTTTCGGCACCGAAGACAAACTACCGGCCGCACAGCAGATCCTGCAAACCCTGGAGGCCGACTGGCCACAAGCTGCCGTGATCGGCGACGACTGGCCCGACCTGCCGATGCTGCGCCGCTGTGCCTTCGCCTGCGCGCCGGCCAATGCACACGCCGAGGTGCTGGCGGCGGCGCACCACATGACCACCGCCGCTGGCGGCCGGGGTGCGGCGCGTGAGTTCTGCGACCTGCTGGTGATGGCCAGTGGCCGCTACGCAGAATTGCTGGCGGCCTACCAGCAATGAGTTTCGTCGCGCTGCTCCGCAACGGCTGGGAACGGCTGTCGATCTACCTGCCGGTCATCCTGATGGCGCTGCTGGCGCTGGGCACCTATTGGCTGGTGCGCAACGCGCCGATGCTGACCGAGCCCGAGGCGCCGCAGCCGCTGCGCCACGATGCCGACTACTACATGCGCGATTTTTCGGTGAAGACCTTCGATGTGACCGGCCGCCTGAAGAGCGAGATCCAGGGCATCGAGGCGCGGCACTATCCGGACAACGATACGCTGGAGATCGATCAGGCCCGGATACGGTCCGTCAACGAGCAGGGGCACCTGACCGTCTCCACCGCCAACCTCGCGCTCAGCAACAGCGACGGCTCGGAGGTCCAGCTGTTCGGCAACGCGATCGTGGTGCGCGAGGCGGTGGTCGACAAGGCCGGGCAACTGCTGCCGCGGCTGGAGCTGCGCAGCGAATTTCTGCACGCGTACAGCAACACCGAGCGCGTGCGCTCGAACAAGCCGGTGACGCTGCTGCGCGGGGCCGACCAGTTCACCGCCAACTCGATGGACTACGACAATCTCGACCGCCTGGTGCAGCTCGATGGGCGCGTGCGCGGCACGATCCTCGCGAGGCCCGCCAAAGCCGAGCGCTGAGGCCCGCATCGGCATGGCACGGCTCGTCTTCATCACCGGCGCGTCGAGCGGCATCGGGCAGGCACTGGCGCTGCGTTTCTATGCCGGCGGCTACACGCTGGCGCTGGTGGCGCGGCGCACGGCCGACGTGCAGGCATGGGCGCAGGCGCAGCAGCTGGAGCCGCAGCGCTTCGGCGTCTATGGCGCCGACGTGACGGTGGTCGATGAGATCATCGCGGCCGGCCAGGCCTGCATCGCATCCCAGGGCGTGCCCGATGTGGTGATTGCCAACGCCGGCATCAGCATCGGGGTGGACACGGCAGAGCGTGCAGACATCGACGTGACCGCGCGCATCTTCGCGACCAACAACGTCGGCATGGCCGCGACCTTTCATCCCTTCGTGCGGGCGATGGTGGCGCGCGGCCGTGGCGCGCTGGTCGGCATCGGCAGCGTGTCGGGCATCCGCGGCCTGCCGGGCCATGGGGCCTATTGCGCCAGCAAGGCCGGCGTGATCGCGTACTGCGAAAGCCTGCGCGGCGAGTTGCGCGCCAGCGGAGTCAAGGTGGTGACGTTATGCCCGGGTTACATCGACACGCCGCTCACGCAGCGCAACCGCTACGCGATGCCCTTCCTGATGCAGGCGCCGGTGTTTGCCGACCAGGCGTTTGCGGCCATCGAGGCCGGGGTTAGCTACCGCGTGATTCCGTGGCAGATGGGCGTCGTGGCCAAGCTGATGCGGCTGTTGCCGAATGCCGTGTTCGACCGCTTGCTGGTCGGCCGCGCCCGCAAGCCGCGCGAGACCGGCCCTTGACGACCGCTCCGCACTCGTTTCGCAAAAAAAGACAGGCAACAAAAAAGGCTCCGAAGAGCCTTTCCTGTTCAATCCTCAACCAGCAGTCTGGGGTTCAGTAACCGCCGCGGCCACCACCGCCGCCGCCGTTACCGCCACCGCGGGGGCCGGAACCGTAGGGGCTGCGGAAACCGCCATCGCCACCACCGCCGCCGCTGCGGCCACCACCACCGCCGCCGCCGCCGTACCCGCCGCCACCACCACTGCGGCCACCACCGCCGCCGCCGTAACCGCCGCCACCACCACCACCGCCGCCGCCGTAACCACCACCACCGCCGCCACCACCGTAGCCGCCGGTGCGCGGGGGACGCGCTTCCATCGGACGTGCTTCATTGACGACGCAGCTACGGCCGCCGAGCGATTGGCCGTTCATGCCGTTGATGGCAGCTTGCGCTTCGGCGTCGCTGCCCATTTCGACAAATCCGAAACCCTTGGACCGGCCGGTATCGCGTTCCATCATGACCTTGGCACTCGTCACGGTGCCGAATTGGCTGAAGGATTGCTCCAGATCGCTATCGCGGACCGAATAAGGCAAGTTGCCGACGTACAGTTTATTGCCCATCCAGGGACTCCTCAAAAACACATTGATAAAGCGATGGAGTCCCGAAAACGCAATCAGCAGAGCTCTTAGACGCGAACCTGACCGACACCGCAAGCATGCAAGGCGAAATGCCCATGCCTTTACATTATGCGACCAGATCAGGAAAACACAAACAAAAAAACGGGGGCGCTATTTTCCCGCTTGCGCGCCATAAAAAAACGGGCTAGAAGCCCGTTTTTGATCGATTCAGCTTAGTAGCTGTTGCGGCCACCGCCGCCACCACCACCGTATCCGCCGCCACCACCGCCGCCGCCGCCGTAACCGCCGGTGCGGGGAGGACGCGCTTCCATCGGACGCGCTTCGTTGACCACCAGGTCACGACCGCCCATGTTCTGGCCGTTCATGCCCTTGATGGCAGCTTGTGCTTCGGCATCGCTGCCCATTTCGACGAAACCGAAACCCTTGGAGCGGCCGGTGTCGCGTTCCATCATGACCTTGGCGCTGGTGATGCTGCCGAAAGCGCTGAAGGCTTGGCGCATGTCGTCGTCGCGGAAAGAGTAGGGCAGATTGCCCACGTAAAGTTTGTTGCCCATAGCAGGACTCCTAGAAAAAACGCAAAAAGCGATGGAGCCTGGTAGCCGCAATCCACAAACCAATGAAGACTCAGACCCGAAACCGACACATCACCGCAAACCGTGCTACAAAAGACGCAGCACCGCGCGATTATGCGCGAGAAAGTGCAAAGTAAAGTACTTTCATTTGTGTCGGGTCTAGGGACAAACGCGAGGTAACTGTCGCGTGGCCGCCACAAATCGACGCAAAAGCGTCAGGGTCCGCCTCAATCCGCCGAAATGCCGGCCTGCTTGATCAGCCTCGCGTAGCGCGCCAGTTGATCACGCATGGCGCTGCCCAGTTCCGCCGGGCTCGATCCCCGCGGGGTCAGTCCTTGGGCGATCAGCTGGCTGCGAACGTCCGGATCAGCCAGCGCCTTCAGCAGCTCAATGTGGAGGCGGTTGACGATCTCTTTCGGTGTGCCGGCCGGTGCCATCACCGCGAACCACGAATTGAACTCGAAGCCGGGCAGCCCGGTCTCGCCGACCGTCGGCACGCCGGCAAACTGCGGCAGCGGGCGCGGCGTCGTCACGCCGATCAGCCGCAGCTTGCCGGCCTGCAGCAGCGAGTTCACGGTGGCCAGGCCCTGGAACGCCATCTGCACCTCGCCCGCCGCCACCCCGACAGCGGCCTGTGTCGCGCCCTTGTAGGGCACATGCGTCATCTGCACGCCCGCGTTCGATGCGAACAGCGCCATCGCGATGTGCTGCGGGCTGCCGTTGCCGCCCGATCCGTAGTTGATCTTGCCCGGCGCCGCCCTGGCCGCGGCGATCACGGCCGCGGCATCGCGATAGGGCGCTTCGTTCTGCACCACCAGGCCCCATTCGACCGTGGCCACCAGTGAGACGGGTTCGAAGTCCTTCAGGATGTCCCATGACATCTTGCTCTGCAGGTTGGGCAGCATCGTCATGATGCTGTCGTTGAAGCCGCCGATGGTGTAGCCATCGGGCGGCGCCTTGGCGACGCGGTCCGCGCCGATCAGGCCCGAGGCGCCAGCCTGGTTCTCGATGACGATGCCCTGGCCCATGTTCAGTGCCATCTTCTGCGTGACGATGCGCGCGGCGTTGTCGACCGCGCTGCCGGCTGCCAGCGGCACGATCATGCGGATCGGCTTGCTGGGGTAGGCCGTCTGGGCCAGCGCGCAGGCCAACGGCAGCATGGCCAGCAGGCTGGCCAGCGCGCGCCGGCCGTGCCTTGTGATCTTCTCGTGCATCCTTGTCTCCTTTTTTGTGTTGTCTGTCGGTGTGGATGGGGGCGGGCCGCTCGGCCCTAGCGTGGCGGCGGCGCGATGCCCAGTTCGTTCGCCAGCATGTCGAGCTGCTGCCACAGCGCCGGCGCCAGCGGAATGCCGCTGGCCGCGTATCGCTTGCGCCGTGCTTCGCTCTGCTCGCCCGGCAGCCAGATGCGTTCGACGCCGGCCATGCGCTCGCTGGCCCGCAGGTCGCGGGCCAGCACGTCGACCCGCTGCTTGAACGCGTCGACATCGCCGAACGCCGCCGGGTCGAGGATGCAGATCGCCTGGCCGGTGTTGGTGGGCGTGGTGTCGTCGTGGTTGAAATCGACCACCTCCTTGCCCATGGCCGCGCCGTTCAGCGTGCCGGCCAGCAGCCCGACCACCAGCGACAGCCCGTAGCCTTTGTAGCCGCCGATCGGCATCAGGAAACCTTCGTCCGCGCGCTTCGGATCGAGCAAGGGCTGGCCCTGGCGGTCGACCATCCAGCCCTCGGGCATCGCCTCCCCGCGCTGCGCCTTGGCCTTGACCTTGCCGTAGGCGGCGACGGTGGTCGCCATGTCGAGCACGATCGGCCCCTCGGTGGCTGAGGGGACCGCCGCGGCGATCGGGTTCGTCGACAGCAGCATGTCGAGCCCACCCCAGGGCGGCAGGTGGTTGGCATTGCCCACCGCGAAGTACAGGCCGACCATGTCGTGCGGCAGCGCCATGCGGGCATAGAGCGAGGCCGGCCCCGCGTGGTTGCTGTGCTGCGAACCGACCCAGGCGATGCCGGTGACACGGGCCTTGTCGACCGCGATCTGCGCGGCGCGCTGCATCACCAGATGGCCCATGCCGTTGTCGCCATCGAGCAGCGCCATCGCGGCGCGTTCCTGCACCACCTTGATCGTCGGCCGCGTGTTCACGCCGCCGGCGCGGATGCGGCGCGCGTAAGGGGCGAGCCGGATCACGCCGTGGCCGTCCGATCCCTGCAGATCGGCCTCGGCCATCAGGGCGGCGATGCGCCCGGCGTCGTCGGCGGGCAGGCCCAGGCGCACGAAGGCGGAGGTGATGAAGTCGCGCAGGGCGCCTAAAGCGATGGTGTGCATGGGTCGCGGGAAGTAATGGAGGAGAACGGGCTGCGGCCAGTATTGCTGCGGCGGATGTGCAACACCATCGGGGATTGCCACCGGTTGCCGGCCCGCTCAGCGCCGTCGCACGCGCGGATTCGTGACATCCATCCGCATAATCACGCGCAATGGACAAACTCAAGCAGCTCGAATCGTTCGTGTCTGTCGCGGCCCGGGGCAGCCTGACAGCCGCCGCGAAGGCCGAAGGCGTGGCCCCGGCGATCATGGGGCGCCGGCTCGACGCGCTGGAAGAACGCCTCGGCGTGCGCCTGCTGGTGCGCACCACGCGGCGCATCACGCTGACCCACGAAGGCAGCGCTTTTCTGGAGGATTGCCAGCGCCTGCTGGCCGACATCGCCAATGCCGAGGCCAGCGTCAGCGCTGGCGGCGTCAAGGCCAGCGGCCATCTGAGGGTGACGGCGCCGGCCGGGTTCGGCCGGCGGCACGTGGCCTCGCTGGTGCCGCGTTTTCGCAGCCTGCACCCCGAGGTGACGATCTCGTTGAACCTGAGCGACCGTGTGGTCGACCTGGCGGCCGAGGGTTTCGATTGCGCGGTGCGGGTCGGCGACCTGCCCGATTCATCGCTGGTCAGCGTGCGCCTGGCCGACAACCGGCGGCTGTGTGTGGCGACGCCCGAATTCCTGAAACGGCACGGCACGCCACAGCGGCCAGCCGATCTGGCGCGTTTCGATTGCCTGACGCTGTCGAGCGACGCTTCGCAGACCCGCGGCTGGGCCTTCAAGGTGCCGGCCGCCAGCGGCGAAGGCAGCACGCTGCTGCATCTGAAACCCGGCGGGCCGCTCGATTGCTCCGACGGCCAGGTGCTGCACGACTGGTGCCTGGCCGGCTACGGCCTGGCGTGGCGCAGCACCTGGGAGGTCGAGGCCGACATCTCCACGGGTCGGCTGGTGGCCGTGCTCGAAGAATTCGCGGCCGCACCGAACGGCATCTACGCGGTGTTTCCGCAGCGCAAACACATGCCGCTGCGTGTGCGGCTGTGGATCGATTTCCTGAAGCAGCACTACGTGCAGCCGCAGTTCTGGAAGCAGCTGCCGGCGGACGTGCCCGCCATTTCGTGACCCCAGGGAGCAACGATGATTGTTGAAACCGTTCTGGCCTACCTCCACTGGCTGGCCATCTTCACGATGGTGGTATTTCTTGCAAGCGAGGCGGCGCTGTGCCGCGTCGAGTGGATGAACGCCCGTGTGGTCGAGCGGCTGGCCCGTGTCGACATGGTCTACGGCATCGCGGCCGTGGCGGTGCTGCTGACGGGGCTGGCGCGCAGCTACTGGGGCGCCAAGGGCATGGGTTGGTACTGGACCAACCCGCTGCTGCATCTGAAGTTCACGCTGTTCGTCGTGATCGGGCTGATGTCGATTCGCCCCACCCTCACCTTCCTGCGTTGGCGCCGCAGCCTGCGGGCCACCGGCGCGCTGCCGGCCGAGGCCGAAGTGCGCAAGACCCGCCGCACGGTGATGGTCCAGGCGCACCTGATTCCGTTCATCGCACTGTGCGCCGTCTTCCTGGCGCGCGGCTTCGGGAAGACGTAGTTCGCCCCCACTCTTCGCGCACTGCGTGTCGCTTCGCCAACCTCCTACCGGGGGCAATACCAGCGGCCCGGCAAAGCCGGTTCCGCGGTATTCACGCTTGGAGTCAGGACAATGCTATTTCTTGGGCGCGGCGGGTGCTGCTGGAGCAGCCTTGGCGGCGGCGGTCACTTCGGGTTTGGCGGCGGCCGCGGCTTCGGGTTTGTTGGACAGGCAGGTCTTCATGAAGGCCTGGCGCTCCTTGCCATCCTTGCCGGTCGCCTTGAACTCGGTGCTGCAGGTGGCCATTTTTCCCTTTTGTGTGTCGGCTGCGGTTTCGGGCTTGTTCGACAGACAGGTCTTCATGAAGGCCTGGCGTTCTTTTCCGTCCTTGCCGGTCGCCTTGAAGTCGGCGCTGCAGGTGGCCATCTTGTTCTGCTGCTTGGTTTCAGCAGCGTGGGCGGTGCCCAGCGACATGACGAGTGCGGCTGCGGCCATCAGGGGAAGGATCTTGAACATGTTGTGTGTGTCCTGAAAAAGGTGAAGAGAACCGGAAAGAGCCTCCACAGCTTGGCCGTGGTGCGTGCATAACGCCGCGCCGCGCGTGCCGGATGACGGCGTGCGCGGCGAAACCTCAGAAGCTCACCTTCACGCCGACCGACCCCTGCACGGAAGACTTCACCTGCGTCTCGCCGCTGCCGCCACCGATCCTGAACAGCTTGCCCACTTCGCCGTAGACACTCACCGTCGGCGACAGCTTCAAGGTCATCCCCGCGGCCAGCTCGCCCGAGGTGTAGCCGGTGTGCGCGACCACCGTCGTGCTGGCCGCCTGCGTGGCGAACGTCGTTGCATCCGTGCCGCCGCTGGCCCGGATCACGTTGAAGCGGCCATACGGCTGCAGCGGGCCGGCTGCAGTGGTCACATCCCCTTTCAGCCGCACGCCGAGCCGGCCTACCCACACGTCGTCGGCGTCCTGGCGCACCGCGGTGGCGCCGCTGATCGCCATGTCGTTCACCCGCACATGCTGGCGCACCAGCTGCGCCTGCGGCTCGATCGACCAGCGCTCGTCCAGCGCGAACGGCTTGCCTATCTCGAGCGACGCGTTCCAGCTCGTGCCCTTGCCGCCGGCGCTCGCCTTGCTGCCCAGCGTCGTCGTGTTGAAACTGTGCCGCCCGTACTGCAGCACCGCATCGGCATATAGCCCGCCTTCGCCCAGGAAGGTCGCATAGGCCCCCAGGAACCTGCTGCTGGTGGACGTGCTCCCGACCCGGCCGAAACTGCCGCCTGCGCTGGCGTCCACATTCAGCCCGCCATCGAGATGGCCCACATACAGACCGGCACGCCAGCCGCCGGCGGCCGACGCGGAGGCGAACAGATCCACCCCCGCCTGCACACCATCCAGATGGCCCTGGGTATGGGGCGTGACGGTGCCGCCCTGCTGCACGTTCACGTCGCTGTAGACCACCCGTGCCCAGCCGCGCCGTGCCGGTGCGTCCGGCCCCGGGGCAGGCGGCATGCCGGCCGAGCGGGCCTTCACATCGTCATCGCCCATGCGCCGGTGCAGATTGGCCAGCATCGCCAGATCGGACTGGCGCATCACCTCGGGGATCGAGGACAAGAGGCCGACTTCTTCACGGTACGACGGTGCCGGTGCCGGCGGGATCGCCGGTGCAGGGGCGGGGGCAGGCGTGGGCGCGGGTGCCGGTGTTGGCGCGGGCGCAGGCGTTGGCGCTGGGGCCGGCGTTGGAGCCGGTGCGGGCGTCGGTGCTGGGGCCGGCGTTGGAGCCGGTGCGGGTGTCGGTGCTGGGGCCGGCGTTGGAGCCGGTGCGGGCGTCGGTGCCGGTGCCGGGGCTGGCGGCGGCGGTGGGGCCGCCGCATCCGTGCGCAGGAACCAGCCTGCACCCGACCCTGCCGCATCGCCGCGGTACAGCCGGTACTGGTAAGCCCCCGCGTCCACGTGGCTGCCGGTGTTGGCCAGCGCGAAGGCCGTGGTGCCGGTGGTGGCGCCGTTTTGCGCCAGCACCAGCGGGATGCCGGCGCCGGTGGTGGCCGCACCCAGGCCGCCGCGGTTTTCCACCTGCAGGTTGGTGCTGCCGCTGGCGATGGCGGTGGCGCCGCTGAGCACGATCTGGTCGGTGGGGCTGGCGTCGCTGCCCAGCGTGGTGCCCAGGATGACGCTGCCGCCATTGCCCACCAGAGGGCCGGTGACGGTGAGCTGGGTGCCGGCGCCGGTGCTGGACAGGCGCACGGTGCCGGCGTTGGTCAGGCCGGCGATGCTCTGGTTGTTGCCGTTCAGGTCGAGCAGGCCGCCCGCTGCCACGCTGTGGGCGGAGGCGGCGCTCAAGGTGTTGACCGCGCCGGCGCGCAGGGTGCCGGCCACGGTAGTGGTGCCGCTGTAGCTGTTGGCGCCGCTCAGCACCGTCGTTCCGGTCGCGGCGCGGGTGAAGTTGCCGGTGCCGCTGATCACGCCGCTGTAGATCTGGACATCGAGGTTGTCGAAGACGACCGTGCCGTTGTCGGTGATGTTGCGGTTCACCACGCTGCCCGCGGTGGTGCCGCTGCCGCCCACGCGCAGCGTGGAAGTGGCGTCGGCCACGGTGAGTGTAGAGGCCGCGCTTTGCATTGCCAGGTTGCCGATCACGCGCTGGTCGGCGCCGTTGGTCAGGGTGATGCTGTTGAAGTTGTTGCCGATGTTCAGGCCGCGTGTGATGTCGTCGGCGCCCAACGTGCCAAAGCCCAGGCCGGCGGTGGTGCCGCGGAACTCCAGGGTGTTGCCGGTGGTGCCAGCGTCGGCCGTGACGTGGCGCACATTGGCATAGTTCACCGCACCGATCACCGCACTGTTGCCGTTGCCCGCACCCAGGTTGATCTCGCCGCTGAGTGTGCCGCCCAGCCAGTTGACGGTGTCCGCGCCGTCGCCCGCATTGACCAGACCGGTCACGGCACCACTTGTCAGGTTGATGGTGTTGGCCACCGCGCCAGTCAGGATGGCCAGGCCCGTGCTGCTGGCCGCGCTCAGCGTGCCGGTGTTGGTGACGGTTGCGGCGTTGAGCGCTTCAACGGCGGCGCCACCTGCCGCATTGGTGACGCTGACCACGCCGCTGGTGGTGACGGTGCCCGTGGTGCGTGCTCGCACACCCACACCGCCTGCGCCGGAGACGTTGATGGTGTAGCCCGGGCCCACGGTCAGGTTGCTGGCCACATCGTTGCCGGTGGTGTAGTCCTGGAACGCGATGCCCTGGCCGGCGCCCGAGACGTTGAGGATGTTGCCTGTGGCCGCTGGCGTGAAGGTGGTGGCGGTGCGGATCGCCGCACCGTTGCCGGCGTTGATGGTGACGCCGGTCAGGGCGACGGCGCCAATCTCCGCCTTGTTCTCGATGCCGGCGCCGGTGCCGTTGGCGGTGATGGTCAGGTTGCTCAGGTTCAGCGATGCGGCAGGCCCGGCCGGTGCCGAGCCGATGGCGGTGGCGCCGATGTCCAGCAGGATGCCATTGGCCGTGCCGTTGGTGGTGATGCTGTCCGGCCCACTGGCCGTGAGCGCCGCGCCGTTGAGCAGTTGCACACCGGCCACGCCGCCGTTCACGACGATGGTGCCCATGCGCGTGATCTGCGCGTCGCTGCCCGAGGCGCGGATGCCCACGCCGCCGCCCACCGTGAGGGTGCCGGTGTTGTTCAGCCGGCCGCCCTGCTGTACGTCGACACCCACGCTGTCGGTGCCGTTCAGGGTCATGTTGCCGCTGTTCTCCAGCAAGCCGAGGTTGCGCGTGATGTAGCCCACGACGTTGTTGGCGGTGCCGGTCAGCACGGTGGCCGCGGTCAGCTTGGTGCCGGCCACGGGTGTGCCCAGCGCTGCGCCGGTGAGGTCGTGCGCCTGGCCGTCGACCACGCCCGCCAGCGCGCCCGCGCTGTTGAGGTTGACGGTCGTGGCGGCGCTGATGTTGCCGGTGGCGCCGCCCTCGATCGACACCGCCTTGGCGCCCGCGGCGTTCACGTTGAACGTGGCGCCGGTGGTGTCGACCGTGGTGCCGACGCCAGTGCCCAGCACGGCCGTGCTGTTCAGGCCGTTGGCCGCCAGGTTCAGTCCAGTACCGGCAAAGGTGGCACCCGCGGCGAGGCGGAAGCCGGTGGAGCCATCGGTCGCCACGTCCAGGTTGGCCCCGGCGGCGTTCACCGCCGCGGCCGGCCCGTAGATGTAGATGCCGATCTGGTCGGTACCACTCGCGAAGTTGACGCCACCGCCGCCCGTGACGTTGACCACCGCGTTGTTGCGCGCGTGAATGCCGATGGCGTTGCTGCCGGTCAGGTTGACCTGGCCGCTGACGTTGGCCGTGGCCGTGCCGTTGGTGCCCTCGGCCCAGATGCCGTAGTTGCGCAGCTGCGTCGCCGGGTCGGCACCGCCCGCCACGTTGATCACGCCGCTGGACGCTGCAGTGGATCCGCCGCCATTGGCGACCACATACAGCCCGATGGCGTTCTTGCCGTTGAGGTTGATGGTGCCCGCGTTGTTGACCAGCGCGCCCACGGCGGTGCCGCTGTTGTAGACACGCATGGCCACGTTCTGGCCCGGTGGGTTGGCCGCGTTGCCAGCCGCGCCGTTCACGTTGATGACGCCGGTGGCGCTGTTGACGAGATGGGCATCCACCGCTTCGGAGGCCTGGAACGCGATCACGTTTTGCGTGAGCGAGCCGATGGTGATGGTGCCGTTGTTGATGGCGGTGCCGCCGACTTCCACGTCGACCAAGGTAGTGATGGCCGTCGTGGCCACGTCGGCCACAGCTTCGGGCGCGGCGGTGTTGTACTGCGGCCCACGCCCCACGTACATGGTGCCGTCGTTGACGAACGTGCCGCCGTAGACCACCTGCAGGCCGATATCGCCCCCTTGATGGACACCACCCGCGTTCACGTTCATGTTGAACACACCGGTGGCCGAGTTGGTCGCAATCGCCCCCGCGCCATTGATGTACATGCCCATGCTGTAGTCGAAGCTGCCCTGGGCGGACGCGGCGTTGATGATGCCGTTGTTGATGAAGCTGCTGTTCGGCGCGACCGCAACGCCAAAGCCGGTGCCCGCGTAAGTGGCCACGCTGGGCGTTCCGCCAGCCGCATCCCACCCCGTGTTCATGACGCCGTTGTTGATGCCGGTCGCGCCGGAGGTCACGAAAAAGCCAACGGCGTCGGAACGCCCGAGTAAGCTGCCATACACATTCAACTGGCCGTTGTTGGTGACGGTGGCGCCGTTTTCGCCAAACAGCACGCCCGAATCAGCCCCTGTGACCGAGATGCTCGCGCCGGCGGCAATGACGACATTGCCGTTCGCGCCCACCGCATGGAACACCGAGCGCCGCCCGGCCGGGATGTACAACTGGTCATTGGGGTCGGTGGGCACCACGGTGGTGTAGCGCAGGCCGGTGTCGAACGCGGTGTAGCCCTTGTTGAACTCGGCCTGGTACTGGCTGGTGGCCAGGTTGCCGGCCTGCAGCTGGGCGATCAGAAAGTTGTTGTAGGCCTGCTGGTCGGCGGCGTTGTTCACCGTGTGGCTGCTGCCGTCGAACGCGGTGAAGGTGCCGTTGAAGCTGACGGTCTGCGCCTGGATGATCTGCACCGGCGGCACGGTGGGCACCGACAGCGACCCGGCCGATCCCAGGTCCAGGCGCAGGTTGTTGCCGGTGAAGTTCAGTCTGCTGGGTGTGGCGCCGGTGCCGTCGGCAAAAAACAGCGAGCTCTGGTGGGTCGGCATCGGCCGCAGGACCGACCCGCCGTCGCCGTCGATGGCGATGTTCAGCGTGCCGCCGGTGTTGCTGACCTGGCCGAGCCGGGTATTGACGTAGTGCGTGCCGTTGGCGCCCTCGTAATAGGTGAGTGCCTGCGAGCCCAGATCGAGCGAGAAGATAGCGCTCGAGTTGTATACCGTAAAGGTAACGGTACCGCCGTTGATCGTGTCCGGCACGGTGATGGTCTGCGACAGCGGGCCGGTGTAGAGGGTGGGCGTGTTCAGCGCCTGGGTCACCGTCAAGGATGTCGGCGCGTTGAAGAAAAACGCGCCCGGGTTCGTGGCATAAATGGCATGGCCGTTGGAGAACACCAGCCCGCCGGAGGCGGTGTTGTCGATGGTGCTGGCCGTGCCGGTCAGCGTCTGGGTGGCGCCGCCAGTGACGTTGGTCGAACCCACGTAAGACGGATCGTAGACCGCTGTGTCCTGTGGGGTCGTGACGGGATTGCTGTTGGTCGTGCCGTCCCAGTTGCCAAAGACCACGGCGTCGGCGTTGCCCATGCCCGCTACGCCGATCGCCGCGGCCGCCAGGGCCGGCAACACCTTCGATCTGCTGCTCTTGCTCTTGCCACGGGCCATCTCGGAGACCGCCACCCAACTGCCCAACGCCTCGTTCCAAATTGCGCGGTAGATCCTGTTCATCGTGCCACCTGCTGTGTGTTGAAGCGCCCATGCCGGGCCGCGATGTCAGTATCTTGTAGTTGTTACTTGTTGTAAATAAAAAGATGCAAATGCATTGCAAAGATCCGACAGCCAGCAGGTGTTCGCGCGCCTCGGTGGGCGCGGTCGTGCAGGCGCGCATGCTCGCGCTGAGCCCATGCAAAGGGCTGCGCGGGATCGGGGTCAGGGGTTCAGCGCAGGCTCAGCGTCTTCCAGCCACGCGCGGCCGCTTCGGCTGCGAGCTGGGCATCGGCGTCGACCGCGCAGGCGTGGCGTACGGCGCTGAGCAGGGGCAGGTCGTTGATCGAGTCGCTGTAGGCGGTGCTCTTGAACTGGTCGAGCGCGAAGCCGCGCGCCGTCAACCATTCATCCAGTCGCGCGACCTTGCCTTCGCGCATGTTCAGCGTGCCTGTGGTGCAGCCGGTGAAGCTGCCGTCGGCCAACTCGGGTTCGGTCGCGATCAGGTGCTCGATGCCGAGGTAGATCGCAGTCAGCTCGGTGAGGAAGCGATTCGTCGCCGTGGTCAGCACCACCAGGTCGCCGGCGTCGAGGTGGCGCCGCACCAGGGCCCGCGCGGCCGGGCCGATGCGCGGCACGATCTGCGTGGCGAAGAACTTCTGGCGCACCGGCTCCCAGGCCCGCGGGGTGCGGCCGGCCAGCGTGCCGACGTAGAAGTCGGCAAACTCCTGCAGGCCGACGGTGCCCGCCTTGTAGCGGATGTCCATGTCGGCATTGCGCGCCGTGAACTCGGCCGCGTCGAGCAGGCCTTGCGCGATCAGGAAGTCGCACCACAGCACGTCGCTGTCGCCGTGCAGCAGCGTGTGGTCGAGGTCGAACAGCGTGAGTTTCATGCCTTGCGCAGGTGCCAGGCCTTGGGTCGGGTGAACGTCTGGATGCCGTAGGTCGACAAGGTCAGGCCCACGCCCGAATCGCCGTGGCCGCTCCACGGCAGGCGCGGGCTCACGCGGTCGCAGCAGTTCCAGTAGACGCTGCCGGCATTGACCTGCGACAGCAACGCGTGGGCGCGCGCTGCGTCGGGCGTGAAGACACCGGCCGTCAGCCCGTAACGGGTGTCGTTCATCCGTTCGACCGCCTGCGCGTCATTCGCCACTTTCTGGATGCCGATGATCGGGCCGAAGCTTTCTTCGCGCATCAGGTCCATCGTGTGGTCCACGTGCGAGAACACCGTGGGCGCGTACCAGTTGCCGGGGCCCGGCAGGCGTTTGCCGCCGGTGAGCAGGGTCGCGCCCTTGGCCTTGGCATCGGCCACCTGGGCGTCGAGCACATCGAGTTGCGGCGCGCGAGTGATGGCGCCGATGTAGGTGTCGTCGGCCAGCGTGTCGCCGACCTTGAAGCCCTTGACGGCCTCGACGAAGGCCGCGACGAAGGCGTCGTGGATCTTCTCGTGCACGTAGATGCGTTCGACCGAGCAGCAGCTCTGGCCGGTGTTGTACATCGCGCCGTCGGCCAGCGAGGCGGCGGCGTTGGCCACTTCGGCGTCGTCACAGACGTAGGTCGGGTCCTTGCCGCCGAGTTCCAGCTGCAGCTTCACCAGCCGCGGGCCCAGGGCCTGGGCGATCTTCGCGCCGGTCGCGTGCGAGCCGGTGAAGAACAGGCCGTCGATCTTCTGTGCCTGCAGTGCCACGCCCACGTCGCCGCCGCCGACCAGCACCACGAACACGTCCTTTGGAATGCCGGCCTCGTGCAGCAGGCGCCCCATCTCCAGGCCGCTCTGCGTGGCGTACTCCGAGGGCTTGTACAGCACGGCATTGCCGGTCAGCAGCGCCGGGATGTAGACGTTGCCGCCGACGAACCACGGGTAGTTCCAGGCCGAGATGTTTGCCACCACGCCGAGCGGCGTGTGCTCGATCTGCTCGGTCATGCCCCCTTCGTCGAACACGGTCTCGGTGGCGGTGCTGGCCTGCACCTGGGCCATGAAGAAGTCGATGCGGCCGAGCAGGCCGTTGAGTTCGTTGCGCGACATCTGGATCGGCTTGCCGGTCTCGCGCGTCATCGTGGCCGCCAGCGAGGGCAGGTCGCGCACCACGCCGGCGCGGAAACGGGCGATGCAGGCGAGGCGCTCGGCCATCGGCACGGCGGCCCAGGCCGGTTGGGCGGCACGGGCCTGTGCAGCCTTGGTGGCCACCGAGACGGCATCGTCGGCGGGCAGGCTGGCGAGCCTGGCGCCGGTAGCGGGGTTGAAGATGTCCAGATGGGGCATGGTGGGCGAAGGTTCAGGGCTTGGCCGCGGCGGCGGCGGTGAGGAAGTCGTCGAGGATGGCGGCATCGTCGAGCGTGTCTGAGCCGGGTTGGTGGAATTCGGGGTGCCACTGCACTGCGGCGATGTAGCTCTTGCTGCGGTCCTTGCGCCGGATCGCCTCGACCAGCTGGTCGCTGACACTGAAGGCCTCGGGTTCGAACTCGGGCGCCAGGTCCTTGATGGCCTGGTGGTGGATGCTGTTGACACGCGCCCGCTCGACACCGGGATACAGCGCCGACAGCCGCGTGCCCTGCCGGATGTCGACGCTGTGGAAGTTCAGGTCGTAGGTCTTGGCGTCGCGGTGCACGAAGGACGCGGGTACCTGGGTGTTGATGTCCTGGTACAGCGTGCCGCCGAAGGCCACGTTCAGCAGCTGCAGACCGCGGCAGACACCGAACACCGGCTTGCCTGCGGCCTCGAAGGCCGCCACCAGCGCCTTGTCGTATTCGTCGCGGATGCGGTCCCCGCTCCAGCGCTCCTCGAGCGGCTCTTCGCCGTAGCTGCCGGGCCAGACATCGGCGCCTCCATGCAGCACCAGGCCGTCGAGCCACTGCGCGTAGTGTTCATAGCTGACGTCGCCGCGCTGCGTGCCGCCAGTGGGGCAGGGCACCATCACCACCATTGCGCCGGTGGACATGATCCAGTGCGCGATCGACTGCTCCACGTACTGCAGCGTCTTGCCGGTGAACAGCGAACGCAGCGGGTCGGCATGCATGAAGCAGGCGGAAAGACCTATTTTCAGGCGGCTGGCTGCAACGCTCATGGCGGGCCTTTCGAAAGCGGGGTTCAGAGCGCTGCCGCGAACAGCCGCTCGAAGTCGGCCGCCACGCAAGGGCGCGGGTTGGTCTGGTGGCAGATATCGGCCGTGGCGATCTCCACCAGCCGCAGAATCTGCTCGCGCCGCACGCCATGGTCGGCGAGCCGGCCGGTGATGCCGACCTGCGCCTTCAGCTGCTGCAGCCAGGCCACGAAGGCCTTGCCGCCGCCTTGCACCTTGCACACGTGCGCCAGTTCGTCGAACTTGGCCGCAACCGTTCCACCGGCTTCGTAGTTCCAGGCCAGCACCGTGTCGATCATCAAGGCATTGGCCAGGCCGTGGTGCAGGTCGCAGACAGCACCCAGCGCATGCGCGCACGAATGCACCGCGCCCAGGTCCTTCTGGAAGGCGATGGCGCCCATCATCGAGGCCATCATCATGTCGCTGCGCGCTTGCAGGTTGCCCGGCTCCCGCACCGCGGTCAGCAGCGCCGCCGCGGCGATGCGTGTGCCTTCGAGCGCGATGCCGTCGCACAGCGGGTGGTAGGCCGGCGACAGGTAGCTCTCGATGTTGTGCGTGAGCGCATCCATGCCGGTCGCCGCCGTCACGTGGGGCGGCAGGCCTAGCGTGAGCTCGGGGTCCGCGAACACGCATTTCGCCAGGATCTTCGGGCTGAACACCACGCGCTTCAGGTGCGTGTCGTTCTCGCTGACCACGGATGAGCGTCCGACCTCCGAGCCGGTGCCCGAGGTCGTGGGCAGCGCCACGAAGTACGGCAACGGTCGGTCGATCGCGCGGACCTGCGGGTGGTCCCACACGTATTCGAGGATGTCGCCCTCGTGTGTGGCCGCGATGCCGACGACCTTGGCCACGTCCAGCGCCGCCCCGCCGCCGAAGCCGATGATGCAGTCGGCGCCGTGCGCCTTGTACGCTGTCGCGCCGTCCATCACCTGCGCGCAGGTCGGGTTGCCGAAGACGCCGGAGAACACGGCAACGTCCAGGCCCTGCAGGTGCGTCCTGAACTCGGCCAGCACCGGCAATGCACCGAGCGCCTTGTCGGTCACGATCAGCGGGCGTTGGCAGCCGGCCTCCAGCAGGTGGGCTGCCACCAGCTTGCGCGCGCCGGCGCCGAACTTGATAGGGGTGGGGAAGGAGAAACCGGTGATGCTCATGGTGGGATTCTCGTGTCAAACAATCTCGAAGTAGCGCTTCATTTCCCAGTCGGTCACCGCGTCCTGCCACTGGCGCCATTCCCATTCGCGCGTCGCGGCGAAGTGGTCGACGAAGGTGTCGCCGAGCCAGTCGCGGGCGATCTCGCTGCGCTGGAAGTTGCGGGTGGTCTCGATCAGCGTGCGTGGCGCGCGGGCGATGTGGTCGGCGCCCTGGTTGGTGCCGGTGATCGGCGGCGCGGTGAGCTTCAGGCCCTGCTCGACACCGTGCAGGCCGGCCGCGATCACGGCCGCCATCGCGAGGTAGGGGTTGACGTCGGCGCCGGGGCAGCGGGTCTCGAGCCTGGTGGCCTTGGGGCTGCCGGCGATCACGCGGAAGCTGGCCGTTCGGTTGTCGATGCCCCAGGTTGGCTTGACCGGCGCCCAGAAGCCGTCGACCAGACGCTTGTAGCTGTTGATCGTCGGCCAGATCATCGGTGCGAAGTCCATCATGCAGGCCATCTGGCCGGCGACGTAGCTCTCGAACAGCCTGCTCATCGCGTGCCTGCCATTCGCGTCGTGGAACAGGTTGGTCCTGCCGTCCGACAGGCTCTGGTGGATGTGGCCGCTGCAACCCGGCAGCCGCTGGTCGGGCTTGGCCATGAAGCTCGGCATGATGCCGAAGCGCTTGGCGATTTCCTTGGTGCCGGTCTTGAACAGGATCGCGCGGTCGGCCTGCTCCAGCGCTTCGCTGAAACCGATCGCGACCTCGTAGACGCCGGGCCCGGTCTCGGTGTGCAGGCCCTCGATGGGCACGCCGAAGGCCAGCATCTCGTCCATCAGCGCGTTGAAGAAGCCACCCTGGTCGGCCATGCGCAGCAGCGAGTAGCCGAACATGCCGGGCGTCAGCTGCGTCGGCCCCACGCCTTTCTTCTCGGCCCAGCTGTGCGGCGTCTCGAGGAAGTTGAACCACTCGAACTCCATGCCGGTCATCGGCACGAAGCCCATCTTCGCTGCGCGCGCCAGCACACGTTTCAGCGTCTGGCGTGGGCACACCGGGTGCGGCGTGCCGTCGGCCAGCACGAACTCGCCCAGCACCATCGGCACCTGGTGGTCCCAGGGCACGTTGCGGGCGGTGTTCAGGTCGAGGCGCGCCAGTGCGTCGGGAAAACCGTGCTGCCAGCCGGTGACCTGGGTGTTGTCGTAGCAGCTGTCCATCATGTCCCAGCCCAGCACCACGTCACAAAAGCCGAAGCCGCCGTTTGGCCAGGGTTCGGCGGCGCCGAAGAACTTGTCCTTGTGCAGGTACTTGCCGCGCAACACGCCGTCGATGTCGCCGACCGCGACCTTGATCTTGTGGGCGCCCGACGCGCGGATGGCCGCCAACGCCGGATGTTGTGGTTCCGCCATGGTGTTCGTCTCCTGACCTCGTGATGGGTCTGCGGACCATCTTAACCACCATGCCCGGCGCGGGCCTGCTCGTTTTTACCCAGGTCTCAACGCGCTGCCGTCGGCTGAATGCCCAGGTCTTTCAGCGCCAGCGACACCGCATGCACGGCCTGCTCGATCTCTTCGCGGCCGATAGCGCCGATGCAGCCGACGCGGAAGGTCTCCACCTGGGTCAGCTTGCCCGGGTACAGGATGAAGCCGTGCGACTTGGCCGCCTCGTAGAACTTGCGGAACTCGTATTTCGCATCGCCAGGCGCGTGGAAGGTCACGATGATCGGCGCCTGGATCGCCGGGTCGAGGAAGGGCTTGAAGCCGAGCTGGGCCATGCCGTCGATCAGCGCCTTGCAGTTGTCGCCATAGCGCGCAAGCCGTGCCGGCTGGCCGCCTTCGGCCTCGAACTGCGCGATGGCCTCGGCCAGCGCCACGACCACGTGGGTCGGTGGTGTGAAGCGCCACTGGCCGGTCTTCTCCATGTAGACGTACTGGTCGTACAGGTCCATCGCCAGCGACTGGCTGCGGCCTTCACAACCGTCAAGCACGGCCTTGCGGATGAACACGAAGCCCATGCCGGGCACGCCTTCCAGGCATTTGCCGCTGGCGGCGATCAGCGCGTCGAACCGGAGCGTGCGCGCATCGATCGGCAGTGCGGCGAACGAACTCATCGCGTCGATGATCAGGCCCTTGCCGTGCGCGGCACAGACGTCGGCCACGGCCTGCAGCGGGTTCAGCACGCCGGCCCCGGTTTCGCAATGGATCACGACCACGTGGGTGATGCTGGGGTCGGCCTTCAACGTGGCATCGAGCTGGGCGGGCGACACCTGTTCGTGGTCGCCATACCCTTGCACCGTGCAGCGCCGGCCCATCAGCGTGGCGACCTTGGCAGCACGTTTGCAATAGGCGCCGTTGTCCAGCACCAGCAGGTGGCCGTCCTTCGGCACGATGGTCGCGACCGCGGCCTCGACGCTGAAGGTGCCGCTGCCCTGCAGCGGCACGACGACATGCGTCTCTTCGCCGTGCACAATGGCCAGCAAGCTCTTGCGCACGCGCGCCGTGACGGCGTTGAACTCTGCATCCCACGAGCCCCAGTCGCGCAGCATCGCGAGCTTGGTGCGCAGCGTGGTGGTCAGCGGGCCGGGGGTGAGGAGGATCTTGTCTCTGTCCATGGTTGTCTACGTCGATGGGTTAACGAGAGGTGACACGCCACGCTTGCGTGCGTCGGTTGACGAACCACGCGAGCGCCATGAAAAGGAGCGTGGCGATGGTGGAGACCACGCCGATCAGCACGGCCATCGCAGCCGCCGCGCCGGTGTCCCCGGCTTCGTCCAGGTTCAGGATCGCGATCGATGCGACCTTGGTCTCCGGCGAATACAGGAACACCACGGCCGAGATCGTCGTCATCGCGTTGATGAAGAAGTAGCGTGCAATGTCGACCAGCGCGGGCGTACAGATCGGCAAGGTGACGCGCCAGAAGGTCTTGAAGAACGGCACCTTCAGCGATGCGCTCACGGCCTCGAACTCACCGTCCAGCGACTTCAGCGCCGTCACCGCCGTCAGGTGGCCGGTGGTGTAGAAGTGCACGATGGTGCAGAGCGTCAGCAGCGCCACCGTGTGGTACAGCCCGTTCAGCGGGTTGTTCGGCGCGTTGAAGAAGAAGATGTAGCCCAGGCCCAGCACCAGCCCCGGCACCGCCATCGGCAGCATGGCCAGCAGCCGCACCAGGCCGCGCAGCGGATCCATACCCTTGGTCTTCTCCAGCAGATAGGCGGTGGTGAACACCAGGGCCGTGCCGAAGAACGCGGTGCCGGTTGCCATCTTCAGGCTGTTGACGAAGCCTTCAGCTACCTCGCCTTCGACCAGGCCGGTCACGTAGTGCTTGAAGCTCGGCGTCAGGTTGTAGGGCCAGAAGCTGGCGAGGGACGCGAACACCGCCATGCCCAGCATCGCCAGGATCAGCAGCGCGATGCCGCAGCAGTACGCAGTCATCACCGTATCGCGCCGGACCGACGGTTGCGGCCGGTAGGGAATAGCGCGCGCCGTCAGCATCGCGGTCTGGCGTCGGCTCACGTAGGCGTCGACGCTATAGGTCAGCACGGCTGGTGCCAGCAGCACGATGGCGACGACCGCGCCGCGGGCGAAATCCTGCTGGCCGATGACGAGCTTGAACACGTCGGTCGCCAGCACGTTGAAGTTGCCGCCGATCACCTTCGGGATGCCGAAGTCGGTGATCACCAGCGTGAAGGTGACCAGCGCGGCCGAGATCAGGCCGTACTTCGCGCCGGGCAGCGTGATCGTGAGGAACTTGCGTGCCGCCGTCGTGCCCATCGCATCCGCGGCCTCGTACAGCCGGGCGTCGGACAGGCTCAAGGCCGTGACCAGGATCATCAGCGCATGCGGAAACACCGCAAAGCATTCGGCCACGATGACCCCTGGCGCGCCGTAGATCTGGTCGATCCCCAGGGCCTGCATCGCCGCCTTCAACACGCCCTGGTTGCCGAACCAGTAGATCAGCGAGATCGCGGCCAGCAGCGAGGGTGCCAGCAGCGGGATCAGCGTGATGCCGCGGAACAGCGACTTCAGCGGCATGCACGAACGCGTCAGCGCATAGGCGAACACGAAGGCCAGCGGCAACGCGATCAGCGTGACCACGGCCGACACCCAGACGCTGTTCCACAGGCTCCGCAGCAGGGCCGGCGTCTGCAGGTACGAGACGAAGTTGGCCAGGCCGACGAACTCGCCCTGCTTGCCGTCGGTGGCCTGCTGCAGGATGGACAGCAGCGGGAACGCCAGGAAGGCGATCAGCACGACCGCGACCACGGCCAGCGCGAGATGCGCGGTGCGCTCGGTCCAGTGGGTACGCAGCCGCAGTTCGGCGCCGGCTTGGCGGACAACGGCCATCTAGAACACCTTGATGCGTTCGGGCAGCAGCTTGAGCTTCAAGGTCGAGCCCACCTTCAGCGACTGCTCGGCCAGGAAGTTCAGCGACAGGTACACCGCCAGGCGCTGCGCGTCGAACGCGACCGAGTGCACATGCACGTGGCAGAACGAGCCCAGGAACTCGATCTTCTCGATGATCGCGTCGAACACGTGCGGGTCGCCGGCACCGATGGGCCGGGCCAGCAGATCCTCCGGCCGCAGGTAGACCTTGACCTCGCGGTCGGGCCCGTCGTGCGGCAGCCGCAGCGCGCCGAGCTGCAGCACGCCGGCGTTGACCCGGCCGGGCACGGCGTTGACCTTGCCGACGAAATCGGCCACGAAGGGCGAGGCCGGTTCGCGGTAGATCTCCATGGGCGTTCCGACCTGCTCGATCGCGCCGTGGTTCATCACCACGATGCGGTCGGCGACCGACAGCGCTTCTTCCTGGTCGTGCGTGACCATGATGGTGGTCACGCCCAGCTTCTGCTGCAGCGCGCGGATCTCTTCACGCAGGCGCACCCGCTCCAGCGCATCGAGCGCGGACAGGGGTTCGTCCAGCAGCAGCAGCCCGGGCGAGGTGGCCAGCGCGCGCGCCAGCGCGATGCGCTGCTGCTGCCCGCCGGACAACTGGCTCGGGTACTTGGCCTCGCTGCCGGGCAGGCCCACCAGCTTGACGAGTTCGGTCACGCGCTGGGCGATCTCGGCCTTGGGTGTCTTGCGGTTCACCAGTCCGTAGGCCACGTTGTCGGCCACGCTCAGGTTGGGGAACAGCGCATAACTCTGGAACACGATGCCGTAGTCGCGCTGGGCCGGCGGCAGGCGCGACACGTCGCGGCCGGCCTGCAGGATCTCGCCGGCGGTCTGCACTTCGAGCCCGGCGATGATGCGCAACAGCGTGGTCTTGCCGCAGCCTGATGGGCCCAGGAAGCAGACGAACTCGCCCTTGCGGATGCCGAGGTTGATGTCCTTCAGCGCGTTGAACGCGCCGAAGCTCTTGCGGACGTGCCGCAAGTCGAGAAACAGATCTTGGTTCATGCAGTGGGGATGCGAGGAATCTCCAAGACTTTGGCCGTACGGCTCAGTAGGTTTATACGTACCTTCTACTTCTTCTCGGACTTGCCGTCGTAGCGCTTGGTCCACTCGGCCAGGATGCGCTCGCGGTTCTCGGCGGCCCAGGTGAAGTCCATCTTGACCAGGCGTGCTTCGTAGTCCTTCGGCACGTTGGCCAGCGGGGCGGCGACGCCGGGCTGTGCGGTGATCGCGAAGTTCTTGCCGTACAGCAGCATCGCGTCCTTGCTCGACGCCCAGTCGGCCAGCTTCTTGGCGGCCGCCAGCTTCTTCGTGCCCTTGTGGATCGCGAAGGCTTCCAGATCCCAGCCCAGGCCTTCTTTCGGGAATACCAGGTCGATCGGCGCGCCCTTGGCCTTGTTGGCATTGGCGCGGTACTCGAACGAGATGCCGAGCACGAACTCGCCCGAGGCCGCCATGTTGCAGGGCTTGGAGCCCGAGTGCGTGTACTGGGCGATGTTCTCGTGCAGGCCGTCCATGTACTTCCAGCCGCCGCCCTTGCCCTTGTCATCGCCGAACAGCGCGAGCCAGGCCGTCACGTCGAAGTAGCCGGTGCCGCTGGAGGCGGGGTTGGGCATCACGATCTGGCCCTTGTAGACGGGCTTGGTCAGGTCTTTCCAGCTCTCGGGCTTGGGAATGTTCTTCTTCTGCGCTTCGACCGTGTTGAAGCAGATGGTGGCGCCCCAGACGTCCATGCCGAACCAGGCCGGCACCTTTTTCTTGTCACGGTAGGTGCTCATGATGGCGTCGAGGTTCAGCGGCGCATAGGGCTCGAGCATGCCCTGGCTGTCCATCAGCGCCAGGCTGGAGGCGGCGACACCCATCACGGCATCGGCCTGGGGGTTGCCCTTCTCGGCCAGCAGCTTGGCGGTGATGACGCCGGTGGAGTCGCGAACCCACTTGATCTCGATGTCCGGGTTGGTCTTGTTGAAGCCTTCCTGATAGGCTTTCAACTGGTCGGTCTCGAGCGCGGTGTAGACCAGCAGCTGGGTTTTCTGTGCCATGGCGGTCGCTGCCATGGCAAGCAGCCCGGTCATGGCGAGGGACTTGGCAATCGTGGACAAACGCATTTTGAGAGCTCCTTCGATAAAAGTGGCAATGCTGTGACTCCGCCATGACGCGGTGATGACGGCCCGATGAACAACTGCCAGGTGCCGTGCAAGAACCATTCCCGTAAGCAGTTGTTCTATTTGACTTCGACCCTGTTGGCTTGTCAATTGTCATTTGTAGATTGTTGACAATCACCGTTTTTCTGCTCCAATATCTCCCCATGAACGCTGTGGTCCATCCCACCATTGCACTGCTGCAAAGCAGTTCCCTCACCACCGTGGTGCAGCAGGAGATCGAGCGCGCCATTCTGGTGGGCGAGTACGCGCCCGGCGCCAAACTCATCGAGGCCACGCTGGCCGTCAAGCTGGGCGTCTCGCGCGGGCCGATCCGCGAGGCCTTCCGCATGCTCGAAGAGGCGGGCCTGGTCCGCACCGAGAAGAACCGCGGCGTCTTCGTGCGCGACATCCCGATCGACGAAGCGGTCGAGATCTTCGACCTGCGCGCCGCGATGGACGAACTCGTCGGCCGCCAGCTGGCGAAGAACATCACGTCGGCGCAGCTGAAGGAGATCCGCGCGCTGGTCGATGCGATGGAGAAGACGGTGAAGGCAGACGACGCCTACAACTACCACTTGCTGAACCTCAAGTTCCACGACCGTCTGGTCGAGATGACCGGCAACCGCAAGCTGACCGCGATCTACCGCAAGCTGATCAAGGAGCTGTCGCTGTTCCGCCGGCTCAACCTGGCCGAGGGCTGGCTGATGCCGGCATCGGCCAACGAGCACCGCCAGATCGTCAAGGCCATCGCCTCTGGCGACGCCGATGTGGCCGGCCGCGCGATGTTCGACCACGCGATGGAGAGCAAGGACCGCACGATCGCCAACGACCTGCGCCGCCAGGCCCGCAGCCCGGCCGAGGCGGCCGCTGCCTCCACTTCCGAACCCGAAAGGCCCACCCGTGCCCCACGCTGAACTCAACGTCAACGGCCGCCACTACCGGTTGCCGACCCATCCCACCGTGGTGGTCTGCGTCGACGGCTGCGAACCCGACTACCTGGCCCAGGCCGTGGCCACCGGCAAGATGCCGTGGATGAAACGCACGCTGGCCGAAGGCGCCGCCCTCACCGGCGACTGCGTGGTGCCGAGCTTCACCAACCCGAACAACCTGTCGATCGTGACCGGTGCGCCGCCCAGCGTGCACGGCATCTGCGGCAACTACCTGTTCGATACCGCGACCGGCACCGAGGTCATGATGAACGACCCCAAGTGGCTGCGCGCGCCCACGCTGCTGGCCGCGCTGGCCGATGCCGGCAAGAAGGTGGCCGTCGTCACCGCCAAGGACAAGCTGCGCCTGCTGCTGGGCCACAAGATGAAAGGCATCTGTTTCTCGGCCGAGAAGTCCGACCAGGTGTCGATCGAAGGCAACGGCATCGCCGACGTGCTGGGGCTGGTCGGCAAACCGGTGCCCAGCGTCTACAGCGCCGACCTGTCGGAATTCGTGTTCGCCGCCGGCGTCAAGCTGATGGAGCAGCAGCGCCCCGACGTGATGTACCTGTCAACCACCGACTACGTGCAGCACAAGCACGCGCCGGGCACCGATGGCGCCAACGCGTTCTACACGATGATGGACGGTTACCTGGCGCAGCTCGACGCGCTGGGCTGCGTGATCGTGCTCACCGCCGACCATGGCATGAACGCCAAGGTGCAGATGGACGGCACGCCCGACGTGATCTACCTGCAGGACTGGTTCGACAACTGGCTCGGCGACAAGAAGGTGCGGGTGATCCTGCCGATCACCGACCCTTACGTGGTCCACCACGGCGCCTTGGGTTCGTTCGCCACGGCCTATCTGCCGCCGGACGTGGACGCCGAGGCGGTCTGCGCCAGGCTGGGCAAGGTCAAGGGCATGGAGGTGGTGCTGACCCGCGCCCAGGCGGCCGAGCGTTTCGAGCTGCCGCCTGACCGCATCGGCGACGTGGTGGCCGTGTCCGAGCGCTTCACGGTGATCGGCACGTCCGCATCGCGCCACGACCTGACTGCGCTCGAAGTGCCTCTGCGCTCGCACGGCGGCATCAGCGAGCAGCGGGTGCCGCTGATCGTCAACCGCCGTCTGCCGGGCCTGGACACGACGCGGCGTTTCCGCAATTTCGATGCGTTCGAACTCGCTTTCAACTACGCACAGTAGTGGCTGTAACTCGCCCCCAGTCTGCGCGCACTACGTGTCGCTCCGCCAACCCCCTACCGGGGGCAACACCAGCGGCCCGGCGAAGCCGGTTCCGCGGTGTTCCCCGAAAACATCCCGCCTTTGACGTTGCGTAGAGGAGATACCAAATGATTCAGCAATACATCCGCGACCACCATCTGAACGCGATGCGCATTGCCGGCCGCAGGGTCGGTGGTGACCGCGACGGCGACCGGGCCATCCAGGTGTTCAACCCGTTCACCGAAGAGTGCATCGGCACGGTGCCCAAGGCCACGCTCGAGGAGGTGCGCGAAGCCTTTGCGGTCTCGCACGCCTACAAGCCCACGCTCACGCGCTACGAGCGCGCCGCCATCCTGAACCGCGCGGCTGAGATCTTCCGCAAGCGCATCGACGAGGTGGCCAACCTGATCACCGCCGAAGCCGGCCTGTGCCTGAAGGACTCGGTGTACGAGGCCGGCCGCATGAGCGACGTGCTGCTGTTCGGCGCCAGCGAGGTGCTGAAGGACGATGGCCAGATCTTCAGCTGCGACCTCACGCACCACGGCAAGAAACGCCGCGTCTACACCCAGCGCTCGCCGCTGCTCGGTGTGATCACCGCCATCACGCCGTTCAACCACCCGATGAACCAGGTCGCGCACAAGGTCGTGCCCAGCATCGCCACCAACAACCGCATGGTGCTGAAGCCATCGGAGAAGGTGCCGTTCTCGGCCATCCTGTTCGCCGACATCATGTTCGAGGCCGGCCTGCCGCCCGAGATGCTGAGCGTGGTGACCGGCGATCCGCGCGAGATCGCCGACGAGCTGCTCACTAACGACATGGTCGACTTGGTGACCTTCACCGGCGGCGTGGCCATCGGCAAGTACATCGCCAAGACCGCCGGCTACAAGCGCATGGTGCTGGAGCTGGGCGGCAACGACCCGATCATCGTGATGGAAGACGCCGACCTCGACGAGGCTTCCACGCTCGCGGTGCAGGGTTCGTACAAGAACTCCGGCCAGCGCTGCACCGCCGTCAAGCGCATGCTGGTGCACGAATCGGTGGCCGGCCGCTTCGTCGAGCAGGTGGTCGAGAAGACCCGCGCCTGGAAGTACGGCGACCCGGCCGACAAGGCCAACGACATGGGCACGGTGATCGACGAGGCCGCCGCGATGCAGTTCGAGGCCCGCGTGCAGGAAGCCGTGTCGCAGGGCGCGAAGTTGCTGGTGGGCAACGCGCGGCGCGGTGCGCTGTATGCGCCCACCGTGCTCGACAACGTCGACCCGCGCATGACGGTCGCGTTGCAGGAGACCTTCGGCCCGGTCTCGCCGATCATCCGCTTCAAGGACATCGACGATGCGATCCGCATCTCGAACGGCACGGCCTACGGCCTGTCGAGCGCGGTGTGCACGAACCGGCTCGACTACATCACGCGTTTCGTCAGCGAGCTGCACGTGGGCACGGTGAACATCCGCGAAGTGCCGGGCTACCGGCTCGAGCTGACGCCGTTCGGCGGCATCAAGGATTCGGGCCTGGGCTACAAGGAAGGCGTGCAGGAGGCCATCAAGAGCTTCACCAACATCAAGACCTACTCGCTGCCCTGGGCCTGACGCGGGAGGACCCAGATGGCCTTGACGCTGACCGACATCGAACGCCTGTTCGCCGAGCGCGGCGACGAGCAATACACCGGTGAGCCGGTGACCCAGCTCGAACACGCGTTGCAGAGCGCTGCGCGTGGCGAGGCCGAAGGCGCGAGCGATGCGCTGGTCACGGCGGCCCTGCTGCACGACCTGGGACACCTGCTGCACGACTTCGGCGCCACACCCACGCTGCAGGGCCTGGACGACGTGCACCAGTACCGCGCGCTGCCGTTCCTGCGCGGCGTGTTCGGCGAAGAGGTGCTGGGCGCGATCCGCCTGCATGTTGACGCCAAGCGTTACCTGTGTGCGACCCGGCCTGCGTACTACGACAGCCTGTCGGACGACTCGAAACGCTCGCTCGCTCTGCAAGGCGGCATCTTCGATGCCGAACAGGCCGCCGCCTTCATGGCCCAGCCCGGCGCCGAGGGCGCGGTGCGCCTGCGCATCTGGGACGACCTGGCCAAGGTCGAAGGACTGGTCACGCCGCCGCTGGCGCACTTCATGGACCGCGCGCGCCGCTGCGCGTTGCAGGGCGGCGCCATCGCGTGACGCTGACGTGGTCCGTCTTTGCGGCAGTGCTGTTGGGCGCTCTGCTGCACGCCAGCTGGAACGCGCTCGTCAAGTCCAGCACCGACAAGGCGCTCGACACTGCGTTGATCCACCTGCTGGGCTCCCTGTTCGCATTGCCGCTGGCGCTGACCGTCGGCTGGCCCCGTGCCGAGGCCTGGCCGTTCATCGCGACCTCGGTCACGATCCACATCGCCTACTACATCGCACTGACCGGCGCCTACCGCCACGGCGATCTGGGCCTGACCTATCCGCTGATGCGCGGCACGGCGCCGATGCTGGTGGCCCTGTCGTCGGCGCTGCTGTTGAGCGAGACCCTGAACCCGCTGGCCTGGATCGGCGTTGTCGGCATCTGCTGCGGCGTGCTGGTGCTGGGCCTGTCGCGCCACGCGATGGACTCGCCGCGCGCCGTGGGCTTTGCCTTGTTCAATGCCGTCGTGATCGCGATCTACACGGTGGTCGATGCGCTGGGCGCGCGGGCCTCGGGCGACACGCTGCAGTATGTGGCGGCGCTGTTCGCGCTCGACGGCTGGGCGTTTGCCTTGCTGGTGTTCTTTCGCCGCGGCCCGGTGGTGGTCGTGCCCTACGCGCTGAAACGCTGGCCGATCGCGACGGTGGGCGCCTTCGCGTCGTTCGGCTCGTACAGCATCGCGCTGTGGGCGATGACGCGCGCCCCGGTGGCCACCGTCGCGGCCTTGCGCGAGACCTCGGTGCTGTTCGCCGCGCTGCTGGGGTCGTGGTTCCTGAAGGAAGCCTTCACGGTGCGTCGCGCGCTGGGCACGGCGACCATCGTCGCCGGCGTGATGGCACTCCGTTTAGCCTGAAGGACATCCCATGTCGCTCCCGACCCACGTTGACATCCTGATCGTCGGCGGCGGCATCGCCGGCTGCTCCACCGCCTACCACCTGGCCAAGGCCGGCAAAACCGATGTGCTGCTGCTGGAGCAGGGCAAGCTCACCAGCGGCACGACCTGGCACGCGGCCGGGCTGGTGGGCCAGATGCGGCCCAACCGCAACATGACGCGCATGAGCAAGTACGGCATCGCGCTGTACGCCACGCTCGAGGCCGAGACGGGGCTGGCCACCGGCTGGAAGCAGTGCGGCAGCGTCAACGTGGCGCGCACGACCGAGCGCATGCAGGTGCTGAAGAAGCAGGCCGCGATGGCCAACAGCTTCGGCGTCGAATGCCATCTGATCTCGCCGCAAGAGGCCGGCGACCGGTACCCGGTGATGCGTACCGACGATCTGCAGGGCGCGATCTGGCTGCCCGGCGACGGCAAGGCCAACCCGGCCGACCTGTGCATGTCGCTGGCCAAGGGCGCGCGCAACCGGGGCGTGAAGATCCGCGAGGGCATCGAG
Source organism: Pseudorhodoferax sp. (assembly GCA_965279475.1). GTDB lineage: Bacteria > Pseudomonadota > Gammaproteobacteria > Burkholderiales > Burkholderiaceae_C > Pseudorhodoferax. The sequence continues at coordinate 944,127 of CBDIIA010000002.1, forward strand.
GTGATCGCCGTGTTGCGCGAGGGCGGTCGGGTGCAGGGCGTGCGCGTGCGGCAGGACGGCGCGGAGAGCGAGATCCGCTGCGAGGTGCTGGTGAACTGCGCCGGCCAGTGGGCGCGGCAGTTCGGCGCGCTGGCCGGCGTCAACGTGCCGCTGTATGCGGCCGAGCACTTCTACATCGTCACCGGCAAGATCGCGGGCGTGCACCCGATGCTGCCGGTGATGCGCGACCCCGATGGCTTTATCTACTACAAGGAAGAGGTCGGCGGCCTGTTGATGGGCGGCTTCGAGCCGCTGGCCAAACCCTGGAAGGTCGACCCGATTCCGGCGGACTTCCAGTTCCAGCTGCTCGACGAGGACTGGGACCAGTTCGAGCCACTGATGACCAACGCGATCCACCGCACGCCGTGCCTGGAGACAGCCGAGATCAAGATGCTGTTGAACGGGCCGGAGAGCTTCACGCCCGACGGCAACTTCATCCTGGGCGAGGCGCCCGAGTTGCGTAACTACTTCGTCTGCGCCGGCTTCAACTCGGCTGGTATCGCCAACTCGGGCGGCGCCGGCCGGCTGATGGCCGAGTGGATCATCGGCGGCGAACCCAGCACCGACCTGTGGGATGTGGACGTGCGGCGCTTCGGCCCGTTCACCGGCAACCGCAAGGCGCTGTCGGACCGTACGGCCGAGACGCTGGGCCTGCACTACGCGATGCGCTGGCCGCGGCAGGAGCTGGAGACGGCGCGGCCGCTGCGCACCTCGCCGCTGTACGACCTGCTGGCGGCGAAAGGGGCGGAGTTCGGCAGCAAGAACGGCTGGGAGCGGGTGAACTACTTCAGGCCCGCGGGCGTCGCGAGCCCGCCGCATACGCTGGGCCAACCCGGCTGGCTGCCCTGGATGATCGCCGAGCAGCGCGCCACCCGCGAAGCCGTGGCACTCTACGACCAGACCTCGTTTTCCAAGCTGCTGCTGCAGGGCCGCGATGCGCTGGCCGTGCTGCAGCGCCTGTGCGCGAACGAGATGGACGTGCCGGTCGGCAAGATGGTCTACACCGCGATGCTCAACGCCCGTGGCGGCTTCGAGAGCGACCTGACGGTCATACGCCAGCAGCCCGACCGCAACGGCGAGCGTTACCTGATCGTCACCGGCTCGGCCCAGGCCACGCGCGACTTCGACTGGATCTCGCGCCACATCGCGTCGCACGAACACGCGGTGCTGACCGACATCTCGCCGCTGTACTGCACGCTGTCGCTGATGGGGCCAAACGCGCGCGCTCTGCTGGCCCGCGTCAGCCCCGACGACCTGTCGCCCGAGGGCCTGAAGTTCTCTTGGACCAAACTCATCGACCTGGGCTTCGCGCGCGTGCGGGCCGCGCGCATGAGCTACGTGGGCGGCCCCGGCTTCGAGCTGTATGTGCCGGTGGAGATGACGCGCCATGTCTACCTGGCGCTGCACGAGGCCGGGCGCGACCTGGGCCTGGTCGATGCCGGTTACTACGCACTGGACGCGCTGCGCATCGAGATGGGCCGGCGTGCCTGGGGCGCCGAACTCGGGCCGGACGAGACGCCGTGGGAGGCCGGTCTGTCCTATGCGGTGCAGCTCGACAAGCCTGCCGACTTCATTGGCAAGCCCGCGCTGCTGGCGGCCCGGGGCCAGCCGCTGAAGAAGAAACTCGTCACGCTGGTGTTCGATGCGCCCGAGGTCTATGCCTGGGGTGGTGAGGGCATCGTGGTCGATGGCGTCCCGGTGGGCGAGATCTCGTCGGTCGGCTGGAGCCCCCGGGCCGGCCGGTGCGTGGCGCTGGGTTATGTGCGCGGTGCTGTCGCCTTGCAGCCGCATGCGGGAACGGCCGCCCAGGTGGAGCTGTGGGGCGAACGCACCGGCGTGCGGCTGCACGACCAGTGGCCGCCCAAGGCTTGACCCGGCGTCACAGCCCTTCGGCCACGATGGCGCCCAGGCGCCGCAAGGCCTGGTCGATCTCGTGTGTCACCGGAAAACCGCAGCTGATGCGCATGCACGCGTCGTAGCGGTCCGAGTTCGAGAACAGGCGGCCCGGCACGAAGCGGATGCCTTGCGGCAGCGCCTCCTCGAACACGGCCTGCGCCGAGCGCTTGCCGGGCAGCTCGACCCACAGCAGCATGCTGCCGGGCGGCACCGTCAGGCGCGTGCCGGCGGGAAAGTACGCGGCGATGGCCTCGGCCGTCTGTTCGCGCTGGGTCTTCAACTGGCGCCGCAGCCGGCCCATGTGGCGATCGAACGCGCTCGAGCCCATGAAGTCGGCCGCGGTGATCTGCGCCAGCGCTTCGTTCGAGCGGCTCTGCGCGTACTTCAGCATCTGGATGCGCCCATGCCAGCGCCCGCCGTTCACCCAGCCCAGCCGCAGGCCCGGCGCCAGGGTCTTGCGCAGCGATGCGCAGTGGATCACGTGGCCGGTGCTGTCGAAAGCCTTCAGCGCCTGCAGCGGTGCGTCGCCTTCGGTCAGCGCGCCATAGGTGTCGTCCTCGATCAGCGCGACCTCGTGCGCGGCGCAGAGCGCCACCAGCCTGGCCTTGTCGGCATCGGGCATCACCGCGCCCAGCGGGTTGTGCAGGTTGGGCATCACCACGGCTGCGCGGATCGTGCCATGCGTGCGCAGCGCGAGATCAAGTGCCTCGATCGAGATGCCGGTGTGCGGACTGGTGGGAATCTCGAGCGCCCGCAGGCCCAGGTTCTGCAGGATCTGCAGCAGCCCGAAGTAGGTGGGCGACTCGACCGCGACCGTATCGCCGGGCTGCGTCACGGCGCGCAGCGAGATGTTGAGCGCCTCGATGCAGCCGTGCGTGACCACGATCTCGTCGGCTGTGAGCTGCATTCCGCGGTCGAGCGCGCGCCGTGCCAGCACCGTGCGCAGTGATGGCTCGCCCTGCATCGGCAGAGCGCTCACCAGCAACTCGGGACGGCGCCGCAGCGCGCGGATCGCCGCGTTCTTCAGCGCCTCGGCCGGATAGGACTCCGGCACGCCGTAGGCCACGGCCAGGTTGGCGCCATGCGGATGCCGGTCGCACTGGGCCACGAAGTCGGCCACCCGGTCATGGATGCCGACGTACTGCGCTGCATCGAGCGTGCGGTGCACGTCGGGTTCGGCCAGCGGCGCGATGCTGCTGCGGCGTGGCCGCCGCACGAAGTAGCCGGAGCGCGGCCGCGACTCCAGCAGACCCTCGTCTTCCAGGCTGTGGCAGGCCTGCAGCGCGGTCGACAGGCTGACCTGGTGCAGCCGCGTCAGCGAGCGGACCGACGGCAACCGGTGGCCCGGCGCCAGCACGCCGGACTGGATGGCCTGCCGGTAGTGGCCCGCCACGCGCTGAAACAGGGGCTGCGTTTCCATGGCGCCATGATCCTTGAAGGCGGCCACGGTGCACAGGCACAGATCGGCCGAAAGAAGACCATAACAGACGGCCAACAGGCGCTCTGTACCGGAACAGAAAGGCAGGTGCTGTGCCTGTTGCCGACGCCGCGCGCGGCCGACACTGGATGCCTCCTTCCAACGAAAGCGAGTCCACCATGTCGTCCTCTTCCCCACTCCTTCGCGACGGCTTCGACCTGCGGCGCGGCGCGGCGCGCTGCTTCTATCTGCGGGCCGGCAGCCACGTGATCGCCCAGCGCGGCGTGCTGCAACTGACCGAGCCGCCGCAATGGATCGGCGAGCAGATCCGCCAGCCGGTGCTGCGCCTGTGCGCCAACACGGCCCACGAGATCTGCGAAGGTGGTTGGGTGCGGCTCGATGCGGCCGAGGACTGCCGTGTGCAAGTGCTGGTGCCGTCTCCGGCGCCCAGCCTGCTGGCCCGTCTGCGGGCGACGCTGGGCGCATCGGCGCGTGCCTGGCAACGCTCCGGCCAGCTGCCGGGCGTGGTCGACCAGGCCTGAGCGCTGACGCGTCTATCTATGCCTGTGCGCGGCGCCGCCACCAGACCAGGCCGGCCAGCAGCCACAGCGCGGCGCCCCAGGCCCAGCCCATGGCGCCGCCTCCACCACCGCCACCGCCACCGGTGGTGGTCGCGGTGTCGGCCGAGGTGATGCTGATCTGCGCATTGTCGGTGCGGCCTGCGCTGTCGGTCACGACCAGCTGGAACACGAAGGTCGCGGCCGTGGCCGGCAGCGTGACGCTGGCCTGCGCGGTGTTGCCGTTGGCGATGGTGACCGCCGGCCCCGACAGCTGCGTCCATTGGTAGCCGACGAGGCTGGCGCCAGTACCGGCCGTGCTGGACGCCGCACTGAGGGTGACGGTGCTGCCGGCCACGGCCTGCGCCACCGGCGTGATCGCCGCGTTCGGCAGTAGCCCGGGTTGCGCCGCCAGCACCGCTGCCGGCGCATCGAGCAGACCGCTGCCGCAGGTGGCGGTGCTGCAGTTGCAGGCCACGGTGCCGCTGGCCGTGCACGCCGGCAGGCCGGCCACCACCACATGCGGCCGCGCCGAGGCCTTGAGCCGGTCGGTCAGCTGGGCCACGGTGAGCGAGGGGTTCACCGCCAGCATCAGCGAGGCCACGGATGCAGCCAGCGGCGCCGAGAAACTGGTGCCCGCCTTGGCGCCGTAGCTGTCGGCGCCCGGCGTCGTCGTGCCCTGGTTGTCGGTCGAATACAGCCCGCGCGTCTGCGTACCGCCCGGTGCGATCAGGCCGACCGGGGTACCGAAGTTGGAATAGCTGGTCTTGGCGCCGTCTTCACGGGCTGCGGCGACCGCCAGCACACCAGCGCAATCGGCCGGCCGCATGGGAAGGCCGGCCTCGTTGCCAGCGGCCACCACCAGCAGCGCGCCAGCGGCCACGATGTCGTTCACCACATCCTGGTAGATCGCGCTGCAGGGCTGGTCGCCGCCGAAGCTCAGGTTGAGTATGCGTGCCGGGTTCGGGTTGGCCGGCACGCCGGTCACCGACAGCCCCGCGGCCCAGCGCATGCCGTCCAGCAGATCGCTCAGCAGGGCGCCGCACTTGCCGGCAATGCGCACCGGCACCACCTTGCCCTGCCAGTTGATGCCGGCGATGCCCGCGGCGTTGTTGCTGGCGGCCGCAATCTGGCCGGCGATGAAGGTGCCGTGCCAGGAGCTGCTCTCGACCGTGCATCCGCTGAAGGTGGACAGGCGCGCGTCGGCTGCGCTGACGAAGTCGCCCGGGTCGCTGGGGTCGCTGTCGCGGCCGTTGCCGTCGTTCGCGAACGCGGCGTCGCTGACGAAGTCGTAGCCCGGCAGCAGCTTGCCGGCAAGGTCGGGGTGGGTGAGGCGCACGCCGACGTCGAGCAAGGCCACGACGCTGTTGGCGCTGCCGGTGGTGTAGTCCCAGGCCGTGGGCATGTTGATGGCGCCGGCAAAGGCCGCCGGCGACTGCAGGTGCCACTGGTTGCCGTAGAGCGGGTCGTTCGGCACCGCCTTGCGCTGGATGCGCACGTCGGGCTCCACGTCGGTTACGTCGGGGTGCAGCCGCAGCCGCCGCATCGTGGCTTCGAGCGCTTCGCCCTGCTGGGGCGTCGGCAGCTGCAGCAGATGGTGGCGGCTGCCGACGATGCGGTCGCTGTCCATCGCCACGCCGGCCTCGCGCGCCGCGGCCTGCATGCGGTCGCGCGCCGCCTGTGGCGCCTCGCGGGCGCCCTCGGTGGTGGGCTTCAGGCGCACGATGACGCCTTGCACGGGCTGGGCCTGCGCGTGCAGGAACAAGCTCGACGCGGCGAGCACGAGGGCGATCAGTCGTTTCATGCGGCTTTGTAACACGGCCCCATGCCGCAGATGTTGCAAGCTTGTAAAGCGGCCGGCCGCGGCCTTTTCCACGACAATCGTCGCCGCCCGCACTCCGGTGCGCCACACAAGACACGTTCATGAAGATCGCAAAAGATACCGCCGTGACCCTGCACTACGCCGTGGCCGAAGGCAACGGCAAGCCACTGGGCGCGAGCCGCGAACCGATGGCCTACCTGCATGGCGGCTACGGCAATACCTTCGCCAAGATCGAGGCCGCGCTGGAAGGCCAGGAGCCGGGCTACAAGTGCACGGTGGAACTGGCGCCCGAGGATGCGTTCGGCCAGCGCCAGGAAAGCCTGGCCCGCACCATCCCGAAAAGCGAGTTCCCGCCCGGCATCAAGGTTGGTGGCGAGCTGCGCGGCACCACCGACGACGGCCTGGAGCAGGCCTTCACCGTGATGAAGATCAAGGGCGACACCGTCTACCTGGACGCGAACCATCCCTGGGCCGGCAAGTCGCTGCGCTTCAACCTGAGCGTGACCGACGTGCGGCCGGCCACCGCCGAAGAGATCGCCCATGGCCACGTCCATGGGGGCCACGGCCATCACCATTGATACGGCTTCGCAATCAAACCGATCACTGCGTTGCTTCGCCTTGTGCTCGCTTCGATTGCACGCCCGTATGAATCTTCTGTTCCGATGACAGGGCGCCACTGACAGCGACGCCCGATGCCTGTGCCATCCCCGCCAACGTCGCCGCTTCGCGCCATCTGGACCATGCTGCTCGCGCTGACGGCGGGGTTTGCGATGAGCCAGGCCTTCCGCACGGTCGGCGCGATCATGGCCTCGCCGCTGCAGGCGGAGTTCGGCCTGTCGGCCCAGGCGCTGGGCGGCTTTGCGGCGGCGTTCCATTTCTCGTTCGGCGCGATGCAGCTGTTCATGGGCGTCGGCATCGACCTGTACGGCGTGCGGCGCACGGTGCTCACGGCGTTCCCGCTGGCCGTGGTTGGGGCGGCGCTGTCGGCGGCCAGTCCGCACTACGGCTGGCTGTTGCTCGGGCAGATCCTGATCGGTGTGGGGTGTGCGCCAGCGTTCCTGGCCTGCAACGTGTTCATTGCCAGGCACTTTCCGAACGACCGGTTTGCGGCGGTGTCCGGCGTGATCGTCGGCATTGGCGGCACGGGCATGCTGGCCACCGGAACGCCGCTGGCGTGGCTGATCCAGGCCAGTTCGTGGCGCATGGGCTTCTGGGTGTTGGCAGCCGGCTCGGCATTGGCCTGGCTGCTGATCTGGACGCTGGTGCGCGAGCCGGCCGCACCAGCCGGTGCCGAGACGCCGCCGCGCGAATCGATGGCACAGGCGATGGGCAGGTTCGGTGCGCTGTTCCTGCTGCCCCACACGCTGGGCATCCTGCTGCTGTCGGCGGTGGCGTATGCGTCCTACCTTGCGCTGCGTGGCCTGTGGTTGGGCCCGCTGCTGATCCAGCGCCATGGCTTCAGCCTGGTGCAGAGCGGCAACGTGGTGCTGCTGGTGTCGATCCTGTCCCTGGTCAGCCCGCCGCTGTTCGGCCGGCTGGACCCGGGGCCGCTGCGGCGCCGGCGCTGGATCACCGGCTGCACGGTGCTGCTGGCACTGCTGTTCGCCGGCATGGGCCTCACGCATGCGTTGGTGGCCGACATCGCTGGCTCCGTCGCCATCGCCCTCCTGACCGGCTCCCTGATCCTGCAGTATGCGGACGTGCGGGCGGCCTATCCCGCCGCGATGACCGGGCGGGCGCTGGCGCTGTTCACGATGGCGATGTTCCTCGGCGTCGCGCTGATGCAGTGGCTGACCGGGCTGATCGCCACCCGGGCATCGGCCGCGGGCCTCGATCCGTTCTCTACCGTGCTGCTGTCGATCTCGCTGATGCTGGCGGGCGGCGCGGCGGCATTCGCCTGGCTGCCCGGGCCGGCGGCCGCACGGCCCGCGGCTTCTGTCTGACGCTCGTTGGCGCGCCGGCGTCGTTCCCGCGCCTGCCTTGAAACGCGCGCCCGCCGGCCTCATCTGTTGGTTTTGAAAGGCCCGCCATGTCCGACAGCCCCATCGTCCAGATCAAGCCGCTAGGCTTTCCGTGGGAGACCGCCGACCCCTTCCTGTTCTGCGCCTACCACGACGATGCCTATCCGCGCGGGAACGCGCAGATGGGGCCGGACGCACCGCTGGCCGGCCGCGACATCGGCCAGGATTTCAGCCGCAAAGACGGCTGGAGCATGTACCACGGCAGCACCGTGCCCGGCTTTCCCGGGCACCCGCACCGTGGCTTCGAGACGGTGACCGTCGTGCGCAAGGGGCTGATCGACCATGCCGACTCGCTGGGTGCGGCCGCCCGCTTCGGCGGCGGCGACGTGCAGTGGCTCACAGCCGGCGCCGGCGTCGTGCACTCGGAGATGTTCCCGTTGCTGGACGCTGCTGCGCCCAATCCGCTGGAGTTGTTCCAGATCTGGCTCAACCTGCCGGCCGCGGCCAAGATGGCGGAGCCGCATTTCACGATGCTGTGGTCGGAGCGGATTCCCAAACTGACGGCGCACGATGCAGAGGGGCGCAGCACCGAGGTCGCTGTGATCGCCGGTGCATTGGCCGACGCGGACGCGCCGCTGGCGCCACCACCCGACTCCTGGGCTTCCCGAGCGCGGGCCGACGTGGCGATCTGGACCATCCGCATGGCGCCGGGCGCGCGCTGGACCTTGCCTGCGGCCGAAGGCGACGGCACGCGCCGGCATCTGTATTTCTTCAAGGGCCGTGCCGCCGATGTGGCGGGGCAACGGGTCGAAGGGCCGAAGGTCATCGAGTTGCGCGCCGACGCGGCGGTGGAGTTGCACGCGCAGGACGACGTGGCCGAGTTCCTGTTGCTGCAAGGGCGACCCATCAAAGAGCCGGTGGCACAGTACGGGCCGTTCGTGATGAATACCCAGGCCGAGATCGCGCAGGCGGTGCAGGACTACCGCCGCACGCAGTTCGGGGGCTGGCCCTGGCCCGATGAAGCGCCGGTGCACGGGCGTGAGCCGTCTCGGTTTGCCAGGCATCCGGACGGGCGGGAAGAGCGGCCGGCGGCGCAGCCAGTGCAGTTGAGCGAACTGTAGAAGTGAAAAGGCGGACCGGGTGAAAGGTCCGCCGGGGCGTCACGCGCGACTGGACGGCGTGGCGTTCTCGAGCACGTTGTTGACCTCGTCGAGCACTTCGGCAGACTTGGTCAACGTCTTCTCGACCGCGTCACTGTGGTCGAGCGCCTGGGCCACCTCGCCCACGCGCACTTCTTCGGCCAGTTTCTTTTCCAGCACCGTGTTGGCGACCGCCAGGTTGTCTGCGGCCTGCTTGATGTCGGCGGCGACTCCCTTGGCCTTTTCGATGGCGTCTTCCAGCGCGGCAGCGGCTTCGGCGTCGGACATGGCGGGTTGATTCATCGACGTTCCTCTTGTCCCGGCATGGGGCAGACCCCACATATTACTGCGCACGTGGTTGTCCGCGTGCGCTTAAGCGATTCTGAAGAGCGGGCGCCGCGGTCGAAGTCCCCGGAACCGACGCCACCGGAGGCCGCTCTACCGACCGCGTGTTTTCCCAACGAAAGGACATCGCCATGACCTCCCAAGAACAGCAACTGATCGACGCCTTCCTGCAGCGCCTGGCCGCCGTGCACAGCGTGGCCAAGGATCCGCAGGTCGACGCCCTGATCCGGCAACGCCTGGCGGACCAGCCGGACGCACAGTACCTGCTGGTGCAGCGCGCGCTGCTGCTCGAACGTGCGCTGGACAATGCCAAGCAGCAGATTGAGCAGCTGCAGCAGACCGCGCAGCGCGGCGACGCTGGCGGCTCCAGTTTCCTGAATGGCGGCCTCGAACCAGGCTTCGGGCGCGCGCCCAGCAGCCCGGGTCTCTATCCCACGCAGGTGATTGCGCAACCGTCGACTGCGCAGGCCCCCGCAGGGGCGCCCAGCTGGCGCGACCGCCTGTTCGGCAACAGCGCGCCGGCGCCCGCCATGCAGGCCGCGCCCGCTGCCAGTGGCCCCAGCTTTCTGGGCACTGCCGCTTCGGCGGCTGCGGGTGTTGCCGGCGGCATGTTCCTGTTCAATGGCATCGAAAGCCTGATGGGCGGCCACCACGGCAACAACAACGGGTTGTTCGGCACAGGCAGCAACCTGTCGTCGGCGCAGCCTGCCGTGGTGGAGAACATCACGCAGAACTACTACGGCGATGGCGGCGGTGCGCGCGATGCCGGGCTGGACACCAACGCCTTCATCGATGGCGGCAGCGACTTTACCGACGTGTCGGATGCCGGCGGCGGCTTTCTCGACGACGACACCTTCATCTGATCCAGCAGGGCCACAGCCGGCACGACTTGACCGCCTGCACGCTCTTGCGGGCCGTCAGCCGATCACGCCCTCGATCAGATAGTCCATCTTGTCGAGGAACGGATCGTAGTTGCCGTAGCTCTTGTCGATCACCACCTTGCCGGCATTGCTCTTGATCGGCCCCACGAAGATCGGCTTGCCGGCCTTCAGCTCGGCAATTGCCGCGGTGGCGGCGGTACGTGCCTTCTCCGATGCGCCGGCGCCGAACGGCGTGCTCAGCACCATGTCCTTGTCGTAGCCACCGATGAAGGTGTTGGGCAGCTTCTCGCCCTTGGCGATGGACGCGGCGAACGACTTGTAGACCGTCTCCCACTTGCTCTCGGCTCCGGTGATGAAGCCCTTGGGCGCGAGTTTGGCCTGCGAGGCGTTGTGGCCCAGCGTCTTGATGCCCTTGCGTTCGGCCGTCTCGATCACGACCTTGGGGCTGTCCACGTGGCAGGCGATCACGTCGCAGCCCGAGTTGATCAGCGAATTGGTGGCCTCGGCCTCGCGCACCGGCATCGACCATTCGCCCGTCATGATCAGCTGCACCGTGGCCTTGGGGTTGACCTTCTTCACGCCCATCGTGAACGCGTTGATGTTGCGCAGCACGATCGGGATCGGCTTGGCCGCCACATAGCCGATCTTGTTGCTGGTGGTCGACAGGCCGGCGGCGATGCCGTTGACGTAATGCGCCTGGTCCAGGAAGCAGAAGTAGCCGCCCAGGTTCATCGGGTGTTTGTCGGCCGACCACAACGACGTGGGGTGGCGGAACTCGACCTTGGGGTACTTCTTGGCTGCGTCGATCATGAACGGGTCGAAGTAGCCGAACGAGGTGCCGAACACCAGCGAGGCGCCGTCGGACTGCACCATACCCTCGAGCGTCTTGCGCACGGCGGTGGTCTCGGGCACGTTCTCTTCCTCGACCACCTTGACGCCCGGCACCTTGGAGAGCGCCTGGGCGCCGACGGCATGGGCCTGGTTCCAGCCGTAGTCATCGCGCGGGCCGACGTAGATGATGCCGACCGTGATCGGCTTGGCCTGCGCGGATGCGCTGAACGGCAGCCGCTGGCGAGGCCGGCGGCGCCGGCAGCCGCAGCGGCCAGGAAGTGACGACGGTGCTGGGAAGGTGCTTGCATGGCGAACTCCTGAAGTGGGTGGCGACAGACTGGGAATGGACGGCGGAAAAGGGCGGTGTCGGTGCTGGTCAGCGGGCGGCCGCGCGGCGCTTTGGCGATGGGCCGGCGGACTTCAACGGCGCGGCGGCCTTCGGGTCGCCGAGTTCGTCTGCATAACGCGACAGCACTGCCCCCAGCCCGCGCGCGTCGCGCACGACCTCGGGCAGCAAGGCGCGGCCTTCGAGGCTGCGCAGGTGTTCGCCCATCAGCTGCACGGCACGTTCTTCGTCCTTGCGGCGCAGGGACTCGATCAACTGCTGGTGTTCGTCGCAGGCGCAATCGGCCGAGTGCGGCCGGCCGTACACCGCCAGGATCAGCGAGCAGCGCGTGACCACTTCCGACAGGTAGCGCTCCAGCAGCGGATTGCCCGACATCTGTGCCAGGCGCGTATGGAACTCGCCTGCAAGCCGGCCCGACATCGCCAGCCTGCCATCGCGTGCGGCCGCCTGCTCGTCGCGCACATGGCCTTCGAGCACGGCGCCCATCTCCGGTTGCCAGCGTGCGACGACCAGGCGCACGGCCTCGGCCTCGAGGCAGCGGCGCACTTCGAACACCGCACGCGCCTCTTCCAGGCTGGGCTGCGCGACGGTCGCTGTGCGTTTGTTGCCGACTTCGACCAGCGCCTCGGATGCGAGCCGGCTGAGCACCGCGCGTACCAGCGTGCGGCTGACGCCGAACTGCGTGCCCAGGTCGTCCTCGGGCAGCTTGGTGCCGGGGATCAGTGCCTGCTCGATGATGGCGCGGCGGATCGCCTTGTAGGCCAGTTCCGCCTTCTGGGCGGGGGTGGTTGTGGAGCGCGGGGCAGCCATGTTTGTATTCGTTCCGGTACAGTGACGTATACGTGATTGCCCACAGCCAATGCAAAGCCCGTGCCACGATTTCCAGAGCGTTTCGCACCGAATTGGCCCATGGCATTCGGAGGTACCGTGTTGTTCTGGCACGCACATTGCTGGTGTTTCTGACATTCAGGTATACAAGAATTCACCCTCGGAGCAACGCCGCATGACCCAGCACCTCGTCACCCTTCTGCTGAACCAGCAGCAACTCGAACTGATGGACCGCACCATCGCCCGCGGCGCTGCGGCGGACCGCATCGCCCTGGTGCGGCGCGCACTGAAAGAGCGCGAGCTGCCCGCCGCCACGCGCACGGCGCCGCCCGCGAAAGACCTGACCGGGCTCGACACCACACGCCAGCTGATCGAGGAAGTCGTCATCGAGCCCGGTACCGGCAAGGCGCTCGAAGTACGCCAGGGCCAGCTGCTGCGCATCGCGCAGGTGGAGGGCGGCCAATGCGCCGACTTCAACTGCTTCAACCTGCACGACTACAAGGAGTTCATGCACACCGGGCGGACGCGCACGGTGCACGGCCTGCTGCCCACGGCCGGGCACTTCCTGTGGTCGGCGCCGCCGCGCGAGCGGGCGATGATGTACATCCTCGAAGACACGGCCCGGTGCAACGACGTGCTGTTCCCGCGCTGCAGCGCCTACCTGTACGAGTCGAGCTACGGCATGCCGGTGCACACCAACTGCCACGACATCCAGGCCGAATCGCAGCGCGAGTACGGCCTGACGCCGGACGACGTGCACGACTCGTTCAACCTGTTCATGGCCACCGAGGTGCATGGCGGGCGCGGCCACATCACGCGGCAGAAGTCGGTGGCCGGCGACCACGTCGATCTGCTGGCCTTGATGGACGTGCTGGCCGTGCCCAACGTCTGCGGCGCCGACGTGATGCGCACCAGCAACTTTTCGCTCAAGCCACTCAAGCTGCAGATCTACAGCGCCAGTGCGCACGACCTGGCCAGCGTGCCGCCGGTTGCGGCCTACACCAACCAGCGCACACCGGCCGACTTCAAGCTGCCCAACATCCGCGCCGAACGCGCCTTGCGGCGTGACCCCGACTACCGCCCGCAGTTCACCAATGTGCCGCTGCGCATCAGCGCACTCGATGTGGCGCTGGACGCCGCCGAGTTCGCGTCGCTACAGGCCGCCGGGCTGCAGGCGTACTACGGTGACGACGAGGGTGCGGCGCTGCGCGACGTGCTGTTCAGCTGGTGGGAGACCCACTACATGATGTAGTGCGGCCAGCGGGGCCTGCACCAACAAAAACGCGCCCGAGGGCGCGTTTTCTGGATGGCGCGAAGTGGCTTACTTCGCGATCACGCGCACCATCTCCAGGCACTTGTTCGAGTAGCCCCATTCGTTGTCGTACCAGCTGATCAGCTTGACGAAGGTGCCGTCGAGCGCGATGGAGGCCTCGGCGTCGAAGATCGAGGTGCGGGTGTCGCCGCGGAAGTCGGTGGCGACCACCTTGTCTTCGGTATAGCCAAGGATGCCCTTCAGCGCGCCTTCGCTCTGCGCCTTGATCTCGGCGCAGATTTCCTTCAGCGTGGCTTCCTTGCTCAGCTCGCAGGTGAGGTCGACCACCGAGACGTCGGAGGTCGGCACGCGGAAGCTCATGCCGGTCAGCTTCTTGTTCAGCGAGGGGATCACCACGCCCACTGCCTTGGCCGCGCCGGTGCTGCTGGGGATGATGTTCTCCAGGATGCCGCGGCCGCCGCGCCAGTCCTTGTTGCTCGGGCCGTCCACCGTCTTCTGCGTGGCGGTGGTCGCGTGCACGGTGGTCATCAGGCCGCGCTTGATGCCCCACTTGTCGTGGACCACCTTGGCCAGCGGCGCCAGGCAGTTGGTGGTGCACGAGGCGTTGGAGATGATGGCTTCGCCGTTGTAGCTCTTGTCGTTGACGCCGAACACGAACATCGGCGTGTCGTCCTTCGACGGGGCCGACATGATGACCTTCTTGGCGCCGGCATCGATGTGCTTCTGCGCGGTTTCCTTGGTCAGGAACAGGCCGGTCGACTCGAGCACGATGTCGGCGCCGATGTCGCCCCACTTCAGCGCGGCCGGGTCGCGCTCCTGCGTGAGACGGATCTTCTTGCCGTTGACGATCAGCGTGTTGCCGTCGACCGCGAGCTTGCCGTCGAAGCGGCCATGCACCGAGTCGTACTGCAGCATGTAGGCCAGGTAGTCGGGCTCCAGCAGGTCGTTGATGCCGACGATCTCGATGTCCGAGAAGTTCTGCACCGCGCTGCGCAGCACGTTGCGCCCGATGCGCCCGAAACCGTTGATGCCAATCTTGATCGCCATTTGCTTTGCTCCTGAGGATGAAAAATCTGTCTACTTGGCCAGCGCCTTGCGCACCGTGTCCGCCACGTTCTCCGGCGTGAAGCCGAAGTGCTTGAACAGCACCGGCGCGGGCGCCGACTCGCCGAAGGTGTCGATGCCGACCACGGCCGCGCAGCCGTACTTCCACCAGCCGGCGGTCACACCCATCTCGACGGCGATGCGCGGCACACCGGCCGGCAGCACGCTGTTCTTGTAGTCGACCGACTGGCGGTCGAACGTGGTGGTGCTGGGCATCGAGACCACGCGCACCGCTATTCTGCTGGCGGCCAGCAGCTCCTGCGCCTTCAAGGCCAGCTGCACCTCGGAGCCGGTGGCGATCAGCACGGCCTGCGCCTTCTTCTTCAGCCCGACTTCGCTCGGCTCGGCCAGCACGTAGGCACCTTTGCTGATGTCGTCCAGCCCGGCCTTGGGGGCATAGCTGATGTTCTGCCGGCTCAGCAGCAGGGCCGTCGGGTGCGTCCTGTTCTGCAGCGCCACGGTCCAGGCGATCGCGGTCTCGGCGGTATCGCCAGGGCGCCACACGTCGAGGTTCGGGATCAGGCGCAGCGCGGCTGCGTGCTCGATCGACTGGTGCGTGGGGCCGTCTTCACCCAGGCCGATGGAGTCGTGCGTGAACACATGCACCACGCGCAGCTTCATCAGCGCCGCCATGCGGATGGCGTTGCGGCTGTAGTCGCTGAAGGTCAGGAAGGTGCCGCCGTAGGGGATGTAGCCGCCATGCAGCGCGATGCCGTTCATGATCGCGGCCATGCCGAACTCGCGCACGCCGTAGTTGATGTGCCGGCCGATCGTGCCGCGCGGCGGCTCGGCGCTGTCGGCCGTGCTGCCGGGCCTGGCCTCGTCTTCGGCGCCGCCCTTAGGCTCCGGCGGCGGCGTCAGCGCCACCGCGCCGGTCAATGCATCGAAGCGCAGCGGTGCCGTGCTCTTGGTGTTGGTCAGGTTTGAGCCGGTCAGGTCGGCCGAGCCGCCCAGCATCTCGGGCAGGGCCGCGGTGAACGCTTCGAGTGCCAGCTGCGATGCCTTGCGCGACGCCACGGTCTCGGCCTTGGTGTGTGCGGCGATGGCGGTGTCGACCGCGACCTGGGCAAACTTCTTCGGCAGATCGCCCCGCATGCGGCGCGTGAACTCGGCCGCAAGGCCGGGGTGGGCGGCCTTGTAGGCGGCGAACTTCGCGTCCCACGCGGCTTCGGCGGTGAGGCCGGCGGCCTTGGCATCCCAGGCGGCGTAAAGCTCCTTGGGAATCACGAAGGGCGGTGAGGTCCAACCGAGCGCTTCGCGTGTCAGCTTGATCTCTTCGGCGCCCAGCGGCTCGCCGTGCGCCTTGGCGGTGTTGGCGCGGTTCGGCGAGCCCTTGCCGATCGCGGTCTTGCAGATGATCAGCGTGGGCTTGTCGGTCGAGGCCTTGGCGTCGGCGATGGCCTTGGAGACGACGGCGGCGTCCTGCCCGTCGATCGGGCCCAGCACCTGCCAGCCGTGCGACACGAAGCGCAGCGCCGTGTTGTCGACGAACCAGGGCGCAACCTTGCCGTCGATCGAGATGCCGTTGTCGTCGTACAGCGCGATCAGCTTGTTGAGTTTCCACGCGCCGGCCAGCGCCGCCGCTTCGTGGCTGATGCCTTCCATCATGCAGCCGTCGCCGAGGAAGGAATAGGTGTGGTGGTCGACGATGTCGAAGCCGTCGCGGTTGAATTCGGCCGCCAGCAGCTTCTCGGCCAGCGCCATGCCCACCGCGTTGGTGATGCCCTGGCCCAGCGGCCCGGTCGTGGTCTCGACCCCGGGCGTCAGGCCGTGCTCGGGGTGGCCGGGCGTCTTGCTGTGCAGCTGGCGGAAGTTCTTCAGTTCGCCGATCGGTAGCTTGTAGCCGGTGAGGTGCAGCACCGCGTACAGCAGCATCGAGGCGTGGCCGTTCGACAGCACGAAGCGGTCGCGGTCGAACCAGTTCGGGTTGCGCGGGTTGTGCTTGAGGTGGCTGCCCCACAGCGCAACGGCCATGTCGGCCATGCCCATCGGGGCGCCGGGGTGGCCCGAATTGGCTTGCTGCACCGCGTCCATCGCCAGCGCGCGGATCGCGTTGGCCATCGCAGTGGCGCGTTCGGGGGCGATGGCCTCGGGAGTGGAAGGGGCCATCGTGTCAGTGTTCGCCATGCGGGCAGTCTCCGGGGAGGGGTCGGGGGAAACCCTGGATTTTAACGGCCCCGCCCGCGGCGGGCCTTGCTCTACAGTGCGGGCATGCACGGACTGCACCTCACCGCCGATCTGCACGAATGCGCCTGCGACCCCGCCTGGCTGGTCGATGCGGACCGTTTGGGCAGGCACTGCGTGGCCGAAGTCCAGCGCTGCGGCCTGCAGGCGGTGGCCCAGCTCTTTCATGCGTTTGCGCCGACGGCACACGAGAGTTCGGGTGTCACTGCCACGGTGCTGCTGGCCGAATCGCACCTGTGCGTGCACACCTGGCCCGAGCTGCGCGCGGTCACGCTCGACGTCTATGTCTGCAACTTCGGCGGCGACCACTCGGACAAGGCGCGACAGTTGATGGATGGGCTGGTGGGCTTGTTCGCGCCCGGCCGCGTCGAGCGGCACACGCTGTTGCGCGGCGCCTGAAGCCCGGTGCTGCAGGACCCCTGAACAGGGGGGTGCCCCCTGTTCAGGGGGTGGTCGGCCAAGCCGATGTGGCCAGAATCCGCCGCTGGTTCGACACCCCACGATACAGGAGATACCCGAGATGCGATCAGCCTTGTTGGCAGCGTGCTGCGTGATGACAGCCGCCTTGGCCTTGGTGGCTTGCGGCAGCGGAGACGATGCACCCGCCTCGGCCGCGGCGCCCACGACACCGACCACGCCTACCACCCCGACCGCCACCGTGACCACCATCTCCGGCTCGGCGGTCAAGGGTCCTGTGGCCAATGCCACGGTGACGGTGAAGAACGCCGCCACCGGCGCTTCGCTGGCGAGCACCACCACCAATGCCACCGGGGCCTACTCGGTCGCCGTGCCCACGTTCATCGGCGACGTGATCGTCGAAGTCTCCGGCGGCAGCTACACCGACGAGGCCACCGGCGCGGCCACGGCCCTGGCCGGGCCGATGCGTGTTGTGGTCACGGCCAACGGCGGCAACGTGACCGGCGTGGTCACACCGCTGACGACGATGGCCTACAGCACCTCGTTCGGCTCCGGCGCGACGGTCACCGCATCGGCCTTCAACACGGCAGCGACCAACCTGGCTGCGCAGTTCCAGCTGACGGGCGTGAACCTCGCGACCACGGTGCCCACCGTCACCGGCACGACCAATGCGTATGGCAACGTGCTGCGCGGCCTGTCGAAGTATCTGCAGACGCAGAGCATCAGCCTGCAGACGCTGACCAGCACGACCTTCACGGCGGCGCAGCTGGCCCTGTTCTCGACCAACTACACCGCGGCCTATGCGGCGATCAACCCGGGTTCGCCGGTCGTATTCAACTTCACGGCCACGGGCTTCAGCGTGTCGGGCACCGGCGTGGGCGGCGGCACCGGTACCTGCGGTATCAACGTTACCGGCACGGTGACCAGCCAGGGCTTCACCGTACCGCTGAACCTGAACTACTGCGTGAGCGGCATCGCCACCGGTTCGTGCAGCGCCGACAACGCCACGCTCAACCAGTCGGTGGCGGGCCAGGGCGGCGTGGCCGGCGCAGCCAACCTCAAGTACACCTACACGCCCAGTTGCGCGGCGGGCGCCTTCACGATCGCGCTGCAATAGCGGGTGGTGCCCGTCTCCAGGTCTTGCAAGCCGCCTTCGGGCGGCTTTTTGCATCGGCCTTCCGGGAGTGGCCGGCATCTGCGAAGGCGGGCACCATTCAAATGCGTTGAACGATGCGTCCAATGGCATTCGGCGTGCCACGCGCGCCAGGCGCCAACAATGGAACCATTCCCTTCTTACCCCAGGAGTCTTGTCATGGCTAAAGTCCTCGTTCTTTACTACTCGTCCTATGGCCACATCGAAAAGATGGCCGAAGCCGTCGCCGAAGGTGCCCGCAGTGCCGGCGCACAGGTCGACATCAAGCGCGTGCCCGAAACCGTGCCGGAAGCCGTTGCCACCGCATCGCACTTCAAGCTGAACCAGGCCGCACCGGTCGCCGCCATCGCCGACCTGGAGCACTACGACGCGATCATCGTCGGCACCGGCACGCGTTTTGGTCGCATGTCGTCGCAGATGGCCTCGTTCCTCGACCAGGCCGGCGGCCTGTGGGCACGCGGCGCGCTGAACGGCAAGGTCGGCGCGGCGTTCGCCTCCACCGCCACCCAGCACGGCGGCCAGGAAACCACGCTGTTCTCGATCATCACCAACCTGCTGCACTTCGGCATGACCATCGTCGGCCTGCCCTACAGCCACCAGGGCCAGATGACGGTCAGCGAGATCGTCGGCGGCGCGCCCTACGGCGCCACGACGGTGGCCGGCGGCGACGGTTCGCGCCAGCCCACCGAGATCGACCTGGCCGGCGCGCGCCACCAGGGCGAGCTGGTCGCGAAGACGGCCGCCAAGCTGTTCTCCTGATCTGCGACGGCGGCGCCTCGACGGGCGCTGCACGTTGTGCGGGCCCCGGGTGCCGATAATCGGCGCATGCCCCACTCGAAGCCCGGCACCCCTGCCGTCCGAAGCGCGATGATCCTCGCGGCCGGCCGCGGCGCGCGCATGCGGCCGCTGACCGACCGCACGCCCAAGCCGCTGCTCGCGGTGCACGGCCAACCCCTGATCGCATGGCATCTGCAGGCGCTGGCGCAGGCCGGCGTCGAGCGGGTCGTCATCAACACGGCCTGGCTCGAAGCGCAGATTCCCGCGGCGCTGGGCGACGGCGCGCGCTGGGGCCTGACGATCCACTACTCGATGGAAGGCCGCGACCACGGCGACGCGCTCGAGACGGCCGGCGGCATCGCCAAGGCCCTGCCGCTGCTGGACGAATGCTTCTGGCTGGTCTCGGGCGACATCTACGCGCCCGGCTTTCCTTTCGACGCCGCCGCTGCCGCACGTTTTGCCGCCAGCGATCTGCTGGCGCACCTGTGGCTGGTCCCCAACCCACCGTTCCACCCCCAGGGTGATTTCGGCATCGATGCCGATGGCATGGGCCTGGCCGATGCAGCGGGGCCGGATGGCGCCCGCTGGACCTACAGCAATCTCGCGCTGGTGCGCCGTGCGTTGTGCGCGGCGGTCCCGGTGGGCCATCGCCTGCCGCTGGGCCCGCTGCTGTTCGATGGCATGCGCCAGCGGCGCATCGGCGTCGAAGCCTACCGCGGCCCCTGGCACAACGTCGGCACACCCGAACAGTTGGCACAATTGAACGCAGAAGGAATCCCACCATGAACGCCTCCGTTGCCAGCCCCTATGCCCAGCGCCGTGCCGCGCTGGCCCGCCAGATCGGTGCCGACGGCATCGCCATCATCCCCACCGCGCCTGAGCGCGCGCGCAACCGCGACAGCGACTTCCTGTATCGCCACGACAGCTACTTCTACTACCTGACCGGCTTCACCGAGCCCAACGCCTGGCTGGTGGTGACCGGCGATGGCCGCAGCACGCTGTTCTGCGCGCCGAAGGACCTGGAGCGCGAGATCTGGGACGGCTACCGCCTGGGCCCCGAGGCCGCGCCCGACGTGCTGCGGGTGGACGCAGCCCATGCTGTGACCGAACTCGACGCCAAGATGCCGCGCCTGCTGGAGAACCGGGCCACCGTGTGGTTCCCGTTCGCGATCCACAAGGGCCTGGAGTCGCGCATCGACGGCTGGCTGGCCAGCGTGCGGGCGCGTGTGCGCTACGGCGCGCTGTGCCCCGAGGTGCAGCGCGACCTGTGCGGCATCCTGGACGAAATGCGGCTGGTAAAGGACGCGCATGAGCAGGACGTGATGCGCCGCGCGGCGCAGATCAGCGCCGGTGCCCACATCCGTGCGATGCAGCTGTCGGCCCGCATGCTGCGCGAAGGCCGCGACGTGCGCGAGTACCACCTCGACGCCGAGCTGCTGCACGAGTTTCGCCTGCACGGCTCTCAGTACCCGGCGTATGGCTCGATCGTCGCCGCCGGCGCCAATGCCTGTGTGCTGCACTACCGCGCCGATGCCGCCCCGGTGCGCAGCGGCGAGCTGGTGCTGATCGACGCCGGCTGCGAACTCGACGGCTACGCCAGCGACATCACCCGCACTTTCCCGGCCAACGGCAGGTTCACCGGCCCGCAGCGTGCGCTGTACGACCTGGTGCTGGCCAGCCAGGAGGCGGCCGTGGCCGCGACCAAGGCCGGCGCCCGCTTCAACGACCCGCACGAGGCCACGGTCAAGGTGCTGGCGCAAGGCATGCTCGACGTCGGCCTGCTCGACCGCAGCAAGGTTGGCAACGTCGACGACGTGATCGAGAAACGCGCCTACTTCGCCTACTACATGCACCGCACCGGCCACTGGCTGGGCATGGACGTGCACGATTGCGGCAGCTACGTGGAGCCGAGCGAGATCGGCAACGGCAGCGAACGCAAGGATCCGCTGTCGGGCGAGACCATCACCAACCGGCCGAGCCGCATCCTCACGCCCGGCATGGTGCTGACGATCGAGCCCGGCATCTACGTGCGGCCGGGCGAGGGTGTGCCCGAGCAGTTCCACAACATCGGCATCCGTATCGAGGACGACGCCATCGTCACCGCCACCGGCTGCGAGCTGATCACGCGGGGCGTGCCGGTCAAGGCTTCGGAGATCGAGGCCTTGATGGTGTGATGCAGGGCCTGGTGTTCGGCGCTCAGTGCGGCGGCGCCAGGACCTTGCCGGCCCAGGCGGGTAGCGGCTGGACGTGGCGCGTGACGCCGCTCTTCGTGACACTCGCCACCAGCAAAGGACCGCCGTCATCCGTATCCACCGCGTCGAACAGCATCGACAGATCGGCCATGCGGACGGCCTGGCGCAGGTTGGCCACGGTGCGCGGATAACGCTCCAGGATCTTGTTGCCCGGCACGTCGTGCCCGCCTTCCTGCACCCGCTGCTTCACCCGGCGCAGCAGCATCCGGGGTTCGCTCAGGCACACCACGTACAGTGCGACCTCGAAGCCGCGCGCTTGCGCCTCGCGGATCAGGTCGAGTTTGGACGGGTGAGAAAACACGGTTTCGCTGACAAAGGAATCGCCCCGAGCCAACAGGTCGGCACGTTGTGCGTCGGCCCAGGCGCGTGCCGCCTCGGAGCGCTTCAGCGGGTTGTCGATATGCTGCAGCGCCTCGCGCTCGTGCACGTCGGCATTCACGAAGACCAACTGCGGGTAGCGCGGCTGGATCAGGTAACGGTACAGCGTGGACTTGCCCGCACCGTTCGGCCCCGCAATCAGATGCAGGACCGGGCTTACTCTTTTCAAGCGGCCTTGCGCGCACGCGGACGGGCGGCGGCCTTGGACTTGTTCTCGGCGACGGCTTGCCGGGCTCGATCGGCCAAGGCGCCCGATTTGGCGAGCGCCAGCACATGCGCGTGCAGATCGTCCAGTTCGGATGAAGCTGCGCCGGCCGGCATCACCGCGTAGTGCGCCCGCTCTTCGCGTGCGATCAGCGCCTGGCTTTCCGCCGTGGTCACCCCGGCGTATTCCAGCGAACGGCCGAGTGTGGCCCAGTATTCGATCTGCCCCGCCACCGAGCGCCGCATGGCCTGCGCTGCGTCGCGTGCCTCGCTGACCAAGTCGGCGGAAAGCTTGACCGATGCAAAACCCGATGTACTTGCCATGTGGATCTCCTGATTGGCGCATTTTGCGCCAATTGGCTTGGCAAGTCAAAGCCATACGGCAGAGGCGATACCACCTATGACCAAAGTGGTATGCATGTTGCAATGCAAGATACTAAGTTCGAACGTCGCGCCACCACGGCGCACCGACAGACCGCGCCCCACATGAACACCACCAGTCCCATCCGCTTCTTCCACCAAGGCCGGACCGTCGAGGTCGACGGCGTGCACCCGACGCGCTCGGTGCTCGAATGGCTGCGGGTCGACGCCCGCTGCACCGGCACCAAAGAGGGGTGCAACGAGGGCGACTGCGGCGCCTGCACCGTCGTGGTCGGCACGCTCGGCGCCGATGCGGCCGGCCAGCCCGCACTGCAGCTGCAGACGGTGAACGCCTGCATCCAGTTCCTGCCGACCTTGCACGGCAAGGCGCTGTTCACGGTGGAGGATCTGAAGGCGCCACACGCCGAAGTGCGCGACCCGGCGCGGCACGAGAAACACGCCGTGCACGCGCTGCACCCGGTGCAGCAGGCGATGGTCGACTGCCACGGCTCGCAGTGCGGCTTCTGCACGCCGGGCTTCGTGATGTCGCTGTGGTCGACCTACGAACACCATCAGGCCTGCGGCACCCGGCCCACCCGCCAGCAGCTGGCCGACGACCTGTCGGGCAACCTGTGCCGCTGCACCGGCTACCGGCCCATCCTCGACGCCGGCCAGCGCATGTTCGACCTGCCGGCCACGCGGCTGGACCCGGCGCCCGCCATCGCGGCGCTGCAGGCGATGCAGGGCGAGCAAGGCCTGCACTACAGCGCGCCCGCGCAGACCAAGGCGCCGCGCACCGACCACTTCCACGCGCCGCGCACGCTCGATGCGCTGGCCACGCTGCGCGAGCAGCATCCCAAGGCCCAGCTGCTGGCCGGCTCCACCGATGTCGGCCTGTGGGTCAACAAGCAGTTCCGCGACCTGGGCGACATCCTGTACGTCGGCGACGTGGCCGCGCTGAAGGCGATCGACGAGCGTACCGGGCCGGCCGGCCCCGAGCTGTACATCGGCGCTGGCGCCTCGCTCGAAGCGGCCTGGCGCGCCTTGTCGCAGCGCTTCGAGGGCCTGACCGACGTGTGGCTGCGCTTTGCCTCGCTGCCGATCCGCAACGCCGGCACGATGGGCGGCAACGTCGCCAACGGCTCGCCGATCGGCGATTCGCCACCGGTGCTGATCGCGCTCGACGCGCAGATCGAATTGCGTCGCGGGGCGCGCGTGCGCCGCATGCTGCTGGCCGACTTCTATCTCGACTACATGAAGAACCAGATGGAGCCCGGTGAGTTCGTGCTGGGCATGGCGGTGCCGCTCGCCGTGGCGGCGCGCAAGGTGCGCGTGTACAAGATCAGCAAACGTTTCGACTGCGACATCTCGGCCCTGTGCGCCGGCTTCTCGCTGGCACTCGACGGTGATGTGGTGAAGGACGTGCGTCTGGCCTACGGCGGCATGGCGGCCACCGTGCGCCGTGCCGCGCAGGCCGAGGCGGCGCTGGTCGGCCAGCCCTGGACGCAGGCCAGCGTCGATGCGGCCAAGGCCGCGCTGGTGCAGGACTTCAAGCCCCTGTCGGACATGCGCGCCAGTGCCGGTTACCGCATGCAGGTCGCTCAGAACCTGCTGCAGCGCCTCTGGCTGGAGACGCGCAGCACCGGCGCGCTGCCGACCAGCGCCACCAGTGTCTGGAGCGTGATGCCGCACGTCACGCAAGCCACCTCTGCGCAAGGAGCCTGAGATGAACAAGCCCATCGCCCCCAGCCTGCTGCAACCTGGCGAGCCGTTCGCCGACTACCTGAAGAACACCGCCGCCCGCATCGACGCAAGCGCCGAGGCCCGGGCGCTGGACGCCGGCGCCCGCGTGGGCATCAGCCGGCCGCACGAATCGGCGCACCTGCACGTGGCAGGCGAGGCGACTTATATCGACGACATCCCCGAGCTCGCCGGCACGCTGCACTGCGCACTCGGCCTGTCGCCGGTGGCCAACGGCCGGCTGAAGGGCCTGAAGCTCGATGCGATCCGCGCGATGCCGGGCGTGGTGTCGGTGCTGGTGGCGGCCGACATCCCGGGCAGCAACGACTGCGGCTCGATCGTGCACGACGACCCCATCCTGTGTGACGGCGAGATCCGCTACCTCGGCCAGCCGCTGTTCGCTGTGGTCGCCGAAACGCGCGAAGCCGCCCGCCGGGCCGCGGCCCGCGCCAAGGAAGCGGCCGAGGTCGAAGCCGCGCCGCCGGTGCTCACGCCGCAGGACGCGCATGCGAAACAGCAGTATGTGGTGCCGCCGATGCACCTGGCCCGCAGCACCAACACCGGCGGCGCCGCCACGGCCATCGCCAACGCGCCGCGCAGGCTCAAGGGCACGCTCGACGTCGGCGGGCAGGAGCAGTTCTACCTCGAAGGCCAGATCAGCTACGCGATCCCCAAGGAAGGCGGCACGCTGCACGTGCACTGCTCCACGCA
Source organism: Pseudorhodoferax sp. (assembly GCA_965279475.1). GTDB lineage: Bacteria > Pseudomonadota > Gammaproteobacteria > Burkholderiales > Burkholderiaceae_C > Pseudorhodoferax. The sequence continues at coordinate 968,742 of CBDIIA010000002.1, forward strand.
GCACCCGACCGAGATGCAGCACCTGATCTCGCACGCGCTGCACCTGCACGCCAACGAAGTGCAGGTCGAGTGCCGGCGCATGGGCGGCGGTTTCGGCGGCAAGGAGTCGCAATCGGGCCTGTTCGCCTGTGTCGCCGCGGTGGCGGCCTCGAAGCTGAAGCGGCCGGTGAAACTGCGGCTCGACCGCGACGACGACTTCATGGTCACCGGCCGGCGCCATTGCTTCTGGTACGACTACGAAGTGGGCTACGACGACGCAGGCCGTGTGCTGGGTGCCGAGATCACGATGGTGTCGCGCGCCGGCCATTCGGCCGATCTGTCGGGGCCGGTGATGACGCGCGCGCTGTGCCATTTCGACAATGCCTACTGGCTGCCCGACGTGAGCATGCACGGCTTCTCGGGCAAGACCAACACCCAGAGCAATACGGCCTTTCGCGGCTTTGGCGGGCCGCAGGGCGCCATTGCCATCGAGTACATCCTCGACAGCATCGCCCGCGCGCTGGGCCGCGACCCGATGGACGTGCGCCGCGTCAACTTCTACGGCAAGGAGACGCACAACGTCACGCCGTACGGCAGCGTCATCACCGACAACATCATCCACGAGCTGGTGGCCGAGCTCGAGGCCAGCAGCGACTACGTGGCGCGCCGGGCCGAGATCGCCGCTTTCAACGCCAGCAGCCCGGTTCTGAAACGCGGCATCGCGCTGGCGCCGCTCAAGTTCGGCATCTCGTTCAACGTCAAGCACTTCAACCAGGCCGGCGCGCTGGTCCATGTCTACACCGACGGCTCGATCCTGGTGAACCACGGCGGCACCGAGATGGGCCAGGGGCTGAACACCAAGGTCGCGCAGGTGGTGGCGCACGAGCTGGGCGTGAGTTTCGACAGCGTGCGCGTGACCGCAACAGACACGAGCAAGATCGCCAACACCTCGGCCACCGCCGCCTCCACCGGCGCCGACCTGAACGGCAAGGCGGCACAGGATGCGGCGCGCCAGATCCGGGAGCGGCTGGCCGTCTGCGCCGCAGCACGCCATGGCGGCCGGCCCGAAGACGTGCGGTTCGCCAACGACAAGGTCGAGGTGAACGGCCGCTCCCTGAGCTTCGGCACCGTGGTCGGCGAGGCCTACCTCGACCGCGCACAGCTGTGGTCCGACGGTTTCTACAAGACGCCCGGCCTGAGCTGGGATTCGGCCACGATGCAGGGCCGCCCGTTCTACTACTACGCCTATGGCGCGGCGGTCGGCGAAGTGGTCGTCGACACGCTGACCGGCGAATGGAAACTGTTGCGCGCCGACATCCTGCAGGACGCCGGCACCTCGCTGAACCCGGCGGTCGACATCGGTCAGGTCGAGGGCGCCTTCATCCAGGGCATGGGCTGGCTCACCACCGAAGAGCTGGTGTGGCACCCGCAGACCGGCAAGCTGACCACGCACGCCCCCAGCACCTACAAGATCCCGACGGCCAACGACTGCCCGCCGATCTTCAACGTGAAGCTATACCAGCGCGAGAACTTCGAAGACTCGATCCACCGCAGCAAGGCCGTCGGCGAGCCGCCGCTGCTGCTGCCGTTCGCGGTGTTCTTTGCGATCCGCGATGCGATCTCGGCCGTGGGCGACCACAAGGTCGACCCGCCGCTGCGCGCGCCGGCGACGAGCGAGGCGATCCTGAACGCGATCACCGCGGTGACGAAGGGCTGAGGACGGGCCCTCGCCTCCGCAGCGATCACTGCGGCAACGGATGCACCGCCACCAGCGCGTCGAACGCCTTCTCGTCGGCCGCCACCTGGCGCGCGAACTCTTCGGGGCTGGACAGCACCGGGTCGGCATTCACCACGCCCAGCGCACCCATCACGCTGGCGTCCTTGTGCAGCTGCTGCAGGCCCTTGTGCCACGCAGCCATCACGGCCGGCGGCACCCCCTTGGGTGCGAACAGGCCATACCAGGGATCGGTAATGGAAACGCCGGTCACGCCGGATTCGACCAGGGTCGGCACATCGGGGGCGCTGGCAGGTCGGGTCTTGGCGAAGCCTGCGACCACCTTCAAGGCCCCATTCTTGTGGTGCGGCAGCGGTGACGCCAGCGCGCCCACGCCCAGCGCGAGATGGCCGCCCAGCACGTCGTTGACCACCGGTGCCGTGCCACGGTAGGGCACGTTGGTGGCCTTCACGCCCATCGCGTCCAGCACGCTGACGCCGGCCAGCCATGAGAACTGCTCGCCGCTGCCCCATGAGCAGCTGCCCGACTTGCACTTCGCCTGCAGGTCGGCGACGTTCTTGATGCCCGAGGCGTTGCTGGCGATCACCACCACCGGGTAGGTGGCCACCAGCGACAGCGGCGCCAGCGACGCGGTGGCGCTGAAGTTGTTGCTGTTCTTCGAGTGCTTGAACAGCAGCAGATTGGGCACCGAGATCACCACCGTGTAGCCGTCGGCCGCCGCTCGCGCCACCTTCTGCGTGCCGATCAGGCCGTCGGCGCCGCCGACGTTCTCGACGATGACCGGCTGGCCCCAGACCTGCGACAGCCCCTTGGCGATGGCGCGCGCCGTGCCGTCGGTGCCGCCGCCGGCGTTGTAGGGCACGACGATGGTGACGGGCTTGTTCGGGAAACCGGGCTGTTGGGCGAGCGCCTGGCCCAGGCTGCCCAGGACGAGGGCGACGGCGGTCCCGACGAGGGCGCGGCGTGGCATGTGCATCGTGGTCTCCAGATGTGTGTTGTGCGAGTGCGCGGATTCAGACACCGGTGTAACGCGCCTCGCGCGCCACGGCTTCGTGCAGCCCGACGAAGGCGTTGTATTGCTCGAACGGCGTTAGGCGGTCGGCGATGGCGCGGGTATCGCAGCCGCCGGCATAGAAGGCTTCCATCATCTCCTTCACCGCCTTGTGCATGGCCAGCAGCGGCTCCACCGGGCACAGCGTGAAGTCGAAACCCAGTGCGCCCACTTCCGCGAGCGACAGCGTGGGGCTCTTGCCCGAAGTCACCATGTTGAACAGCAGCGGCTTGCCGAGAGGCTTGAGCCGCGCGCTCAGTTCGCGCATCTGCTCCACGCTTTCCACCGCATCCGCGTACAGGCCGTCTGCACCGGCCGCCGCATAGGCGGTCAGGCGTGCGATCGCGTCCTCCAGGCCGTTCACCGCGATCGCATCGGTGCGGCCGACGATGAAGAAGTCCGGGTCCTGCCGCGCCTCGACCATCGCGTGCAGCTTCTGCACCATCTCCTGCTGCGTCACCAGCTGCTTGCCGGCGAAGTGGCCGCACTTCTTGGGCAGGGCCTGGTCTTCCAGATGCAGGCAGGAGGCGCCGGCCTCTTCCCACAGCCGGATGGTGCGTTGCACGTCCAGCATGCCGCCGTAGCCGGTGTCGGCATCGGCGAACACCGGCAGGCTGGTGGCGCGGCAGACGCGGCGGATGTGTTCGAACATGTCGCGCTGCGACAGCGCGCCCATGTCGGGCTCGCCGGCCTCGATGCCACAGGCCACGAAGCCGCTGACGAAGATGGCCTGCGCGCCGCTGGCCTCGGCCAGCTTGGCGGTGATGGCATCGAAGGCCCCCATGCAGACGAAGGGTTTGCCGGGTTGGAACAGGGCGCGGAAGCGCTGGTTGCGGGTCATGGGATCTCCTTGGAAAACAGGTTCAGCGCCGGGCATCCTGCACCACCCAGGCGGCAGCCTTCTCGGCCAGCATCAGCGTGGGGCTGTTGGTGTTGCCGCTGGTGATGGTCGGCATGGCGCTGGCATCGACCACGCGCAGGCCGGCGATGCGCCCGCCCTTGCCGTCGCGCACGCGCAGGCGGCTGTCGAGCACCGCGTGCGGATCGCCGTCGCGGCCCATCGCGGTCGTGCCCACGGGGTGGAAGATGGTGGTCGCGATGTCGCCGGCCAGGCGCGCCAGGTCCTCGTCGCTCTGGTACTGCGGGCCCGGCTTCCACTCCTGCGGCTGGTACCGGGCCAGCGCCGGCTGTGCCGCGATGCGACGCGTGACGCGCAGCGAGTCGGCAGCCACCTGGCGGTCCTCGGGGGTAGACAGGTAGTGGGGCGCGATGGCCGGCGCATCGGCGAAACGCGGGCTTTGGATGCGCACGCTGCCGCGGCTGGTCGGGTTCAGGTTGCAGACGCTGGCCGTGAATGCCGGGAACGCATGCAGCGGGTCGCCGAACGCATCCAGCGACAAGGGCTGCACGTGGTATTCGATATTGGGGTAGGGCTGGCCCGGGTCGCTGCGGGTGAAGGCGCCCAGCTGCGACGGCGCCATGCTCATCGGCCCGCTGCGCGACAGCAGGTACTCGAGTCCGATGCGCGCCTTGCCCAGCAGCGAAGACGCCAGCACGTTGAGCGTGGGTGCGCCGTCGATCTTGTAGACCGCGCGGATCTGCAGGTGGTCCTGCAGGTTCGCGCCCACGCCGGGCAGGTCGGCAGCGACAGGGATGCCCTGCGCGCGCAGCAGTTCGCCCGGGCCGATGCCCGACAGTTGCAGGATCTGCGGCGAGCCGATCGCGCCGGCGCACAGCAGCACCTCGGCGGCAGCCAGCGCCGTCACTGTCTCGCGGCCGTTCCACGTCTCCACCCCCGTGCAGCGCTGGCTGCCATCGGCCTGGGGCTCCAGCAGCAGGCGCGTGACCTGGGTGCCGGTCCACAACGTGAAGTTGGAGCGCTGCGTGCAGACCGGCCGCAGGAAGGCCTTGGCCGTGTTCCAGCGCCAGCCGCTTTTCTGGTTCACCTGGAAGTAGCCGACACCTTCGTTGCTGCCGCGGTTGAAGTCGGCCGTGTGCGGGATGCCGGCCTGCTCGGCGGCCTGGGCGAACGCATCCAGGATGTCCCAGCGCAGGCGCTGTTTCTCCACGCGCCACTCGCCGCCGGCGCCGTGCAGGGCATCGGCGCCCAGGTAGTGGTCCTCGTGCTGCTTGAAGGCGGGCAGCACCTGGTCCCAGCGCCAGGCGTCGTCGCCGGTCGCCTGCGCCCAGGCGTCGTAGTCACGTGCCTGGCCGCGCATGTAGATCATGCCGTTGATGCTGGAGCAACCGCCCAGCGTCTTGCCGCGTGGATAACGCAGCCGCCGCCCATTCAGGCCGGCATCGGGTTCGGTCTGGTACAGCCAGTCGGTGCGTGGATTGCCGATGCAGTAGAGGTAGCCCACCGGGATGTGGATCCAGTGGTAGTTGTCCTGGCCACCGGCCTCGATCAGCAGCACGCGTTTCGAAGGATCGGCCGACAGCCGGTTGGCCATCAGCGCACCGGCCGTGCCGGCGCCGATCACGATGTAGTCGAAGCGGTTGCTTCCTGCTTGGGCCAAGCTTGTCTCCAGAGGGTTCGCCAGATCGACACGTCTGGTTCGAGGAAGCGGCAGTGTGCGCCCGGACCCGCGGGAACACCAATGAGTTCGCTGGAATGCTGCTATAAGAAATGCCAATATGAATCCTGCACTTCTGGATCTGCCGGCCCTGCGCGCGTTCGTCGCCGTGGCACAGGGCGGCAGCGTGTCGCGCGCGGCCGCACGCCTGCACCGCTCGCAGCCGGCCGTGAGCCTGCAGCTGAAGAAGCTGGCCGACCTCACCGGGCTGGAGCTGTTCCAGCGCACCGCGCACGGCATGGTGTTGTCGGCCGATGGCGCCGCCCTGCTGCAGATGGCGGAGCGCACGCTGGCGGCCGCCGACGACTTCGCGCAGGCCGTGGGCCGGCTGCACGGCACGGTGCGCGGCGCGCTGCGCATCGGCACCATCCTCGACCCGTCGTTCATCCGGCTCGGCGACTGGCTCGGTGCGCTCGTGGAGCAGGCCCCGCAGATCGACACCGAGCTGCGCCACGGCATCAGCGGCAGCGTGCTGGCGCAGTTGCAGCAGGGCGCGCTCGACGTGTGTTTCTACCTGAGCCCGAGCCTGGCCGACACCGAAGCGCTGCAGCCGGCACTGGCCGTGCGCACGCTGACGCCGTTCGCCTACCGCGTGGTGGCGCCCAGCGGCTGGGGGCCGCAGGTCGTCGGCCGGGATTGGGAGGGCCTGGCCACGCTGCCCTGGGTGGCCACACCGCCGGAATCGGTGCACCACCGGCTGCTGCGCGCGGTGTTCGAACCGCGCGGGCTGGCGCCTCGGCGCGCCGCGCTGGTGGACCAGGAGGCCTCGATGCTGGACCTGATCAAGTCCGGCGTGGGGCTGTCGCTGGTGCGCGACTCCATTGCGATGCGCGAAAGCCAGACGCACGGGCTGGCCGTGGCCAACAAGGTGCAGATCGCCTGCGAGCTGCAGTTCGTGTCGCTGGCACACCGCGTGCAGGAGCCGGTGGTGGCCGCCGCCTGGCAGGCGCTGGAGCGGGTGTGGGGTCATGCGCCCCGGACAGTTTGAAGCGATGTAGATGACAGCGAAAGCTTGACCCTGGCACGCTTCTGGCGTGCGCAAGCACGGGCGTTTTTGTACGTCCGTCAAAATCTAGAAAATGAACTGTGCCCAATGTGCAATCTGTACCGCAAGTGGCGCACCGCGTCTGGCTTTTCAATGGATTGGGATTCGGTTCAGATTGATGTCGAACAGCTTGCCCCCAAGATCTTTTACTTGCGTGGATCCGGCTCCAACACGTTAGCGCTGGTCGGGGCCGGCGGCACGCTGCTGGTCGACCCTCAATTCGCCCCCATGGCGCCGAAGATCAAGGCGGCGCTGAACGGGCTGGGCGCCGAACCGGTGCGTTATGTGGTCAACACCCACTTTCACCCCGACCACTCGGGAGGAAATGCGTTTTTTCGGCGCGAGGGCGCCACCATCGTGTCGCACGCGAATGGGCGTGCCCGCCTGCTGGAACGTCAGCACAGCTATTTCTGGGGCCGATCACAGGCGCCCATCTTTTTCGATGACGCGCCCTCGCTGACGTTCGAGCGCGAGCTCGATCTTCACCTCAACGACGAGCACGTTCACATCTTCCAGGTGCAGGCGGCGCACACCGACGCCGATGCGATCGTCTTCTTCAAGAAGGCCAATGTGGTGCACATGGGCGATGTCTTCTTGCGCCAGCTCTATCCCTATATCGATCTCTACGCCAAAGGCCATATCGATGGCTACTTTCCCGTGATCGACAGCGTGCTGGCCATGATCGACGACGACACGCGCGTGGTGCCGGGCCATGGGCCGATCACCGACAAGGCGACGCTGAAGGCCTTTCGCGACATGCTGGCCACCACGCGCGAGCGGGTCGCGCGGCGGATCGAACAAGACCAATCGCTCGAAGACATCATCGCCAGCCAGCCCACACAGGAGTGGGACGAGGAATGCGCCAGCGACCGGGTCGGCCCGGAGGGCTTCGTGGCGATGGTCTACCAAAGCCTGACCGGTACCCGGCTGGATTGGCAGCCAGAGACCGCAGCGCCGCCGGGGCCGGCCGCCAATCTCGCCACCGCCTGATCACATCCGCTTCCACTTCTCCCCGCAACCAGGACCTCCCACCATGTTCAAACGTCGAACCCTCCTTCAGGCCACTGCCGCATCGGCTGTGCCTCTGGCGTTCACTTCGCGGATCGCGCGCGCCGCCGACCCGAAGAAGATGCGCTTGCAACTCTCGTGGCTTCCCACCGTGGAGTACGCACCGATGTGGATCGGTCTGGAGAAGGGCTACTTCAAGGACGGCGGCCTGGATCTCAGCTACAAGGCGGGCGGACCCAACGCGCCGTCGCCGCTGGTGGTCGTGGCCGCTGGCAATGCGGACCTGGGCGGAACCGACTGGCTCAGCTTCCTCGACGCGCTGGGCCGCGGCAATGACTTCGTGATCGTGGGCGCGGCGTACCAGACTTCGGTGCTGGGCATCATTTCGCTGAAGAAGAAGCCGATCCTCACCGCGAAAGACCTGCTGGGCGCCAAGATTCTCGCGCAGGGGCCGCAGGAGAAAACCGCCATCGAGGCCACGCTCAGCCTGGCCAAGCTGGACAGCAAGGACTGGACCATGATCCCCGCGGGGTTCTCGCCCGAGCCCCTGCTCGCCGGGCAGGGTGACGGCTACACCGCCTACGGCACCAACCAGCCGATCACGCTGGAACGCATGGGCCTCAAACGCGATGTCGACTTTTTCTTTCGATCGTTCGCGGAGCTTGGTTTCCGCAGCTACGGAGGCCTGGCTTTTTGCAAACGCGAGTATCTGCAGCAGAACCGCGACGCGGTGGCGGCCTACTACAAGGGCCTCAAGAAAGGCGCTGCCGAAAATGCCAAGGATCCGGCGGTCGGCGCCAAGCTGGCGGTCGAGAAGTATGGCGCGGACTTTGGCCTGAACATCGGCCAGCAAACCCGGCAGAACGAACTGCAGATCGGCTTCATGCGTTCGGGCAATGCGGCTTTCTATGCGGTGGACCGCAGCGTGATGTTGAATGAGATGTACCCGACCGCGCGTGCGGCGGGCCGCACGAATCTGCCGGACGTGGACAAGATCGCGGACTACTCGGTTGCAAAAGATGCCTGAAGTGCGGGGCTCCGCCATTCACCTCGACCACGTCGGCAAGAGCTATGTGCTCGATGGGGTGCAGCAGTTGACGGCTCTGGCAGAGGTCACCCTGGATATCGCGGAAGGAGAATTCGTCGCCCTGATCGGACCTTCAGGCTGCGGCAAGAGCACCATCCTGAGGCTGGTGGCCGCACTCGAAGAACCGACCACCGGGCGCGTGAGGATCGGCGGCGAAGCGCCAGAGGATCTGTCCCGAAGGCATCGGCTTGGCGTGGCTTTTCAGGACCATTCGCTGCTGCCCTGGCTCAGCATCGAGCAGAACATCGCCCTGCCGTACCGGCTGGCCGACCTGCCGGTCGACCACGACCGCGTGCGCGAGCTGATCGGTCTCGTCGGGCTTGCGGGCTTCGAGCGGGCCCGGCCAAAGCAGCTGTCGGGCGGCATGCGCCAGCGCGCCTCCATCGGGCGCTCGCTGGTGCTGAAGCCCGAGGTCCTGCTGTTGGATGAGCCTTTCGGCGCGCTCGATGCCGTCACTCGCCGGCAGATGAACATGGAACTCCAGCGCATCTGGAACGAGCAGCGCATCACCACCGTTCTGGTCACGCACGGCGTCGACGAGGCGGTCTTCCTGGCCGATCGCATCGTGGTGCTGAGCGGGCGTCCCGGCCGGGTGCTGAACGTGATCGACGTGCCGTTCGCGCGCCCACGTGAACCGTCCATGATGCGCGATCCCGCCTTCCATGCGCTGGTCGACGCGATCACACAGGCGCTGGAGCCGCATGCGGTCGAGACGGCATGAGTGCAGCGCTCGGCCGCCCGGAGCAAGCTCGCCCCCGCTTGGCGGGACAGGCCGCAGGCCGAAGGGTGCACCAGTGAGCTTGGCACGCGAGCGCGCGCGCTCACTGGTCCTCGGCACCATCGGCATTGCCGGATTTCTAGGACTCTGGGAGCTGGTCGGCTCGCAGCAATGGGCAGGCATGACCTGGCCACCGCTGTCTTCGGTGCTGGCCTATATCCTTGACGTCGATCACCGCGGCGTGCTGTGGCGCGCCACCGCTGCCACGCTCTCCATGACGGCGCTGGGTTACCTGGTGGGCGTTGCCGCGGGATGCAGCGCCGGTGTCGTCGCCCATGCCGTGCACGGCCTGCGCCCGGGAATCGACCGGTTGGCGGGCTTCGTTCACGCCGTTCCCAGCATCGCGCTGGCGCCGCTGTTCGTCGTCCTGCTGTCGCGCGAATACACCGGAACGGCGATTGCGGCGATCGGGGTTTTCTTCATCGTCTACGTGGCGGTGACCTCCGGCTTGGCCAACAGCAGCGCCTCTCACCGCGATCTGTTTCGGGTGTTTGGCGCGAGCGGATGGCGGCGTCTGCTGCTGCTGGATCTGCCGGCCGCCATGCCGGTCATCGTGACCGGGCTGAAGCAGTCGATTCCGGTGGCCTTCATCGGCGCCATCCTCGGTGAGTGGTTTGGCGCCTCTCGCGGACTGGGCCTGCTGATCGTCAGTGCCATGCAAAACTTCCAGATCCCGTTGCTCTGGAGCGCGGCGCTCATCGCCTCCACGGCCTCGTTGCTGGCCTTCGGTTGCATGACGCTCGTCGAGCGCAAGGTCCTGGAGCGCGTCCAATGAGCATCCGCCGCATCGGCCGGTCCTTCCTGGTGCACAACTGGGGCGTGCTGGCCATTCTTGCTCTCTGGCAAGCCTCGGTGTCGTTGTGGGACATCAACTCGATCGTCGTGCCCCGTCCGGTCGATGTGCTGCGCGATCTGCTGTCCCATCCGCAGGTCTACCTGCCCAACGCGGCACAGACGCTGGTGCTGGCGACAGGCGGACTGCTGCTGGGCATGTTGGCAGGTTCCGCCATCGCCATCGCGGCCTGGACATCGCGCATCGCCAGCGGGTTGCTGACGCCGTTGTGCCTGATGCTGTCGTCGGTGCCGGTGGTGGCACTGGTGCCCATCATCGCCAGGATGCTGGGATACGACAGATCGACGGTGCTTGCCGTGGTGGTGGTCATCGCCTTCCTGCCGGCCTTTGTCTTCACGTCCGCCGGACTCAAGCAGTTGCCAGCGGGAAGCGAAGACCTGTTCCGGGTCTTCGGCGCCGGTCGCTGGAAGCGCTTCGCCTTGCTGGTGCTGCCCTCGGCGGTACCGAACATGCTGGTCGCGTTGAGGATCAGCGCGTCCACCGCCGTCTTGCTGGCGATGGTGGCCGAGTTTCTGACCGGCGGCAGCGGGCTGGGCTATCTGTTGAAGTCCTCATCGGCCGAGCTCGACATGGCCAGGGCCTTCGGAACCAGCGCCATCGCGACCGTCATCTCCTTGATCAGCTTCTCTTTGGCGGTTGGCTTCGAACGCTACGTGCTTGCCCGCTGGCGCTAGCGGATCGCGCGGCGGGTGTTGCCGGCGATCGAAGCCTCACGACAGGTAGACGCGGGGCGCCGACGTTCCAATGCGAAAAACACGTCGAAGATGTCGGTGTTCCACGGGGGCGCCAGTTCGGAGCGCGACAGGCCCTTGACCTTGACCGGCGCGGCCGTGATGTTGTCCAGCGCAGTCATCTAAGCTGAACATCGCCACGGTGCGCGAAAGCTCGCGGCGGCCGCTCATCGCCGCTTACTCCTCCACCCCGAACCCTCCCGCAAACGCCGCGCGCAGGTAACGCACGAACGCCTCCACCGCGCGCGGCACATGGGCCGAATAGGGGCGGATCGCGTAGAGCGTCTCGCTGAACGCGCCTTCCACTTTCCAGCCGGCCAGCACCTGTTGCAACTGGCCCGCCTTCAACGCGGCCTGCGCGGTGAAATCGGGCACCAGTGCGATCCCCAGGCCGGTGACGGCCGCGTCGCGCAGGGCCTCGCTGTTGTTCGCCGCAAAGGGGCCTGTGACCGGAATCACGATGCGCTGGCTGCCGCGGCGCAAGGTCCAGCCGGCCACGTCCGTTGGCCGCGGGTAGTGCAGGCAATCGTGCTCGCGCAGCTCGCCCGGCTGGGCCGGCACCCCCTTGCGGCGCAGGTAGGCCTTGCTGGCCACCAGCACCGAGCGTGTGGGCGCCAGCGTCCAGGCGACATGGGTTTCGGGCGGCTCGGCGGTGTGGCGCACGGCCAGATCGAAACCCTCCATCGCCAGCGTGCGCAGGCCATCGGACAGGTCCAGTTCCAGGCGGACCTGCGGGTGCGCGCGCAGGAACCCGGCCAGGCGCGGGACCAGCTGCTGGCGCGCCAGGGCGACCGGTGCCGTGACGCGCAGCAGGCCCTGCGGCTCGGCGGCCAGGTCGCGCACCGCGGAGAAGCTGAGCCGGATCTGCTCGAACGCGCCCCGCGTGCCCTCGACCAGGCGTTGGCCAGCCTCGGTCAGGCGCACGCTGCGGGTGGTGCGGCGCACCAGCGGCACACCGGCCGCACGCTCGAGCTCGGCAATGCGCTGGCTCATCGCCGCCTTGCTGATCGACAGGCGCGCCGCGGCCGCGGTAAAGCTGCCGTGCTCGCTCAGCACTGCCAGCGCATGCAGGTGGTTCCACCAGACATCGGTTTTATCGGAATGCATGGCCCTATTGTTCAGCATGGCGAACAATCAGTTCGGCGTTCCGGTCTGTACAAGCCGGTCGTCGCTTTCTAGACTGTGCATCCCTGCCACCCTTGCGAGAGACTTCCATGAAGCGCGACCTGCCCACCACGCCTGCCTATGCCGACAGCGCCGAGATCGCGCACTTCATCGCCGGCAAGCCGACCGCCGGTGTGGGCGAACGCACCCAGGCGGTGTTCAACCCCGCGTTCGGCACCGAGGCACGCCGCGTGCGCCTGGCCGCGAGGACCGATGTGGACGCGGCCGTGGCTGCAGCCCAGGCCGCTTTTCCCGCCTGGGCCGATACCCCGCCGATCCGCCGTGCGCGCGTGCTGCTGAAGTTCCTTGAACTGATGAACCAACACAAGGACACGCTTGCCGCCATCATCACGGCCGAGCACGGCAAGGTGTTCACTGACGCCCAGGGCGAGGTCTCGCGCGGCATCGACATCATCGAATTCGCCTGTGGTGTGCCGCAGCTGCTCAAGGGCGATTTCACCGACCAGGTGTCCACCGGTATCGACAACTGGACGCTGCGCCAGCCGCTGGGCGTGGTGGCCGGCATCACACCCTTCAACTTCCCGGTGATGGTGCCGATGTGGATGTTCCCGGTGGCCATCGCGACCGGCAACACCTTCGTGCTGAAGCCGAGCGAACGCGATCCCTCGGCCTCGTTGTTCATCGCACGCCTGTTGCAGCAGGCCGGCCTGCCGGATGGCGTGTTCAACGTGGTGCAGGGCGACAAGCTGGCCGTCGATGCGCTGCTCGAGCACCCCGACGTCAAGGCCATCAGCTTCGTCGGCTCCACGCCCATCGCGCAATACATCTACGAAACCGGCGCGCACCATGGCAAACGCGTGCAGGCGCTGGGCGGCGCGAAGAACCACATGGTGGTGATGCCCGATGCCGACATCGAGCAGACCGTCGATGCGCTGATCGGCGCCGGTTACGGCTCGGCCGGCGAACGCTGCATGGCGATCAGCGTGGCGGTGCTGGTCGGCGATGTGGCGGACAAGGTGGTCCCGCTGCTGGCCGAACGCGCAAGACATCTCGTCATCAAGAACGGCATGGCGCTGGACGCCGAAATGGGCCCCATCGTGACGCGGCAGGCGCTGGAGCGCATCGAGGGCTACATCGCCACCGGCGTGCAGGAAGGCGCCGCACTGGTCGTCGATGGCCGCGGCCACCAGGTGCCGGGCCATGAGCAGGGTTTCTTCACCGGCGGCACGCTGTTCGACCACGTGACGCCGGAAATGAAAATCTACAAGGAAGAGATCTTCGGCCCGGTGCTCAGCTGCGTGCGCGTGAAGGACTTGAAGGAAGCGGTCGACCTGATCAACGCCCACGAGTTCGGCAACGGCGTCTCCTGCTTCACGCGCGACGGCAACGTGGCGCGCGAGTTCAGCCGCCGCATCCAGGTGGGCATGGTGGGCATCAACGTGCCGATCCCGGTGCCGATGGCCTGGCACGGTTTCGGCGGCTGGAAGAAGAGCCTGTTCGGCGACATGCACGCCTATGGCGAAGAAGGCGTGCGTTTCTACACCAAGCAGAAGTCCATCATGCAGCGCTGGCCCGAGAGCACGCCCAAGGGCGCCGAGTTCGTGATGCCCACCGCCAAGTAGGCGCTGACCGGGAGCTGAGCGCTACGCGCCCGACAACAAGTCCATCGGCACGTTCAGTGCCCTGGCCAGCTTTTTCAGTGTGGCGGTGGAGCCCACGCGTTTGCCGCCTTCGATCTGGCTGACAAACGGCTTGCTGACTCCCGCCGCCAGCGCGAGCGCGTCCTGCGTCAGATTCCGGTACTCGCGCCAGGCGCGCACGGGATGGGCGCCGCTCAGCTCGGCCTTGACGATCTGCATCGGAATGCGCGCACCGTCGTCGGCAGCCATTGCCCGGTCGAATGCGGCAACGTCTTCGGCGTCCTCGACGAGTCCGCGTACCCGCTCCCACATGGCGGCTGGCAGCACGTAGAACTCCGGCTTGCCGTTCTTCTCGATGACCTGCACCTTGTTCATTGGTAGATTCCTCCGCGCGCGCCTATCTGCAACACCAGCACGACCAGCTGGCCCGAATCCAGGGTGTAGATCACGCGCCAGTCGCCCACGCGCATCCGGAAGCCCGGCCGTCCTGCAAGTTTCTTGACGTGAGGGGCGGCCTGCGGGTCACGTGCCAGATCGTCGATCTTGTTCACGATGAGGTCCCGCACATTGCGCGGCATCGAGACCAGCGTCTTCCGCGCTTCCTTGGTGAACTCAACCGTGTACATCGAGGCTATGTTAGCAAATTGCTAACATAGCTGCAAACTGGCGAGGTTGCAGGCGCAAGAATCGACAGGCGACCACACGCAGCGGCGTGCCTTCAGCGGCCCGCCCCCCGGCCCGCCACCAGCTTCATCCCCGGCATCAATTCCGCGGCCAGTTCCGGCCGCTCCAGCGCGTAGTCGAGGTTCATCCGGGCGATCTCGACGTGTTCTTCGCCCAGTGCCTGGGCGCGCGAACCCTGGCCGCGTTCGATGGCCTGCACCATCGCATGGTGGGTGCGGTGTGCCTGCCGCATCCACTGGTGGCCTTCTTCCATCGACGACTGCATCGGCAGCATCGCGCTGGGCGACGCGAAGGGCTGGCTGTCGAGCAGGTCCATCATCCGCCGCAGCGCCGCGTTGCCGCAGCCGTTCATCAGCAGCTGGTGGAAGCGGTCGTTCATCTCCACGTAGGCGGCGTAGTCGTCCAGGTCCATCGTGGGTTTGTCGACGGCCTTGTCGCCGTCGGCCAGGCAGTCGTGCAAGTCGCGCAGCAGCTGGCGCGGCGCGCCTTCTTCGGCCAGCAGCCGCGCCGCAAAGCCTTCCATCACGCCGCGCACGCGGATCGCGTCGGCGATCTCGCGGGACGTGAAGCGGCGCATCTGGTAGCCGCCGGCCTGCGACGGCTCGATCAGGCCTTCGTGTTCCAGGCTGGCCAGGGCGAGGCGCACGGGTGTGCGCGACGCGCCGAGCTTTTCGGCCAGCGGAATCTCCGCGAGACGCTCGCCGGGGCCGAAGGCGCCCTTGAGGATCATGTCGCGCAGCTGAACCAGCACACGGGATTGTTGGGAGTCCATGGTCATGGTTGCAGGGTGAAGCCGCATTCTAGAGGGTGCACGTCGTTGTACGCAATGCGACCAAGTTGGCCTGAATTCTGCATGCATCGTGGTCATGGACCTGCTGAAACTCTCCATCTGCACAGCTTTGATGCATGGTTTTATCCGGATTAACCCTGAACTTCGGCTGAAATGCCAGAGCAAATTTATCGACTTTTCTGTGCCAGATCAATCTTCTGCCAAATAATGCATTCCGTTGCATGCAATTGAATTCAACGAAATCACCAACCGCATTGGAAACCTGATGATCAGCGCCGAACAGAACGATTTCATGACCCGCGTGGGCCAGGGCACACCCGCGGGTTCCCTGCTGCGCCGCTACTGGCAACCGGTCGCGTTGGCCGAAGAGCTGAGCGGCCCGCGGCCGATGAAGCCGGTGCAGCTGATGGGTCAGCATTTCGTGCTGTTCCGCGACGAGCGCGGCCAGGTCGGCATGCTCGACCGGGATTGCCCGCACCGCGGCGCCGATCTGGCGTTCGGCCGTCTGGAGAGCGGCGGCCTGCGCTGCCCCTTCCACGGCTGGTTGTTCGACGTGAAGGGCACCTGCCTCGAAACGCCGGCCGAACCGGTGGGCAGCAAGCTGTGCACCCGCATCCAGCAGACGGCCTATCCGGTGGTCGAGAAAAGCGGCATCGTGTTCGCGTTCATCGGCGAAGGCGAGCCGCCCGCGTTTCCCGATTTCGACTGTTTCGTCGCGCCCGACAGCCACACCTTCGCGTTCAAGGGCCTGTGGGAGTGCAACTGGCTGCAGGCGCTGGAGGTGGGCATCGACCCGGCCCATGCGTCCTTCCTGCACCGCTTCTTCGAGGACGAGGACACGTCCGAGAGTTACGGCAAGCAGTTCCGCGGCGCCTCTGCCGACTCGGACCTGGCCATCACCAAGGTGCTGCGCGAGTACGACCGGCCGGAGATTCGCGTCGCCCCGGCGCCCTACGGCCTGCAGCTCACCACGCTGCGCAAGCTGTCCGAAGAGCAGACCCACGTGCGCGTGACCAACGTGATGTTTCCGCAGGCCTTCGTGATCCCGATGAGCACCGAGATGACCATCACGCAATGGCACATCCCGGTGGACGACACCCACTGCTACTGGTATGCGATCTTCACCAGCTTCGCCGGCCCGGTCGACAAGCAGCAGATGCGCGAGCAGCGTCTGGCGACCATCGAGCTACCCGACTACACCTCCCGCCGCAACAAGCGCAACCAGTACGGCTACAGCGTCGCCGAACAACTGTCGCAGACCTACACCGGCATGGGCATGGACATCAACGTGCACGACCAGTGGGCCTGCGAATCGCTGGGGCCCATCCAGGACCGCACGCGCGAACACCTCGGCACCACCGACAAGGGCATCATCGCGTTCCGCCGCATGCTGGTGAAGGCGATCGAGAGCACGCAGGCCGGCGAAGCCGCGCCGATGCTGCCCACCGTCGAAGAGGCCGCCACGCTGACCGGGCCGCGCTCGATCGACGGCGTCACCCGCACCGACCAGGCCGACCGCTACTGTGAAGAGGCCGATCTCGCGCGCCGCCAGAAGTCGGACTGGGCCTCGGCCCGCCTGGCGACGACTGCCTGAGGCCACGCACGCGATGACCCATTTCGTCGAGCGTTTCGGCCTGTGGTCCGACGACCAGCGGGCCCAGGCACGCGCGCTGGTTGCCCGGCTCGAAGCCGGCGAGGTGGACGTGGTCCGCTTCGTCTGGCCCGACCAGCACGGCATCCTGCGCGGCAAGACACTGGTGGCCGACGCGGCCCGCGGCGCGCTGTGGAGCGGCGTGAACCTCACCTCCACCCTGCTGGCCAAGGACACCTCGCACAAGACCGTGTTTCCGGTGTTCGAGGCCGGCGGCGGCTTCGACATGCCGGGGCTGCAGGGCGGCGCCGACTTCGTCACGGTGGCCGACCCCGCCACGTTCCGCGTGCTGCCCTGGGCGCCGCGCACCGGCTGGGTGCTGTGCGACGCCTACATGGCGGACGGGCAGCCCTGCCCCTTCGCCACGCGCCAGATCCTGCAGCGCGCGCTGCGCCAGCTCGACGCCCTGGGCCTGCAGTTCGTGGCCGGGCTCGAGGTCGAATTCCACGTCTTCAAGCTCGACGACCCCCACCTGCGGCTGGCCGATTCGGGCCAGCCGGGCGAGCCCCCGCGCGTGTCGCTGCTGACGCACGGCCACCAGTACCTGACCGAGCTGCGCTACGACCGCGTCGAGCCGCTGATGGAGCTGCTGCGCTCGCAGCTGATGGCGCTGGGCCTGCCGCTGCACTCGCTGGAGATCGAGTACGGCCCGAGCCAGTTCGAGCTGGTGTTCGGGCCCACGGTCGGCATGCTGCCGGCCGACACCATGGTGCTGCTGCGCAGCGCGATCAAGCAGATCTGCCAGCGCAACGGCTACCACGCCACCTTCATGTGCCGCCCGAAGATTCCCAACGTGATGTCGAGCGGCTGGCACCTGCACCAGTCGCTGCGGCGCAGCCGCGACGGTGCCAACGTCTTCATTCCCGAGACCGATGGCCAGAGCCTGAGCGACACCGGCATGCACTACCTGGCGGGCCTGAAGGCGCACGCCTGCGGTGCCGCGCCGCTGGCCAGCCCCAGCCTCAACGGTTACCGCCGCTACCGGCCGTTCTCGCTGGCGCCCGACCGTGCCATCTGGGCGCGCGACAACCGCGGCGCGATGCTGCGGGTGCTGGGCGGCGCCGGCCAGGCCGCCACCCGCATCGAGAACCGCGTCGGCGAGCCCACGGCCAACCCTTATCTGTACCTGGCCTCGCAGATCTTCTCGGGGCTGGACGGCATGCAGCGGCGGCTCGACCCCGGCCCGTCGGCGGATGCGCCCTACGCCACCGCCGCCGACCCGCTGCCGCGTTCGCTGCCCGACGCGCTGGCCGCGCTGCGCGCCGACGCCGTGCTGACCGAGCAGCTCGGCAAGGCCTTCGTCGACTACTACTGCCACATCAAGGAAGCCGAGATCGCCCGGTTCAACCTCGAAGTCACCGAGTGGGAACAGCGCGAGTACTTCGACATGTTCTAGATGAAGCATCCCCCAGTCTGCGCGCTGCGCGCTCCGCCAACCCCCTTCGGAACCCTGGCGTCGCCCGCACTCCCGGCGATGCCATCGACCCTTGAATAACGTCATGCCTACGATCCACTACATCCTCCTGGACGGCAGCACCCGCAGCGTCGAGGCCAAGGCCGGCGCCAGCATCATGGAGACCGCGATCCGCGCCAACCTGCGCGGCATCGACGCCGAGTGCGGGGGCTGCTGCTCCTGCGCCACCTGCCATGTCTATGTCGACGATGCCTTCATCGACCGCCTGCCGCCGCCCGACGACATGGAGAGCGAGCTGCTCGAGGGTGTGGCGGCCGAGCGCCTGCCCGGCAGCCGCCTGTCGTGCCAGCTGCTGCTGAGCGCCGAGCTCGATGGCCTGACCGTGCGCGTGCCCGCGTCGCAGAGCTGATGGCGGCCGCACCCGCCCTGGTCATCGTCGGCGCCTCGTACGCCGGCACCCAGCTGGCCGCCACGGCGCGCGAGCTGGGGTTCGACGCGCCGATCGTGATGCTCGGCGACGAAGCGCATGCGCCCTACCAGCGCCCGCCCTTGTCCAAGGGTCTGCTGACCGGCAAGACCGCGGCCGATACCCTGGCGCTGCGCGGTCCCGATTTCTTCACCCAGCACGGCATCGACCTGCGGCTGGGCCAGCGTGCCACCGCGATCGACACCGCGGCCCGCAGCCTGACCTTGGCTGATGGCAGCCACTTGGCGTATGGCTGGCTGGCGCTGGCCACCGGCGCACGTTGCCGGCCATTCACCGTGCCAGGCGCAGACCTGGGTGGTGTGTTCGAGTTGCGCACGCTCGACGACGCCATGGCAGTGGCCGATGCGATGACACGGGCCCGGGCGGCCTGCGTCATCGGCGGCGGCTTCATCGGCCTGGAGGCCGCTGCGGCCCTGGCCGGCCGCGGCATCGCCACCACCGTGGTCGAGACCCAGCCCACGCTGCTGGCCCGCAGCTTCGGGCCGATGATGTCCGACTACGTGGCCCGCGCCCACCGCCAGCGCGGCCTCACGCTGCGCACCGGCTGTGCGGTGCGCGCACTGCATGGCAGCCAGGGTCGGGTCGAGGCGGTCGAGCTCGACGACGGCAGCCGCATCGACTGCGACGTGGTGGTGCTGGGCATCGGCGTGCTGCCCAACGCCGAGCTGGCCGCCCAGGCGGGGATCGCCACCGCCAACGGCATCCTGACCGATGCGCTGGGCCGCACCGACGCACCTGGCGTGCTGGCCGCCGGCGACGTCGCCCACATGGCGCTGCCGCCGGTGCCCGGCGGGCCGGCCCGCATGCGGCTCGAATCGATCCAGGCCGCCAACGACGGCGCGCGCGCCGCGGCCTCGGTGCTGGTCGACCAGCCACGGCCGTTCGACGGCGTGCCCTGGTTCTGGAGCGACCAGCACGACCTCAAGTTCCAGATGGCCGGCCTGCCGATGCCGGGCGACCAGACCGTGCTGCGCGGCGACACGGCCAGCGACAGGTTCACGCTGTTCTACCTGCGCGATGGCGCGCTGGTGGCGGCGCATTCGGTCAACCGCCCGGCCGAGCACCTGCACAGCCGCAAGCTCATCGCCGCCGGTACGCGCATCGCGCCCGAGCAGTTGCGCGATGCGTCCTGCGACCTCAAGACTTTCGTTTCCAACCTTCCCACCCGGCCCGCCGGTCAACTTCCAAGGAGTTCCTGATGACGATGAACAAACGTAGCCTGCTGGCCACCGCCGCACTGGCCTGCCTGGGCGCGATCGCCCCGGCCCACGCCCAGGAGGCGCTGAAGATCGGCCTGATCGCCACCTACTCCGGCCCCTATGCCGACTACGGCCGCCAGTTCGACGCCGGTGTGGCGCTGTACCTGAAGGAGCACGGCGGCAAGATCGCCGGCCGCACGGTCGAGATCGTCAAGAAGGACACCGCCGGCCCGGCCCCGGACGCCGCCAAACGCATCGCGCAGGAGCTGGTGGTCCGCGACAAGGTCCAGGTGCTGACCGGACTCGACTTCAGCCCGAACGCCTATGCCGTCGGCGCCATCGCGACCCAGGCCAAGGTGCCGACCATCGTGATGAATGCAGCCTCGTCGGCAATCACCACCAGCTCGCCCTACATCGCACGCCTGTCGTTCACGGTGCAACAGGTCACCGACCCGATGGCGCGCTGGATGCTGAAGCAAGGCGTGAAGGACGCCTACACCGTGGTGGCCGACTACGCCTCGGGTGTCGACGCTGAAACGGCTTTCAAGAAGGCCTTCACCGCGGGTGGCGGCAAGGTCTCTGGCGAAGTGCGCACGCCGATGAACAACCCGGACTTCTCGGCCTATGTGCAGAAGATCAAGGACGCCAAGCCCCAGTCGGTGTTCTTCTTCTTTCCGTCCGGCGTGATGCCACCCGCCTTCCTGAAGGTCTGGAAGGAGCGCGGCATGGACGAGGCCGGCATCAAGCTCTACGCCACCGGCGAGGCCACCGACGACAGCTACCTCGACGCCACCGGCGACGTGGCATTGGGACTGGTCACCAGCCACCACTACTCGTATGCCCATCCGTCGGCCAAGAACCAGAAGTTCGTCAAGGACTTCGCGGCGGAGTTCGGCAGCACGCTGCGCCCCAGCTACTTCGCAGTCACCGCCTACGACGCGATGGCCGCGATCGACCTGGCGCTGGCCAAGACCAAGGGCGACGCATCGGGCGACAAGCTGATGGAAGCGCTGAAGGGCCTGGCCTTCGAGAGCCCGCGCGGCCCGATCGAGATCGACGCCGCCACACGCGACATCGTGCAGACCGTCTACATCCGCAAGACCGAGAAGGTCAACGGCAAGCTGGTCAACGTCGAGTTCGACAAGATGGAACGGGTCAAGGATCCGGCCAAGGAAAGCAAGTAAGCGCGCAGGCGTGGCGGTAGCCAGACCAGGATCTCCATGGGAATCGTGTTGTTCGACGGGGTGGCCTACGGCATGCTCCTTTTCCTCATCGCGGTGGGCCTGTCCATCACGATGGGCCTGATGAACTTCGTCAATCTGGCACACGGCAGTTTTGCGATGGTCGGCGGCTACGCGGCCAGCGTGGTGATGGGCCGCCTGGACCTGGGGTTTGCCGCGGCGCTGGTGGCGGCCTTCGTGTCGGCGGCGCTGCTTGGCGCCGTGCTGGAGTTCCTGTTCTACCGGCGGCTGTACCGTGCCCATCCGCTGGACCAGGTCCTGCTGTCCATCGGCCTGGTGTTCGTGTCGATCGCCGTGTTCACCTACTTCTTCGGCCCGTCGATGCAGGCCTTCAAGCTGCCCGCCGTGCTCGACGGCCGGATGGCGCTGGGCCCGCTGGAGGTGGGGCGCTACCGGCTGTTCCTGATCGTCAGCGGCATCCTGGTGCTGGCGGTGCTGCTGCTGGGCCTGGGCAAAACGCGCTACGGCGCGATGGTGCGCGCCGCCGTGGACAACCAGCGCGTGGCCGGCGGCACCGGCATCCACGTGCAGCGGCTGTTCTTCCTGACGTTCTCGCTGGGCTGCGGCCTGGCCGGCCTGGGCGGCGCGCTGAGCCTGGGCATGCTGGGCCTGGAGCCATCGTTCCCGCTGAAGTACATGGTGTACTTCCTCATCGTCGTCTGCGTGGGTGGCGCTGGCACCATCACCGGCCCCTTCATCGCCGCCCTGCTGGTGGGCGTGGTCGACGTGGCGGGCAAGTACTACTGGCCCGAGGCCGGTGCCTTCCTGGTCTACGTGTTCATGATCGTGATGCTGCTGTTCCGGCCCAACGGCATCGTGCCCAAGAAGGGATTGGCATGAAACGCCTGGCGTTCTCCCCCCTGCAGCTGCGCGTGGCCGAGGTCGCGTTCTGGCTGCTGCTCGCGTCGAGTTTCTTCCTGATGCCGGACAAGCTCGGCCTGATGAGCCAGATCCTGATCTTCGGCCTGTTCGCCGTGTCGCTCGACATGGCGCTGGGGTATGCCGGCATCCTGACCGTGGGGCACGCGGCGTTCTTCGGTGCCGGCGCCTATGCCGCCGGGCTGCTCGCCAAGCACGGCTGGGGCGAGCCCTTCACCGGCCTGCTGGTGGCGCTGCTGGTGTGCGCCGCGCTGGGTTACGCGCTCAGCACCCTGGTGGTCCGCGGGGCGGACCTCACGCGGCTGATGATCACCATCGGCGTGAGTGTGCTGTTCGCCGAGCTCGCGAACCGGCTGTCGGCCATCACCGGCGGCACCGACGGCCTGCAGGGCATGGAGGTCTGGCCGGTGTTCGGCGTGTTCGGCTTCGACCTCTTCGGCAAGACGGCGTTCTGGTACGCCTTTGCCGTGGTGCTGGTGATGTTCGGCCTGGTGCGGCTGGTGCTGCGCTCGCCCTTCGGCCTGGCGCTGCGCGGCATCCACGACAACCGCAAGCGCATGCTGGCGATCGGCTCGCCGGTCGAGGCGCGCCTGCGCATGGCCTACTGCTTCTCGGCGGCCGTGGCCGGTGTGGCCGGTGCGCTGCTGGCGCAGACCACGCAGTTCGTCGGCATCGAGTCGATCGGCTTCAACCGCTCGGCCGAGATCCTGATCATCCTCGTGCTCGGCGGCACCGGCCGCCTGTACGGCGGGCTGATCGGCGCCGTCGTCTACATGCTGGTGCACGACGGCTTCGCCGACCTGAACCCCGAGTACTGGATGTTCTGGCTGGGCATCTTCCTGATCGCCGCGGTGATGCTGGGGCGCGGCGGCATCATGGGTGCGCTGGCACGCCTGGTGCGGCTGGAGTCGACGCGATGAGCCGCCCATCACCCGCCACGGCCGTGCCGGCCGGCGCCACCGCACTGCAGACCCAGGGCCTGGGCATCCGCTTCGGCGCGTTCCAGGCCGTCGACGACGTGACGCTGTCGCTGGCACCCGGTGCCCGCCAGGCGCTGATCGGCCCGAACGGTGCCGGCAAGACCACGCTGATCAACCTGCTGACCGGCATCTACCGCCCCACGGCGGGCAGCATCCGGCTCGGCGGTGCGGACATCACCACGCTGCGCTGCGACCAGCGGGCGCGCCTGGGCCTGGTGCGCACGTTCCAGATCAACACCTTGTTTCCCACGCTCACGCCGCTGCTGTCGGTGGTGCTGGCGATCGCCGAACGCGACGGCCTGGCCAGCACCTGGTGGCGCCCGCTGGCGGGCTGCAGCGCGGTCTACGACGAAGCCCACGTGCTGCTGCGCCAGCTGCGGCTGCACGACGTGGCCGACACGCCGGTGGCCGAGCTCGCCTACGGCAAGCAGCGCCTGCTGGAGATCGCGCTGGCCCTGGCGGCGCGCCCGCGTATCCTGCTGCTGGACGAACCCGCCGCCGGCGTACCGAAGGACGAGAGCGGCGAGCTGTTCGAGGTCATCGCCGAGCTGCCGTCCGACATCAGCATCCTGTTCATCGAGCACGACATGAACCTCGTCTTCCGTTTCTCGCGCCGCATCTCGGTGCTGGTGGCCGGCCGCATCCTCACCGAGGGCACGCCGGCCGAGATCGGCGCCGACCCGCGCGTGCGCGAGGTCTACCTGGGCCGCGCCCACACAGGAGCGCCGCATGGCTGACATGCTCGCCTTCGAAGAACTGACCGCAGGCTACGGCAGCGCCGTGGTGCTGGACCGCCTGAGCTTCACGCTGGCCGAAGGCCAGAGCCTGGCGGTGCTGGGCCGCAACGGCGTGGGCAAGACCACGCTGATCGAGACGCTGATGGGCAACACGCGGGTGATGGGCGGCACGATCCGGTGGGCCGGACAGGACATCACGCGGGTGCCGTCGCACCGCCGCGTGCGTGCCGGCCTGGGCTGGGTACCGCAGGAGCGCGAGGTCTTTCCGTCGCTGACGGTCGAGGAAAACCTGCGCGTGGTGGCGCGGCCCGGGCCCTGGAGCCTGGAGCGCGTGTACGGCCAGTTTCCCCGGCTGCGCGAGCGCCGCGGCAACTACGGCAACCAGCTCTCGGGCGGCGAGCAGCAGATGCTGGCGATCGGCCGCGCGCTGATGACCAACCCGCGCCTGCTGATGCTGGACGAACCGATGGAAGGCCTCGCGCCGCGCATCGTCGAAGAGCTGGCCGCGTCCATCCGCCGCCTGTGCGAGAGCGAAGGCCTGGCGTCCATCGTGGTCGAGCAGCACCCGGTGCTGGCGCTGGAGATGACGCACCAGGCCATCGTGCTGGAGCGCGGCCGTGTGGTGCACGCCAGCGCCAGCCAGGCCCTGGCCGGCGACGCCCCGGCGCTGGAGCGCCTGCTGGGCATCGGCATCGCGGAGATGCCGGCGTGAAACCCATTGCCGTCTTCCAGCACACCGAGGTCGGCGCGCCCGGCACGGTGCTGCCCATCCTGCAGGAACTGGGCTGCGCCGTGCAGCTGGTGGCGATCCTCGACGGCGCTCCCGTGCCGGCCGATGCATCGGCTTTCGGCGGCCTGGTGTTCATGGGCGGCTACATGGGCGTGCACGACGATCTGCCCTGGATCGCGCAGGAGCTGGCGCTGATCCGCGACGCCGCTGCGCGCGGCATCCCGGTGGCCGGCCACTGTCTCGGCAGCCAGCTGGTGGCGCTGGCGCTGGGCGGCGAGGTGCACCGCCACACCCGGCCCGAGATCGGCTGGAACCAGATCACCACGGCCGACGACGCCGCCGCACGCGACTGGTGGGGCCCGTACGCCGGTCGGTCGCTCGAGACCTTCCAATGGCACGGCGACACCTTCGTGCCACCCGTGGGCGCGCTGCGGCTGGCCAGCGCCGTGCACTGCGACAGCCAGGCCTTCGCGCTCGACGACCGCCATCTGCTGGTGCAGTCGCATCTGGAGATGACGCCGGCGCTGGTCGCGCTGAGCCTGGAGCGCAACGGTGCGCAGCTGCTGCGGCAGCACACCGCCGGCAACCCGGCGGTGGCTTCGATGGAAGAGACACGCCGTGATGTGCCGCAACGGACTGAGGCCATGTCCGGCGCATTGAAGCAGTTGTACACGCGCTGGACCCGGCATTGCGCCTGAGCGCAAGCGTGCACAAAACGCACCGTTGAAGTTCGGGCCGCGCGCACCCGGATGACCAGTTGCGCGCGAGCGACGGGCGGTGTTGCAAACGGTCTCAAACGACACCGGTGCATGCCATACTGAGTTTCACTTTTCGAACGAAACCCAGAAGGAACTTGATGAGTCTGCACAACTTGCGCGTGGGAACCCGACTGGGAGCCAGCTTCGTGATGATTCTGCTGCTGCTGGCGCTGATGCTGCTGGTCAGCATCTGGCGGCTCGACAGCACGTCGGCGGCGGTGAAGGAAATGATGGCCACGCCGCTGGCCAAGGAACGCCTGCTGCAGGAACAACTGCGCAACGTCGCGATGGGCGTGACCCGGGGAAAAGCCATTGCCAAGAGCGCCGATGCCAGCCTGGAACCGCTGTTCAGCGATGAAGCCAAGGCCTCGACCGCCCGTGGCAACGAGATCGTCAAGGCGCTTGCAGCGCTGCCGATCGACGCCGGCGAGCAGCCGCTGCTCGACAAGTTCAACGCTGCGCGCGGTTTGTACCTGACGGCGCGCGACACGATGATGGCGGCCAAGCGCAACGGCAAGTCCGACGAAGCCAACCGCATCTACGACACGCAGTTCGCCGTGGTCGCGCCGGCCTACGTGGCATCGCTGACGGCGGTGCTCGACTTCCAGCGCAAGAACATCGACGAGATGAATGCCCGCATCGCCGACGACGCGGCCAGCGGCAAGGTGCGGTTGATCGCGCTGGGCCTGGTGGCGCTGGCGCTCGGCGCCGTGCTGGCCGTGGTGCTGACGCGCTCGATCACCGTGCCGCTGGCGTCTGCCGTCACGGCCGCCGATGCGTTCGCCAACGGCGACCTCACCACCGTGATGAAGGTCGAGGGCAGCGACGAGCCGGCCCTGCTGCTGCGGGCGATGGAACGCATGCGCACCAACCTGGCCCACGTGGTCGCCAATGTGCGCCAGGGTTCCGAAAGCGTCGCGACGGCCAGCGCCCAGATCGCACAGGGCAACAACGACCTGTCGGCCCGCACCGAGCAGCAGGCCAGTGCCCTGCAGGAGACCGCCGCCAGCATGGAAGAGCTGGGCTCCACCGTGAAGCAGAACGCCGGCAGCGCCCGCCAGGCCAACCAGCTCGCGATGGACGCGTCCACCGTGGCCATCAAGGGCGGTACCGTCGTCGGCCAGGTGGTCGAGACGATGAAGGGCATCAACGAGTCGAGCCGCAAGATCTCCGACATCATCAGCGTGATCGATGGCATCGCCTTCCAGACCAACATCCTGGCGCTGAACGCCGCGGTCGAAGCCGCCCGCGCCGGCGAACAGGGCCGCGGTTTCGCGGTGGTGGCGTCCGAAGTGCGCTCGCTGGCCGGGCGCAGCGCCGAGGCCGCCAAGGAAATCAAGACGCTGATCAGTGCCAGCGTGCAGCGTGTGGAGCAGGGCACGGTGCTGGTCGACCAGGCCGGCGCCACGATGACCGAGGTGGTCAGCTCCATCCGCAAGGTGACCGACATCATGGGCGAGATCTCGACGGCCAGCAGCGAACAGAGCGCCGGCGTGTCACAGGTCGGCGAAGCGGTCACGCAGATGGACCAGGCCACGCAGCAGAACGCGGCGCTGGTGGAAGAGATGGCCGCCGCGGCATCCAGCCTGCAGTCGCAGGCGCAGGAGCTGGTGCAGGTGGTGGCGGTGTTCAAGCTGGCGGGTCACTGACCGCGAGGGGCTGCCCTCGCGCAGCCCGTTCCCCCAGACCCGGCGCTAGCGCTCCTGCTTGCCAGCGAACTGGGTGAACACCAGCAGCAGCGAGGTCACCGCGACGATCAGCGTCGAGATTGCCGCGATCGTCGGGTCCACCTGGTCGCGCAGTGCATTGAACATGTTGCGCGTGAGCGTGGAGTGGTCGCCGCCGGAGACGAAGAGCGACACGATCACCTCGTCGAACGAGGTCAGGAACGCCAGCACACCGGCCGTCACCACGCTGAACCGGATCTGCGGCAGCGTCACCAGCCAGAAGGCGCGGGCCCGCGAGGCGCCGAGGCTGCGGGCCACCATCTCCTGGTTCAGGTCGAACGAGCGCAGCGCCGAGGCCACGACCATCATCACCACGGGAATCGCCAGCATGCTGTGCGCCAGCGCCAGGCCGATCAGCGTGTTGACCATCTTCAGCTTGACGTAGGCGTAGAACACGCCGATGCCGATCAGGATCACCGGCACCACCATCGGTGCGACCAGCAGCGCCGTCATCGGCCTGGCGAAGCGCCAGCGCGAGGCGTGCAGGCCGTAGGCAGCCATCGTGCCGAGCGGCGTGGCCACCAGCGTCGTCAGCGCCGCGGCCTTCAGCGAGGTGGCGGTGGCCTGCATCCACGCGGGCGATGCGAAGTAGCTGGCGTACCAGCGCAGCGACCATTCGCGCGGCGGGAACTCCAGGTACTGCGAGGCCGAGAACGACATCGGGATCACGATCAGCGTGGGCACGACCAGGAACACCATCACCGCCACCGCCATGGCGTAGAGCCACAGCCGGCCGCGGCGCGTGATCTGCGTGGGCGTGACGGGGCGGCCCAGCCAGTTGCGTCCGCTCATTTCGCCTCCGGTGTGTGGACCATGCCGCGCGCGCCCAGCAGCTTCGAGGCGATGCCGATCACGGCCACAGTGAGCACCAGCAGCACCACGCCCAGCGCGCTGGCGGCACCCCAGTTGAAGAACACCTCGATGTCGTTGGCGATGCGGCTCGACACCATGATCACCTTGCCGCCGCCCAGCACCGCTGGCGTGATGTAGAAACCCAGGCACAGGATGAAGACGATCACCGCGCCGCTGGTCAGCCCCTGCAGCGACAGCGGGAAGAACACCATCCAGAAGGCACGCGTGGGCGACGCGCCCAGGTTGGCCGCGGCCTTCAGGTAGTCGCGGTCGATCGCGCGCATCGCCGAGTACAGCGGCAGCACCAGGAACGGCAGCATCACGTGCACCGTGCCGATCAGCGTGCCGGTGAGGTTGTGCACCAGCGCCAGCGGCTCATCCCACCAACCCATCGCAATGCCCCAGCCGTTGACGATGCCCTTGCGCTGCAGCAGCACCAGCCAGGCGTAGGTGCGCACCAGCAGCGAGGTCCACAGCGGCAGCAGCACGGCCACCATGCACAGGTTGGCGGCGCGCCGCGGCAGCTCCGACAGGCAATACGCCAGCGGGTAGCCGATCAGCGCGCAGATGCCGGTGGTCAGCAGGCTCACCTGGAAGGTGGTGACGAAGGTGCGTCCGTACGACGGCTGCTCCCACATGCGCTGGTAGTGCTCCAGGCTCCACTGGCCGGTGTCGGACAGCAGGGACAGCGTGAACAGCCAGGCCACCGGTGCCAGCATGGTGATGCCGATCAGCAGCAGCGCCGGCGCCACCAGGGCGAGCAGGCCCAGGCGCTCCAGGCGCGCCGCACGCCGCAGCGCACGGGCGTTGGGGCGCTGTGCGTCCGGCGCAGGCGAAGAGGCCATCGCGGGTGTCATGGGCGTCATGGGCGCCTCATGCCGGCGTAGCGTCCACGGCCGGCAACAGCACCGTGTCCTGCGGGCTCAGCCCCAGCAGCACCGGTGCGCCGACCTCCGGCACGGCCTGGCCGGCGCCGTGCATCGCATGCCGCATCCACACCAGCGTGCCATCGGCCAGCGCCACCTGCAGCAGCGCGCTGTCGCCCTGGTAGACCTGGGCCGCCAGACGGCCGGTGAAGAAGTTGAGCCCGGCACCCTGCGGCGTGTGGGCTGCATCCAGCAACTGCAGGCGCTCGGGGCGCAGCAACAGCAGCCGCGCACCGTCCGCGCCTGGATGTTCGGCCGTGCGCAGGCTGTGCGCGCCCAGCCGCACCTCGCCCTGCGCCACGGTCACCGGCAGGAAGGTCGACTCGCCGATGAACTCGGCCACGAAGCGGTTGGCCGGCCGCTCGTACAGGACGCGCGGCGTGTCGAGCTGCATGATGCGCCCGCCGTTCACCACGGCGATGCGGTCCGACATGGTCAGCGCCTCGCGCTGGTCGTGCGTCACGTAGACCGTGGTCATGCCCAGCGTGTCGTGCAGCTGGCGCAGCTCGATCTGCATGTGTTCGCGCAGTTGCTTGTCGAGCGCGGACAGCGGCTCGTCCATCAGCATGATGCGGGGCTCGAACACCATCGCGCGGGCCAGGGCCACGCGCTGGCGCTGGCCGCCCGAGAGCTGCTCGATGCCCCGTGCGCCATAGCCGCCCAGCCGCACCATCTCCAGCGCCTTCTCCGCGCGCTGCAGGCGTTCGGCCTTGCCGATGCCGCGCAGCCGCAGCGCGAACGCCACGTTGTCGGCCACGCTCATGTGCGGGAACAGCGCGTAGTTCTGGAACACCATGCCCACGCCGCGCCGGTGCGGCGGGGTGGCGATCATCTCGTCGTCGCCGAACTTCAGGCTGCCGTGGTCGGGCCGGGTGAAGCCGGCCAGCACGGTGAGCAGCGTGGTCTTGCCTGAGCCCGAAGGGCCGAGCAAGGTGAGGAACTCACCGCTGCGGATGTCGAGGTCGACATGGTCGAGTGCAAAGACATTGCCGTACTTCTTGGTCACCTGCCGCAACGAGATCGGCAGCGACGAATTGCGCACCATGCATCAACCTGCTTTCTGTAAACACCCCGCTTTCACCACACGGGCGCGGGCCCGAGTATCGCGTCGTTGTTTGTGCCGTGGGCAACCTCACTCGGTCAGCATGTTCTGGTACAGCTGCGCGGCGCGCGCCTCGTTCTTCAGGTACCAGTTGGCGTCCAGCACGATCTGCTTGGCCGTGTTCTCAGGATAGGTCGGCAGGCCCTTGGCCACGGTCGGGTCGATCGCCGTGCCCTCGAAGGCCTTCTTGTTGGTCGGCCCGTAGTTGATGTACTTCACCAGCTCGGCCTGGTACTGCGGCTTGCCGATCTCGTTCAGGAACTTCATCGCCAGCGCCTTGTTGGGCGCGCCCTTGGGCACGGCATAACAGTCGGTGTCGAGGATGGCCTGGTTGTAGCTGTACTTGACCTTGCCGCCGTCCTTGATGACACCGTCGAAACGCCCGTTCCAGCCGGTCACCATGTCGACCTCGCCGTCCTTCATCAGCTGCGCGTGCTGCGCGCCGGACGACCACCAGACCGCGATGCTGGGCTTCAACTCCTTGATCTTCTTGATCGCACGCTCGACGCCGCCGGGCGCCGACAGCACCTCGTATACCTTCTCGGGCGGCACGCCGTCGGCCATCAATGCCGGCTCCAGCGAGCCCGCCACCGCGTTGCGGTACGAACGTTTACCGGGAAACTTCTTCACATCCCAGAAGTCGGCCCAGGTCGTGGGCTGTGGCTTGCCGTCGGGGAAGGTCTTGGTGTTGATCGCGAACACGTTCGAGAACACCGTACCGCCGACACAGAACTCGGACGACAGGCCGGGGCCGAAGGTCGACACGTCGATGGTCTTGTAGTCGAGCGATTCGAGCAGCCCCTCTGATCCGGCCCGCGCCGCGCTGCCGGCACCGCTGCCGACGATGTCCCAGGTCACGGCGCCGGCCTTGGCCTTCAGCCGCAGGTCGGCGATGCCGGTGTAGGTCTCCTCTTTCAGCGTGATGCCCATGGCCTTGGCGGCCGGCGCCCACTTGGCCTTCATCTGCGCCTCCTGGAAGGCGCCGCCGAAGGACACGATGGTCAGTTGCTGCTGCGCGGCCGCGGGGCTGGCGAACAAGGCGGCCATGATGGCCGCGGTACCGACGGCAACAACCTGGTGGCGGATCGAAAGACTCTTCATCGCTTGACTCCTTGATGGTCGAACTTGCACAGTGCTTTCACCAGCGTCCCGCAGTCTAGAAACCAGGAGGTTTCCCCGACAGGACCATTCTCGAAACATCCTCATACCAGTCAGATCCTTGCGGCCACGCTCTTGATGCGGCTGTAGCTGCGCAGGGCTTCGAGGCCTTTCTCACGACCGAAACCCGACCGCTTGTTGCCACCGAAGGGCACGGCGATGCTGCCGGCGAAATATTCGTTGATGAACACCTGGCCTGCGTCGATATCGCGCGCCAGCCGGTGCGCCGCCGAGAAGTTCTGCGTGTAGACGCCGGCGACCAGACCGTAGACCGTGCCGTTGGCCAGTGCGATGGCTTCGTCCAGCTCATCGAACACCTGCACGCACAACACCGGCCCGAAGATCTCGTCCTGCACCGCTTCGTCCTGCGCCGGCACGGCGTCGAGGATGGTTGGCTCGTAGAACCAGCCCCGGCCGGTCAACGGGTCGGGCCGCGCATGGCCGCCGGTGCGCACGCGGATGCCGCGCTCGCGCGCACGGTCGACGTAGCCGGCGATCTTGTCGCGGTGCGCGGCCGAGCTGACCGGGCCCATGCCGGTGTCGCGCAGGCCATGCGCCAGGCCCATCGCTTCGGCACGTGCGGCCAGCCGGTCGACGAAGGCCTCGTGGACCTCGCGGGCGATCACCAAGCGCGAGCCGGCCGAGCAGATCTGCCCGGCATTCTCGTAGATGGCGCCGAGCACGCCTTCGATGGCGGCGTCGAGGTCGGCATCGGCCAGCACCACCACGGGCGACTTGCCGCCGAGTTCCAGCAGCACACGCGTCACGTGTGGCGCGGCGGCCTGCATCACGTCGATGCCGGTCGCAACCGAGCCGGTGAAGCTGATGTGCTGCACGCCTGGGTGCCGCACCAGCGCCGCGCCGGCGGCCTTGCCGGTACCGGTCACCGCGTTGCACACGCCCGCAGGCAGGCCGGCTTCGGCGCACAGCGCGGCCAGCATCAATGCGGTGAGCGGTGTCTGTTCGGCCGGCTTGGCGACAACCGTGCAGCCGGCCGCCAGCGCGGGGGCGATGCCCCGCGCCGCGGTCGACAGCGGGTAGTTCCAGGGAATGATGTGCGCGGTGACGCCCGCCGGCTCGTTCAACGTGTAGGCCAGGTGGTCGGGCCCGAGCGGGATGCTGTCGCCCTGGTGTTTGTCGCAAGCGCCGGCGTAGTACGCGAACGTGGCGGCGGCGCCGGCCACATCACCCAGCGCCTCGGACAAACGCTTGCCCGAATCCAGCGTTTCGGCCACGGCCAGACGGTACGCAGATGCACGCATGCCCTCCGCAATGCGCCACAGCAGGCGGCCGCGCTGCGCCGGCAGCGTATTGCGCCAGGGGCCGCGCAAGGCGGCCTGCGCCGAACGCACGGCGGCATCGACATCGGCCGCATCGCCCGCGGCAAACGAAGCGAAGGTTTCGCCCGTACCGGGGTCGAACGTTTCCATGCGCGCACCGTCGGCCGAAGGCATGCAACGGCCATCGATGAAATGCTGGTCGGGCAGGCCGGCGATGCGGCCGGTGGCCTGCGCCTCGTGCACCAGGGCCTGCAGTTCGGAGTTCACGCGGGCAGCTCCGACATCTGGTAGGTGGACCGGGCCAGCCAATCGGGATCAATCTCCACGCCCCAGCCCGGCTCGTCGGGCACGGTCACGTCGCCGTCGCGCACGGTGTACGGCGCATGCGTGAACAGGCCTTCCTGCCAGGGGTAATAGTCCTCGCCCTCGATCGAGTATTCGAGGTAGGCGCCGGCATTCGGGATCGCCCGCAGCAGGTGCATCGTGAACACCGTGACCATCGACAGGTTGGCGCTGTGCGGTGTGCAGGGCAGGCCGGCATCGTGTGCCATTTGCGCCACCCGCAGGCTGCGCGCGATGCCGCCGACGTAGCAGACGTCGGGCTGCGCGATGTCGACCGTGTGCGAGGCCAGCATGTGTTTCCACATCGGCAGATAGCAGTCCTGCTCGCCGCCGGTCACGTCGAGCGCCAGCGCCTCGCGCACGGCGCGGGTCTGGTCCAGCTCCCAGTAGGGGCAGGGCTCCTCGAAGTGCACCACGCCCTGTTGCTCCAGCATGCGGCCGACCTCGATGGCGCGCGGTGGCGAATAGCCGCTGTTGCCGTCCACCAGCAGCGTGGCCGCGTCGCCGAGCGCGCGGCGCATCGTGGGCACGATCTCTTCGGTGCGGCCGGGCCATTCGTCGACATCGTGGCCGCACTCGGCGCCGACGCGGAACTTGAACGCGCTGAAACCATGCTGGTCGCGCAGGGCGAGCATGCGCCGGGCTTCGTCGGCCGGCGTGATGTCGCGCTTCATCGACGATGCGTAGGCGCGCAGGCGCCCCGGCGTGCCGCCGAGCAGCGCGCACACGGGCTGGCCGGCCAGCTTGCCGTGCAGGTCCCACAGCGCGGTGTCGAGCCCGCCGATGGCGCGGTAGAGGTAGGCGCAGGGGAACTTGTGTTCGCGCTCGGCGATGCGGTCGGCCAAGGCGCCGATGTCGGCTGTGGCGGCGACGCCCTGGCCCAGCGACCAGGGTGCGATCTGGCGGTGCAGCACCTGGCTCGTGATGTCGGCGTTGTACGCGGACACCTGGCCCCAACCCTGCGCGCCGCTGTCCGCCGTGACCCGCACGAAGCCCACGTGGGGGTTGCAAAAGGTCTCGATCTTCTGGATCTTCATGGGCCCATCATTCGCCCGAAGTGGTCGCCGACACAGGTCCACTCTGAAGTTTGGGTGATACCATTTTGCGAACAAGACAAAGGTGGGACCGATGGTCAAACGTGCGGGTGGATCGCTGCTGCTGTCGGTGCGCATCGACCACGCATCGCCCCAGCCGGTCAGCACACAGCTGTGCATGGCGCTGCGCGAGATGATCCTCACCGGTGGCTTCCAGGCGGGCGACCGGCTGCCGGCCAGCCGTACGCTGGCGCACGATCTGGGCGTGTCGCGCACCACGGTGATCGAGGTGTTCGACCGCCTCACCGCCGAAGGCCTGGTCGAGTCGCGCACCGGCTCGGGCACCTTCGTGAGCGCAGCGCTGGGTGCCACGCGGCCGATGCCGGCCGTGGCCCGGGAGGCCGCTGCACCGGCGGCGGCACCGGTGCTCTCGACCGTGATGGCGCAGGCCGTGCAACGCTTCGGCGCCCGCCAGCGCCTGCCGCACGTGACCCGTGCCTTCACCACGGCGCTGCCGGCCTTCGATGCGTTTCCGATGGCGCAATGGGCGCGGCTGTCGGCCAAAACCCTGCGCGGCGGGCGCGACGAGGTGATGGGCTATGGCGATCCCAACGGGTCGGCGCAGCTGCGCCGCGCCATCGCCTCGCACCTGCGGGCCAACCGCGGCATCACCTGCGACCCGGAGCAGCTGTTCATCGTCGGCGGCGCGCAGCAGGCCTTCCACCTGATCGGCGCCACGCTGCTGAACCCGGGCGACAAGGTCTGGTTCGAGAACCCGGGCGCGATCGGCGCGCGCAACAGCCTGATCGCCACCGGTGCCGAACTCGTGCCGGTGCCGGTGGACGACGATGGCCTGCGCGTCGACATGGGCTTGCGGCTGGCGCCCCGGTTCCGCCTGGCCTTCGTCACGCCGTCGCACCAGCAGCCGCTGGGCAGCGTGATGAGCCTGGAGCGGCGCTTCGCGTTGCTGCACGCGGCCCAGCAGGCCGGCGCCTGGGTCATCGAGGACGACTACGACGGCGAGTTCTTCTTCGGCGGCCGGCCGCCGCCGACCTTGAAGAGCGTGGACACGACCGGCCTGGTGATCTACGTCGGCACCTTCAGCAAGTCGCTGTTTCCCGCGCTGCGGCTGGGCTACCTGCTGGCGCCCTCGGGGCTGGTGGACACGTTCCGCACGATCATGAGCAATTTCCTGCAGGGCGTGCCGTCGCACACGCAGGCGGTGGTGGCCGAGTTCATCGACGAAGGCCACTTCGCCGCACACCTGCGGCGCATGCGGCCGCTGTACCTGGAGCGCCACGAGGCACTGGTCGCGGCCTGCGGCAAGCGCCTGGGCGGCCTGCTGGAGGTGGTGCCCACGCACGGCGGCCTGCACACCATCGCCCGCCTGGGTGCGGGCATGTCGGAGACGGCCGTGGCGCACGATGCGGATCTGCGCGGGGTCAGCACCTCGCCGATCGGCCGTTACGCCATCGCGCCGGTCGCCGGCAACGGCCTGGTGCTGGGCTTCGGCAGCGTGGCGCCGCCGGCGATCGATGCGGGGGTGCGGGTGCTGGAACAGGTGCTGCAGGCGCGATCGAAGGATCAGGCCGCAGCCGAAAGGTAGACGCGGGGAACCGATTTACCGACGCGAAAAAATACGTCGAAGATGTCGGTGTTCCATTGCGTCGCCAGTTGGTCGAGATCGATGCGCGCATCGCCCGAGCTGCCGAGGAACACGACTTCGTCACCGACTTCGGCGTCAGGGATGTCGGTCAGGTCGATGCGCAGCATCTCGGAGTGCACCGGCCCGATCAGCGGCGCACGCCGGCCTCGCACCAGCACATGGGCGCCGGCTGCCAGCCGGCGCGGATGGCCATCGCTCCAGCCATAGGGCACCAGGCCCAGCACCAGGCCGGCCTTGCCCGCGACGAAGGGCGCCGGGCTCACCGTGCCCATGTGCGTCAGGTCCTTGCGCATGACGAGGCGGCTCTTGAGCCCCACGAGTGCGGGTTTCCACGCGCGTTGCCGCTCGGTGGACGAAGGAAACCCGATGCCGCAGATCAGACGCCCCGGGTCCACCGCGTTGAGGTCGGCCTCCGGATGGTTGAGCACGAGTTCCGAACTGGAGCACATGCGCACGTCCACCGCGATGCCTGCCTGGTCGATGGCCGCCATGGCGTTCAGGAATTCGTGGATATGGCGGTCGACGCCTTGCGGGTCCTCGACGCCGTAGCCGGCGAGCGAATGCCCGTACACCCCCACGAGCTTCAAACGCGGGCTGGCGGTGATTGCCCGCGCGACGGCGGCAGCTTCGTCGGGGAACGCGCCGGCCCGAAAGCCGCCGCTGTCGATCTTCAAAAACACCGGCAACTCGGTCGTCGCGTGCTGACTCCACCGTGCCACGTCGTCCAGCGTGGACAGCGTGGGGCGCAGGTCGTGGCGGGCCAGCAGCGGCGCGGCCGTGGGCAGGCAGGTCGGGTACAGCAGGATGGGCAGGCGCACGCCGGCGCGGCGGCAGGCGATTGCGGCGTCGATGTTGCCGAAGGCAAACCCGTGCGCGCCGCAGCGCTCGGCTGCGCGCGCCACCTCGATCGCGCCGCAGCCGGTGGCATCGCCCTTGAGGCAGACGTAGACCTGCACGCCCGGGCCGAGCACGTCGCGTAGCTGCAGCACGTTGTGCTCGATGGCGCCGATCGCGATTTCGCACCAGGTGGGGCGGTGGAAGGTCGGTTCTGTGGCCGTTTCGGTCGCAGGGTCGTGCAGGGTGTGGTTCATGGATTGTTTGCCGGGGTTGCGGGTTGCCCGGCCTTGTAGCGCTGCAGGAACTTCTGCAGCCGGTCTGTTTCGGGGTGTCCGAACAGCGTGCGCGGCGGGCCCTGTTCGACGACCAGGCCGTCGGCCATGAACAGCACCTGGGTCGACACCTGCCGTGCGAACTCCATCTCGTGGGTCGCCAGGATCATGGTCA
The DNA here is from genome assembly GCA_965279475.1 of Pseudorhodoferax sp. Lineage (GTDB taxonomy): Bacteria > Pseudomonadota > Gammaproteobacteria > Burkholderiales > Burkholderiaceae_C > Pseudorhodoferax. The sequence goes on from CBDIIA010000002.1 coordinate 1,005,271, forward strand.
TGCCGTCGGCGGCCAGCTGGCCGATCACGTCCAGCACCTCGCCCACCAGTTGCGGATCGAGCGCCGAGGTCACTTCGTCCATCAGCAACAGGCGCGGCTTCATGGCGAGCGCACGGGCAATGGCCACGCGCTGCTGCTGGCCTCCCGACAACGCGGCGGGATACTGGCGGGCCTTCTCCTCCAGGCCCACCTGCTTCAGCAGGGCCATCGCGGTATCGACCGCTTCGCTGCGCGGCAAGCCCTTCACCTTGACCGGTGCGGCAACGATGTTGTCCAGCACGGTCATGTGCGGGAACAGGTTGTAGCTCTGGAACACCATGCCGACGTGGGCACGCTGTGCGGCGATCTCGGTGGTCGACCGCAGCCTGCGTCCGCCCTGCCCGTCGAACGTGTAGCCAACCGTCTGCCCTTCGACCGTGATGCTGCCTCGGTCGTACTTCTCCAGGAAGTTCACGCAACGCAACAGGGTGGTCTTGCCGGAACCGCTCGGCCCGATCAGTGACAGCACCTCGCCCGCACCGACGCAGGCCGAGACGCCCTTCAGCACCTGGGTGCTGCCATAGACTTTTTCGATCTGGTCGATGACCACCAGCGGTGTGCCCGCGGCGGTGGGAGATGTAGCAGGGCTAGGCATGGGTGAAGGCCCTTTCAAGCCGCCTGGAGATGCGGGACAGTCCGAAACAGATGACGAAGTAGATGCAGGCCACTGCCCCGTAGATCGGCAGCACGAGGAAGGTGCGCTCGGCGGTCTCGCGCCCCGCGTTCAGCAGCTCCCAGGCGCCGATGGCCGAGACCAGTGACGTGGCCTTCACCGTCATGATGAAGATGCCGATCAGCGGCGCCGCGCAGAAGCGCACGGTCTGTGGCAGCACCACGGTTGCCAGCAGCTGCCATGGCGTGAAGCCCAGGCTGCGGCCCGCATCCCATTGGGCGGCCGGGATGGACCGGATGGCGGCACGGTAGATCTCGCTCGCATAGGTGGAGAAATAGATGCCGATGGTGAAGATCGCCACGGCCTGCGATGGCACATCGATCTTGAAGTAGGGCAGGATCACGTACGCGCCGATCAGCAGGATCAGCAGCGGCACGCCCTTGACCACGAACACGGCGACCGCCGTGAGCCAGCGCAGCGGCCACCAGGCGTACAGACGTACGAGCGCGATCACCAGCCCCAGCGCGCCACCGACCAGCACCGCGCCGCCGGCCAGCGCCAGCGTCACGGCCGTGCCCTTGGCCAGATAGAGGGCGATGCCCTGCAGTGCCTGAAACGTCATTCGACTACCCTCCGTGCTGCGCACTTCGGGGCGAGCTTGCTTGGGGCGGCCCGGCGCGCGCTCATGTCCGCACCGGGAAAACGACCTCGGCCAGCTTGACGATGGCCAGCACGCCGGCGGTCAGCAGCAGGTAGAAGCAGGCCAGGATCAGGAACACCTCGTAAGGTGCCGCCGTGCGGTCGAGCAGCAGCTTGCCGGTGTGCGTGAGTTCGGCCACCGCGATGGTCGAGGCGATGGAGGTGTCCTTCAAGATGAAGATCATCTGGTTGCCGATTGCGGGCAGCGCATGGCGCAGCGCCTGAGGCAGCACCACGATGCGCATGGCCTTCAAGGGCGTCATGCCGACGGCCTGGGCGGCTTCCCATTGCCGCAGTGGCACGGCCTGGATGGCGGCCCGGTAGATCTCGCCGAGGTAGGCGCTGTTCTGCAGCACCAGGGCGACCACGGCCGAGACGATGGCGCTCGGGTAGAGCTCCAGCGTGGGCAGGCCGAAATACAGCAGGAAGATCTGCACCAGCACGGGCGTGTTGCGCATGGCTTCGACATAGGCGGCACCGAGGAACGCGGCGCCCTTGAACCGGCTCATCCTCAGGGCCGCGACTACGCCGCCGCCGGCCAGCGACCCGAGGATCGCGCAGCCGCCGATCAGCAAGGTGATCTCGAGGCCCTGAAGGAAGACAGGAAGGTTGCCGGCGATGAATCCGAAATTGAACATGCCTGGCCCGCGTGCCTACTTGATGGGGTAGGCGCGCTGTGGAGGTGGCTCCTTGCCGTACCACTTCTTGTAGAGCTCGCTGAACTCGTTGTAGCGCGAACCGCTCACGTACTCCTGCACGATGGTGTCCAGCGCGAGCCATAGCGTGAAGTCGCCGGGTTTCATGAAGATCGCGTTGCCGTTCACATTGCCGAGCAGACCCGGCAGCCGGATATAGCTGCCGTTGCTCTGTGCAACGAAATGGGCGGCGACCGGCACATCAGTCTGGTAGGCGTTGCCGCGTCCGCTCTTGAGTGCGAGCACGGCGGCGGAGTCTCCGTCAAAGAAGAGGGCGGTGGCCTTGGGTGCGTACAGCTTGGCCCGGTCCTGGTTGCCCGAGCTGTTGGAGCCGACCAGCGTGACCTTGGCGTTGTTGAGGTCGGCCAGCGTCTTGATGGGCGAGCCCGCCTTGACGACCACGGTGGAGCCCGAATCCATGTACGGCCGGGTGAAGGCCAGGCGCATCGCGCGGTCGGGGTAGACCGTGGCAGTACCGATGCCGAAGTCGGCCTTGCCCGAGAGCACGGCGGGGAAACGCCCCTGCGCGTCGGTGGTCACGAATTCGATCTTGCCCGCGTCGCCGAGCATGCCCTTGACCACGAGCTTGGCGAACTCGACTTCGAAGCCGGTGAGGTTGTTGTTCTCGTCCATGAAGCCGTTTGGCGGGCTGGTGCTCATCACGGCGACGATGACCTTGTCGCGCTTGACGATGGCGTCGAGCCGCGATTCCTGGGCGAACGCGGCGCCGCACACGAGAACGGCGATGCCAACGCCGGCACGCAGGATCCGGCGGGCCAGGCCATCCAACGGACTGGGCGAGGCGGCGAGACGGAGAGCCATGGATTTCCTTCGGGATGGAGTGAAGACCACCGCATCGTAGGCAGTCTGCTAGAGGAAAAAAAGGTTTTGAAAGCTAACAGGTAGGGAAAATAATAGTTTCCTGTTGCTGCCTTCTGCCATGCTCGATCTGAACCGCCTCTACCTTCTGCACGAACTGTCGATCCTCGGCACGATCTCCCGTGTCGCCGCCGCCCGCGGTCTCACGCGGCCGGCGGTGTCGCACCAGTTGCTGCAGCTCGAGACCGACACCGGCGCCGTGCTGTTCGAGCGCTCCGGACGCGGCGTCCGACTCACGGCCACCGGGCGCCGCCTCGTGACACTGAGCAAGAACCTGTTCAGTGTGGCGGAGAGCATCGAATCGGAGATGGAGACGTCGACCGGCCAGATTCGCGGCGAGGTGCGCCTGGCGGCGTTCGGTTCGGCGGCCGGGAGCTTCATTCCCGTGATGGTGAAGGAGCTGGCCATGCGCCACCCGCACGTCGACGTGCACTTCAGCGAGCTGGAGTGCCAGGATGGCATGCAGGCCGCCGCCGCGAAACAGGTCGACCTGGCGGTGGTGTACGAACTCGCCACACCGCACCGCACGCAGGGATCGTTGCAACTGCTGCCGCTCGGCACCGACACGTTCGAGGTGCTGTTGTCGAGCCAGCACCGGCTCGCACGCTACCGCACACTGTCGCTCGCCGATCTCAAGGACGAGCGCTGGGACATCAACACCGCGTCGGTCGATTACTACGCCAAGTTGCTCCAGGCCTGCCTGAAAGAGGGGTTCCACCCGAAGATCCGCAGCAGTTGCCGCAACCCGGCTGCGTCGTACCGCCTGATCGAGGAGACCGACATGGTGGGGGTCTTTCCGAGTCTCGGTCTCGACATGGCGCGCGCGTTGCCGGGGCTGGTGGTGGTGCCGCTCGTCCCGACGCTCACCCGCAAGATGTACATCGCCACCGTGCGCGAAAGCTCACGGCGGCCGCTCATCGCGGCGGTGATCGATGTGCTGCGGGAGTCGGTCAGGACGACCCGCGGCTAGGGTCTGTGCGATGCCGGTATGCGGCTGCCGCGACAGGCGTGGCTGCCGGCAACCGGGCATGCCGCGCAGGCAGGCGGCGTGCTCTCCGACATACCTTTTCTCGCACAATGGCCATCCTGAAGATGGAGTCCTGTGGTCGTGCATCGCATCCAGGCAGGCATCTGATCGTCGTGCGCGCCGCAGCGTTTACATCAGCAGGGGGTAGAAGATGAGGACATCCCAACGTCGACTGACCCGCATCGCGTTCGCGCTGTGCAGCCTGGGCATGGGCGCCTCGCTGGGTGCGCACGCGCAGCCGTCGCCGGCCGGCCGCTCGGCGCCGCGCGTCGTGACCATCGACCAGCGCTGGAAGGAAAGTTTCGACGCCTTCAGCGCGGCCGACCAGCAGAAGGCGCCGGGCCAGGGCGGCGTGCTGTTCGTCGGCAGTTCGTCGATCCGCATGTGGAACGATCTGGAGGCGCAGTTCGGCGACGCACCGGTCATCAAGCGCGGCTTCGGCGGCTCGAAGCTGGCCGACTGCGCGTTGTACGTCGACCAGCTGGTGCTGCCCTACAAACCGAGGCTGGTGGTGGTCTACGCCGGTGACAACGATCTGGCCGAAGGCCGCACGCCGCAGCAGGTGCTGGAGAGTTTCCAGAGCCTGGTCGAGCAGGTGCACGCCGCGCTGCCAGACACCCGCATCGCCTACCTGTCGATCAAGCCCAGCCCGTCCCGCGCCACGCTGATGGCCCAGGCGATGGAGGCGAATGCCTTGATTGCGAAGTACAGCGCGGCGACGCCCAAACTCGATTTCATCGACATCTATTCGAAGATGCTCGACGCCGACGGCAAGCCACGTGCGGACCTGTTCCTGGCCGACGCGCTGCACCTCAACCCTGCCGGGTATGCGGTGTGGAAGTCAGCGATCGCGCCGCACCTCGTGCCGATCTCCGTGCCTGCCGCATCGCCTCGAGCGCCTTGAGGCGTTTCTTCCAGCGCTGCGACTCCACCGCCGCCTGACGGTCGAACGCGGCGCTCACCAGCGCCACGGCGTGCAGGGCCGCGAAGCTGAAGAACAGGATGACCCCATCGACCCACAGGGGCCGCTCGGGCTGGTAGGCACCGGCGAAGGCCAGCACCAGCAGCGCCAGCACCAGATGGGCGCAGAACACCGGTAGCGATGCGGCTCCGAGCGTCTCGAGGAACCGCAGGCGCGGCAGTCTGGCGGTGAGCGCATCCGCGTAGTGGATCACCAGCACCAGCAGCGCAAACAGGTTGATCAGGCGCAACGGTGCCAGCTGCCATTTGTCCAGCATCAGATTGAGCGACTCGTTGCCCGGGAACGGAATCTGCCCGATGGCATGGCGCCAGACGAAGCCCACCGTCGCGATGGCGATGGCGCTCAGCACCATCCAGCGCGGAAATCGAAGCGGCGGCGCGTTCGGGTGCTGGGCACGCCCGGCGCCCAACCACAGGCCGATCACCCACAGCAGCTGCCAGGCCAGAATGTCGAACGCGCCGGTCTCGGTCAGCGGCACCGGCAGGCCCGTCGCGGACGCCGCAGCCTCGTACAGGTAGTGGCCAAGCTCGAACTGCGCGCCCACCCACAAGGCCACGCTGATGGCGAGGATGCCGGTCCACCCGCGTTGCAGCCCGTGCACCAGCAGCAGCGGGCTCACCACCATCAACAGGATGTACATCGGCAGGATGTCGAGCAGCGGCGGGCTGTAGACCAGCAGCAGGCCGCCCACGATCGCCGGCAACGGGTGGCTGAGGTAGTAGCGCATCAGACCGGTGATGGCTTCCTGACCCGTCACCACGCCGATCACCGCAACCACGGTGAACAGGAACAGCAGCAGCGCCGCCTGGCACAGGTAGATCTTGACCACGCGTTTGAAGAAGGCGCTGCGCATCACCGTCTCGCCGTCGCGGCGATGCCGGCCGGCATACACCAGGCCGGCCATGAAACCCGACAGCAGCACGAAGCCTTCGGCCGCCGAGACGAAGCCGAACGGCTGGCCCAGTGGCGACGACAGGATGGTCGGCAGGTGCGTCAGCGTCATCAGCACCAGCATCAGGCCGCGCAACGCGTCGATCTGCCACAGGCGCTGGCTGCTGCCGGAGGGCGTTGCGGGGGTGGTGGCCATCGGTGCTGCCCTGGCTCAGGACGGCTGCACGGTCGTGAACGGCTGCGCGGGCGCTGCCGGTGCCTCGCCTTCGCACAGGCGCTCGTATTCGGAGATCACCTGCGCGCCCAGCAGCAGCAGCGTGGCCGCGACCTCCAGGCTCAGCAGCACGGCGATCGAGGTGGTCAGCGAGCCGTAGACCTTGCCGATCTGCGACAGCGTGACGAAGTACCAGATCAGGATGTGGCGCGACACCTCCCACAGCACGGCCGCGGCCACGGCGCCGATCAACGCATGCTGCAGCGACGGCCGGCCGACCGGCATCACCATGTAGATCGAGGTCAGCACGAACACCTCGCCGGCAAAACCCAGCAAGTACAGCAGCACGCCCGACACGCCACCCAGCGACCAGCTGAAGCCGAACAGCCACACGCGCTCCTGGCCGATCGCCTGCAACCCGCCGGCCACCAGCGTCACCAGCAGCAGGCCTACGCCCAGGCACAGGATGTAGGCGTATGGAATGATGGCCGAGACGAGGTAGTGCCTCCGGCGCACCGCCACCCGGTGGTGGAAGATCACCGACATCGCGTTCTCGAGCACGGTGAAGGCCAGCGAGCTGAAGAACAGCATGCTGACCAGCAGCACCCAGCCCATCACGTCGCGGTGGTCGAGGAAGTTGGCCAGCTCGGCGATGATGGCCTTCGAATGGCCTGGCACCAGCCATTCGAGATAGCGGTGCAGCGTCTGCAGCAACTCGTTCTGGTCGATCAGGTGCGACAGCGCGATCACCGTCAGGATCAGCAGCGGCACGATGGACAGCAGCGCGTAATAGGCCACCGCGCCGGCCAGCAGCAGGCCCTGATTGGCCTTGAAGGCTTTCAGGGTGCGCAGCGCAAAGGCGCCGGGATGGCGCAGGATCTCTGCGGCTTGCGGGTTGAGCAGGGGCATGGAGCCGCTTATACGCCGGCCGGCGCCGGGCTGCAGAAGGCCGGCCTCAGATCTCGGGAGGAGGTGCGCCATCGTGTTCCGGATCGATCGGCGTGCTGGGCCCCGGCGCGCCATCGTCCGGATCGACCGGAAGGCCGCCTGGCTCGGGATCCTGGTCTTGGCCGCCATGCTCGTGCGGCTTGTGGGGCGTGTGGCTCATCGGGGGGTCTTCCTGTTGCCATGGACGGCATTGCGATGGTGCGCCTGGCCGCGCAGCACGGCGCTCGGACTCGGTCCCGACGGCGTGTCAGCGGCAGCCGACACCGGGATACCGCACCCGGACGGGATTGGTTACGCTGCGGGCTGTTCCTCATCTGCACACCCTGCCATGAACCCCTTCGACAACGAGCCCCCCGATACCCTGTTCAGCCTGACCATGCCGATGGTGCAGGCCTTCAGCCTGCGCGGCCTGCGCATCGGCCACGACGAGGCCAGCATCCTGATGCCGGCCCAGCCGCAGTACGCCAACAGCCGCGGCGACGTGCACGGCGGCGCCTACGCCGTGCTGCTGGACTGCGCGCTGTCGTGCGCCGCCCGCGCGCACGACCCCACACGCTACGGTGTGGTGACGGTGGACATGTCGGTGCACTACGTCGCCCCGACCCAGGGCGACGCCATCGGCACGGCGCGCTGCGAGCGGCGCGGCAAGTCACTGAGTTTCGTGCGCGGCGAGGTGCGCGACACCGACGGCCAGCTGCTGGCGCTGGCCACCGGCACCTTCAAGCTGGTGGAGCGTGCCGGGCGCTGAGCCTTGTCAGGGCTTGACGAACTTCAGCACGAACTCGTCTTTCGGCTGCGGCGGCTCGGGCGTGTTGCGGTCGCGCGGATCGTTCGGGTTGCGCAGGAAGCCACCCCGCGCGGCCAGCCGGAAGCCCGCGCTTTCGACCTCGCTCTTCACGAACTCCTCCTCGACCCGGTGCAGCGTGCCGGCCTCGGAGATGCCGGTGCCGGGGCGCCCGGCGTGGTCGGCGATCACGTAGACACCGCCGGGCTTCAACGCGGCGAACAGCGCACGGTTCATCTGGCCGCGGTCCACGCCCATGTGGCCGAGGTCGTGGTAGTTGAACATCAAGGTGGCGAGGTCCAGGCTGCCCGGTGCGACCTGCGGCGGCACCGGGTTCTCGAACGGCAGCACGACGGGCACGAGGTTGGGCACCTGCGGGTTCATCGCGCGGCCGGCCAGGCCGGGTGGGCGCGCCATCGGACCGGGCGGCGCGGCCGCAGCAGGCGGCGCCGGCGGCATGGGCGCTGCACCTCCCTCCGGCTGCGCAGGCCCCGGCCGGCTGGTGCGCGGCGGCATCTGGCCGTAGACACGGCCGGCCGGCCCAGCGGACCGCGCGATCAGCTCCGTGGTGTAGCCGCCGCCGGCAAACAGGTCCAGCGCCACGATGCCAGGCCGCACCCCGATGAAGGCCAGCATCTCCTGCGGCTTGCGCCGCACGTCGTTGCGCCGGTCGGCCTCGCTGCGGTCGGGATTGGCGATGATCTCGGCGATGCGGGTGGGGGACAGCGGGGCGGGGGTTGGGGGGACGGAGGTGCAGGCGCTGAGGGCGAGTGCAAGGGTGGCCCAGGCCGCACTGGCGGCGATGATGGGATGGATGCGCATCGTGTCTTTCTGGTTTTTTCGAATGGAATGAAAGCAATGAACGGGGCTGCGATCGGACACACGCAGCATTCGGCATTCCGTTGCGAGCCGTTCTAGGCTCAGGGGTTGCCGCCTGCTTCCCCCTGCAGAATGGCCGTCAGCGCCAGGTTGATGTAGTAGTTGCCTCGACCGACCTTGTGCTTCTTGACAAAACCGCCCTCGACCAGTGCATCGAGATACTTGGTGGCCGTGAGGCGTGACACCTGCAGGTCGCGCTGCACGAAATCGATCTTCGTGTAGGGGTGCGTGAACAGGTTGTTGATCAGGTCCTGACTATAGAACTTGTAGTTGTCACGGATCCGATGTTTGTAGTCGGCCAGGGCGGCCTTGATGGCGTAGACGGTGGTGATCGTCTGCCGAGCCGTCTCCTCGACGGCTTCCAGCAGATACAGCACCCATGCTTCCCAGGTGTCGCCATCGCGGACCGTTTGCAACAGGCGGTAGTAGTCGGCCTTCGTCTGCACGATGTAGCTGCTCAGGTAGAGCACCGGGATGTCGAGCAGGCCCTCTTTCACCAGGTAGAGCACGTTCAGGATGCGCCCGGTCCGGCCGTTGCCATCGTAGAAGGGGTGGATGCTTTCGAACTGGTGGTGAATCAGCGCCATCTTGATCAGCGGATCGACATCCAGCAATCCGGGCTCGTTGATGAAGCGTTCCAACCCCTGCATCAAGGACACGATCTCGGCCGGATCCTGCGGCGGCATGTAGACGGTGCGCCCGGCGCCGTCTCTCAGCGCGGTACCCGGCAACTTGCGAAAGCCTGCGTTGTTGCGCTCCAGCTCCGCCTGGATGCCGACGATGTGGTTGGCCGTGATCAGGCCGCTTTGCTGCACCTGTGCAAAGCCGACCCTCAACGCTTGCCGGTACCGAAGCACCTCTTTGGCGGCCGGGTTGCCGAACGCTTCCGGCAGCACGTCGTCCTTGAACAGCGCATCGTGCGTGGTGATGATGTTCTCGATCTCCGAGCTGGCCTTTGCCTCTTGCAGACCCAAGGTGTTGATGAGCATGCCCTGGTTCGGGATCGCGGCGGCAATGCCCTTGAGTTCCGCCAGTTGGCGGCTGGCGCTGGCGAGCCTTCGCAAGATGGCTGGCGTGTCGAAGCGCGCCGGATCGAGCAGTTCAAGAGGAGGAAGGCTGGCCATGGCAATTCAATTTTTTTGCATGTTAGCTTGGACGTGTATAGAAATTTCGATTTTTTATACACGTCATCCTCGACATGCTTAAAAAACCTCGAAATCTCTTCATGTGCCGGCCACGCCATGCCGTAGCACGACATGACCCGGGTGAGTGATTGGCCCCCCACTTTCTCGAAAGTGGCTCTAACCACCGGTCCACTCTGCATGCGATGCTCCGCGCCACCATGACCTGCATGCCGCCCCGTTGACCGCTCCAACCTACGACTACGTGATCGTGGGCGGGGGAACCGCCGGCTGCGTGCTCGCCAACCGCCTCAGCGCCGACCCGCGCACCACCGTGCTGCTGCTGGAGGCCGGTGGCCCGGGTCGCAGCTGGTGGCTCAAGCTGCCGATCGGCTACGGGCATTCGTTCTACAACCCCGCCGTCAACTGGATGTACCGCACGCAGCCCGAGGCGGCGCTCGACGGGCGCGACGGCTACTGGCCGCGGGGCAAGGTGCTGGGCGGGTCGAGCGCGATCAATGCGATGGTGTTCGTGCGCGGGCAGCCGTCCGACTTCGATGGCTGGGCCGCGGCCGGCAACCCGGGCTGGGGCTGGGCCGACGTGCTGCCGTATTTCCGCAAACTCGAGGACAGCGAGCACGGCCCCGATGCCTGGCGCGGGCGTGGCGGGCCGGTGCACGTGAGCGATGTGTCGGCGTCCGTGCATCCGCTGTGCGGCGCCTATCTGCAGGCAGGCGTTCAGGCGGGCCTGCCGCGCAACGCGGATCTGAACGGCGCTTCGGCCGAGGGGGTGGGCATCAACCAGATCACCACGCGCAACGGGTGGCGCGAATCGGCCGCCACCGCCTACCTGCAGCCGGCGCTGCGCCGGTCGAACCTGCGGGTGGAGACCGGCGCACGGGCCACGCGCATCGTGTTCGACGGCACGGCCGCCACCGGCGTGTGCTACCTGCAGGACGGCCGGGTGCACGAGGTGCGGGCGCGGCGCGAGCTGATCGTCGCGGCCGGCGCCATCGCTTCGCCGCAACTGCTGCTGGCCTCGGGCGTCGGGCCGGGTGCTGAGCTGCAGGCGCTGGGCATTCCGGTGGTGGCCGATCTGCCGGCGGTGGGCCGGCATCTGCAGGACCACCTGTGCATCGACCACGTCTACCGTGCGCGGGTGCCGACGCTCAACAACGACCTCGGCAGCTGGCACGGCAAGCTGTGGGCGGGGCTGCACTACATCGCGCTGCGGCGCGGGCCGCTGGCACTGAGCGTGAACCAGGGCGGCGGCTTCGTGCGGTCCCGGCCGGAGCTGGCCCAGCCCGACCAGCAGCTGTATTTCTCGCCGCTGAGTTATCTGCGTGCGGTGCCGGGCCAGCGCCGGCTGATGGCGCCCGATCCCTATCCGGGCTTCCTGCTGAGTGCGCAGCCGTGCCGGCCGACCAGCCGGGGGTGCATCCGGTTGAACGCGAGCGACCCGCTGGCCATGCCGCGCATCGAACCCAACTCGCTGGCGACCGAGGAAGACCGCAGGGCCATCGTCGATGGCGCCGCGCTGCTGCGGCGGCTGGCCGCCACCCCCGCGCTGCACGCCGTGATCGAACGTGAACTGCTGCCCGGCGACGCGGTGCGCACGCCCGACGAACTGCTGGCCGACATCCGCGCCCGCGCCTCGACCGTGTTCCACCCCGTCAGCACCTGCCGCATGGGGCCCGACCCGGCAGATGCCGTGCTCAACCACCGGTTGCAGGTGCACGGGCTGCAACGGCTGCGCGTCATCGACGCGTCTGCCTTTCCGTCGCTGACCTCGGGCAACACCAATGCGCCGACGCTGATGCTGGCTGAGAAAGGTGCCGACCTCGTCCTGGCTGATCATTCCCACCGATAAGAATTTCGCCACCATGTCCCACACCGAAGCCTTGATGCAAGACTGCAAGCTCGCCCCGTATTGGTGGGACGAAGTGCCGCGCCCCGCCATCGCCGATGCCGCGCTGCCGCAGAAGGTCGACGTGGCCGTGGTCGGTGCCGGCTACACCGGCCTGCACGCGGCGCTGCAGACTGCGCGTGGCGGCCGCTCGACCCTGGTGCTCGACGCCGAGGAAGCCGGCTGGGGCTGCAGCACGCGCAACGGCGGGCAGGTCTCGACCAGCATCAAGCCGAGCTACGAGCAGCTGTCGCGCCGGCACGGCGAGAAGCGCGCGTTCGACATCCTGCGCGAAGGCCAGCGATCGCTGGAGTGGATCGCGCAGTTCGTGCGCACCGAGGCGATCGACTGCCACTTCAGCCGTGTCGGGCGTTTCCACGCGGCGCACAACGCCGCGCAGTTCGATGCGCTGGCCGCCCGCGTGCGGCACCAGCCCAAGGGCCTCGAAGTGCTGGCCCACGTCGTGCCGCGTGCCGAGCAGCGCAGCGAACTGGGCAGCGATGCGTACTGGGGCGGCGTGGTCTACGAGAGCCATTGTTCGGTGCACCCCGCGCTGTACCACCAGGGCCTGCTCGAGCGCGTGCAGGCGGCGGGCGCGCAGGTGGCGCCGCGCAGCCCGGTCATGTCGATCGAGCGGCAGGACGGCGGCTACCGCCTGGGCACCGCGCGCGGCAGCGTGCTGGCGCGCGACGTGGTGATCGCCACCAACGGCTACACCGGCAAACTCACGCCGTGGCTGCAGCGCCGCGTGATTCCCATCGGCAGCTACATGATCGCGACCGAGCCGCTGCAGGAGGGCCTGATGGACCGGCTGATCCCGCGCAACCGCATCGTCAGCGACACCCGCAAGGTCGTCTACTACTACCGCGCATCGCCCGACAGGCGCCGCATCCTGTTCGGCGGCCGCGTCTCGCACGCCGAGACCGATGCGCGCGTCAGCGGGCCGCTGCTGCACGCCGACATGGCGCAGATCTTCCCGGAGCTGAAAGGCATCGGCATCAGCCACTCGTGGAACGGTTTCGTCGCCTACACCTTCGACGAGCTGATGCACGTCGGCCGGCACGATGGGCTGCACTACGCCATGGGCTATTGCGGTGCCGGTGTCGGTACGTCGAGCTACTTCGGCATGCGCATCGGGCAGCAGGTGCTGGGCCTGCCCGAAGGCAAGACCGCGCTCGACGGCCTGGCCTTCGAGACCCGGCCGTTCTACACGGGCAACCCCTGGTTCCTGGCACCCTCGGTGCGCTACTACCGCTGGCGCGACAGCCGGCCGGTATAAAGCAGCACCACCGAAAGCGAAGATGACCATCCTGCGACTGACCCATGCGAGTCACACCCCGACCGCGCAACTCGAAGACTGGGGCCGGGTCGGCGACCCGATCAGCCAGCCGCCGTGCACGCTGCGCGGCGACAAGCTGACCGCGCCGATCGCCCACGCCCCCGACATCGGCATCTGGGAATGCAGCCCGGGCCGCTACCGCCGGCAGATCCTGTCGGCCGAGAGCATGCACATCATTTCCGGCGAGGCGCTGTTCACGCCCGACGGCGGTACGCCCATCACGCTGAAGGCCGGCGACGTGGTGTTCTTCCCCACGGGCACGCTGGGCGACTGGGACATCCGGGTCGCGCTGCGCAAGATGTACGTGGTGTTCGACCCGGCGGCCGGATTGGCGCCGGCCAGCGCCAGCCCGCAGCCCTGACCCTGCGAGCCAGGGGCCTTCTTCAGCGTCCCTGGAACTTCGGCGCCCGCTTCTCGGCCCAGGCCGCGCGCCCTTCCTGCAGGTCGGCCGATGCGCCGGCGCGGGCGATGTCGTGCTGCAGGTCGTCGGCGTCGAGCGTGCCGCGTGCGATGCGGTTCAGGTGCTTCTTCATGCCCAGCATGGCCAGCGGCGCCATGCCAGCCAGCGTGGCGCCCAGGCGTGCGGCGGCGTCGGTCAGGCCGTCGGCCGGCACCAGGTGGGTGAGGAAGCCGATGGCCTTCATCTCGTCGGCGCCGATGCGCTCGGCCGTGAGGAACAGGCGCTTGGCCGCGTCGACGCCGAGCCGCGACACGTAACGCTCGAGCCCGCGCGGATAGAAGTGCAGGCCCAGCCGTGCCGCCGGCATGAACATGTCGGTCGCCGGCACGCCCAGGCGGAAGTCGCAGGCCAGCGCCAGGTCGGTCGCGCCGCCGTAGACGCCGCCCTGCAGCACCGCCAGGGTGACGGGCCGTGCGTCTTCCAGCGCATCGGCGACTTCCTCGAACGCCACGGCGCGCGACGACCCGATGCGGCCGATGTCGTAGCCGCTGCAGAAGTACTTGCCGGTGGACTGCAGGCGCAGCACCAGCACGTCGGGCATCGCGTTCACGGCGGCAATGTGGTCGGCCAGTACCGCCAGGTCGTCGGGTTCCAGGCGGTTGGCCTGCGATGGGCGCCGCAGCGTCAGGGTGGCGACTGGGCCCTCGATCTGCAGTGCGGGCGTGCCGTCGGTCAATGTGTCGGTCATGGAGTGGTTGGGTGGCGAGGTGGTGATGGCCAAATTATGGGTGGCCGCGGCGGCATGAAGCTTGCGTCGCTGCAAGCCCCTGCGTTCACAGCCACCGCCATGACGCCCAGCCACCCCCTGCCGCACCACGCCGTGCCCACGCTCGCCGCGCGCGCACCGGCGGCGCTGCGCCGTTTTCGCTACTTCGCGTCGACCGATGTCGACGAGACGCGCGAGCGCATCGCCGCGGTGATGCAGCCGCACACGCTGGTGCCGCGCGACGCGGCGCCGATCCGTGCACACATGGACCTGCTGCGCTTCGGCCGGTCGGCCATCGGCACGATCAAGTTCGGCGCGATGGACATCGACGTCGGCCGCATCGCCGACTACCACCTGGTGCTGATGTGCACCAGCGGGCATGGCAGCGTCTGGCTCGATGGCGAGGAGGTCGAGGTCGGGGGGCGGCATGCGGCGGTCGGGCGGCCGGGCGCACGGTTCAGTGCCCGCTTCTCCGCCGACTGCGAGCAGCTGGTGCTGCGCGTTCCGACCGCGGCCCTGCAGGCCCACACCGGGGCCCAGGCGCTCGCGCCCGGCCCGCGGCTCGACCTGACCGCGCCGACGCTCAGGCCCTGGCTGCGCCAGATGGAACTGCTGGTGACCGACGAAGCCACCAGCCGGCTGGCCGCAACCCATGCCCGCATCGGGCTCGAATTCGAACGCCTGCTGGTCGAGCTGCTGCTGGCGCACACGCAGGCCGATGCCGCGTGGACCCTGGATGCCACCGCTTCGCCCGCGCCGGCCGCGGTGCGCCGGGCCGAGGCCTTCATGGAGGCAAACGCGGCGCGCGCGCTGCAGCTCGACGACATCGCCCAGGCGGCCGGCACGCCGGTGCGCACGCTGCTCACCAATTTCAGGCATTTCCGCGGCACCAGCCCGATGCAGTGGCTGCGCGACCTGCGGCTCGACCGCGCCCGGGCCCGCCTTTCCATGCCGAACGACGACGACAGCGTGACGGCGGTGGCCACCGATGTCGGCTTCGGCCATCTCGGGCGGTTCTCGCAGGCCTATGCGGCCCGGTTCCACGAGTCGCCCTCGCAGACGCTGCGCGCTGCGCGCGAACGCCGGCTCTACACGCCCAGGTAACGGCCCTAAACGCCCAGGTAGCGGCTCCAGAGGCCGCGGTCGGCATCGAGCTCGGTGGAGCTGCCGGTCCAGGCGATGCGGCCGCGCTCCAGCACGATGTGGCGGTCGGCCAGGCGCAGCAGGCGCTCGACGTACTTGTCGACCACCAGCGTGGTCTGGCCCGACTGCTTCAGCAGCGCCAGGCAGTGCCAGATCTCCTCGCGGATGACGGGCGCCAGGCCTTCGGTGGCCTCGTCGAGGATCAGCAGCCGCGGGTTGGTCGACAGCGCGCGGCCGATCGCCACCATCTGCTGCTCGCCGCCCGACAGCTGGTTGCCCAGGTTGTCGGCGCGCTCCTTGAGCCGCGGGAACAGCTGGTAGATGCGTTCCAGCGTCCACGCGTCCTTCTGCCCGTTGCGGTTGGCCGCAAACGCGACCAGATGCTCACGCACCGTCAGGTTCGGAAAACACTGGCGGCCCTCGGGCACGATCGCCACACCCAGCCGGGCGATCGCGTCGGGCTTGCTGTGGTGGATCGGCTGGCCGTCGAAATGGATCTCGCCGGCCTTGGCAGCGAGCGCGCCGACCAGCGTCTTGATGGTCGTGCTCTTGCCCATGCCGTTGCGGCCGAGCAGGGTCAGCACCTCCTGCGAGCGGATGTCGAAGTCCAGGCCGAACAGCACCTGGCTCGCACCGTAGCCGGCTTCGACGCCGCGGCAGGACAGCAGGACATGCGGGGTACTCATGCGGCTGCCTCCGATGGGCCATGGTCGGCGGTAGGGCCGTGCTGGTCGGCAGCAGGCGGCCTTCGCGCTATGTCGATCCCCGCTGCGCGGGGCCCCTTGCCAAGTGCGCTCATGCAGCGCTCTCCTCATGTCCCAGGTACACCGCCTGCACTTCCGGATTGCTCCTGATCTCCGCGGCCGTGCCCGAGGTCAGCACGCGGCCGTAGACCAGCACCGAGATGCGGTCGGCCAGCTGGAACACGGCGTCCATGTCGTGCTCGATCAGCAGGATCGCCATGTCCTGCCGCAGGCTGCGGATCAGCGTGACCATGTTCGCCGAGTCTTCGGGGCCCATGCCGGCCATCGGTTCGTCGAGCAGCAGCAGCTTCGGCCGAGCGGCCAGCGCCAGCGCCACGTCGAGCTGGCGTTGCGCGCCGTGCGGCAGCGTGCCGGCCACGGTCTGCAGGCGGTCGTGCAGGCCCACGCGTTCGGCCAGCGCCAGCGCCTGCTGCTGCAGATCGGCCTCGCCGGCGCGCGGCGCGAAGAACCGCAGGCTGGAGCCCGCATGCGCCTGCGCGGCCAGCAGCAGGTTGTCCTGCACCGTGCGGTCGCGGAACACGCTGGTCACCTGGAAGCAGCGCGACAGACCGCTGTGGACGCGCTGGTGCGCGCTCTGGCGCGTGATGTCGACGCCGTTGATCTGCAGGCTGCCCTCATCGGCCGGCAGCAGGCCGGAGATCAGGTTGACCAGGGTCGACTTGCCGGCGCCGTTGGGGCCGATCAGCGCGTGGATCTGGCCCGGCGCGACTTCGAAACTCACATGGTCGGTGGCCAGCAGCGCACCGAAACGCTTGACCAGACCCTTGGCGACGAACAGGCTCATGCCGATGCCTTCCGTCGCTCGAACAGCGCTGCGATGCCGCGCGGCGCGAAGAACACGATCAGCAGCAACAGCACGCCCAGCGGCGCATGCCAGTACTCGGTCCATTGCCGGAACACCTCTTCGAGCAGGACCCAGACCGCCGCGCCGACCACGCCGCCCCAGCGCTTGCCGATGCCGCCGATCACCAGCATCACGATCAGCGTGGCCGACTGCGTCCAGTGCATCGACGAGGGGCTGACGAAACTGTTGTGCGTGACCATCAGCGCACCCGACAGGCCCGCCAGCGCGCCCGCGCCGGCAAAGGCGCAGAGCTTCAGCAGACGCACCGGGTAGCCCAGCGCGGTCATGCGGGTCTCGTTGTCGCGGATGCCCATCAGCGCATGGCCGAAGCGCGAGGCCGTTACCCGGTTCTGCAGCGCGAACACGCCGACGGCGATGGCCAGCACCACCCAGTACAGCGTGGGCTCGTGCGTGCTCGACAGGCCCAGGCCCAGCAGCGGGCGTGCCGGCAGGTTGTAGCCGTCGTCGCCACCGTAGCTGCGCAGCGACACCGCCACGTAGTACAGCATCTGCGCGAACGCCAGCGTGATCATGATGAAGTAGACGCCGCGCGTGCGCATCGCGACCAGGCCGATCAGGGCCGCCACCAGGCCAGTGCCCACGATCGCTGCCGCCCACAGCAGCCAGGCCGAGGTGAAGCCGGCATCGCTGAGCGCCACCAGCACATAGGCGCCGACACCGAGGAACCCGGCATGGCCCAGCGCCACCAGGCCACCGTAGCCGACCAGGAAGTTGAGGCTGTGCGCGGCGATCATCACGATCAGCAGCCGGCGCACGAAACCGATGTAGTAGTCGAGCCCGAGCAGAGGCGCGACCAGCGGGAACGCAGCCAGCAACGCAAGCACGACCCATTGTGGCCAGTTCGAGCGAAGACCGGGGGTGCTCATGCTCTTGCAGGAAAAAGACCGGACGGCTTAACGACCAGCACGCCGGCCATCAGCACGTACATCGCAATGCTCGCGAGCGCCGGGCCGAGGTCGGCGGCCAGCGTCGGCGGCAGCACCGCCCGCAGCATCGGTGGCAGGAAGGCGCGGCCGGCCGTATCGACCAAGCCGACCAGCAGCGCTGCGACGAAGGCGCCGCGCACCGAGCCGATGCCGCCAATGACGATCACCACCAGCGCCGGGATCATGATGTCTTCGCCCATGCCGATCTGCACCGCGCTGATCGGCCCCATCAACGCACCGGCCACGGCGGCCAGCGCGGCGCTGAGCAGGAACACCAGCGTGAACACCTGGCCCACCCGCACGCCCATCAGCTCGGCCATGCCGCGGTTGGAGGCACCGGCGCGCACCAGCATGCCGGCGCGGGTCTTGTTGACCAGCAGGTACAGGCCGATCGCGATCAGCAGGCCCGCGGCCAGGATCACCAGCCGGTAGGCCGGATACGGCAGGCCGGGCAGCAGCTGGATCGGGCCGGCCAGCGCGGCGGGTGTGGGCGCCATCATCGGCGACGGCCCCCAGAGGTACTTGACGGCGTCGTCCGCGATCAGGATCAGGCCGAACGTGGCCAGCACCTGCGACAGGTGGTCGCGCCGGTACAGCCTGCGCACCAGCGCCGTCTCGAGCAGCAGCGCCACGACCAGCGTGACCGCGATGGCCGCGACCACGGCTCCGATGAACGAGCCACTCGACACGTGGACCTTGGCGGCCACGTAGCCGCCCACCATGAACAGCGAACCGTGCGCAAGGTTCAGCATGTCCATGATGCCGAACACCAGCGTCAGCCCGGCGGCCAGCAGGAACAGCATGAAGCCGTAGCCAAGGCCGTTCAGCAGTTGTTCGAGAAGGAAGATCGGGTCCATGGGTTTCTTGCACCCTCGCCCCTTTGGGGAGAGGGTGGGGTGAGGGGCAGCGGGGGAGAAACCAGTAGCGTGCCTGTTCAGATGCCGCTGGCCCTCACCCTACCCTCTCCCAGGGGGAGAGGGAAAAGACAAGGCCATCACTTCATCGGGCACTGGCTCACATACGAATCCTGGTGCGCCGTCAGCACCTTGCCGATCGTCTTGTTGGTGATCGCGCCCTGGGCGTCCTTGCCGATCACGCGCAGGTAGTAGTCCTGGATCGGGTAGTGGTTGCTGCCGTACTTGAAGCTGCCACGCACCGACTTGAAGTTGCCCTTGGCCAGCGCCTTCACCAGCGCCTCGCGGTCGGCCACCTTGCCGCCGACTTCGCGCACGGCCGCGTCCATCGACATGATCACGTCGTAGGCCTGCTGTGCGGCGAAGGCCGGGTAGCGGTTGTTGTAGGCCTTGCGGTAGGCCTCGACGAAAGCCTTGTTGACGGGGTTGTCCAGGTCGTGGGACCAGGCGCTGGTGTTGAACAGGCCGAGCATCGGCTCGCCGACGGCGTCGATCACGTCCTGGTCGGCCGAGAAGGCGGTGGTGATCAGCGTCACGTCCTTCGACAGGCCGGCACCGACGAACTGCTTCAGGAAGTTGATGCCCATGTTGCCGGGCAGGAAGAAGTACAGCGCGTCGGGCTTGGCCGAGCGGATCTGCGCGAGTTCGGCCGCATAGTCGAGCTGGCCCAGCTTGGTGTAGACCTCGTCGGCGATCGGGCCCTTGTACAGGCGCTTGAAGCCGGTCAGGCCGTCCTTGCCGGCGGGGTAGTTCGGCGCGATCAGCATCACCTTCTTGAAGCCCTTGTCGGCGGCGAACTTGCCGGCCGACTCGTGGTAGCTGTCGTTCTGGTAGCTGACGCCGAAGAAGTACGGGTTGCACTGGGCGCCCGCGTACTGGCTGGGGCCCGCGTTCGAGGTCAGGTAGGGCACCTTGGCGGCGAACAGCGTGGGGCCGACGGCCAGCGCGATGTTGGAGCCCACCGGGCCGGTGAACAGGTCGATCTTGTCGCGTTGGACCATGCGGTCGACGAGTTGTTTGGCCTGCTCGGGATTGCCGGCCATGTCGGCCTCGATGAACTCGGTCGGGTAGCCACCCAGCTTGCCGCCGAGCCGCTTGATCGCCAACTGGAAGCCGTCACGGGCGGGCGCGCCCGTCGCAGCGAAGGGGCCGGAGATGTCGAGGGCGATGCCGACCTTGATCTGCGCGAAGCCGCTGGCGGCCGAGACGGCCAGCGCGGCGGCGATGGCCACGTGACGCAGGCGGCGAGAAAGGGAAACCGTCATGGAACAACTCCTTGGAGACAACATCGACGAACGCAATGCAGGCTCAACTGCGAGAACCGTGCCAGCCCGGAGGGCAAGATTGTTGAGGCTTAAAGTATTTCGAGGGTCTCGATGACGGGCTCAGACCTCGACCTGCACTCTTTCGGCCACCACCCGCACAGGAAAGGTGCGGACCGGCTCCGTCAGCGGTGCGCACATCGCCGCACCCGTCCGCAGCGCGAACAGCCCCTGGTGCAGCGGGCATTCGATGCAGCCGTTCTCGACGTAGCCGTCCGACAGGCGGGCCGCGCCGTGGGTGCACAGGTCGCGCAGCGCGAACACCTCGTCGCCATCGCGGACCATTGCGATGCCGATGCCATCGACCACCACAGGCCAGGGCGTCTGGTCCGGAAAGTCGTCCGGCGCACCAACGTCGTGCCAGCTCATATCGGCGTGGCCAGCAGCGTCTGCACGCGCGAGGTGTCGTAGACGACCTTCTTCGACTGGTAGCGCCAGCCGTCCGCCGTGCGCACCACGCGGTCGAGGTAACGACCGGCCTGGTAGATCTGCGATTCGCCGTTGGCGCGGGTCTGCACCACGACGTAGTTCGACTGCATCTCGACCGTGTCGGCATCCAGCGCCTTCCAGACCAGCCCCGAGGTCATGTGCCGGTAGCTGTGCACCTCGTAGATGTTGGCGTTGCGCAGCGAGGTCACGCGGTCGCGCAGCATGCGCCGGTTGTCGCAATGGATCAGGCCGATCGGCAGGCCCATGTCGTCGTTCTCCCTGGGCACGATCTCGTAGCGGCCGTCTTCTGTGAAGAGCTCGGGCCATTCCTCGAGCCGGTCGTTGTCGAGCAGCGCGACGTACAGCTCCTGCAGCTGGGACAGCTCGAACCAGAGCAGCATGGTTTCAGATGTTGTCATTTCAATAAGCCCTCTACGCTTTTTCCCGACAAGGCGCACAAACGAAGCCGTTCGCGAACACCGCGGAACCGGCTTTGCCGGGCCGCTGGTGTTGCCCCCTTGCAAAGGGGGTTGGCGAAGCGACACGAAGTGCGCGCAGACTGGGGGATGTCAACGCTCACAATCCCATCATGTTCTGGTAGCCCATCCAGAAGCGGCGGATCAGGCTCTCGGTGATCATCGAGTCCTGCTGCGTCGCGTTGGCCTTGCCCATCTCGATCACCGAGGTCGCACGCGGGTCGCGCGCCGTGCCGCGCTGTACCAGCTCGGTCGCCTCCGTGTCCTCCATCGAGATGTAGCCGGCCGGGCCGACCAGGTTGGCCTGCTTGATGCGCAGGGCGCGCAGCTCGGGTGTGTCGTCCTCGTAGCCGAAGAAGTGGAACACCAGCTCGAAATTGCCCGGCCCCTTGGGCAGCAGCTGGCGCGCCACCAGCGTGTTGTGGATCTGCTGGATCACCAGCTGCGGAAAGATCGGCTGGATGTGGTTGGTGGTCGGCTCCTCGTACTCCTGGATGAAGCCGAGCACCGAGTCGTCTTCCAGGCGGAAGCCGTCGTCCATCGAACGGATGCCCTGCTGGCGGTAGGCGTCGGCATGGTCCTCGTTGTTCTTGGTCACGGTCAGCACGCTGTGCAGGCCGTGCGCGGCATCGGGAATGGCGCGCGCGATCATGCCCACGCGCAGGATGTTGAACGTGGTGTGGAACAGGTGCAGCATGCTTGCGTGGTAGGGGTCCTTCACGTTTTCCATGTAGAGCTTCCAGTTCGACTTGCTGAACTGGCGCGTGCAGCCGAGGTAGACCACCGGCTTGCCGAAGATGCGGTCGACCCAGGGCTGCATCTGCGGGCCGATGTAGTCGGGCAGCGGCGCCACCATGTCGCTGAAGGTCGCGAACACCAGGCCCTTGTAGCTGTCGACGCGCAGCATGCGCAGGTTGTGGTTCTTCGGGTCGAAATCGGGCGGCATGCCGCTCATCTGCTTGTTGCCCCGGCGAAACGGCACACCCAGCAGCTTGCCGGCGCTGTCGAAGCTCCACTGGTGGTACACACAGGTGTGCGAGCTGGCGTTGCCGCGCGCGTTGCGGCAGACCATCGCGCCGCGGTGGGCGCAGCGGTTGACCCAGGCCGCGAGGGCGCCGTCGGCGGTGCGCGTCATCACCACCGGCGTATCGCCGACGAAGGTCGACTTGTAGTCGCCCGGTTTCGGGATCTCGGCTTCGAGGCCGAGAAAACTCCAGGTCTCGCCGCGGTAGATGCGTTCCTGCTCGCGGTCGTAGATGGCCTGCGAGCTGAAGACCTCGTAGGGCACACGCGAGCCATCGGTGCGCGGGAAGAACGCGATCGGCTGTTCGGCCGGAGGGGGCACGGCGTCAGCGGTGTCGGGGGCCAGGGTGGTGTGCATCGTGTCAGGACTCCATCGGATGTCCCGCCAGCTTAGGGATCGGCGGTCGGGTGCGCTATCCGATTCACGCCGATGCGGCGGGTGCCTGTCCGGATCGCGCCGGTGTCGGCGCCGCCGTCAGCCGATGCTGGCCAGCCCGGCGAGGTGCCCGCGGGTGAAGGCTTCCTCGAAGATCGAATAACCCGACCAGTCGGCGTGCGCAAAGTGCAGCCGGCCGGCGCGCAGCGTGGGTGCGCGGGCCGTACCCGCGGCCAGCGTGCCCGGCAGCGGCATCGCCATCGCGTGACCGTAGCGGGTGATCTCGATGCGCTGCGCGCGCTCGCGCAGATCGGGGTGCGGTACGGCCAGCGAGGCGAGGATGCGGTCGCGCCAGAAGGTCCAGGGCTGCTCCAGCAGCTGGCGCCGGCCGTCGGGCCGGTCGCCCAGCGCCTGGTAGTAGGTCAGCACGCTCGGGCCGGGGCGCGGGTCGAGCGTCTGGTGCCGCGCGTCGACGTACCCGAGCCCGTGGGCGAGCGCCGGTGCCGGGCTGTCGGCGTCGGACGGCAGGGCGTCGTAGAGCACGTTGTCCCAGGCCGGCGGCGCGCCGGGCCGGTCGGCCAGCGGTGCGTCGATCTGCACGTTGGCCACAAGCCAGGGCGCGTATTGCAGCCGCGCCGCGGCGGCGGTGAGCAGCGCGGGCGGCTGGCGTACCACCCGGGCCGCGATGAACACCGGCAGCGCGACGATGCAGCGGTCGGCGACCCAGCGTTCGAGCTGGCCGCTGGCGTGGTGCAGCGCGTCGACCTCCACGGCCTGCCGGCCCTCCTCGATGCGCAGCACGCTGCAGCCGGTGCGCAACCGGCCGTCGCGCCCGTTGCCCAGCGGCGCGGCCAGGCGCGCGGCCAGCCAGCCGTTGCCCTCCGACCAGGTCAGCAGGCCGTCGCGCTCCTCGCCGTCGCTGCCTGGGGCGTGGAAGCCGTGCCGGCTGGCGAAGTAGTGGATGCCGGCCCAGGCCGACACGCGGGCCAGGCCGGCGCCGTAGTCGTCGCGGCAGCAGTAGTCGAGGTACCAGCGCAGGTGCGGGTCGTCGAAGCCCTCGGCCGCCAGCCAGCGTTCGAAGGTCGATGCGTCCAGCGCCAGCTGGCCGGGCGACATCGCCGAGCGGAACACGGGGATCGTGAAGTTCGCCTCGGTCCGCAGGGCCTCGACGCGCTGCGCGAAGCGGCGGTACTGGGCCAGCGTCGGTTCGCCGACGTCCTGGACGGGCAGCAGGCCTTCGTGCCACTCACCGCGGAAGAACAGCCGCTCCTGCGGGCTGTGGCACAGGTGGCGTTCGTCGTAGGTCCAGCGGCCGGCGATGCGGCGGCGCAGGCCCAGTTCTTCCAGCAGATCGGCCACCTCGTGCGCCTGTGCGTCCGGCGTCGGCAGGTAGTGGGCGCCCAGCGGGCAGGCGATGCCGCCGACCTGGCCGCCCCGGCTGTTGCCGCCGGCCTGGTCTTCCAGTTCGAGCAGCACCACGTCGTCGATGCCGGCAAGCCGCAAGGCGCGCGCGGCCGCGAGGCCTGCAATGCCGCCGCCGGCAATCACCACGCGGGCGCGGCGCGTGCGCACCGGCGTGCCAGCCTGACGGGCGTCGCGCAGCGCGTGGCCGCGCGCCACGTCGATGCCGTTGAAGCCGCCGGCCACGTCGGCCGCCGGGCGAGGCGCGTCGCAGCCCGCCGCGGCCAGCGCGCCGGCCGCCAGCAGGCTGCGGCGCCGCAGCGGGGGGATCAATGCGTCACCTTGCCCCATTCGCGCTCGTAGGTGTTGACCAGCACCTGGTTCGACAGCCGGTTGACCTCGGCCGGCACGCGGCCCATGTCCTGCGGAAAGTCGAACAGCAGCGGCAGGCTCTGCAGGTTCAGGAAGCGCAGGCCGGGCGGCAGCGTGTCGGGCAGGCGGTAGGGCCGGTGGCTGGCCAGCACGAAGCCCCATTCGCCGAAGCTCGGCACATGCGCGTGGTAGGGCGTGGCCAGCAGGCCGACCGACTCGATCGTCTGCACCACGGTCCAGAAACTCTGGCGCGCCACCAGCGGCGACGTGGTCTGGACCACCGCGTAGCCGCTGGCCGACAGCCGCTGCTCGAGCAGTGCGTAGAACGAGCTGGTGTAGAGCTTGCCGATCGCGAAGTTGGTCGGGTCGGGGAAGTCAACGACGATCACGTCGTAAGTGTCGGGTGTCGTGTCGAGCCACTGGAACGCGTCGGTATTGACGATGTGCACCTTGGGCGACGACAGCGCACCGCCGTTGAGCTTGGCCAGCGTCGGGTGTTCGGAGAACAGCCGTGTCATCGCCGGGTCCAGCTCGACCAAGGTGACGCTCTCGACGCCGGGGTACTTGAGGATCTCGCGCACCGCCATGCCGTCGCCACCGCCCAGCACCGCCACCTTCTTCGGCACGCTGCCGTGCGATGCGAAGGCGGCCATCGCCGGGTGCACCAGTGCCTCGTGGTAGCGGTATTCGTCGCGTTCGGCGAACTGCAGGTTGCCGTTCAGGAACAGGCGGTGGCCGGCCTTGCCATGCGTGACGACGATGCGCTGGTAGGGCGACGCGGCGGTGAAGACGATCGCGTCCTGGTAGAGCTTGTCTTCCGCCAGCCGGGTGATGCGCTCCGCGCCCACGAAGCCGGCGGCGAGCGTGGCCAGCACCAGCACGCAGGCCAGCGTGTGCAGCGACAGGCGGCGCAGCTCGTGCCGGAACAGCCACAGCGCCCACACGGCCACGGCGGCGTTCATCAGCCCGAACAGCAGGCCGGTGCGGATCAGCCCGAGCTGCGGCACCAGGAGCAGCGGGAACGCGATCGACACCGCCAGCGCGCCCAGATAGTCGAAAGTCAGCACCTGCGACACCAGGTCCTTCAGCGCCACGTCGCGCTTGAGGATGCGCATCACCAGCGGGATCTCCAGGCCCACCAGCATGCCGACCAGGCCGACGAAGCCGTACAGCAGCACCCTGAAGCCGCCAGGCATGTAGGCGTTCGACAGGAACAGCGCTGCCGGCATGGCGCCGCCGGCCAGTGCCACCAGCAGCTCGATGCGCAGGAAGTGCGCCGGCAACTGGCGGTCGAAGAAACGCGAGAGGTACGAGCCGACGCCCATCGCGAACAGATAGGCGCCGATGATGGTGGAGAACTGCAGGACCGAGTCGCCGAGCAGGTACGACGCCAGTGCCGCCGCCGCCAGCTCGTACACCAGCCCGCAGGCCGCCACGACGAAGACGCTGGCCAGCAGCGCGAACTCGACCGGGCGCGGCCTTCGGGCGCCCGGCTCCACGGCGTTGGCCACTATCGGGAGCGCTTCAATGGATCGCAGCCGCCACGATGATCGAGATGCCCAGGCACATGCAGCCGACCACCAGGCCGAGTGCGACGTTGTGCTTCTCGACGATCTCGCCCCACAGGTCGTAGGGCGTGATCTTGTCGATGATGATGAAGCAGAGCCAGAAAATCACCACGCCCATCAGCGCGAACAGTAGCGCGCTCAGGAAGGCGGCCGGTTTCAACCATTCAATTGCCATATCGATCTCCGTTCACACAATGAACCAACAACCTCGCATGCCGCGCACACTCACTTGTGCCCGCCGCCGCTGGACGAGCCGCCGAACGATCCGCCCGAGCTGCGGCTCGAACCGTAGCTGGAGCCCGAACTCGAACCCGAGCTGGAGCAGGTGCTCAGCAGCGCCAGCAGGATCAGGATCACGACGATGATGATGATGATCGTCAGGCAGCCGATCTTGGGCACGGTCGACAGCGGCGAGGCATCGCTGCGTTTCAGCAGATCCTTCTTGTCTTCGAGCTTGAACGCCTTGGCCACGGCGTCGCCGTCGATCTTGCCGCCGAAGGACCAGATCAGCTCCTTGGGCGTCTGCTCCAGCGACAGGATGTTCTGGGCGTTGGCGAAGTCGCGGTTGTCGGTGGTCTGCCCGCGTTCGACCCGCCAGTAGAACTCGCCGGCGACATAGGTGGTCTTGGCGGTGTAGCGCTCCTTCAGTGTGTAGCGCACGCCCAGGTGCACGACCGAGGTGGCATTGCTCGACGCCATCTTCGGCGCACCGGTGACCGGCTTCACCAGGCTCCAGCCGTCCTCGGCATCGACCAGGAACACGAAGCCGCGCTTCTTGTTGTAGAGCAGGTATTCGCTCCAGCCGAAGTGCTCGTCGGCATCGCTCGGGTCGGTGCCGAGACGGTGCTGGAAACCGACCACCTGCCATGCCACGTTCTGCAGCTGGCCGATGCTGCCCAGCGGGATCAGCTGGCGGACGGGTTCGTCCTGCGTCGCGTGGCGCAGTTCGCCGCCGATGCCCTCCGACATGTCGATCAGGCTGTTGCAGGCGCGGCAGGTGATGCTCTTGGTGCTGTCGAGCGTGACCTCGACCGATGCGCCGCAGTTCGGGCAGCTGAAACCACGCGCCTTCTCTTCCTTGGGCGACGCGTCGCGCAGCCCGGTCAGCTGCAAGTCGTCGAGCGCCACGGCGCGGCCGAGCGACAGGGCCGGCGGGTTGCTGCCGTAGTCGATGCTCAGCACCTCGCCGCTGTCGTTGCGCAGCTCGACCATCGCGAACGGCGTGCCGAGTGCCGGCAGGTGCGCCAGCTCGCCCTGCGCCGACACCAGCGTCACCGGCTGGTTCGATGCGACGGTGAAGGTCTTGCCCTGGATCTGGGTCGTGGCGCCGACGCGGAAGTTCTCGGCCGCCGGGATGCCGCCGGCCGCGGGCATCGGCCAGGTGAACACGTAGGCGCCGTTGTCCTCGGCCAGGGTCGCGACGCTGCCGTCGTCGAGCATCGCGGCCCACTCGGTCCACCGGCCTTCGGGGTATTGGTATTGCAGGCGGCCGACCAGCGTGAACGGACGCTGCTCGAACTTGCCCGAGGCCATCAGCTGCAGCGGGCTGAAGTCCTCGAACAGCTCGGCCATCTTGCCGACGCGCGTCAGCGTCTCGCCGTTGCGGACGACGGTGCTCTGGCAATAAGGGCAGACCGCGAACGCCGATTGCGCGCTGCGGAACTCGACCGGCGCGCCGCAGCCGGGGCACGGCGCCTGGTAGCTGCGTTGCGATTCAGTGGCCAACGCGCACCCCGACCCTTGCGGTCAACGCCGTACGGCAATCAGGCCACATGGGAGCGGGTCGGCGCGCGTCAGACCAGCTTCTTGAGCAACTCGGCCTTCTTGCTGTCGAACTCTTGCTGGGTCAGGATGCCCTTGGTCTTGAGTTCGCCCAGCTTCTCGAGCGTGGCCATCACGTCTTCGGCCTTGACCACGGGTGGCGCGGCGGCGGCCACCGGCGGCTGGGCGTGCTGCTGCAGGCCGGCCTGCAGGTTCTGCGCCATCACCTGGCCCAGCGCGACGCCGGCGCCCAGGCCCATCGCATCGCCGGCAATGCCGCCGCCAGCACCCGCGCCTTCGGCGAACTTGGGGATCGCCTGCGCCGTCTGGTACTGCATGAACTTGCCCATGTCGTTGCCGACCATGCCCATGCCGATCTTCTGATCGAGGATCTTCTGCAGCTCCTCGGGCAGCGACAGGTTCTGCACCGTGATGCCGTCGAGCTTCAGGCCGATCTTCAGGAACTCGGGTTCGAGCTGGGTCTTCAGCGCTTGCGCGAACATCAGCTGGTTGGCGGCCAGGTCGAGGAAGGCGATGTCGCTGGACGCGATCGCGTTCGAGATGTTCTGCAGCACCAGGCCGCGCAGCTGGCCGTCGAGATCGGCCACGGTGTAGCTGTCGCGCGTGCCCGAGATCTCGGTGTGGAACAGCTTGGGGTCGGCCACGCGGAAGCTGTAGTTGCCGAAGGCGCGCAGGCGCACGGCACCGAAGTCTTTGTCGCGGATGGTGATGGGCTGCGGCGTGCCCCACTTCTGGTCGACCTGCTGGCGCGTGCTGAAGAAGTAGACGTCGCTCTTGAACGGCGACTCGAAGAGTTTGTCCCAGTTCTTCAGGTAGGTGAGGACCGGCAGCGTCTGGGTCGTCAGCTTGTACATGCCAGGGCCGAACACATCGGCCACCTTGCCCTCGTTGACGAACACCGCCATCTGCGATTCGCGCACGGTCAGCGAGCCGCCGTTCTGGATTTCCATCTGCGCCATCGGGAAGCGCCAGGCCAGCGTGCCGTCGCCCGTCTCGGTCCACTGGATGATGTCGATGAACTGTTTCTTGATGAAATCCATCAGCGCCATGGTCAATCTCCTGAACGGGCAAAAGGTCGACGGATGATACCCGTGCGGTGTGCCGGCGCAAGCCCGCAAAGACGGGGCTCGGGAAGGGTCTGGCCAGATGCCGGTGGCGGGCTTGCGGGTCGTCCTGGTGGGCCGTTCATGTGCCTAAAAGTCAAAAGCGCACGTCCTTTTGGTGCGGTTTTTCCAGCGCTTCCTGCGCAATGCGCGGCTCTACAATCGCACTCCCTTAAGCACAGGGGACGAGAACGGCGGCAGGCGCCCGTTCGGCGCGCCTCAGGAGATGCCAGATGGCCAACACGACAGTGACTTCCGAGCAGAAGAAGGCCGAGCTGCGGCGCGCTGCACTCGAATACCACGAATTCCCGACGCCCGGCAAGATCGCGATCGCGGCCACCAAGCAGCTGGTCAACCAGCACGATCTGGCGCTGGCCTATTCGCCCGGCGTCGCGGCGCCCTGCGAAGAGATCGTCAAGGATCCGAACAACGCATTCCGCTACACCGCACGCGGCAACCTGGTCGCGGTGATCACCAACGGCACTGCGGTGCTGGGGCTGGGGGACATCGGCCCGCTGGCGTCCAAGCCGGTGATGGAAGGCAAGGGCGTGCTGTTCAAGAAGTTCGCCGGCGTCGACGTGTTCGACATCGAGATCGCCGAGAAGGATCCGGCCCGCCTGGTGGAGGTGATCGCGGCACTGGAGCCCACGTTCGGCGCGATCAACCTGGAAGACATCAAGGCGCCGGATTGCTTCTACGTCGAGCGCGAGCTGCGCAAGCGCATGAAGATCCCGGTGTTCCACGACGACCAGCACGGCACGGCGATCACCGTGGCTGCAGCGATGCTGAACGGCCTGAAGGTCGTGGGCAAGGACATCGGCCAGGTCAAGCTCGTCACCTCCGGCGCCGGTGCCGCGGCGCTGGCCTGCCTGAACCTGCTGCTGAAGGTCGGCCTGAAACGCGAGAACGTGTTCGTGACCGACCTCGCCGGCGTCGTCTACGAAGGCCGCACCGAGCTGATGGACGACGACAAGCGCCAGTTCATGCAGAACACGCCTGCGCGTTCGTTGTCGGAGGTCATCGAGGGTGCCGACGTGTTTCTCGGCCTGTCGGCCGGCGGCGTGCTGAAGCCCGCGATGGTCGCGAAGATGGCGGCCAAGCCCGTGATCTTTGCGCTGGCCAACCCCAACCCCGAGATCTCGCCCGAGGACGCGCACGCGGTGCGCAGCGACGTGGTGATGGCCACCGGCCGCACCGACTACCCGAACCAGGTCAACAACGTCCTGTGCTTCCCGTACATCTTCCGCGGCGCCCTCGATTGCGGTGCGACCACGATCACCGACGAGATGGAGATCGCCGCGGTGCATGCGATCGCCGAGCTGGCCCAGGCCGAGCAGAGCGAGGTGGTGGCGGCCGCGTACGCGGGCGAACACCTGGCGTTCGGCCCCGAGTATCTGATTCCGAAGCCCTTCGATCCGCGGCTGATGATGAAGATCGCACCGGCGGTGGCGCAGGCCGCCGCCGACAGCGGCGTGGCGCTGCGGCCCATCCAGGACATGGACGCCTACCGCGACCGTCTGCAAAGCTTCGTCTACGCGTCGGGCACGACGATGAAGCCGATCTTCATGGCGGCGAAGAAGGGCACGAAGAAGCGCGTGGCCTACGCCGAAGGCGAAGAAGAACGCGTGCTGCGCGCCTGCCAGATCGTCGTCGACGAGGGCCTCGCGCGACCGACGCTGATCGGCCGGCCGGCCATCATCGCGCAGCGCATCGAGAAGTTCGGCCTGCGGTTGAAGGAGGAGCTCGACTACGACATCGTCAACGTCGAGCAGGACCACCGCTACCGCGACTTCTGGCAGACCTACCACCGCATGACCGAGCGCCAGGGCACGACCATGCAGACCGCCAAGATCGAGATGCGCCGGCGCCTGGCGCTGATCGGCGCGATGCTGCTGCACAAGGGCGAAGTCGACGGCATGATCGTCGGCACCTGGGGCACGACCAACATGCACCTGCACTACATCGACCAGGTGATCGGCAAGCGTGCCGGTGTCTGCACCTATGCGGCGATGAACGGATTGTTGCTGCCGGACCGCCAGGTGTTCCTGGTCGACACCCACGTGAACTACGACCCCACGGCGCAGCAACTGGCCGAGATCACGACGATGGCCGCCGAGGAGATGATGCGCTTCGGCCTGAAGCCGAAGGCGGCGCTGCTGAGCCATTCCAACTTCGGCAGCAGCAACCAGCCCAGCGCCATCAAGATGCGCCAGACGCTGGAGCTGCTGCGCACGCAGTCGCCCTGGCTCGAGGTCGACGGCGAAATGCATGGCGATGCGGCCCTCGACGGCAAGCTGCGGGCGGAAGTCATGCCCCATTCCACGCTCTCCGGCGACGCCAATCTGCTCGTGCTGCCCAATATTGATGCAGCCAACATTGCCTACAACCTGCTGAAGACGGCGGCCGGCGGCAATATCGCCATCGGCCCCGTGCTGCTGGGCGCCGCCAAGCCTGTGCACATCCTGACCGCGAGCACCACGGTGCGGAGAATTGTGAACATGACCGCCTTGACGGTGGCCGACGCCAACGCGAATCGGTAAGGTTTTGACGAGCAGCAAGCACTAACTTTTACTTTTTGCAAGACCCTTCTCAATGCCTAAAATTTGGGCAGGCGCTTGCTTTTTGAGAAGGGTTGCGGCACACTAACGCCTTGAAATTTCGGGTTAACCCGGGGTTTCTGAAAGGTGTGTTTCCATGCTGCTCGGTACAAACAAGAAAAAGATCAGGTCGGTTCTTACCTGTTTTTTGTTGTTTGCGTCGCTGACTAGCACCGTTTCGGTGCATTCGCGCCAACCCAACCCGCCCGCCGCCCTGGCGACCATCGCGCTGGTGGAGCTGCCCTCCCAAGGGCAGGCCACCTACCGTCTGATTCACCAGGGTGGACCGTTTGCTTACGAGAAAGACGGCGTGGTGTTCGGGAACCGCGAACGGTTGCTGCCCTCCAGGCAGCGTGGTTACTACCGTGAGTACACGGTCAAGACGGCCGGCGTGCGCAACCGTGGAGCCCAGCGCATCGTGTGCGGCGGCCTGCGGCCCAGCGCACCGGACGGCTGTTTTTATACAAGCGACCACTACGCGAGCTTTCGCAGGATCGTCGAGTGAAATCTTGTTGGTTTTGGGTGGCTGAACTATTTTTGTGACATCGGGGTATTTGATGAATGACGTAAAAACGGAGTTGGACATGCCGCTTCGTACCGTGCGGACCAACATCGTCCAGTCGATCCGGGCCTTCCGCGTCCAGGACCTTCAAGACGCGGCGCAGTCGATGGGACAACACTTCCTGTATGCCAACCTGGCCAATGCCCAGAGCAAGCAGGATGTGCTCGACCTGATCGCCCAGCAGTTCACCTTTCCGACGCACTTCGGCAAGAACTTCGATGCGCTCTACGACTGCATGACAGACCCATTGCATAAATCGGGCCCGCAGCCCGGCTTCGTCGTGGTGCTGGAGCAGATTCCGGCCAACGCCAAGTTCGACAAGGAAGCGCGCGAGCAGTTGCTCGACATCTTCCGCGACGCCGCCGACTACTGGGGGGATCGAAAGATACCCTTCAGGTGCTTCTATTCTTTTCTGTAGCCCGTTCTGCACACACCAGCCAAGCAGAACGGGCGAACGAGGCCCAAGTCAGTCCCGTCCCGGCCATCGAGCTCACGACGGAATCCGGCGAAAAGATGCCCACCGACAAGTTGGTGGATGTCTCTCCACTGGCGCTGCGCATGAGCAGCCCCTTCAACGCAGGGTACTGGTTGGCCGCGGCCTGACCTGAAGAGCCCGGCGCTGGCTGCTTCCGGCCGGCGTTGACCGGCAAGACCCTTGCGTCAGAACGCCCATCTCGATGGGCGTTTTTTCATGGTGCGGTGAAGGTTTTGGCCAGCGCGACGTATTCGTCCACCGGCACTTCTTCCGCGCGGCGCTGTGCGTCGAAGCTGCCGGCGAAACCGTGCTCTTCCAGCCACTTGCCCAGCGTGTGCCGCAGGATCTTGCGGCGCTGGCTGAAGGCCACCTGCACGATCTCGCCCAGCCGTGCAGGGTCGACCGCCGGTGGCACGGCCAGCGGTGTCATGCGCACGACGGCGCTGTCCACGCGCGGCGGCGGGTTGAAGCTTTCGGGCGGCACGAACAGCACGTCTTCCATCGCGTAACGCCACTGCAGCATCACGCTGAGCCGGCTGTAGTCGCTGGTGGCCGGCGCGGCGACCATGCGGTCGACTACCTCCTTCTGCAGCATGAAGTGCTGGTCCGCTATGACGTCGGCGAACGGCAGCAGATGGAACAGGATCGGCGTCGAGATGTTGTAGGGCAGATTGCCCACGACACGCAGCCGCGCGCCGGCCGTGGGCTGCGTGGGTGCCCCGCACAGCTCGGTCGCCAGTTGCGCGAAATCGACCTTCAGTACATCGGACTCGATCACCCGCAGCTGGGGGTGCGCGCGCAGGCGCAACGCCAGGTCGCGGTCCAGTTCGATGACGGTCAGCTGGCCGAGCCGCTCGACCAGGGGCTGGGTCAGCGCCGCCAGGCCCGGCCCGATCTCGACCATCGCGTCGCCCGCCGCCGGCGCGATGGCACGCACGATCGCATCGACGATGCCGGCGTCCGACAGGAAATGCTGGCCAAAGCGCTTGCGCGCGATGTGCTTCACTGCGGTGGTTCGCGCAGTTCGACGTAGGCGCGCGCGCGCACGTCCTGGATCCAGCTGGTGTAGGCCTCTTCGAGCTTGCGCTCGCGCACCAGGCCGCGCGCCATCTCGCGCTGCTCGCGCGGCGTGAGCGTGTACTGCCGGCGCTCGATCAGCTGGATCAGGTGCATGCCGAAACGCGACAGCAGCGGGTCGGAGATCTGGCCCGGCCGCAGGCTGTCCACGACCTCCTCGAACTCGGGCACGAACTGCCCTGTGTTGGACCAGCCCAGGTCGCCGCCCTCGGCGGCGCTGCCGTCCTGCGAGCTGGCGCGGGCCAGCGCGGCGAAGTCGGCCTGCCCGCTCTCGATGCGGCGTTTCATGTCCGCCAGGCGTTCCCGCGCGGTGGCCTCGTCCAGCTGCGGCCCCAGGCGCAGCAGGATATGGCGGGCGTGGCTTTGCGGAACGGTCATCATCGCGGCACCGGCCGTGCGTTTGTCCAGCACCTTCAGGATGTGCCAGCCGGCGCCGGACCGCACCGGCTCACTCACGGCGCCCACGGCGAGCGGCGCCACGGCGTCGAGGAACAGCGTCGGGTAGCGGTCGACGCTGCGCAGCCCGAGTTCGCCCCCGGCGTCGCGTTCGGCCGCGTCGGAGAAGCTGCGTGCCAGGGTGGCAAAGTCTTCGCCGGCACGCAGGCGCCGCAGCACCTCGCGGGCGCGCGCTTCGCGTGCAGCGGCCTGCTCGGGCGTCGCGTCTTCGGGCACGGTGACCAGGATCTGCGCCAGGTTGAGTTCGGTCGGCTGCGTGTCGGGCGCAGACGCCTGCTCGCGCAGGAACTGTTCGACGTCGACGTCGCTGACCTTCACCCGCGCATCGAGTTCGCGTTCGCGCAGGCGCGACACCAGGATCTGGTCGCGGATTTCGCCACGGAACTGTGCCAGCGGCACGCCATCGCGCGCCAGGCGCCGACGCAGTTCGGCCACGTCGACCTTGTTCTGCCGCGCGACGTTCTGCTCGGCGAGATCGATCGCGGCCTCGTCGGCGCGCAGGCCGTTCTCCTTGGCCAGCTGCAGCTGCGCGCGTTCGAGGATGAGGCGGTCCAGCACCTGCTTGGCCATCTCGTCGCGCGGCGGCAGGCGCGCGCCCTGCTGGCTGGCCTGCTGGGCGATGCGCTCGATGCGCGACTGCACGTCGTGGTTGGTGATGGGTTCTGAATTGACGACCGCGACGATGAAGTCGGCCTGGCGTGACGGCGCAGGCGACGGCGACGACGCGGCGGCTGGCGCACGGTTCTGCGCATGGGCGGCGATCCCCGTGCACACCAACACGCCCGCGAGCGTCGACCGGAGAAAACCTTGGGTGATGCGCATGCTCTCGAGACTCAATCGTAGGAGCCGAACCGGCTCGGCGTGGTGATCTGCTCACGCAGATACTGGTAGCGGGGAATGTTGTCCTTCAGGGTCTTCAGCGGGCTCGATCCGAGCCGCGAGAAGCCGACGAATTCGATCTGGAACATGATCTTCGAATTGGCGGTGGCATTGCTGCGCTGCAGCCGCTCGACCACGACGCGGCCGAGCCAGCAGCCGCCGTCGTATTCGAAGCCGACGATCGAGTCGACCAGCTTGCGGTCGACCATGCTGTAGTTCATGCGGCCGACGCTGTACCAGCGGCCTTCGCCCAGGCCG
This sequence comes from Pseudorhodoferax sp., assembly GCA_965279475.1. Classification (GTDB taxonomy): domain Bacteria; phylum Pseudomonadota; class Gammaproteobacteria; order Burkholderiales; family Burkholderiaceae_C; genus Pseudorhodoferax. The sequence goes on from CBDIIA010000002.1 coordinate 1,040,221, forward strand.
TTGCCGCGGCCGAGGTCCTTGCCCGTGTCGCCCCACAGGTCGTTCAGCGGCCATTGCCAGCCCACGTCGAGCTGTTCGCTCGAGACCAGCGCATTGGTGTCGCGCTGCACGCGGTAGGCGGCGCTGATCACGCGGTAGTTGCCCGGGCTGTAGCGCCCGCCGATCGTCGCGCGCTCGGAGCGCCGCGTCTTCGGGTTGTACTGGACCGTGGTGTCGATCATCCAGGTCGGTGTCCAGTTGACCGACGCGCCGACCAGGAAGTCGCTGAGCCGGTCGACCACCGGCGTGCCGCCGGGCAAGGTCACCAGCTGGTCCTTGAAGCGCAGGCGCTGTGCCAGCCCGAAACGCGCGATCTCGGCGCCCGTGGTCGGCTCGAGGAACCGGGTGGTCACGCCGAGCGTCAGCAGATTGCTGTCGGAGATGCGGTCGTTGCCGACAAACGCGTTCTCGGTGTAGATCGTCGCGAAGTTGAAATCGCTCACCCCCGAGTCGTAGTTGGGCAGCAGGCTCTGGTTGCGGTAGGGCGTGTAGACGTAGAAGGCCCGCGGCTCCAGCGTCTGCCGGTAGGCGCGGCCGAAGAACCGCGCGTCGCGTTCGAACACCAGGCCGCTGTCGAGGCTGAAGGTCGGCACCACGCGGTTGGCCGTGGTCGCGCCGTTCGACAGCGCCGCGTCGTACTGGTAGTTGGTCGCGTTCAGCTGGAGCTTGGGTGTGACGAACCATCCAGGGGCAAGCCAGGGCCGGCTCACCTGGCCCAGCACGTAGCTGCGTTTGCCGTTGGGCTGCAGGGTCAGGCTGCGGTCGGCCTCGAACTGCGTGTATTCGCCGTCCACCGAGAAGTCGAAGCCGCCGACATCGAAACGTGAATACCGGGCGGTGGCCTGCGGCATCCGGTCATAAGGCGGCACGATGGGTGCGGTCACGTCCTGCAGTGTCTGCCACTTCAACACCCGCAGGCCGGTCGTGAAGTTGCCTCGCCCCCACGACAGATTGGCATCGGTCGGCAGCAGGCGCTGCGTCAGCGAGGTGGTGGCGCGGGTGAAGTCGCGCCAGTAGTTGTCGTCGCTGACGCGGTTCACGTTCAGGTTGACCCCGATGTCGCCGACCGACGACAGCCCCGTCGCGAACGAACCGTTGTGTGTCGCCGCCAGGCCCCAGCGCGACATGTCGCGCAGCTTGTCGGACGGCATGTAGTCGGCCCGTATCAGCCCCCGGTATTTCGGCTCCAGGTAGCGGAACTCGCCTCCGAAGTTGACGCCGCGCTTGCTCATCACCGACGGATACAGCGTCGCATCGCGGTTCGGCGCGATGTTCCAGTAGTAGGGCACCAGCACCTCGACACCGTTCAGGTTGTCGAGTGCGATCGTCGGCGGCAGAAAGCCCGACTGGCGTTTGTCCGACAGCGGGAACGTGAACGAGGGCACCGCCAGCACGGGCACATCCATGAAGCGCAACACCCCGCCCTGGGCCTGTCCGGTCTCTTCCTCGTTGTCGATGTTGATGCTGGTGGCCTTCAGGATCCAGTCGGGCACCCAGCTCGGACCCGGCTCGCGCCGGCAGGTGCTGTAGGTGGCGTTGCGCATGATCGCGCGCTTGTCGTCGATGAAGTCGATGCGGTCGGCCTGGCCGTACGCGCCGTTCAGGAAGCGGTAACGCGCATGGTCGAAGAATCCCTCGAACGCGTCGACTTTCAATTCGAGTGCGGGGCCTTCGAAGACGCTGCCCGCGCGGTTGATCAGCACGTTGCCATGGGCCTTGGCGACGTCGCTGGGCTGGTCGTATTCGAGCCGGTCGGCCTTGACCACGGTGTCGCCGCGGCGCAGCACGGCGTCGCCCTCCAGCACGGTCTCGAGATCGGGCCGGCCCGAGGTGCGGTCGCCATAGAAGAAGGTGGGCAACTGCTCGCGCATCGCCTTCGGGATCACCTCTTCCAGCTTGGGGCTGGGCTTGAGCACCAGCGGCCCGTCTTCCGTCGCCTGCGCCCACGCCGCGCCACCATGCAGCAGCAGGCCGGCGGCACACGCAGCCGAGGCCACCGGACCCAGGGCGAAGCGGCCGGCAAGCGGCTCTCGCAGCGCGTCACGCATCGAGGCAGGCATCAGACACAGAAAACGATCCGGAACAGTTGAAGACAAAAGAATTCGCAGGGGCTGGTGGACCTGGAACGGGCGGTGCCGGCGGGCAATCCCGGCGAGCCGGGTTTGTAGAATGGATTATCCATGAGCCCGATGCCCCCGCCCGCCGAGACAAGCCCAGAGTTGCAACCGGCCGTGGCATGGGCCGATGCCCGGCGTGCCGCCGCTTTCGAGCGCTGGCTCGACGGCGTGGCGCCTGCGCATGGCCTGGTGCGCTCCAGTCTGTGCCTGGCATCGGCGGACGCCAGCTTCCGTCGTTATTTCCGCGTCGCGTCGTCGGGCGCGGCGGCAGCCGGCGCCACCAGCCGCATCATCATGGACGCCCCGCCCGACAAGGAGAACAGCGAACCTTTCGTGCGCATCGCGCGGCTGATGGCCGACGCCGGGCTGACGGTGCCCGAGGTGCTGGCCTGGGACGCCGCGGAAGGTTTCCTGCTGCTGAGCGACCTGGGCACGCGCACGATGATGGAGGCCATCGACCGCGACCACGCGCAGGCCAATGCCGCGATGTACCGCCAGGCGGTCGACCAGCTCATCACCTGGCAGCTGGCGTCGCGGCCCGGTGTTCTGCCGGCCTACGACCGGCCCTTGCTCGAGCGTGAGCTCGCGCTGTTCCCCGACTGGTACCTGGCGCAGCACCGCGGCGTCGAGGTGGCGGGCACCGTGCGCGACACGCTCGACCAAGTGTTCGCGCAGATCGTCGCGCACAACCTCGAAGCACCCAGCGTCTACGTGCACCGCGACTTCATGCCGCGCAATCTGATGTTGTCTCCCGGCGGTGCGCTGGGGGTGCTCGACTTCCAGGATGCGGTCTACGGCCCCATCACCTACGACATCGCCAGCCTGATGCGCGACGCCTTCCTGACCTGGGAGGAGGATGTCGTCATCGACATCACCGTGCGCTACTGGCAGGAGGCGCGCAAGGCCGGCCTGCTGGGCGCGGCCAGTGCTTCCGGCTGGGGCGACGACTTCGGCGACTTCTACCGTGCCGTCGAATGGATGGGCCTGCAGCGCCATCTGAAGGTGGCCGGCATCTTCGCGCGGCTGACGTTGCGCGACGGCAAACCGCGCTACCTCGCCGACACACCGCGCTTCATCGCTTACATCCGCGCCACGGCGGACCGTTACCGCGAACTGAAGCCGTTGCTGCGCCTGATCGACCAGGTCGAGGGCACGCAGGCGGCGACGGGTTTCGCCTACGGCCGCATGTAGATGCCACGCATCCATTGCGCAACGCCGCTCGCCAGCGGTGAACTGGTCGATCTGCCTGCCGGTGCGGCGCGCCATGTGCAGGTGCTGCGCATGCAGCCGGGCGACAGCGTCACCCTGTTCGACGGCCGCGCCGGCGAGTTCACTGCCAGCGTGGTGCACATGGGCCGCAGCGATGTGCGGGTGCTGGTCGGCGTGCAGCATGCGGTCGAGCGTGAAGCCGCCCGTGCCGTGCACCTGGCGCTGGGCATGCCGGCCAACGAGCGCATGGACTGGCTCGTGGAAAAAGCCACCGAGCTGGGCGCGGCCAGCATCCAGCCGCTGGTGACCGAACGCAGCGTGCTGCGCCTCACGGGAGCGCGCGCGGACAAGAAACTCGCGCACTGGCAGGGCGTCGCCATCGCGGCGTGCGAGCAGTCCGGCCGCAACCGCGTGCCGCTGCTGCATCCGGTGCGCGACCTGGCCGGCTGGCTGCGGTCCGCTGCCGATGCCCTGCCGCCCCAGCGCATCGTGTTGTCGCTCGATGCCGAAGGCCAGGCGCTCCGCCAGGCCGCGGGGATCGACGGGCCCGTGGTCTTGCTCAGCGGGCCGGAGGGCGGATTGAGTGCGCTGGAGGAATCGCTGGCCCGCCAGCACGGGTTCCACCCCGCCACGCTCGGGGCACGCGTGCTGCGTTCCGAAACCGCACCGCTCGCCGCACTGGCCGCACTCGAGTACGCCGCTTGAACCGCAATCTCTGGCTGCTGGCGCTGTGCCAGGCGCTGTTCCTGATCAACAACGTCACCTTCATCGCGGTCAATGGCCTGGTGGGCTGGAGCCTGGCGCCGGTCGGCTGGATGGCGACGCTGCCGGTGATGGGTTATGTGGTGGGTGGCGCGCTGAGCACCGGGCTGGTGGCGCGCACACAGCAGCGTTGGGGCCGCAAGGGTTCGTTCCAGCTTGGCCTGGCCGTGGCCTGCGGCTCGGCACTGCTGTGCCTGTACGCGGTGCTCGACAAGAACTTCTGGCTGCTCTGCACCGCGACGCTGATCGCGGGCTACTACAACGCCAACGCCAGCCTGTACCGCTTCGCCGCCGCCGAACTGAGCGACGCGGCAAGCCGCGAGAAAGCCGTGTCGCTGGTGATGGCCGGCGGCCTGCTCGGCGGCATCATCGGCCCGAATCTGGCGAATGCCACGCGTGGCGTGCTGGCCGTGCCGTTTGCCGGCGCCTATATCGCGCTGGCCGTGGCCGCCGTGGTGTCCGCGTCGCTGCTGAGCTTGATCCGGTTTCCGCCGGTGCCGGCCAGGCGCAGCGATGCTTCGGGCCGGCCGCTGGCCGTGATCATGCGGCAACCGGTGTTCATCGTCGCTGCGATCGCTGGCGCCCTCGGCTACGGGGTGATGAACCTGCTGATGGCCGCCACGCCGATCGCGATGCAGCAATGCGGCCTGCCGTTCTCCGATGCGGCGCTGGTGCTGGAGTGGCATGTCATCGGCATGTTCGCGCCCGGGTTCTTCACCGGGCACCTGATCAAGCGTTTCGGTCCGTTGCCGGTCATGACGGTCGGCCTGGCGCTGAACGTCGTGTGCATCGCCGTGGCGCTCGCAGGCATCGATCTTCACCACTTCCTGGTCGCGCTGTGCGTGCTTGGTGTCGGGTGGAACTTCCTGTTCACCGGCGCGACCACGTTGTCGCTGCAGGCCTACACGCCCGACGAACGCGACAAGGTGCAGGCGGCACTCAACTTCTGCATGTTCGCGACGCTGGCCGTCAGCTCGTTCGCGTCGGGCCTGCTGGTCACGACGAAGGGCTGGACCCTGCTCAACTACGGATCGCTGCTGCCCGTGGCGGTGACGGCGGCCGCGATGCTGTGGCTTGCCGCGACCCGGCGCGCGGCGCACAATGCAAGCGGTCGACAATAAATTCACTTCGAATTTTTGTACACGATCTGTATGTCCCGCGGTTGATGCAACCGCTTCCCTTGAAAGCACCTATGGGCCTCCTCGATTCCGTCCTCGGCAGCGTCTTGAACAATGCCAATTCCCCGTCGTCCGCACATGCCTCCGGTGGAGGGCTGGCCGACATCGTCGCGACGCTCGCCAACAACCCGCAGATGCTGCAGGTTCTGATGGGTCTTCTCGGCAACGACGGGGCGCATGGCGGCCTCGGCGGGCTGGTCGCCAAGTTCCAGCAGGCCGGGCTGGGCGACGTCATCGGCTCATGGATCGGCACGGGGCAGAACCACGCCGTGTCCGGTGACCAGCTGACGCAGGCGCTCGGGCACGACACCTTGTCCGACCTGGGCGCGCGCCTGGGCCTGGACTCCTCGGCCATGGCCGGCCAGCTGTCGCAGATCCTGCCGGGCCTGGTCGACCAGCTGACACCGCAGGGCCAGGTGCCCGCGGCCGGGGCCGATGGCAAGGACCTGTTCGGCATGCTCGGCGGCTTCAGCCAACCCCGCTGACCGGGGCGCGGGCTCGGGGCCCGCTTGGTCGTGGTGCGACCAAGTATTTGATGCAAATAGCTACAAATACAAACCACTGGATGGGTATGCTCGGCGTGCCGGCCGACCCCGCTGGCACGGCTGACGTGGCCGACCCCCTCCAGCAAAGGAAACCCCCGCCATGGGCACCACCCGACTCGAAGCCTTCAGCGACGGCGTGATCGCGATCATCGTCACCATCATGGTGCTGGAGCTGAAGATCCCGCACAGCGTCACCGCCGAAGCGCTGGCGCACCTGCTGCCCACCGCACTCAGTTACGTGCTGAGTTTCTTCCTCGTGGCGATCATGTGGGTCAACCACCACCACGTCGTGCACTCGCTGAAGCACGTGAACGGCCGCGTGTTGTGGCGCAACATCCACCTGTTGTTCTGGATGTCGCTGATCCCGTTCTCGACCGGCCTGATCGGTGAAGGCCACAAGGAGGCCCTGGCGGCCTGCATTTATGGGCTGAACCTGACCGCCTGCTCGTTGGCGTTCTCGTTGCTCACCGCTGCGGCCGCCGGGCAGCAGCCGCAGAACGACACGCAGCGTGCACACGATGCGGCGCGGCGCCGCCGCGAGGCGATGACCGCCGTGCTGTATGGCGCAGGCGCCGCGCTGGCCTTCGTGTCGGTGGCGCTGGCCTACGCCATCTACGTGCTGCTGCCGCTGATGTACTTCCTGCCCGAACGCCAGCTGGCAACCACCAGCCATTGATCGTTCCAACGCTCAACGGCGCGGAAACCGCAACTCCAGCCAGTGCGCCAGCGCGGCGTACACCGGCTCGGCATCGAGTTCGTGGAAGATCTCGTGGTACAGGTCATCGAAACAGCGCGCGCCGACCAGGCCCGCCGGCGCAGCGGCGGCGAATGCTCGGCTGCCGCCGGGATCCACCAGCAGATCGCGGCCGGCGTACAGCAGCAGCGTGGGCAGGGTCCAGTGCCGCGCGCAGGCCAGCACCGCCGGCCCGGCCTCGACGATGAACCGGGCCAGGCGCACGCTGATGCGGTCGTGGCAGAGGCGGTCCTGCCGGTAGGCCTGCACCACGTCGCTGTCGTGCGACAACGCATCGGGGTCGAGTCCGTTGCCCGTGCGCAGGTTGGGCGCCAGCCGCACCAGCAAGGCCAGCAGCGAGCGTTTCCAGGCGCTCAAGCCGGCATCGAGCGCCGGTGAGCTGAGCACCAACGCATCGGCGACGCCCGGCTTCAGCGACACCAGGCGCGCCGCCACCAGGCCGCCCATGCTGTGGCCGAGCAGGATCAGCGGCGTGCCGCGCTGCATGCGGCTACGGGTGGATTCGAGCACGTCGGCCAGATCGTCGAGCAGGCGAGTGTCCCAGTTCAGCGCGCCGCGCGGGCCGGCCGATTCGCCGTGGCCGTACTGGTCGTAGCCGCGCACCGCAAAACCCCAGTCGTTGAGGCGTCTGGCCAGCGGCTCGTGGCGCGCAGCGTGTTCGCCGAGCCCGTGGACGATGACAACCACGCCGCGCAAGGCCGTGCCGTCGTCCAGCGGCCAGTCCTGCACGGCGAGGTTTTCACCATCGCCGGCGGTGAAGGTCGCCAGGGTCGATTCGGCGGACACGCCGTGACCGTCGCGGGGGCGGCGTGGCAGCCGCGCTCAGGCGGCCGCGGGCGCCGTGGGGAAGCTGGCGATCACCTGGGCCACGGCCGCCGTCAGCTTCTTGGCGTACGGCACGTGCAGGAACTCGTTGGGGCCGTGCGCATTGCTGCGCGGGCCCAGCACGCCGCAGACCATCATCTGCGCGGACGGGAACCCCTTGGACAGCATGCTCATCAGCGGGATCGTGCCGCCTTGTCCGATGTAGCCGCAAGGCGCGCCGAACTGCGCCTGCGATGCCTGGTCGAGCGCGCGTTCGAACCACGGCACCGTGGCCGGCGCGTTCCAGCCGGTCGCGCCGCCTTCGGAATGGAAGGTCACACGGGCCTGGTAGGGTGCGTTGTCCTCCAGCAGGCGCTTCAGTTCCTGCACGGCCTGTGGCGCGTCGACCAGCGGGGGCAGGCGCAGCGACAGCTTGAACGCGGTGTAGGGCCGCAGCACGTTGCCGGCGTTCTTCATCTCCGGGAACCCATCGGCACCGGTGACGCTCAGCGTCGGCGTCCAGGTGCGGTTCAGCAGGGCCTGCACCGGGTCGGTCGTGGTGGGCAGGGCGAAGGTGGTGGAACCATCGCAGTCGTAGTGCGCCCACGGAAAACGCTTGTAGATCTCGTCACCGAGGATGGCCGCCGTGGCCTTGGCCTGCACCAGCCGGTCGGCCGGCACCTCGCAGTGGAAGCTGGCCGGCAGCAAGCGGCCGGTGGCGCTGTCTTCCAGGCGGTCGAGCACCTGGCGCATGATGCGGAAACTCGATGGCACCAGGCCGCTGGCGTCGCCCGAGTGCACGCCTTCGGTCAGGATCTCGACCTTCAGGATGCCGCTGGCCATGCCGCGCAGGCTGCTGGTCATCCACAGCTGTTCGTAGTTGCCGGCGCCGGAGTCCAGGCAGACGACCAGGGCGACCTCGCCCAGGCGCGGGCGCAAGGCGTCGACATACGGCAGCAGGTCGTACGAGCCGCTTTCCTCGCAGGTCTCGATCAGGCCCACGATGCGCGGGTGCGGCAGCTTCTGTGCCTTCAGGGCCTGCACCGCGGCGATGCTGGCGTAGACCGCATAACCGTCGTCCGCGCCACCGCGGCCGTACAGCTTGCCGTCTTCGTACTTCGGTGTCCACGGGCCCAGATCGTTGCGCCAGCCGGTGAACTCGGGCTGCTTGTCCAGATGCCCGTACATCAGCACGGTCTGCGTGTTCGACGTCTGTGACGCCGGCACTTCGAAGAACAGCACCGGCGTGCGGCCGGCGATGCGCACGATCTCGAGCTTCAGGCCTTCGACCTTCTGGGCCTCGACCCAGGCCGCGGCATTGCGCAGCACCGTCTCGAGGTAGCCATGGGCCGCCCATTCCTTGTCGAACGACGGCGACTTGGCCGGGATGGCGATGTAGTCGGTCAGCTGGCGGACGATGTCGTCGTCCCAGCTGCGGTCGACATGAAGGCGGGCTGCCGCGGCATCCAGCACGGAAGGGGGTACACGAGCATTCATCGGGGGCTCCTCGAACAGCGGAAACAGAAGGCCAGCTGCCATTATCACGACACGCCAAAGACCCCTGCGGCGCCGTCGTGCCTACAGACGGTAGGCGGTGCGCGCCGTGCGTTCGAACACTGCTTGCCGCGCGTGCGCCGGCACCAGCGCCACGGCGGCGGCGTGCCAGCGGGCGTAGTCGCCGGCAAGTTCCAGCACCGGCCAGTCGCTGCTCCACAGCGTGCGATCGGGCCCGAAACAGTCGAGGATCCAGCGCGCATGGCGTGCCAGCGTGTCGGGCGCGGCACCGGGTCCGGCCTCGTTCCACAGCCCCGACAGCTTGCAGAAAGCGGTGGTGTGCAGGGCCAGCCGTTGCAGCCCCTCGGCCCAGTCCCGCCACTGCCCCTGCGCGATGTCGGGTTTGGCGCCGTGGTCGATCACGATGCGCAGGCCGGGGTAGCGCTGCGCCAGCACCGCGATGCGCGGCAGGTGCACGGGCTTCACCAGCGCGTCGAAGCAGAGCTGGCTTGCCACCATCTGGCGCAGCGCGGCATCGAGCGCCGGCTGCAGGATCCAGTCGGGATCGGCGATGTCCTGCAGCATCGGCCGCAGGCCCTTGAGCTTGGGCTGGCGCGCCAGCGTGGCGATGCGTTGCGGCGCATCGGCCGCCAGCAGGTCGACCCAGCCGACCACGCCCAGCACGTCGCCGGCACGCGCGGCCTGGTCAAGCAAGAACACGGTCTCGGCCTCGGTCGGCGCTGCCTGCACGACGATGCCGGCACGCACGCCGCATGGCCGGCTGACCGCGCGCCAATCGTCCAGACCCACGTCGCGGTAGATCGGCGCCAGCGCAGGCGTCAGCCAGCCGTAGTCGGCGCGGGCCAGCTGCCAGATGTGGAAATGCGCATCGATCATCGAACGGTCACCGTGCCTGTCATGCCCGCCATCCTAGGGCAGGGGATGCCGTTCACCGGCGCAGCCGGACCCCGCAACAACCCTGATAGACAGCATTGACCGCCCACTGATACGCTGACTGACATGTCAGCTCCGCAGACCTCCGCCCGACGCCGCACCGCCGTGCCGGGCGTGGCCGGTCGCGCTGCCGACCGCGTTGCCGATCGCGTTGCCGATCGTGCAGCCGGCACCGTGCCCGCTGCGGCGCCGGCCACCAGCCAGCGCGCCCGCGCGTACCAGGGCTTCACGCAGCAGATCCTGACCGGGCGTATCCGCCCCGGCCAGTTCGTCTCGCAGCGCGAACTGATGACGCTGCTCGACATGCCGCTCGGCGCCGTGCGCGAGATGATCCCCCGGCTCGAGGCCGGCGGCCTGGTCAAGACCGTTCCCCAGCGTGGCCTGCAGATCGCGCATGTCGACCTGAAGCTGATCCGCAACGCCTTCCAGCTGCGCGCGATGGTCGAGCGCGAAGCCGTGCAGCATTTCGCCGCCAGCGTGGGCGCGGCCGAACTCGACGCCATCGAGGCGAGCCACCGCGACATCCTGCAGCGTGCCAGCGCGGCGCGGCCCGATGCGGCGCTGCTCGACGACGCGCAGGCGGTCGACTGGGGCCTGCACGACCGCATGGTCGATGCGATGGGCAACGAGATCCTCTCCGAGATCTACCGCGTCAACAGCCTGCGCGTGCGCCTGATCAAGCTCGAGCAGAGTGTCATCACGCCGGCGCGGCTGATCCCGGCGATGGAGGAACACCTGCGTTTCATCGCCGCGCTGCAGCGGCGTGACGCGGGCCAGGCGATGCAGCTGCTCGACGCCCACATGGACAGTGCCCGCAGCCGCGTGCTGAACGCACCGCAAGACGCCGCCGCGCCCGAGCCCGCCGCGTCGGCCCGCGTGACGCCACCACCGCATTCAACCAAGAGGAGACACCGGTGACCCATCCCATCGAAGGCCTTTGGCCTGCCGTTGCCACGCCGTTCGACGCGCAGGGCGGCGTCGACACCCCACGCGCCCTGGCCCAGGTGCGCCGCATGCTGGCGGCCGGCAGCGACGGCGTGACCCTGTTTGGCACCACCGGCGAGGGCCCGGCGCTGACGGTCGGCGAACGCAAGGCCATGCTCGAGGCCACGCTGGCCGATGGCGTGCGGCCCGACCAGGTGATCGTCTGCACCACGGCCTGTGCGCTGGGCGATGCGGTCGAGCTCGGCCGCCATGCCATCGCGCGCGGCTGCGTGCGCCAGCTCTTCATGCCATCCTTCTATTTCAACCAGCCGCGCGATGCCGGTGTGGTGGCCTCGGTGGACCAGGTGGTCCGCGGCATCGGCAGCGACAGTCTCATGCTGCTGCTCTACCAGTTCCCGTCGCTCAGCAACGTCGCGTTCACACACGACGCGATCTCGACGCTGGCCGCGCGCCATCCCGGCGTCGTGGTCGGCGTGAAGGACAGCACCGGCGACCGGCCGCATTCCCTGGCCCTGGCCAAGGCGTTTCCGTCGCTGTCCATCCTGGTCGGCGCCGAACTCGACGTGGCCCCGGTGATGCTTGCCGGCGGTGCCGGATCGGTCAACGGGCTGGCCAACCTGGCGCCACGCCTGATGCGCCGCGTGATCGACGCGCCCGGCGAGGTCTCGGCCGACGACCAGCGCCTGATGGAAGGCCTGCTTCGGCTGCTGAGCATCAAACCCAACATGCCCTTCGTCAGCGCCTACAAGACGGCGCTGGCCGAGCAGACCGGCGACGACGGCTGGCTGCACGTGCGCGCGCCCCTCAGCCCTCTGGATAACACCGAGGCGCAGGCGGTACGCGAGGCGTATCGTGCGCTCGGCCAACGCTTCGAGACGCTCTGAAGCCGCACGCCATCACACCGAGGAGACATCCATGCACCCATCCATCAAACGCCGCGACATCCTGCAGGCCGCTGCCGGCGCCACCGCGCTGAGCGCCGTTCCGGGCGCCTTTGCCCAGCCCGCCTTCGACTGGAAGCGCTACAGCGGCCAGAGCATCGAGGTCCATCTGATCAAGAGCCCGCGCGGCGAGCTGCTGCAGAAGCACCAGAAGGAGTTCGAGGACCTGACCGGCATCAAGGTCGGCGCCGAGCAGATCCCCGAGCAGCAGTCGCGGCAGAAGTCGGTGATCGAGTTCAACTCGGGCAAGACCAGCTTCGACGTGATCCACCTCAGCTACCACGTGCAGAAGCGCCAGTTCGCCAAGGGCAAGTGGATGGAAGACCTGCGCCCGATGTTCGCCAACGCCGTGCCAGCCGACTTCGACCAGAAGGACTATTCGGCCGGCGGCATGTTCTACGCGACGCAGGCCGATGGCCGTATCGACAGCCTGCCGCTGAACCTTGACCCCTGGGTGCTGTACTGGAACAAGGAACTGTTCGCCGCCAAGGGCGTGGCCTATCCCAAGACCTATGCCGAGATTCTCGAGGCCGCGAAGAAGCTGCACGACCCGGCCAACGGCGTGGCCGGCTTCGTCGGCCGCGGCCTGAAGAACGCCAACGTGCCGCTGTGGACCGGCTTCTTCCTCGGCTGGGGCGGCCAGTTCTTCGACGCGGCGGGCAAGCTCGCGACCGAGACACCCGAGGCCGTCGCTTCGGCCACGCTGTACCGCGACCTGCTGAAGACCACCGGCCCGGCCGGCATCGCCGGCTACAACTGGAACGAATCGCAGAGCCTGTTCCTGCAGGGCAAGGCCGCGATGTGGATCGACGGCTCGGGTTTCGCGCCACCGCTGGAAGACCCAACCAAGTCGAAGATCGTCGGCAAGGTCGGCTACGGCGTGATGCCGGCCGGCCCCAAGACGCAGGTGTCGGCCACCTTCGGCGATGGCATCGGCGTGTCTTCGTACTCCACGAAGAAGGGCCCAGCCTTCTACTACATCATGTGGGCCACCAACAAGCAGATGCAGGCGCGCATGCTGGCCACCGGCTCGGGCGCGCCGGTGCGGCTGTCGGCCTACTCGGACAAGGAGGCGCTGGCCAACCTCAAGGTGCCGGCTGAGTGGCTGACCGCGGTGGCCGGGTCCTTGCGCATCGCGCGGCCGGGCTTGCCCATCATCGAGCCGGTGACCGAGTTCCGCGATGTGTTCGGCATCGCGCTGAACAACATGCTGACCGGCGGCGATGTGGCGGCCGAGCTGAAGAAGGCCACGGCCGAATTCGCCCCGGTGCTCGCCAAGTCTGAAACCTGAGGCCGAGAACTCCTTGCGCCGCGTCTCTCCGTTCCTCTGGTTCATTCTTCCCGCGGTGCTGGTGATCGTTGCGGTCATCGTGTTCCCGTGGATGTTCACGTTGTGGATGAGCCTGTTCGACTGGAAGATCGGTTCCAAGGCCAAGTTCGCAGGCTTTGACAACTACATCGAGCTGGCGACCAACACGCGCTTTCTGGTGTCGATCCTGCACACGCTGGTGTTCACCGCGCTGGCGGTGGTCGGCCCGCTGGTGCTGGGCACCTTCGCGGCGCTGGTGTTCCACCAGAAGTTCGCCTGGCGCGGCTTCTGGCGCGGCGTATTCGTGCTGCCGATGATGGCCACGCCGGTCGCCATCGCGCTGGTGTGGGTGATGATGTTCCACCCGCAGCAGGGCGTGCTGAACTACCTGCTGTCGCTGGTCGGCATCCCGCCCAGCGAATGGGTCTATTCGCCACGCCTGGCCATCCCGTGCCTGGTGCTGGTCGACATCTGGCAGTGGACGCCGCTGGTGATGCTGATCGTGCTGGGCGGCCTGGCCTCGCTGCCGGCCGATCCGTTCGAGGCCGCCTACATGGAGGGCGCGTCGCGCTGGCAGACCTTTCGCCACGTGACCCTGCCGCTGCTGATGCCGTTCATCCTGGTGGCGGCCGTCGTGCGGCTGATCGATGCGCTGAAGACCTTCGACACGATCTACGTGATCACGCAGGGCGGGCCCGGCACGTCGTCGGAGACCATCAACCTCTACCTCTACCTGCAGGCGTTCTCGTTCTACCAGATCGGCAAGGCATCGTCGGTGGTGGTGGTGTTCTTCGTGCTCGTGGTGGCCCTGAGCATGCTGCTGTTCTGGCTGCGCGAGCGCTCCAAATACTATGAATAAGCTGCTCGACCGCGTGGTGCTGGCGGTCTGCGTCTTCCTGCTGGTCTCGCCCGCCATCGGCTTCTTCCTGTGGATGCTGTCGCTGGCCTTCAAGAACGATGTCGACAACCTGGCCTACCCGCCGGTGTTCGTGCCCAGCCCGCCGACGCTGGCCAACTTCCGCAAGGTGTTCGACAGCGGGCCGTTCTTTCTCTATTTATGGAACAGCATCGTCGTGTCCGGTCTTGCCACGCTGATCGCGCTGGCTATCGGTGTGCCGGCCGGCTACGGCATCGCCCGCCTGAAGGCGCGCAAGCTGCTGATGACGATCCTGATCGCGCGCATGACGCCGGCCATCAGCTTCCTGATTCCGCTGTTCACGTTGTTCCAGGCGCTCGGGCTCACCGGCACGCTGGCGCCGGTGGTCATCACGCACCTGGTGATCACGGTGCCGATCATGGTCTACATCGTCGCGGGCTACTTCGAAACGCTGCCGCACGAACTGGAAGAGGCGGCGGTGGTCGACGGCTGTTCGCCCTGGCAGCGCTTTCGCCACATCGCGCTGCCGCTGGCCCGGCCCGGCATCACCGTGGCGGCGATCCTGGCCTTCATCTTCTCGTGGAACAACTTCATCTTCGGCGCGGTGCTGGCGGGCCGCGAGACACGCACGCTGCCGGTCGCGGTCTACAACGTGCTGACCTTCGAGCAGATCGCCTGGGGGCCGTTGGCGGCGGCGGCATTGCTGGTCACGTTGCCGGTATTGGTGCTGACGCTCCTCATCCAGAAAGAAATCGTCGGCGGCCTGACCGCCGGCGGCGTCAAAGGTGGCTGAGATGAAACCACCCCGTTTGCATGGCGCACTGCGTGTCGCCATTCCATCCCCCTCAAGGGGCGCCGCCAGCGGCCGGGCGAAGCCCGTTCCGCGGCGTCTGCTGGCATGGCCTGCTCCGCGGCCTTCGGTGCATCTGCATCCGTAACGAACGCTCTTCACCGACATGGCATCCGTCACTCTCTCGGCAATCGAAAAATCCTTCGGCGACACGCGCGTGATCAAGGGCGTGGACATCGCCATCGGCAATGGCGAGTTCGCGGTGTTCGTCGGCCCCAGCGGCTGCGGCAAGTCGACGCTGCTGCGCATGATCGCGGGGCTCGACGCGCCGAGCGCCGGCACCATCCGCATTGGCGAACGCGTGGTCAACGACCTGCCGCCGAAGGAGCGCGCGGTATCGATGGTGTTCCAGACCTACGCGCTGTACCCGCACATGACGGTGCAGGCCAACATGGGCTTCGGGCTCATGATCGCCGGCACGGCGCCCGGCACCATTGCGTCCAAGGTCGGCGCGGCGGCCAGGATGCTGGGTCTCGACCAATTGCTCGACCGCCTGCCGCGCCAGCTGTCGGGCGGCCAGCGCCAGCGCGTGGCGATGGGGCGCGCGATGGTGCGCGACCCGCAGGTCTTCCTGTTCGACGAACCCTTGTCCAACCTCGACGCCAAGCTGCGTGTGCAGATGCGTACCGAGATCCGGGCGCTGCACCAGCGCCTGGGCACGACCTCGGTCTACGTCACGCACGACCAGGTCGAGGCGATGACGATGGCCGACCGCATCGTCGTGCTGCGCGACGGCAGGGTCGAGCAGGTCGGCACGCCGGTCGCGTTGTACGACGCGCCGTGCAATACCTTCGTCGCGACCTTCATCGGCTCGCCGGCGATGAACCTGGTGCCGGCCCTGGCGCGCGGCGCCGATGCCACTTGCGACGCGGGCGGTGCGCTGCGCCTGTCCGATCGCCATGCCGGCCTGGGCGAGCGCCGCGTGGTGCTGGGCCTGCGACCCGAGCACCTGCGGGTGCAGGCTGCGGGCACACCCGGCATTCCCTGCGAGGTGAAGGTGGTCGAGTTCTCCGGCGCCGACACGCTGCTGGCCTGCGAAGCCGGTGGCCAGCCGATCCAGGCGCTGGTGCACGACCGGCTGCTGGTGAAGCCCGGCGATGCGATCTCGCTGGCGATCGCGCCCGACCTCGTCCACGTGTTCGACGCGGCCACGCAAGCGCGCATCTGAAGATGCAGCCGGCGCGCGCCACATCTCCCTCGCCCGCCCGCATCGTCTGCGTGGCCTGCTGGAACGTGGACCTGACGATGCGGGTGCCGCACCTGCCCGCCCCCGGCGAAACCCTGCTGGCCACCAGCTTCACCAGCGGTCCCGGCGGCAAGGGTTGCAACGCCGCCGTGGCGGCCGCCCGTCTTGGCGGCGCGGTGCGTCTGGTGGCCCGCTTCGGCGACGACGCCAACGGCCGCAGCGGGCCGCCGTTCTGGCAGGCCGAGGGCATCGACACCACGCACTGCAGCACCGCAGCGGGCGAAGCCAACGCCGTGGCCCAGATCCTCGTAGCCGAGGGTGGGGAGAACTGCATCAGCGTGTTCCGCGGTGCCGGCTGGCGGCTTGGCGCGGGCGATGTGGCTGCCGCCGAGGCCGCCTTCGTGCAGGCCCGCGTGGTCGGCATGCCGATGGAGATCCAGGACGAAGCGATCAACGCGGCGCTGCACCTGGCGCAGCAGCACGGCGCCGTGGCCGTGCTGAACCCGGCGCCGGCACGCCCGCTGCAAGACCATTGGTGGCCGCTGGTCGGCGTGCTGACGCCGAACGCGCTGGAGGCGCGCCAGCTCTGCGGCATCGCCGACGGTGCGCCCGCCACCCTGCCCGAACTCGGCGCGATGCTGCTGGCGCGGGGTTGTGGCGCGGTGGTCATGACCGATGGCGCGCGCGGCGCCTGGGTGTTCGAGCGCGGGCAGCCGCCGGTGCCGGTGGCGCCGTTCGCCGTGGCCACCGTCGACACCGTCGGTGCCGGCGATGCCTTCAACGGCGCGCTGATGCTGGCACTGGCCGAGGGCCGGCCGCTGGTGGCCGCGGCCGTGTTCGCGAACGCCGCCGCGGCGCTCTCGACCACCGTGCAGGGAGCCGCGCAGGCCATGCCGCAGCGATCTGCCGTCGACGCCTTGCTCGCCGCCTGAGGTGTGCCGTGTCGGTGTGGTGTAGACCGGCCTGCCACCGGAACGCACCGTGGCCATCACGTTGCGCTTTAAAAAGGTCACCAAACGTAACGCCAATGCGCCAGAATCACCGTGTGGCACGCGAACGGACCTCCGCCGAAACCATCTGGCTCGAACTCGATGGGGCGCTGCGTCGCCAGTTCGCCGGTTATGCGGACCCAAGCATCGTGCTGCCGCTGCCAACGAAACTCGACAAGCCCGACGCGAGCGGTTGCAATTGGACGATCCAGACGCCGCCGAGCCACGAGTTCGCCGCCCAGATCGAGGCCGCCTTGAGCAAGGTCAAGGCCCGCTGGAACCTGGAGTAGGCGGCACGGGCAAGGCGGCCCATCGCGCCCTCGGTGTCAGGCCGGCGCTGCTCGGGCCGTTCGCAGGCGCGCTGCAGGTGGCGCACCACGTCGTCGACCAAGTAGGGCTTGCGCACCACTTCCTGCGGCAGGTCGCCGGTCTGCTCGTAGTAGCTGGTCGCCACCACCACCGCCATGCCCGGCCGATGCTGGCGGCACCAGGCCCGCAGGTCCAGGCCGTTCATCGTGCCGGGCGCCGCGATGTCGGTGAATACCACTCCACCGGCTTCCGGGTCGCGGCTGCGCCTCATCACACGCAGATTCGCAGCGACGATGGCCGTGAAGCCGCCGGCGGGAACCTCCTCCGCCTTCAGGATCGCCTGGATGACCGCCGGCGGGAACGACACGCCCACGTGGTAGCGTTGCGGCTGTGCGCTCGGCATGCCGGCAAGCACCGAGATGGTGGCCGTGCCCGCCAATGTGGCATCCTGCTTCCCTTCAACTCGAACCATGACGCTCGCAGATCGACTTCCTCCCTCCGGCCCCGACGGACCGACGCGCCCGTCGCGCGGGCGTCGGCGTGCGGTCACGATCCGTGATGTGGCCAGCACTGCCGCGGTCTCGACCGCGACGGTCTCCAAGTTCGTCAACGGCGGGCAACGGTTCTCGCGCGAGGTGGAGGACAGGATCGGCCGCGCCATTCGCGACCTCGGCTACAGCTCCAATCCGATGGCGCGCGGCATGATCACCGGGATGACCGGCAACGTCGGCATCATCATTCTCGACATCCGTAACCCGCATTTCACGAGCATGGTGAAGGGGGCGTCGAGGGTGGCAACCGAAGCTGGCCTGAACCTGGTCTTTGCCGATGCCGCGGAAAGTCGCGCACCCGAGCTTGGTGTCGTGCAATCCCTGTGTCGGCGGGTCGACGGGCTGATCGTCAGCTCCCGATTGCCGCAGCCGGTCATCGATACGTTGATGGCCGCCGACACGCCGGTCGTCTTCTACGGGGGGCCATCTCCACATCCGGCTTGCCATAGCGTGTGCTGCGACAACTACCTCTCGGCCTTCATGCTGGGCCGGCACCTGCGTGAACTCGGACACCGGCACGTCAGCTATCTGGGTTTCTCCGGTGCGCGTTGGAGCTCGGAGCGTTGGCGTGGTCTGCGGGACGCTCTTGAGGGCTCAGGCGCGACGATGACGCTGCACGACGCCGTGTTGCCGTCCAGCGAAGAAGGCGCGCGGCTGGCATCGTCCATCCTGCTGGGAGAGCAGGCTCCCGACGCGGTCGTCGCCTTCAATGATCTGCTGGCGCTTGGCGTACTGGCACAGGCCCGCGTGCTGGGCATCAAGGTGCCCGACCAGGTGTCGATCGCCGGCTTCGACAACGTGCTCTATGGGCAGTATGCGTTTCCGGGGCTCACAAGCGTCGACATGATGAGCGAGAAGATCGGCGAACTCGCAATGCGCAGGCTGATGTCGGTGATTGCCGGAACCGACGAGCCCATTGGCTTCAAGGACGACGTCCTGCAACCGAGCCTGGTCGTCCGCGAATCAACGTCCGCGAAACGATCAGGGGAAACCCCGAGAGGAAGCTGATTGACGGATCGGGCCGGACTGGTCAAAGTTCGGGGTAGCGGCATTGCCGTTTTTTATTTCGATGTCAGGTAAACGTTTTCCTAAATCTGATCAGATCAAGGAAAAGAGCCGGAAATTCGGAAGTATTCGAGACATACAGAACCTTGGGGGCAACATGGTAGATCCAGTTAAACGTTATTCTTCAGATGCAAAATCAGTGATGGCCGCGGCCTGCAGCGTGGCGGTGGCCGCCGTGGCGCTCGTGGGTTGCGGCGATGGCGACGACGAGGTTCGGCAGCCTGCGATCGCGGTCAAGTCCAAGGCGGTGCTGACGATCGACGGCAAGCAGTTCCGCGATGCCAATGGCAATGGCCAGCTCGACAAGTACGAAGACTGGCGCCTGTCCGTCGACCAGCGCGTCGACGATCTGGTGTCGAAGATGACGCTGGAGGAAAAAGCCGGCATGACCTTGATCGACACCCTCAACGCGCCGGTGCCCCCGCAGACCGTCGCCAACACCAATGCCGACCGCTTCATCAACACGGAGAAGATGACGCGGTTCATCTTCCGCAATGGCGTGCAGCTGAACAGCTCGACGGCCGTGTCCCCGCAGCAGGCGGCTGAGTTCACCAATGCCGTGCAGGCGATGGCCGAGACCACGCGTTTGGGCATTCCGGTCATCTTCAAGTCGAATGCGCGCAACCACTACGACCGCAGTGCCCGGCAAGGCATCAACGAGCCCTCGGGTTCCTTCTCCGAATGGCCGAAGGAGTCCGGCCTGGCCGCGACACGCGACATGGCCCTGGTCACGGACTTCGGCCAGACCATCGGCAGCGAGTGGAATGCGATCGGCCTGCGCGGCTCCTACGCCTACATGGCCGACCTGTCGACCGAACCGCGCTGGTTCCGCGTGCACGAGACCTTCACCGAAGACGCCGACCTCGGCGCGTCGATCCAGACGGCCCTGGTCAAGGGCATGCAGGGCGGCCCGGTCACGCCGACGACAAAGATCGCGATGACGATGAAGCATTTTCCGGGTGGTGGGCCGGCGCAGGACGGACTCGATGCGCACTACACCTTCGGCAAGAATGCAGCCTATCCGGCGGGGCGGTTCGCCGATCACCTCAAGCCGTTCAAGGCCGCGATCGATGCGGGCGTGTCGGCCGTTATGCCCTACTACAGCGTGCCGACGGGCCTGACCTATGAAGGCATCACGTTCGACCAGATCGGCTTCGCCTTCAGTGCCAAGGCCGTTACCCAGGTCCTGCGGGACAAACTGGGGTTCAAGGGCTACGTGAACTCCGACACCGGCATCATCACGCAGCGGGCCTGGGGCCTGGAGACCAAGACCAACAACGAGCGCATCGCCGCTGCGCTCAACGCTGGCATCGACGTCCTGTCGGGCTTCAACTCGAAACAGACGATCGTCGATGTCGTCAATGCAGGCCTGGTGTCTTCGGCGAGGCTGGACCAGGCGGCCAAGGCGTTGCTGCGCGAACAGTTCCAGCTCGGCCTGTTCGAGAATCCCTATGTGGATGCGAGCCAGGCCAATGGCATCGTCGGAAAAGAGGAGTTCAGGGCCAAGGCGCTGGACGCGCAGCGCAAGTCGCTCACCCTGCTGAAGAACGATGGTTCGCTGCCGCTGCGCGCGCCGACTGCAGCCGCCCCCGTTCGCCTCTACACGATCAACCTCAATCCCACGGTTCTGGCGGATGCGGCCTATGGGGGGTACACCGTCGTCGCGGGTGACCGCACGACGGCGAACGGCAACACCAGGCCGAGTGTGCCGGCCAACACCGACTACGTGCTCATCCGGGTCGAGGTCACGAACAACGGCAGTGCCTACCGCAGCAATGATGCGGCAACCGGCGCGAACCCGGCGTTCATCAACCCCCGCACCGGCAAGACCTGGGGAGCCGACGACGCCGCCGGCATCGACAACGGCCTGTCCTTCGGCGGGGCCTACCCGTGGGAAGTCAACTTCCTGGATTTCACCCGCATGTCGACCGCCAAGTCGTGGGTGATCTCGCCCAGTCTCGCTGACATCAAGAGCACGATGTCGGAAGCCGCAGCGATCGGCAAGAAGGTCGTGCTCAGCGTGTACTTCCGGCAGCCGTATGTGATGGACGATGCCAGCGGCGTGAAGAACGCGAACGCGATCATCGCGAACTACGGCGTCAGCGACAACGCACTGATGGACGTGCTCACGGGCAAGTTCAAGCCGCAGGGCAAGCTGCCGTTCGCATTGGCCAACAAGGCGGCGGCTGTCGAAACCCAGGCTTCGGATGCACCGGGCTACGACACGGCAGACACGCTGTATCCCTTCGGGCACGGACTGACGTATTGAGATCGCGCAGGCATTGACCTGCAAGGTCCCGGTTGGAGAGCCGCGCGAGCTGCTCTCGTTCCTGTGCCCCACAGCTGGACGGCAAGCCCTTGTCAAGCAACTGGCGAGGGCTTTTTCTTGCCCCATGCGCCCGCTCGCGGCGCCAGAAATTTTCCCCAACAACGCGTTGACATGACGACCTCCTCCACTCCCCGCATCACCTCCCTGCGCGTCGTCCCCGTTGCGGGCCGCGACAGCATGCTGCTCAACCTGAGCGGCGCGCACGGCCCTTTCTTCACACGCAACGTGCTGATCCTGACCGACAGCGCAGGCCACGTGGGTGTGGGTGAAGTCCCCGGCGGCGAACCCATCCGGCAGACGCTCGAAGATGCGAGCCCCCTGGTCTGCGGCCAGACGCTTGGCGACCGGCAGCGCGTGCTGCAGCAGGTGCAGCGCGCATTCGCCGACCGCGATGCCGGAGGGCGAGGACTGCAGACCTTCGATCTGCGCACCACCATCCACGCCGTCACGGCCATCGAATCGGCGCTGCTCGATCTGCTGGGCCAGCACCTCGGCGTGCCGGTGGCCGCTTTGCTCGGGGAAGGTCAGCAAAGGGCGGCGGTCCAGGTTCTCGGGTACCTCTTCTACGTCGGCGACAAGCGGGCGACCGATCTACCGTACGCCGTCGGCAAAGATGCCGAAGACGATTGGACACGGCTGCGCCATGAGCAGGCGATGACACCCGAGGCGATCGTCCGCCTGGCCATCGCCGCGAAGGCCCGCTACGGGTTCAACGATTTCAAGTTGAAGGGCGGTGTGCTGCGCGGGGAGGAAGAGGTCGAGGCCATCGAAGCCCTGCACGCGCACTTCCCCGAGGCGCGCATCACGCTGGACCCCAACGGCGGCTGGCTGTTGAAAGATGCCGTGCGCCTGATGCGCGACATGCGTGGCGTGGTGGCCTATGCCGAAGACCCGTGCGGCGCGGAAGAGGGGTTCTCCGGCCGCGAAGTGATGGCCGAGTTCCGCCGCGCGACCGGCCTGCCGACGGCCACCAACATGATCGCCACCGACTGGCGCCAGCTGACCCACGCGCTGTCGCTGCAATCGGTGGACATTCCGCTGGCGGACCCTCACTTCTGGACCATGGCCGGCTCGGTCCGCGTGGCGCAGACCTGCCGGGACTGGGGCCTGACCTGGGGATCGCACTCCAACAACCACTTCGACATCTCGCTGGCGATGTTCACGCACGTCGGCGCTGCGGCACCCGGCAAGGTGACGGCCATCGATACCCACTGGATCTGGCAGGACGGCCAGCGGCTGACCCAAGAGCCGTTGCGCATCGTCGACGGCTATATCCGCGTGCCGGACCGGCCAGGACTCGGTATCGAACTGGACATGGGCGAACTCGAAAAGGCCCATCAACTCTACAAGCTGCACGGACTCGGCGCACGGGACGATGCGTTTGCGATGCAAGGGCTGATGCCGGGGTGGAAGTTCGATCCCAAGCTGCCGGCATTTGTCCGGTAGTTGCGGTCGTTGTGCTGCTGCTGGCGGCCGACATCTGCCGTCGGGAAACCGGTGGTGGGAGGAGGAGGAGGATCGAAAACAGTCCGCATGCTGCGCCTGGCCTCATTCCTTTGAGTTCTTCCCTATAGAGTTCCTGCAAAAGTTCCTGCAGTCCGATCGGTGCGTACATTGATCCTGCGTTCGATTGTCCGCCGCTGCGACAGGTATTTCTTGGCCAAGTCCGCGCGGCGACTGCCGACGCTGGTCAATTGGTAAGGGCGGGCTAAGAGCGAGGCCGCAAGACCCAGTGTCGACCACTTCCGGTCATTGAAGTCTTAAGAAAGGGAGTCGCCAACGGCCGGTTTCAAGGTACTGCCGACGTTTCCCGACGGCCGTTCGAAGCGGCGCATTCGCCAAAGCGGTCGCCCAAGGTCTTGCCGCGCTGGTCGGCATCGGAGGCAGGCCGTATGTCCGCAGGTCGAGCGACCGAACTGGAACTGCCGACCCGTTGCAGACCTTCGCTGTTGTACATATCAGTTTTCCATTGCGCTGCGCGCCACCCGCATCGCATGAAACGGTGCTCGCCAGCGCAATGCCGAAGGCCGCGGAGCAGGCCATGCCAGTGCACCCGCGGAACGGGCTTGGCCCGGCCGCTGGGTGCGCCCCTTGAGGGGGATAGGTCGGGCTACACGAAGTGAGCCCGGCCAAACGGGGTGGTTTCATCTCAGTCGTTCGTCCGTGCGTCGTCGCGCTGTCCCGGCCGAAGCCTGGCAGGCAACTGTGCAGGGCCCGAAACTAGGTGCTGACCACGGTAGCGAATGTCATGTCGACCTCCTTTGCGAGGAGCTCCGGAGCGCGGACGAACAACGCCTGCGTGTAGGGTTGCTGGAAATGCGCATCAAGGTCAGCGCGCGATGCCCACGTCTCGTAAAGGATCCAGACGGCGGGATCATCGTTGTCGCGATGCAAGGTGTAGCCGAGCGCGCCCGACTCCCGCAGGGTCGGAGCGATGAGTTGCCGCAGATTCTCGCCAAGCGCATCTGCTTGATCGGGCTTGGCGGTCAGGCGAGCGATGACGGTCAGATGATTGGACATGTATAGCTTCCTTGTTGGTTGCCGGTTGGACGTTCGGTGCTTGGCGTGGTTTTCTAAGCGCAACGGTCAGCGAGTCAATGTGCTGTTCCATATCGCAGCCCATCGGGCGTGACGCCTGTCCAGTCGTGGAAGGCCCTGAAGAACGAGTTCGGATCCTCGAACCCGAGAAGGAACGAAATCTCGCCGTTCGACAGTGAGGTTTGCGACAGGTAGTGGCGTGCCAATGCCTCGCGCGTCTGATTGACCAGCGACTGGAATGTCACGCCGTCT
This sequence comes from Pseudorhodoferax sp., assembly GCA_965279475.1. Taxonomy (GTDB): domain Bacteria; phylum Pseudomonadota; class Gammaproteobacteria; order Burkholderiales; family Burkholderiaceae_C; genus Pseudorhodoferax. The sequence goes on from CBDIIA010000002.1 coordinate 1,064,218, forward strand.
TCGCCGAGTCGACGTTGCAGCGTCCGCTTGCTCATCGCCAGGCGACCGGCAATGGCTTCCATGGACGCCTGGCCACTGGGGAGCGACTCCAGAAGCTGCGCGCGCACGCGTTCGCTGGTGGAGGCAGTCTCGTCCAGCTCCGTCAGGCGTCGGCGCAGATCGGGCTCGAACACCTGCCAGATCGCGTCATTGGCGGTCAGGAAGGGCAGTTCGGCGTCTGACGCCGAGAAGCTGATGCTGGGCGTCTTGCCTTTGCGAATCGCCGTGCCGAAATAGTGTTCGTACGGTGGCAGCGGATCGGGAAGCGTGGGCATGGTTACCTGGACCGCACGGATGGGCTCTCGCGTGGCCAGTTGCACCAGGCGGACGAAGAAAGCCAGTTCACTCGCCAGCACGGCCAGTGGAGGCGCTGCCCGCGCGTCCAGCCAACGCGGGCTCAATGTCAAGCTCCCGCGCTTGTCGACGGACACATCCAGCGCCATCGGCGCCACCAGCCTCTTGTAGTGGGACAGCCGTTTTGTGGCCAGTCGCAGGTTAGGGCTGCACAGGGCTGCGAAGATCGGAGGCGAGAAGATCTCGGGCGTGATCGCGTCGACCAGTCGCAGCGGGAACAGCGGGTCGCCCACCGCCGCCTCGAGGCTGCGCCAGAAGCTGAAGTAGTCGGCCGTGCTTAGCCCGGCCTGCGGACGCGTCAGCAGATCCTCCGGCAATCCGGCGCGTCGCATCACGTCGGCCGGCTTCACGCCGAGATCCTTGAGCAAGGTCCGCCAACCGGCCTCCACGGGAAAAGTCTTGACCTGTGTCATGTCCTCTCTCCACGAAAGCGCTCAGCCGACCTGGCTCAGGATGGCCCTGTCGAAAACCCGATCGCCGAAAAGCCTGCGAAGCAGAATCAACGGACGTGCCAACTTGCCGACGACGTAGCGCGTCTGGGGTTTCTTGGCCGCGATGGCCTTGACGATGGCGTCAGCCACCACCGTGGGCGACGAGGCCGCGCCAGTCCGGTCATAGGAGTCACGCGTCCCCTTCGCCATGCCCTGGGCGAGCGCCTTGTACGGACCCTGACCGGAGCGTTTCAACATGGGGTCGAGCAACACGTTGCCGAACTCGGTCGCAATGATGCCGGGTTCGATGATGACCACGTCGATGCCGAAAGGCGCGAGCTCGATGCGAAGGCAGTCGCTCCAGCCCTCGACCGCATGTTTCGTCGCGTGATACCAGGCGCCGAGCGGAGAGTAGATCTTGCCGCCCATCGAGGACAGGTTGATGATCTTGCCCGCCCCCTTCTTGCGCATCGCCGGCAGCAGCAGTTGCGTCAGGCGCGCCATGCCGAAGAGGTTGACCTCGAACTGATAGCGCGCGTCGTCGATGCTGGTTTCTTCCACCGAGCCATACATGGCGAAGCCGGCGTTGTTGATGAGCACGTCGACGCCGCCGTGACCGGCAGTGATGGCCTGGACCGCAGCCACGATGTCGGCTTCCTGCGCGATGTCCATCTTCAACGCGATCGCGCCCATGGCCTGATGGTCCTGCATCTGCTCTACCCGACGGGCAGCGACGTAGACCGTGTGTCCATCGCGCAGCAGGCGCTTGGCAGTTTCCTTACCCATACCGGACGACGCGCCGGTGACAAGAATGGTGCTCATGATCTTCCTCATTCAGTGGTTGCGTCCGTTTGCGGTTGCGGTAGGACGATGAAGAGCAGTCTAGGTAGAGGAAGTCGAAACGAGACTCGCAAAACGCGCCAGATCACTAACTATCGGCGCCATCAACCATACGTGGCCGTCCGCTTGTCGGGTGAGGAATCAGAGACCGCAAATGGCCGGGACTCCCCGTTCGAAGTAAGTGCCATTCGGCTTTATGGTGGCGTTCGATGAGATGAGGTGGTGAGCCATAGAGGACCTCTGCAGCGCAGTTCCTGCACATTCTCTAGTTCCCGCAGAAGTTCCGGCAATGTGAACTCCGATCTGTCGGAATTGCCTGGGACGATCCGGGACAAGAAAAAATCCCTAGAGCGTTGATTCTCTAGGGATTTTTGGACAGTCTCGGACTGTCTGAGACGTCTTGGAATGTGTGGATGGTGGAGAGGAGGAGGATCGAACTCCCGACCTCCGCATTGCGAACGCGGCGCTCTCCCAGCTGAGCTACCCCCCCACGCGGTTTGGATTCTAGCCAGCGCATCCCGATTGACAAGGGCGCCGCGTGCCGTTCGGCGGACTTGGGTTCCAATGCGGGCATGGAATCTCACGACCGGACCACGGCGCGCCTGGATGCGCTGGAAATCAAGGCCAGCTACACCGACGACCTGCTCGACGAGTTGAACCTGACCGTCTACCGCCAGCAGCAACAGATCGACAGCCTGCGGCAGCAACTCGCGCAGTTGCGCCAGCAGCTGCCCGAGCCCGGTGCGGGTACCGGCAGCGTGCCGCGCGACGAGTTGCCGCCGCACTACTGAACCATGGCCACCGCCTCCCTCGCCCCATCGGCATCGGCATCGGCATCGGCATCGGCGCGGCCCTTCGACGCGGCCGCGCTCATCGGCGATGCGATGGCCAACCCGGTCAATGCCGCACTGCTGCTGCGGCTGCGTGCGCTCGGCCTGCCGCAATGCCATCTGTGCGCGGGCTGCCTGTTCCAGGCCACCTGGAACATCGCCTCGGGCCGGCCGCCTGCCGAGGGGGTGAAGGACTACGACGTGTTCTATTTCGACGACCGCGATCTGTCGTGGGAGGCCGAAGACGTGGTGATCCGCCGTGTGCAGCAGGCCGTGGCCGACCTGGGGGTGCAGGTCGAGGTGCGCAACCAGGCGCGGGTGCACCTGTGGTACCCGCAGCGTTTCGGCGCGCCCTACCCGCGCCTGGCGTCGGCCCGCGAGGGCATCGACCGCTACCTGGTCGCCTGCACCTGCGTCGGCATCGACGTGGCCGGCGGCGAACTCTACGCGCCCGACAGCCTGCAGGATCTGCGCGATGGCGTGCTGCGCATCAACCCGCGGCACGCGATGCCCGGCATGTTCCAGCGCAAGGCGGCGGACTACCGGGCGCGCTGGCCCTGGCTGCGCGTCGCCGGATAGAGTCGCCCGCATGTCGTCTGCGGCTTTTCACATCCGGCCGTCCTGGCCCGACACCATGGTCTACGAGGACGAACTAGGCCAGCTGATTCCGTTCGACACCCGCACGATGGCCGAGCCACCGCATGTGCTGGTGCCGGCGGCCGAACGCTGGGCCGACAAGATGCCTATGTGGGCGCACGCTCAGCGCGACCTGATCCTCGCGCGGCTGCGCGGTGCGGGCTGCGTGGTGGCCGAGCAGGGCGGCGACCTGACCTCCACGCTGTCGCCGGACGGCAGCCTGCGCGTCGATGAAGAGCGCCAGTACGACGAGCGTTCGGGCCTGTGGGAGACGGTGCAGGTGCGCGCGATGCCGGGCGGCAGGGTCCTGGGTTACGCGCTGAACTACGGCGCGACCGATGCGCCGCGGTTCCCGAGGCCGTCCGCCGTGGTCATCCCCCTGATGCACCGCAGCGGCCTGCGCCAGCAGGTGGAGATCGATGCCGCAGCGCGGACCTTTCGCCTCGACGATGCGGATCCGGAGCCGCTGCACCTGCTGCAAAAGCGGCTGGAGCCCGATGCACCCGCCGAGCCTTACGTGTCACCCGCCGTCAGCTCGACGATGTCGATGTTGCTGCAGGCGCTGATGGTGCTGGGCTGCGCGCTCTTCGTGCTGGCCGGCGCCTGGGTGGCGGTGAGCAGCCACACCAGCAAGGATCGCTGGATGGGTGTGCTGTGCATCGTGTTCTTCGGCGCCTGCGGCGTCGCGTCGTGGGCCGAGTGGCGGCAGGCGCGGCGTGGCCGGCTGCCCAAAACGCGGCGCCGGAACTGATCGGCCGCCCGGCTGGATTGACGGGCGCCGCCGTGGAACTACAGCGGCCGGTCCGAGCGCCGTGGGTCAGAATGCCGGGCGATGACCCATCTCGACGCAGCCTCCGACACCGCGCCCGGCGCCGCCCTCAAGCACCTGTTCAACACCGAGCGGCTGCGCCACATCGCACGCGAGACGGCGGCCGTGTACCCGGCGTTCGACAGCCGGGCCTTCCTGGCCGCCTGCGCCGAGGGGCATGACGACCTGTCGTTGATGCAGCGGCTGCGCCGTGTGGCCGAGAGCCTGCACGCCACGCTGCCGCAGGACTTCGCCCAGGCGCTGGTGGTACTGCGCGCGCTGGCACCGCGGCTCGACAACGCCTTCGTGACGATGGTGCTGCCCGACTACGTGGCGCTCTACGGCACCGGTCACTTCGCGGCGGCGATGGACGCGTTGAAGTTCTTCACGCGCTTCGGCTCGTCCGAGTTCGCGGTGCGCGTGTTCCTGCAGCAGGATCTGCAACGCAGCCTGAAGCAGATGGAGAAATGGTCGCGCGACCCCGACGCGCACGTGCGCCGCCTGGCCAGCGAAGGTTGCCGGCCGCGCCTGCCCTGGTCGTTCCGCATCCGTGCGCTGGTGGACGACCCGTCGCCGGTGCTGCTGATCCTCGAGAACCTGAAGGCTGACCCTAGCCCCTACGTGCGCAAGTCGGTCGCCAACCATCTGAACGACATCACCAAGGACCATCCCGCCTGGGTGCTCGACCTGCTGGAGCGCTGGCCGCGCGACGACCCGCACACCGCATGGATCGTGCGGCATTCGCTGCGCACGCTGGTGAAGAAGGGCGACCGCCGCGCCTTGGCGCTGCTCGGCGCGGGACACAAGGCCGAGGTGCGGCTGCACGACCTGTCCGTGGCCCCCGCGGTGCTGCGCCTGGGCGAATCACTCACGCTGTCGTTCGTGCTCGCGTCGACTTCCAGGCAGCCACAACGGCTGGTGGTCGACTACGCCGTGCACTACGTCAAGAAGGCCGGCGGCACCTCGGCCAAGGTGTTCAAGCTCAAGACGATCGAGCTCGCCGCTGGCGCCCGCGTGGCGCTGGCCCGCCGGCAGAGCATCCGCGACTTCACGACGCGGGTGCACTACGCGGGCACCCACGCCGTGGACGTGCTGGTGAATGGGGATTGTCTGGGCAGCGTGGCGTTCGATCTGCGCAAGTGACAGGAAAAGCCTGCCCATGGATATTGCATTTGGAATTTTAAAAGCATGCTTCTGCAATATGTGGTAACTTGGGCTCCATGGCTTCCGCACACGTATCCACTCCATTCACCAGATCCGGCCCGTCCCGCAAAGCCGTGGTCGCACGCAAGACATCCGTTGGTGCTGCGGACGGCTCCTGCGCGCAGTCGCTGGCAGCGGCGTTTTCGCGGCTTGTCAGCGACAACGCCGTCGGCGGCAAGCCGTCCAGCGCGCGCGCCAGGATCTTCAAGACATCGGAGGCCGGACCGAGGCTCGACCTCGATATCGCGGCGCTGGTGGCGGTGCAGGGCCTGAAGACCCAGGCCATCGAAGACTGGCTGATCGTGGCCAAGGTTCCCAAGCGGGGTTTCTACGATGGCCTGGGCCTGTCGCCGTCGACCTTGTCGCGCAAGGGCAAGGACGAGCCCCTGGACACCGCTGTCACCGAGCGGTTCGTGCGCCAGTCGGCGCTGATGGTGAAAGCGGCCGAGGTGTTCGGCGGCGAAGGCCCGGTCTGGATGGCCAAGGCACATCCGTTGCTCGATGGCATGTCGCCGATGCAGGCCGCGACCAACGAGTACGGCGGCACCAAGGTGCGCGAGATCCTGAACGCGATCGAGTACGGTGGTGTCGTTTGACCCTGACGGTCTACCGTATCGGAACCCGACGCGCGCGCACGCTGGCCGAACTGCCTTACGGCTCGACACTGGAGTCCGGGCGGTGGCACCGCAAGCCGCCCGACGGCCCTGCGGTCGTCTATGCGGGCGCCTCGCGGTCGATCTGCCAGTTGGAGAAGCGGGTGCACTGCAACGGCATCGCGCCGATCGGCCAGATCATGCTGGCACTCGAACTGCCCGGCGACGCGATGCTGCAGACCTTGGATGTGGGGGCCACGCTGCCGTCCGACTGGATCGCGCAGCAGGCGCTGACGCAGGATCTGGGTGTGCGGTGGCTGCGTTCGGGCGGGGCGCTCGGGCTGTGGGTGCCGTCCGCGGTCGAGCCGGACGAACGCAACCTGCTGATCAATCCCGCCCATCCTGCCTACCTTTCCATCAAGATCGACGTGTTGCGGGACCCCTTCGCCTTCGATCCGCGAATGTTCAATTGACGGCCAATGCCATCCACAACGCAGCCGGAATCGGCAGCGCCGCCATCGCCACGCTGTCGCCGATCTCCGCCGGCGTGCGGCCGCCCACCACCACGGCAGCGGCGACCGGGCAGGCCAGTGCGAACTGCAGCGCCGCGGCGCGCAGCGGAACGTCGAATGCCCGGCACACGCCTTCGATGCGCCGCACGCGGTCCAGGACGTCTTCACTGGCCGGCGCATAGTGGTACATCGCCCCGGGCACGGCGCCAGTCGCCAGGATGCCGGAGTTGTAGACGCCGCCCAGCACCAGATGCACACCACGCGCCAGGCACAGCGGCACCAGTTCGTCCTGCGCCGATGCGTCGAGCAGCGTGTAGCGGCCGGCCAGCATGCAGCAATCGAAATCGCCATGGGCCAGCGCATCGCGGCACACCTGCCACTCGTTGACGCCGAGGCCGATGGCGCCGACCACGCCTTCGTCACGCAGCCGCGCCAGCGCGGCGTAGGCGCCGTCCATCGCTTCGGCGAAGCGGCGCGGCTGGTCGGCACCGTGGGTGTGGCGGTCGATGTCGTGGATGTAGACGATGTCGATGCGCGACAGGCCGAGCCGCTCCAGGCTGTCGCCGATCGAGCGGCGCGCGCCGTCGGCGCTGTAGTCGTAGTGCGCGGTGTTCGGCAGGCCGCCCACGTAGCCCGATTGTTCGCGCGGCGCGGCGCCATCGGCGCGCAGCAGCCGGCCGACCTTGGTCGACAGCACGAAGCTGTCGCGCGGGTGCTGTTGCAGCGCACGGCCCATGCGTTGTTCGCTCAGGCCGTGGCCGTACAGCGGCGCCGTGTCGTAGTAGCGCAGGCCCAGGTCCCAGGCGCGCTGCAGCGTGCGCTGGGCCGTGGCCTCGTCGACCGTGCTGAACAGATTGCCCAGCGGCGCGCCGCCGAAACCCAGGCCTGCGCGGCCGGCCGGGGCACCGTCGCGCAGGCGTTCGAGCAGGGCTGGCGTCATGCGGCGGGCGTCCCGTCGACCACGCCCTTGCGCACCAGCACGTTGCCGTACAGCCGCGTCTCGCCGGTCTGCACGATGGCGAAGGCATCGCGTGCACGGGCATAGAAGGCCTCGCGCGCCAGCGCGGTTAGCTTGACCTCGTGGCCCTCGGCACGGGCCGCGACCTCGCGAAACTCGCGCACCGCCTCGGGCACGGCCTGCGCATCGCCCACCACCGCCATCGTCGCCAGCGGTGCATCGACGAAGCTGTCCAGCGGCAGCAGGCTCAGCACCGCGGCCAGTGCCCGGGGCGCGGTCGCGCCATCGAGCCGCACCAGCCGGCGTGCACAGGTGGCGCCGGGAAAGTTGGCGTCGACCACGGCGATCTCGTCGCCATGGCCCATCGAGGCCAGCGCGTGCAGCAGGTCGGGGCCGAGCAATGGATCGAGCAGCTTCAGCATGGATGCGGCCTCGGCGCTCAAGGCGCCTTCTTGATGTTCCAGTAAACCGGGACCGCCGCGTTCAGGATGCCGCTGAGCTTGGCCGAATGCGCCCGCACCAGCGACAGCTGGCCCAGCGGCACATAGGGCAATGTTTCCAGCGCGCGCACCTGCACGGCCCGGGCGATCTCGACGCGCCTGGGTCCGTCGGCCACGGCGAACTGGTCGCGCAGCTTCTCGATCTCAGCGTCGCAGGGCCAGCCGAACCAGGCCTTCTCGCAGTTCGAGCGCAGGCCCAGGTGGCCCAGCGGGTCCATCATGTCGGCCCCCGTGGGTGCCGAGATGAACAACGACCAGCCGCCTTGCGCCGGCGGGTTCTTGCTGGTGCGGCGCGCGGTCAGCGTGCCCCAGTCCATCGCCTGCGCATCGACCTTCATGCCGATGTCGCGCATCATCTGCTCGGCCACCAGGCTCAGCACGTTGGTCAGGCCCTCGTTGCCGTGCAGCACCACGACCGGCTCGCCCTTGTAGCCGCTGTCCTTCAACAGCTGTTTCGCCTTGTTCAGATCGGGCTTGGGCCAGTTGGCCGCCGTGTAGTACGGCGACGAACACATGTAGAACGAGTTGCACACCTTGTACAGCTTGGGGTCGTCGACCGCCGCGCGCATGAAGGTCTCCTGGTCGACCATGGCCAGCACGGCCTGGCGCACTTTCGGGTTGTCGAACGGCGGCTGCGTCACGTTCATGCGGAACACGGCCTGCACACCCAGGGAGTCCTGCGGCAGGATCTTGATCTTCGTGTTCTTCGCCAGGCCACCGAGCATGTCGGCCGGTACCTCCTCGAACAGGTCGAGCTCGCCGTTCTGGATCGCGTTGATCGCGGTCTGCGGGTCGGGGATGTTGAGCCATTCCACGCGGTCGACGCCGGCGCGTTTGGCGCCGGCCAGGCCGCTGGGTTCGTCCTTGCGCGGCACGTAGGTCGGGCTCTTCACGTAGACGATCTTGGCGCCGGGCACCCACTCGTCCTTCTTCATGATGAACGGGCCCGAGCCGGTGGCGTCGGTGATGGCGGTTGTGGCCGGTGTCTTGGCGATGCGCTCGGGCATGATGAAGGGCACGTTGGAGCTGGGCTTGCCCAGCGCGTCGAGCACCAGGCCCCATGGCTCCTTCAGCTTCAGCCGCACCGTCTTCGCATCGACCGCCACCAGCTCGGCGGTGCGCGCCATCAGCTGCTGGCCCAGGCCGTCACGCGCGCCCCAGCGCTGCAGCGAGGGCACGACATCGGCCGAGGTCACGTTGCCGCCGTCGCTGAACTTCAACCCGTCGCGCAGCACGAAGGTGTAGGTCAGGCCATCGGCGCTCACCGTGTGGCGCTCCAGCATCTGCGGTTTGATCTGCAGTTTCTCGTCGAGCGCGAACAGCGTGTCGTAGACCATGTAGCCGTGGTTGCGCGCCATGTAGTCGGAGTTGACGATCGGGTCGATGCCCTTCAGGTCGCCGAACGGCCGTACGCGCAGCACGCCCTGCGCCTGCGCGGCGGCCATGGCGCCGAGCAGGCAGGCCGCTCCGGTCAGGCGCAGTGCGTGGCGGTTGAATCTCGTGTTTCCGAGCATGTCTTGTCTCCTCAAGATGGAAGCCCCGTGACCCCCGGGGCTGGGGCGCCTGCCGCGACGGTGACGGCGTGGCAGGCAACGAAATGGGCGGGCGCGGCCTCGCGCAGCGCGGGTTCTTCGTCGGCGCAGCGCGCGTGGGCCAGCGGGCAGCGCGCGCGGAAGCGGCAGCCCGAAGGCAGCGCCGCGGCGCTCGGCACGTCGCCCTGCAGCAGCGTGTGGCGGCGGCGCCGGCGCGGGTCGAGCGAGGGCACGGCACCCACCAGCGCCTGCGCATACGGGTGCAGGGCCTGGCCGAAGAACACGGCCTTGGGCGCGCGCTCGACGATGCGGCCGAGGTACATCACGGCCACGGTGTCGGCGATGTACTCGACCACACCCAGGTCGTGGCTCACGAACAGGTAGGCGATGCCCTTGTCGCGCCGGATGTCGGCCAGCAGGTTGAGGATCTGCGCCTGCACCGACACGTCGAGCGCGGACACCGGCTCGTCGGCGACGATCAGCGAGGGGTCGAGTGCCAGCGCACGCGCGATGCCCAGGCGCTGCCGCTGGCCGCCCGAGAACTCGTGCGCGAACCGCGTGAAGGCAGCGCCCCGCAGCCCCACCTGGTCGAGCAGCGTCCTGGCGCGCGCCGCACGCGTATTTGCATCGCCGATGCCGAAGTTGACCAGGGGTTCGGCCACGATGTCGCCGGCCCGCATGCGCGGGTTCAGCGATGCGTACGGGTCCTGGAACACCATCTGCATCTGGCGCCAGGCCTGCCGCTGCGAGGCCCGGTGGCCGCTCTGCACCGGCGTGCCGTCGATCAGGATGTCGCCGCTGGTGGGTGGCGTCAGCTGCATCAGCAGGTTGGCCACCGTCGATTTGCCGCAGCCGCTCTCGCCCACCAGCGCCAGTGATTCGCCGCGGTGGATGGCCAGCGACACGTCGTCGACCGCGCTGATCTGCCGCGGCTTGCGCAGCCAGCCGCCGCCGAGTTCGAAACGCTTGACCAGGTGGCGTACCTCGAGCAGCGGCGGCTCGCGGGTGTCGGTTGCGCGGGCTGTGGCCGCGGGCAGGTCACGCGGCGACATCGGCCAGCTCCTGGATCGTCGGGTTGCAGCAGGCGATGGTGTGGCCTGCCGCCAGCGTGCGCACCGGCGGCTGCGCCGTGCGGCAGAGGTCGAGCGCGCGCGGGCAACGCGACGCGAAGGCGCAGCCCGCACCCAGCTGGCCCGGCGCCGGCACCACGCCGGCAATCTCGTGCAGCCGCGCCGCGCCGGACTGCAGCGCACGCCGCGGAATCGACGCCATCAGGCCCTGCGTGTACGGGTGGCCCGGCTGGTCGAACAGCTGCGTGACCGTGGCCTCTTCGGCGCGGGCCCCCGCGTACAGCACGACCACGCGGTCGGCTGTCTCGCAGACCACGCCGAGGTCGTGCGTGATCAGCACGATGGCCGTGCCCAGTTCGCTCTGCAGTTCGGCCAGCAGCGCGAGAATCTGTGCCTGGATCGTCACGTCCAGCGCGGTGGTCGGTTCGTCCGCGATGATCAGCTGCGGCCGGCAGGCCAGCGCCATCGCGATCATCACGCGCTGGCGCTGCCCGCCCGACAGCTGGTGCGGGTACAGGCGCGCGCGCCGCGGTGCATCGGGGATGCGCACCCGCTCCAGCGCCTCGACCGCCAGGCGCCAGGCCTCGCGCGCGCCGATGCGGCGGTGCACGCGCAGTGTTTCGGCGATCTGGTCGCCCACCGTCAGCACCGGGTTCAGCGAGGTCATCGGCTCCTGGAAGATCATCGCGATGCGGTTGCCGCGCAGCTCGCACATCGCGCGCTCGGGCAGGTGCAGCAGATCGGTGCCATCGAAGCGGATGCTGCCGCCGTCGATGCGCGTGCTGCCCGGCGGCAACAGGCCCAGGACCGACAGCGCCGTGATGCTCTTGCCGCAGCCGCTCTCGCCGACGATGGCCAGCGTCTCGCCGGCGCGCACGCTGAACGACAGGTCGCGCACCACCGGGTTCCACCCGGCCGCGCCGCGTACCGAGATGCGCAGGTTCTCGACTTGCAGCAGCGGCGCCGACGAGACTGGTGCCGTCATTTCATGACCCTCGACAGGCGCGGGTCGAGCGAGTCGCGGCAGGCGTCGCCGGTCACGTTGACCAGCAGCACCAGCGAGGCCAGCGCAACACCGGGGAAGGCCAGGATCCAGGGCGCGCGGTTCAGGTAGTTGCGGCCTTCGGCCAGCATGTTGCCCCAGCTCGGGATGTCGGGCGGCGTGCCGGCGCCGAGGAACGACAGCACGGCCTCGAGGATCATCGCGGAGGCGAACACATAGGTAGCCTGCACCAGCACCGGTGCCACCACGTTGGGCAGCACGTGGCGCCACATCAGCCGTGGCAGATGCGCGCCATTGGTGATGGCCGCCTGGATGTACGGCTGGCCGCGGATCGACAGCGTGAGGCTGCGCACCAGACGCGCCATGCGCGGTACCTCGGGGATGGTGATCGCGACGATCACGGTGCGGATGTCCGAGCCGAACAGCGACATCAGCGCGATCGCCAGCAGCACACCGGGGATGGCCATGATGCCGTCCATGCAGCGCATCACGACCCCATCCCAGCGCCGCATGAAGCCGGCGGCGAGGCCGATGCCCAGGCCGAGCAGCGTGGCCGCCAGCGCCACGGCCGCACCGATCGACAGCGACACCCGTGTGCCGTAGAGCGTGCGCACCAGCACCGAGCGGCCCAGGTGGTCGGTGCCGAACCAGTGCTCGGCGCTCGGCGCCCGCAGCCGCACCACCGGGTTCATCGCCCGCGGGTCGGGCAACACGAACGGCGCCAGCAGCGACACCAATGCGAGCAGCAGGAACACCCCCGCGCTGAAGGCCAGGAAGGGGTGGCTGCGGAGGAAGCTGAACGCACGGCGCACCGCAGTTGCACCCGCCCCTTCCAGAACACCGCGGAACCGGCTTTGCCGGGCCGCTGGTGTTGCCCCCTTGCAAAGGGGGTTGGCGGAGCGACACGCAGCGCGCGCAGACTGGGGGATGTCCATCAGTAGCTGATCCTGGGGTCGAACAGCAGGTAGCTCAGATCGACCAGCAGGTTGATGCCGGCGTAGATGGCCGCGAACAGCAGGATCAGCGCCTGCACGATGGGATAGTCGCGGCGCGAGATCGCGTCGGCGGCAAGCCGGCCCAGCCCGGGGATGTTGAACACGGTCTCGGTCACCACCACGCCACCGAGCAGCGAGGCGATGCCGATGCCGACCACGGTGACGATGGGCACGGCCGCGTTCTTCAGCGCGTGGCGCACCAGCACCTGCGGCTGCCGCAGGCCCTTGGCCCGCGCGGTGCGCACGTAGTCCTCGGCCAGGATCTCGAGCACGCTGGCACGCGTCACCCGGGCGATCAGGCCCATGTACAGGAAGGCCAGCGTCACCGCCGGCAGGCACACGCTGCGCAGGCAGGGCCACAGGCCGTCGGCCAGCGGCACATAACCCTGGGCCGGAAACCACTGCAGCGTCATCGCGAACACATAGACCAGCAGGTAGGCGACGACGAACACCGGTGCCGAATAACCCGCGACCGCGATGCTCATCACCGCCTTGTCGAACCAGCCTCCCGCGCGCCAGGCGGCCAGCACGCCCAATGGCAGGGCCAGGGCCACGGCGATCAGCACGGTTGCCACGGTCAGCACCAGGGTGGGCTCGACCCGTTGGGCGATCAGCCGGGACACCGGCTGCTGCGAGAAGATCGACACCCCCAGGTCACCCTGCAGGATGCGCGAGCTCCATCCCCAGAACTGTTCGAGCACCGGGCGGTCAAGCCCCAGCTGCGTGCGGATGGCGCCGATCTGCTCGGGCGTCGCGTAGTCGCCGGCCAGCACCGCGGCCGGGTCGCCGGGGGTCATCTGCAGCAGCGAGAACACCAGGACGCCGACGAAGGCGAGCACGGGGATCACCGCCAGCAGGCGTCGCAGCAGATAGGTCATCGCATGAGCCGGACGTAGATCAATGTAAAACGTTTTTATAAAAACTCGGACCGGATTGTGGTGCAGGCGTTTTGCTGCGTCTCCAGGGAAAATACCTAGAATTTTGGAACCCGAACCGGGCAGTCAAGTACCTGTTCATCGCATGCGCACGCACGGTGTTTAATCGTTTAACATCGTTGTCCATGGTCACTCGTGCCCCAGCGGCTCCTCCCGCCAGCGCCACCATCCACGACGTCGCGCGGCTCGCGTCGGTGTCGGTGGCCACCGTCTCCAACGCGCTCAACGGTGCACGCCCGGTGGCGGCCGCCACGCGCGCGCGCGTGCTGAAGGCGGTCGAGGCGCTGGGTTATGCGCCGCATGCCGCCGCACGCAGCATGCGCGGCGGCAGCAGTGGCCTGATCGGACTGATCGTGGCCGACATCACCAACCCCTTCTTCACGTCGCTGGTGCAGGCGGTCGAGCGTGCGGCCAACGCCAAGGGCTACGCGGTCCTGCTGTGCAACAGCGACGAAGACCACGAACGCGAAGAGCAGCACCTGCAGCTGCTGCGCCGCCAGCGGGTGGACGGCATCATCCTGGCCGCCACCGGCCATGCGTCCACCGGCCGGGCCTCGGCGCTGAGCCAGCAGCGCGCACCGGTGGTGCTGGTCGACCGCGGCTTCAGCGAGTTCGGCCTGGACGCGGTGATGCTCGACAACCGCCGCGCCGCCCACGAGGCCGCGCGCCACATCCTCGGTTTCGGCCACCGCCGCATCGCGATGATCTCGGGCCCCGCGACCCTGAGCACCGGTGCCGACCGGCTCGCTGGTTACCGCGAGGCCCTGCTCGAAGCCGGCGTGCCGTTCGACGCGCGTTGGGTGCACGACGCGGGTTTTCGCGAAGAGCGCGCCTACGACGCGGCCTGTGCGATGCTCGCCGCGCCCGACCGGCCCACCGCCATCTTTGCCGCCAACAACCTGATCGCGATCGGTGTGATGCGCGCGATCGCCGACAAACGCCTGCGCTGCCCCGACGATGTGTCGGTGGTCAGCATCGACGACTTCCCGTGGGCCAATGCCTTTCGACCGCGCCTCACCACCGTGGCCCAGCCGGTGGGCGCGATGGGCGACGCGGCCGTGCGCATGCTGATGGAGCGCATCGCGGGGACGGCGCCTGCCGAGGCGCGGCTTGACGTGATGGCGCCGATGCTGGTGGTGCGCGATTCGTGCAGCGCCCCGGTCGCCGCCAGGCCCGTCGGGACCGCCAGAAAGACCGAGAAGGCGGCCCGATAAGACCCGCGCTGCGTCAACACGGCGCCCGCAGCCAGAGCCTGGAGACCCTGACCATGCATGACGAACTGATCCGCCTGCCGGCCGGCCGCGTGGTCGATCTGCTGCACGCCGGTGAGCTGCGACCGAGCGAGCTGGTCGAGGCCTCGATCCGTCGCATCGAGGCCACCGACGGCGCTGTCAACGCGCTGCCGGTGCGCTGCTTCGAACGGGCGCGCGAACAGGCACGGCAGATCGAGCAGGGCGGCGAGCGCCCGCTGCTGGGGGGCCTGCCGATCGTCGTGAAGGACAACAACGACGTGGGCGGTGTCGGCACCTCGGGCGGTACATCGATCTTTCGCGACCGCGTGCCGGCCGTGTCCGACCGCACGATCGCACGGCTCGAACACCAGGGTGCGATCCCGATGGCCAAGGCCAACCTGTCGGAATTGGGTGGTGCCAACACCACCAACCGGCTGTTCGGCACCACACGCAACCCCTGGGACACCGCGCTCACCTGCGGTGGTTCGTCGGGCGGCTCGGCCGTGGCCGTGGCGACCGGGCAGGTGTGGGTCGCCCATGGCAACGACGTGGGCGGCAGCCTGCGCATTCCGCCGGCGTTCTGCGGCGTGGCGGGCCTGCGCCCGACGCCAGGGCGCATCGTGCGCAAGGCCTTGTGCGACCCGTTTGACACCGTGATGGTCGACGGCCCGATCGCACGCTCGATCGAAGACCTGGCGCTGATGTTCGACGCGATGACCGGCTTCGACGCGGCCGACCCGCTGAGCGCGCCTTCGCCCGACGGCCCGTTCCGCCCCCACGCGCGTCAGCCGCGGCGGCCTGCGGCCCGGGTGGCGCTGTGCCTCGCGCCCGACGACATCGCGGTCGACCCGCAGATCGCCGCGGTGTGCGCCGAGGCCGTGCAGCGCCTGGCTGGCGCCGGCCTGCAGGTGGAGACCGCCCAGCCCGACATCGCCGGCGCGCGCAGCGCCATCGCGGTGCTGCGTGGCGATGGTTATGCACTGGGCTGGGAGCCGATGCTGGCGCAGGCGGGCGACGACGCCTTCACCCCCGAGGTGATGGGCGACATCCGACGCGGGTTGACGCAGAGCGCGGCGGCGTTGCGCGCCGCGCAGCGCTGGCGCAGCGGCCTGTACCGGCGTGTGGCTGAGTTCCTGCAGACCTACGAGTTC
This sequence comes from Pseudorhodoferax sp., assembly GCA_965279475.1. Lineage (GTDB taxonomy): Bacteria > Pseudomonadota > Gammaproteobacteria > Burkholderiales > Burkholderiaceae_C > Pseudorhodoferax. Next base: position 1,079,840 of record CBDIIA010000002.1, read on the forward strand.
CTCCTCTGCCCCGCGACACAGGCCCTGCCGTTCCCGCACACACAGCGCTATCCGACCGCCATCGACGGCGTGGCCATGGCGAGTTATGTCGACTGGATCAGCATCGACTACGTGTGGTCGCTGGTGGGCTGCCCGGTGCTGGCGATGCCGGCAGGCAAGAGCGCCGCTGGCCTGCCGGTGGGCCTGCAGATCATGGGCCGGCCGCGCTCCGAAGCCGCCCTGCTGGCCTTCGGTGCCTGGATCGAGCGCGAGCTCGGTACGGCCGCCGTGCCTACCGATCCAAGAGGCTGAGCCGCGCGACCACGGCGCGCGCGATCGCCTGGTGGCCGGTGAGCGAAGGGTGCAGGCCGTCGTCGAGCAGCCACGCGGGGTCGACCGGATCGCCGAACACCTGGCGCAGATCCAGCACGGGTTCGGGCCGTTCGCAGATGGCGGTCGCGATGGCGTCGAGGTCCCTGTTGCGAAAGCCCACCTGCCCGGGCGCCAGGTACCAGTGCGCCCGGATGCGGTCTTCGATCACGCGGCCAGGCGTGACCCAGAGCCAGCGCGCCTGCGTTTGCGCCGCGGCAAACCGGCGCAGCGCCTCCAGGTTGCGCCGCGTCTCTTGCGGGCTGATCAATGGTTGCGCGCCATGCAGGCCATGCAGCCTTGCGTCGTTGGTGCCGATCGCCGCGATGATCCAGTCGGGCTGCGCAGGCACCACCCGCATGAAGCGGCTGATGGCATCGGCCGTGCTGTCGCCCGAATGGCCGGCGTTGAGCAGCACGTAGCCATCGTCCGGGCGATGCAAGCGCAACGCGTGGCCCAGGATCTCGAACCACGATTGCCAGTCGTCGGTGAGGCTGTCGCCGATAGCCGCCAGCGTGCTGCCGGGTGCCAGCGGCCAATGCGCCAGTTGGTCGGCGAAGCCGGGCTCGGCCAGCAACTCGCGTGCGGCGGATTCGGCTGCAGCGGAGAAGCCGGCCTTGATGCGGCGCATCGTCTCGCTCGTGATGTTCCAGGCCGCTGCCACGGCGTCGTCACCCATGCCAGGCAGCCGTGCGAACAGTTTGTCGAGATGGTTGAACTGCAGCGAATACGCGAGCCGCTCATGCGGCTGCGGGTCGCAGGCTCTTGTCGAGGTGGCCACGGGGCTTGGCGCAGGCGGGACGACTGCCGGGTGAACCTGCTCGGAGGGATGCGCTGGTGGAGGTGGCGTGGGCATGGCGGCGAAGCCCCTGGAGCGTCTTCAGGACGACAGCCGGGTGTACTGGGCTCGCGTGAGGAGACGCTTGAAGTCACCGTCAAAGGTCACGAGATGCTCGCCCTGGTGCGTGACGGCTGCTGCCAACCAGGCGTCCGGAATGTCATTCGCGGCCAGTGCCTTGCCCTCGCACAGTCTGCGCATCGCGGGCCACTCGCCACCGAGCTGTGGATGCTCAACGCCCGGGGCGCGAAGGATCGCGTCGACAAACTGCAAGGCGGCGGCGATTGGCGTGGGATTCAGGAATATTCTTGCGTTGGTCACGAGCCGCAAGAAGCTGGCAATGACCATTGGCTGCAGCGCCAGCAAGCGTCCTGCGGCGGCGTCGGCTATGGCTTGCTCCAGCCAGCGGCGGGCGACCGCATGGTGCGGATGATCGCTGCGGGAAGCGGCGACCAGGATGTTGACGTCAGGTGTCACGGTCTGCGGCGTCCAGCATTTCCTTGTTGCTCAGCCCGCTGATCCCACCTACCAGCCCCCCTTTGCCCCGGAACACGGGCAGGCGAGGCGATTTGGCTGGGGCTGGCCTTGACCTCAGACGCAATTGCAGGCCTTCTTCGATCAGTTTCGTGAGACTCGTGTGCTGCTGCACCGCCAGCGCCTTGGCCTGGGTCAGCAAGCTGTCGTTGAGATTGAGCGTTGTTTTCATGCGGTTCTGGCGAGCAGATCGCCAATACAGATATCTGTACCGTAGTTTAGTATCTTTGGCCCGTTGGTGTTCACCCCAGCCACGGCCTGACCCAGCCGAGCCCGGCCGATGTGCCGCCCGGCTGCCCGCCCTTCTTCGGCCGGTACTCGCAGCCGACCCAGCCCTGGTAGCCCAGCGCGTCGAGCACCGAGAACAGGTAGGGGTAGTGCACCTCGCCGATGTCGGGTTCGTGCCGCTCGGGCACGCCGGCGATCTGGAAGTGGCCGACGCGGCCGGTCGGCAGGTACTGGCGGATCTTGCTCGCCACGTCGCCTTCGACGATCTGGCAGTGGTACAGGTCCATCTGCACCTTGAGGTTGGCCGCGCCGACCTCTTCGATGATGGCGTGCGCCTGGTCCTGCCGGTTCAGGTAGAAGCCCGGGATGTCGCGTGTGTTGATCGGCTCGATCAGCACGTCGATGCCGCGCTTCGCGGCCTCGGCCGCGGCCCAGCGCAGGTTGCGCAGGTAGGTCGGGCGCAGCGTGTCGCGGTCACTGGTGGGCGGAACCAGGCCGGCCATCACGTGGATGCGCGGGCAGGCCAGCGTCTCGGCATACGCCAGCGCCAGGTGCACGCCGTGCTCGAACTCGGCCTCGCGGCCGGGCAGGCTGGCGATGCCCTTGTCGCCACCGTCCCAGGCGCGTGCGATCGAATCCGGATCGGCGCCGCCGGGCGGCGCGTTGAACAGCACCTGCTGCAGGCCGTTGGCCTTCAGGCGTGCGGCCAGCTCTTCCTTGGGCCAGGCATAGGGGAACAGGAACTCCACCGCCTTGAAGCCGTCTTTCGCCGCCGCCTCGAAGCGGTCGAGGAAGTCGACTTCGGTGTACATCATCGAGAGGTTGGCGGCGAATTGGGGCATGGCGGGGTCGGGTCAAAAAAGGGGGGTGGAGTCTGGTTACCAGCGGGCACCGAACTGTGTGCGCAGCTCGGCAATGCGGTCTTCGGCCAGCGGCGCCAGGGGTTGGCCGGCCTGCGTGGCCAGGCACACCAGGCGCGCGGTCTCCTCGAGTTCTTCGAGTGTGGCCATCGCGGAACCGGGCGTGTCGTGCCAGACGTTGGGGCCCAGCCGTTCCAGCATCACCGCGCGAATGGGCCGCCCCTCGGCGCCATGACGCTCGATGGTCTGCGCGACCTGCTCGGCGGCACGCGGGTCGCCGGGCCGGTAGTACGGCACCAGCGGCACGTGGCCGACCTTCATCACGAAGTAGGGCGTGACCGGGGCCAGCAGTTCGGGTGTCCGCGCCGCGTCGGCCTGCAGGCTCAGGGCCACACAATGCGTGCTGTGGGTGTGCAGCACGCAGCGCGTGCCCGCGTCGAACCGCGTGGCCGCCGCGTAGATGCGCATGTGCAGCGCGATGGTCTTGCTGGCGCGGTCGCCGCCGGTCTGCCGGCCCTCGAGGTCGAGCCGCGCCAGGCGTGCCGGATCGAGGAAGCCCAGGCAGGCATCGGTCGGCGTGATCAGGAAACCATCGTCGAGCCGCACGCTGATGTTGCCGGCGGTGGCGTGCACATAGCCGCGTGCGAACAGGCTCTGGCCGATGCGGCAGATCTCGTCGCGTGCCTGGGTCTCCGTCATGCGAGCATCGTAAAGGCTTTGGCGAAGAAATCATCGGTGCCGAAGTTGCCCGATTTCAGCGTGAGATGCAGGCCGCCGCCGGGCGCATCCGGGCACAGCGCATGGCACCAGGGCACGCCGGGGTCGATCTGCGGGCCGATCTGCATCTGCGCGATCTGCAAGGCCTGCACGCAGGCGCCCGAGGTCTCGCCGCCGGCCACGACCAGCTGGCGCACGCCGGACTGCACCAGGCCGCGTGCGATGGCAGCGATGGTGCGCTCGACCATGGCGCCGGCAGCTTCCGTTCCCAGCTGGCCCTGCACCGCCTGCACGGCACCCGCTTCGGCGGTGGAATACACCAGCACCGGGCCCTGGGCCAGCAACGGCCTGGCCCAGGCCAGGACTTCGGCCGCCGGGTCGATGCCGTCTGCGCTCTGCTGCGCGATGCGCATCGGATCCAGCGCCAAGGCGGGGCGCCCGCTGTCGCGGAACGCCTGCACCTGCCGGTTGGTGGCCGGCGAACAGCTGCCCGACACCACGGCCTGCAGGCCCTGCGCGGCGGGCAGGGCGCTGGCCGCGCGGGACGGCGCCAGGCCGAAGTTGCGCGGCAGGCCGATGGCCACACCCGAGCCCGCCGTCACCAGCGGCATCGCGGCCAACGCCGGCCCCAGGCGCAGCAGATCGTCGTTCGACACCGCATCGACCACCGCGATGCCCACGCCCTCGGCCCGCAGCGCGGCGATGCGTTCGCGCACGGCATCGGCCCCACGCGCGACCACGGTGTGGTCGATCAGGCCGACCTTGCGGCGGCTCTGCGCCTGCAGCACGCGCACCAGGTTGGCATCGGTCATCGGCGTCAGCGGGTGGTGCTGCATGCCGCTCTCGTTCAGCAGCACGTCGCCGGCGAACAGGTAGCCCTTGAACACCGTGCGTTTGTTGTCGGGGAAGGCCGGCGTGGCGATCGTGAAGTCGGTGCCCAGCGCGTCCATCAACGCCTCGGTCACCGGGCCGATGTTGCCCTGCGGCGTGCTGTCGAAGGTGGAGCAGTACTTGAAGTAGATCTGCTGCGCACCCTGTGCCCGCAGCCAGGCCAGCGCCGCCAGCGACTGCGCCACGGCCTCGGCCGGTGCGATGGTGCGCGACTTCAGCGCGACGACGACCGCATCGACCTCGGCCGCTAGCCCTGCGGGCGGCACGCCGATGGTCTGCACCACGCGCATGCCGGCGCGCACCAGGTTGTTCGCGAGGTCGGTCGCGCCGGTGAAGTCGTCGGCGATGCAGCCCAACATCAAAGCCATGGGTCTCGTTCCTGTGTCAAAGCGGGTCGGTTGCGCGCTTGCGCTTCACGCGGGCTGCGCGAGCCTGCGCGCGCGGTGGCTCGCGCCCATGCGGCAGGCCAGGTCCAGTGCGCTGGCCATCGCGGTCGATTGTGCAATGCCCTGGCCCACGATGTCGTAGGCCGTGCCGTGCGCCGGCGTGGTCACCGGGATCGGCAGGCCGCCCTGCACCGTAACGCCGATGTCGAAGCCCAGCAGCTTGGTCGCGATCTGGCCCTGGTCGTGGTACATCGTGACGATGCCGTCCAACGCGCCCTTCTTCGCGCGCAGGAAGATCGTGTCCGCCGGGTACGGGCCCTCGGCCGGGTAACCCTGGCCGGCGGCGAGCTGGATGCCTGGCGTGATGATGTCGGCCTCTTCCGTGCCGTAGTTGCCGTTGTCGCCGTTGTGCGGGTTCAGGCCGCACACGCCGATGCGCGGCGCGGCATTGCCCGCGGCGCGCAAGGCATCGGTGAGCATGCGGATCGCGTTGGCCACGCCGGCAGGCTTGAGCAGGCCCGCTACCTCTTTCAGCGCCACATGCGAGGTGACCCGCGCCGTCCACATCGGGCCGAGCACGTTGAACTCGCCACAGGGCCCGGTGTGGGCGAGCTGCTGCGCGAACCAGCGCATCTCGTCTTCCTGGTGCATGCCGCCCAGGCGCATCGCGCCCTTGTTCAGCGGCGCGAAACACAGCGCATCCGCCTCACCGCGCCCGACCATGCTCGTGCCCCACAGCAGGCTGTCGAGGATGAACTTGCCGTTGTGCGCCGTCACCTGCGAGGGGGCAAAACGGCCCTGCCGCCCCGGCCAGTCGACCAGATGCAGGTGCGGCCGCGCAATGGGCACGGGCACGCCGGCCGCACGCGCACCGGCCTGCAGCGCCTCGTCGTTGGAGATCAGGAAGATCTCGGCCTTGGCCGTGGTGGCCGGGTCGGCCAGGACGCGGGCGACGATCTCGGGGCCGATGCCGGCCGGGTCGCCGATGGTGAGTGCGATGCGAGGCAGCATGGTCAGTCCAGTTTGATATTGCGTTCTTTGATGAGGGCGGCAAAGCGCTGGTCCTCAGCCGCCTGCATGGCGATGAATTGCTCACGCGTCAGCGTCGAAGGCTCGCCGGCCAGACCCTTCAACTTGGCCTGTACCTCGGGCAGCTGCAGTGCCTTGGTGAATTCGCTGGTGAGCCGGGCCATCACCGGTGCGGGCGTGTCAGCGGGCGCGAACAGCGCATACCAGGTGTTCATCTCGGCGCCCTTCACGCCCAGCTCGGCCAGCGTCGGCACGTCGGGCAGCTCGGCAGCGCGCCGCGGCGTGGTGACGGCCAGCGCGCGGAACTTGCCCGACTTGATCAGCGCCATCGCCGACGAGGTCGTGTCCAGCATGATCTCGACCTGGCCGGCCAGGATGTCCTGGTGCGCCTGCGAGCTGCCCTTGTACGGGATGTGCGTCATGCGTGTGCCGGTGGCGGCCATGAAGACTTCGCCGGCCACGTGCTGCGAGCTGCCCACGCCCGACGACGCATACCGCAGCGCATCGGGCTTGGCCTTGATCTCGGCCAGCAGCTCGGCGAAGTTGCGCGCCGGGTTCTGCGCGCTGACCATCAGCACGTGCGGCACCACGACCACCATGCCGACCGGTGTCAGGTGCTTCAGTGGATCGAAGCTCAGCTTCAACAGATGCGGCGCGATCACCTGGCCCGAGTTGGTGGCCATCAGCAGCGTGTAGCCGTCGGGTGCGGCCTTGGCGGTCAGGTCGGCCGCAATCGTGTTGGCCGCGCCGGGCTTGTTGTCGACGATCACCGACTGGCCGAGCGGCCCGGTCATCTTCTCGGCGAACAGGCGCGCGATCACATCGGTGCCGCCACCGGCCGAGGCGCCGACATTGATACGGATGGGTTTGGTGGGAAAGCCGGTCTGCGCGTGGCCGCACCAGGGAACGGCCAGCAGCGCGGCCAGCGCGAGCGGGGGCAGGAAGGTCAATCGCATGGGGTTGTCTCCGTGGCGGGTCCTGGCTGCTTGGATGCAGCTCGATGGAGCGGGATTGTGCGCTGCCGACCCGTCCGCCGGCAACGCGGGTTTACGCGCCAGGCGTGCAGGACCCCGCGGCGCGATTCAGTCGAGGCTCAGCTTGGACTTGGCGGCGAGTGCCGCGAACTTGGCGATCTCGGCCTTGATCTGCGCGGCCATCTGCTCCGGCGTGGCGCTGGCGGGCTCCGAGCCCATGTCGGCCCACTGCTTCTTCATCTCGGGCGTGGCCAGGATGCGGGTGGCATCGGCGTGGATCTTGTCGATCACCGCCTTCGGCGTGCCGGCGGGCGCCATCAGGCCGAACCAGGTGGCGATGTCGAAGCCGGTCAGCCCCGCTTCGGACAACGTGGGCACATCGGGCAGGGCCGAGGAGCGCCTGGCCGTGGCCACCGCCAGCGGGCGCAGCTTGCCGGCCTTGATCAGCGGCAGGCACGAGGCCACAGTGTCAAACATCATCGTGGTCTGCCCACCCATCAGGTCGACCAGCGCCGGGCTGCTGCCCTTGTACGCCACGTGCAGGATGTCGGTGCCCGCCATGTCGTTGAACTGCTCGCCGATCAGGTGGTGCGCGGTGCCGGCGCCGGTGCTGCCGTAGCTCAGCTTGCCGGGCTGCGCCTTGGCCTTCGCGATCAGCTCGGCCACGTTCTTCGCCGGGTTGGCCGACGCCACGATCAGCACGTTGGGCACGATGGCCAGCATCGTGATCGGCGCCAGGTCCTTGCCGAAGTCGTACGGCAGCTTCTTGTAGACCGATTGCGCGATCGAGTGGTGCACGGCACCCATCAGCAAGGTGTAGCCGTCGGCCGGCGACTTGGCCACGTAGTCGGCGCCGAGCGTGAGGCCGGCGCCGGGCCGGTTCTCGACCAACACCGGCTGGCCCCAGGCCTCCGACAGCTTCTGCCCGATGGCGCGTGCGATCTGGTCGGTGCTGCCGCCGGGCGGCGAGGGCACGACGATCTTCACGGCCTTGGCGGGCCAAGTCTGCGCGTGGGCCAGCGGTGCTGCGAGTACCGCGGTGGCGAGCAGCGCGGCTTTCAGGAAGTTGTTCATGGTTTGTCTCCGTCACTGTTTTTCTGAATCAAGGCCCGCAGCCATCGTGGGCCGCGGTGCCGGCGTGCGAGCGCCTAGCTGCCGCGCAAAGCGCTCACCACCGCACGGGTGATGTCGGCGGTGCCATGCGTGCCGCCGAACTCCATCGGCCGCACCTGGCCGCTGGCGAACACCTGTTCCACGGCGCGCTCGATCAGCGCGGCACCGTCGGCCAGTGCGGTGTCGCCGTGGCGATCGGCCAGCCACTCCAGCATCATTGCGGCCGACAGCAGCATGGCCGTGGGGTTGGCCTTGCCCTGGCCGGTGATGTCGGGCGCCGTGCCGTGCGCCGGCTGGAACAGCGCGTGCTTGTCGCCGATGTCGCCCGAAGGCGCCATGCCCATGCCGCCGACCAGTGCCGCGATCAGGTCCGACAGGATGTCGCCGAACATGTTCTCGGTGACCAGCACGTCGTAGGTCCAGGGTTTCATCACGAGGTTGAGCGCCATCGCGTCGACGTAGCCGCTGTCGGCCGCCACCGCCGGATGCCGTGCCGCCACCTCCTCGAACACCTTGCGGAAGAAGGCCATCGAGGCGAACACGTTGGCCTTGTCCACGTTGGTCACGCGGCCCGGCCGGCCCAGACGTTCGGCCCGGCGCGCCGCCAGCCGGAACGCGAATTCGCAGATGCGCGTGGTGCCGTGGCGGGTGATGCGCATGGTGTCGTAGACCTCGTCGTCGCCGCGCACGTCGCCGCGGCCACGGGCGTAGAACAGGCCTTCGGTGCTCTCGCGCACCAGCACCAGGTCGATGTGTTCGGCCTTGGGGTTCGACAGCGGGATGGGCAGGCCGCGGAAGGTGCGGATCGGCCGCACGCCGGCGTACAGGTCGAAGTGCATGCGCAGGTCGAGCTGCGGAATGATCTCGGTGCCGTCGGCGCCGCGCACGTGCGGCAGGCCCATCGCGCCGAACAGGATGGCGTCGGCCGCCTCGCAGCTGCGCAGCGTGGCCTCTGGCAGGGCCACGCCGCTGTCGAGGTAGTGCTGGGCGCCGGCCGGCAGCCATTCGAGTGCGAAGGCACGGCCGATGCGCGGCTGCACGGCTTGCAACACGGCCTGGGCGGCGTGCATGACTTCGGTGCCGATGCCGTCGCCCGGGAGCACGGCGATGCGGTAGTTCTTTTCCATGGGAGGGATTGGTGGTGCGTGGAGGGAAAGGGGCTGCCTACATCTGCTGCAGGCGGTAGCGTTCGAACAGCGCCAGCAGTTCACGGCTGGCGCGCTGGCGGTGCGCGCGGTTGACCGCGGCGGCGCCGGCGGAGTCGCCGGCCCGCAGGCATTCGACCAGCGCCATGTGTTCCTGCGTCGAGTTGACCGGCTTGGGCCGCAGCCGCAGCGTGAACATCCGGGCGCGGTGGGCGCGGTCCCAATGGCTGAAGACGGCTTCGGTCAGCAGCCGGTTGCCGGCCATCGTGACCAGCTGGGCGTGGAAGGTTTCGTCGGCACGGGCCCAGGCATCGAGGTCGTCCTTGGCCAGCGCGCGTTCCATTGCCTGGGTGGCGCGCACCAGCGGGGCCAGTTCGGCGTCCGACGGGCGCCGCGTGGCCAGCCGCTCGACCGCCAGGCTCTCCAGCGCGGTCAGGATCTCGTAGAGCTCGCGCATGTCGGTGGCCGACATCGGCAGCACGCGCATGCCGTGGCGCGGAATCACCTGCACCAGGCCCTCGCGCTCCAGCCGGATCAGCGCCTCGCGCACCGGCGTGCGGCTGAGGCCGAGCTCGAGCGCGATCTCCTGCTCCAGCGCCTGGTGGCCGGGCGGCCAGACGTTGTCGAGGATGCGGCGTCGCAGGCCTTCGTAGGCGGCGTCCTTGCGCGATGGCGCAGGGCCAGGGGTCGGTTGGGGTTTGGCGGTGGGCATGGGGTCGGGGCTCAACAACGTATCGATTAATGTATACGTTGTGGCGCGGCACTCGACCCGGGGAAACCCTGCGGACGGGCATCCCCTGGCGAGGCGATGTGTGGACGGGCGCGGCGCGGCGCGGCCGACGCCGGCCGGGCTCAGGCGGCCGGCTTAGGCAGCGTGATGCCGGGGAAGATCTTGATCACCGCGCTGTCGTCTTCCTTCGCGAAGCCGGCGGTCGAGGCCTGCATGAACATCTGGTGCGCGGTCGACGACAAGGGCAGCGGGAATTTGCTGGCGCGCGCCATGTCGAGCACTAGGCCGAGGTCCTTCACGAAGATGTCGACGGCCGACAGCGGTGTGTAGTCGGCCGCCAGCACATGGGCCATGCGGTTCTCGAACATCCAGCTGTTGCCGGCGCTGTGCGTGATGACCTCGTACAGCGCCGCCGCGTCCACGCCTTCGCGCAGGCCGAGCGCCATGGCCTCGGCCGCAGCGGCAATGTGCACGCCCGCCAGCAGCTGGTTGATGATCTTCACCTTGCTGCCCGCACCGGCGCTGTCGCCGAGCCGGTAGACCTTGGCGGCCATCGCGTCGAGCAGGCCCTCGCAGCGCGCATAGGCCTCGGGCCGGCCGGCGGTCATCATCGTCATCTGGCCGCTCGCGGCCTTGGCGGCGCCGCCGGAGATCGGCGCGTCGAGGTAGAGGATGTCGAGCGCCGCAAGGCGGGCCTCCAGCGCAACCGACCAGTTGGGGTCGACGGTAGAGCACATCACGAACACGCTGCCGGGTCGCATGGCCGACGCCACGCCATCGCCGGCACCGGAGGCGCCGAACAGCACGGCCTCGGTCTGCGCCGCGTTGACGACCACCGACACCACCACGTCGCAGGCCGCGCCGAGTTCGGCCAGCGTGGCGCAGGCCGTGCCGCCATCGCGTGCGAAGGCTTCGGCCACCTCACGGCGCACGTCGAACACCTGCACGTCATGGCCCGCGCGACGCAGCGATGCCGCCATGCCCGAGCCCATGGCGCCGAGGCCGATCAGGCCAACTCTGGAAATGGACATGTCGACGGTCTCCTTCTGGCGGCGATTGTCCATGCGCGACGGCGCAAGCCCCATAGGCTCAACCCCAACCCGCCAACCGCAACGCCAGGCCGACCAGCGCGCTGGCCACGATCACCTGGATCACGCCACGCTGGTAGCGCAGCAAGGCGACTGCCGCGACGCAGGCGATGACCAGCGCAGCGATGTCGAGCCGCGCCCACCACGCGCCAGGCACATCCGCCCGCAGGCCGATGTGGACCAGGAAGAACAGCGCCAGGCTCGCGATGACGCCGACCACGGCTGCGGTGATGGCGGTCAGCGGTGCGGTGAACTGCAGCTTGCCGTGCGTGGCCTCGACCAGCGGCCCGCCGGCCAGGATGAAGATGAACGAAGGGAGAAACGTGAACCAGGTCACCACGAGGGCCGCCAGCGCCGCACCCAGGAACAAGGCCTGCGGCCCCAGCACCTGCTGCGTCCAGCCGCCCAGGAACCCGACGAAGGTCACCACCATGATCAATGGCCCCGGCGTGGTCTCGCCCAGCGCCAGGCCATCGATCATCTGCGGGCCGGTGAGCCAACCGAACTGCGCGACCGCGCCCTGGTACACATAGGGCAGCACCGCATACGCGCCGCCGAAGGTCAGCCATGCGGCCTTGGTGAAGAACCAGGCCATCTGGACCAGCGTGCCATGCCAGCCCTGCCAGGCCACGAGGGCTCCGATCGGCGCCAGCCACAACACGGCGCCCGCTGCCAGCACCGCCGCCAGCCGCGCCCGGGAGAAACGCGCATGCGCCGGCGTCGGCGTGTCGTCGTCGATCAACGCCGGGCCGGTACCCGCATGCCCGGCGCCGTGGCCACCACCGCGGCCTGCGAACTGCGCCGGCACCCAGCGCGACCCGAGCCAGCCGGTCAATGCCGCGCCCAGCACCACCCACGGAAACGGCACGCCCAGCACGGCGATCGACACGAAGCTGGCCAGCGCCACGGCCCACAGCAGCGGCACCTCGCGCGGGCTGCGCAGCGTGCGGCTGCCCACACGCCAGACCGCCTGCAGCACGATGGCCGCGACAGCGGGCTTGATGCCGTAGAACAGGCCCGCCACCACCGGCACGTTGCCAAAGGCCACGTAGACCCAGCTGAGCGCGACCAGGAGGAACAGCGACGGCAGGACGAACAGCAGCCCCGCTGCAATGCCGCCACGGGTGCGGTGCAGCAGCCAGCCGATGTAGGTGGCCAGCTGCTGGGCCTCGGGGCCGGGCAGCAGCATGCAGTAGTTGAGCGCATGCAGAAAGCGCTTCTCCGAGATCCAGCGCCTCTGCTCGACCAGCTCGCGGTGCATGATGGCAATCTGCCCCGCAGGCCCGCCGAAGCTGATGCAGCCGAGCTTGAGCCAGAAGCGAAGCGCTTCGCCGAACGGCACGTCGGTCGGTTTTTCTCTCGAACTGGCCCGAGACTCGGTCGTTGCTTCAGCTTGCATCGGCGCTCACCACGGATGCTCTGGCCCGGCCATCAGCCGCGCTGAAACTTGAACAGTGCCGTGCCGGCCCGCACGTTGGGCAGCCAGCGCACTTCGCGGCCGTCCTGCAGGCCGAAGGCATCGAGCAGCCGCAGGCCGTTCTTGTGCGCCAGCGCCTCGAAATCCTCGAAGGTGCCCACGCGGATGTTGGGCGTGTCGTACCACTGGTAGGGCAGGCGGCGCGTCACCGGCATGCGGCCGCGCAGCACCGACAGGCGGTTGGGCCAGTGCGCGAAATTGGGGAACGCCACGATGCCGGTGCGGCCCACGCGGGCGGTCTCGCGCAGCATGGTCTCGGCATTGCGCAAATGCTGCAGCGTGTCGATCTGCAGCACCACGTCGAACGAGGCATCGGCGAACAGCGCCAGGCCTTCCTCGAGGTTCAGCTGGATCACGTCGACACCCCGCTTCACGCAGGCGATGACGTTGGTATCGGCGATCTCGATGCCGTAGCCGGTGCAGCCGCGCGTGGCCTGCAGATGCGCCAGCAGCGCACCATCGCCGCAGCCGAGATCGAGCACGCGGGCGCCCTGCGGCACCAGCCGGGCGATGGTCTCCATCGTGGCCTGGTCAGACATCGAAGGCTCCCGGGCCGTTGGCCGCTGCCGTGTCCAGCTCGGCGGCGATGTTCTCGAAGTACGAACGCACGACGGCCATGTAGCGCGCATCGTCGAGCAGGAACGCATCGTGCCCGTGCGGCGCATCGATCTCGGCGTAGCTGAGCTGGCGGTGGTTGTCGAGCAGCGCGCGGGCGATCTCGCGGCTGCGCGCCGGGGCAAAACGCCAGTCGGTCTTGAAGCTCACGAGCAGGAACTTCGCCTGCACCTGCGCGAACGCCTGGCTCAGGTTGCCGTCGTGGTCGCGCGCTGGGTCGAAGTAGTCGAGCGCGCGTGTGATCAGCAGGTAGGTGTTGGCGTCGAAGTACTCGCTGAACTTGTCGCCCTGGTAGCGCAGGTAACTCTCGATCTGGAACTCCACATCCTGCGTCGAGTACTTGTAGGCCCCCACGCTCGGCACTGGCGTGTCCTCGCTGCCCCCCGAGGGGGCGCTCGCTCGCTTGGGGCGGCCCGGCGCGGCGCTCGGCGGCGCCGCTGCGGCAGCTGTGGATGGCCCGCTGCCCTCACCAGCCAGGTCTTGCGGCTTCAGCTGCCGCCCGAACTTCTCGTTCATCACGTCGTCGCTCAGATAGGTGATGTGGCCGATCATGCGGGCGATGCGCAGGCCGCGCTTGGGGATCACGCCGTGCTGGTAGAAGTGCCCGCCGTGGAAGTCGGGGTCGGTGACGATGGCGCGGCGCGCGACCTCGTTGAAGGCGATGTTCTCGGCCGTCAGGTTGGGCGCGCTGGCCACCACCACTGCGTGGCGCACGCGTGCCGGGTAGCGCAGGGTCCAGCTCAGCGCCTGCATGCCGCCCAGGCTGCCGCCCATCACCGCGGCCAGCGTGGCGATGCCCAGCGCGTCGAGCAGCCGGGCCTGCGCATCGACCCAGTCCTCGACCGTGACCACGGGAAAGTCGGCGCCGTAGATCTGGCCGGTGTCGGGGTTCACGTGCATCGGCCCGGTGGAGCCGAAACACGAGCCCAGGTTGTTGACGCCGATGACGAAGAAGCGGTCGGTGTCGACCGGCTTGCCCGGGCCGATCATGTTGTCCCACCAGCCTTCGGAGCGCGGCTGACCTTCGTACAGGCCGGCCACGTGGTGCGAGGCGTTGAGCGCGTGGCAGATCAGCACGGCGTTGCTGCGCTCGGCGTTGAGCGTGCCGTAGGTCTCGTAGCTCAGCGCGTAGTCGTGGATCGATGCGCCGCTCTGCAGCGCCAGCGGCGCGCTGAAGGGCATCGATTGGGGAACGGCGATCAATGGCATGGCAACAAACAAAAAAACCCGGCTCGCTTAAAAACGAAGCCGGGTCGGGCGTCCGCCTTTAGCTGTACTTCGGAATTCGGAGATTCCGGCGCCCGCAATCTGGAACAAATCGGCGCATCGAGACAGTATAGCGTCGGGCTCGCGGCGCCGTGCTGCGCCTGCCGATGGCCGCGGACGGTGCGCTTCAGCCGCTCATTCGGCCTGGAAGCCGGAGGCCTTGATCGGCGCCTCCCAGCGTTTGTAGTGCACGGCCTGCAGCGCTGCCAGTTCGTCGGGGCCGGCGTATTTCGCGACCAGGCCGTAGCTCATGATCTTGTCCTGCACATCCTGTGCGCGCAAGGCATCGCCGACCGCGCGGCTGATGCGCGCCACCTGGTCGGGCGCCATGCCGGCCTGCCCGTACAGCGCGAAGAACGCATCGGCCGTGACGTTGATGCCAACCTCTTTCAGCGTGGGCACGTCGGGCAGCGATTTCGAGCGCGCCTCGCCGGTGACGGCCAGGATGCGCAGCTTGCCCGAGCGGTGCTGCTCGATGGTCTCGGACGCGGTGTCCACCATCAGCGGAATCTGCCCGCCCATCAGGTCGGCGGCCGCCGGCGCTCCACCCTTGTAGGCCACGTGGACCATGGGGACACCGACGGACTGGCCGATCAATTGGCCGGCGAAATGCGGCACGCTGCCGGCGCCCGAAGTCGCGTAGTTGGCCTTGCCCGGGTTGGCCTTCATCCAGGCGAACAGGGCCTTGGCGTCCCCAGCCGGTGCGCCGGGGCCGACGGTCAGGGCAAAGTCGAAGGTGCTGGCCAGCGCGATCGGCGTGAAGTCCTTGAACGGGTCGTAGCCCAGCACCTTGTAGAGCCAGGGCTGGGTGGCGACCGGGCCGCTGGGCGTGAACACCAGGGTCTGGCCGTCGGGCGCGGCACGCTTGATCTCGCCCATCGCGATGCGCCCGCCGGCGCCGGGCTTGTTGTCGATGAGCACCGTCTGGCTCAGCGACACCCGCATCTTGTCGGCCAGAAGCCGCGCGACCTGGTCGACCGAGCCGCCCGGCGGGAAGCCGACGACGATGCGGATCGGGGGTTTGTCCTGCGCCATCACGGCGGGGGCGGCCAGGCCGGCGGCGGCCAGTAGCGCCAGCGAAGCGAGATGTCGACGTTGCATGGTGTCTCCTTGGTGTTGTCGTGGAACCGATGATCGCCCGGCCGTGCGTGGGATCGAGGGCCGGCGCTGCGTCAGCCGCGCAGCACCGCCAGCAGGCGCGCATGCTGCTCAGGCAGGCCGACGCTGATGCGCAGCCATTCGGGCAGGCCGTAGGCGTCCACCGGCGACACCGCGATGCCGTGCGCCAGCAGCCGCACGTGCAGGGCCTTCGCGTCGCCGACGTGCACCAGCACGAAGTTGCCGCTCGACGGCAGCACGCGCAGCCCCATCGCGCCGAGGGCTGTGGTCAGCGCGTCGCGGCCGGCGGTGTTGAGGCGGTAGGTCTCTTGCAGCCAGGTGTCGTCGTCCAGCGCGCACAGCGCCGCGACCTGGGCCGGCGCCGTCACGTTGAAGCGCGGGCGCCGCGCGTTCAGCCGTGCCGTGAACGCAGGCTGCGCCACGCTGTAGCCGATGCGCAGCCCGGCCAGGCCATAGGCCTTGGAGAAGGTGCGCACCACCACCAGGTTGGGGAAACGGTGGACCCAGGCCATGCTGTCGTAGCGCTGCGCCGGTGCCAGGTACTCGGTGTAGGCCTCGTCCAGCAGCACCGTCACGTCGGCCGGCACACCAGCGATGAACGCGTGCAGCCGGTCGCCATCGATGAAGCTGCCGGTGGGGTTGTTGGGGTTGGCGATGAACACCAGGCGGGTGTCGCCGTCGATGGCCGCGCGCATCGCGTCGGGGTCGTGCCCGAAGTCCTGCGCCGGCACGACCACGGCGCGCGCATGGGCGTTGGCGATCGCCTGCCCGTAGACGACGAAGCCGTATTGCGAGTGAACCGCCGCCTGCCCGGCGCGCAGGCAGACCTGCGCCACCAGTTCGAGGATCTCGCTGGAGCCGCTGCCCAGCGTGATCCAGGCGGGCTGCACACCCAGGCGCGCTGCCAGCGCGGCCTTCAGCGCGGCGCCGTCGGGATCGGGGTAGGCACCCGCGGCGGCCAGGGCGGCGGCCACGGCATCGCGCGCCTTGGGGGGCATGCCCCGCGGGTTTTCGTTCGCAGCCAGAAGGATCATGCGCGCTGGCGGCTCTGACGGCCGTCCTTGATTACTTAACAGGTTAAATATAGAAAGCGCGGGTCCTCCCCGCATCGGGGCGAACCCGGAGGCGGGTGCCTTGTCGTGGGGGATTGCTTCAAGTCTTGCGCGGGCCGCGCTTCTGGCGGCCCAGTTCGGACGCCATCACCTCGATGAAACTCTGGCAGGCCGGCGACAGCGACCGGCCGCGTTTGGTCACGATGAACACGTCGCGCGAGACCCGCGGCGCCGTCAGCGGCTTGACCACCAGATCGGTGTGGCGCGAGTAGGTGGCGAACGCCGCCGGCATGATCGACACGCCCAGGCCGCTGTGCGTCATCCAGAGCGCGGTCGACAGGAACGACACCTCGTTGGCGATCTGCAAGGCCACGCCGGCCTGCGTGGCTGCCGCCTCGACCATCGGCCGGATGCCATAGCCCGGCCGCACGGTGATCGCCTGCTGGCCCGCAAGATCGGCCCAGCGCACGGTCTTCTGGCGCGCCAGCGGATGGTCGGCGGTGCAGACCACGCTCAGCTGGTCGCGCATCACGGTCTGGGTGTCGACGTCCGCGCCCGCGCGCTCCGGCGTGCCGAGCCCGAAGTCGACGTGCTCGCCGGTCACGCGCGAGACGAACTGGTCGGGCGCGCAGTCGTCGATCACCACGCGGATCTGCGGGTGCTCGGCCACGAAGCGCCGGATCGGCTGCGGCAGCAGGATCTCGGCCAGCGTCGGCGTCACCGCGATGCAGATGCGGCCGCGGCGCAGGCCGGTGAGGTCGTGCAGGCCCGAGCCCAGTGCATCCACGTCGCGCAGGATGCGCTCGGCCACCACCACGGCCTCCAGTGCGGCCTGGGTCGGCTGCAGCGACCGCGTGGTGCGGTCGAACAGGCGGGCGCCCAGCCCTTCCTCGAGCTGGCGGATCAGCACGCTGATCGCGGACTGCGTGACGAACAGGCGCTCGGCCGCGGCGCTGAGCTTGCGCAGCTGGTAGACCGCGAGGAAGGCGCGCAGCTGCCGGATGGTGGGGCTGAACTTCTGATTCATGAACGCAAATCATATTTGATTCGCAATTTTTCGTTTTGCGAATGAATCGAAAACGCGTCCAATGGCAGCGGAGACAAACTCGGACGACCTGTGTCCCGAGTCCGCACCAGGAGCTGCCATGCGCACCGCGCCGCTTTTTCCATCGCCCGTGTCGAGGCGTTCGCTGATCGCCCTTGCCGCGCTGTCGACCCTGCCCTTGGCCGGGCCGCTGCGGGCCCAGCCCGCAGCCGACTACCCGACCAAGCCGATCCGCCTCGTCGTCACCTTCCCGCCGGGCGGCAGCGCCGATGCCGTGGTGCGCATGCTGGTGCCGCGGCTCAACGACAAGCTGGGCCAGCAGGTGGTGGTCGACAACCGCCCCGGTGCCGGCGGCAACATCGGTCTGTCCATCGTCGCCAAGGCCGCGGGCGATGGCTACACGCTGGGCGTGGGCGCGGCCGGCGCGCTGTCGGCCAACGCCAGCCTGTATCCGCAGATGCCGTTCGAGACCTCGCGCGACTTCAAGCCCGTGGCGATGCTGGCGGCCATCCCGTTTGTGCTGGTGGGGCACCCGAGCGTCGGCGCGAAGACGCAGCGCGAGCTGATCGCGCTGGCCAAGTCGCAGCCGGGCAAGCTGTCGATCGCCCACGGCGGCAACGGCACGGCGATGCAACTGTCGTCGCAGCTGTTCAGCCAGATGGCCGACATCAAACTGGTCGAAGTGCCGTACAAGGGCTCGGGCCCGGCGGCGCTCGACGTGCTGGCGGGCCAGGTGCCGCTGGGCGTGGTCGACGTGCCGGCAGCGCTGCAGCACATCCGGGCCGGCAAGCTGATCGCCTATGCGGTCACCAGCCCGCAGCGCCTGGCGCTGCTGCCCGAGGTGCCCACGGTGTCGGAAGCCGGCCTGGGCGGCTACGACTCCACCGGCTGGTTCGGTGTGGTGGCCCCGGCCGCGACACCGGCGGCCATCGTGGCGCGCCTGAACGCCGAGATCAACGCGGCGCTGAACGACCCTGACACCCGGACCAGCATGCGCAACCTCGGCGTCGAGCCGGCGCCGGGCAAGCCGGAGGAGTTCGACGCCTACATCCGGTCCGAGACCGTCAAGTGGGCCAAGGTCATCAAGACCGCCAACATCAAACTCGAATGAACATGCCAGAAGATCTGAATGCCGACGTGCTGATCGTCGGCGCCGGCCCGGTGGGCCTGACGCTCGCGATGGACCTGGCCGGCCGCGGCGTGCAGGTGGTGATCGTCGAGACCCGCCGCTATGCCGAGCCGCCCAACGTCAAGTGCAACCACGTGGCCGCGCGCACGATGGAGCAGTTCCGCCGGCTGGGCGTGGCGCAGAAGCTGCGCGATGCGGGCCTGCCGGCCGACTACCCCAACGACGTGGTGTTCCGCACCACGCTCACGGGGCTGGAACTCACGCGCATCCCCATCCCCTGCCGGCGCGACCGCTACACCGAGACCGAAGGCCCCGATGCCTGGTGGCCCACGCCCGAGCCACCGCACCGCATCAACCAGCTGTTCCTGGAGCCGATCCTGCTCGAGCATGCGGCGGCGCTCGACGGCGTCACGCTGCTGAACCGCACCGAGGTCACCGGCTTCGCGCAGGACGCCGAAGGCGTGGTGGCCGAGGCGCGCGATCTCGACTCGGGTGCGCTGCGCCGCATCCGCGCGCGCTACATGGTGGGCTGCGATGGCGGCCGCTCGATGGTGCGCAAGCAGATCGGTGCCGCGTTCGAAGGCACGGCGGTCATCCAGCGCGTGCAGTCGACCTACATCCGTGCGCCGCAGCTGATGGCGATGGTGCCGGGCAAGCCGGCCTGGTCGTGCTACGCGATGAATCCGCGGCGCTGCGGCACGGTGTTCACGATCGACGGGCATGACACCTGGCTGGTGCACAACCACCTGAACGCCGACGAGCCCGAGTTCGACTCGGTCGATCGAGACCAGGCGATCCGCGACATCCTGGGCGTGGGACCGGATTTCGAATACGAGGTGATCAGCCGCGAGGACTGGGTGGGCCGCCGCCTCGTGTCCAACCGCTTCCGCAATGGCCGCGTGTTCCTGGCGGGCGATGCAGCCCACATCTGGATGCCGTACGCGGGCTTCGGCATGAACGCCGGCATCGCCGACGCGATCAACCTGTCGTGGCTGCTGGCGGCGCGCCTGCAGGGCTGGGCCGAAGAGACGATCCTCGACGCCTACGAGGCCGAGCGCCAGCCGATCACCGAGCAGGTGTCGCGCTTCGCGATGAACCACGCGCTGCAGATGATCAAGATGAAACGCGCCGTGCCCGGCGACATCGAGAAGCCCGGCCCCGAGGGCGATGCGCTGCGCGCCGACGTGGGTGCCGGCGCCTATGCCCTGAACGTGCAGCAGTTCTGCTGTGGCGGGCTGAACTTCGGCTACTACTACGACGGCTCGCCGATCATCGCGCCCGATGGCGAAGCGCCGCCCGCGTACACCATGGACAGCTTCACCGGCTCGACGGTGCCCGGTTGCCGCGCGCCGCATTTCTGGCTGCGCGATGGCCGCTCGCTGTACGACGCGTTCAGCCCCGGCTACACCCTGCTGCGGTTCGACAAGGCCGTGCCGGTGGCCGCCCTGGTCGACGCGGCCGCGGCACGGCGCGTACCGTTGACCGTGCTCGACGTCGAGGCCGATGCGGTTCCGCCGGCCTACCGCCATGCGCTGGTGCTGTGCCGTGCCGACCAGCACGTGGTGTGGCGCGGCGATGCGGTGGCGCAGGATGCCTCCGGGCTGGTCGAACGTTTGCGCGGCGCGGTGCCGGTTGCGGTGCCGGCCTGAACACGGTCGGCATCTGGTCTATGCTCGTCGGTGCATCTTTTCGATCCCGACAGGACACTTCTCTCCATGCAAGCCCACGCTGCCACCGTTTCCGCCGCTGCCATCACTCCCGCTGCACCCGCCGCAGCGGCAATGCCGCCCTTCCACCTGGCGTTCCCGGTCCATGACCTGGGAGCGGCGCGCCGCTTCTACGGCGAACTGCTGGGTTGCCCCGAGGGCCGCAGCTCGCCCGATTGGGTCGACTTCAACTTCTATGGCCACCAGATCGTGGCGCACCTGGCGCCCGATGCCTGCGGTGGCCAGGGCGTGAGCCAGGTCGACGGCCATGGCGTGCCGGTGCGGCACTTCGGCGCCGTGCTGTCGATCCCGCAATTCGAGGTGCTTGCGGCCCGGCTGCAGGCGGCAGGCACGAAGTTCGTCATCGAGCCCTACATCCGCTTCAAGGGCGAGCCGGGCGAACAGGCCACGATGTTCTTCATGGACCCGTCGGGCAACGCGGTCGAGATCAAGGCCTTCGCCAGCCTGGCGTCGCTGTTCGCGAAGTAGGCGGCCGCCAGGCGCGGCTCAGAAGGTGTGAAAGAACCGTAGCGAGCGCGTCGAGGCTGTGCCGAGGACCGGAGCCGTACAGGCGTACGGTGAGGACCGCAGGTGCGGCATCGGCGTGCGCAGTAGGTTCTCGCACACCTTCTCAGTCGGCGGTCGCGCCCGAGGCCTTGACGGCCACGCCCCACTTCTGGATCTCGCTGGCGATGAAGCGGTCGAACTCCGGCCCGGTGCTGGGCGACGGCTCGGAGCCGCGGTCGCGGATGAAACGCACCATCGTGTCGCTCTTCAGGATGTCGACCACCTCCTGGTTCAGCCGCGTGACGATCTCGGGCGGCGTGCCCTTGGGCGCCATCAGGCCAAGCCAGCCCACGGCTTCGAAGTCCTTCAGGCTGGCGACGCCGCTCTCGCGCACCGTCGGCACATCGGGCAGCTGGCTCGATCGTGTGTTCGAGGTCACGGCCAGCGGCACTGCGCGTTTGCTCTGGATCATCTGCTGCGCCGCCGTGACCGAGTCGACCATCAGCGGCACCTGGTTGCCCATGAAGTCGGCCTGGGCCGGACCGCTGCCGCGGTAGGGAATGTGGGTGACGAACACGCCGGCCTTGCTCTTGAACATCTCGCCCGACAGGTGCTGCGTGCCGCCGATGCCGGCGCTGGCGTAGTTCAGCCGGCCCGGCGCGGCCTTCGCCTGCTGCACCAGCTCGGCCATCGAGGTGATGCCCGAGGCCGGCGTGGCCAGGAAGATCAGCGGCACCTTGGCCACCAGCGAGATGCCGACCAGCTCTTTCTGCGGGTCGTACGACAGCTTCTTGTACAGCGTCTGGTTCACCGCCATCGCGCTGCCGGCCACCAGCAGGGTGTAGCCATCGGGCGGCGAGTGGGCCACGAATTCGGTGCCGATGTTGCTGCCCGCGCCGGCCTTGTTGTCGACGATCACCGGCTGGCCCAGGCGCTTGGCCAGTTGCTCGGCCAGCGCGCGGGCAAAGATGTCGGTCGCCTGCCCGGGCGGGAACGGGATGATCAGCTTGATCGGTTTGTCGGGCCAGGCGGCATGTGCCGTCAATGCGAAACCGCCGAAGGCGAAAGCCAGGCTGGCCAGCAGGCCGCGGTGGAAGGTACGTCGTGCGTTCATGTTGTCTCGTTCGGCCTCACGCACTGCGCAGGCCGGGGGATGTCAGGCCAGATGTTTACCGAGGATGCCGGCCAGCTCGAACATCGTCGCCTGCGGCTTGCCGAACACCGGTGCCAGCAGTGCATCGGCCTTGATGCTGCGTTTGTCCGCCGGGTCCTGCAGGCCCTGGGCCTTGATGTAGTCCCACAGCTTTTTCACGGCCTGGGTGCGCAGCACCGGTTCGGCGCCGATCACCGCGGCCAGCGCGTCGCTGGGCTTCAGGCCACCGGCGCCGCTGGCCGATGCCTTGCGCGGTGCCTTGGCCACTGGCGCCTTCTTCGCCGCAGCCTTCTTGGTGGCGGCTTTTGCTGCCGGTTTGCCGGCAGACTTGCCAGCGGCCTTGAACGGTGCCGCCTTCGCACCCGGCGCGCCGCCTGCGGTCTTGCGTGGGGGGAATTTGGACGCGCGCGGTTCGAACTCGAACGTGACCTTGCCCTCGTCCTTGTTCCAGGCGAGGAAGGCCTTGAACGCGCGCCGCGTGCGCATGCTGACGAACTTGTCGAGCAGATCGGTCTTGCCGGTGGCCAGCAGCTTCTCGACCTGGGCGCGCTCCACCGGCTGCTGCAGGATGATCTTGCCGGTCTTGAAATCGCAACTCGGCACCGGCTGCGCCATCGTCGGCACCGACTTCTCGCAGATGTAGTTGGCGCCGTGCTCGAACACGCTGCCACCGCACTTGGGGCAGATGCCCAGCGATGTCTGGTCGCCGAAGTCGACGATCTCGCCGGTGTCGGCGGCGTTCTTGTCGTCGCCGAAGTCGAACTCGAGCTTCCAGTTCTTCTCTTCCTCGTTGTACTTGAGCACGATCTCCGACGTGAACGGCCAGCCGGCCTTGGAGCGGAAGCCTTCGATCGGGCCGATGTGCTTGTCACGCAGCAGCGCCTCGGCCTCGGCCACCTCGAAGGTGCGGCCGGCAGGCGACTTGCCGAACGAGAAGCCGCAGGCGTCCGTACCGGCACCGGACTTCCCGGTGCAGGCATAACGGCGGTAGTTCTCCTTCACCACGCCGCCGCAGTTGGGGCAGGGTGTCGCGAGCGTGGCGTAGTCGCCGGGCACGGTGTCGCGGTCGTACTCCTTGGCCTTCTTGACGATGTGTTCGGTCATCGCCGCGATCTCGCGCATGAAGGTCTCGCGGCTGAGCTGGCCCTTCTCCATCTGCGCGAGCTTGTATTCCCAGTCGCCGGTGAGTTCGGCCTTGGACAGCTCCTCGACCCCCAGGCCGCGCAGCAGCGTCATCAGCTGGAACGCCTTGGCGGTGGGAATCAGCTCGCGGCCTTCGCGCAGCATGTACTTCTCGTTCAGCAGGCCTTCGATGATGGCCGCGCGCGTGGCCGGCGTGCCCAGGCCTTTCTCCTGCATCGCTTCGCGCAGTTCGTCGTCGTCGATGGTCTTGCCGGCGCCTTCCATCGCGCCCAGCAGCGTGGCTTCGGAGTAGCGTGCCGGCGGTCGCGTCTTCAGGCCCTTCGCGTCGGCCGACTCGGTCTTGACGACTTCGCCGGGCTTCACCAGCACCAGGTTCTTGCCGTCCTTCTCGTCATCGTCGTTGATCGCTTCCTTGCCGTAGATCGCCATCCAGCCCGGCTTGACCAGCACCTTGCCGTCGCTGCGGAAGGGGTATTTCTTGCCGTTGGTTTCCACCGTGCTGATGCGCGTGGTGACCTGGAACTCGGCGCTGGGGAAGAACACCGACAGGAAGCGCCGCACGACGAAGTCGTACAGCTTCTGCTCGGCCTCCGACAGCCCGCTGGGCGCCTGCAGCGTCGGGATGATCGCAAAGTGGTCGCTGACCTTGGCGTTGTCGAAGATGCGCTTGTTCGGCTTCACGTAGTTGCCGTCGACCGCCTGCTTCGCGAACGGTGCCAGGTGCTTCATGCCACTGTCGGCCAGCATCTTCATCGTGTCCTTGACCACCGGCAGATAGTCTTCGGGCAGCGCGCGCGAATCGGTCCGCGGATAGGTCAGCGCCTTGTGGCGCTCGTACAGGCTTTGCGCCAGCGCCAGCGTGGTCTTGGCCGAGTAGCCGAAACGGCCGTTGGCCTCGCGCTGCAGCGAGGTCAGGTCGAACAGCATCGGCGAGGCCTGCGTGGTGGGCTTGCTCTCTTCGGTGACGGTGGCGGGCTGGCCGCGCGCGGCCTCGGCGATGGCCAGGGCTTCGCGCTCGGACCAGACGCGGTCGGCACGCTGCTCGGGGTCGGCTACGCCGTCGGGGCCGGGTGGCGGCTTCTTCCAGCCGGCGTCGAACCACTTGCCGGGGTAGGTGCCGGCCTGGGCGGCGAACGCGCCATGCACTTCCCAGTAGTCGCGGCTGACGAACTTGCGGATCTTCTCCTCGCGTTCGACCACCACGGAGAGCGTAGGCGTCTGCACCCGGCCGACGGTGGTGAGAAAGAACCCACCGTCGCGCGAGTTGAACGCGGTCATCGCCCGCGTGCCGTTGATGCCGACCAGCCAGTCGGCCTCGGAGCGCGAGCGCGCCGCATCGGCCAGGCCCTGCATCTGCGCTTCGCTGCGCAGCGCGCCGAAGCCGTCGCGGATGGCCTGCGGCGTCATCGACTGCAGCCACAGCCGGCGCACCGGCTTGTCGAGTGGTTTCTTGCCGCCGGCGTACTGCTCGATCAGGCGGAAGATCAGTTCGCCTTCGCGCCCGGCATCGCAGGCATTGATCAGCGCCGACACGTCCTTGCGTTTGGCCTGCTTGACCACCGCGTTGAGCCGGGTCTTGGTCTTGTCGACGGGCTTCAGATCGAAGAACGGCGGGATCACCGGCAGATGCGCAAAACTCCATTTGCCGCGCTTCACGTCGAACTCTTCGGGCGCCTGGATCTCGACCAGGTGGCCGACCGCGCTGGTCACCACGTACTGGTCGTTCTCGAAATACTCATCGTGCTTCTCGAATTTGCCTGCCGTCGGCGTCAGCGCGCGCACGATGTCTTGCGCGACCGATGGCTTCTCGGCGATCACCAATGTCTTGGTCATAGAAACTTCGCTATTCTTTCAATGTCTTCGGGGACCCTGTCCCCGGCTTCGGCCCAGACGGGCTTTTTCTGCCGAATGTAATTCAATGCCGTGGCTTGAAGCCACCGCGGTGGCGGTGGCCTGCATGCTTCGGCGTGGCAGCTGCATCGGGGCTCCTACAATCTGCGGTCTCGCGCGTACGCGTACGCGTACGCGCGCACCTGTGCTTTTTTAAATTAACAGAGTTTTTGCCCGTGCCCTCAAAACCCGCCGCAAAGGCCATTTCCAGATCCGGCCCCCGTATCCAGACCCGGCGCTCGGGCGTCCACGGCAAGGGGGTGTTCGCGCTGCAGGACATCGCCGAGGGCGACACCATCATCGAATACGTGGGCGAGATCGTGTCGTGGCAGGAGGCGCAGGACCGCCATCCGCACGACCCCGAAGACCCGAACCATACTTTCTATTTCCACATCGACGCCGACCACGTGATCGATGCCAAGTACGGCGGCAACTCGTCACGCTGGATCAACCACGCCTGCGAGCCCAACTGCGTGGCCGACGAAGACGAGGGCCGTGTGTTCATCAAGGCGCTGCGCAACATCAAGGCCGGCGAAGAGCTGAACTACGACTACGGCCTGATCATCGACGAGCGCTACACGCCCAAGCTGAAGGCCGAATACCCCTGCTGGTGCGGCGCCAAGAGCTGCCGCGGCACCCTGCTGGCGCCCAAGCGCGGCAAACGCTGAGCCGATGGACGCGCGGGGGACCGTGAAGCCGACCCGATGGGCCGCCGAGGCCATCTGGGAAGCCGTCGCCCCGCTGCTGCCGGGCTTCACCGTCGAGGTGCTGCCCGAGATCGATTCGACCAGCAGCGAGTTGATGCGGCGCATCCGCTCCGGCATGGCCGAGCCGACGCTGCTGGTGGCCGAGCGCCAGACCGCCGGGCGCGGCCGGCTCGGGCGCAACTGGCAGGCCGAGTCGGGCGCCTCGCTGATGTTCTCGTTGTGCCTGCCGCTGGCGCCGCAAGACTGGTCGGGCCTGTCGCTGGCGGTCGGGGTGGCGGTGGTCGAGAGCCTGCACCCGGAGCTGCAACTGAAGTGGCCCAACGACGTGTGGCTGCAGGGCCGCAAGCTGGGCGGCATCCTGATCGAGACCACCGCGCTCGCCGGCCAGCGGCACGCGGTCGTCGGCATCGGCTTGAACCTGTTGCCCCGTGCGGCCGATGGCATGTCGACGCCGCCGGCCTGGCTGCGCGAACTGCTGCCCGACATCGACGCCCCGCAGGCCTTGCATCGCGTGGCCGAGCCGCTGGTGCGCGCGCTGCTGGCCTTCGAGCAGTCCGGTTTCGCGGCCTGCCAGGCGCGGTTCCGCGCACGCGATCTTCTGCTGGACCGGCCGGTGCGGCTGAGCGACGGCTTGACAGGCACGGCCCGCGGGGTGGATGCCACGGGCGCGCTCACCGTCGAGACCGCCGAGGGCCTGCGCAAGGTCATCAGCGCGGAAGTCAGCGTGCGGCCCGTGCCGGCCTGAGGCGAGCGCCCCAGAGTCCATGCTGCGCGTCTCCGTTCTCCTCCTGCTGCTGGCCAACGGCCTGTACTACGCCTGGGCGCAGGGCCTGTTCAGCGCCTATGGCTTCGGTCCGCCGACCTTGTCGGAGCCGCAACGGCTGACGCAGCAGATCCGGCCCGAGGCGCTGGTCGTCGCCTCCGGCGCGCTGCCCGCCGCGGCCGAGGCCCCGGCCGTGCCGGCCAGCGCCGCTGCGGCTGGCGTCTGCCTGCAGGCCGGCCTGCTCGACGACACGCAGGCCGCCGCCTTGCGCCAGGTGCTGGAGCCGGCGCTGCCGGCCGGCAGCTGGCTGCTGGAGCCGGCCACGGTGCCGGGCCGCTGGATCGTCTACATGGGCAAGTACCCGAACGCCGAGGCGGTGGACCGCAAGCGGGCCGAGCTGCGCGGCCTGCGCGTGCGCTTCGAGGCGCTGACCAATGCGGCGCTGGAGCCGGGGCTGTCGCTCGGTGGCTTTGCCACGGCAGAAGCGGCCAACGACGAGATGGCCAATCTGGCGCGGCGCGGCGTGCGCACGGCCAAGGTGGTGCAGGAACGCCCCGAGCTGCGCGGCAACCGCCTGCGCCTGCCCGCTGCCGATGAAGCGTTGAAGACCAGGATGCAGGATTTCAGCACCGCGCTGGCCGGCAGACCGCTCAAACCGTGCGACTGAAACAGGAGACCGACATGCCACTGACACTGTATTTCGCCCCGGGCGCCTGCTCGTTCGTGCCGCACACGCTGCTGGAGGCGAGCGGCGCCGCGTTCGAGCCGCAGATGGTGAAGATCCACAAGCGCGAGAACTACGAGCAGGCCTACCGCGCGATCAATCCGCGCAGCCAGGTGCCGGTGCTGGTGCACGACGGCGAGACCATCACGCAGATCGTGGCCATCGTCGGTTATCTCGACAGCCTGTTTCCGCAGATGGGGTTCGTGCCCGGCGACGCACTGGCGCGGGCGCGGATGTTCGAGACGCTGGCCTGGATGAACAACACCGTGCATCCGACCTTCACCCACGTGTTCATGCCGCACAAGTACAGCGACGACCCCGCCGTGCAGGCCGACCTGAAGACGCACAACGCCGGCTTGTACCGTGGCCTGCTGGCCGAGCTGCAGGACCTGGTGCAGCGGGCTGCAGCGGCCGGCCACGCCTGGCTGGGCGGCAACCAGTTCGGGCCGCTCGATCCGTATGCGCTGACGCTGACGCGCTGGGGCAGCATCGCCGGCATCGACCCCGAGTCGTTCCCCGTACTGTGGGCCTATGTGCAGCGGGTGGCCGCGCTGCCGGCGGTCGAACGCGCGATGCAGCGTGAACGCCTGCAGCTGAACCTGTACACGCCGCCGCTCGGGCGCTGACGGCACCGGCTTGATCGGCGGGCCGGGGTCCGGTCAGCCAATCGACGAGAAACGCAGCGTGACGCGGGTGCCGGGCGGTGTCTGGCCGGGGTGCGCATCTTCGAGGCCGACCTGCGCGTTGTGCTGGCGCGCGATCTCCTGCACGATCGGCAGGCCCAGGCCGGAGCCGTCGGCATCGGTGCCGAGCGCACGGTAGAACGGCTGGAACACGAGTTCGCGTTCGGCCTCGGGGATGCCCGGGCCGGAGTCCTCGATCTGCAGCAGCAGCACCTTGCCGAACGGATCGGCCAGCACCCGTGCCGTGATCATGCCGGGCCGCTCGGCGTTCGACGGCGTGTAGTTGAGCGCGTTGTCGAGCAGGTTGCGCACCAGCTCCTTCAGCAGCGTCGGGTTGCCGTCGACCTTGACGCCGGGCGCGCCGGGCAGCGCGCCGTCGTAGCCGAGGTCGATGCGCCGCTCGATTGCGCGGGGGACCGAGTCCTGCACGACGTCCATCGTCAGCCGCGCCAGGTCGCAGGGCTGGCGCGCGATGCTGATGCCGCTGTTCTCGGCGCGGGCCAGGGCTAGCAACTGGTTCACCGTGTGGGTCGCGCGCATGCTGGCGCGGCCGATCTGCTGCAGCGACTGCTTCAGCTCGGCGGCGTTGGCGCCTTCGCGCTGGGCCAGATCGGCCTGCATGCGCAGCCCGGCCAGTGGTGTCTTGAGCTGGTGGGCTGCGTCGGCGAGAAAGCGCTTTTGCGTGGCGATGGAGTCCTTCAACCGGGTCAGCAGATCGTTCACCGAGGACACCAACGGCGCCACCTCCAGCGGCACGGCGCGTTCGTCCAGCGGGCTCAGGTCGTCGGGTTTGCGCGCACGGATGCGTTCTTCCAGCTGGTTCAAGGGCTTGATGCCGCGCACCAGCGCCAGCCACACCAGCAGCACCGCCAGCGGCAGGATCGCGAACTGCGGCAGCATCACGCCCTTGATGATCTCGGCCGCCAGCACCGAGCGTTTTTCGCGGGTCTCGGCCACCTGCACCAAAGCCGGCTGCGCGCCGGGCACGTCGAGCCGCACCCAGATGTAGGCCACCCGCACGTCGAGGCCGCGCAGTTCGTCGTCGCGCAGCCGCACCTCGCCCAGGGCCAGCTTCTCGTCGTCGGGCGGCAGGGGCAGTTCACGCTCGCCGCTGAGGAACTCGCCGCGGCCGCCCAGCACCTGGTAGTAGACCTGGTCCGAATCGTCGGCCCGCAGGATCTCGCGCGCCGGCTGCGGCAGGCTGAATTGCGCGCGGTCGTTCTGCGGCGTGACGACCAGCTGCGCCAGCGCCCGCACGTTGAATTCGAGCGCGCGGTCGAACGGGTTGCCAGCGATGCCCTGGGCCACCAGCCAGGTCAGCGCCAGGCTGATCGGCCACAGCAGCAACAGAGGCGTGAGCATCCAGTCGAGGATCTCGCCGAACAGCGAGCGCTGCTCACGCTGGAATATCTTCATGTCACCGCATGGTCAGGTGGGAATCTTCTCGAGGCAGTAGCCCAGGCCGCGCACCGTGGCGATGCGGATCGGCCCCTTCTCGATCTTCTTGCGCAGCCGGTGGATGTAGACCTCGATCGCGTTGTTGCTGACCTCTTCGCCCCACTCGCACAGGCGCTCGACCAGTTGGTCCTTGCTGACGAGGCGGCCGGCGCGCTGCAGCAGCACCTCGAGCAGGCCGAGTTCGCGCGCCGACAGCTCGACCATGCGGCCATCGATGGTGGCGACGCGGCCGGCCTGGTCGTACTCCAGCGGTCCGTGGCGGATGCTGCTGCTGGCGCCGCCCATACCGCGCCGCGTCAGTGCACGCACGCGAGCCTCGAGTTCCTGCAGCGAGAACGGCTTGGCCATGTAGTCGTCGGCGCCGTAGTCCAGCCCCTTGACGCGTTCCTCGACGCTGTCGGCGGCCGTGAGGATCAGCACCGGCAAGGCCGAGCCCCGGCTGCGCAGCTTCTTCAGGACTTCGAGTCCGTGCAGCTTGGGCAGCCCCAGATCGAGGATCAGCAGGTCGAACTGGCTGTTGGTCATCAACGCCGCATCGGCCTCGGTGCCGCTGGCCACATGGTCGACCGCGGCGCCCGACGTGCGCAGGGCACGCAGCAGGCCGTCGGCCAGGACCTGGTCATCTTCGGCGATGAGAATGCGCATGGCGTCTCCTCGTGATGGGGTGGGCGGCAACGGCAGTGCGAACGGGAACGCTGCCTGCGGCGCGGCCGATTTTTTGTGCGCCGCCGATTCTAGGCGGCATAGGCCTCCAGCCCCAGGGCGATGACGGTGGTGACTTCCGCGCCGACGGCACCGCGGAATTCGGCCTCGGCCTGCACGATGGCATCGCGAAACGCCTGCAGCCAGGCCAGCCCCGTGGCGGTGAACACGATGCGGCGGGCGCGCGCGTCCAGCGGATCGGGCTCGCGCGTGACCAGCCCCCAGGCCTCGCACTGGTCGACCAGATCGCCCATCGCCTGTTTGCTCATGCCGGCGCGCGCCGCGAGCTCGGTGAGCCGGGTGCCGCGTGCGGTGTCCAGATGGCGGGTGATGTGCACGTGGGCGGCGCTGACCTGGGCCCGCGCCGCCAGGTTGGACAGCGCCAGCGGCACATCGACGTTGCGGGCCATCAGCTCCAGCACGCGGGCATCGAAGCGGCGCAGCGCGTCGCCCATCAGGCGGCCCAGATGCAGGTCGCGCCAGGGCGGGTCGGAAACAGAATCGGACATCTTTAAATAGTAAACAAAACTGACTAAAAAATCGACTTGTCAATTCTGACCTTGCCCTTAAACTACTGTTCAAGCATCCAGCCAACAGCTTTCCGGTATGGCGGTGCAAGGGTTCAACTGTTTGATTCTGAAGGAGATTTCCATGGACGCACCCGTCAAAGGCCTGACCACCGCCAACACCGAAAAAGCCAAGGCCCTGCAGGCCGCGCTGGCCCAGATCGAGAAGCAATTCGGCAAGGGCACGATCATGCGCCTGGGCGAAGGCGAGGTGATCGAAGACATCCAGGTGGTGTCGACCGGCTCGCTCGGGCTCGACATCGCGCTGGGCGTCGGCGGCCTGCCGCGCGGCCGCGTGATCGAGATCTACGGTCCGGAATCGTCGGGCAAGACCACGCTCACATTGCAGGTCATTGCCGAAATGCAGAAGCTGGCCGGCACCTGTGCCTTCGTCGATGCCGAACATGCGCTCGACATCCAGTACGCGCAGAAGCTGGGCGTGAACCTGCAGGAGCTGCTGATCAGCCAGCCCGATACCGGTGAGCAGGCGCTGGAAATCGTCGATTCCCTGGTGCGCTCCGGCGCGGTCGACCTGATCGTGGTCGACTCGGTCGCAGCGCTCACGCCCAAGGCCGAGCTCGAAGGCGAGATGGGCGACAGCCTGCCCGGCCTGCAGGCTCGGCTGATGAGCCAGGCGCTGCGCAAGCTGACGGCCCACATCAAGAAGACCAACTGCATGGTCATCTTCATCAACCAGATCCGCATGAAGATCGGCGTGATGTTCGGCAGCCCCGAAACCACCACCGGCGGCAATGCGCTGAAGTTCTACGCCTCGGTGCGCCTGGACATCCGCCGCACCGGCACCATCAAGCGCGGCGAAGAGGCGGTGGGCAACGAGACCAAGATCAAGGTGGTCAAGAACAAGGTCGCGCCGCCGTTCAAGACGGCCGAGTTCGATATCCTGTTCGGTGAAGGCATCAGCCGCCAGGGCGAGATCATCGACATGGGTGTCGAAGCCAAGATCATCGACAAGTCGGGCGCCTGGTATGCCTACAACGGCGAAAAAATCGGCCAGGGCCGCGACAACGCCCGCGAGTTCCTGCGTGAGAACCCCGATCTGGCGCACGAGATCGAGAACAAGGTGCGTGAGAGCCTGAACATCGCGCTGCTGCCCGACAAGCTGGAAGCCGCCTGAGCCAGGGGCAAGGCGGACCGCGGTGCAGACGACACTGTCGCTGAAAGGCCGTGCGCTGCGCTACCTGAGCCAGCGCGAGCATTCGCGGCTGGAGCTCGAGCGCAAGCTGGAGCGCCACGCGCAGGAGCCGGGCGAGATCGCCCGGGTGCTCGACGAACTGCAGGCCAAGGGTTTCATCAGCGCGCAGCGTGTGGCCGATTCGCTGGTGCACCGGCGGGGCGCCCGGTTCGGGGCTTCGCGGGTGCGGCAGGAGCTGATGGCCAAGGGCCTCGACGCCGAGACCGTGGCCGGCGCGGTGCAGGGTTTGCGCGCGACCGAACAGGCCCGTGCGCGCGAGGTCTGGAGCAGGAAATTCGGAGAACCCGCTGCCGACGCCGCCGGCCGCGCGAAGCAGATGCGGTTTCTGGCGGCCCGTGGTTTTGCGCCGGAAGCCATCCGCCGCGTGGTGGGCGGTGAAATAGAAGAGACTGACTGATTCCCCATTCCAGAACACCACGGAACCGGCTTTGCCGGGCCGTTGGTGTTGCCCCCTTGCAAAGGGGGTTGGCGAAGCGACACGAAGTGTCGCGAAGACTGGGGGATGTCTAAAGACCCAGCATCAGTTTGAGGTTCTGCACCGCGGCGCCGCTGGCGCCCTTGCCCAGGTTGTCGAGACGGGCGATCAGCACGGCCTGACCGAATTCGGCATTGCCGAACACCCGCAACTCCATCTTGTTGGTGTCGTTCAAGGCCAGCGGGTCGATCTTGCCGCCCTCGGCGACAGGCTCCACTGTCACCCATTCGCTGCCGGCATAGTGCGCGGCCAGCGCATCCTGCAGGTCGACCGCACCGGGTTTGCCGGGCAGCAGATCGAGGTGCAGCGGCAGATCGACCAGCATGCCCTGCTTGAAGTTGCCGACCGACGGAATGAAGATGGGCCGCCGCGTGAGGCCGGTGTACTTCAGGATCTCGGGCAGGTGCTTATGCTGGAGCCCGAGCGCATAGGTCTCGAAGGCCGGCGCCGCGTTCTGTTCGTAGGCCTCGATCATCGAACGCCCGCCGCCCGAATAACCGCTGACCGACGGCAGCGTCACCGGGTAGTCGCGCGGCAGCAGGCCGGCATCGACCAGGGGGCGCAACAGCGCGATCGCGCCCGTCGCATAACAGCCGGGATTGGCGACGCGGTCGGCTGCCGCCACGGCGTTCTTCTGGCCCGGTGCAAGTTCGGGAAAACCGTAGACCCAGCCCGGCGCCGTGCGGTGGGCGGTGGACGCATCGATGATCTTCGGCTTGCGGCCGGGAAGGCTGTCGATCATCGCCACCGATTCGCGTGCTGCGTCGTCGTGCAGGCACAGCACGACCAGATCGACGGTGGCCATCAGGTCACGCTTGGCGGCCGGATCCTTGCGGCGCTCGGGCGCGATGCTGACGACGGTGACCTCGGGCATCTGCTGCAGACGCTCGCGGATCTGCAGTCCGGTCGTGCCGGCTTCGCCATCGATGAAGACTTTGACCATCGGATTTCAAGCGCCTGTACTGTGGGAAATGCGTAGCCGGAATATAAGCCACGCGCGGGTATGGTGCAGTGCATCATGATACATTCTTGGGTTCACAAGCCGAGCCTGCCAGGGGCCAGCGTCGCCTGCGGCACGCCCGATCCCACTCATTCCTGAGAGAGTTCTGATGAAGATTCACGAATACCAAGGCAAGGAGATCTTGCGCAACTACGGTGTACCGGTGCCCCGCGGCATCCCTGCGTTCACCGTGCAAGAGGCGGTTGAGGCGGCACAGAAGCTCGGCGGCCCGGTCTGGGTCGTCAAGGCCCAGATCCACGCAGGTGGCCGCGGCAAGGGCGGCGGTGTGAAGCTGGCACGCTCGATCGACGAAGTCAAGAAGCTGGCCGGCGAGATCCTCGGCATGCAGCTGATCACGCACCAGACTGGGCCCGAAGGCCAGAAGGTCCGCCGCCTGCTGATCGAAGACGGTGCGGACATCAAGAAAGAGTACTACGTGTCGGCCGTGACCGATCGCGCGACGCAGCGCGTGGCGTTCATCGTGTCGAGCGAAGGCGGCATGGACATCGAAGGCGTCGCGCACGACACGCCCGAGAAGATCCACACCGACTTCGTCGATCCGGCCACCGGCCTCACCGACGCGCAAGGCAAGAAGCTGGCCGCCAGCATCGGCGTGCCCGAAGCGTCGCAGGCCCAGGCGGCCGACGTGATGCAGAAGCTCTACAAGATCTACATGGAGACCGATGCGTCCCTGGTCGAGATCAATCCGATGATCCTCGAGGGCAACGGCAACATCAAGGCACTGGACGCGAAGTTCAACTTCGACAGCAACGCGCTGTTCCGCCATCCCGAGATCGTCGCGCTGCGCGACCTGGACGAGGAAGACGCAGCCGAAGTCGAGGCCAGCAAGTTCGACCTGGCCTACATCTCGCTCGACGGCAACATCGGCTGCCTGGTGAATGGCGCCGGCCTGGCGATGGCGACGATGGACACCATCAAGCTGTTCGGCGGCGAGCCGGCCAACTTCCTCGACGTGGGCGGCGGCGCCACCCCCGAGAAGGTGACCGAGGCCTTCAAGATCATGCTCAAGAACAAGAACGTCAAGGGCATCCTGGTCAACATCTTCGGCGGCATCATGAAGTGCGACACCATCGCGACAGGCGTGATCGCAGCCTGCAAGGCGGTGAACCTGAGCGTGCCGCTGGTCGTGCGCATGAAGGGCACGAACGAAGTCGAAGGCAAGAAGATGCTGGCCGAATCCGGCCTGCCCATCATCAGCGCCGACACGATGGCCGAAGCGGCCCAAAAAGTGGTTGCAGCGGTCAAGTAAGGAAAAGAGTCATGTCGATCTACATCAACAAAGACACCAAGGTCATCACGCAAGGCATCACCGGCAAGACCGGTCAGTTCCACACGGAAAAGTGCCAGGAATACGCGAACGGCAAGAACGCCTTCGTGGCGGGCGTGAACCCGAAGAAGGCCGGCGAGTCGATCTTCAACATCCCGATCTACGCATCGGTCAAGGAAGCCGCCAAGCAGACCGGCGCGACCGTGTCGGTGATCTATGTGCCGCCTCCGGGCGCTGCCGCCGCGATCTGGGAAGCCGTCGAGGCCGACCTCGACATGGCGATCTGCATCACCGAAGGCATCCCGGTGCGCGACATGCTGGAAGTGCGCAACAAGATGAAGGCCAAGGAAGCGGCCGGCGGCAAGAAGACCTTGCTGCTCGGCCCCAACTGCCCCGGCCTGATCACGCCCGACGAGATCAAGATCGGCATCATGCCAGGCCACATCCACCGCAAGGGTCGCATCGGCGTGGTGTCGCGCTCGGGCACGCTGACCTATGAAGCCGTCGCACAGCTGACCGAGATCGGCCTGGGCCAGTCGTCGGCAGTCGGCATCGGCGGCGACCCGATCAACGGGCTGAAGCACATCGACGTGATGAAGGCGTTCAACGACGATCCGGACACCGATGCGGTGATCATGATCGGCGAGATCGGCGGCCCGGACGAGGCCGATGCCGCCCGCTGGTGCAAGCAGAACATGAAGAAGCCGATCGTCGGGTTCATCGCCGGCGTGACGGCACCTCCCGGCAAGCGCATGGGCCATGCCGGCGCGCTGATCTCCGGCGGGGCCGACACGGCCGATGCCAAGCTGGCGATCATGGAAGAAAGCGGCTTCACCGTAACGCGCAATTTCTCCGAATTGGCCAAGCTGCTCAAGACCAAGCTCTGATGCGGCCACGCGGCGCCGACTAAGCAGTTCTACGAATCTGCACCGGCGCAGAGCCGGCTACACTTGCCTGCACAAAAAAAGCGCCCTGGCCGGGCGCTTTTGCCATTCATAACATCAGGAGCAGCCATGTTTTTTGGACTCGATCTCACCTCGGCCGCCGTGTGGAGCGCCTTTGGTTCGATCCTTCTTGCCAACATCGTCCTGTCCGGGGACAACGCCGTGGTGATCGCGATGGCGGCGCGAACCCTCAAGCCCGAGCAACGCAACAAGGCCATCTTCTTCGGCAGTGCGGCGGCGATCGTGATGCGGATCATCCTGACCATCGTCGCCATCAAGCTGCTGACGATGCCGTTCCTGAAGGTCGTCGGCGCCGCGCTGCTGGTCTACATCGGTGTCGATCTGCTGAAGGGCGAAGACGAGGGCGAGGACGGAGGCAAGGAAGTCAACAGCATGGCGGCAGCGATCCGCACCATCCTGCTGGCCGACCTGGTGATGAGCCTCGACAACGTGCTCGCCGTGGCTGCCGCGGCCAAGGGCAACCTGCCGCTGCTGATCCTCGGTCTGCTGGTCAGCATTCCGCTGATCGTGTTCGGCGCGACGCTGCTGACCAAGGTCATGGAGCGTTTCCCGATCATCATCACGATCGGCGCGGCGCTGCTGGGCTTCCTGGCCGGCGAGATGCTGCTGACCGATCCGGCCGTCATCGGCTACTTCGGCGCGATGAGCGACCAGGTCGTCACGGGCGCCGGTGTGGTCGGTGCCGTGCTGGTGGTCGCGCTCGGCACCTGGCTGCAGAAGCGCGGCGAGAAGGCAGCCACCGCTGAGTGAGTTTCCCCCGCGCTGGTGACGGCACGGCGCCTGCCGCAGCGGGTGCGCCAGGCGTACCGGGCGGGGTTTTCGGTCGGATGCGATGCCGGGACGCCCGCGCCGAACAAATTTTCGCAATTGCCCTTGGTGGCGGCACATTCGTTTCAGCAGAATGTCGTGTCGGCATCACAATCGCCTTGTTGGCTCTCGTGCGCTCTGATAGGGTGTCAGGCGCTGCCGCGCGGTGATCCGCGCGGCCCAGGCACGTATCAACACCGGCAGCGGTCCGGTCAAAGGGGCGGAAACTGGCAATGGCATCGGACAAGCGGGGGAAGTTCTGGCAGGCCGACTGGTTCGTGGGTCTGCTGATCGTGCTGGCCGTCATGGTCCTGCACGCGACGACCGATTTCCTGGGCGGTCTTGAACGCCGGTTCTACGACTACGCCAGCACCACCACCGCGCGCCAGCCGTCGGACCGCATCGCCGTCATCGCGATCGACGACCAGAGCATCGCCAACCTCGGCCGCTGGCCGTGGCCGCGCGAACTGCACGCGCAGCTGATCGACATGCTGGCCCGCGCCAAGGCCAAGACCATCGTGCAGACGGTGCTGTACTTCGAGCCCCAGGTCGACCGCGGGCTCACCTACATCCAGAAGATGAAGGAGCTGCTGCCGGCCTCAGGAGACCCGGTCGCCGGCGGCTCGACCCTGCCGGCCGAGCTGGCCAAGGTGATCGCCGAGGCCGAGACGGCGCTCGACTCCGACGCCAAGCTGAGCGACAGCATGCGCAATGCCGGCAACGTGCTGGTGCCGTCGGTCTACCAGCTCGGTGCGCCGCAAGGCAACCCCGACAGCCAGCTGCCCGATTTCGCGCTGAAGAGCGCCGTCGAGGACAGCCAGGGTTTCTCGATCCTGGCCAGCAAGGGGCAGCAGCCGATCGAACGCATCGGCAGCGCCGCCGCCGGTGTGGCCCATCTCAATCAGACCCGCGACGTCGACGGCGCCGTGCGCTTCGAGCCGCTGCTGGTCAACTATTTCGGCGCGGCCGTGCCGTCGATGGCGCTCCTGGCGTCGATCAAGAGCCTCAACCTCGAGCCGCACGACATCCGCGTGCTGCCCGGCGAAGGCCTGCAGATCGGCAAGCTGCGTATCCGCACCGACGACACGGCGCGCATGCTGCCGCAGTTCTATCCGCAGCGCGACGGCAAGCCGGCATTCGCGGTCGACTCGTTCTACGACGTCATCAGCGGCAAGATCCCGCCGTCCAAGTACGCCGGCAAGGTGGTGCTGATCGGCGCCACGGCGTCGGGCGCGGCCGAGCAGTTCACCACCCCGGGTTATGCCGCGCTGTCGTCGGCCGAGACGCTGGCGCACATCACCTCGAGCATCCTCAGCGAGCACTTCATCGTGCAGCCGTCCTGGGGCGTCTGGGCGGCGATGGGGGTGTTCCTGTTCGTGTCGCTGTACCTGATCCTGGTGCTGCCGCGCCTGTCGGCGGGGCTGGCCGCATCGACCACGCTGCTGCTGTTCGTCGCGTTGCTCGGCACCGAGTTCGGGCTGCTGTCGGCGGTCGCTTTCTGGCTGCAGCTGGTGTTTCCGGCGTCGTTGCTGGTGATCGGCTACCTCGCGCTCACCACCAAGCGCTTCCTGGTCACCGAGATGGGCAAGCTGCGCTCGGACGAGGAATCGGCGGAGACCAACCGCATGATGGGCATCGCGCTGCAGAGCCAGGGCCAGCTCGACATGGCGTTCGACCGCTTCCGCCGGGTTCCGCTGTCCGAGGCGGTGACCGGCAACCTGTACAGCCTGGGGCTGGATTTCGAACGCAAGCGCCAGTTCAACAAGGCCCAGGCGGTGTACGAGCACATCGCCACCTTCGACGGCAACTACAAGGACCTGCAGGCGCGTCTGAACCGCGCCAAGGGCCTGGCCGACACGGTGATGCTCGGCGGCAGCGGCGGGCATCCGGGAGGCTTGCTGCTGCTCGACGGCGGCGGTGTCGAGAAGCCGATGCTCGGCCGCTACCAGGTGGAGAAGGAGCTGGGCAAGGGCGCGATGGGGGTCGTCTACCTCGGCAAGGATCCGAAGATCGGCCGCGTGGTCGCGATCAAGACGCTGGCGCTGAGCCAGGAGTTCGAAGGCGATGCGCTCGACGATGCACGCGAGCGGTTCTTCCGCGAGGCCGAGACGGCGGGCCGGCTGCAGCACCAGAACATCGTCACCATCTTCGATGCCGGAGAGGAACACGACCTGGCCTACATCGCGATGGAATTCCTCAAGGGCCGTGACCTGCTGGACTTCTGCAAACCCGACCATCTGCTGCCGGTCGAGCGTGTGGTTTCCATCGTCGCCCGGGTGGCCGAAGCGCTCGACTATGCGCATCGCCAGAACGTCGTGCACCGCGACATCAAGCCCGCCAACATCATGTATGCGCTCGACACCGACACCGTCAAGGTGACCGACTTCGGCATCGCCCGCATCACCGATTCGAGCAAGACCAAGACCGGCATGGTGCTGGGCACGCCGAGCTTCATGTCGCCCGAACAACTGGCCGGCAAGAAGGTCGATGGCCGCTCCGACCTGTATTCGCTGGGCGTGATGCTCTACCAGCTGTTGACGGGCGTGTTGCCGTTCCGTGGCGACTCGATGGCCGAGCTGATGTACAAGATCGCGAACGAAGAGGCCGTCGACGTGCGCCAGCTGCGCCCGGAGCTGCCCGCCGCGCTGGCCACCGTCGTGCAGCGCGCGCTGGCCAAGCGCCCCGAGGCGCGTTACCAGCACGGCCATGACTTCGCGGTCGAGCTCGGCGCCTGCCTCGCATCGGTGGCCGGCCTGCCGCAGCAGGTGCCGGCGCCGCTGCCCCCACCCACGGCGTTTTCCCCGGCACCGGCGCCGGCCGCACCCACGCAGAGCTGGAGCGCCACCGCCGCGCAGACCGTGGCCCACCAGCCGGTGGCGCCGGCCCCCGACTATGATGCGACGCAGGGATTCAGCGAGGACGTGCTGGCCGCCTATGCGAAGACGGTGGCGGTACATCGGCCGGTCATCGGCGAGGGACCGAAGCCGCTCGACGCATCCGACAT
This sequence comes from Pseudorhodoferax sp., assembly GCA_965279475.1. GTDB lineage: Bacteria > Pseudomonadota > Gammaproteobacteria > Burkholderiales > Burkholderiaceae_C > Pseudorhodoferax. Next base: position 1,119,178 of record CBDIIA010000002.1, read on the forward strand.
GAAGAACCCGGACACAAGATGAACTACGAGTTCTGCGCGCAGACCCACCCCGGCCTTCTGCGTGGCAACAACGAGGATGCGGTGACGTTCGACGAGGCGTGCGGCATGGGCGTGCTGGCCGACGGCATGGGCGGCTACAACGCCGGCGAGGTGGCCAGCGGCATGGCCACGAGTTTCATCCGCGCCGAGCTGGGCCGCTGGCTGACCGAAGCCGGCCAGCACGCGAACGCCAAGGAGATCCGCCGCGCACTCGACATCTGCGTGCACAACGCCAACCTGGCGGTGTTCAACGCGGCCCACGCCAACGCCAGTTACGCCGGCATGGGCACCACACTGGTGGTCGGCGTGTTCCAGGAAGGCCGGCTGGTGGTCGGCCACATCGGCGATTCGCGCTGCTACCGGATGCGGCAGCAGAAGCTGGCCCAGATCACCAAGGACCATTCGCTGCTGCAGGAGCAGCTCGATGCCGGCCTCATCACGGCCGAGCAGGCCGCGACTTCGACCCACCGCAACCTGGTCACCCGCGCGCTGGGCATCGAGGAGCTCGTGCCGCTCGAAGTCAACGAGTACGTGGTGGAGGTCGGCGACATCTACCTGATGTGCTCCGACGGGCTGTCCGACATGGTCGACGATGCCGCCATCGAACGCATCATGGCCGTCGATGCATCGCTGGAACACAAGGCCAAGCAGCTGGTCAGCGCGGCCAACGCCAATGGCGGCCGGGATAATATTACGGTGTTGCTCGCCCAGGCCGTGGCGGGCACGAAGAAGCGCGGTCTAATGGCCCGATTGCTGCGAACTTAAAGTCCTCCCATCCGGTAACAAGCCCATGAACAGACTCAGGAGCCGACCATGCCGAAGCTGATCGTTTCGATCGACGGTGTCGTCATCAAGGAAGTGCAGCTCACCAAGGACCGCACGACCGTCGGCCGCCGGCCCTACAACGACGTCGTCATCGACAACCTGGCCGTCAGCGGCGAGCATGCCGTGCTGCTGACGACCGGCAACGAGGTGCAGCTGGAGGATCTCAACAGCACCAACGGCACCTACGTCAACAGCAAGGCCGTGCGCAAGCAGCAGTTGCGCCACAACGATCTGGTCGAGATCGGCAAGTACAAGATCAAGTTCATCAGCGAAGTCCCCGACGCCACCTACGAGAAGACCATGGTGTACCGCGCGCCGGCGGCTCCGGCCACGCCCGTGGGTGCGTCCACGCAGCCCGAGGCGCCGGTCTACCAGCGCCGGGCCTTCGACCATGCGCCTCCCGCGGCGGCGCCGGCAGCGCACGAGCCCGCCGGGGCCGGCCAGGCCGCGATCAAGGTGATGTCGGGTGCCGCGGCCGGGCGCGAGGTCGCGCTGGTCAAGGTGGTCACGACGATCGGCAAACCCGGGGTGGCCGTGGCGGCCATCACCCGGCGGCCAAACGGTTATGTCGTCGTGCACGTGGAAGGTGCCGAGCCGCCGCTGCTCAACGGCGCCCCGATCGGCGACAGCCCGGTGGGGCTGAAGAACGGCGACATGCTGCAACTGGCCGGGACCCAGATGCAGTTCGTGCTCGCGAGCTGAAGCTCGTTCGTTGTGCGTCACATGAACCGGCGCTGAGCGGCAACGTGGCGAGCGGCCGGCCTGTGCTTACCGGGAGTCGGATCTCTCCATGAAAGCGCTGCGTCGACACTGGCCACGGATCCTCGTCACCTTCCTGCCGCTGGTGTTCGCCTGGCTGCATGCCACAGGCGTGCTGCGGCTCGACGTGCTGCAGCGGCTGGACAACATCATCTACGACGCACGGCTGCGCGCGACCATGCCGCGCACGCTGGACCCGCGCATCGTCATCGTCGACATCGACGAAAAGAGCCTGTCCGAATACGGCTGGCCCTGGAGCCGCGACAAGCTGGCCACGCTGGTCGATGAGCTGTTCGACCGGCAGAAGATCTCGCTGCTGGGGTTCGACATCGTCTTTGCCGAGCCTGACCTGAGCTCCGGCCTGGGCCGCCTGCAGGAGCTCGCGCAGAAGGAGCTGCGTGACCAGCCGAGCTTCACCGAGCGTGTGGCCCAGCTGAAGGATTCGCTCGACTACGACGGCTTGTTCGCCAAGGCGCTGCAGAACCGGCCGGTGGTGCTGGGCTACTACTTCACCAGCGACCGCGAGGGGCGCATGTCCGGCGTGCTGCCGGCCCCGGTGATGGACAAGGACGTGCTGCAGGGCCGCCCGATCGGCTTCACGACCTGGAACGGCTTCGGCGCGAGCATCGACAAGCTGGCCAAGGCCGCGCCGGTGTCGGGCTACTTCAACTCGATCACCGAGGACGATGGTGTGGTGCGGTCGTTGCCGCTGCTGGCCGAGTACCAGGGCCGCTACTACGAGTCGATCGCGCTGGCGCTGTTCCGCGTGATGACCGGCATGCCCAAGGTGCTGCCCGGCTTCCCGCCCGACAGCGAGGCCAGCCGCCAGTACAAGGGGCTGGACAGCATCGTGCTGCAGCATGGCGACAAGCAGATGTCGGTGCCGGTGGACGAGCGGGTGTCGGTGCTGATTCCGTTCCGGGGCGATGGCGGCGTGAAGGGCGGGTCGTACCGCTATGTGTCCGCGGCCGACGTGCTGGGCAAACGCCTGCCGGCAGCCAGCCTGGACGGCGCCATCATCCTGGTCGGCACCACCGCACCCGGCCTGTTCGATCTGCGCGTGACGCCGGTAGGGCCGACCTACCCGGGGGTCGAGACGCACGCCAACATGCTGTCGGGCCTGATCGACAGCAACATCCTTGTGAAGCCCGACTACGCGGTCGGCTACGAGGTGGTGGTGCTGACGGTGACCGGGCTGATCCTGGCGCTGGCGCTGCCACTGCTGTCGGCCACCCGCGCCGTGCTGCTGAGCGTGCTGGTGGTGCTGCTGATCGTCGCGGTCAATTTCTGGCTGTACCTGAGCCACGGGCTGGTGCTGCCGGTGGCGTCGGCCATCGTGATGGCGCTGACGGCCTTCGGCCTGAACATGAGCTACGGCTATTTCGTCGAAAGCCGCTCCAAGCGCGAGCTGGCCCACCTGTTCGGCACCTATGTGCCGCCCGAACTGGTCGACGAGATGGTCAAGGACCCCGACAGCTACAGCATGGCCGCAGCCAACAAGGAGCTCACCGTGATGTTCTGCGACATGCGCGGCTTCACCAAGATGTCCGAGCGCATGGAGCCGATCCAGCTGCAGGCGCTGCTCAACACCGTGTTCAGCCGGTTGACGGCATTGATCCGCGGCCACCGCGGCACCATCGACAAGTACATGGGCGATTGCGTGATGGCGTTCTGGGGTGCCCCGGTCGACACGCCTGCCCATGCCGAGCTGGCGGTGCAGACCGCCCTCGAGATGTCGGCCGCCGTGCACCAGCTCAACGACGAGCACCGCGCACGCGGCATTCCCGAGATCGGCATCGGCATCGGGCTCAACACCGGCAGCATGTGCGTGGGCGACATGGGCTCGGACACCCGCCGCAGCTACACCGTGATCGGCGACGCGGTGAACCTGGGGTCGCGGCTGGAGGGGCTGTCCAAGACCTATGGCGTCGACATCGTCGTCAGCGAAACCACACGCCGCCAGGCCAATGCCTTCGCCTGGCAGGAACTCGACAAGGTCCGCGTCAAGGGCAAGGATCAGGCCGTGGCGATCTTCTGGCCGATGGGCCGCACCGACGGGCTCGACAAGGAGCAGGCCGCCGAACTCCGCATCTGGGGCCAATTGCTCAAGGCCTACCGTTCCCAGGACTGGGAACAATGCGACGTGCAAATATTGAATCTGCAGCGGCTGAATCCGACAAAATACCTTTACCAACTCTATGCCGAGCGTGTAGCCTCCATGCGGTTGCTGCCCCACGATCCCACGTGGGACGGCGCGACCAATTTCGAAACCAAGTAAGGACGGGCATGAAGGTACGGGTGCTCGGCTGTTCTGGTGCCATCGCCAGGGACTGCCGCACAACCTCGTTTCTGATGGACTCCGACGTGTTGATCGACGCGGGCACCGGCGTGGGCGATCTGACACTCGAGGAGATGCGCACCATCGACCACGTCTTCCTGACCCACTCGCACCTGGACCACATCGCCGCGCTGCCGCTGATGGTCGATGCCATCGCCTCGCAGCGCACGACGCCGATCCAGATCCACGCGCTGGCCGGCACCATCGCCGCACTGAAGACCCATGTCTTCAACAACGTCATCTGGCCCGACTTCAGCCGCATCCCGTCCGAGGCCTCGCCGTTCATCAGTTTCCACGAACTCGCCGTGGGGCAGACCGTGCAGATCGGTGGCAAGTCCATCGAGGCGCTGCCGGCCGTGCACACCGTGCCGGCCGTGGGCTACTCGGTGTCGTCCGGCGGCGCCTGCTGGGTGTTCACCGGCGACACCGAGCGCAACCCGGCGTTCTGGCAGCAGCTCAACCAGATGGACGTGGCGATGCTGGTCATCGAGACCGCCTTCAGCAACCGCGAGAAGGACCTGGCCAAGCGCAGCCTGCATCTGTCGCCGATCGCGCTGGCCGATGAACTCGGCTGCATTTCACCCGAGCGCCAGTTCCCGATCTACATCACGCACACCAAGCCGTCGGAAACCGTGCTCATCATGGCCGAGATCGAGCAGTTCGACCGCCGGGAGCCGTCGCCCACGCACCCGGGCCACGACATCCGCTGGCTCGAAGCCGGCCAGGAATTCGATATTTGAGGCACCGGCGCTTCACGGCTTGACCGTGAAGTTGATCGACAGCAGATACCACAGGATCAGCGCCGGGATCACCACCGGCAGCGACATCGCTAGGAACGCGAGCAAGGTCTGCAGGAATACCGCGATGTCCTGCCACCAGTGCAGCAGCACCAGCTTCAGGTCGACGTTCCAGAACCGTTCGTTCTCTTTCATGGCCTGCTCCAGGCGGAGCCGCCGCATCGCAGGGCCCGCCATGCAGTGTAGTGACGCAAGGCGCAAACTTCCAGCGGCACAACCCGCGTGCCGGGCTTGCGGGGAATCAGGCGGAAGCGACCGCGCGCGACGCGTCCAGCTGGGCGCGGGCCCGGTGCGCCAGCGCCGTCGCCGCGGGCGTGTCTGGCACCCAGGGGCTGATCGGCATCGGCCGGCCGTGCGAATCCACCGAGACGAAGACGATCAGGCATTCGGTCGTGGTCTGCATCGTGCCGCCCTTCATGTCGCCGCTGCGCACCTCGACGGCGATGTTCATGCTGGTGGCGCCGGTGTAGGCGATCTTGGCCTCCACCTCCACCAGGTCGCCGATCATGATCGGATGGTGGAACCGGATGCCGCCGACATAGACCGTCACGCAATAGCGTTTGGCCCAGCTCGTCGCGCAGGCATAGCCGGCCTCGTCGATCCATTTCATCACGGTGCCGCCATGCACCTTGCCGCCAAAATTGACGGTGCTGGGTTCGGCCAGGAAACGCAAGGTGATCGCGGACATGGGTGCTTTCTTGTGTAGGTGGGATCAGGCGCGCAAAACCCCTCAGCGGGCCTAGTGTATGGCCGGCGCGCAGGCAGTTCTGCTACGCTGTGCCGTTCATTTCAATCCGAGAAGGAGCTCTCCATGGCAACCTCCAAGACGTCCAGCGTCGAATCCCAAGAACAACTGGTGAGCGACATCAAGTCGGTGATCTCCGATGCCGAGGAAATGCTCAGCGCCACCGCCGACCAGGCCGGTGAAAAGGTAAGCAATCTGCGCGCCCGCGTCCAGGCGCGGCTGAAGGATGCCAAGCTGCGCCTGATCGACGCCGAGGAGCTGCTGGTCGAGAAGACCAAGGCCGCAGCCCGCGCCACCGACGACTACGTGCACGAGTCGCCGTGGACGGCGATCGGCGTCGCCGCTGTCGCCGGGCTGCTGGTCGGCGTGCTCGTCGCGCGGCGTTGAGCCTCGCCCTGATCGCACCTCCCGCTGTGGTCGCTGTCTCGCATGGCTAGGACCGACAGCGGGGGCAGGCCGTTCGCGGCCTTGCGCAACCTCTGCGTGACCGTGCTGGCCACCTGCCAGACACGGCTGGCCCTGCTGGGCAACGAACTCCAGACCCAGAAGCAGCTGGCGCTGCAGCAACTGGTGCGCACGCTGGCCATCGTGTTCTGTCTCGCCATGGCGCTGCTGCTGGGCATCGCCCTGCTGCTGGTGTTGATGTGGGAGCAGCGCGTGGCGGTGCTGGGGGTGCTGTTCGTGCTGTTCCTCGGGCTGGCGGGCTACTTCCTTGCGGCGCTGCGCAAGGCGGGCGCGGAGGCCGAGCCGATGTTCGCGGCCAGCATCGCCGAACTGCAGGAAGACCTGCGCCAACTGAAGGCGGCGGCTGCCGATGGCAAAGACCCTCGCTGATCTGCAGCGCGAGCGCGGGCACCTGGTGGAGCGCATCGCCACGCAGCGCGCCACGCTGGCCGTGCAGCTTGAGCCGGTGCGCAAGGTGTTCGGCATGGGCGACCGTGCGGTGCAGCTGGTGCGCAGCGGGCTCGACTATGCGCGCCAGCACCCGTTGGCGATGATGGCGGCTGCCGGCGCGCTGGTCACGTTCAGGCCGCGTGCATCGCTGCGCTGGGTGCGCCGCGGCTTCATGCTGTGGCGCAGCTGGCGCACGCTGCGCCAGCTTACGACCGGCTCGCTGCGCGCGCAGTGGGATCGCTTCAGGCCCTGAGAGCCGACGCCTGCCGGCCATCGGCCTCGGCGCTGTGCCAGGCCTTGCGCAGCACTTCCTCCGGGTCGACAGCGGCATCGGCCTTGCGGTGGTTCAGCCGCGTCTCGATCAGCGACAGATGCGCGTACATCGCCTTCACTGCGGCGCCGAGGTCGCCTTTTTCGAGCTGGTCGACGATCGCCACGTGCTCTTCGCAGCCGCAGAACGAGGCATTGCTCTCCTCGAACAGCGCCACCAGCATCGAGGTCTTGCTGACCAGCTCGCGCATCTTGTCGACCACGCTGTCGCTCAGCGTCGCCTGCGCCAGCAGCAGGTGGAACTCGCCCGACAGCTTGATGCTGGCGGCCCGGTCACCGGCCGCGGCGGCGGCGCGTTCGGCGTCGAGGTGCGCGTGCAGGTGCTGCAACTGCTGGCGCGACAGCCGGTGGGCCAGCCGCGCGACGATGCCGCCTTCGACCACCCGGCGCGCCTCGTAGATCTCGCGGGCCTGGGCCAGGTCCGGCGCCTTCACGAACGCGCCCTTGTTCGGCACCAGTTCGAGCAGCCGTTCGTGGCCCAGCCGGTGCAGGGCCTTGCGCACCTTCTCGCGGCTCACGCCGAACAGCGCGGCGATGCGGGTCTCGATCAGCTGCGTGCCGGCCGGCAGCGCCCCGTTCAGCAGCGTCTGGCTCAGCGTCGCATACACCTTGTCGTCATGGCCGTTCATCGCCCGCACTGTAGTCGACCCCGCACGTGCGTTCGTCGGCCGGCCCGCTGCAGTGGCGGTGCCGAGCTCAATCGGCCTTGATGTTGCGTTCGCGTGCCACCTTGCCCCAGCGGTCGAACTCGCTGTTCAGCAGGTCGGCGGTTTCCTTCTGCGTCGGGCTGGCCACGACACCGCCCATGCTCTCGATCTTGGCGCGCACATCGGGCATGGCGGCGATCTTGCGCAGTTCGTCGTTCAGTTTGGCGACGATCGGCGCTGGCATGGCCGCCGGCGCCACCAGCATGTACCACGACATGAAGTCATAACCCGGCAGGCCGGACTCGGCCACCGTCGGCACGTCGGGCAGCAGCGGCGAACGCTTGGGGCTGGTGATCGCCAGCGCCCGCAGCTTGCCGCCCTGCACCAGCGGCAGCGACGACAGGATGATGTCGACCGACATGTCCACCCGCCCGCCCATCACGTCCTGCAGCGCCGGAGCCGCGCCCTTGTAAGGCACGTGCAGCATGTCGACCCCGCCCATCGACTCCATCAGCGCCGCGCCGATGTGGCTGGTGGTGCCCGAGCCCGAGCTGGCGAACTGCACCTTGCCGGGGCTGGCCTTGGCGCTGGTCATCAGGTCCTTGAAGGTCTTGCCCGGGAACGACGGGCCGACCACGACCACGCTGGGCACGTTGGCGATGACGCCGATCGGCACGAAGTCCTTGCGGGTGTCGTAGGGCAGCTTGGCGAACATGAACGGGTTGACCGCGTGGCCGATTGTGACCATCAGCAGCGTGTAGCCGTCGGCCGGCGCCTTGGCCGTGACGTCGCTGCCGATGATGCCGCTGGCGCCGGCCTTGTTGTCGATGACGACCGAGGCCTTGCCGCCCCACAGTTCGCCGTACTTCTGGCCGACCAGCCGCGCGAAGATGTCGGCCGCGCCGCCCGGCGGAAACGGCACGACGATCTTGACCGGCTTGTCGGGGTAGCTGGATTGCGACCAGGCCGGCGCCGATGCCAGGCAGGCCACCGCGCAGGCGGCCAGCACGCCGCGGCCCAGGCGCAGCAGTGACGAATGGTTGAGGTTGTTCATGGAGTGCACCAATTCAAGTCAGGACGCCGGAACGCCCGGCAGCGCTTCACCCTTTTGAGTGCACAAATCCAGATTTATTGTGCACAATGCAAGAGCAAGCAGCTTTCACGCCAGCTTGAACCAGTGCGGTGGCCACCACCGCGCGGGCGGGGTCAGCCCTCGGGCTGCAGGTAACGCGTGAGGTAGCGGCCGGTGTGGCTGGCCGGGTTGGCCGCCAGGGCTTCCGGCGTGCCCACCCCCACCACGGTGCCGCCGCCGGCGCCGCCTTCCGGGCCCATGTCGATCAGCCAGTCGGCCGTCTTGATCACGTCGAGGTTGTGTTCGATCACGACGATGGTGTTGCCCGCATCGCGCAGCTGGTGCAGCACCTTCAGCAGCAGGTCGATGTCGGCAAAGTGCAGGCCGGTGGTCGGCTCGTCCAGGATGTACAGCGTGCGCCCGGTGTCGCGCTTGCTGAGCTCCAGCGCCAGCTTCACACGCTGCGCCTCGCCACCCGACAGCGTGGTCGCGGCCTGCCCCAGCTTCACGTACGACAGGCCCACGTCGAGCAGCGTGTGCAGCTTGCGCGCGATGTTCGGCACGGCCGACAGGAAGTCGTGCGCGGCCTCGACCGTGAGATCGAGGATCTGCGCGATGTTCTTGCCCTTGTACAGCACCTCGAGCGTCTCGCGGTTGTAGCGCTGGCCGCGGCATACGTCGCAGGGCACGTAGACGTCGGGCAGGAAGTGCATCTCGACCTTCACCATGCCGTCGCCCTGGCAGGCCTCGCAGCGGCCGCCGGCCACGTTGAAGCTGAAGCGGCCCGGCCCATAGCCGCGCTCGCGTGCCATCGGCACCTCGGCCATCAGCTCGCGGATCGGCGTGAACAGTCCGGTGTAGGTGGCCGGGTTGCTGCGCGGCGTGCGGCCGATCGGCGACTGGTCGACGTTGATCACCTTGTCGAAGTGCTCGATGCCGACGATCTCGTCGCACGGCGCCGGCTCCTCGTGCGCGCGGTACAGCTGCCGCGCCACTGCGGCGTACAGCGTATCGTTGACCAGTGTCGACTTGCCCGAGCCCGACACGCCCGTGACGCAGGTGAGCAGGCCGACCGGAATGTCGACATCCACCTTGCGCAGGTTGTGCCCGGTCGCGCCGCGGATGCCCAGCACCTGCAGCTTCGGTGCGGCGGCCGGCGTGGCCGCGCGGCCCTTGGCGCGCCCAGGGGCCGGTGCTTCTTCGGCCTGCACCACCACCGGCAGCCAGGGCGTGCGCCGTGCCGGCACCGGGATCTGCAGCGTCTGCGCGAGGTACTGCCCGGTCAGCGAGGCCGCATTCGCCTTCACCGCGTCGAAATCGCCTTGCGCCACCACGTGCCCGCCGTGCACGCCGGCGCCCGGGCCCATGTCGATGATGTGGTCGGCCGCGCGCATCATGTCTTCGTCGTGCTCGACCACCAGCACGCTGTTGCCGATGTCGCGCAGATGCTTCAGCGTGTCGATCAGCCGGTCGTTGTCGCGCTGGTGCAGGCCGATGCTGGGCTCGTCGAGCACGTACATCACGCCCGTCAGCCCCGAGCCGATCTGCGACGCCAGCCGGATGCGCTGCGACTCGCCGCCGGAGAGCGTCTCGGCGCTGCGGTCCAGGCTCAGGTAGTTCAGGCCCACGTCGTTCAGGAACTTGAGCCGCAGGCCGATCTCGCGCACCACCTTGGAGGCGATCTCGGCCTTGGCGCCGTGCATCTGCAGCGTGCTGAAGTAGTCGAAGCTCTCGCGCAGCGTGGCGTGGCTGACCTCGAAGATCGCACGCATCTGCGCGCCTTCGCCGATCTTCACGTGGCGCGCTTCACGCCGCAGCCGCGTGCCGTGGCAATCGCTGCACGGCTGGGTGCTGCGGTAACGCGCCAGGTCTTCGCGCACCAGGGTCGAGTCGGTTTCGCGGTAGCGCCGCTGCATGTTCGGGATCACGCCCTCGAACGGGTGTTTCTTGCTCAGCTTCTTGCCCTGCGAGGCACCGGAGTCCATCACGTAGCTGAACTTGATCTCCTCGTCGCCCGAGCCGTACAGCACCACCTGCTGCACGGTGGCGGGCAGGTCTTCGAACGCGGCCTCGACATCGAAGCGGTAATGTTTGCCCAGGCTCTCGAGCAGCGCGAAGTAGTAGCCGTTGCGCCGGTCCCAGCCCTTGATCGCGCCGCTGGCCAGGCTCAGCGTCGGAAACGCCACCACGCGCGTCGGGTCGAAGAAATCCTCCGACCCCAGGCCATCGCAGGTCGGGCAGGCGCCCACCGGCGAGTTGAACGAGAACAGCCGGGGCTCCAGCTCGCTGATCGAGTAGCCACAGACCGGGCACGAGAACTTGGCGTTGAACAGGTGTTCGCGGGGCGTGCCGGCGCTGCCATCGGCGAGCACTGGCGTGTCCATCTCGAGCGCGATCGCGCGGCCGTCGGCCAGGCGCAGCGCGGCCTCGAAACTCTCGGCCAGGCGCTGGCGCAGGCCGGCCCGGGCGCCGCCGGCGGGCGCATCGGCCGCGGCATCGCCGTCGGCGCGCACCTTGATGCGGTCGATCACCACGTCGATGTCGTGTTTCTCGGTCTTCTTCAGCTTGGGCAGGTTGTCGAACTCGTAGCCCTGGCCGTCCACACGGAAGCGCACGTAGCCCTGCGCCTGCAGATCGGCGAACACCTCGGTGAACTCGCCCTTGCGCTCGCGTGCGATCGGCGCCAGCACCATCAGCCGCGTGTCCTCGGGCAGGGCCAGCACCGTGTCGACCATCTGCGCGACGGTCTGCGCCTGCAGCGCCAGGCCGTGGTCGGGGCAATACGGCGTGCCGGCGCGCGCGAACAGCAGGCGCAGGTAGTCATGGATCTCGGTGACGGTGCCGACGGTGGAGCGCGGGTTGTGGCTGGTGGCCTTCTGCTCGATCGAGATGGCGGGGCTCAGGCCCTCGATCATGTCGACGTCGGGCTTGTCCATCAGCTGAAGGAACTGCCGCGCGTACGTGGACAGGCTCTCCACGTAGCGGCGCTGGCCCTCGGCGTACAAGGTATCGAACGCCAGCGACGACTTGCCGGAACCCGACAACCCCGTGATCACGACCAGCTTGTTGCGCGGGATGTCGAGATCGATGTTCTTCAGGTTGTGGGTTCGCGCCCCCCGCACGCTGATGCGCTGCAGCTGCAAGGCAGCGGCGAGGTAGGGGCCGTCGGTCGAGGTGTTCAAGGTATGCGTGTCCGGGAAAACCCTCCATGATACGGGTCGCAGCCGGCGCGCGCACCCGCCCCGGTGGAAGAACTTGGGCCGGGGCGGGCCATCGCTCCGATGGTGCGCAATCCGGCCGGGCGGCGGCGCCGAAAGGCTGCGTTGGCGCGCGGGACATGCGGCACAATTGACCCCCTTCCAAAGCTCGCTGAATCGCAGGTCACCATGGCATCCGTCAACAAAGTCATCATCGTCGGCAACCTGGGCCGCGATCCCGAAGTGCGCACCTTCCCCAGCGGCGACCGGGTGGCCAACGTCACGGTCGCCACCACCGACCGCTGGAAGGACAAGCAGAGCGGCGAGATGAAGGAGGCCACCGAGTGGCACCGCATCGTGTTCAACGGCCGCTTGGCCGAGATCGTCGAGCAGTACCTGCGCAAGGGCTCGCAGGTCTACGTCGAAGGCAGCCTGCGCACCCGCAAGTGGACCGACCAGAGCGGCGTCGAGAAATTCACGACCGAGATCCGCGCCGACCAGATGCAGATGCTCGGCAGCCGCCAGGGCATGAGCGGCCCGTCCGACCATGGCGGTGACGACGGCGGCGGCTATGAGAACAGCGCCCCGCGCCGCCCGCCCGCACCCGCTTCCCGCCCGCCCGCCGCAGCACCGCGCCAAGCGCCGGCACCGGCGGCCAAGTCGTCGAGCGGGTTCGACGACATGGACGACGATATTCCGTTCTGAACCGGCATCAGCCGAACCGACCGAGCCCGCCGCGTGCGGGCTTTTTTTGTGTCCTGGCGTGGCAATTCGCTGGCACAACACTTGCACTTGCTTGCGTGGAGGCGGGGCAAACCATCCGGTTTTCTCGCGCAGTGGCCCGCGGCTCTCGTGGCCCGCGCGCCGACGGCCCGCCACCTCCAGGAGCCATACGGTATGCATGCAGCGCGCAGAAGATTTTGCTTGTCCGCGGGAGCCTCGTTGTGCCTTCCTCTTCCGATGGGGCGGGCCATCGCACAGTCGACCTACCCTGACCGCCCCATCAACCTCGTGCTGACCGTGCCCGCCGGCGGCGTCACCGACGTGCTGTTCCGCAAGCTGGCCGACACCGCGCGCCAGTACACCAACCAGCCCTTCGTCGTCAGCAACCGGCCCGGCGGCGGCTCGCTGGTGGCGATCAGCTATGTGCGCAACCAGAAGCCGGACGGCTACACGATCATGATGATCGGCCGCAGCGTGCTGTCGCAGTACTGGATCAAGAGCCAGAACATTGGCTTCGATCCCGTTCGCGACCTGACCTGGATCTCGCGCATCAACGGCTCGGTGTTCGCGATCGTCGTCAAGGCCGACTCGCCATTCAAGACCTGGAAGGACATCGTCGAGTTCGCGAAGAAGAACCCCAATGTGCTCAGCTACGGCGGCTTCGCGTCGTTCGGCGGCATGACCCACGCGCCGATCGTCGAGGCCGTCAAGGCCGACGGTGCGCAGATGCAGTACGTGCCGTTCAAGGGCGATGGCGAGGTGCTGCAGGCCGTGATGAGCGGCACTCTGCATTTTGCCGTGATGGCCGGCAGCTTCCGGCCGCAGGTCGAGGCCGGCAACGCGCGCCTGATCGCGCTGCTGACCGACCGGCGCATTCCGCAATACCCCAACGTGCCGACGATGATGGAGCTGGGCTACCCCGTCACGGCCGAGGCCTCGGTCGGCATCGCCGGCCCCAAGGACATGCCGCCCCCCATCGTCGCCTACCTCGAAGATGTGTTCCGCAAGTCGATGGCCGACCCGGCCTTCGTCGAGGTGCTGAATGCCACGCTGCAGATGCCCAGCTACCTCGGCCATGCCGGTTTCACCGACTGGGCGGGCAAGCAGCTGCTGGCCGAAAAAGCCATCGTCGACCAGTTCGACCTGCGCGAGAAATAATCGCGTTGCCGCTCGCCGCCATCCGGGGCGACGCAAGTGGAGACCCCATGACGACAGTGCGATTCCCGCGCATCCCCGGCCTGCTGGTGTCCGACGGCGAGCTGATGCAGCGCGCCCGGCGGCTCAACCGCCTGATGCTGGCGATGAACGATCCCGACGAGCGCGCCCGCTTCGTGCGCGAGCCCGACGCGGTGATGGGCCGCTTCGGCCTGCTGCCGGCCGAGCGTGCGCTGCTGGCGGCGCGCGACTGGCAGGGCCTGCTCGACTACGGCGTCAGCATCTACGCGCTGGCCAAGGGTGCCAAGGCCTTTGACCAGACGCTGCTGGACATCGGTGCGCAGATGCGCGGCTGCACCACCCAGGAGCTGCTGGCGCAGTTGCCGATGCACCATCTACCCGATCTGCCCGGCCACGCCGGCGAGGTCGCCCGTGGCTGAGCTCATCGGCGGCATCGGCGCCTCGCATTCGCCGTCGATCGCCTTCGCCTACGACCAGCGGCAGGAGCAGTTGCCGCAGTGGCAAGCCTTCTTCGATGCCGCCGCCACGCTGCGTGCGCAGGTGGCGCAGGCCCGGCCCGACGTGCTGGTGTTCTTCTACAACGACCACCTGTGGCACTTCGACCTGGACAGCGTGCCCACGTTCGCCATCGGCGTGGCCGACCGTTTCGAGCTCGCGCCCGAACGCCCGCTGGCCCGGCCGCTGCCGTCGGTGGCGGGCGATGCGCGGCTGGCCTGGCACCTGACGCGCTCGCTGGTCGCCGACGAGTTCGACCTGACCGTCTGCCAGCAGATGGTGCTGGACCACGGTTTCTTCTCGGTGATGCCGCTGCTGTGCGAGCCGCCCTGGCCGATGCGTGTGGTGCCGATCGCGGTCAACGTGATCCAGCATCCGCTGCCCACACCCCGGCGCTGCTGGCGGCTGGGCCAGGCGGTGGCGCGTGCGGTGCGTTCGTACGCCGGCGATGCCCGCGTGATGGTGGTCGGCACCGGTGGCCTGTCGCACCAGCTGCACGGCCCGAGCTTCGGCTACACCAACCCCGCGTGGGACCGCGAGTTCATGGACCTGCTGGTCGAGCGGCCCGAGGCGCTGCTCGAGCTGAGCCACGACGACTTCATGCACCGCGGCGGCGCCGAGTCGGTCGAGATGATCGTCTGGCTGATCATGCGCGGGGCCTTGGCCGCGCCGCGCGTGCTGCAGAAGTTCCACCACGCCGGCCTGCTGACCGGCCTGGGGCTGCTGCACCTCGAAGAACAGCCGGCATGATGGTGGCCCGCGAAGGAGACAAACGATGAACACGATGGACACCGCCAACGCACTGCGCCCCGCCGGCATGACGACCGAGGAATGGCAGCTGCGTCTGGAGCTGGCCGCCTGCTACCGCCTGTTCGACTGGATGGGCTGGACCGAGGCGATCTACAACCACATCACACTGCGCGTGCCGGCCCCGGGCGGCGCATCGCACTACCTGATCAACCCCTACGGCCTGCACTATGCCGAGGTCACGGCGCGCAACCTGCTGAAGGTCGATACCGAGGGCCGCAAGGTCGACGCCTCGCCCTGGCCGGTGAACCCGGCCGGCTTCGTGATCCACAGCGTGGTCCACGCCGCCCGTGCCGATGCGCACTGCATCATGCACACCCACACCACGGCCGGCATGGCCGTCGCGTGCAAGGAAGCCGGCCTGCGGCACGACAACTTCTACAGCGCGATGCTCTACGGCCGCGTGGGGTACCACGACTTCGAAGGCATCACCACCGACCTGGCCGAGCAACCCCGGCTGCAGGCCAGCCTGGGCAGCCACGAAGTGCTGGTGCTGCGCAACCACGGCATGCTGGTGGTCGGCGCCGACGTGGCGGGTGCGTTCTCGTTGCACTGGACGCTGCAGCGCGGCTGCGAGGTGCAGATGGCGGCCGACGGCATGGCCGGTGCGAACCGCGCGATACCGCACCATGTGCTGGAGGCCATCCCGGCCCAGCGCCAGCCGATGCGCACGAACCAGTCGCGCCCGGGCGAGCTGATGTTCCAGGGCATGCTGCGCCGCGCCGGCATCTCCTACGCCGAGATCGCCTGAAACGAGCCCACCCCGTTGCTTGCGAAGGGCGTGTATCCCGCCCCCTCCAGGGGCAACACCGACGGCGCGGCAAAGCCGGTTCCGTGGTGTTTGGCGCATTTCAAGGAGTTTCGGCGCTCGTCCCCATCAGAGTCAACACGTCGGCCGGATCTACCTCGTGCACTTCTGAATCTGCCTTTCGTCTAACTCTGAATCTGCAGGTGAAATCATCACTTCACTCTGAACTTTCGGCTACTGTCCCGGCAGAATGCCAACCAGCGGCGACTGGCCGCAATCGGCCGGCGCAGTCATTCGAGGAAAACCCATTTACGACCGCTTTGCAGCGGAAGCCCGCTTTGCTTCAGGCTTTCGGCCGTTCTAGGGCGTCCTGCTCAGGCGTGTGAGTTCTGGCTGATCACGGCGCGTGCGATGGACTTGACGCATCTATTGGCAGAGTCTGCGGGTGGTCACAGTGTCACTGCGTTCCAGTCGGGCGCGAAAGGCGGCTGCACGTAGCGCAAATTCTTTGGAAGCGAATCAATGTGCTTGCGGTCGACATCGTCCAGCTTCACCTCAAGTGCCGCCAAATTGGCACGCTGACTCTCCACGCGTTGGGCTTTCGGTATCGCAATCACACCATCCTGTTCGATCAACCAAGCGATCGCCACCTGGGCAGCAGAGACTCCGTGTTTAAGTCCGATGCGCTTCAGCGTCTCATCTTCGGCGGCACGGCCTTGGGCGAGCGGTGCGAAGGCGGTCAGCACAATGTTGTGGCTTCGAAGAAATCCATAAACCTCTGTTTGCGTCAAAAATGGATGGTACTCAACCTGTACTGCCGCGATGGGGGCTCCGATCACGGAGATTGCCTCTTTCAGCATGGGCATGTTGAAGTTGCAGACTCCGATAGACCGAGCTAGACCCTCCTGCTTCAGTGCTATCAGACTTTCCATGGTTTCAGCCATGTTCATGCCCTTGCCGGGCCAATGGATCATGTACATGTCGACGTAATCGAGCTTCAGCTTCGACAGGCTGGCATCGAAAGCGCGCCGTAACGCGTCGGCACCCAATTGGTCATGCCAAACCTTTGTAGTCAGAAACAGTTCGCCTCGCGACAGATTCGAAGACGCCAAGGCTGCCCCCACTCCGCTCTCGTTTTCGTACATTGCGGCCGTATCAATGTGTCGGTAACCCACAGAGAGCGCACTTTCGACCACCGGCTGACAGATGGCACCGGGCATCCTGAACGTTCCAAAGCCCAATTGCGGAATGGAAATGCCCCGAACTTCTATATTCTTCATAAATAGGCCCCATCGGGTACGTTGCAAATGTGGTTGACATGTGATCACACCGCTTGGAACCGGTGAGCATGCGAAATGCAGAGACGATGAAAACCTCCTGCATTTGTGACCGACAGGCGCTGGCTGCCGCTGATCCTTGCCCTTCGCCTGCACCGGCCACTCAGGCAGCGTCAGCAATCAACTTTCCCAGAACATCCTTCATGCTGACGGTTCCTCGGATGTGCTTTGCGTTGGCACCCTCGAAAGAAATCCAACCTTCGTTGAAGCCGTCGAGCATCTGGATACGGGGGATCGGATCGCGCATGCCTTCACCCTTGAAAATGGCGCCCCAGGTTTCGCGCGGGACAGCTTGGGCTTTGACCAGGCGTCCCAATAACTCCGTCAAAATTGCGGCAATTTCGTTCTGGGAAATCGGCGCTGGGCCTTCCAATTCCACAACGCGATTCCCACGCCAGGTTTGTTGAAGCAGCGTCGCCGCCACTGAGCCGATGTCGGCTGTCGCAACCATTGGGAAGGCCCGATTGAGCGGCTGCAAATAAGCGGACAAAATGCCGGTCTCCCTGGCCTGGGCAATGTCCCAAAGTGAGTTCTCCATGAACCATGCCGGACGCAGAAATGTGACGGGTATGGTGGAGTTGGCGAGCGCTTTTTCCATCAGGGTGCGTTGGGTCAAGAGATTTGACTGCTCTGCCTGGGCACCGACCGTGGAAAGGCACACCACGCGATCCGGGCGCGCGCCTTCGACGGCTACCTTGACGGCTGCAATGACAGCCTTGGCTTCGGGGAAGCCGGGTGCTGGGTCAAACTCCGAGGGCGGAAGGATGAAGGCTGCGGTTGCGCCCGTGAAGGCAGCTGTTAATGCTGTCGCATCTTCCATTTCAGCGAGTGCAATCTCGCATCCCTGGTCAGCCCAATACGTCGCTTTGGCTTTGTCGCGCAAGACGGCGCGCACAGGAAGGTTTGCGGCGAGAAGAGCCTTGGCAGTAGCGCCGCCGACTTTGCCGGTAATTCCAGTGATTGCGTACATGTGATTCTTTCGGTGTTGTAGCGAGCGTTGCGCTCACGAGGATGAAATGATTGCAAGGCTCACGCGTGGTCGAGACCGGCGTAAACGCTTCTCTCGAAAGCGCCGTAAAGCTCCACTGCACGCGCGTCGTAGAACGGCAGAAGTTGGCTGAAAAGTGCGCCAGTCACTTTTTTCACCGGATCGACCCAAAAGTAGCAATTGAGCAATCCTGCCCAGGTGTAGCTGCCTGCGCTTCGCCCGTTGACACCCGGGCGCGTGTTGATGTCGAACGAGAAGCCCCACTTCTGGTCGATGCCCGGAAAAAGATTGGCGTCGCTTGACCATTCGGCGGCAGATGACTTCAGAGGGTTCACATTCAGCTCGCCAATCTGGTTTTGGCGCATGGCAGCGACCGTCTCAGGCTTGAGCACTCTGACCCCGTTGAACGTGCCGTCGCGCACCAGCATCTGCAGGAAAGCCATGTAATCCCGCGGCGTACCGAACAGGCCGCCGCCGCCTGAGAAAAACTCGGGACGCTGGGACATTTCGAACGTCATCGCCTTCAGCGAACCGTCCGCCTGCCGACTGTAGGTCGTTGCGGCACGGCGGCGTTGTTCGCTGCTGATGAGAAAGCCCGTGCTTGTCATTCCCAATGGCACCAAGATGTTTTCGCGAAAGTAGACCTCTAAAGACTGATCGGTAACCGCTTCGATCATTTTTCCGACGATGTCCATTCCGATGCCATATTGCCAGCGCTCGCCTGGATCGAACTCCAGCGGCGCCAGCAAGGCGCCGTTCTTGCTGTACGCAACGTCGGCCATACCCGTGATCTTCTCGTATTGCGAAAGCTGATCGCTCCAGTTCGCGTAGGTGTAGCCGGAGGTGTGGGTCAGGAGGTGACGCAGGGTGACTTCACGTTTGGCAGGCCTCAGCCGTGGCTGCCCTTGTGCGTCGAACCCTTCAAGCACCTTGGGCGAGCCGAGCTCTGGCAGCACGTCGGACATGCGCTGATCAAGATTCAGCTTGCCCTGTTCGACAAGCTGCATGCAGGCGGTGGCGGTAATGGCCTTGGTCATGGACAGCAACCAGAACACAGTGTCCAAGCTCATGCCAGTGTTGCGCGCCTGATCTCGACGGCCAAAGCTGCCCTGGTAGAGAAGGCCGTTCTGGTTTGCGACCATCCCGACCGCGCCAGCAACCGTGCCGTTTGCAACACCTTTCGATAGCGCAACGTCGATGGCCTTGAAACGGCCTTTGGGCATTGGCTCGACACGTCGCAAGTCACTGGTTTTGGGAAGGGTGGCAGCAAAGGCGCTTGCAGGCGCGGCTGCGATTCCGCCGGCTCCTAAAAGGCAGGAGGCACCCAGCTTCAAGAGGTCGCGGCGGCTACTGCTAAAAATCAAAGACATCTGGATTCCATTCATCTTGATGCACTCGGCCACGCTTGCCAAATGCAGCGCGTGGGGGTATCGATGGACGAATGGTAGGTAAACCAAACTCATGAGTAAATGGTTGTTTTGTCATATCATTCATGACATTCAATCACGGATCATGATCATGACATTTGACGGTCGTCTACTCTCGAATGTTGGTGTTCTCGCTGCAGTCATCGAGGGAGGCAGCTTTGTGAGGGCGTCTGAGGCCGTAGGGCTAACGCCATCCGGCGTTAGCCGGGCGATCTCCAGGCTGGAAGACCGCATCGGCGTCCGACTCCTTGATCGCACCACGCGATCGTTAAGTCTCACGGACGAAGGCCGCATGCTGTATGCAAACATCAACCCGCTGGTGTTGGGCATCGAAGACGCGGTGACGAGGGCTGCCGGGTCGGCAGGCACAGTTCGCGGCCGGCTGCGCGTGAACACGGACGCGTTCACATCCAGGTTGCTCTTGTCTGCACACATCGGGCGTTTTCTTGACTTGTACCCCGAACTTTCGTTGGAACTGATCGCCCGGGACCAGTTGGGAGACATGGTTGCGGAGGGGTTTGACATCGCCATACGGTTCGGCGAACCCCCTTCGTCCTCTCTGGTCGCGCGCAAACTTCTTGAGACTCGTATCGTGACGGTGGCTTCACCTGCATACTTGAAAAAACATGGTCGTCCTGAAAAGCCTGCCGACCTGGCTTCTCATGTCTGCATTCAGGTTCGCAGCCCCGTTACAGGTGCGCCTTTCCCATGGGAGTTTTACCGGGGGCGAAAGCACCTGAAAGTTGATACTTCAGGACGGCTGCTTTTGACTGATGTCGGAACAATTTTGGCGACTTGCCTTGCAGGCGTAGGCATCGCCCAAATCAAGGCGTTGGGCATCCCGGATCTCTTGCGCAGCGGCAGGCTGGTGGATCTGTTTCCGGATTGGCCCGACGAGAAATTTCCGCTGTATGCGCTATATCCGTCTCGCCACCTTCCAGCGGCAAAGGTTCGCGCGTTTTCCGATTTCGTGGCGACTGTGATTGGAGGCGGCACTTTTGCATCCGAAACGTAGCCCACGAGGATGATTCGAACTCACTGGAAGCAACTCTGCAGCTCAAAGACCGTGGCATGCTGACGTGCGGATGAAAGCTAACTCGAACAGCCGCTTTGGCCGATGGTAGTCCTTCACCCCGTGTTTCGAACACATCGCATCTGTGATCCCGGCCGGCGACGGGCGCGCGGCCGTGGCGCGTCGATCAGGGTCGCCTCAGACGCCAGACACCTTGCCGCGATCCTGCATGTTGCCCAGCGCGTCGTCGATCAGCCGGTACAGCGGCTCCTTCGGGTATGACTTGTAGAACATCGCCGCGCGGCGCACCGGGTCGCCCTGGTAGTAGCGCTCGTACACCAGCTGGCGGCTGGCAAAGGCCGACATCGTCGCGTCGGTGGCCAGGCGCAGCAGGCGCACGCGGTGGTCGGCCTCCATGCCTTCGCTCTGGAAATAGGTGCCCATGTACTCGGCCGCCGCGCCAGTGAATTCGGCATACGACGGCGCGCCCACCAGGCCGCTGCCGGCGATGGTGCGCACCGCCTCCACCATGCGCTGGAAACGCTCGAAGAAGTACAGCTGGGCCGACTGCAGCAGCAGCCGGTTGGCCGCGACCGTGCCGAACGGCGTGGGCGCGGCCTTCAGCACGGCCATCTCGACCAGCGCCTTCTGCGTCTCCAGGTCGATCAGCAGCGGCGCGATCAGCGTCTGCACATTGGGGAACGCATCGACGTGCGTGCGGTGCGCCAGGTAACACGCCAGCGCCACCATGAACTCTGCCTTCGACTGCGCGCGCAGCATCGACTGGTGCGTGTAGTGGTCGCCGAGAAAGGTCTTCTGGTAGAGCGTGTTGCACATCGCCGCGTCGCGGTAGATGAAGGTCGACTCCCAGGGCACGAACACGTTGTCGAAGATCACGACCGCGTCGCCCTCCTCGAAGCGCAACGACAGCGGGTGGTCGAGAAAATGCCCGGGGTTCTGCGGGATCGTGGTCGGCCGGCTGATGAACTTCAGGCCCGGTGTTGCGATCGGCAGCACGAAGGCCATCGCGTAGTCGGCCGCCTCGGGCTCGTTGTTGACCACCACCGATGGCATCACCAGGATGTCGTTGGCGAACTGCGCCAGCGTGGCGACCTGGCGCGCCCCCTGCACGTAGAAACCGGCATCGGTCTCCTTCACCACCTTCAGCGCGATGTCGATGGCCTGCTGGTGCACCGGCTTGCTGCGGTCGACCTGCGGATTCACCTGCACGTGGGTCGAGGCGATGTCGAGGTGGCGCGCGCGCTCGTAGTAGCGCCGCACGTTGGCGCCGAAGGCCCGGCCGCTGGCGCTTCCGTCGAACAGCGCGTGGGCCGAGGCCAGCGCCGTCACGCCGACGTTCATGAAGTCGGGGCTGCGCCCCATCATGCCGAAGGTCGCGTCGGCGGTGCGTTTCAGGCACTCGCCGCGGCGCTGCAGGTCGGCCACGCTGCGCGGTTCGAGGAAGGACATGCCGAACCGCTCGCCGCCAGGTTCGGCGGCGAACGACATCGTGTCGGCGAGTTCGGGCCGGCACTGCAGGTCGTACAGCTCGGCGATGGTGCGGGCGCCACCGGCCAGCCGCGGATCGCGTGTGACGTCCTGGACGCGCTCACCGTCGATGAAGATCTGGCGGTCGTCCCGCAGCGATTCCAGATAGGCCTGACCGGTTCGAATTCCCACGTTGTATTCCCTGTGTTGCGACCTCGCGCGATGAGTCGGCGGAGGGTCGGCGGCGCTGCCATGCAGGTAGCCCTGCGGTGCATGAGCAGCGATCGTGCCATGCGTGCGCCGCGGACTGCCGCGGTGAACTGGTCTGCTTCTTGCGCTCTCGACCCGACCTGCGCAGCCTGCGCCACGGCGATGCGGAAATGCCCGAACAGGGGCAGCCGCGCCGCGGATGTCCCGCATTTGGTGCGCGCAACGGCGCTACCATCGCCACCACCCCTTCTTCCCAACCTCATTGGAGCCTCCATGCCCATTCGCCGTCACCTCGTTCTCACCGCCCTGGCCGCACTGCTGTGCGCCGGTGGCGCCCACGCCCAGGCCGTGCTGACGGTCGGCACCGACGCCACGTTCCCGCCGATGGAGTTCGTCGACAACGGCAAACGCACCGGCTTCGACATCGAGCTGGTCGAGGCCATCGGCAAGAGCATGAACCGCAAGATCGAATGGGTCGACATCGACTTCAAGGGCCTGGTGCCGGGGCTGATCTCCAAGCGGTTCGACATGGCGGTCTCGGCCATCTACATCACCGACGAACGCAAGAAGGTCGTCGACTTCACCGCGCCCTACTACGCGGGTGGCCTGGTCGCGATGGTCAAGGACAGCAACACCAGCATCAAGACGCCGGCCGACCTCAACGGCAAGAAGGTCAGCGTGCAGGTCGGCACCAAGTCGGTCAGCTACGTGAAGGAGAAGTACCCGCAGGTGCAGCTGATGGAGGTCGAGAAGAACCAGGAGATGTTCAACCTGGTTGACATCGGCCGCAGCGACGCCGCCGTCACCGGCAAGCCTGCCGCCTACCAGTACGTGCGCACGCGCCCCGGCCTGAAGGTGCTCGAGGAACAACTGACGACCGAGGAATACGGCATGGCGATCCGCAAGGACACGCCCGAGCTCACCAAGGCGGTCGACAGCGCCATCGCCAAGCTGAAGGCCGATGGCACCTACGCGGCCATCGTGAAGAAGTGGTTCCCGGCCAAGTGACGCACTCGACTCTGCACGATGGATCTTGATTTCTCGCCCGTCTGGGGCGGCTGGCGCGAGCTGCTGCGCGGCGCGCTGATCACGGTCGAGATCACCTCGTGCGCGCTGCTGCTCGGCTGCCTGCTCGGCATGCTGGTCGGCATCGGCCGGCTCGACCCGGCCAAGAAGCTGCGTTACCGCTTCTGCACCGCGTATGTCGCCGTCATCCGCGGCACACCGCTGCTGGTGCAGCTGTTCATCCTGTTCTTCGGGTTGCCCCACTTTGGCCTGCTGCTGCCGGCCTTCTTCTGCGGCGTGCTGGGGCTGGGCGTGTATTCGGGCGCCTACGTGTCGGAGATCGTGCGTGGCGCGATCCAGTCGATCGACCGCGGGCAGATGCTGGCCGCCCAGTCGCTCGGCATGACGCCCGGCGTGGCGATGCGCCAGATCATCCTGCCGCAGGCCGTGGTACGCATGATCCCGCCGCTGGGCAACGAGTTCATCGCGCTCATCAAGAACTCGGCACTGGTGTCGCTGCTCACCATCCACGACGTGATGCACGAGGGGCAGAAGATCATCAGCGTGTCGTACCGCTCGCTCGAGGTCTATCTGGCGATCGCGCTGGTGTACTTCGTGTTGACGGGCGCCGTGACACTCGTATTGCGCCATTTCGAGCAACGCCTGCGTATGGGCGGCCTGGTCAGATGACGACATCCCCCAGTCTTCGCGCACTGCGTGTCGCTCCGCCAACCCCCTTTGCAAGGGGGCAACACCAGCGGCCAGGCGTTGCCGGTTCCGCGGTGTTCCTGGCATTGGCGTGCATCGGTTGCACGGGTCTTGTCCGGAGGTGATATGCCGTTGATTGAAGCATTGACACAAGCCCTCGGTGCCGATGCGGTGCTGACCGGCGACGCCATCGCTCCGCGCCACCTGACCGACTGGAGCAGCGCTCTACCGGTGCGCCCATTGGCGCTGGTGCGTCCGCGCAGCACTGAAGAAGTGGCGACCGTGTTGCGCCTCTGCACACAGCACCGCATGCCGGTCGTGCCGCAGGGCGGGCTCACCGGGCTGGCCGGTGCGGCGGTGCCGAATGCCGATGGCATCGCGCTGTCGCTCGACCGCATGCACGCCATCGACGCGGTCGACACCGCAGCCGCCACCGTCACCGTGCAGGCCGGCGCCACGCTGCAGGCGGTGCAGGAGGCCGCGGCCGCGCAGGGGCTGATGTTCGGTGTCGACCTGGGCGCACGCGGCTCCTGCCAGATCGGCGGCAACCTCGCCACCAATGCGGGCGGCAACGGCGTGCTGCAGTTCGGCATGATGCGCGAGCAGACGCTGGGCCTCGAAGTAGTGCTGGCCGACGGCAGCGTGCTGCCGATGCTGCGGCCCATGCAGAAGAACAACACCGGCTACGACCTGAAGCAGTGGTTCATCGGCGCCGAAGGCACGCTGGGCGTGATCACCCGGGCCGTGCTGCGGCTGCACCCGGCGCCTCGGGCCCGTGCCACGGCGCTGGTGGCAGTGCCCAGCTTCGATGCCGGCCTTGCGCTGCTGGGCCGCGTGCAGGCGCGCTTCCCTGGTGCGGTAGCGGCATTCGAGCTGATGTGGCGCGACTTCATCGAAGCCTCGATGCGCTGGCAGAAGCTGCGCGAACCCTTCGACGCACCGCACCCGTTCGCCGCGCTGATCGACGTGACGGGCAGCAACGAGGCCGCGCTGCGCGAGACGCTCGAAGACACGCTGGCCGACGCGATGGAGGCCGGCATCGCACTCGACGCCGCCATCGCCCAGTCGGACGCACAGGCCCGCGCGATGTGGAAGATCCGCGAGGCCACGGCCGAGCTGCCCACCAACATGTTCCCGCCGCTCAACTTCGACGTGAGTCTGCCGATGGCGCAGATCGGCCGCTTCGCCGAGGTCTGCCGCGCTGCGCTCGACGCCCGCTGGCCCGGCAACATCTCGGTGTTCTTCGGCCACGTGGGCGACAGCAACCTGCACCTGTCGACCGACATCAGCACCGTCGGCGGGCAGGAGACCGAGGTCGAGCACCTGGTCTACGAACAGGTGGCGCTGTTCGGCGGCAGCGTCTCGGCCGAGCACGGCATCGGCCTGCACAAGAAGGCGTATCTCGGCGTCAGCCGCACGCCGGCCGAGCTGGCGGCAATGCGCGCGATCAAGCATGCGCTCGACCCGTTGAACCTGATGAACCCGGGCAAGGTGTTCGACCCGGCCTGAAGGTGCGCGCGTTGCCGCGACGGGCTTGCCGCGGTCAGCCTGCCAGGCGCTTCAGGCTCGCCAAACTCGGCAGCGGCCCCCAGGCCATCAGCGACTGCTCGATCGATGGCCCGTTGGCCTTCAGCCAGTCGCCGAACTCCGGACCCGCGTTCCTGCCGTAGACACGGTGCGATACCACGGCCACCATGCCCGTGCCGTCGTGCAGCAGGCAGCGTGCAAAGGCGGCTTCCAGCAACTGGGGTGTCGCCAGCCCGGCCACGATCAGATGCTCTGCGGGTTGATCTGCCGTGCGCGGCTTCGAGCGTGTCGCCAGGATCCTGCCGTGCTCCTGGTAGTTGGCCAGTACCTTGTTGGCGACCTCGGCCAGCTGCTCGCCGCGCACCACGGCCGGGTGCACGTTCAGCGTGACCATGTCGCGCCATGTCTTCAGGTCGGCCTCGCCCTGCGGCGTGAACTCATGCTGGCCGTCCTTGGACCAGCGGTGCACGAAGTCGGTGTCGCGGAATCGGAGGGTCAACGCGTCGGCCTTGCGCGGTTCGGCCGCGTGCACAAGCGCCCGCGACGACAGCAGCGTGGCGCCCAGCGCTGCGCCCAGCAGTTGCCGGCGCTGAAGGACGGCGCGGGGCCCGGGCGTTGTGAAAGTCGGAATCATGCTTGCTCCTGGTGGTACAGGCTTCGCATCGTGCCGCGCGCATGCATCAGGCCGACTTCAGCGGAGGCCGCGTTGGTTTCAATTGTTGTTGGCCCCTTTGACAACACATTCAACTGTTGTCATCATCTCCAACATGCGTGCGACCCTTCTGGCGAAAACACGGATCGTCTATTCCAGCCGATCCTTTGCCGAGTTGGTGCTGTGGCGTGTTCCGGAATCGGTCCGTGGATCGGCGCACGACTACAAGTACCGGCTGGCGTACATCGTCGACGCGGTCTGTGTGGTGCGGTACGACAACGAGATCGGCAAGGGCGATCACCGCCACTTCGGCGCGACCGAAAGCCTCTACCGATTCAGCACACCCGAGAGATTGATGGCCGATTTCCAAACCGACATCGCGAGGTGGAACGATGAAAACAGTGATTCTTGAAGTACGGTCGCCCGAAGAATCGATGGCGAATTTTGTCCAGTCGTGGAAGTCGGGCAAGGCGGATCGCGCCACGCGCATCGGCTTCGCCACACCCGAGCTGCTGTGGCAGGTACTGACAGCGAAGCGCTGGGAGCTGCTCAAGGCCCTCTGCGGCGCCGGTCCGGTGTCGATCCGCGAAGCGGCCCGCCGTGTGGAACGCGACGTGAAGGCCGTGCATGCCGACGTGACCGCACTGCTGAATGCCGGCGTGCTCGACCGTGCGGAGGGCGGCGGTGTCGTGTTTCCGTTCGAGGCGGTCAAGGTGGAGTTCCTGTTGCAGGCGGCGTGACGCCGCCATGCACGCTCCGACGACCGCATCGACCCCATGACCGACCCCACCGCCACCTTCAACCGCCTGCGCCCCCGCCTGCAAGCCATCGCCTACCGCATGCTCGGCTCCTGGGCCGAGGCCGAGGACGTGGTGCAGGATGTCTGGCTGCGCTGGCATGAGACCGACCCCGCCGCGCTGGACAGCGCGGATGCCTGGCTGGTCACCGCCACCACGCGCCTGGCGATCGACCGGCTGCGCGCGGCCAAGGTGCGGCGGGCCGACTATGTCGGCTTCTGGCTGCCCGAGCCGGTGCTGACCGACGGGCCCGCCACGCCGGAGCAGACGCTGGAGCTGGCCGGCGACGTGTCGGTCGCCTTCCTCGTGCTGCTGGAGCGGCTGGCACCCGAGGCGCGCGCGGCGTTCCTGCTGCGCGAGGTGTTCGACGCCGACTACGCCGACGTGGCGCAGGCGCTCGGCAAGAGCGAGGCCGCGTGCCGGCAGATCGTGCACCGAGCCAAGGCACAACTGCAGGTGGCGCGGCCGCACCAGACCGTGTCGCGCGACCTGCAGCAGGGCCTGATGCGCCGCTTTGCCGAGGCACTGTCGCGTGGCGACTTCGCGGCGCTGAACACGATGCTGGCCGAGGACGCCGAACTGATGAGCGATGGCGGCGGCATCGTGCCGAGCTTCGGCAAGATGCTCGAAGGCGGCAAACGCATCGCCCAGCTGTTCTATGCCACGCACCGGCGCCATGGCGCGGGCATGCGGGTCGTGGTGACGCAGCTCAACGGCCAATGGGGCGTGCTGCGCTTCATCGACGGCGCACTCGAATCGGCGCAGAGCTACGAGACCGACGGCACCCGCATCCAGCGTATCCACGTGCAGCGCAACCCCGAGAAGCTGGCGCGGCTGGCGGCGACGCTCGGCGCACACTGAAAACCGCCCTGCAACGGGGCGTGTCACAAACCGCGAGGCTGGGCCGTCTTGTGGGTATGCGCTGCATCTGGCGCATGCCAACCGCAACCACCCAGGAGATTCACCATGACCCAACGCCTCAACTACGGCCAGCAAGCCCCGGAACTGTTCAAGAAGTTCGTCGAGTTCAGCCTGCGCGTGAAAGACGGCAGCATCGAGCCTGCGATCGCCTACCTGGTCGAGATCCGTGCCTCGCAGCTCAACGGCTGCGGCTTCTGCCTCGACATGCATGTGAAGCAGGCCAAGCTGCACGGCGAACGCGAACTGCGCCTGCACCACCTGGCCATCTGGCGCGAATCGACCTTGTTCAGCCCGCGCGAACGCGCCGCACTCGCCTGGACCGAGGTGCTGACGAAGCTGCCCGAGCACGGCGTGCCCGACGAGCTGTACGAGCGTGTGCGCGGCGAGTTCTCCGAGAAGGAGCTGACCGACCTCACCTGGGTCGTGATGACCATCAACGCCTGGAACCGCGCCGGCGTCGCCTTCAAGAACGCGCCGGGCTCGTCCGACAAGGCGTTCGGGCTCGACAAGGCCGGCCTCGTCTGAACTGCCGCCCCCGCTGGCAAGGCCGCGGCGCCGGCCTGCAGTCGACGCGGTTCACCGTGTTTCGCTGCGTCACAGCCGTTGCCGATAGGCCGCCGGCGTCTCACCGAAGCTGCGGCGGAACAGCGCGATGAAGGCGCTGGCGGTGGAGTAGCCGAGGTCGAGTGCCACCGTGGTCACGGGCAATCCCGCGGCCAGCATCTCCAGCGACCGCATCAGCCGGGCACGCTGCCGCCACGCGGTGAAGTGGAAGCCGGTTTCCGAGACGAAGCGCCGGCTCAGCGTGCGTGAACTCACGGCCGCCCAGTCGGCCCAGCGCTCCAGGTCGCGGTCGTCGGCCGGGTCGGCGATCAGCGCGCGGGCGATGCGCTGCAGGCGCGCGTCCTGCGGCAGCGGCAGGCCCAGCGGCTCGACCGGCAGGCTGCGGATCTCGTCCAGGATCACGCCGGCCACCCGTGCATTGGCGGCGTCCAGCGGCCCGGCCGCCCAGGTGCTGGCCCGCAGCACGGCTTCGCGCAGCAGGCCGGAGGTGCGGATCGTGCAGGCGCGTGGCGGCAGATCCTTGCAGGCCGCCTCGGCCACATAGGCACTCCAGCCGTGGAACGGGCCGTGCGAGCGGCCGGAGTGAAGCTGGTGCGGCGGCAGCCACACCGCGTGGATGGCCGGCACGATCCAGACGCCGTTCTCGACGCCGACCGACAGCAGCCCGCGCAGCGACCCGAACAACTGGCCCCGGGCGTGGTGGTGCGGCCTGGACGCGAGTTCGCCGTGGTGGTGCCCGGCGGCGACGATCACCACCGGGCCGTCCACGTCGTTGACGATGGCAGGATCGAGCTTCAGATCGGACATTGGCGGCATTGCGCTATCGGTTGGCATTTCCAGTCTACAGCGGCCACATGATCGGTCCTATGCTGGCGTTTTCATTGCTGCCAGGAGGTCTTCCCATGAACGACACCGTCGACCTCGACGCGCTGTACGCGCCGCCGTCCGAGCGAATCCAGAAAGCCGTGCTCGACCACCTCGTCGACTTCCACGAGGCGTATCTCAAGATGGCGACCTTCTTCTGCCTCGCGACCGCCAGCGCCGACAGCCTGGACGCATCGCCGCGCGGCGGGCCGCCGGGCTTCGTGCACGTGCTGGACCCGCACACGGTCGCCTTCGCCGACTGGCCTGGCAACAACCGCATCGAGTCGATGCGCAACCTGGCGCGCGACGCGCGGCTGGGCATGGTGTTCCTGTTTCCGGGCCTGGAGATCTTCCTGCGCATCAACGGCCGCGGCCGGGTCTCGACCGACCCGGAGTTGCTGGCCCGGCTGAGCGAAGGAGCGCGCGTGCCCAAGACCGCCACCGTGGTGCAGGTCGACGAGGTGCTGCTGCATTGCGGCAAGGCCGTCAACCGCGCCCGCCTGTGGGCGGACGCATCGCGGGTCGACCGCAGCAGCCTGCCGACGGTGGGCGAGATGATCGCTGCGATGGACAAGCGCGGCGATGCCCCCACCCCGATCGACGATGCGCAGATCGGCCAGATCGACGCGCACTACGACCACGTGGTGCGCAACGACCTGTACTGACCCGGACCCGGCACGGCGGGCGGGCCGCCGGGGCGCTTGCTTCACAATGGAGCGATCCCTGCACCACGATCCGAAGACCCGCCGTGTCCCAGATCCCCTCCATCATTCTCCACGTCCGAGACCCGGACCAACCGATGCTGGCGCCGGACGCGTTGGCCAACGCCGGGGTCGATACACGGGTCGCCAGCTTCGACGAGGCCGAGGCCTGGGCGGCCTTGCCCGCCGACGTGGCGCTGGTGGTGGTCGAGTTCTCGCCCCGCGCGGTGGCGTTCATCCGTGGCTGCGTCGGCCTGCGCCGCTCCGAGACCCGCTGGACACCGCTGATCGCCTGCTGCGCCAACAGCGCCGACATCGAGGTGGCGCTGGGCCTGGGTGCCGACGACTTCATGCTGAACCACGACCTGGTCACGGTGAAGTCGCGGCTGTCGGTCGTGATCCGGCAGAAGCTGCGCAACGACAAGCTCGACGGCATCCTCAACTGCACGTTCGACGGCATCGTGAGCATCGACGAAAACGGTCTCGTGCTGACCTTCAACAAGGCGGCGCAGGACATGTTCGGCTACGAGGCGAGCGAGGTCGTCGGGCGCAACGTGTCGATGCTGATGCCGTCCGAACACGCCGGCCGGCACGATGGGTACCTGCGCCACTACCTGGCGACGGGTGAGGAACACATCATCGGCCGCGGCCGCGAGCTGCTGGGCCGCACCAAGGCGGGCGAGCCCTTCCCCGTGTTCCTGCAGGTGGCCAGCCTGCGCAGCGGGCGCGAGTGGCTGTTCGTCGGCATCCTGAAGAACCTGTCGGTCGACGCGCAGGCCAAGGCCCTGCAGCACGAACTGATGCACGACCCGATGACCGGCATCGCCAACCGGCTGCAGATCGAGACCACGCTGCCGCTGTGGATCGCGCGGCGGGCGGACGGCGCCCCCGAACCCTTCGCCCTGCTGTTCATCGACCTCGACGGCTTCAAGGCCATCAACGACACCTTCGGCCACGACGCCGGCGACGCCGTGCTCAAGGCCGTCAGCAAGCGTCTGCGCTTCAGCGTGGCCGAGCGCGACGTGGCGGCCCGCATGTCGGGTGACGAGTTCGTCGTGCTGCTCGACGGCGTGGGCCAGCGGGCCGAGGCGCAGGCGATCGCCCGGCGGCTGGTGGCCAACGTGTCCAAGCCGATCGGCTACGGCGACATCAGCATCGGCGTGCGTGCCTCGGTCGGCATCGCGTTGTACCCCGACGACGGCAGCACACCCGCGGCGCTGCTGCACGAGGCCGATACGTCGATGTACGGCGACAAGCGCAGCAAGGCCGGCGCGCCGCGGCGGTAGCTGCGCGCTCGAGGGGGCGCTACTGCAGCGGCAGAAAGATCTCCGCGACGGCCTCGTGCTCGGCCACTTCCGGGAAGAAGCTCAGCCGCTGGCAATACATCGGGAAATCGCGCGGTGCTTCGCCGCTGGCCGGGAGCCAGTCGCGGTAGAGGTACAGCGCAGCGGGTTCCAGGTTGTCGGTGTGGCCGACCACACGCAGCACCGCGCACCGCCCGCCGGGAATCTCGCCCGCCTTGATCTGCTCGCCGTTCGCCTGGATCGCCTGGGTGGTCCCCACGCAAAGGTCGATGCTGTAGGCCGCCGCCGAGGCAGGGCGCCGCTCGGAACGCCAGACATTGAAGGTGGGACTGGTCCTGGGATGGAGTCCCGCGGCCGTGCGCCACGCGATGAAGCGCTGGATGCTGGCGCCGAGCGTTGCCGGGTCGCCCCGGTGCTCCAGGATCGCCACCGGCGTCGGCGGCACCTCGCGAAGGGTCACGTCGTCGGGGGTGAAAGTCTTCTGCATGCGTTGGCTCCTTGCGTTGTCGAGTGGCTCGAAGGCCGCGAGCCACGGCTTCCAGTCGGGAGACTGCCGGAACGACGAAGGCGATTGCCCGAACCGTTTCCGGAAGGCACGGGCGAAGGCATCCGGTGCGTCGTACCCGGCATCCAGCGCGATCTCCGAGACGCTGTCGGCGTTCCGGTAGGCCAGCCGGTGCGAGGCCCGCTTCATGCGGGCAAGCTGCACATAGCGGTGCATGGACAACCCGAACATCGCCGTGAACTGCCGGTGGAAATGGAATTTGGAGAATGCCGCCACGCGGCTCACCGTGTCCAGATCCAGCGCATCGTCCAGATGCTGGTCGATGTAGTGCAGCGCCCGCTGCATCCGGGCCTGGTAGTGCTGAAGCGCCGCTTGCATCGTCCGTTCCTCCGTGGCGGTGCCAGTTTGCCGTTGATGGCCATCGTGTGCACGACCGATCTTGCGGTGTTGGGTGGATCCGTGTCCGTCACAAAACTGACACGCAGCAAAGTTAACCTCTCTGGTTTTTCTTTCGATCAGCTGCCGCGTGCGGTGCGTTGGAAGTCAACCCACCAAGGCCAGCCAGATGCGGATAGAAACCCGGTTCACATGGATCATCGCGTTCTGCTTCTGTTTCGGGGTCTGCATCGCGGGGTATGTGTCGTACACGCTGGAAGTCCGGCAAGGGGCCGAGGAGATCCGGCTCAAGGCCGACATGCTGCTGGAGACCGGGCTGGCCGTTCGCGGCTACACCTCGGACCAGGTGGCGCCCGTGCTCAGCGCGGCACCGGCAGACAAGTTCCATCCCGCCCAGGTGCCGTCGTTTGCCGCGCAGGACGTGATGCGCCGGCTGGCGGAGAAATTCCCGAACTACAAATACCGTGAAAGCTCGCTGAACCCGACCAACCTCGCGGACCGCGCCAGCGACTGGGAGGTCGGCCTGCTGCGCGAGTTCTCCGCAGACAGCGAACGCAAGTATGTGTTCGGCCAAGCGGGCAGCAACCAGGACAGCCGCTTCTACCTGGCCCGCCCGATCCGCAATGCCGCCGCCTGCATGCAGTGCCACAGCACACCCGAGGCCGCCCCCGCGGCGATGGTGGCCAAGTACGGCCCGGTGAATGGCTTCGGCTGGAAGCTGGGCGATGTGGTGGGCCTGCAGCTCGTGGAAGTACCGACCGAGCCCACCCGGATCAAGACCATCCACAGCGTGCTCGTCACCGTGGGTTCGCTCAGCTGCATCTTCGTGCTGTCAGGCGTCGTGTTTCTCCATCTGCTGAAGCGCTACGTGACGCAGCCGCTGGAGAGCCTGACCAGCGTGGCCCATGCATCGAGCACGGAGTACCCCTTGAGCGACAAGTCGTTTGCAGACGACGGTGGCCAGTTCGGCGTGCTGCACCAGGCCATCGTCCGGCTCCGGACCAGCGTCGATCACGCGCTCACCAAGGTCTTCGAACGAAAGCCGTCCGACCCCACACCGCGCGACGGACGGGACTGAGCCATGTTGACCCTGGCCAGCATCGCCCTGGCGGCACTCCTGTGGCTGCTGCACATCACCCTGGGCACCGACCCCGGCGTGTACGGACCGCTGAAGCCCGAGTGGATCGTGCACGCGGCGCTGGGCCTGAGCGTGCTGGCCGGCGTCCTGACGCTGCGGCGGCTGCTCGGGGTGGCACTGCTGGGCTGGGGCGGCAACGAGAAGCGGGCCGCCTCCGGCCTGCTGCAAGCGGTCACCAGCATCGTCCTTTATGCGGTCGCCGCCATGCTCTACCTGAGCCTTGGCCTGGGGCTGGACATCAGCAAGGTGCTGGCGACCTCGGCCATCCTGTCGGTCATCATCGGCCTGGCCTTGCAGCCGACCTTGGGCAACCTGTTTGCCGGTGTGTCCATCGAGATCGAGCGGCCGTTGCGGCAAGGCGATTTTGTGCGGCGCGACGCGATTGAGGGGCAGGTGGTCTCGCTGAACTGGCGCTCGGTCTGCCTGCAGACCGACCGTGGCTCGACCGTGGTGCTGCCGAACAATGAACTCAACAGCCGTCTGGTGGAAGTGATCCCGGCGGGCCGGCCCTACCGGCACCAGGTCGACTTCAACATGGGCAACGAGCTGCCCCCCGGCCACGTCATGCGGGTGGCAACGCAGGTCCTGTGCAGCGGCCTGCCAGGCATCTGCACCACGCCGAGCCCCAGCGTCGTGTTGCTGGGCACCGATCCGGTCACCGGCACGCTGCGCTACGCGGCCAGGCTCTACACGCTGCAGTTCCTGGACCGGGCCAGCATCGCATCGGGTTTTCTGGAGCGGCTCTGGTACGTGCTGTCGCGCGAGAAGCTGCCCGGCAACGCCTGGTGGCCCGACCGCGAGGTGAACCTCCATGTGGCGGGCCGCCGGCCAATGCCCGAGGCGGTGGTGCACCCCCTGGGCGGCAACCCGGAGGATGCGGACCCCGTGCCGATGGGACACGGGCCGCAAGAGGCACCGCGTCTTTCCGCGCCCGTCGTGGCCGCGTTGGCAGGCATCGGCGCAGGGCTGCAACGCAGCTTGTTGTCCAGCGCCCAGACATTGCACTACGGTCCGTTCGAGCGTTGCGACAGCGCTGGCGTGAGCCTGGTGCTGCAAGGTCGACTGACCGAGGAGCGCCCCATGGGTGCCCAGCAGGCGCACACCAGCTTCGTGGCGCTGATGCACGAGATCGAGCAGGCGCCCCACGCCACGGGTGAGCGGCGCCTGAGCATGGTGGTCTACCAGGATCTGCTGCGCGAAGGCACCTTGGCGCTCGGCCCGCTGGCCCACGACCTGTGCCAGCGCATTGCGACGCACACGGCCGACCCCCACATGGCCTACCGCGCGTTTGCCGAATCCATCCCCCAGCCCGCGCAACGCGAGCGCTTCCTGGCCAAGGCACCCAAGCAACCGAACCGTGCCGTCGGCGAGGGAGATTGGCTGGGCTGGGCCTTTGTGCTTGGGCTCGAGCCGGCCATGCCGGAGTGCCGTGCCAGCAATGGGTGCACCTTGCTGAGATGGTCGCCTGCCGTGCTGCGTGCGGCGCTCGATGCGGCGCCTTGGGAAGAATTGGAAGCGTTGGCCAGGCTGCTGGGTGAACGTATGCCAGACTGTGGAGGCTTGACCACTGCGCAATTGCAGGCTTGGGTGCTGAGGGCCTGAGTCTCGCCATCCACCGATGCTGATCGGGTCGCTGGTCCTCCCCTTGAGCAGCGTCCGAAGGTGGTTTGCAGATGCGGCTGCAAGACGTCTCCGCCACCATGCTTGCCGGGTCACCAAGGCCGGGCCTGTGACGGCACGACCCGATCAGGCGACCGTGCGATGCAAGGCCGGGAACATCGGATTGCCGCTGACGGTCTGCGCGGCCGGCACCTCTTCCTGGATCACGTCCCAGTGTTCCACGAGCCTTGCGTTCTGCACGCGGAAGATGTCGGCGCCAATCATCGTCTTGTCGCCCCAGCCGATGTACCGGCCGTGGACCATCACGAACTCGCCTTCCGCGATCACCAGCCCGGGCTCATACCGAAACTCCGGCTTCAGGCTGGGGATCATCTTCCTGAAGAAGTCCAGGCCGTTCGGCATGCGCGGGTTGTGCTGGATGTAGCTAGGGTCCCAGTAGCGATCGAGCGCCGACAGGTCGCGGTTCACGAAGAGTTCCGTCATCGCGGTCTTCACAAGGTCCTTGTTGGTCATGAGTTTCCTTTGTGGTGGGTGGGGGAGTGTGGTCATCGCAGATCGCGGTGGAGCACAAGCCGTCTTCGAGCCAGGGCACAGAACCCGCGTCACCCGTCTTGCTTAAGATGACCGGTCATATTATATTCGCCGACCGTAGCCTGGCGATGGTCGTCAGGCGCGTTTCCGGCAACCCGGTGGAGCAATCATGGATGGATTCAAGGGCGTGCGCATCACGCAGGCGGACGGCAAGCAAGTGGCCGATGTGGTCGATCTGACCGACGCTGATCTGGACGCAGGTGACGTCACGGTCGAGATCGAGTATTCGACGGTGAACTACAAGGACGGCCTTGCTATCACCGGCCTGGGCGGCTTCATCAAACGCTTTCCGATGACGCCGGGCATCGACTTCGCGGGCACCGTGCGGGAGTCATCTCATCCGGGATTCGAGGCAGGTGACAAGGTGGTCCTCAACGGCTTCGAGGCAGGTGTGACGCACCACGGCGGCTTCGCCCAGCGTGCCCGCGTGCGCGGCGACTGGCTGGTCAAGTTGCCATCGGGCCTCTCGACGCGTCAGGCGGCCGCGATCGGCACGGCTGGCTTCGCGGCGATGCTGAGCGTGCTCGCGCTGGAGCGTGGGGGCGTGCGCGACGGCGCCGTGCTCGTTACCGGCGCGGCGGGCGGTGTCGGGTCGGTGGCCATCGCGATCCTGTCGAAGCTCGGGTACCGCGTGACGGCATCGACAGGGCGCGCTTCCGAAGAAGCCTACCTGCGCAACCTGGGTGCTGCCGAGATCATCGATCGATCGACGCTCTCCAGCCCGGCACAGCGACCCATGGGCGCGGAGCGCTGGGGCGGCGCGGTGGACACGGTCGGCAGCCACACCCTGGTCAACGTGCTGGGCCAGACCCGCTACGGCGGAACGGTCGCCGCCTGCGGTCTGGCACAGGGGATGGATCTGCCAGGCAGCATGGCACCGTTCATCCTGCGTGGCGTGACGCTCGCAGGCATCGACACCGTCAATGCACCGATGCGCGCGCGCGAGGAGGCGTGGGCCCGCCTGGCGACCGACCTGGATCCCGGCCTGCTCGAAAGCATGAGCTCGACGGTGGGGCTGGGCGACGCCGCTGCCCGCGCCGTCCAGGTGCTGAAAGGGGCGGTGCGCGGCCGCACGCTGGTCGACGTGAACCTCTAGGCCTGTCGGGCTTGGTCTGCGGTGCACAATTCGGGCGCGACCTACCTTCCCCCCAGCACCACCGGACTCGACATGGCCAAGCCCAGCGTTCGTCAGCAGATCGTCGATGCCTCCCTCGAGGTTTTTCAGACTTACGGGTTCAACGGATCGAGCATCCAGGACCTGACCGATGCGGCCGGCGTGCCGAAGGGGTCGTTCTACAACCACTTCAAAGGCAAGGAAGACCTTGCGATCGAGACGCTCAGGCTCTACATCGAGTCGAATGGCATCGAGGTACTGCGCGACGCTCGCTATACACCGGTCGAGAGACTGCGCAGGCACTTCCGCGTGAACTGGAAGACCGTGAAGGACCGCGAATACACGGCGGGTTGCTTTCTGGGAAGCATGAGTTCGGAGATCGGTGACACGCACACCGCAGCGCGCGCCGTGTTTCTGGAAGTGTTCGAGGGCTGGAGCCAGGCCATCACGAAGGTCGTGCGCGAGGCCCAGGAGCGGGACGAGATCGCCAACAAGACGGACCCGAAGCTGCTGGGGCGTTTCATCCTGAATGCGTGGCAGGGTGCATTGGTGCGCATGAAGGTCGTCAAGAGCGATGAGCCACTCAAGGACTTCAACACCATCGTCTTCGACCTGCTGCTGAAATGATCGGCTGACCGTGCGCTTGTGCCGTTCACGGCCACGGCGCGTGTCTTGCATCCGGATCAGACGACGTAGATAATATGACCGGTCGTCTTATTTGAGGTTCGCTCGCGGCGTGTGGTGCGCTCGTGTCGTTCAAGGCAGGTCCGGTCCATGTTCAGATCCTTGTTGTTTGCCGCGTCGATCGCGGTCCTGGTCGCACTCACTGGCTGCGCGGCTCCTCTTCCCACTGTGGCGCGGGCGCACTCGCAAGCACTGCCGCCGGTCTCCGATTCACCGCTGGTGCGGCTTGCCGAAGCCTCTGGCATCCCATCCGGGCAGTCAGGCTTCTGGCCGATGCCGCAAGGCGCCTTCGCGCTGGACGCGCGCCTGACGCTGCTGCGCGAGGCAACCCACTCGCTTGATCTGCAGTACTACCACCTCGCCGGCGACGGCGTGGGCCATACGGTGATGCAGGAGCTGCGACGTGCGGCACAACGCGGTGTGCGTGTGCGTCTGCTGCTCGATGATCTGTACACCCGCGACATCGAGTCCGACCTGCTCGCGCTCGACGCCTTGCCCCACGTCGAAGTGCGGCTGTTCAACCCCTTCACGATGGGCCGGCAAGCCTCCGCCGGGCGCCTGCTGAACTTCGTCGGCGACTTCGGGCGGCTGAACCATCGGATGCACAACAAGCTCCTCATCGCAGACGGCTCGCTGGCGGTGGTGGGCGGACGCAACCTGGCCGACGAGTACTTCCTCCGCAGCAAGGACGCCAACTTCGTGGACATGGATGCACTGGCCGGCGGCAAGCTCGTTCCCGAACTGGCGACGCTCTTCGATCGCTACTGGAACAGCGAGCAGGTGTTCCCGTTGCGTGCGGTGGATGCCAGCGTGCACATGGCGTCCGAGCCGGCTGCCCCGATCCCCGACATCGCGGCACCGGAGGGGCTGGATGCGCTGGGCCAGCCGCCACTGAGCCGCGCGCTGCGCCAAGGCAGGCAGCGGTTCGTGATCGCGAAGGCGATTGCAGTCGCCGATCTTCCGTCCAAGGCCCGGCTGCACGACGACCAGCCGACGCCGGCGTTCAGCGAGACCGTCACCTACCGTTTCATCGATACGCTGCGCCAGGCCAAGTCGGAGATCCTGATCTTCTCCCCGTATTTCGTGCCCGGGCGCGATGGCGTCGCGCGCTTGCGCGAAGCACGCGATCGCGGGGTCGAGGTACGCGTCATCACCAACGCCATGGGGACCAGCGACGAGCCGCTCGTCAACGCCGGCTACCACCAGTACCGCGAGCAACTGCTGGGCATGGGCGTGCAACTCTTCGAGCTCAGTGCGGCGAGGTCGGCCGCCGACCCGATGCTCAAGCAGGCCCTCGGCAGCTCCCGCGGGCGGCTGCACGCCAAGATGGCCTTCGTCGACCGACGCATCGTGATGCTCGGCTCGATGAACGTGGACCTTCGATCCGCTTACAGCAACACCGAGATCGGTGTCGGCATCGACAGCCCGGAACTGGCGCAGCTGATTCTCGATGTCTACCGGCCTGACACCTTCGCCGGTGCGTACGAAGTGCGGCTCAAGCCCGATGGCAGTGGCGTGCAATGGCTCGGACGGGATGCCGATGGCGACAAGGTGATGGTCGACGAACCGGAGGTCAGCTGGGTTCAGCGGTTCAAGCTATGGCTTCAGTTTTTGTTCGTTCCCGAAAGCCTGCTGTAGTTGCGAAGCAGAGTTCGGACTCGCGGCAATGTCAGGGACGGCAGTGGTCGACCTGTCGCTGGAAGAGCGATCAAGCATGGAGCTGATCCGCCTGGTCGGCGAACGCCATCCGCGCCGGCGCGCGGGGCTACCTGATGACGCAGGAGGCCACGCGCAAGATCGTGACAGCGCTGCGCTGCATTCGGGATGGGCGCATCTACCTGAGTGATGCGGTGGCGAGCCAGATGCCGGGGCGGCTGTCGGCAGCTGCCTCCGGAGTCAGCGCTGTGCCCGCGTCACCGTTCGGTGCGCTGAGCGACAAGGACTGGAGATGCTGCAGCCGATCGGGCGTGGGCTGAAGACCGGGGAGATTGCGCGCAGCCTGCACCGGAGCGTGCACACCATCGAAGCGCATCGGGCGAATATCAAGCGCAAGCTGAGGTTGAAGAACGCGGGGGAATTGGCGCAGGTGGCGTTTGGGTTGACTGCGCAGAAGTAGGCCGCAGCGCGCCTCCGGATGGTCACCCACTATTCACTTCGACACGATTCCGCTGAGGCCTCGATCCACACGTCGCGCCTGGATGCG
This sequence comes from Pseudorhodoferax sp., assembly GCA_965279475.1. Lineage (GTDB taxonomy): Bacteria > Pseudomonadota > Gammaproteobacteria > Burkholderiales > Burkholderiaceae_C > Pseudorhodoferax. The sequence goes on from CBDIIA010000002.1 coordinate 1,158,526, forward strand.
GCTGCAGCGGCGGCGAGAGCGCAAGCACGGTCATCGGCCGGCGCTGGCACGCTCCCTGCTTCAGACTTCAACCATCCGATGGAGCGCTGCTGGAGCGCGACGCCTCACTTGTCGACCATGGCCATGTCCCTTGCCGCCATTGAGATGCCGAGCAATGCAGAAGTCAGTGCCCCAGGCGCTCCGCCTGACGCACGCCGTTCGGCAGCGCGTTGCGGCCTGGTGTGCATGGAGGAGGAAATGTGTCGCCCCGCCCAAGACGCGCATTCGTCCGTTGGCCGGTGGATCACAAGGCAGAGAAAGTCTCGAAATGCTTCAATGGACAACTGACGATTTCAGCCAGTCTCAGCGGTTTAGTAGGTGGGCCGACGAGGTTTGCCAAGCCTATACCGCCATCACGCCATCCGCGGCGGACCGGCAAGACTTTTATGCGTGCATCCGTTCTGGCGCCGTGCATGACACGTCCGTTGTGTGGGCTCGCTCATGTGCACAGCGGTTCTCGCGATCGGAGCGCGAAATTCGTGACCACTATGTCAACGCCTACTTCGCAAACTTTCATCTCCGCGGGACATGCACCGTCTCACAGGGGGCGAGAACAACCACTGTCGGCTGCGGTCAGTTCTCCATCGTCGATGCCACGATGCCGTACATCTCGACGTTCGTGGACGACTGGGAGGTCGTGTCGATCCGGATCGAGCGCAACGCGCTGAGATCGCTCTTTCCCGGCGTGTCAGACGCCGCTGTCACGACGATCGGCGGTCTGGACGGCATTGGATCCCCTGCGTTCACTCTGGCGCGCTGCCTCGCACAGACCATCGAACAGGCAAGCCCCGTGACCCAGAAGGTGCTGGCGTCGAGCTTCGCGGACATGCTGGCGCTCGCGCTTCGAAGTGTCGCGCGGGGCCATTCGCTCGACGACGAGTCCGGTCTCGACCCCAGGCGCCAGAAACGGGCCATCGATGCCTACGTCAGGGCACATCTACAGGACCCTGAACTCGATGCAGCCAAGATATGCCGAGACCTCAAGATCTCGCCGCGGTCTTTGTACCGAGCATTCGAGGAGACCGGCGAGCAACTCACCAGGACGATCCGGCAGCTGCGCCTGAACGCCTGCGCCGAAGAGATATCCGCCCATCCGCGCCGCGGTATTCTCTCTATCGCCTTGAAGTGGGGCTTCAACAACCCCTCTCACTTTTCGAGAGTCTTCGGGCAGCAATTCGGCTGCAGTCCGTCCGCCTACCGGGACCAGTCGTCGGCCGCTGCTCGCAACTAGCCGCTGGCGCTCGACTCCGCGCCGACTGCATCCTGCGGTAGCGCTTCCTCCAACCCGCGGCCATCGCGCCAGGCCTCGAAGTTGCGAGCGACCCGCTGGGCCAGCTGCTCGAATGTCGCCGCCGAGAACACGGACGTGTGAGGCGACAGCATCACCGCCGGATGCGAATAGAGCGGATGCCCTTGCGGCAAGGGCTCTGGGTCACACACGTCGAGCGTCGCCCTGGACAAGCGCCCACTGTCCAGCGCCCGGACGAGTGCGTCCTGGTCCACCAGCGTGCCCCGCCCCAGGTTGATCAGGTGCAGGCCCGGCTTTGAATGCGCAAGCAGGCCGACATCAACGATGTGACGCGTATCCTCCGTCCCCGGCAACAACAGCACCAGATGGTCCACCGCGGCGATCAACTGTGGAAGGCTGTCGACGTACACGACATCACCGCGGGTGTCCTGCACTCCCGAACGGTTCTTGAGCGCCAGTACCGACATGCCGACGGACCTGGCCAACGCCGCTACGGCGCGCCCCAGCGTGCCGTAGCCGGCAATGCCTAGCTTGCTTCCTTCGACTGACGCCATGCTGGTGTACCGCCACTGTGAGCTATCCCGGATCCAGATGTGCGGCATCGACTTGGCGTGCGCGAAGATGGCGGCCAGGGCGAACTCCGCCATCGGCCGCGCCGACGTTCCTCTGGCCGTGCTGACCGCCAGACCCGCCGTCGCTCTGACCATCCACGATGGATAGAAATCAACGCCTGAAGAGATCAGCTGGACCCACGAGATCCCGCCCGGCCAACCCGCAGGCGCCGAGGACGCATGGGGTGCATGCGGATCCGGTGCCGCAAGAAGGATCTGTCCGTCGGGATCAACGGCCGAGATCGGGCCCGCAGCGATCTGTCGAATCCGGCATGACGTGCCGATCAGTTCTGCAATCCGCGCATTGACATGTTGCGGCCACTGACTCAGCAGAGTGACCGGTGTCTTGGGATCAGCCATGGTGGTGATCAATCCAGCCGGATGTCGTTCTCTCGAATGATCTTGCTGTAACGCGTGTTGGCGCTTTCGACCAACTTGCCCACAGCTTCGGCAGAACCGAACGACGCAGTCAGCCCTACGCCATCCATGAACTTCTTGGTCTCGCCATCCTCCCCGATCTTCTTCAGTTCAGCCTCCAGCCGGCGCACGATGGGCTGTGGTGTCTTGGCAGGCGCGAAGATGCCGAACCAGGTCGACACGGTGAAGTCTCCGAGTCCCACTTCGGCGGCCGTTGGCACTTCGGGAAGGCTCGCCAGACGCTTTGGGCTGAAAACCACCAGCGCCTTCGTGCGGTTCGCCCTGACCAGCGGCGCAAACGTGAGGTCGCTGTCGATCTGCATGTCGACATCTTTCGCGATCAACGACTGCACGGCCGGCGCGCTGCCTTTGAAGGGCACGTGCAGCAGCTTGATGTGCTCTTTTTGCTGCAGAAGTTCGCCCGTCAAATGCGCAACGGACCCGGTGCCACCTGTGGCATAGGACACTGCGCCTGGCTGCGCCTTCGCTTTCGCGACCAAGTCACTGAAGCTATCGAACTTGGAAGAGGCCGCCATGATGGACACATCGACGATCTTGGCAATGGCGACAAAATCGTTCACCGGATCAAACCGCACGCTCTTGTAGAGCAGAGGGATCGCCGACAGGTTCTCTGCCGTGACCAAGATCAGCGTGTAGCCGTCCGCCGGCGACGTGGCCACATACTGGGTGCCAATGGCACCCGTCGCGCCGGCACGGTTGTCCACGACCACCTGCTGATGGAGCACCGTGCTCAAGCGACCCGCGTAGTAACGTGCTGCGGCGTCCGTAGCCCCACCCGGTGGGTACGGCACGACCAGTCGCACCGGCTTGTTGGGCCAGTCGCCCGTCTGTGAATGACCTGGTGACGCCGCGAACAACAATGCCACGCACAAAAGTCGCATGTGGCGAGCCACGAGTGTTCCTGCAAATTTCATCATTCCGTACTCCATTCCGTGATTCATCTTCAATGGGGGCACTTCGGCTTTAGCGAATCGTCACGATCTGCGCTTGCGCGAGACCCTTTTCGCTCAGCTCCTGTCCGATCCCAGGTCGATCCGGGACTGCGAACTTTCCGTTCTGGGGCTGCAAGTCGTACTTGCACATTTCGATGTTGCCGTCCAGCAGCGCGGCCGCGTGATGCTCGTGAATCAGGAAGTTCGGAATGACAGCCTCGAGCTGCAGGGCCGCTGCCGTCGCCAGAGGTCCTCCGCAGACATGAATCTGCACCGCGCAGTCGTACACATGGCCCATGTCGCAGATCTTCTTGCCTTCGGTCAGCCCGCCGCAGTTGCCGAGGTCGGGCTGGATGACCTGCAGCGAGCGATCCTCGAAGAATGGACGGAATCCCCACCGGCTGTAAATGCGCTCGCCACTCGCCAGCGGCAGGCGCACCTTGTTGGCGATGACCGACATGGACTTGGTGTTCAGCGGCATCACCGGTTCTTCGTAGTAGAAGCACTTCAGCGACTCGATCTCCCGGGCGAATTGCACAGCCGTGTTGGTATCGGTCAGCGAGTGCATCTCCACGATGATGTCGACGTCCGGCCCTGCAGCCTCACGCATGGCCTGCATCCTTCGGACGGCAACCTCCAACTGGTGGTTCTTGAGCAGGCCGTAGTTGCTCCACCCCATCCACACGCCTTCTTCGTCATAGGCGACCGGGTCCACCTTGACGCAGTCATAGCCATCGGCCATCGCGGCGCGGGTTGCGTCCGCATACTCCTCCGGTTGGATGAGCGCTCGCGACTTCTTGCCCCAGTGGAACTGCACCTGGCTGGCGTAGCTCCGGAGTCCGTCGTTGGTCTTTCCGCCGAGCAGCTCGTACACGGGTACCCCGAGTGCCTTGCCTTTGATGTCCCACAACGCAATGTCGATCGCGCTGATCGCGCCGAACGTCAGGGACCCGCCGCCCATCCCCCAGAAGGTCTTTCTGAACAGGTTTTCCCAGATGAACTCGATCTTCGTCGGGTCCTGCCCGATCAACAGGCGGCCGTAGTCCTGCAACATCCCGAAAGACGCGTTCTCGACGTCGCCGTACACGAGGCCGATTTCCCCGTAGCCGCTGATGCCTTCGTCGGTGTTGATACGAATGCAGACGGGATTCCATGGCGTGGTCTTCACCACATACCATTCCCCTTTGCATTTGATGATGTCGACGCTCACGATCTTCATTTCTCTTCCGTCCAGCAGTTTGTGACCTGCTGAAGCTTATTGCCCCGCACTTCGAGCGTCTGTCCTGTTTCTGCCGCGCACTGTTCCGTGCGTGCCATGCCTGTATCGGGACGCTGTGAACCTCGAGAATGCGGAAATGCGGAAATGCGGCAACAGGCAAGGCATGGTCCTGAGGATTTCCGGACCGGGTACCTGATGAAGCAGGAGGCCACCCGCAAGATCGTGACGGCAGCTGCGCTGCATCCGCGAGGGGCGGATCTACCTCAGCGATGCGGTGGCGAGCCAGATGCTGGAGCGGCTGTCGACCGCAGCGCCCGGGGCGAGCGCCGCGCCCGCGTCACCGTTCGTTGCGTTGAGCGACAAGGAGCTGGAGGTGCTGCAGCTGATCGGGCGGGGGTTGAAGACCGGGGAGATCGCGCGCAGCCTGCACCGGAGCGTGCACACGGTGGAGGCGCATCTATCCGTCGAGCCCGACGCGGGGGGCATTTCGGGGACTGCGGTGACCGGAGGCAGCCTCCGCAGACGCCTTATGTCGCGACTGTCGTGACCTGTTGGATCTGTTGCGCCACATCAGCGTAAATGTCAGTCTCTACGCCAGGTGCCTCGATTGACACAAGCAGGCTGTATCGCGCCTTACGCGCGTGTGCGTTCAGGCCAGGGCGGCTACGCCACCAGCCGTTGATCGGAAACACGGCAAGTTGTCCACGCTCGGCGAGGTCCGCCGCCGACCCCGTCCAGCAGTCGCTGACAAGGGAGCCCCGTGTCCGTAGCCGCTCGCCAACTAACCAGTGCTGGTCCGTAGGCGGCTTAGGTCGTTTCGCGTCGACATTGACTGCAGCGTTGAGTCGTTCGGCAAAAGCCTCGCTGTCCTCCAGCGTACGCCGCACGGCGAAGCGCAGGCCATGTGATTGGTAAGCATATCTGTCAACACCGGCACGGTCGCCGGGGTTGGGCTCAATGAAGTAGGACAGGGTGACCCGCAACGTCACGTCGACGGCGCCGAGCGCTCTCAGCATGTCCCGCGGCCACGGCAGATCGTGCATATGCATGTGGTTAGTCTTGATGCCCTTCACAGTCTGCCTGTAGGGCTGCAATTCGTCCTGGACGATCAGCGTGAGCGAGTTCGACGCACTGTACAGGGCGCGCTCCAGGCTCGGAACACCATAGCCGCAGTGGCGCAGGATTAGGCGAAGCGCGTCGCCCTTGCCGGTGCCACCCGGCAAATAGGCCTGCAGCATCGCTGGCGTCCATCGGGCAGAGTGCACCATCAGCGCCCGAGTGGTTTCCGGCCAGAAGTCCGGATACGCGGCGCCGATCTTGGCCGCCATGCCAGCCGCCAGCGCAGACGCGGCACTTGTTGCCCAACTACAAGCGAGCAGGGTCTGATGAGGCTCGTGACTGGTGGTCAGCAACGAAAGGCTTGGCATTCCCGTCGCCAGACCCATGCGGTGATCGAGCCCGACGTTGCCCCCCTCCATGACGATGTCCGGCTTAAAGGGCCAGTCGTCCTGCCAAGTTACTGACGTTGTGGTGTAGGGACTGAGTGCCCCCACTCGGGCGATCGCCGAGCAATGGGGAAGATCTGCAGCCTCCAGCGTCGTCAGTTCTGTGAATGCGCCTACGGTCAGTGCATTCCAGGCTTGCCCGGGGTCGTGGATGCCACTGACCAGCAGGTGCTCGGGATGCCGCATCCAATCCTGCGCGTCCATCGTGTTGCCAGCGCTGAGCACAAAAAGTCGCTGCTGATCACCGCCACCCGTGAGTTCGCTTGCTAGGCGATCGATTTGCGCTGACCATGACGACGGTCGACCACGGTCTCGCCCATCTGTTGACGTAACGGCCATAGAGAACACGCGCCGTCGATCCGGTGCCGCCACTTCAACGCGGGCGACCGCCTCGGTTGTGATTGCGCCGAATGACTCGCCCTGGTTGTCGCCCTCGTCTCGTAGAACCTTGACCGACTCTAGGCGATGTCCGACGACCAGCTCGGACTGTCCTTCCAACGGTCCGGTCAAGTCGCCCAGCAGTACCAGACCTGCCAACTCGGTGCCGTGCCCGTTGCCATCATGAACGCCCCAGCCCGGCTGTACGGTATGGAGATCCTGGTTTTGAACGAACGGCGCGAGCAACGGATGGGCGTGGTTTACCCCGGTGTCCAGCAAGGTCACGAAATGCGCGCTGTCAGCGTCAGTGCGCAAACGTTGGAGCAGATCTTCAGTCCATGCTGTCTGGTATTCGCGAGTCTGAGCTGTGAAGAAGGCCGCGGTAGTCTTGGCACGGCGCAGCTCTGCGAGCAAGCCGGTCAGAAGCGGTGCGGCGAGCCATTGCTGCTTGGTGCCATGCACTTGGGCCACGACGCGCTCGGGAAACTTGAGTGTCTTCTCACTCACAGTGAAGCCAGCCCGGCCTGCAGCCTTTCGAAACTCTTCCAGTCGCTGTGCCTCGGGCTCGCGTGCAGGCAACCAGGCTTCCCACCAGATTGCTTCGTCGATGCGGACGGGTAGAGCTGCAGCGGTGTCAGTCCACAACGAATCAAAGGTTGCGACGCTCACGCGCGCGATCGAGTCAATCAGCGGTCGATTGTCGAGAGCTGTGCCTTTCTTGTTGGTGCGGTGCGCAGCGTAGTCGGTCAGCAGTCGGTCGAAATGCTGGAGCTTGCCCTCAGGCACAAATACCGTGGCGAACGTAGTTTGGCCTTGGTGTCGAACGTTCAGCAACTCGATGCCTTGATTTTCCCTGGCCAGACTCTCTGCCGCCAACTCGACGTCGGCGGGGCTCGCGAACTCGACCTGCAGCCCGATAGACGTCTGCATGCCGGCGGCCCGCTGCTGGCCAACATGGGCTTGCTGGGCCAACGCGATGGCGGCAAGCTGAGTACGTAGCAAGGTCGAGTGTTGCCCGCGTGGCTGCTCTGGGATCTGGTTGCTATTGCCGCCGCCATCGCTGCGGGCGGTGTAGTCGTGTGTTGCCTTGGTGCCTGAAAGGAAAAAATGCCGACGGCGGTTTGGATCCTGAGTGGCCATGCAAAGAGGAATCGGTTGCAGTTTTAGGTCTTGTTGACCGATGCCCGCGAGCGGACCGCCTGCCGGTGTTCCAGCAGCCGTTGCACGGCCTCTGGCTGAACCGTCTCCTGATCATGCATGACCGCCTCCTTGATCGCATCGTCAACGGCATTCGCAATCTGAGCGTGGCTAAGCCCCTGTGCTGCGGCGACCAAGGCGCCCAATGACTGAGCCGCCAGAAAGCCTGCTAGGCGCAGCTGGAGCAGCGCCTCGATTTCCTCATCGGAAGGTTTGTGGTACTCGATTACATCGTCGAAGCGCCGGAACAAGGCCTCGTCAAGAATTTCCGGATGATTGGTGGCGGCCACCACCACGCTGTCCGACTCGTCTTGCTCGATCATTAGCAAGAAACTGTTCAGAATGCGTCGAATCTCACCCACGTCGTTTGACAGCCCGCGCTGACTGCCGATCGCATCGAACTCGTCGAATAGATACACGCCTCGCGTCGCGGACACGGCATCGAAGACTTGGCGCAACTTCGCCGCGGTCTCGCCCATGAACTTCGTAATGAGCGCGTCCAGGCGAACGACGAACAAGGGGATATTCAGTTCCCCGGCCAGAGCTGCTGCCGTCAAGGTCTTGCCGGTTCCCGACGGTCCAACCAGCAACAACTTGCGTCGTGGGCGCAGCCCATGACTGCGCAGCTTCAAGAGGTGTCGCTGCTCCTTCAGCACGCGGAGCAACGCCTGCTCTACGGGGTCAGCAAGTACCAGGTCTACCAAATGCTTCGATGGGTACGAAACACTGAGCAGGCCGGCAAGTTCACCTCTTGGCCGCGCCAGCGGAACCACTGTGGAGGGATGCCCGCTGCGACGCCGCGTCTTGGATGCATCGATGAGAACCTTCAGTTCCTCGGCAAGTTTGCCGTGGCCTTGGCGCGCCTCATGCGCGGCCATCTGCATCGCGACCGCGTAGAACTGCGGCTCGTCGCCCTCCGCGTACGAGCGCAGCAGTGCCTTGAGTTGCTCGCTTTTTGCCATGGTGAACGCATTGTCACTGACAACTAGGTGGCACTTCTCCGGAATAACACCGTCAGCCCGTGCATGTCGCCTAAAAGCTGCATAGTCGAATGGCCGGCCGCTTATCCGGCAATCAAACGACAGGCCACTTCTTGCCAGGGCAGTCGATCTCTTAGTCATCAGTTGCGCCGCAACCCCTTCTGAATAGCCCCTGCCGTCCGCAACATCGGCGGCGCCAGCTTGGTCAGCCTCGCCCACCTGCCAACGCGAAACGGTAGGCGATGGTGGCTGCGCCCACCGACCTTCGGCCGGGTCGAGAAGCGGCACGTCACCGAGATGTCGCCGATGAAGCCATCCTGGTCGTTCAGCGTGAACCTGATGACCAGGCTCAGTTCGCAACCACAGCAGGCATCACCGCAACATCCATCCAAAACGTCCCCCAAAAATGCCCATCCGGATCCGCAACGTCCCGCCCGTACATGAACCCATGGTCCTACACCGGATTCACATCAGCCTGCCCGCCGGGGGCCGCGGCGGCATCGTTCATCGCATCGACTGCATCGCGGTTGTCCAAAGCCAGCGACAACATCGACGCGGCCGTCCCGGCCGGCGGGAACGGCCGGTCCGTGAACATCCGCCACTTGGCGTGCGTGAGCACTCAAGGTCTGGATCGATTCGTTCCACACCATGCTGGCGGCGGTGTCCTGCAGCTTTCCCTGCACACGACGGCCATGGTTCAGGTGAACAGCCGACCAGTCAGCGCCATCCTCAGAGTCCGCACCATCAGCACCGCCAACACCACGCTCAGTACCACCAGCAATGCAATCGCCAGCGCCCACAACGCCCAGCCGGCCCGCCACTCCGCATACGTCATCGCCGCGTTGACCAGTGCCGCCATCGGGAACCCAACCGCCCACCAGACCGGACCGAATGTGACGCTGGGCCTGAATATCTTCGGCACGACCACCGCGAACATGAACAGGCCGAAGTAGAAGAGCAGCGCGGCAAAGCCGTCGATGCCGCCTGCGATGTTGGTGTACGTAAGAAAGCCCACTGCGAAGGGCGCCACCAGGATCATCAACGATGGCGTCATGGCGGGCGCGAGCGGATCGCGGTGCACCAGGCGGCCCACGGTAATCGCGAAGAGCACGAGTGCCATCACGGCGGCGATCGCGCTGGCCAGCAGGTTGACTTACGAGCCCCAGGCCATCGGCATGTGTGCGCCGGTGACGGGAATGTCGAGCGTGGCCGCGCGCGGGACTGCCCACGCGCACGCCACCCGCGATGCACTCAGTCCCGATCCGGCGCCCCCAACGGAAAATAGTGCCGGTAAGGCCGCCCCTCCTCAACCGCCCGGGCGAACGACGGCCGTTGCAGCAGTTGCGTCCGGTAGGCCCGCACCCGCGGAAACGTCGCGGCGATCTCATGCACCCAGTCGGCATAGAACAGCGAGGGCGCCGCGGCGCAGTCCGCCATGCTGAACGACTCGCCCGCAGCCCAGGTGCGGCCGGTGAGCTTCGCCTCCAGCCACGCGTAGGCCGTGTCCAGCGCTTGCCGCGCCTCGGCCATCGTCTCGTCCTTGCGCGACCCGTCGGTGCGCAGGGCCTCGAACACCGGCTTCTGCATCGGCGTCATCACGTACTGGTCGAAGAAGCGGTCCATGAAGCGGACTTCGAGCGCGGTTTTCTGCTCGGCAGGCACCAGCTTGACCGGGCCAGGGTGGTACAGGTCGAGGTGCTCGATGATGATGCTCGACTCCGCCACCATGGCACCGTTGTCGGTGAGCACCGGGAAGCGGCCGAACGGCCACAGGGCGGCGCGCTGTTCTGCGACGCCGGGATGTTCGAGGTGGAGGTACTCGAACGGCGTGTCGTTCTCCCACAGGGCGACGAGGACCTTCTGGCAATACGAGGAGAAGGGGTGGGCATACAGCTTCAGCGACATGGTGTGTCCTTGTGGGTTCGCAGGGTGCGGTCAAGCGGCATTCTGGGCGTTCGCAGGCATCGCTAAGGCGTCCATCCAGAACGCGCCCCACAGGTGGTCGTCCGGGTCCGCCAGGTCGCGGCCATACATGAAGCCGTGGTCCTGTACCGGGTTCACATCGGCCTTCCCTCCGTGGGCTGCGGCGGCTTCGTTCATCGCGTCGACCGCCTCGCGGCTGGGCAGTGACAGCGACAGCATCACCGAGGCTGTCTCGGCCGGCGGAAACGGCCGGTCGGTGAACGTGCGCCACTTGGCGTGTGTGAGCAGCATGACCTGGATGGCCTCGCTCCACACCATGCAGGCGGCGGTGGCGTCGCTCAATTTGGAGTCCTGCGCGAACCCCAGCGCCTTGTAGAAGGCGGTCGAGGCTTGGAGGTCGGCGACCGGCAGGCTGATGAAGATCATCTTGGTCATGGGCGTGTTTCTGTGGGTGGGTTGATCTGCAGTGCGCTTCATGGGCTGGTGCTTGACGCAGGATCGGCCGGCGGCGACTGGACGTGCTGGCGCAGCCGTTCCTCCTGCTCGCGCAACGCGGGGGTGAGCGCGTCGCCGAAATCCTCCGCCGCGTAGATCTGCCGGATCTCGATGTCGGAATCGGAGCGCATGGGGTTGGGGCACTTCTTCACCCATGCAATCGCTTCTTGCAGCGAGCCGCATTTCCAGATCCAGTAGCCGGCCACCAGCTCACGGGTCTCGGCGAACGGCCCGTCGATCACTCGCCGCTCCTGGCCTGAGAACGCGACCCGGGCGCCACGCGAGCTGGGGTGCAGGCCTTCGCCCGCCTCCAGTACGCCCGCCTTGGCGAGCTCTTCATTGAAGGCCCCCATCGCGGCGAACTCTTCTGGCGTGGGCATCACGCCCGCCTCGCTGTCGTTTGTCGCTTTCACCATCACCATGAATCGCATACCGATCTCCTTTGTTTGTCTGGGGGCGGCCATCCGTCCACCCCAGTACGACGAACGAAGGGCGGCCAGATCGACAACCATCGCGGCATGCCGGTGCCGCAGTCAGGTGGCCTGGACGCTCTTGGCAGCCCGATAAGCTTCGATCCGAGGCATCAACGCCTTCAGTCTTTCGAGGCTTTCGGGTGGCCAGACAGCTTCCCTTTCGTAGAACTCCTCGAACGCAGGCATGCCGGGAGGGATGAGCACCCAGGGCTGCTTCGATGCCGTGAAGATGTGAACATCCGGCGGCATGGCGCTGGGGTCGTCCAACGTACCCACTCTGACAAACTTGGTGACCGGCCCGGAGCCGGCATAGTGGCTCCAGATCGCGGTGCGGCAGTGCGGGCAGCGCGCTATCTTTTGGCCCGCCCCGCTTGCAGAGGGTGTGTGGACGACGTCCGGCTGGCCCGCAAGATGGAGCACGCGGTCGGCCTCGTACATGGCATTGAGCGCAAACGACGCGCCAGTGCCACGCTGGCACCAACGGCAGTGGCAACAGTGCACGACCATGGGCGGGATGGCAACGCGGTAACGCAGGTAGCCGCAGTCGCAGCCACCCTCGGCAGGGAAATTGGTGGAAGGTGCCATGTCACGAATGTCCGGTTGCCTGAAAGGTGCCAAGCTGAGATCAGGCACTGGCACGGGTGCAAGCTGGATTTTGCAGGCGCTGGCGGCGGGCGCGCAATCACATCCGCCTGCGACCGCGTGCTGACGCGCTTCGAGGGCACGAAGATCCAATACACGCGGATCCTCATGGACACGCTGGGCCTGATGCAGCAGCTCGGTGCGCTGCCGGGTGGTCCGGCGTAGATGGCGGGCTTACCCGCGCATGGATGGCGCTTCGGGACCGCCGAGCGTCTTAGTTATCCCCTTTTTATGGAATTCGGATATTTATCCGATTTCCATAATTTCCGGTAAATCCCTCCCAGCACGCCTCCTACAGCCGGTCGCGTGTTTTGGCCTGCCCCACTACAGCGCAAGCCAAGCAAGATGTGCAGTCCACATCACCGACCACATCCACCATGCAACACCGCGGACTTCTCTTCTCCGCCCTTATCGGCGCCGTCGCCAGCGCGCGCTCCATGACGCCGATGGCCAGCCTGGCGGCGGCGCGGCTGTTGGGCCAGCGCACGCCGGGGCGGCTGGTGCTGCTCGACCGTCCGCTGTTCACGCTGGGCGCCCTGGCCATGGGGGTCGGTGAACTGTTCGGCGACAAGATGAAGACGGCGCCGGACCGCACGGTCTTCCTGGGGCTGCTGGCGCGCGTGATGAGTGCCGGCATCGCCGGTGCGGCCTTGGCGCCGCGGGGGCGCGAGCAGGCCGGTGCGGCGACGGCGGTGGCCACGGCCGTGCCGCTGGCCTATGCGACGCTGGCCGGCCGCAAGCGTGCGATGGCGCGCATCGGGCAGACCCGCAGCGGCTTGATCGAGGATGCGCTGGTGGTGGCCGCCGGGGTGGCGATCGTGGCGCTGGCGGTGCGGTCGAAAAGAGGTTCTTGACGGTTCAGGAAGGGCGCCCGGCGCACCCGCGTCAACTGCCCAGGTGCGCCAGCGGCAACCGGCGCGCCACCTTGACCGTGCGCAACGCAAAGCTGGTCTGCAGCGCGCTCACGCCGGGCAGGCCGCCCAGGCGGTCCAGCATGACGGACGCATAGTGGTCCAGCGTCGGGGTCACCACTTCCAGCAAAAAGTCGAATTGCCCCGACAGCACATGGCAGGTCACGATCTCGTCGATCGCCTCCACGCTGGAGAGAAACAGCTCCGTCGCCTTCGGGCCGTGGTCGCCGATGTTGATGCAGACGAAGGCGGTCACGCCCAGGCCGAGTTGCTTGCGGTCGAGCTCGGCACGGTAGAACGCGATCACGCCGTCGTCTTCCAGCCGTTTCACGCGCCGCAGGCACGGCGTGGGCGACAGGGCCACACGCTCGGCCAGTTCCACGTTCGAGAGCCGGCCGTCCTGCTGCAGCAGCGACAGGATCTTCAGGTCGATGCGGTCCATCCAGGTGTTTGCAGGTTTCACGGCGAGGGGGAGGAGTAAAAGTCCAAATTAATGGGGAAGTTTGGCAGATTCTTCTCCATCAACGCAAATCCAGTGGTGTTTTTAGCTGAATTGGCTGCACTTGCGTTCGTACACTGACCGCAACATGCAGTCCCCCACCGACGCTTCATCCGCCTTCTCGGCCGACTACCACCAGGCCCGCGCCGCCTTTGTGGAGGCGGCCGCCGCCGCAGGCGCGCAACGCCAGCAGCACACGTGCCCGGCCCGCGGGCCAGGCGGCGAGGCCTTGCATACGGACACGGCCTGGCTCGGTGATCCCGGCGCGCCCAAGGTGCTGATGGTCCTGTCGGGCACGCACGGGGTCGAGGGTTTTTGCGGCTCCGGCTTTCAGGTGCACTGGCTGCGCGCGGGCCTGCACCGGCAGCTGCCGGCCGACACCGCGGTGTTGTTCGTCCACGCGCTCAACCCGTACGGGTTCGCCTGGCTGCGGCGGGTGAACGAAGACAACGTCGACCTCAACCGCAACTACCTGGACTGGAGCCGGCCGCCGCCCGAGAACCCCGGCTACCGCGAGATCGCAGATGCCTTGCTGCCCGTGCGCCTGGACGGCCCGGAGGCCGCCGAGGCCGAGGCCGTGCTGGCCCGCTACCGCCAGCAGGTGGGCGAGGTCGCGTTCTACCGGGCGCTGGCCAGCGGCCAGTGCATCGACCCGCAGGGCATGTTCTATGGCGGTACCGGGCCCACCTGGTCCAATCGCACGCTGCACGCGGTAATGGCCGAGCAACTCGGGCACGCTACCGACGTGACCTGCATCGACTTCCACACCGGCCTCGGCCCCTACGGCCATGGCGACCTGATCTCGGACCACGAGCCCGGCACCGATGCCGCGTTGCGCGTGCGGCGGTTCTGGGGCGACGGCGTCTCCGAAAGCCGCCGGGGGCAGACCCTGCCGCTGGTGCAGGACGGTCCCACCCACTTCGGCGTGACGCGGGCATTGCCGCATGCCCGCGTCACCTTCGGCACGCTGGAGTTCGGCACCTACGAGCGCGACCTGGGCCGCGCCGCGCTGCGCGCCGACCACTGGCTGCACCGGCACGGCGACCCGCTGGGCCCGGAGGCTGCGCCGATCAAGCAGGCGCTGCGCCGGCAGTTCTATCCCGACACCACCGACTGGAAAGAGGCCGTGCTGTTCCGCGGCCACCAGCTGGTGCGCATGGCGCTGGCCGGCATGCAGGGCGCCAGTGCCCAGCGCGGCCAGCCCGTGCGCGACTGACCGGCACCAAGGCAACGCCCACCACCCCGACAAGGAGACCCCCATGCGACTGACCGAAGACCAACTGCACCGCCTCGCTACAGACGGCTTTCTCGTGCTGCCGGGCGTGTTCACGCCGGAAGAAGTGGACCTGCTGCGGGGCGAGGTGCCCGGCATGGTGGCCGAGCAACGCACCGAGAACCCGCGCGAGGCCGGCAAGGACACGGTGCGCAACATCCTGTCGCTGCACCGGCGCAACGAGCTGTACCGGCGCCTGGTGCGGCACCCGCGCATGCTCGAGGCGGCGCGGCAGATCCTGGGGGAGGACGTGTACGCTCAACAGGTGAAGATCAACCTCAAGTCCGGCTTCGACGGCGGCGGCTTCGAATGGCACACCGACTTCGCCACCCACCACAACCGCGACGGCGTGCCCAAGCCACTGGCGCTCAACTTCCACATCCACCTGGACGACGTCACCGAGTTCAACGGCCCGCTGATGTTCGTGCCCGGCTCGCACCAGCGCGAGATCCCTCTCAAGCGCAGCGTGGACGGCGAGAAGTGGGAGCTGTGGACCGTGCCGCACGACGCGGTGACCGCGCTGGTCAACGAGCTGGGCATGGTCTCGGCCAAGGGCCCGCGCGGCACGCTGCTGATCTTCGGCGACAACCTGCTGCACGTGTCGGCCGCCAACGTGTCGCCGTACTCGCGCTGGATCTTCTCGGTGATCTACAACCCCTGCAGCAACCCCGCGACCCGCGATGTGCCCGAGATGGCGCACGAGCGCGACCGCGCGCCGTTGTTGGCGCTGCCGGACGACTGCCTGCTCCAGCCTGTGCTGCCCACCTTGCCTGCCGAGACCGTGGCTGCATGATGCAGCTCCTGCGCCAGCCGCTGCAGACGCTCGATCCCGAGGTCGCGGCCCTGATCGCGCAGGAGGAGGCGCGCCAGTCGGACCGGCTGGAACTGGTGGCCTCCGAGAACCACATCAGCCTGGCGCAGCGCGAGGCCAGCGGCAGCGTGTTGGCCGACACCACGGTCGAGGGTTATCCCGGCGCGCGGTTCCTGGCGGCTTCGGAAGGTGTGGACGCGCTGGAGCGGCTGGCCATCGAGCGTGCGTGCCGGCTCTTTGGCGCGCGTTTTGCCAACGTGCAGCCGCACTCGGGCACGCAGGCCAACCAGGCCGCGCTGCTGGCCCTGCTGCGGCCCGGCGACACCCTGTTGTCGATGGACCTGAAGGCCGGCGGCCACTTCAGCCACGGCGCCGGCGGCACGCTGTCGGGCGACTGGTTCACGGCCCGCCACTACGGCGTTGACGCGCACACCGGCCTGATCGACCTCGACGAAGTGCTGGCGCTGGCGCGCTTGCACCGGCCCCGGCTCATCATCGCCGGGGCTTCGGCCTATCCGCGCGGCATCGACTTCGCACGCTTCGCCGCCATCGCGCACGAGGTCGGGGCCCACTTGATGGTGGACATGGCCCACGTCGCCGGCCTGGTGGCCACCGGCCACTTCCCCAATCCGATGCCGCATGCGGACGTGGTCACCACCACCACCTACAAGAACCTCCGCGGCCCCCGCGGCGGCCTGATCCTGTGCAACGACCCGGCGCTGGCCGCGCGGCTGGATGCGGCCCTGTGCCCGGGCCTGCAGGGCACACCGCTGATGCAGATGGTTAGCGCGAAGGCGGTGGCCTTCGGCGAAGCGCTGCAGCCCGCGTTTCACGCGTACAGCGACCAGGTGCTGCGCAATGCGCGCGCCCTTGGCGTCGGCCTGGCCGCGCGCGGCATCGCACAGCTCACCGGCGGGACCGATGTGCCCTTCGTGGTTGCCCAGCTGCAGCCGCTCGGCCTGCAGGCGGCCCGGCTGGTGCAGGCGCTGGACGCGCTGCAGGTCGGCTGCAGCGCCGTGCCGGTGCCGGGCGACGTGGACTTCGACCACGCCCATGGCCTGCGCCTCGGCGTGTCGGCGCTCACCACGCGCGGCATGGCCGAGGCCGAGATGCACCTCGTCGCTGGCATCGTGGCCGGCGTGGCCCAGGCGCTGGTCGTCGGGCTGCCGCCGCCCGCCGGTGCGGCCGACACCGTGCGCGCGCTGTGCCGGCGGTTCCCGCTCTTCCCGCGTGTCCCCGTGAACGGACCGACCTCTCCATCCACTTCCAGGAGCACCCCATGATGAAACGCCGCACCCTTCTTGCCGGCGCCGCCGCCCTCGGCGCGACCGCAGCAGTCCGCGCCCAGGCGCCCGCCGTCCCAGGCATCCCTGCGGTGCTGACGATCATGGTGCCCTTCCCGCCCGGCGGCTCGTCGGACGTCTACGCCCGCGCCGTCGGCCCGCGCATGGCCAGGGAGCTGGGTTGTACCGTCATCGTCGAGAACCTGCCTGGCGCCAGCGGCAGCATCGCGGTGGCCAAGGTCATGGCACGGGCCGCCGCCGGCGACATGCTGGTGGTGGGTTCGCCGACCGAGCTGATCCTGGCCCCCGCCACGCTGCAGTCGGCACGCTACAAGCCCGAGGACTTCCGCCCGCTGGCCATGCTGTCGCGCTCGCAGCTGGCGCTGTATGCGCGCAGCGACCTGCCCGCCGGCAGCGTCGACGAGCTGGTCGCCTGGGCCAAGGCCAACCCCGCCAAGCCGTTGAGCTACGGCTCGGTCGGCATGGGCAGCATCTACCACCTCGCAGGCGAAGCCGTGGCCGAGGCGGCCGGCGTGCCCATGACCCACGTGCCCTACAAGGGCGGCGCGCCGCTGATCTCGGACCTGACCGGTGGCCACATCGACCTGATGCTGCTGCCGGCAGACGGCAACCTGGCCCGCCGCGTGGCCAGCGGCAACATGAAGGCGCTGGCCGTGACGGGCCCTGCGCGCTCGCCGGTGTTCCCCACCGTGCCGACCTTCGCGGAGTCGCGCAGCATGCCGCAGTTCACGACGGTCGATGCCTGGGCCGGCCTGTTCATTCCGGCAGCGGCACCGGCAGCGCTGACCCAGGCGATGTCGCGCGCCGTGCTGGTGGCGCTGGGCGATGCCGAGGTCCAGCAGCAGCTGCTGGCGCAGGCCGGCGTGCCGCCCGCCCCGCCGTTGCCGGCACCGCAGCTGGCGGCCTTCTACACGGCCGAGATCGCGCGCTACACGCAGGCCATCCGCAAGGCGAAGCTGCAGCCGATCTGAGGTGCCGGGGTGCAGGTGCCGCGGCACCGGGTAACCTCGGGGCACAGTCCTGCCTGCCCCGGAGCCACCCGATGCGAACCCTGCTCACCCACGCCACGCTCGTCGACTGCGTGACGCCCACCGCCCGCGCCGACGTGTCGGTGCTGCTCGAGGACGGCAAGATCGGCGCGATCTTCGAGGCCGGCGCCGCCCCGCCGGTGGGGGATGCGCAGGTGGTCGACCTGCGCGGGGCCTACCTGATGCCGGGGCTGTGGGATGTGCACATCCACCCCGACTTCTTCGCCTCGCTCGACGACATGCCGCTGCCCGAGCAGACCACGCTGTTCGGCCACAAGCTGCAGCAGGCGCTGCTGGAGTCGGGCATCGTCGGCATGCGCAGCGCCGGCGCGCACCATTACATGGACGTGGCCTGGAAACGGGCCTTCGATTCCGGCCAGCACCTGGGGCCGCGGCTGTTCGCGGCGGGGCATTTCCTGACGACGACCGGCGGGCACTTTCTCAACTCCGGCCATGCGCTGGAATGCGACGGGCCCTACGGCTTCGTGAAGGCGATCCGCGAGCAGATCAAGAACGGCGTCGACCACATCAAGCTCAACCTGTCGGGCGGCATCATGGGCCCGGCCTGGGATCTGCACCAGCACTCGTTCTTTCTCGACGAGGAGATCCGGGCCGCGTTCGCGATCTGCAAGCTGCGCGAGTTCAAGGTGATGGCGCACGCGACCAACCCGCAGGCGGTGAAAGCCGCGATCCGCCTTGGGGCGCACACGGTCGAGCACGGCTACATCCTCGACGACGAGTGCATCGACCTCTTTCTGGAGCACGACACCTGGTTCGTGCCCACGCTGTCCATCAGCCATCTGACGCCGGGGCAGGCCGTGAACGACTGGGAGCAGCGCTGGGTGAAGAACCGCAATCTCTCGCAGGCCCTGTGCTGCCGCGCCGATGCGGCCCATGATGACCACCTGCACGGTTTCACGAAGGCGCTGAAGGCCGGCGTGAAGATGGCGCTGGGCTCCGACATCCGCCCGCTGAAGGACGCCGCCCTGCTGGAGCTGGGCCTGTGGGTGCGTGATGGCGCCACGCCTTGGCAAGCCATCCAGGCGGCCACACGCAACGCTGCGACCGTCTGCGGTGTCGGTGACAGCATGGGCACGGTGGAGGTGGGCAAGACGGCGGACCTGATCGTGGTCGGCGGCAACCCGCTCGACGACGTGAACAACGTGCGCCGTCTGCAGTTGGTGTTCAAGGACGGCCGCATCGTTTCAGACAAACGCCGGCCGGTGTCCGCGTGATGGCGGCGCCTGCACACACGGGCACACCACGCATCGCGGTGGTGGGGGCCGGCGTGGTCGGCACCGCCATCGCGCTGCGGCTGCGTCAGCGTGGGGCCGAGGTGCTGCTGGTCGACCGCGATGCGCCGGGCAGCGGCTGCAGCGCCGGCAACTCGGGCGCCATCAGCCCCGGCGCGGTGGTGCCGCTGGCCATGCCCGGCGTGCTGGCCTCGGTGCCGACCATGCTGTTCGACGGCGAGAGCCCGCTGGTCTTGCCGCTGCCCTATCTGCCGCGCGCACTGCCGTGGCTGCTGCGCTTCGTGGCCTCGGCGCGGCCGGCACGTGTGGCCGAGGCCGCGGCGAAGCTGGCCGCGCTGCACCGCGGCGCGATCGACCTGCACGCGCAGATGACACGCGACATCGGCGTGCCCGAGCTGTTCCTGCAGCAAGGCCATCTGCACCTGTACCCGGACGCCGCCGCGCTGGCCAAGGACGCCACCGGGTGGCGCATGCGCAGCGACTACGGCTTCGTCTGCGAACGGCTCGACCGCGCCGCCATCGCCGCGCTGGAGCCGCGCGTGTCGGCGCGCTACCAGGTCGGCATGTTCATGGCCGACCACGCCACCATCCTGAACCCGCAGCGTTATGTGCAGGCGATGGCACAGGCCTTCACCGCTGCCGGCGGCAGCGTGCAGCGTGCAGCCGTGTCGGCGCTGCGGCCCGACGGGAACGGGTGGCGGCTGCAAGGGGTACCGGCGTTGGCAGACGGCGCGGCGGAAGCGCGTGTCGACCAGGTGGTCGTCGCCACCGGCGCGTGGTCGCGCGCGCTGCTCGACCCGCTGGGCCTGCCGATCCCGCTGGAGAGCCAGCGTGGCTACCACGTGCAGTTCGACGGCGCACAGGGCACGGTGTCGCGCACCGTCGTGCTGGCCGACCGCAAGATCTTCGTCACGCCGATGGAGCACGGCCTGCGCGTGGGCGGCACGGTGGAGATCGGCGGCCTGGTGCGCCCGCCAGACTTGCGCCGCGCCGCCATGCTCGAACGCATCGCCCGCGAATGTTTCACCGGCCTCGATGGCGTGCCCACCCGCCCCTGGATGGGCCACCGCCCCTGCATGCCCGACTCGGTGCCCGTGGTCGGCCCCGCGCCCGGCCGGCCCGGCCTGTGGCTGGCGGTAGGCCACGGCCACCTGGGGCTGACCGATTCGCTGCCGACGGCGCAGAGGATTGCCGATGGCATCCTGGGGTCGGTGGCGGCGGCCGTCGACTGATATCGCACCACACACCCGGAGGTTCCCATGAGACTTGTCCTGCTCGGCGCGGCCCTGTCGGCAGCCTCGAGTCGGTGGACGGCACCATGTGCGTCTACGCGGCAGACGGCGTGCCGGTGCTGCCGTCCACGCCGCCCATCATGGTCGCCGACGGCGAAGGCGACTTCGTGCGCAAGGGCGATGGGCCTTGGCGCTTCAAGCGGTTCCAGGTCAGGGCGCTGTTCACTGGCGGCGTGAAAGTGCTGGTGCCGCCTGCGACCTCCGGACGCGGTCCTCAAATGTGATGGACGTACGACGCTTCGCAGACGATCGCCTCGAACTGGGCCAGCGCCTTGATGCGGCTGAAGTACACACCGATCTCGGGCTTCTTGCGAAACGCTTGAATGTCTTCTTGCGCCTGCCATTGCCCGTAGTTCACAACGCGTCGGCCGTCCTGGCTCTTGTGAAAACTGGATGAGATGTAGCCGGGTTGCTTGCTGAACAAGACCTCGGTGCCTTCCTTGAGGAGTTGCATCAGCTGCTCCTGGTCCTTCGGTTCGACAGTGAACACGTTGATCAGCGTGATGACCTCGGCGTTGGTCCTGATGGATATCTCCATGGGCGAATGTCCTGGTTGGCCTGGCGGCGGTGCTGACTGCCCATCGATCGCAAGGCCGCCCGCCACGCTGCCGACAAAGATGCGGCGCGATAGCCCGGCTGGCGGGCCACGGTCGATGGCGGCTTCCTGCCTTGCGTTGAGTGGCGTGCCGATGCCGTGCTGGTCGGCCAGGTCCGCGGGAGTGTGGGTGGTGGTTTTCATGTCTTTCGCCCTTGTGGATGGTTCGAGAACGGAAAAGCCGTGCTCGTGACAATGACGTGGAGATCGGTTTGATTTCGACTGAGCGCCACACATTTTTCGAGGGTGCCCGGCTATGTGTCTGGCTTGAGGGTTGCCGCAGCTGGTGATGCAAGCTCAGGGTTTACCCGCCTGATAATCTATTGAGAAACCCTTTTCTCAACGTAAATCGGCCGCTAAACTAGCGTGAGAAAGCGGTTTCTCACCGTTTGGAGGCAAACCAACATGTCCGGCCCAACTTCCTCGGAGCGCGTGACGATCTACGACGTCGCCAACACGGCGAAGGTCAGCGTTGCAACGGCTTCCAAGGCCTTGAATGGCACTGGCCGTGTCTCTGAGGAAACGCGTGGCCGCATCAAGAGCGTGGCCCTGCAGCTCGGCTTTCGGCCCAACGCCCTGGCCCGCAGCCTCACCAGCAAACGCAGCTTCAGCGTGGGCCTGCTGACCGACGACACCTATGGCCGGTTCACGCTGCCAGTGATGGCGGGCGTGTCTGAAGGGCTGATCGACCACGGCGTGTCGGTGTTCCTCTGCAGCATCGATGGCAATCCCGAGCTCGCCCGGATCCACCTCGACGCGCTGCTCGACAAGCAGGTCGACGGCATCATCGCGACCGGCAAGCGCGTGGACAAGCCCTTGCCGCTCGACCTGTCGCATCTGCCGGTGCCTGTGGTCTACGCGCTGACCGCCGGCCCCGCCGATGCGCTGATCCTCGTGCCTGACGACAGGCAAGGTGCCACCGAAGCCGTGCAGCACCTGATCGCGCAGAAGCGCCGCCGCATCGTGCACGTCACGGGGCCTGAGAGCTTCCAGGTCGTGCGCGAGCGCGCCCAGGCCTACTGTGACGCGCTCGGTGCAGGCGGGTCGCCTATGGCAAAGCCGCGAACGCTGTTTGGCAACTGGTCCGAGCTCTGGGGCCACGAGGCCGTGGCAACGCTCTGGGCGAAGCCGAACCCTCCGGACGGCATCTTCTGCGGCAACGACCAGATCGCGCGCGGCGTGATCGATGCGTTGCGCGAACGCGGAGTTGCCGTGCCCGCCGACGTCTCGGTCGTCGGCTTCGACAACTGGGAGATCGTGGCGGCGCAGACGCGGCCACCGCTCACCACGATCGACATGAATCTCAAGGAACTCGGTCGACAGGCAGGGTTGGCGCTGCTGCGTCTTGCCAATGGCGAGACGGTGGCGCCAGGGTTGTGGAAGCTGCCATGCAGCCTGGTTGTTCGCGCCTCGTAGCCGTCACGGTGACAGGCCGGATTGAAGACACGTCAGACACCATCAAGAGGAGACAGGACCATGAAATTACTGAAAGCCGCAACGCTGGCGCTGATCACGCTGAGCCTGGCGCCCAACGTCGCGCTGGCACAGAAGAAACTGACGATGTGGTCGCGCTCGTCCAGCGAGGCCTTCATGCCGACCTTGGTCAAGACGTTCAACGCGCGCGGCAAGACGCAGATCGAACTGCAGATCGTGCCCAACACCGAGGTCGTGCAGAAATACGCCATCGCCGCCGCGGGCGGTTCGGCGCCCGACCTGCTGTCGCTCGACCTCGTGTTCACCAACGCCTTCGCGCAAGCAGGGCAATTGCAGGACCTGACGGACTTCGCCAAGGGCCTGCCCTACTTCGCGAACCTGTCGAAGGCGCACGTCGGAGCGGCCACCTACCAGAACCGCATCTACGGGCTGCCGATGTCAGCCGACGCATCGGTACTGCTCTACAACAAGAAGCTGTTCAAGCAAGCGGGCCTGGACCCCGAGAAGGGGCCGACCAACTGGGCCGAGATCGCAAGCTATGCGGGCAAGGTCAATGCCCTGGGTGGTGATGTCCGCGGCTTCTATTTCTCGGGCGCCTGCGGCGGTTGCAACGCCTTCACCTTCATGCCGCTGATCTGGGCATCGGGTGGTGACATCCTGGTCGATGGCGGCAAGCTCGCCACCCTGGACACGCCGCAGATGCGCAGCGCGGTCGAGATGTACCGTGGCTTGATCGCCAAGGGCTACGTGCCCGAAAGCGCCAAGACCGACTCCGGTGCCAACTTCTTCGGCGGCTTTGCCACGGACAAGATCGGCATGTCGCCGATCGGCGCCTTCGCCATCGGGAACCTCGTCAAGAACTATCCCAACATCGACTTCGGCGTGGCCCTGCTGCCTGGCAAGGACGGCGGCGCGGCCTCGTTCGCCGGCGGCGACAACTTCGTGGTCACGGCCAAGCGCAACAACATGGCCGAGGTGCGCGAGTTCCTCGACTTCGTCTACTCGGTCGAAGGCCAGACCCTGCTCGCCAGACTAGGCAGCCTGCCCACGCGCAGCGATGTCGCCGCCGAGGCCGTGAAATCGCTCGACCAGCGCTACCTGGTCGCCAACAAGGCGATGGGCATCGGCCGCACGCCCACGTCACCGGTCTACAACGACCTGATCAACAGCCCCACCGGCCCGTGGAAACAGATGCTGAACGAGGTGTTCTTCGGCAACGACGTCAACGGCTCGCTGGCCCGCGCGCAGAAGTCGATGCAGTCCATCCTCGACGCGTCGGGCAAGTGAGCAGCGCTGCACCAGCGCGCCGATCACGGCTGCGCCGCAAGCAACTGGTCGGCCTGCTGTTCGTGGCGCCCGCGGTCGCGCTGGTCCTGGTGTTCTTCGTGATCCCCTTGTGCATGGCGTTCTGGATGTCGCTGCACAACTGGCCGCTGATGGGAACGCCGCGCTTCATCGGCATCGACAACTATGCCCGCCTGATGCAGGACACGCAGTTCTGGGCCTCGATGAAGTTCACGGGCCTCTATACGGTGGTGGTCACGGTCGCGATCTTCGCCATCGCGTTTCCGCTGGCGTTGTTCGTCGAGAAAAACCGGGCGCTGACCAAGCTTTACCGCACCTCGTTCTTCCTGCCCACGGTGGTCGGCTTCAGCTCGGCAAGCCTGCTCTGGGCCTGGCTGATGAACGTCGACGCCGGCCTGTTTTCACCTGCAGCCTTCCGCCTGGGTCTGACCGACAAGCCGGTCAACCTGCTTGCGGAGTTCGATACGACCTTCTGGTCGATCGTCGTGATGGTCGTCTGGAAGACCGCCGGCTTCAACATGATCATCCTGCTGACCGGGCTGCAAGGCATCTCCACCGAAGTGCAAGAGGCTGCGCGCATGGACGGCGCATCGAACTGGCTGCGTTTCCGCCGCATCACGCTGCCCCTGATGCGGCGCACCATTGCGCTCGCACTGATCCTCTCGATCGCCGGCTCCATCCTGGCTTTCGACCAGTTCTACATCATTGCCGACGGCGGGCCGCGCAATAGCACGATCACCACGGTCTACTGGATATTCAGTCAATCGTTCGTCTCGTTCCGCTTGGGATATGGCGCCGCCATGTCGATGGTGCTGCTGCTGATCCTCGTCGCGATCAGCGTCATCCAGCTGCGGCTGCTGCGCACACCGGAGGACGTGTGATGTCGCGCAAGGGTCGCTCGACACTCCACCTGCTGTTCGGCGGGATCCGTCACCACCTGGTCGGGATCACGGCATCGCTGTTGTTCCTGGCGCCGCTGGCCTGGAGCGTTCTCGTCAGCTTCAAGCCCACGGCAGAGGCGCGGCAACCGCCGCTGCCGCCCTGGCCGGTCGACGGCTTCAGCACGCAGAACTACGAGAATCTGGCGCAGTTCGGAGCCGGCATCTCGACCTACGCCGGCAACAGCCTCACGGTCTCGGCCATGACGGTGCTGGCCACCGTCATCATCAGCCTGCTCGCCGGCTACGGCTTCTCGCGGTTCAATTTCCCGCTGAAGAACGCGCTCTTCATCCTGATCATCTCGACGGTGATGATCCCGTTCCAGTCGATCCTGACACCGTTGTTCCTGATCCTGACCAAGCTCGGCCTGCAGAACACGCTGGCCGGCATCACTTGCGTCTACGTGACCTTGCAGATGCCGTTCTCCATCTTCATGATGCGCAACGCGTTCGACGCCGTGCCCAAGGAGATCGAAGACGCCGCGCGCGTGGACGGTGCGTCGGTGATGGTGGTGCTGCGCCGCATCATGCTGCCGCTGGTGTTGCCGGGCGTGGCCACCGTGGCCATCTTTGCTTTCCTGGCGTCGTGGAACGAGTTTCTGGCGGCACTGATCCTGCTCACCGACCAGAAGAAATACACGCTGCCGGTGCTGATGGCGGCGGTCCGATCGGGCCAGTTCGGCAGCATCGACTGGGGCGCCGTACAGGCCGGCATCACGCTGATGATGGCGCCCTGCCTCGTGCTCTTTCTTCTTCTTCAGCGCTACTACATCCGCGGGCTGACCGCGGGTGCCGTCAAGTAATACGAGGCACGTTCAAGCATGAACCCATCCATCACCCCCGTTGAAATCCAGAAAGCCCACGGCTTTCGTCCGCCGGCCGTTCCCGATGTCGACGTGCGCGGCTTCTGGGGCGACCGTATCGACGCCGTCGCCGACCGCACGGCGATGATCCTGTACGAGCGCTGCCTGGCGGCCGGGATGTTCGACCAGATCGACCCCGACCGGCCGGTGCCGCCGGTGCGCATGCCCTGGCATACCCGGGCCGACGGCACGCCCGACACGGTGAATGTGCAGATGTTCTGGGACTCCGATGTCGCCAAGGTCATCGAGACCGCCGCTTACGCGCTGTACCGCAAGCCCAACGCGGACCTGGAGGCCAAGACCGACGCGATCATCGACATGTTCGCCAGGCTGCAGCAGTCGGACGGCTACCTCAACTCGTGGTTCATCCGCATGCAGCCCGGCAAGCGCTGGAGCAACCTGCGCGATTGCCATGAGCTCTATTGCGCCGGGCACCTCATCGAAGGCGCAGTAGCGTACTTCCACGCCACCGGCAAACGCAAGCTGCTGGACGTGATGTGCCGCTACGTCGATCACATCGCCACGGTGTTCGGGCCCGAGGCAGGGCAGAAGCGCGGCTATTGTGGCCATGAGGAGATCGAGCTGGCGCTGGTGCGTCTCGGCCGGGCCACGGGCGAGCAGCGCTACCTGGACCTGGCACGCTATTTCGTGGACGAGCGTGGACGGCAGCCGCACTACTTCGACCTGGAGGCCGCCGAGCGCGGGGCCGACCCGAAGCAGTTCCGCCACAAGACCTACGAATACAACCAGTCCCATCTGCCGGTGCGCGAGCAGCCCAGGGTGATCGGCCATGCAGTGCGCGCGATGTACCTGTATGCCGGCATGGCCGACGTGGCCACCGAGTTTGGCGACGACACCCTGACCCATGCACTGACCGGCCTGTGGAAGGACCTGACCACCAAACAGATGTACGTCACGGGTGGCATCGGGCCGGCGGCCAGCAACGAAGGCTTTACCGACTACTACGATCTGCCCAACGAAAGCGCCTACGCCGAGACCTGCGCGTCGGTCGGCCTGGCCATGTGGGCGAGCCGCATGCTGGGCCGCCGTCCCGACAGGCTCTATGCCGACATCATGGAGCAGGCGCTCTACAACGGCGCCTTGTCCGGCATGGCCGTCGACGGCGCGAAGTTCTTCTACGACAACCCGCTGGAGAGTCGCGGTGCGCATCACCGGTGGACCTGGCACCGCTGCCCCTGCTGCCCGCCGAACATCGCGCGCACCGTGGCATCGATCGGCAGCTACATGGTTGGCGTGTCGGCAGACGAGGTGGCCGTGCATCTGTATGGCGAGAGCGTCGCGCGCCTGAAGGTCGGCGCGACGCGGCTGACCTTGACGCAGCAGACCCGCTACCCCTGGGACGGACGCGTGACATTGACCGTCGGCCTCGACCGCCCCGCAACATTCGGGCTGGCACTGCGCGTACCCGGCTGGTGCGACGACGCCACGCTGTCGATCAACGGCGAAGCGGTGCGCCTTGACCTCGATCGCGGCTACTACAGGTTGAACCGCGAATGGCGCGATGGCACCACCATCGTGCTCGATCTGCCGATGGCCGTCCGCGCCCTGCGCGCACACCCGGACGTCACTGCGGATGTGGGGCGTGTTGCCCTTGCGCGCGGACCCCTGATCTACTGCGCCGAGGAAGTCGACAATGCACCCGGCCTCAACGCGCTGATCGTCGCGGGCACGGTCGCCGCGCGTACCGACACCATGCCCTCGCTCAACGGCGCGGTCGCCATCGACCTGCCCGCCCATCGCGAGCGCTGGGCCGACTGGGACGGCAAGCTCTACGACGCCCAGCCGTCCGTACTGGAAGACACCACGGTGCGGCTCGTTCCCTACCACCTCTGGGACAACCGCCAACCGGGCCAGATGCTGGTCTGGATGAGGGCACGCTGATGACCACGCAGCGGCCCTCGTCGGACAAGGCCACCATCGAGTTGCGCGACGTGCGCAAGAGCTTCGGTGCGGTCGACGTCATCCACGGGTTGAACCTGAAGGTCGAGGCCGGCGAGTTCGTTGTGTTCGTCGGGCCGTCTGGTTGCGGCAAGTCGACCTTGCTGCGGATGATTGCCGGGCTCGAAGACGTGACCGCCGGCGACATCCTCATCGCCGGCCGTGACGTGACCGACCTCGATCCCGCCAAGCGGGGCATCGCCATGGTCTTCCAGTCGTACGCGTTGTACCCACACATGAGCGTGCGCGAGAACCTCGCCTTCGGCCTGGAGATCGCCAAGGTCGGCCGCGAGGAGATCGAACGGCAGGTCAACGCTGCAGCCGAGGTGCTGAAGATCGGTCCCCTGCTGGACCGGCGGCCCAAGCAGTTGTCCGGCGGCCAGCGCCAGCGGGTGGCCATCGGCCGCGCGATCGTGCGCAAGCCGCTCGCCTTCCTGTTCGACGAACCGCTCAGCAATCTGGATGCCGAGCTGCGCGTGAGCATGCGCATCGAGATCGCGCGGCTGCATCGCGAACTCGGCAACACGATGATCTATGTCACGCACGACCAGATCGAGGCCATGACGCTGGCCGACCGCATCGTGATCCTGCGTGACGGCCGCATCGAGCAGGTGGGCACGCCACGCGCACTCTACGAGGATCCGGACAACCTCTTCGTGGCGGGCTTCATCGGCTCGCCGCGCATGAACCTCGTCGAGGCAACCTGCCTGCCGGGGCACAGGGTCAGCGTGTGCGGCAGCGAGATCACGCTCGACGGCCCGCTGGCCGGCGCCACGGACCACAGCGTCGTCAAGCTGGGCGTCCGCCCTGAACACCTGTATGCGACCGACAGGCAGAACGCCTCGTTCACCGCGCAGATCGACTTCTCCGAGAACCTGGGCAGCACACGTTTCCTGCATTGCACATTGCAGAGCGGCGAGCGCATCACGGTCGAGGTGCGCGGCGATGCGGACACGGTGACCGAGGGAACCATCTGGCTGGCGTGCGAGCCCCGACACTTGCGCCTGTTCGCGCCCAGCGGCGAACGGCTGCGCTGAAGGCGCCCCACGCCGATGACCACGTTCGATCCCGGAGATCACCCTCACCGGCGCCGCAACCCGCTGACCGGCGAGTGGGTGCTGGTTTCGCCGCACCGCGGCAAGCGCCCTTGGCAAGGCCAGACGGAGCCCACTGGCCAGTCGTGCCACCCCGCTTACGCTGCGGACTGCTACCTGTGCGCGGGCAACCTGCGGGCCACCGGCGAGCGCAATCCCGCCTACACCGGCACGTTCGTGTTCGGCAACGACTTCGCGGCGCTGAGCCCGGATGCGCCCGATGCCCCTGCGCCCACCAACCCGTTGTTCGTCTCCGGCACGGCGCGCGGGACGAGCCGGGTGATCTGCTTCTCGCCGGACCACGGCAAGACGCTGCCTGAGCTGGCCCTGCCCGCCATCGAACATGTCGTCGACACCTGGTGCGCCGAGGCCGCACAACTCGGCGCCCGCTACCCCTGGGTGCAGGTGTTCGAGAACAAGGGGGCACTGATGGGTTGCTCCAACCCGCATCCCCATGGGCAGGTGTGGGCACACGACTTCCTGCCTAACGAAGCGCTCGCCGAGGAGCGGCAACAGCGCGATTACTTCGCCGAGCATGGCCGGGCGCTGCTGTCCGACTGTGCGGATGCAGAGTCGCAGGGAGAGCGCACGGTGGTGGAGTCTGCGCGCTGGATCGCCATCGTTCCCTATTGGGCCGCATGGCCATTCGAAACGCTGCTGCTGCCCAAGACCGACCTGCGTCGCCTGCCCGACCTCACGGCCGATGACCGCCACGACCTCGCCTTGGTCCTGAAAGAACTGACCAGCCGCTACGACAACTTGTTCGAGTGCTCCTTTCCCTATTCGATGGGCTGGCACGGTGCGCCGTTCGATGGTGCGGAGGGCGAGCACTGGCGGCTGCATGCGCACTTCTACCCGCCGCTGCTGCGCTCGGCGAATGTGCGCAAGTTCATGGTGGGCTATGAGATGCTGGCCGAGCCACAGCGCGACCTGACGCCCGAGCAGGCGGCAGAACGCCTCCGCGCCGTGAGCCCGGTGCACTACACCGAACGCCCGGTTTCCGCATGACTCCTCTACATCGCGCCCAAGGCGCCTTTGTGCGTTGTTTCGGCCACGATCCCCAGCTTGCCGTGCAGGCGCCTGGACGCGTGAACCTCATCGGCGAGCATACCGACTACAACGACGGCTTCGTACTCCCCTGCGCGATCGACTTTCACACCATCGTCTGCGGGTCTTCACGAAGTGACGGCCGAGTCCACGTGCTGGCAGTCGACCACGACGGGCAACGCGACGCGTTCGCTATCGACCAGCCCATCGACAGGGTCGCAGCGCCGGGATGGGCCAACTACGTTCGCGGGGTGCTGGCATCGATGGTGTCGCTTGGGTACGCGCCAGGCGGCGCCGACATCGCGATCAGCGGCGACGTGCCGCAGGGCGCGGGTCTGTCCTCGTCGGCATCGCTGGTCGTGGCGGTCGGTGCGTTCTTCAATGCACTGAACAAGCTGTTCATTGCGGGCACCGACATCGCGCTTCTGGGCCAGCGGGCCGAGAACCACTTCGTCGGTGCGCACACGGGCGTGATGGACCAGCTGATCTCCGTCAAGGGCCAGGCCGGCCACGCTCAGCTGATCGATTGCCGTAGCCTGCAATGCGAGCCAGTGCGGATGCCCGACGACCTGGCCATCGTCATCATCGACTCGCGGGTGCAGCGCGGACTGGTGGGTAGCGAATACAACACGCGGCGGCAGCAGTGCGAAAGCGCGGCGCGTCACTTCGGCATCCAGGCGCTACGTGATCTGGCGATGACCACGCTCGAGCAGCGCGCCGGCGAACTCGACCCCGTCACCTTCAAGCGCGCGCGCCATGTCGTGGCCGACAGCCAGCGCGCGCTGGATCTTGCTGCGGCCTTGCGCAGCGGCGACCACCCGAGCATCGGCGCGCTGATGGCCGCCTCCCACGCGTCGATGCGCGACGACTTCGAGATCACCGTACCAGCAATCGATCGGCTGGTCGACATCGTCAAGGAGGTGGTCGGCAATGCCGGCGGTGCGCGCATGACAGGAGGCGGATTCGGCGGTTGTGTCGTAGCGCTCATGCCGCACGCACTTGTAGCCCCGGTGCGCGAAGCCGTTGCCCGCCGCTATCGGGCCATCGCCGGCTGCGATGCCGTGGTCCACGTCTGCCGGGCTTCTGCCGGCGCTGGCATCTGCGGCTGACGCCCTGGCGCGCGGCTTCACGCGGCGATGCCTGGGCGCTGCCCGATCAGTCGACGCCGAAGCGGTAGATGGTGCTGCTGGTGAAGACTTCACCCGGGCGCAGCACCGTGCTGGCGAAGTCAGGGCGGTTGGGTGCGTCGGGGCAATGCTGTGGTTCCAGGCACAGCCCGTCACCCTGCCGGTACAGGCGGCCACCTGAGCCGGGCAGTGTGCCGTCCAGAAAATTGCCCGAATAGAACTGCATGGCCGGCTCGGTGGTCTCGACCTCCAGCACGCGGCCGCTGGCGCGGTCACGCAGGCGCGCGGCGAGCTGCAAGCCCGGGCCCGTGCGGTCGATGATCCAGTTGTGGTCGTAGCCGCGCGCCAGTGCAAGCTGCGCATGGCCATCGCGGATGCGCGCCTCGACGATGGCCGGTCGGCGGAAGTCGAACGGGGTGCCCTCCACACCGCACACCTCGACAGGGATCAAGTAGCGGTCGACAGTCGTATAGCGGCTTGCCGCCAACGTCAATTCATGGCCTAGCGCGCTGCCAGCGCCGGCCAGGTTGAAGTAGTCGTGGTGGCTCAGGTTGATGACCGTCGCGCAGTCGCAGCTGGCGTGGTAGTCGACGCGCCACTCCTGCCGGGAGTTGAGGGTGTACGTCACGCTGACCTTCAGCGCGCCGGGGAAGCCCTCCTCCCCATCCGGGCTGATGCGCTCCAGTCGCAGCGACACGCTGCCATCCGCGGCGATCGGCTGGAGCTCGATGTTCCACCACCGCGCGCCGAAGCCGCGAACGCCGCCGTGCAGCGTGTTGGGCCCGTCGTTGACCGGCAAGCGTTGCAACCCACCATCGAGCTCGAACCGTCCGCCCGCGATCCGGTTGGCGTACCGGCCGACGATGGTGCCGAAGTGCGGGTTGCGTTCCACGTAGTCGGACAGTTGCGCGAACCCGAGCACGACGTTTGCGCTCTGACGGTGCCGGTCAGGCACGCGAATCGCAGTGACGATTCCGCCGAGGTTGATGGCGCTGAGCGACAGGCCGCCGCCGTTGTCCAGCGTGTATTCGGTGACGGCTTTGCCGTCTGGAAGCGTGCCGAAGCTGCGGTATTTGATGGAGGACGATGACATAGGCATGGTGGTCACGATGTGACGTGCATTGCATTTTGCCGCCTGAGCCGATTCAATGATGCGATGCTCGATCACCCATGCCCTTCCTCCATCACGCGCTGCCGCGCAGGCAAACGATGTAGAGTCTCGGCAGCTGAACGGGCACCAGTCGCCCAACCTCCATTCACAGAGAGCTCCATCATGGTCATGACGCTACGGTCCTTGTTCCTCGGGCTGTGTTCGGCGGCGACCGTCTGCCCGCCCGCATGGGCCCAGACGCCGCCGGAGGTCACGCTCACGCGGTTCGCCGATTGCGGCACGCACCAGCCGCCGACCGAGGTCAACCTGCGCTTCTCCGACACCTGGGCGCTGCCGGGCGTCAAGGTCCAGTTCACCTACAGCTGCTACCTCATCCGCCATGGCGACGAGTACATGGTGTGGGATACGGGCCAGCCCTTGAGCGCGGGCGCCGTGGCGCCCAAGACGTCGTTGCCGGATCAGCTTGCCAAGCTCAACCTCAAGCCCGAGCAGATCCGTTATGTGGGCATCAGCCATTTCCACGGCGACCATACCGGGCAGGCCGGCGCCTTCACCGCCGCCACGCTGCTGATCGGCAAGGGCGACTGGGACGGCATCAGCGCCACGCCGCCGGCCGCAGGCGTCAACCCGGCGCCCTTCGTGCGCTGGATCAGCGGTGGCGGCAAGGTCGAGCCGCTGCCGGGCGACAAGGATGTGTTCGGCGATGGCAGCGTGGTCGTGCTCTCGACGCCGGGCCACACCTCCGGCCACCGCAGCCTGCTGGTCCGGCTGCGCGAGATGGGGCCGGTGCTGATCTCCGGCGATCTGGCCCACTTCCACGAAAACTACGAGAGCAACGGTGTGCCCGGTTTCAACTGGGACCGCGCCGCCACGCTGGCTTCGCTGGACCGCTACAAGAAGATCGCCGCCAACCTGAAGGCCACGGTCATCCTGCAGCACGACGCGCGCGACATCGGCAAACTGCCTGCGTTTCCGGCAGCGGCAAAGTAACGCCAGCCTAGGCGGTGCGCGCTTCGGCAAGCCCCAGCGTCGCCTTCATCGCGTCGCGGATCTTGAACTTCTGGATCTTGCCGGTGACCGTCATCGGAAACTCGGTGACGAACTGGATGTACTTTGGCACCTTGTAGTGCGCGATCTGGCTGCGGCAGAAGTCGCGGATCTCGTGTTCGGTCACGCCCTCATCGGCCACCACGCCGGGCTTCAGGATGATCCAGGCGCACAGCTCCTCGCCGTAGCGCGGGTCGGGCAGGCCGACCACCTGCACGTCCTGCACCTTGGGGTGGCGGTACAGGAACTCCTCGATCTCGCGCGGGTAGATGTTCTCGCCGCCGCGGATCACCAGGTCCTTGATGCGGCCCACGATGTTGACGTAGCCCTCGTCGTCCATCGTCGCCAGGTCGCCGGTGTGCATCCAGTGCTCGGCGTCGATGGCCTCGCGCGTGCGGGCCTCGTCGTCCCAGTAGCCGTGCATCACCGAGTAGCCCCGCGTCAGGAACTCGCCCGACGTGCCGCGCGGCACCACGGCGCCGGTTTCGGGGTCGACGATCTGCACCTCGATGTGCGGCTGCACCGTGCCCACGGTCGACACACGCTTGTCCTGCGGCGTGTCGGTGCTGCTCTGGCAGCTGACGGGGCTGGTCTCGGTCATGCCGTAGGCGATGGTGATCTCGCGCAGGTGCATCTGGTCGACCACGCGCTTCATCACTTCGGTGGGGCAGGGTGAGCCGGCCATGATGCCGGTGCGCAGCGTCGACAGGTCGAACTCCTTGAAGCGCGGGTGGTCGAGCTCGGCGATGAACATCGTCGGCACGCCATGCAGGCCGGTGCACCGCTCGGCCTGCACGGTCTCGAGCACCGTCAGCGCGTCGAAGCCGTCGTTGGGATAGACGATGGCGGCGCCGTGCGTCAGGCACGCCAGGTTGCCCAGCACCATGCCGAAGCAGTGGTACAGCGGCACCGGGATGCACACCCGGTCGGCCGGTGAGAGCCGCATGCATTCGCCGATGAAGAAGCCGTTGTTGAGGATGTTGCGGTGCGTGAGCGTGGCGCCCTTCGGGAAACCCGTGGTGCCGCTGGTGAACTGCACGTTCACCGGGTCGGTGGCCTGGAGCGTCCGCTGCACCGCCGGCACCCGCGCATCGTCGGCGCGGCCGCTGGCCAGCAGCGCCGAGAAACGCAGCATGCCCGGCTCGTCGACACTGTCGCCGGGCTTGTCGATCCACACCGTGTGGCGCAGCGTGGGCAGGCGCTCGTGGCCCAGTTCGCGCAGCATCGCCAGGTAGTCGCTGGTCTTGAAGCGCGACATCGTGACCAGCGCCTTGCAGCCCACCTTGTTCAGCGCGTACTCCAGCTCCGCGGTGCGGTACGCCGGGTTGATGTTGACCAGGATCAGCCCGAGCTTGGCCGTCGCGATCTGCATCAGCACCCACGGCACGTTGTTGTGCGACCAGATGCCCACACGGTCGCCCGCCTGCAGCCCCAGGCCCAGCAGCGCACTGGCCAGCCGGTTGCACTCGGCCTGCAGCGCACGGTAGGTGAAACGCAAGCCTTCATGCCGGCTGACCAGCGCCTCGCGCTCGCCGTGCCGCGCGGCGATGTCGTCGAACAGGTCGCCGATGGTCTGCTCGATCAGTGGCACATTGGTGCTGCCGCAGGCGTAGCTGGGTTGGGGTGGGATGGGCGTGTGCATGTCTCGTCGGTGCCGCAGCGTTGCGGCCTATGGTTGTCGGCTGTGTCTTGCCAGAAGTCTGACATTAGCACTCTCCGGAAGTTCGAAAGGCAGCG
Organism: Pseudorhodoferax sp.; assembly: GCA_965279475.1. GTDB lineage: Bacteria > Pseudomonadota > Gammaproteobacteria > Burkholderiales > Burkholderiaceae_C > Pseudorhodoferax. The sequence continues at coordinate 1,193,235 of CBDIIA010000002.1, forward strand.
TCGCCTTCCGGGCCATCGATGGGCATGGCCCAGCAGCCAGCGCCGCCCGGCCCTAAACTGCCCACCCACCATGAGCACTTCCCCCACCTACACCCCACCCAAAGTCTGGACCTGGAACAAGAGCAACGGCGGCCAGTTCGCCAGCATCAACCGACCGGTCGCCGGGCCGACGCACGACAAGGCGCTGCCGGTGGGGCGCCATCCGCTGCAGCTCTATTCGCTGGCCACGCCGAACGGTGTCAAGGTCACGGTGATGCTGGAGGAGCTGCTGGCACTGGGGCACCAGGGTGCTGAGTACGACGCCTGGCTGATCCGCATCAACGACGGCGACCAGTTCGGCAGCGGCTTCGTCGGGGTCAACCCGAATTCGAAGATCCCGGCGCTGATGGACCACAGCGGGCCGGCGCCCGTGCGGGTGTTCGAGTCGGGGGCGATCCTCGTGTACCTGGCCGAGAAGTTCGGCGCGTTCCTGCCGACCGATCTGGCCCGGCGCGCCGAGTGCCTGTCGTGGCTGTTCTGGCAGATGGGCGCAGCACCTTACCTGGGCGGCGGCTTCGGCCACTTCTACGCGTACGCACCGACCAAGATCGAATACGCCATCGACCGCTTCGCGATGGAGGTGAAGCGCCAGCTCGATGTGCTCGACCGGCGCCTGGCGGAGTCGCCTTACCTCGCGGGCGACGACTACACGATCGCCGACATGGCGGTGTGGCCGTGGTACGGCGCCTTGGTGAAGAACCTGGTCTACGGCGCGGCCGAGTTCCTGCAGGTCGAGACGTACACCCATGTGCAGCGCTGGACCGATCTGATCGCCGCCAGGCCCGCCGTGCAGCGCGGCCGCCGGGTCAACCGGGTCTGGGGCGAGGCGTCCGAGCAGTTGGCCGAGCGGCATGACGCCGGTGATTTCGATGCGAAGGCGGCGGGCGGCGCTGCGCCCGCTGCCTGACCCGCGGCCGGGGGCGGTTCACCTGCAGTGCATCACCGCTTCGCCCGCACCTTCGCGATCTCCCCATTGATCTCGTTGGCCAGGCTCTCGCCGCCTTCCTTCACGTACTTGTCGTTGACAGCCTTCACCTTGTCGCGCATGCGGGCGACTTCGGCGGGTGCGACCGTGTTGATCAGCATGCCCTTGGCCTTCAGGCTGTCGGCGGCGCGGTCGTTGGCTTCCCGGGACACCTTGCGTTCGTAGGCGCCGGCCTCGTTGGCGGCGTCCTGGATGATCTTGCGGTCGGCGGGCGAGAGTTTGTCCCACTTCTGCTTGCTGAAGATCACCACCAGCGGGTTGTAGGCGTGGTTCGTGGCCGATGCGTACTTCTGCACCTCGTTGAACTTGATCGCTTCGATCGCGGCGTAAGGGTTCTCCTGGCCATCGACGGCCTTGGCTTCCAGCGCGCCGTACAGCTCGGGGATCGGCATCGGCACCGTGTTGGCGCCCAGTGCGGTGAAGGTGTCGATGAAGATCGAGCTTTGCGGCACGCGGATCTTCAGGCCGGCGAAGTCCTCGACCTTGGTGATCGGGCGCTTGCTGTTGGTGACGACACGGAATCCGTGGTCCCAATAGCCCAGGCCGATCAGCCCCTTGTCGGGCAGCATCTCCAGCAGCCGCTTGCCGACCGGGCCGTCGAGCACGGCGTCGGCTTCGGCGTAGCTGCCGAACAGGAACGGCAGGTCCAGCAGCACGTATTCCTTGATCATGCTGGCGACCAGGCTGGGGATCACCACCGTCATGTCGACTGTGCCGCCGCGCAGCGACGAGATCACCGCCACATCGCCGCCCAGCGTCGCGTTGCCGTAGGTCTTGGCGCCGATGCGGCCGTTGCTCTTCTGCTGCACCAGCTCGGCGAACTTGTTGAGGCCGAGGCCGTGCGGATGGTCGGGCGCCTGCACGTAGGCGACGCGCAGCGACACCTGTTCCTGCGCCAGCGCGGGCAGCGACAGCAGGGCCGCGGCGGCCACGGCCGCGAGCGAAAGAATTCTTCTGGATGGCATGGTGTTGTCTCCTCTTGCGTTGTGGTCAAACCGGAACGGACCACCGACCGACCAGGTGTTCCTCGAACTGCCTGGGGTCGATCTCGATCCCCAGCCCCGGTGCGTCGGGGATGGAGATGCAACCGTCGCTGTCCACCGCCACCGTGCCGCACAGGTCGCGCAGCGGGTTGAACGATGGATCGAACTCGAACATCGGGTAACGCACACCTGGCCCGCGCATGTCGGGCAGGCCGGCGATGAACTGCAGCGATGCATGGAAGTTGATCGCCGTGCCCCACACGTGCGGCACCACCGGCACGCCGTGCGCCTCGGCCAGCGCGGCGATCTTCTGGCCTTCGGTGAAGCCGCCGCACAGGGCCAGGTCGGGCTGCACGATGTCGAGCGCGCCCTGGGCCAGGAAGTCGCGGAACGGCGTCACGCCGATCAGGGCTTCGCCGCCGGCCAGCGCCATCGGCAGGGCCTTGGCCAGATGGGCATAACCGGGCAGGTTGTCGTGGCGGATCGGCTCTTCGAGCCAGACCAGATCGGACTCCGCGAACGCATGGGCGAACGACAGCGCGGCGCGCACCGTGGTCGCGCCTTCGTTCAGGTCGACCATCAGCGGAAACGCATCGCCGACCCGCTGCCGCAGGCGCGCCAGCAGCCGGGCCTCGGCCCGTGCGTTCAGGCCCAGGCGCAGCTTCATGGCCTTGAAGCCCGCGTCCAGGTAACCGCCGATGTCGGTCTCGAAATCGCGGTAGGCGTCGTCACCCGGCTTCAGGAAGGGGCCGCTGACGTAGGCCGGCACCCGCTGGCGCAGCGCGCCGCCGAGCAGGCGCGAGATCGGCATGCCCGCCCGGCGGCCGGCCAGGTCCCAGGCGGCAACATCGATGGCGCTCATGGCCATGTGGGTGGCGCCGCGCCGGTCGTAGGTCAGCGTCTGCTGCATCGCGTTCCACAGCACGCGCGGCGCGCCATCGGTCTGCGCCAGCACCGCCTGTGCCAGGCCGGTGCGCAGCACGGCCGCCGCGGCATCGGGCATGGCCCAGGTTTCGCCCCAACCGACCTGGCCGTCCGCATCGGTCAGGCGCACCAGCAGCGCCGTGCGTTTGTCGAAGAAGCGCATCGCGTTGCCGATGCGCTCGGGCAGGGTGCACGCGAGTTCGAACCCGTCAACACGGACGATGCGGGCGCTGGAGGAGTCGTTCATGGTGGCGGATTGTGGTGGCCTGCCCGACTTGTTGTCCAATACCGATTCTTCGCTTGTCCATAGAGTCACTGCATGGGTTTGACTCTACGCCATATCGAGGTGATCCGGGCCGTTCTGCAGGAAGGCTCGGTCACCGGTGCCGCCCGCCTGCTGGCCGTGTCGCAGCCGGCATTGAGCCGCACGCTGAAGAACGCCGAGAGCCGCATCGGCCTGCAGATGTTCGAGCGCCGGGGTGGGCGCATGTCGCCGACGCCCGAGGCGCTGGCGCTGCAGCGCGACATCGAGCGGGTCTACCGCGAGATCGAGACGGTCGAGCGCACCTCGCGCGATCTGCAGCATCTGCGCGGCGGCCGGCTTGCGGTGGCGTGCAATCCGTCGGTCGCGTCGACGCTGGTCGCCACCGCGCTGGGCGAGATGACGGCCTCGTCCCCCGACGTACGGGTGTCGATCCAGACCGCGCTCAACTACGAGGTGGTCGAGCTGGTGCGGGCCCGCAGTGCGGATGTCGGCTTTGCGTGGGACGTGCCACGCCAACCCGATGTGGTGGCAACCGAGATCGGCCAGTCGCGCCTGGTGTGCCTGCTGCCGCAGTCCCATCCGCTAGCGGCACGCAAGACCTTGTCGGCCCGGCAGCTGCACGGCGTGCCGCTGGTCTCGTTCAACACCACGCTGCCGATCGGCTTTGCCACGGAGAGTGCGTTCGCCGAGGTGGGCGCTACGCGGCGCATCGGCATCGAGGTGGGGCAGACCTTCGTCGCCATCTCGCTGGTGCGGGCCGGCGCCGGCATCGCCGTGGTCGACCAGCTGTCGCTGAGCGCGCTGCCGCCGGACCTGGTCGTGCGGCCGTTCCTGCCGAAGCGCGTGGTGCGCCTGTTCGCGATCACGCGGCCCGAGCGGCCGTCCTTGCTGGCGCGGCAGTTCGCGGACCGCATCGCGAGGTTGGCGGTGGAGGTGGTCCGCTGAGCCCCGCCGGCCCGGCCGGTGCCGTGACGGCGACGGCGACTGCTACTGCAGCTGCAGCCGCTGCAGCAGCCCCAGGTCCGCGAACCCGTCCGGCGGCAGCCCGACGCTGCGCTGGTACTGGCGCACGGCGCCGCTGGTGGCCGGCCCCATCAGCCCATCGGCCGTGCCGCTGGCAAAGCCGCGTGCGTTCAGCGCCGTCTGCAAGGCCATCACCTGGCTGCGCGTGAGCGCCTGCAGATCGCGTGGCCAGGCCGCCAGCACGCCGCTGCCGCCGGCCAGGCGCTGCGCCAATAGGCCGACCGCCAGCGCATAGCTGTTCGAGTTGTTGTAGCGCAGGATCGCGCGGAAGTTGGGGCCGACCAGAAAGGCCGGGCCGCGTGCGCCGGCGGGCAGCAGCAACTGCGCCTCCGTCAGCTCCGGCAGGGGTTTGCCGTCCACGGGCAACACGCCTTCGCCCGCCCACTGCGCAGCGGTCTGCCGAACGGCGGCGTCGTCGCGGGCGACGTCGAAGCCCGGCGGCAGGCGCACCTCGGTGCCCCAGGGCTGGCCGGCCAGCCAGCCGGAGCGCGCGAGGAAGTTGGCCGTGGACGCCATCACGTCGGCCATGCTGCCCCAGATGTCGCGCCGGCCATCGCCATCGGCGTCCACCGCGTAGGCCAGGAAGTTCGACGGCAGAAACTGCGTCTGCCCCATTGCGCCGGCCAGGAGCCGATCATGTGGGCGGGGTCGATGTCGCCGTTCTGGATGATCTTCAGCGCGGCGATCAACTGGCCGCGCGCCCAGTCTTCGCGCCGGCCCTCGAAGCCCAGCGTGGCCAGCGCGTCAAGGGTGGCGATGTCGCCGTAGTTGCTGCCGTAGTTGCTCTCCATGCCCCAGATCGCCACCAGGATCGGGGCCGGCACGCCGTAGCGCGTGGCCGCGGCGTCGGCCTCGGCGCGCACCTGCAGCAGCTTGTCCTGCCCGCGCGCCACGCGGGTCGCCGACACCGCGTTGTCGAGGTAGGCCCAGACCGTGCGGGTGAACTCGGGCTGCGCGCGATCGAGCTCGACCACGCGCGGCAGGTAGCGCACACCGTCCAGCGCCAGGTGCAGCGTGGTTTCGGTGATGCCGGCGGCGCGGGCGGTGGCGCGGAAGGCGTCGACCCAGCGGGCGAAGCCCTGCGCGGGATCGGCCGGCGCGGGCACCGGTGCCTCGGTGTGGGCAACTGCAGGTGGAACCGCTGCCGCGGGCGCGGGGATGGACGGAGCGGAGGGCACGGAGGGCGTGGGCGGCAGGGCGGGCACCGGCGGCGGTGCCGAGGCGCAGCCCGCCAGGCTGGCGGCCAGCGCGAGGGCAGCGCACCAGCCATCAAGGCGCGGCAGCGAAACAGGAAGGGCTTGCATGGGGTGATTCTCGTGCGCTTGGGGCCCGGTGCCGCGGTGGCCGGTGCGCATTGCGCTGCCGGTGGCCCGGCGCGGGAAACGGCAACTTTGCCACGCAAAGGCGATTGTTGGAATCGCCGCAACACAGTATTGGCCGGCAGGCCCTTGGTGCCGCGCCGCGTCTTGCCTAGACTGGCATCGTCATTGCTTCTGTCCCGTGCACCATGTCCGACCCGTCCGCCAGCCCGCTCGCCCCCGCCTCATTGCCATCCGCCTCCCTGCCACCTGCGCCGCTGGGCATCACCCGCGCCAGCCTGCTCGACGGCTCGGCGATGGCCGCGGTGCGCGCCAGTGCGCCGCCGGAGATGAAGTTCCGCACCGACGCAGAGCTGCAGCAGTCGCTGGGCGAAACGCTGGAGGGCCACGACACGGCCGAGGGCATCTACGTGTTCGGCTACGGCTCGCTGATGTGGAACCCGGCCTTCCTGTACCAGGAAGCGCTGGCGGCCACGGTGCGCGGCTGGAGCCGCCGCTTCTGCCTGTGGCTGTACCTGGCGCGCGGCAGTACGGCCTGCCCGGGGCTGATGCTGTCGCTGGACCGCGGCGGTGCGTGCCGCGGCATGGTGTTCCACATTCCCGCCGAGATGGTGCGGGGCGAGCTGTTGCTGCTGTGGCGCCGCGAGATGCTGTCCAGCGCCTACCGGGCGCGCTGGGTCACGGCCAGCGTCGACGGCCGGCCGGTGAAGGCACTGGCCTTCGTCATCAACCGCCAGCACGAGCGGTATGCGCAGAACCTGTCGGACGACCAGGTGGCGCACTACATCGCCACCGGCAGCGGCACGCTGGGCACCTGCCAGGCCTACTTCGACGCCACCGTCGACAAGCTGGAGACCATGGGCATCCGCGATGCCGGCCTGGAGCGCATCCGCTCGGCGGTCGGCCGGCGGCTTGCCGCCATGTGACGGCCTGCGGCGGGCGCGCCAGGCGCCCCGCCACGCATCACAGCCGCATGCCGAGCACCTGGGCGTGCAGCGCCGCCACCAGTTCGTCGACCATGCCCGCCCGCGGGCGGAAGCTCGGGCGGTAGATGCCGATCTCGGCCTCGTACGGGTGCTGCAGCCGCCGGCGCAGCAGCGTCCGGCCCGCCGCGCCCTGGCCGGTGAGGCTGTCGACCACGGCGATGCCCAGCCCGGCCTGGGCCATGCGGCTGGCCACATGGGCCGAATCGACGCGCACGCGCACCGAGCCCAGGGCGTCGTCCCAGGCGCTGCTCTCCGGGCCGGTCGCCACCATCGCCGGCAGTTCGATGCCGATCACCGGATACGGCGCCAGGTCCTGCGGGGTGAGCACGCGCTTCGTCGCCAGCGCATGGCCGGCCGGGAGCAGGCAGTCGAGCCGCAGCGGCAGCAGCGGCGTGTAGCCGAGGCGCGAGGTGTCGCGCACCTTCATCGCGATCGCCAGGTCGACCTGCTGCGTCTCGACCCATTCGAGCGCCTGCGCGGTGTTGCCGGTGTGCACCGAACACAGCATCTGCAGCTCGCCGCCGATGGCCGCCTGCAGCGCCCGGGGCAGCAGGTAGACGGCGGCCGAGGGGATGCAGCCGATCTGCAGGTGGCCGCGGCGCGCGCTGCGGAATTCACCCGCCAGGCGGTTCAGCACGTCGAGCGAGGCGTTGAGCCGGCTCACCTGGTCGAGCATGGCGCGGGCCTCGAAGGTCGGCACCAGCCGGTGGCCCTGGCGCTCGAACAGCGCAAAGCCCAGGTCGGCGTGCAACTGCTTCAGTTGCTTGCTGACGGCAGGTTGCGAGATGTTGAGCCGGCGCGCCGCTTCGGTCAGCGTCTGCGAGTTCATCACCACGTTGAGCAGGGCGATGTGGTGGAGCCGGAAAGCGGGGCGTGCCATTGGCAAAGCATAACCTTGGGTTTGGAATTGCTGAAAAGAATGTATTGGATCGCACCCGGGTTATTACTTAGAGTCGGCCGCTTTACCTGTTGGGTCCCTATGCAACGACTTTTCTCCGGATGGCTGACCGCCATCGTGTGGGCCTGTTCCAGCCTGGCCGCTGCGCCGGCCTTGGCGCAGGCGTATCCCAACAAGGCCATCCGGCTGGTCGTGCCCTACGGGCCGGGCGGCCCGTCGGACATCGTCGCGCGCGTGCTGGCCGACGAGATGGCCCGCGCGCTGGGCCAGCCGGTGGTGGTCGACAACAAGGCCGGCGCCGGCTCGATGGTCGGCACCGAGATCGTCGTGCGTTCGCCGGCCGACGGCTACACGCTGCTGCTGACCGACCTGCCGGTCACCATCGTGCCGCACGTGCTGAAGGCCAGCGCCAAGTACGACCCGGTGCGTGACCTGGAACCGGTGGCGCTGATCGGCGGCTCGACGCTCGGCTTCTTCTCGAGCGAGGCGATGCCGGCGAAGACCCTGGTCGAGTTCGTCAGCGTGGCCCGCGCAAGGCCCGAAGGCGTGCGCATGGGCTCCGGCGGCAACGGCAGCCTCACGCACCTGATGGCCGAGGTGTTCGCGCAGTCGGCCGGCTTTCGCATGACGCACGTGCCCTACCAGGGCACCGGCCCGGCGATCCCCGACCTGCTGGCCGGCCGCATCGAGGCGATGTTCAACAGCTACCTCGCCACGCAGTCGTTCCTGCCCGGCGGCAAGATCCACGCGCTGGGCATGGCGTCGCGTGCGCGGGCGCCCGAGCTGCCCACCGTGCCCACCTTCGCCGAGGCCGGCTGGCCCGCCGTGTCGGTCGACTACTGGCTCGGCATCGTCGGCCCGGCCGGCATGCCGGCACCGGTGACCGAGGCGGTGCGTGTGGCCCTGGGCAAGGCGCTGCAGACGGCCAGTGTGAAGGAGAAGTTCCAGAACCTCGCGATCGCCGCGGCGCAAGACCTGTCGGGCGGCGCGCTGCGCAATGCGATCCAGGCCGACTACCGCCGCTGGGGCGAGGTCGTGCGCGACCGCAACATCACCGTCAACTGATCCGCCCCTGCATGCTTGCCTCCACTGCTTCGTCTTCGCAGGCGCGCCACGCGGCCGTCATCGAACTCACCCGGGCGCTGATCCGCATCCCCAGCGAGAACCCACCCGGCGACACCCGTCCCATGGCCGAGGCCGTGGCCCAATGTCTGGCCCACCCCGCCATCAGCCTCAGCTTCCACGAGCCGCAGCCCGGCGCGGTGAACCTGGTGGCCGTGCTGCGCGGCGCGCGGCCGGGCCCGCGGCTGGTGCTGAACGGGCATCTGGACACGTTCCCGGTCGGCCCGCGCGAAGGCTGGACGCACGACCCGCACAGCGGCGATCTGGTGGACGGCCGCATCTACGGCCGTGGCGCCGGCGACATGAAGGCCGGCCTGGCGGTCTTCGTCCATGTGATGCTGGCGATGGCCGACCGGGTGGCCGACCTCTGCGGCGAACTGGTGCTGACTGCGGTGGCCGACGAAGAGACCGGCGGCCGCTGGGGCACACGCTGGCTGCTCGCCAACGAGCCCTATGCGCGCGGCGACTATCTGCTGAACGCCGATGCCGGCCATCCGCGGGTCGTGCGTTACGGCGAGAAGGGCGTGCTGTGGCTCCAGCTCGGCAGTACGGGCAAGGCCTGCCATGGCGCCCACGTGCACCTGGGCGACAACGCGCTCGAATCGCTGATGGCCGCGGTAGCCGATGTGCTGGCGCTGCGCGATCGGCCCTGCGCGCTGCCACCGGAGCTGCTGGCCTCGATGGACCAGGCACGCGCCGTGTCCGAGAGCGAAGGCGGTGCCGGCGAGTTCGACAACCTGCGCTCGATCACCGTCAACCTGGGGGCGCTGCACGGCGGCCAGGTGCCCAACCTGGTGCCCGGCGAGGCGCAGGCGCTGATCGACATCCGCTACCCGCCGGGCTTCAGCGGCGAGCAGATGCGTGCGATGGTCAGCGAGGCGCTGGCGCCGCATGCCAAGGTGCGCTGGGAGGTGCTGCCCGGCAGCGAGACCGAACCCGCGTTCACGCCGCCATCGCAGCGCCTGGTGCAGTCGTTCCTGCAGCACGCACGGGCGTTGGCCGAGCCCGACGCGGTGGCCAACATGCGTGTGGGCCTGACCGATGCGCGGCTGTTCCGCCACGCCGGCATGCCGGCCGTGGTGTACGGGCCGACGGCGTTCCGCATGGGCGGCGTGGACGAGCATGTGATCGCCGAGCAGGTGACGCAGGTGTTCGACGTGCATCTGGCCGTGGTGGCCGAGCTGATGGCGCCGGCCGCGTAGTGCGTCCTCTGCTGGTCTGGATATTGCACGGCACGACACCATGAACATTTCTACCGTCCTTTCCTCCACTCTCGTCTCTACCCTGTTCCTGGCCTTGTCGTCCGCAAGCTTCGGCGTGCGGGCGGCCTACCCCGAGCAACCGATCAAGATCGTTGTGCCGTATTCGCCCGGCGGCAGTTCCGATGTGATCGCCCGCGCCTTGAGCGAAGAGCTCGCCAAGGAGCTGGGCCAGCCGGTGATCGTCGACAACCGCGCCGGTGCGGGCTCGATGGTGGGCACGCAGTTCGTCGCCGGCGAGGCGCCCAACGGCTACACGCTGCTGATCGTCGACGTGCCGTTCACCATCGTGCCGGCGCTGTACAAGGCACGCGCGAAGTACAACGTCGAGAAAGACTTTGCGCCGATCGCATTGCTGGGCCTGGCACCCACCTATCTGTTCGTCAACGCCGCCTCGCCGATCCGCAACGTGGCCGGCCTGGTGAGCCAGGCCAAGGCCAGCCCGATGAGCGTGTCGATCGGCTCCGGCGGCAACGGCGCGCTGACGCACCTGATGGCCGAGCTGTTCATGATCAACACCGGCACCCAACTCACGCACGTGCCCTACAAGGGCGCCGGTGCGGCCGTGACCGACCTGGCTGCGGGGCAGATCCAGTCGGGCTTCACCACGATGGCCAGCGCTACTGCGCTGCTGCAGGCCGGCAAGCTGCGCCCCATCGCCGTGGGCAGCCCGCAGCGCACGAAGGAGCAGCCCGACGTGCCCACGTTCCAGGAGAGCGGCGTGCCCAATATGAGCGTCGAGAGCTGGTGGGGCCTGGTGGCGCCGGCCGGTGTTCCACCCGCCGTGCTGATGCGCCTGAGCGATGCGATGGCCAAGGTCATCAAGGCCCCGAACGTGCAGACCCGCATGTTGGCCGTGGGTGTGGGCGTGCCGGCCGACACCAGCGGTGCCGCTTTGCAGAAGCTCGTCAAGGCCGATGCCGCGCGCTGGGTCGAGGTGGTGAACAAGGCCAACATCAAGGCAGACTGATGCACGACGACTGGCTGGAAGCCGCGGCACAAGACCCGGCGCTGATGCACGACTTCGCGGCGCTGTGCGCCTTCGGCGGCCGCTTGGCCGGATCGGGGCAGGATGTGGCGGCGATGGACTGGGCGTTGGAGCAGCTGCGCACCATCGGCCCCGGCGTGTCGCTGGTCGATGTGGCCTACGACGGCTGGCGCTGCCGCCAGGCCGGGCTGCAGCTGCTGGGCGCCACGGAGCAGGCCCTGGCTTGCAACCCGTTGCTGCGTTCGATCGATACCCCGGCGGACGGCCTGGTGGGCGAGGTGGTCGATCTCGGGCAAGGACGCATCGAAGACTTCGACCGCGCGGGCGAGCAGGTGCGTGGCCGCATCGCGCTGGTGCGCCACGAGTACCCGTTCTCGCCGCAGCACATGCACCGGCGCCGCAAGTACGACCTGGCGGTGGCGCGCGGCGCCATCGGTTTCCTCATCGCCAATCCGCTGCCGGGCAAGGGCGTGTTGTCGGGTTCGTCGGGCCGGCTGCGCGGCGCGGCCGGCATCCCCGCGGCGTACATCGACCACGCATCGGCCGAGCGCATTGCGCAGGCACCGCAGCCGGCGCGTGTGCGGCTGACCATCGAAGGCGAGGAGCGGCCCGGCGCGCTGGCCGGCGTGGGCGTGCTCGACATCCCCGGCGGCACCGGTGACATCGTGGTGGTCAGCGCGCATCTCGATGGCCACAACCTCGGGCAGAGCGCGCTGGACAACGCCACCGGCATCGTGACCGCGCTGGCCGCGGCACGGGCCTTGGCGCCCCATGTGGGCCGGGACACGCACGGCCTGCGCATCTGCTTCTTCTCGGCGGAAGAATGGGCGCTGGCCGGCTCCGCGCAGTACCTGCGCACGATGGACGCCGCCGAGCGCACATCGCTGCGGCTCGACATCAATCTCGACACCGTGGCCGGCGACGACCGCCTGACTGCGCTGATCAGCGACTTCCCGGCGCTCGACACTTTTGTGGCCGACAGTGCGGCGCTGGCCGGAGTGCCGGTGACAAGGCACCTGCCGCTGATGCCCAACTCGGACCATGCCAACTTTGCGGCGCACGGCATCGCGGCGCTGCGTTTGGTCGCGGGGTTCGACCGGCCTGACTCGCGGGTGAACAACATCCTGTCGGCAGGCGATGTGCCCGAGGTGGTGCACGAGGACGAGTTGCGGCGGGCGGTGAAGGTGACGTGTGCGATGGGGTGGCGGGCGTTGACGCTGCCTGACGAGTCGTTGCGGGGGTTGTCTGTGCGAGGTTGAGGTCGGGCGGATCCTTGGTTGAGGCAAGGGAGCGGCGGCGGGTGGTGCGCCCTGCGCCGACCGACGACGCCGGTCGCTGCGCGACTGCCCTGCGCTGCTCGCGCCGAGGGGGGACCCGCTCAAACTCGCTGCGCTCAAACAGTCGCGGGTCCTGATCCCCTCGACGCTGCGCTGCTCGGCGGCGTCCACGGCACGGCCCAGGGCGCACCACCCGCCGCCGTGGGCACGCTCTGCTTGAACACGCCTTTGGCTGCGCCAGTGTGTTTGCGACCGCAGCTCACCTTGCAAGGTGCAGGGCGACCCAATCGGCTTCGACGAAGAGGTCAGAGCAAGTCCACCTCGACCAAGCCCGGTATGCGGTGCGGTGTGGTCGATCCCTTGTGCGCCGCTGAGGAGCGCAGCCTGGCGCGGATCAGGGCTCGCGACTGTCTGAGCGAAGCGAGTTTGAGCGAGACCCCGCGCCAGGCGAGCACCGCAAGGCAGCCCGAAGGGCCGGCGCAGTAGGGTCGGCCACGCCGTGCCGCGTACCGGGCGTGCTACCCAGGGAGCAGAGCACCTTCAACCCAAGCGATCAAGCCGCAGCAGTCGCAATCACCCCACCCCCCAGACACACTTCACCGTCATACAACACCGCCGACTGCCCCGGCGTCACAGCCCACTGCGCATCGGCAAAGCCCAGCGCAAACGCACCGTTGGCGCCATCGGCCAAGGTGCAAGGCGCATCAGCCTGGCGGTAACGCGTCTTGGCGGCAAGCGCACCGCCAGCCGGCGCCACGCCGGCCACCCAGCTCGCATCGTCGGCCTCCAGCGCGTGGTACTGCAGCCAGGGATGGTCGTGGCCCTGCACCACCCACAGCGTGTTCTTCTCCATGTCCTTGCGGGCCACGAACCAGGGCGCGTGCTCGCCGCCGCCGCGCTGCGCGCCCTTCTCCTTCACGCCACCGATGCCCAGGCCCTGGCGCTGGCCCAGCGTGTAGAAGCTCAGGCCAACGTGCCGGCCCAGCACGCGGCCGCGTTCGTCCTTGATCGGGCCCGGTTCCTTGGAGATGTAGCGGTTCAGGAAGTCGCGGAACGGCCGCTCGCCGATGAAGCAGATGCCGGTCGAATCCTTCTTCTTCGCGTTGGGCAGGCCGATGGTTTCGGCGATGCGGCGCACCTCGGTCTTGGGCAGCTCACCGACGGGGAACAGCGTCTTCGACAGCTGCGCCTGGTTCAGCCGGTGCAGGAAGTAGCTCTGGTCCTTCAACGGGTCCAGGCCCTTCAGCAGCTCGTGGCGGCCGGTGGCGTCGTTCAGGCGCACCCGTGCGTAATGGCCGGTCGCGATCTTCTCGGCACCCAGGCGCAGTGCGTGGTCGAGGAAGGCCTTGAACTTGATCTCGGCGTTGCACAGCACGTCGGGGTTGGGCGTGCGGCCGGCCTTGTACTCGCGCAGGAACTCGGCGAACACGCGGTCCTTGTACTCGGCGGCGAAGTTGACGTGCTCGATCTCGATGCCCAGCACGTCGGCCACCGCGGCGGCATCGACGAAGTCGACGTTGGAAGAACAGTATTCGCTGTCGTCGTCGTCTTCCCAGTTCTTCATGAAGATGCCGACCACGTCGTAGCCCTGCTCCTTCAGCAGATGCGCGCTGACCGCGGAATCGACCCCTCCGCTCAACCCGACGACGACACGTTGTTTGCCCATGGTGCCATTGTAAAAAGCCGGCGCCTGGCTGGTGCGGACCCGAAGCGAATGGCCCTTCGCGGCCGGGCTCGGCTTCTCAGGGCCGGAACACGGAAGGGTCGGTCGTCACCAGTGCCAGCGGGTAGCGCCGGCCGGCCACATGGTCTTCGATGCAGCGCAGCACCAGCGGGCTGCGGTGCCGCGCGGCGCTGGCCCGAACCTCATCGGCCGTCATCCACAGCGTGCGCACGATCGGCGCATCGAGCGCCTGGCCGGGCACCGGCGCGCCCACCTCGCCGCAGAACGCGAACCGCAGGTAGGTCACGTCTTCGCCGGTAGCCGGGCGCTGGAAGCGCGACAGGTACACGCCCACCAGCGCCGTGGGTGTGAACGGATGGGCCGTCTCCTCCATCGCCTCGCGCGCGCAGCCCTCGGCGGGCGACTCGCCGGGGTCCAGATGGCCGGCCGCATTGTTCAGGCGCAGGCCCTCGGGTGTCTGCTCCTCGACCAGCAGAAAGCGGCCGTCTTTCTCGATGACGGCGGCGACGGTGACGCTGGGTTTCCAACGGTCTTGCATGGGGCTGGATGATAAGAGCCGTGGCTATACTGCCCCGCGTTGCCAGCCAAAACCCAGCCACGCAACAGACCAAGGCAGCAGATGAACGAGCGCGCGGACCGGGTTTTTGCAGGGCAGCAGCGACAGGCTTCGCCGCTGGCCCCCGTGGACATGCTGTCGCGCCGCGACCTGGTCCGCTTGCTGGCCGGCCTGGCCGCCGTGCCCCGCCTCGCGCCGCTGGGCGCACAACCTCTGCCGCCCGAGGCCGCCGCCACGCCGGCCTCGGAGCCCGCGCCGCGGCTGCCGACCGCGGTGTTCGCGCAGCGGCCCTTGATCCAGGATGTGGTGCTGTCGCCGGACGGCCTGCACATCGCAGGCCTCGTCAACCTGGACGACACCACGGTGCTGGTGACCCGCGCCGTCGCCGGCGACGGCACGATCAAGTCGCTGCTGAAGACCGACAACCAGGGTTTCCATTTCGGCTGGCTGGCCTGGGTCGGTCCGGACCGTCTGCTGACCAGCGTGCGTTACCGCGGACTGCGCGGGTTCACCGGCGTCACCGAGACGCGGCTGATGTCGATCCACCGCGACGGCAGCGGCACGCGGGTGCTGAACCAGCAGACCGACAACCGGGGTGGCCTGCTGCCCGGGCGCAGCGTGCAGTTGCAGGACCGCGTCGTCGACCTGCTGCCCGAAGACGGCAGCCATGTGCTGCTGGCGGTCGCCAGCGCCACATCGCCGGGCAGCCCCTCGGTCTACAAGGTCGAGGTCGCCACCGGCGAGCGCACGCTGGTGCATGGGGGTCAGCGCGGCATTGTCGACTGGATGACCGACGCCGAGCACCGGGTGCGCATCGGCATCGGCCGCGACGACAACACCATCAAGGTGATCGAACGCCCCGTGGGCGGCGACTGGCGGACCCTGTGGACGTTTGCGCTGCGCGGCGATGCCGAGTGCTGGCCTCTGGGCTTCGGGCGCAACCCGAACGAGCTGTGGGTCACGGGCTGGCACGAAGGCCACCGCGCGGTGTTCAGCGTCGACCTGGCCGACCCGGCCCTGCCACGCACGCTGCGTCTGGCCCGGCCCGGCCGGGACATCGAGGCGCGTCTGATGCGGTCGCGCCGCAGCGGCGAGGTGGTGGGGCTGCGCATGAACATGGTGGCGGGCGTCGACGGCACGCGCGCCGAGATCTGGGACGCCGACCTCCGGGCGCTGGTGCAGGCGGTCGACCAGCAGCTGCCGGGCCGCTTCAACCGGCTGCTGGGCTTCGACCGCGAGGAGAACCGCTATCTGCTGTACTCGAGCGGCAACGGGCTGCCCGGGCGCTACTTCATCGGCGACCGCAGCCAGGGCGCGCTGGCCGTGCTGAGCGAGACCCAGCGTGGCCTGCTGCCCCAGCACCTGGCCGGCAAACGCATGGTGCGCATCAGCGCGCGCGACGGCCTGGCGATGAACGCGTTCCTGACCCGCCCGCGCGGCGCGGCCGAGCGCACGCCGCTGCCGATGGTGCTGCTGGCGCACGGCGGACCGCAAGGCCGCGACGATGCCGACTTCGACCCCTGGACCGAGCTGCTGGCCAACCGCGGCTACATGGTGCTGCAGGTCAACTTCCGAGGCTCCACCGGCAGCGGCCTGGCCTACCAGCTGGCGAGGCTGCAGCGCTGGGGCCTGGAGATGCAGGACGACCTGACCGACGCCGTGGAGTGGGCTGTCGCGCAGCAGCTGGCCGACCCGCAACGCGTGGCCATCGTCGGCGGCAGCTACGGGGGCTATGCGGCGCTGATGGGGGTGGTCAAGACGCCAAAGCTGTACCGCTGCGCGATCAGCTACGCCGGCATCGGCGACCTGCAGGATTTGATCTCCCACCAGTCGCAGTTTCTGGGGGGTGCCGCGTCGGCCGAGCTGCAGATCGGCAAGTTCTGGGGCGACCGCGAGCGCCTACGCGCCACCTCGCCGGCGCTGCAGGCCGAACGCATCGAGGCGCCGGTGCTGCTGGCGCATGGCACGGCCGACACGGTGGTGCCGGTGGAGCAGAGCCGCGACATGGCGAAGGCGTTGGCGCGTGCCGGCAAGGCGCACCGCTACATCGAACAGGATGGCGGCGACCACAACCTGAGCCGCTACAGCCACCGGCTGGAGTTCTTCGGCGCGATGGAGGGCTTCCTGGCCCAACACTTGGCCTGACGGCCTCTCAAGCCTGTTTGCGTTCTGGCGCGGCGGCGGTCTCGGCATCGTGGGCGGCCACGTACAGCAGCCAGCCGTTGTCGAACGAGGTCTCGTCGACGCGGAACGCGCGGCCATCGCACATCTCGATGGTGAAGCTGCGGTAGGGCTGGCTGCGCCGGTTGGCGTCGGCCGCCTGCAGCCAGGCCTCGATGTTGTCGGTGTCGATGCGCGGGCCGCAGCGGCGCGCATGGCAGTGGCGCATCAGGTCGCCGAAACTGCGCGCGTCGGGCCGCGCCGAATGCAGCGCGAGGAAGGTGGCGTTGGCCAGCACCAGATGGTCGGCCGGGTCGAACAGCGCGATCGCCGAGGCGCCGTTGTCCAGGTCGGACAGCACCCGCGACAGCGTCTGCGGATCGCGCCGCAGCAGCCACGACACGCTCAACTGGTCTTCGCGCGCCGCGGCCGGCGGGGGCGGCGCCGGGCTGTCGCCTGCGGTGCTGACGCGGTCGCGGCCCTGGTGCTTGGCGCGGTACAGCATCTGGTCGGCCAGGCGCATCCAGGCGTCGTGGTTCTCGATGTCGCGGCTCAGGCCCGCGACGCCGAAACTCGCGGTGATCACCGCCCCCTTGAGCAGCGGCTCCTCGTGCAGGCGCTTGCGCAGGCGGTCCATCACGACGGTGGCCGACTGCGGCGCGGTCTGCGGCAGCAGGATGCCGAACTCCTCGCCGCCGTAGCGGCCCGGCACGTCGATGTCGCGCACGCTGGCGCGCAGCAGGTCGGCGAAGCGGCGGATCACGCGGTCACCGGCGTCGTGGCCATGCTCGTCGTTGACGCGCTTGAAGTGGTCGAGGTCGATCAGCACCAGCGTCGCCACCTGGCCGGTGCGGATGAAACGCGCGAACTCGGCCTTCACCTGCAGCTCCCAGTGGCGCCGGTTGAACAGGCCCGACAGGCCGTCGTGCTGGCTCAGGTGCGCCAGCTCCTCGCGCTGGCGGCCGAGCTTGCGCAGGGTGCGGTAGGTGGTGAGGCCGATGCTGATCGGGTGCAGCAGCAGCAGCGGCAGGCAGGCCACCACCGTCACCATCGACGTGGTCGGATCCCAGTGCGCGCCGAACACCGCCATGCCCAGGCAGATGCCGCCCAGCAGCGCGATCAGCCCGCGCCGCAGCTGGCGCATGCCGCCGCTGATCATGTTGTCCATGCCGGTCAGCGAGACCATCAGCACGACTGGCAGCAGGTTGAAGGCAATGGCTGCCAGCCACACGCCGCAGGCGAAGTGGTCGACCAGCAGGTTCTGCCGTTCGGCCTCCATCGCGTCAGCGGCGTGCAGCGAGCGGTAGCGGGCGAGGTGCGGCCAGATCAAGGCATGCAGCGCGGGGCCGATCCAGAACCAGCCCGGGGAGGCACGTTCGTACAGCACGGCGGCGAACGGCAGGAACGCCAGGGTCAGCCCGAACAGGCGCGGCCAGAAATGGGCACGTGCAATGCCGATTGCGGCGGACGGCAATGTTTGGACCACGGACATCCCGACGACTCCCCGGCAGCGCCACACCTGCGTTGCTCCAACGATCTTATCTTACAAAGCGTAACTTTTTATCGTCGGGGAATGCGCCAAAAGTCGACTTGACAAACTCATGTAAGCTGCGGGTCAGTCAAAAACCAAGAGGGAAGGAGCGCCCATGCTCATAGGCATCCCCGCCGAAACCATCGCGGGAGAAACGCGCGTGGCCATCACGCCGGAGACCGCGAAAAAGCTCAAAAGCCAGGGGCACGTGATCAAGGTGCAGTCGGGCGCCGGCATCGCCGCCAGCGTGACCGACGAGGCTTACACGGCAGCCGGCGCCGAGATCACCGACCGCGCCGGCGCCTTCACCTGCGACCTGGTGCTAAAGGTGCGCAGCCCGCAGCCGGACGAACTGGCGCTGATGAAAAGCGGCACGGCCCTGGTCGGCATGCTGAACCCGTTCGACGCCGCGGGCCTGGCCCAGCTGGCCGCGGCCGGGCTGACCAGCTTTGCGCTCGAGGCCGCGCCGCGCACCACCCGCGCGCAGAGCATGGACGTGCTGTCGAGCCAGGCCAACATCGCCGGTTACAAGGCCGTGATGATCGCGGCCGACCGCTACCAGCGTTTCTTTCCGATGCTGATGACGGCGGCCGGCACCGTGAAGGCCGCCCGCGTCGTGATCCTGGGTGTCGGCGTGGCCGGCCTGCAGGCCATCGCCACGGCCAAGCGGCTGGGCGCGGTGATCGAGGCATCCGATGTGCGGCCCTCGGTGAAGGAGCAGGTCGAATCGCTGGGCGCGAAGTTCATCGAGGTGTCGTACGACACGCCGGAGGAAAAAGAGGCCGCGGTCGGTGTCGGCGGCTACGCCCGGCCGATGCCGCAGAGCTGGCTCGACCGGCAGAAGGTCGAAGTGGCCAAGCGGGTGGCTGCGGCCGACATCGTGATCAGCACCGCGCTGATCCCGGGCCGCGCGGCGCCCACGCTCGTCACCGAGGACATGGTGCGCGCCATGAAGCCGGGTTCGGTGATCGTCGACATCGCCGCCGGCAAGGGCCCTGGCGGCGTGGGCGGCAACTGCCCGCTGTCGGTCGCCGACCAGACGGTGCTGCAGCACGGCGTGACCATCGTCGGCGAGACCAACCTGGCCGCGCTGGTTGCGGCCGACGCCTCGGCCCTGTACGCGCGCAACGTGCTCGACTTCCTGAAGCTGGTGCTGACCAAGGAAGGAGGCTTCCACGTGCCGATGGACGACGACATCGTGGCCGCCTGCCTGATGACGCAGGCCGGCGAAGTGAAGCGCAAGTAGACGAGAAGAACACGGAGGACACCATGGAAGTCGTTTCCCACACCATCACCAACCTGATCATCTTCGTGCTGGCAATCTACGTCGGCTACCACGTGGTCTGGACCGTGACGCCCGCGCTGCACACACCGCTGATGGCGGTGACCAACGCGATTTCGGCGATCGTGATCGTCGGCGCGATGCTCGCCGCCGCGCTGACCGAGACCACCGTCGGCAAGACCTTCGGCGTGCTGGCGGTGGCGCTGGCCGCGGTCAACGTGTTCGGCGGCTTCCTCGTCACACGGCGCATGCTGGAGATGTTCAAGAAGAAAGACAAGAAGCCTGTGACGCCGAAGGAGGGTTCCAAGTGAGCATGGACCTCGTCACGCTGCTGTATCTGGTGGCCAGCGTCTGCTTCATCCAGGCGCTGAAGGGCCTCTCCCACCCGACCACGTCGATCCGCGGCAACGTCTTCGGCATGGCCGGCATGGCGCTGGCGGTGTTCACCACCGCGGCGCTGATCTACAAGCTCGCCGGCAACAACGCCAGCGGCCTGGCCTGGGTGCTGGTCGCGCTGGTGGTCGGCGGTGGCGCCGGTGCGCTGATGGCGCAGAAGGTCGAGATGACCAAGATGCCCGAGCTGGTCGCCTTCATGCACAGCATGATCGGCCTGGCGGCGGTGTTCATCGCGATCGCCGCCGTGGCCGAGCCGCATGCGTTCGCCATCGTGGCCAAGGGCGTGCCGATCCCCGCGGGCAACCGGCTCGAGCTGGCGCTGGGCGCGGCCATCGGTGCCATCACCTTCAGCGGCTCGGTGATCGCCTTCGGCAAGCTGTCGGGCAAGTACAAGTTCCGCCTGTTCCAGGGCGCGCCGGTGCAGTTCAAGGGCCAGCACATCCTCAACCTGGTGCTGGGCCTGGCGCTGCTGTTCTTCATCTACGGCTTCGTCGACAGCCAGAGCTGGATCGACTTCATCGTGCTGCTGGCCATCGCCTTCGTGCTGGGCGTGCTGATCATCATCCCGATCGGCGGCGCCGACATGCCGGTGGTGGTGTCGATGCTCAACAGCTACTCGGGCTGGGCGGCGGCCGGCATCGGCTTCAGCCTGAACAACGCGATGCTGATCGTCGCGGGTTCGCTGGTCGGCAGCTCGGGCGCGATCCTCTCCTACATCATGTGCAAGGCGATGAACCGCTCGTTCTTCAACGTGATCCTGGGTGGCTTCGGCGGCGAGGCGACCACGGCTGGCGGCGCCAAGGCCGAACAGCGCCCGGTGAAGAGCGGCAGCGCCGACGATGCGGCCTTCGTGCTTGGCAATGCCGAGACCGTGGTCATCGTGCCGGGCTACGGTCTGGCGGTGGCGCGCGCGCAGCATGCAGTGAAGGAGCTGGCGGCCAAGCTCACGGAGAAAGGCATCACGGTCAAGTACGCGATCCACCCGGTCGCCGGCCGCATGCCCGGCCACATGAACGTGCTGCTGGCCGAGGCCGAGGTGCCGTACGACCAGGTGTTCGAGATGGAGGACATCAACGGCGAGTTCGGTCAGGCCGACGTGGCCATCATCCTGGGCGCCAACGACGTGGTGAACCCGGCCGCGCACATCAAGGGCAGCCCGATCTACGGCATGCCGATCCTGGAGGCCTACAAGGCCAAGACCATCATCGTCAACAAGCGTTCGATGGCCGCCGGCTACGCCGGGCTGGACAACGAGCTGTTCTACATGGACAAGACGATGATGGTGTTCGGCGACGCGAAGAAGGTGGTCGAGGACATGGTCAAGGCGATCGAGTGACGCTCTCGCCCGGTCTGCGCGCCCTAGGGAAAACATAGTCGGTCGGTTCGAGGGGCAGCGCCACAATGCGCCCGTCATGTCCGAGTTTCGAGGAGTCTTTATGAGCGAACGCGTCTGGCTCAAGAACTACCCGCAGGGTGTTCCGGCCGACATCGATGCCTCGCTGTATCCGTCGCTGGTCGCGCTGATGGAGGAAAGCTTCGGCAAGTACGCCGAGCAGACGGCCTACAGCTTCATGGGCCGCGACATCAGCTACGGCCAGACCGATGCGGCGAGCCGCAAGCTCGGCGCCTATCTGCAGAGCCTGGGGCTGGCGCGCGGCGACCGCGTGGCCATCATGATGCCCAACGTGCCGCAATACCCGATCACGGTGGCGGCGATCCTGCGTGCGGGTTTCGTCGTGGTCAACGTGAACCCGCTGTACACGCCGCGCGAACTTGAGCACCAGCTGAAGGACTCCGGTGCCAAGGCCATCGTCATCATCGAGAACTTCGCGGGCACGCTGGAGCAGTGCATCGCGGCCACGCCGGTCAAGCACGTGGTGCTGTGCGCGATGGGCGACCAGCTCGGGCTGCTGAAGGGCGCGCTGGTCAACTACATGGTGCGCAACGTGAAGAAGATGGTGCCGGCCTACAGCCTGCCCGGCGCGGTGCGTTTCAACGACGCGCTGTCGCGCGGCGGCCGCGCCACCTTCACCCAACCCGGCATCCAGCCCGACGATGTGGCGGTGCTGCAGTACACCGGCGGCACCACCGGGGTGTCGAAGGGTGCGGTGCTGCTGCACCGCAACGTCATCGCTAACGCGTTGCAGTCCGAGGCCTGGAACCGGCCGGCGACCGACAAGGTGCCCGCCGGCCAGCAGTTCGTCGCCGTCTGTGCGCTGCCGCTGTACCACATCTTCGCATTCACCGTGGGCATGATGCTCAGCATGCGCACCGGCGCCAAGCTGGTGCTGCTGCCCAACCCGCGCGACATCGAGAGCGTGCTGAAGGAGCTGCAGAAGCACACCGTGCACAGCCTGCCGGCCGTCAACACGCTGTTCAACAGCCTGGCCAACCACCCCGACTTCAACACCGTCGACTGGAGCCACCTGAAGATCTCGGTCGGCGGTGGCATGGCCGTGCAGAGCGGCGTGGCGCAGCTGTGGCTCGAGAAGACCGGCTGCTCGATCTGCGAAGGCTACGGCCTGTCGGAGACCTCGCCATCGGCCAGCTGCAACCCGACCGACAGCAAGGAATACACCGGCACCATCGGCATGCCGCTGCCCAGCACCTGGTTCAAGCTGATCGACGACGACGGCCGCGACACGCCGCCCGGCCAGCCTGGCGAGATCGCGATCAAGGGGCCGCAGGTGATGGCCGGTTACTGGCAGCGGCCCGACGAGACGGCCAGGTCGATGACGGCCGACGGTTTCTTCAAGACCGGCGACATCGGCACGATGGACGAGCGTGGTTACTTCAAGATCGTGGACCGCAAGAAGGACATGATCCTGGTCAGCGGCTTCAACGTCTACCCGAACGAGATCGAAGACGTGGTGTCGGGCCTCGACGGCGTGCTCGAATGCGCCTGCGTCGGCGTGGCGGACGACAAGTCGGGCGAGGCGGTCAAGCTGGTGATCGTGCGCAAGAACCCCGACCTGAGCGAAGCCCAGGTGCGCGAGTTCTGCAAGGCCAACCTGACCGGTTACAAGCAGCCCCGCGTGATCGAGTTCCGGGCCGATCTGCCCAAGACGCCGGTCGGCAAGATCCTGCGGCGCGAGTTGCGCGACAAGGTCAAGGTCGCTGCCTGAGGGCTGTCGCGCCGTCGGCATCTTTCTTGCATCGAGACAGCGATGCTGCGTTTTGTACTGACCCGCCTTGGCCTGGTGATCCCGACCTTCATCGGGATGACGCTGCTGGCGTTCTTCCTGATCCGGCTGGTTCCCGGCGACCCGATCGAGACCATGGCCGGCGAGCGAGGCATCGACGCTGCGCGCCATGCCGCGCTGTTGACCGAGTACGGCCTCGACAAGCCGATCCTGGTGCAATATGGCCTGTACGTCGGCCGGGTGCTGCAGGGCGACCTGGGCAAGTCGATCATCACGCACGAGCCGGTGATCAGCGAGTTCCTCACGCTGTTCCCGGCCACGGTCGAGCTGGCGGTGTGCGCGATCCTGTTCGCGCTGCTGCTCGGCCTGCCGGCCGGCATCATCGCTGCGGTCAAGCGCAACTCGGTGTTCGACCACGGCGTGATGGCGACCTCGCTCACCGGCTACTCGATGCCGATCTTCTGGTGGGGGCTGCTGCTGATCCTGCTGTTCTCGGTGCAGCTCGGCTGGACGCCGGTGTCGGGGCGGATCTCGGTCAAGTACTTCATCGAGCCGACCACCGGCTTCCTGCTCGTCGATGCGTGGATGTCCGATGAGAAAGGCGCGTTCGTCTCGACGCTGCAGCACCTGATCCTGCCGACCGTCGTGCTCGGCACCAACCCGCTGGCGGTGGTCGCGCGCATGACGCGCTCGGCGATGCTCGAGGTGCTGGGCGAGGACTACATCCGCACCGCGCGGGCCAAGGGCATGTCGACCTGGCGCGTGGTCGGCCTGCATGCGTTGCGCAACGCGCTGATCCCGGTGGTCACGGTGATCGGGCTGCAGGTCGGCGTGCTGTTCACCGGCGCGATCCTGACCGAGACCATCTTCTCGTGGCCGGGCGTCGGCAAGTGGCTGATCGAGGCGATCAGCCGGCGCGACTACCCGGTGCTGCAGGGCGGCATGCTGCTGCTCGGCGTCGTCGTCATGGTGGTCAACCTGACGGTCGACCTGACCTACGGGCTCATCAACCCCCGCATCCGGCAGGCGCGATGAATACCAACAACACAGCGCTTCGTGGAGGCCCCGCTTGAGCGCCGCCGGGCCGCCCCAAGGCGCGAGGGCCCCCTCGGGGGGCAGCGCAGCACACGCAGTGGCAAGCGTGGGGGCCAGCCAACCACCAGGCCCGCTGCTGGAGTTCTGGCGCGCGTTCGCGATGAACCGCGGCGCGGTGCTGGGCTTGATCGTTGTCGTCGTGCTGCTGCTGCTGGCGCTGTTCGCACCGTGGATCGCGCCGCATATCCCCGACCAGACCAACAGCGCAGCCTTCCTGCGACCCCCTGCCTGGCAGGAGGGCGGCTCGCGCGAGTACCTGCTCGGTACCGACGCCATCGGCCGCGACATCCTCTCGCGCCTGATCCATGGCGCACGCCTGTCACTGTCGATCGGCATCGCGGTGGTGGCGATGTCGGTGGCGCTCGGCATCGCGCTCGGGCTGATGGCGGGTTTCTTCCGCGGGGTGTTCGAGATCGCGGTGATGCGGCTGATGGACATCGTGCTGACCCTGCCCAGCCTGCTGCTGGCGATCGTGATCGTCGCGATCCTCGGCCCCGGGCTGATGAACGCGATGCTGGCCGTGGCCATCGTGGTGCTGCCGCATTACGTGCGCATCACGCGTGCGTCGGTGATCGCCGAGGTCTCGCGCGACTACGTGACGGCGGCCCGCGTCAGCGGCGCCGGCACGCTGCGGCTGATGTTCAGCGAGGTGCTGCCCAACTGCGCGGCGCCGCTGATCGTGCAGGCCTCGCTCGGCATCTCCACCGCCATCCTCGACGCGGCCGCGCTGGGCTTCCTTGGCCTGGGTGCGCAGCCGCCCTCGCCCGAGTGGGGCACGATGCTGGCCGATGCGCGCGAGTTCGTGCTGCGCGCCTGGTGGGTCGTCACCTTTCCGGGCCTGGCGATCCTGATGGCCGTGCTGGCGTTCAATCTGCTCGGGGACGGCCTGCGCGATGCGCTCGACCCCAAACTGCGGCGCTAGCATGAGAACCACCCGTCTTGCCGCCCTGCAGACTCCCTCGCCCCTGTGGGGAGAGTGTTGGGGTGAGGGGCTTGCACCGAGCGCCGCGTCGGTTGCCGGCCCTCACCCCCGCCCTCTCCCAGAGGGAGAGGGAGTGACAACCGAAAGCCTTCAGGTACTGCTTCCATGCCCCTCCTAGAAATCGAAGACCTCCACGTCGAGTTCCCGACCCAGGGCAGCGTGATGCACGCCGTCGACGGGGTCAGCCTGACGCTGGAAGAGGGCGAGGTGCTGGGCATCGTCGGCGAGTCCGGCTCGGGCAAGAGCGTGACGATGATGGCGCTGATGGGGCTGATCGCCTACCCCGGCCGTGTGCGCGCGAAGAAGCTGCGCTTCGCCGGCGAAGATCTGCTGGGCATCAGCCCGCGCGACCGCAGGCGCCTGGTCGGCAAGGACATGGCGATGATCTTCCAGGATCCGACCACCAGCCTGAACCCCTGCTTCACGGTCGGCTTCCAGTTGATGGAGTCGCTGCTGCTGCATTCGCCGCTGAGCAAGTCCAGCGCGAAGCGGCGCGCGATCGAGTTGCTGGAGCAGGTCGGCATTCCGTCGCCGCAGAGCCGCCTGAACGACTACCCGCACCAGATGTCGGGCGGCATGAACCAGCGCGTGATGATCGCGATGGCGATCGCCTGCAACCCGCGCCTGCTGATCGCCGACGAGCCCACCACCGCGCTGGACGTGACGATCCAGGCGCAGATCCTCGCGCTGTTGCGTGACCTGCAGCGCGAGCATGGCATGGCGCTGGTGCTGATCACGCACAACATGGGCGTGGTGAGCGAGATGGCGCAGCGCGTGGCCGTGATGTATGCCGGCCAGGTGATGGAAGAGCAGGCGGTCGAGCGGCTGTTCGCGCAGCCGCAGCACCCCTACACCGAGGCGCTGCTGTCGGCGCTGCCCGAACTGGGCGTCGACGGTGCGCCGCTGACCACCATCCCCGGTGTCGTGCCCGGCCTGTACGACCGCCCGGCCGGCTGCCTGTTCGCGCCGCGCTGCAGCTACGCCACAGAACACTCGCGCACCGTGCGGCCCGAGCTGCGGCCCTGGCAGGGCGGCACCGTGCGCTGCCACTACGCCCTGGGCGATCCGCAGCGCGCCGCGGCCATCGCGCGCGATGTGCCGGTGGCCGGTGCTGCGCCGTTGGCGGAGGCCCACCGATGAACCCCGTCGCACCCGGCACTGTGGTGGTCCGCGCGACGGACCTGAAGCGCGTGTACGACATCCGTCGCGGCATGTTCCGCGCACCGGCACATTTGCAGGCTGTGGGCGGTGTGTCGTTCGCCATCGAGGCCGGCCGCACGCTGGCCGTGGTGGGTGAGTCGGGCTGCGGCAAGTCGACGCTGGCGCGCATGGTCGCGCTGATCGAGAAGCCCACCGCCGGCACGCTGATGCTCGACGGCAGCGACGCCGTGGCCACGCCGCCGGACGCGCGCAGGCGCCTGCGCCAGGCGGTGCAGCTGGTGTTCCAGAACCCCTTCGGTTCGCTGAATCCGCGCAAGAAGATTGCCACCGTGCTCGAAGACCCGCTGGCGATCAACACCACGATGGACAAGGCCGAGCGCGCCGCCCGGGCCCGCGACATGCTGGCCCGCGTCGGCCTGCGGCCCGAATACGCGAACCGCTACCCGCACATGTTCTCGGGCGGGCAGCGCCAGCGCATCGCCATCGCCCGCGCGCTGATGTTGAGTCCCAAGCTGCTGGTGGCCGACGAGCCGGTGTCGGCGCTCGACGTGTCGGTGCAGGCGCAGGTGCTGAACCTGCTGGCCGAGCTGCAGGCCGAGCTGGGCCTGGCCTATCTCTTCATCTCGCACGATCTGGCCGTGGTGCGCCACATCGCGCACGAGGTGCTGGTGATGTACCTTGGCCACGTGATGGAGCAGGGGCCGAAGGGCGCGGTCTTCGCGCGGCCGCTGCATCCCTATACGCAGGCGCTGCTGGCGTCGACGCCGGGCGTCGGTGCGCGCCACGTGCAGCACATCGTGCTGAAGGGCGAGCTGCCCTCGCCGCTGCACCCGCCCAGCGGCTGCGTGTTCTCGACCCGCTGCCCGCATGCGGTCGACCGCTGCCGGGCCGAGCGGCCCCTGCCGCGTCCGCTCGACGGCAGGCTGGTCGCCTGCCATCTGGCCGAAACCATCGCCGAGAACTTCCCGCAGGCGGTTTCCACGCCGCCCGCGGCTGTCCATAATGCGTCTTCCTCTCGCTAGCCGTATCCATCCACCGAAGGAGTTCCGATGAAACTGATTCCCCGCCGCAAGCATGTCGCGATCGCCGCGCTGGCCCTTGCCGCCACGGCTGGCGCCGGCGCCAAGACGCTCGTCTATTGCTCCGAAGGCAGCCCCGAGAACTTCTATCCGGCGGTCAACACCACCGGCACCTCGTTCGATGCCAACAGCCAGATCTACAGCCGCATCGTCGAGTTCGAGCGCGGCTCGACCAAGGTGGTGCCGGGTCTCGCCGAGCGCTGGACCATCTCGCCCGATGGCACCGAATACACGTTCTTCCTGCGCAAGGGCGTGAAGTGGCACAGCAACAAGAACTTCAAGCCGTCGCGCGACTTCAATGCCGACGACATGCTGTTCGCGATCCAGCGGCAGTGGATCGAGTCCGACCCGTACTTCAAGGTCACCAGTCCCAACCACTCGTACTTCAACGACATGGGCATGCCCAAGCTGCTGAAGTCGGTCGACAAGGTCGACGAGTACACGGTGAAGATCGTGCTGAACAAGCCCGAGGCGCCGTTCCTCGCGAACCTGGCGATGGAATACGCCGGCGTGCAGTCCAAGGAATACGCGATCGCGATGCTGAAGGCCGGCACGCCCGAGAAGATCGACCAGGAGCCGATCGGCACCGGCCCGTTCTACCTGGTGCAGTACCAGAAGGACGCGATCATCCGCTACAAGGCGTTCGCGCAGTTCTGGGGCGGCAAGGCCAAGATCGACGACCTGGTGTTCTCGATCACGCCCGACGCCTCGGTGCGCTGGGCCAAGCTGCAGAAGGGCGAGTGCCATGTGATGCCCTACCCCAACCCGGCCGACCTCGATGCGATCCGCAAGGACCCGAACATCAAGGTCATGGAGCAGGCCGGCCTGAACGTGGGTTACCTCGCCTACAACACGCAGAAGAAGCCGTTCGACGACGTGCGCGTGCGCAAGGCCATCAACATGGCGATCAACAAGAAGGCCATCATCGATGGCGTCTACCTGACCACCGGCGTCGCGGCGAAGAACCCGATCCCGCCATCGATGTGGTCGTACAACGATGCCATCAAGGACGACCCGTACGATCCCGAAGGCGCCAAGAAACTGCTGGCCGCGGCCGGCCTGGGCGCTGGCTTCACCACCGACCTGTGGGCCATGCCGGTGCAGCGCCCCTACAACCCCAACGCCAAGCGCATCGCCGAGCTGATGCAGGCCGACCTGGCGAAGATCGGCGTCAAGGCCGAGATCAAGAGCTTCGAATGGGGTGAGTACCGCAAACGCATGCAGGCCGGCGAGCACCAGATGGGCATGCTGGGCTGGACCGGTGACAACGGCGATCCGGACAACTTCCTCTACACACTGCTGGGCTGCGAGTCGGCCAAGACCAACGGCAGCAACGTGGCCAAGTTCTGCTTCCAGCCGTACGAAGACGTGGTGCTGAAGGCCAAGACCGTGTCCAAGCAGGCCGACCGCGATGCGCTGTACAAGAAGGCCCAGGTGATCTTCAAGGAACAGGCGCCGTGGTTCACCATCGCGCACGCGGTGCAGCTGAAGCCGATGCGCAAGGAAGTCATCGACTTCAAGCTGAGCCCCTTCGGCCGCCATACCTTCTACGGCGTCGACATCAAGGAATAGTCGCCCTTCGCGGAACACCGCGGAACCGGCTTTGCCGGGCCGCAGGTGTTGCCCCCTTGCAAAGGGGGTTGGCGAAGCGACACGCAGTGCGCGCAGACTGGGGGATGTCGTCATGCGAACAGCCGTCGTCAGTGCGATGCAGGAAGAGCTGGCCGCCGTGCTGGCCCTGATGCCCGACGAGCACAAGGTCATGGTGGCCGGCCGCGCATTCTGGCCAGGCCATCTGCATGGCCATGAAGTCGTGGCCGTGCTGTCGCGCATCGGCAAGGTCGCGGCGGCCACGACGGCCACGGTGCTGATCGAACGCTTCGGTGTCGAGCGCATCGTGTTCACCGGCGTCGCGGGCGGCCTGGGCGCGGGGGTCGCGGTGGGCGATGTGGTGGTGGCCGATGCCTTTCTGCAGCACGACCTCGATGCCTCGCCGATCTTTCCGCGGCACGAGGTGCCGCTCTACGGCATCAGCCGCTTTCCGGCCGACCCGCAGCTCGCCGATGCGCTGGCCCGCGCGGCGCGCACCGCCTTGCCGCAGGCCGGCCTGCACCGTGGTCTGGTCGTGAGCGGCGACCGCTTCGTCTCGACCACGGCCGAGGCCCGGGCATTGCAGGCCGCACTGCCCGATGCGTTGGCCGTCGAGATGGAGGGCGCCGCCTTCGCCCAGGTCTGCCACGACTACGGCGTGCCGTTCGCTGCGGTGCGCACGGTGTCGGACCGGGCCGACGACGATGCGCATGGCGACTTCAACGCCTTCGTGCGCACGGTCGCGAGCCCGCATGCGTCGGCGATCGTGAAGGCTTTCTTCGACAGTCTTTGAGACGGGCAGCCGCGTGACCTCGCGCCAGCTTCAGGCGTCGCCGTCGTCGACGCCCAGCGGGGACGCCTCCAGGCACTCGCGCTGCACGCGCCGCAGCGCGCCGTAGACCACACGCCGTTCCTCCGGCGTCATCAGCCGGATCATCGCGGCCTGGCGCTTGCGGGCGACCGGGATCACCTGGTCGTGCAACGCCAGGCCTTCGGGCGTGATGCTGCAGTGCAGGCGCTTGCGCGGCGTGCTGCCTTCGGCCTCGAGGGCGACCAGTCCGCGCTGCTCCAGCTGCCGCAGCGTGCGGCTGACCAGCGCCTTGTCCGACGTCGACTGCACCACCAGCTCGGCGAACGGCATGCGCTGCGCATGGGCCAGCAGCGCGAGGATGCGCCACTCGGGCACGGTCAGCCCGAACTGCTGGGCGTAGGGCAGCGTCGCGGAGCGGCGCATCGCGTTCACCACCTGGCTCATCAGCGTCGTGATGAAGTGGTCGACGGTCAGCCCGTCGCCGGCATCGTTGAGCTCCGACCACGGGTCGGTGGCGTCGGGCGCAAGGCCGGTCTGCGGCGTGGGAAATGCTTGCGGATGGCCCAACATGGCTGTCTCTTTCTCGGTCGATGGGACGGTCGGCGGAACCGACGAGGCCGCCATTGTTTCATAGCCGTATGACACAACGCGATATAAAAATAGATCAAATAAATACTATTAGTCAATTGGGGTTTACAGCAAGTTGATTGGTCAACTAAGGGCTTCTACGATGGTCAATCGTTTTAAATATGAGCTTATGTTTCATATGTGGAACGATAGACGGGTCGCCTCGTTAGTTGACTGTGCACCTGCTCCGGGCCGTCGGGCGGTGGCTGCACATTGAATGAAAGAGCTCATGATGAAATCCAATCGTCGCCAATGGCTGGCCCTGGCGCTGGCCACTGCCGCGCTGTTCAGCGGGTCTGCTTTCGCGCAGGCCTATCCCTCCAAGCCGATCACGGTGGTCGTGTCGTATCCACCAGGCGGCGACACCGACGCGATGGCGCGGCTGTTCTCCGAGAAGCTGTCCGCGCGGCTGAAGCAGACCGTGGTGGTCGACAACCGGCCCGGCGCCGGCGGCACCGTGGGCAACACCTACGTCGGCCGCGCCGCGCCGGACGGCTATACGCTGCTGTTCACGCCAAACCCGTTCTCGCTGGCCCCGCTGGTGATGAAGCTGCCCCCGTCGTCGACCTACGACGTGCTGAACGGCTTTACCCCGGTGATCCACACGGCCGACCAGGCGGTGCTGCTGGTCGCCAACCCCGGTGCCGGCGTGAAGACCGTGGCCGAGATGGTGGCCGCCGCCAAGGCCGGCAAGCCGCTCAGCTTCGGCAGCCCGGGCGCCGGCTCGCCGATGCACATCGCGGGCGAGTGGCTCAACCGCGCCGCCGGCATCAAGGTCCAGCACATTCCCTACAAGGGCGTGGCCCCCACGGTCACCGACGTGGTGGCCGGCCACATTCCGCTGGCCTACGTGACGCTGGGCCCGGTGGCGCAGTACATCGCGACCGGCAAGCTGATCCCCCTGGCCATCTCCGACCCCAAGCGCTCGCCGCTGCTGCCCAACATCCCGACGCTGGCCGAGCTGGGCTACAAAGACATCGCCGCCGGCGCGTGGAACGGCTTCTTCGCGCCCAAGGGCACGCCGGCCGACGTGGTGCAACTGCTGAACGCGCACTTCAACGAAATCATCAAGATGCCCGAGGTCATCGAGAAGATGGCAGCCTTCGGTGCCGCGCCCGTGGGCGGACCACCGAGCGGCCTGGCGCAGGTGAACGCCTCCGACTACGAGCGCCTGGGCAAGGTCGTGAAAGAACTCGGCATCACTGCAGATTGACGGCCCACCCCCGTTTCTTGCTCACTGCGTGTAGCCGAATCCCCCCTCGAGGGGGCGACACCAGCGGCCCGGCAAAGCCGGTTCCGCGGTGTCCCTGGCCTGTCGCCGCGGCGGGCACGGGCACCGCGCCGCATGTCCAACGCTGAGGATCCAACACCATGCATCCACCTCCACCCGCGACCCACTCCACACTGGGCCGCGCCATCCCGCAGGTCACGGCCCGCGCCAAGGTGCTGGGGCGTGCGCAATATGTCGGGGATCTGAAGGTCGCCGGCATGCTGCACGCCAAGGTGCTGCGCAGCCCGTACCCGCACGCGCGCATCGTCTCGATCGACACCGCGGCGGCGCGGGCGCTGCCCGGCGTCAAGGCCGTGCTGACCGGCGACGATGCGCCCCGCACGCCCTGGGGCGGCGGGCCGCACAAGGAGCGCCACATCCTGGCCCAGGGCAAGGTGCGTTTCGCCGGTGAAGAGGTGGCGGCCGTGGCGGCCACCACCGAAGAGATCGCGCGCGATGCGCTGGACCTGATCCGCGTCGACTACGAAGAGCTGCCCGCGATCCTCACGCCCGACGAGGCGATGGACGAGGAGGCCCCCGGCGTGCACGATGGCCGCAACAACATCGCGCACGAGATCAGCTTCACCCGGGGCGACATCGACGCCGGGTTCGCGCAGGCGGACCTGGTGCACGAGGCGCGCTACAGCACGCATGCGCAGTACCCCGGTTATCTGGAGCCGATGGGATCGGTCGCGATGGTCGATGCCGACGGGCGGCTGGTGGTGTGGACCTCGACGCAATCGGTGTTTCTCGCGCGGGGCCGGCTGGCCTCGGCGCTGGGCCGGCCGGTGTCCAGCATCCGCGTGGTCCAGGCCACGACCGGCGGCGGCTTCGGCGGCAAGATCGTCGAGGACGACAACCAGTTGCTGGCCGGCCTGCTCGCGCTCCAGACCGGCCGGCCGGTGCGGCTGGTGAACAACCGGCTGGAAGACTTCCAGGCCTGCTGCTCCAGCGTGCCCGAGTCGATCACGCTCAAGCTCGGCATGACGCGCGACGGCCGCATCGTCGCCAAGGACGTGCGCATCGTCGCCGAGTGCGGCGCCTACGCCGGCCTGTCGGGCGAGGTGATGCACGTGAGCGCCATGCGCAGCGACAACATGCACCGCCTGCAGAACGTGCGTTCGCACGCGACCCTGGTCTACACCAACAACCCGCCGCACGGCGCGTTCCGCGGCTTCGGCGGCACGCAGATGCTGTTCGCGCTGAACAGCCACATCGACACGATGGCGCGGCTGCTCGGCCTCGACCCGGTCGACGTCCATCGCCGTAACGCGATCGGCGCGGGCGAGACCTCGGTGCACGGCTGGAAGATCGGCAGCAACGGCCTGGTCGAATGCATCGAGCAGGCCACGCAGGCGCTGTGCTGGCAGGCCCGCCGCGGCCAGCGCCCGGCACCGCAGGGCAGCCGCCGGCGCGGGGTCGGCATGGCGGCGGCCATGCACGTCAGCGGCAACCGCACCATCGGCAACTGGGACGGCTCCACCGTGGTCGTGCGCCTCAACGAGGACGGCCGCATCACCGTGCACAGCGCCGAGTGCGACATGGGGCAGGGCGCGATGACGATGCTGGCCCAGGTGGTGGCCCACGAGCTGACCGTGCCGCTGTCGCACGTGCAGGTGGCCGCGCCCGACACCGACACCGCGCCCTATGCCATCGGCACGCTGGCCTCCCGCGTGACCATGGCGGCCGGCAATGCGGCGATCAAGGCCTCGCATGCGGCGCGCGACAAGCTCTTTGCGCTGGCGGCCGTGCTGCTCGAGGTGCGTACCGAAGACCTGGAGCTGGTCGACGGCAAGGTCCGCGTGCGCGGCACCGACCGCAGCCTGGGCCTGGCCGAGCTGGCGCGCCAGCACATCTGGCGCCACGGCGGCGAGGCCATCCACGTCAGCGCCAGCTGGGACGCGCAGACCCAGATGCACGACGACCAGGTCTACGGCAACATCGCGCCGGCCTATTCGTTCGCGGCGCAGGCGGTCGAGGTCGAGGTCGACACCGCCACCGGCCGCGTGACCGTGGTCGACAGCTACGTGGCCGACGATTGCGGCAAGGCACTCAACCCGATCGCGATCCATGGCCAGACCAACGGGGCCACGGTGCAGGCGATCGGCTGGACGCTGTACGAGCAGCTGCAGCTCGAAGGCGGCCGCCTGATGAACGGCAACTTCGCCGACTACACGATGGCCACCGCCGATGCGGTGCCGCTGCTGCGCGGCGGCTTCGTCGAGTCGAACGAGCCGAACGGACCTTACGGCGCCAAGGGCGCGAGCGAGACCGCGATCCTGCCCGGTGCGCCGGCCATCGCCAACGCGGTGTTCGACGCGATCGGCGTGCGCATCACCGATCTGCCGATCACGCCCGAGAAGATCCTGGCCGCGCTGCGCCAGCAGAACCTGAACCAGGGGGGCGCAGCCCATGCGTGATTTCGACTTTCTGGAGCCAACCACCGTGGCCGAGGCCAGCGGCCTGCTGGCCGCGCTGGGCGACGACTGCCGCGTCATCGCCGGCGGCACGGCGCTGATGCTCGGCATGCGCCAGCGCATGCTGACGCCCACCCATCTGGTGTCGCTCGGTCGTATCGACGGCTTGCGTGGCATCACGTTCGACCCGGTGGCGGGCCTGCGCATCGGCGCGCTGACGCTGCATGCCGAGGTCGCGCGCTCGCCCGTGGTGCTGGCCCACTACCCGATGCTGGCCAGCATGGCCGCGCGTGTGGCCAACCCGCAGGTGCGCAACCAGGGCACGATCGGCGGCAACCTCTGTTATGCCGACCCGGCCACCGATCCACCGGGTTGCCTGATGGCGCTCGACGCCCAGGTGGTACTGGGCCGCGCCGGCGGTGAGCGCGTGCTGAGCGTCGAGGCGTTCCTGGTCGACTACTACACCACCGCGCTCGAACCCGACGAGCTGGTGACCGAGATCCGCATCGCGCCGCCCGCGGCCGACGCCGGTGGTGTGTACACGCGTTTCCTGCGCACCGCCGCCGAACACCGCCCGCTCGCCAGCGTCGCGCTGTGGGCGCGCCGCAGCGGCGCCACCTGCCACGAAGCACGCCTGGCCGTGGGGGCCTCCACGCCGATTCCGACCCGGCTGCGGCGTGCCGAGAGCCTGCTGCTGGGCCGCACCGTCACACTGGCGCTTGCCGCCGAGGTGGCCGACGTGGTGGCCGCCGACATCGAACCCGTGTCCGACCAGCGCGGCGCCGCCGACTACCGGCGCGACATGGTGCGCGTGGCCGCGCGCCGCAGTCTGGCCCAGCTGTTCGGGTTGCCCACAGAGGAGACGGCATGAGCCAACATGCGATCGAGATCACCGTCAACGGCGAGACTGTGCACCACCAGGTGCCGGCGCGGCGCCTGCTCAGCGACTTCCTGCGCGACGACCTGCACCTGACCGGCACCAAGCGCGGCTGCGAGACCGGCATCTGCGGCGCCTGCTCGGTGCTGGTCGATGGCGAGGTCGTCAAGTCCTGCCTGATGCTCGCAGTGCAGGTGCAGGGCCGCAGCATCACCACCGTCGAAGGCCTGGCCGACGGCGAGACGCTGCACCCGCTGCAGCAGAGCTTCATGCAGTGCGGCGGCCTGCAGTGTGGCTACTGCACGCCGGGCTTTCTGATGACC
This sequence comes from Pseudorhodoferax sp., assembly GCA_965279475.1. Lineage (GTDB taxonomy): Bacteria > Pseudomonadota > Gammaproteobacteria > Burkholderiales > Burkholderiaceae_C > Pseudorhodoferax. The sequence continues at coordinate 1,228,287 of CBDIIA010000002.1, forward strand.
TCGTGCGCGATGCTGAAACACAACCCCCGACCCACAGCCGACGAAGTGCGCCACGGTCTGAACGGCAACCTGTGCCGCTGCACCGGCTACACGCAGATCGTCGAGTCCATCCTGGACGCAGCGGAGAAGATGCATGGAAATTGAGAAGACCCTGACCGTCGCGGCGCCGGCGGCACGCATCTGGGCGCTGCTGCTCGACCCGCAGGTGATGGGCGGCTGCGTGCCCGGCATGCAGTCGATCGAGGTCGTGAGCGACGTCGAATACGTGTCGCAGATCCACGTGAAGATCGCCTTCGTCAGCGCGAAGTTCAAGATCAAGACCACCATCGTCGAGCAGCGCGCGCCGCACTACCTGCGCAGCGAAGGCACCGGCGAGGACACCTCGGTCGCGAGTTCGCTGAAGCAGCAGAGCGAGGTGTTCCTGACCGAGTTGCCTGACGGGCAGACCGAGCTGCGCATCAAGGTCAAGGTCGACGTGCTGGGCCGTCTCGGCACCTTCGGTCTGACCGTGATGAAGACCAAGGCCGACCGCATGTGGGATGAGTTTTGCACCCACCTCGTCGCCCGCATCGCGCCGCAGGCGGCAGAGGCCGGCGCGGCACCGGTCCCTGCCGCGCCTGCCGCAACGGCACCCGCGCCGGCGCCCTTACAGGCGCCACCCGTGGCTGCCACGGCGGTGGCGGCCCGCCCCGTGGCCCCCACCTCCACGGCGGGCGTCGCTCCGGCGCCGGTCGCGCCCCAGTCGCAGGCTGTAGCCACCTCAGCCACAGCGGCCGTGGCCCGGCCCGCTGCGGCGGTGCACATCGATACCGGCCCCGCGCGCTGGTGGTCGCGCTGGTTCGGCCGCGCACCGCGCCGCACGCCCGACGACATCTGCATCGAGATCCGCCGCGGCGACACTGTGGTCCACGTGCTGTGGCCGGTGCAGGGCGCGCAGGACTGCAGCCAGTGGCTGCGCGACTACCTGAAGCAGCCGACCTGAAGCCCGGCTGCGCAGCCGCGCGGCCCGGCCGGCCCCTGGTGACGCCGAACCCTCAACAGGTGATCGATGCATCCCAGCACAGCGTTCAAGTCCTTTCACAGGGCATCGCACTCGGTGGGGCGTCCACTCGGTCGGCGGTCGCGGCGGCCTCCCGCACGGCGCGGTGGGGGTGCAAAACCCAGCTTTCAACTCGGATATCAGATTTTGCTGGTCACGTCCTCGGCAAGTCGCAATAATTCGCATATCGTTTCATTGGTAGATTAAAGTTTCACTAATGAATCAAACATGTTTCCAGAGAATCGAATGACGCCATCCGGATTTCCGCTGCAGAGCACGCCGTTGCTGACAGGCCGTCGCGTGCTGGTGACCGGCGCCGCGCGCGGGCTCGGCTTTGCGTTCGCGCAGGCGCTGTGCGCGCATGGCGCGCGTGTCGTGCTGGCCGATCTGCGCGAAGAGCTGGTCCTGCAGTCGGCCGCCACGCTGCGCGCCGCCGGGCACGACGCCACCGGCCTCACGGTCGACGTGGCCGACCCGGCCTCGGTGCAGGCCTGCGCGGAGCGTGCCGTGGCGGTGCTCGGCGGGCTCGACGGCCTGATCAACAACGCCGCCATCACCGACTCCGGCGGCAAGGGTCTGGACGACATCGAACTCGCCAAGTGGGACCAGGTGATGACCGTCAACGTGCGCGGCACCTGGCTGATGACACGCGCCTGCCGCCCCGCGCTGCGGGCCAGCGGGCGCGGCGCCATCGTCAACCTCGCGTCCGACACCGCGCTCTGGGGCGCGCCCAACCTGCTGGCCTATGTGGCGAGCAAGGGCGCCGTGATCGCGATGACGCACTCGCTCGCGCGTGAACTCGGCCCCGACGCGATCACCGTCAACGCGATCGCCCCCGGCCTGGTGAAGGTCGAGGCGACCGAGTACGTGCCGGCGGCGCGCCAGCGCCACTACATCGACCAGCGCGCGTTGCAGCGCGAGCAGTTGCCCGAAGACGTGAGCGGTGCGGCCGTCTACGCCTTGTCCGATCTGGCCCGGTTCGTCACCGGCCAGGTGCTCGCCGTCAACGGCGGCTTCGTGATGCATTAACCCAGGAGCATTTCCATGAGCGACCAGCCCGAACCCCAACAACCCTCCAGCACGCTGGGCCAGCCCGAAGGCTCGACCCTGGCCAGCTGGATGGAGACCCGCGTGGCGCGTTTCTCCACCCGCAAGTACGACTTCGACGCACTGAAGTTCCAGGCCGACTTCGACCCCAAGTTCCGCCGTGGCCAGATGCGCTACATCGGCACCGGTGGCACCGGCGTCGCGGCCGACGCCAACACCATCCCGTCCGAACACTTCACCTTCTCGACGATGATCATCCCGGCCGGCCACGAAGGCCCGCCGCACCTGCACACCGACGTCGAGGAAGTGTTCTTCCTGATGCGCGGCAAGCTCAAGGTCGTGATCGAGAAGGACGGCGAGCGCTACGAGACCATCCTGACCGACCGCGACGTGATCTCGGTGCCGCCCGGTGTCTACCGCGAAGAGATCAACATCGGCGACGAAGACGCGCTGATGTGCGTGATGCTCGGTGCGAAGAAGCCGATCACGCCGACCTACCCGGCCGACCACCCGCTGGCTGCGATCAAGCGCGCCAAGTAGGCGCGCCGCTGCCCATCGGTCCACCCGCCATGCACGCCGTCCACCATTCTGACGACGAGACGCTGCTGCAGCCGCTGCAGGCGGCGCTCGTGCACACGTTCGCCGAGCGTCGGGTGGCGCTGCCGTCGGGTGCGCAGGTCGCGGTGCGCGTGTGCGGCGTGCAGAGCGATGCACCTGCGGTGGTGCTGCTGCACGGCATCAGCTCGGGCGCGGCCTCGTGGCTGCAGCCGGCATTGCAGCTGGGCCGCCACCACCACGTGCTGGCCTGGGACGCCCCGGGTTACGGCGCGTCGACACCGCTGCCCGATGCCGCGCCGCGCGATGCCGACTATGCCGATCGGCTGGAGCACATGCTTGCCGCGATGGACATCGGCCGCTGCGTGCTGGTGGCCCACTCGCTGGGCGCGCTGATGGCCTGCGCCCACGCCCGCGGGCCCGGCCGCCACCGCGTGGCCCGCCTCGTGCTGATCAGCCCGGCCGGCGGTTACGGCGGCGCCGGCCAGGCCGCGGCCAGCGAGCGTGTGCGCAGCGAGCGTGGTGCCGCGCTGGCGAGCCTGGGCGTGGCCGGCATCGCCGCGCGCATCCCCGACCGCCTGCTGTCGCCCGCCGCCTCCGCCACCGCACGGGCCTGGGTGCGCTGGAACGCAGCGCGCCTGCAGGCGCCCGGCTACCTGCAGGCCGTGGAGCTGCTGTGCGGCAGCGACCTGGGCGCGGCCCCGCACCCGGCCGCACCGGTCGAGGTGTTCTGCGGCGCGGCCGACGTCGTCACGCCGCCGGACGCCTGCCGCGGCTGGGCCGCAAGCTTCGGCGCGCCATTCCACCTGATCGCCGACGCCGGCCATGCCAGCCCGGCGGAGCAACCCGATGCGGTCGCCGCGCTGATCGCCGGCGCCCTGCGCAGAACCACCCCCCATGGAGGAGACACCCATGCCTGACATCCCAGCCGACGACGCCGGCAACGACAAGTACATCGTTCCCGCGCTCGAACGCGGCCTGCGCCTTCTCGGCGAGTTCAGCCGCGACAGCCGCACCCTCGGCGCCCCCGAACTCGCGCGCCGGCTCGACCTGCCGCGCTCGACCGTGTTCCGCCTGCTGAACACACTGGAGAGCATGGGTTTCATCGAGCGCGTCGGCAATGGCAACGACTACCAGTTGGGCCTGGCCGTGCTGCGCCTGGGCTTCGAATACCTGTCGTCGCTGGAGCTGACCGAGCTGGGCCAGCCGGTGATCGCACGCCTGTGCGACGAGATCCGTTACCCCGTGCACCTGGTCGTGCGCGATGGCCGCTCCATCGTCTACGTGGCCAAGGTCTCGCCGCCCACGCCTTTTGCCAGCGCGGTGCGCATCGGCACGCGGCTGCCGGCGCATGCCACGGTGCTGGGCCGTGTGCTGCTCGAAGACCTGACGCTGCCCGAGCTGCGCGCGCTCTACCCCGAGGACCATCTCGAAGTGTTCTCCGACAGCACGCCCAAGACGGTGCTGGAGCTGTTCGACATGGTCGAGGTCGACCGCCGCCGCGGCTACGTGCTGAGCGAAGGTTTCTTCGAGGCCAGCATCTCCACCGTGGCCGCGCCGGTGCGCGACGCCACCGGCCACATCATCGCCGCGCTGGGCGCGACCATTCCCTCGGCCCACATCGACAGCGACCGCATCGACGAGCTGGTGGCGCGCGTGCGCGCTTCGGCCGACGATCTGTCGGGCCTGCTCAACTACCAGCCGCGCCGCGCCGACGAGAACGTCGTGCCGCTGCGTGCGCGTTGAAGTCCCGGAGCCTGCCATGCACCTGATCGACCTCAGCGCGTCCGTCGCCGTCGTCACGGGCGGCTCGTCCGGCATCGGCCTGGCGACCGTCGAGCTGCTGCTGCAGAGCGGCGCCGCCGTGGCCTTCTGCGGCCGCGACGAGAAGCGGCTGCGCGATGCCGAAGCCGCGCTGCGCGCCAAGCTGCCACAGCTCGATCCGGCGAAGCTGTTCGCCGCGCGCTGCAACGTGCTCGAAGCGGGCGACGTGCAGCGCTTCGCCGCCGACAGCGAGCGCGCGCTGGGCGCCGCCACGATGCTCGTGAACAACGCCGGCCAGGGCCGCGTGTCGACCTTCGCCGACACCGCCGACAGCGCCTGGACCGAAGAGCTGCACCTGAAGTTCTTCTCGGTGATCCACCCGACCCGCGCCTTCCTGCCGCAACTGCGCCAGGGCGGCCAGGGCGCGATCGTCTGCGTCAACTCGCTGCTGGCGTCCCAGCCCGAGCCGCACATGGTCGCCACCTCGGCGGCGCGCGCCGGCCTCAAGAACCTGGTGCGTTCGATGGCCACCGAGTTCGCGCCGATGGGCGTGCGGGTCAACGGCATCCTGGTCGGGCTCATCGAGTCGGGCCAATGGCGCCGCCGCTTCGCCACGCGCGACAACCCGTCGCAGGACTGGGCCGCCTGGACCGGCGAACTCGCCGCGCGCAAGCGCATTCCGCTGGGCCGCCTGGGCCTGCCGCAGGAAGCCGCCCGCGCCATCTTCTTTCTCGCCACACCCCTGTCGTCGTACACGACCGGCAGCCACATCGATGTCTCCGGAGGACTTTCCACCCATGCCTGACAACAACCAAACCACGGTAGGCGCCGCCATCGCGATGTTCCTGGAGAACTGCGGTGTCCAGGCTGCGTTCGGCGTGATCTCGATCCACAACATGCCGATCCTCGACGCCTTCGCCGAGCGCGGCCGGATCCGCTTCGTGATGGCGCGCGGCGAGGCCGGCGGCACCAGCATGGCCGATGCCTATGCGCGCACCACCGCGAGCCTGGGCGTGTGCCTGACCAGCACCGGCACCGCCGCCGGCAATGCCGCCGGTGCGATGGTCGAGGCGCTGACGGCGGGCACACCGCTGCTGCACATCACCGGCCAGATCGAGTCGCAGTACATCGAGAAGAACCTGTCGTACATCCACGAGGCGCCGGATCAGCTGACGATGCTGAAGTCGGTGTCCAAGGCCGCGTTCCGCGTGCGCAGCGTCGAGACCGCGATCAGCACGCTACGCCAGGCCGTGGCCTGCGCGCTGACGGCGCCGACGGGTCCGGTCAGCGTCGAGATCCCGATCGACATCCAGGCCGCGATGATCCATGTGCCGGCCGACCTGCAGCCGCTGCCGATCGCCGTGCCGGTGCCGTCGGCCGCCGCGCTCGACGCCCTGGCCGACCGGCTCGCGCAGGCCAGACGTCCGCTGCTGTGGATCGGCGGCGGTGCACGCCATGCCGGTGCCGCGGTGGCCCGCCTGATGGCGCTGGGCTTCGGCGTGGTCAGCACCACGCAGGGCCGCGGCACCGTGCCCGAGGACGACACGCGTTCGCTCGGCGCCTACAACCTGCACAAGCCGGTCGAGAACTTCTACCAGACCTGCGATGCGATGCTGGTGGTCGGCTCGCGCCTGCGCGGCAACGAGACGCTGAAGTACGAACTGAAGCTGCCGCAGCCGCTGTACCGCATCGATGCCGACGCGGCGATGGAAGGCCGCTGCTACACCACGGACGCCTTTGTCTGTGGCGACTCGGCGCTGGCACTGGACGGCCTGGCCGACCGGCTCGAAGGCCGGCTGAAGACCGACCCTGCCTTCCTCGGCGACCTGCGCCAGGCCAAGCTCGCGGCCGAGAAGATCCTGCTCGACGGCCTCGGCCCCTACGCGGCCCTGGTCGCGCAGCTGCAGCAGGCGGCCGGCCGCAACTTCAACTGGGTGCGCGACGTGACCGTGTCCAACAGCACCTGGGGCAACCGCCAGCTGCAGATCTTCGACCCGCGTGCCGGCGTGCACGCGATGGGCGGCGGCATCGGGCTGGGCCTGTCGATGAGCATCGGTGCGGCGGTCGCCGCCGCGGTGCACGCGCCGGAGCGCAAGACCTTCTGCCTGTCGGGCGACGGCGGCTTCATCCTGAACCTGGGCGAGCTCGCCACCGCGGTGCAGGAAAAGGCCAACGTGGTCTACGTGCTGATGAACGACCAGCGCTATGGCGTGATCCAGAACATCCAGGACGCGCAGTACGGCGGCCGCCGCGCCTATGTGGAGCTGCACACGCCCGACTACGCACAGCTGAGCGCGGCACTGAAGCTGGGCCACGTGCGCGTCAGCGACCTGGCCACGCTGCCGGCCGCGCTCGACAAGGCGCTGTCGGTGACCGGGCCGTTCATCCTGGAGATCGACATGCGTTCGATCGGCGCGTTCAAGACCGCGTTCGCCGGGCCTCCGACCAAGCCGGCCGCCGTGGCCGCAGCCTGAGGACGACCGGCCATGTTGCGTGTGACCCTGGTCGGCTGCGGCGCCATCGGCGCCGGTGTGCTGGAGCTGCTGCACGGTGACCCCGACGTGGTGTTCGATTGCGTCGTCACCAGTCCCGGCGCGCGTGCGCAGACGCTGTCGACGGTGACGCGTTGGGCCCCGGGCGCGCGCATCGCCGAGCAGCTCGACACTGCCGCGCGGGCACCCGACCTGCTGGTCGAATGCGCCGGCCACAGCGCGATCGAACAGCACGTGCTGCCGGCCCTGGCGCGTGGCATTCCCTGCGTGGTCGCCTCGGTCGGTGCGCTCAGTGCGCCGGGCATGGTCGAGCGGCTGGAAGACGCGGCCCGCCGCGGCGGCACCCAGGTGCAGCTGCTGTCGGGCGCCATCGGCGGTATCGACGCGCTGGCCGCGGCCAAGGTGGGCGGGCTCGACGCCGTGGTTTACACCGGCCGCAAGCCGCCGCTGGCCTGGAAGGGCACGCCGGCCGATGCGTTGTGCGACCTCGCCGCGCTGACCGAAGCCCGGCTGATCTTCCAAGGCAGCGCGCGCGAAGCGGCCCGGCTCTACCCGAAGAACGCCAACGTCGCGGCCACGCTGTCGCTGGCCGGCCTGGGCCTGGACCTGACCGGCGTGCAGCTCTATGCCGACCCGGGCGTCACCGAGAACGTGCACCACGTCGCCGCGCGCGGTGCCTTCGGCCAGTTCGAATTGACGATGCGCGGCAAGCCTTTGCCGGCCAACCCCAAGACCTCGGCGCTGACCGTCTACAGCGTGGTACGCGCGCTGACCAACCGCGCCCGTGCCATCGCGATCTGAGGATACCGACCGTGACCACCGACACCCTGCTCCCCATCAACATCGCCGGCCAGATGCGCCTGGGCGGCGGGGACGAATACGCCAGCCTCTACCCCGCCACCGGCGAACCGGTCGCACGCCTGCGTGCGCCCAGCCTGGCCGACGTGGACGAGGCCATCGTCGGCGCCGACCACGCGTTCCGCACCAGTGGCTGGGCCCGGCGCAAACCGCACGAACGCGCGGCCGTGCTGCACCGCGTGGCGGCCATCATCCGCGAGCGCGGTGAGGCGCTGGCGCAGCGCCAGCGGCAGGACAACGGCAAGCCGATCAGCGAGACGCGCAACCTGGTGGCCAGCGCGGCCGGCACGTTCCAGTTCTTCGCCGCCGCTTGCGAGACGCTGGAGGAGACCCTCACGCCCTCGCGCGGCGACTTCATGACGATGAGCGTGCACGAGCCGATGGGTGTGGTCGCGGCGATCACGCCGTGGAACTCGCCGATCGCCAGCGAAGCGCAGAAGATCGCGCCGGCACTGGCCGCCGGCAATGCCGTGGTCGTGAAGCCGGCCGAGGTCACGCCGCTGATGGCGCTGGCGCTGGCCGCCATCTGCGAGGAAGCCGGCATCCCCAGGGGCATGCTGAGCGTGCTGCCAGGCAAGGGCTCGGTGATCGGCGACGCCATCACCAAGCACCCGCTGGTCCGGCGTGTGTCGTTCACCGGCGGCACCACCACCGGCAAACACATCGCCCATATTGCCGCCGACAAGATGATGCCGGTGTCGCTGGAGCTGGGCGGCAAGTCGGCCACGATGGTGCTGGCCGATGCCGATCTGGACCATGCGGTGAACGGCGTGCTGTACGGCATCTTCAGCTCGTCGGGCGAATCGTGCATTGCCGGCTCGCGCCTGTTCGTGGCGCGCGCGCTGTACGCCGAGTTCATGGACCGGCTCAGCGCCAAGGCCGCGGCGCTGCGCGTGGGCGACCCGGCCGACGAGCGCACGCAGATGGGCCCGCTGATCACGGCGAAGCACCGCGAGTCGATCGAGCAGTACGTGCAGCTCGGCCTGTCCGAAGGCGCCAGCATCCGCACCGGCGGCGCGCGGCCCCAGGGCGGCCTGTACGACCGCGGCTACTTCTATCGGCCGACGATCCTCGAAGGCCTGAAGAACAGCGACCAGATCTGCCAGCAGGAGATCTTCGGCCCGGTGCTGGTGGCGATGCCCTTCGACGACGAGGACGATCTGCTGGCCCAGGCCAACGACAGCGTCTACGCGCTGGCCGCCGGCATCTGGACGCGCGACTACAAGGCCGCCTGGCGCATCGGCCGCGCGGTGCAGGCCGGCACCGTGTGGATCAACACCTACAAGCAGTTCTCGATCTCCACGCCCTTCGGCGGCTGGCGCGACAGCGGCCTGGGCCGCGAGAAGGGCCGGCTCGGCATCCTGCAGTACATGGAGCAGAAGGCGATGTACTGGGGTCTCAACGAACAGCCCCTCGCGTGGGCGGAATGATGACATCCCCCAGTCTGCGCGCACTGCGTGTCGCTTCGCCAACCCCCTTTGCAAGGGGGCAACACCTGCGGCCCGGCAAAGCCGGTTCCGCGGTGTTTCTGGCATTTCGCCGCGTCGGTTTTCCGGCATCACTCCGTGGTGAATGATTTTCAAATATTTGGATAGACCACCATGAGCGTACTGGGCATCGACGAAATCACCTACGGCGCGGACGACCTGCCGACCTGCCGCCGCTTCTTCCTCGACTGGGGCCTGCACCTGGTCGAGGAGGCCGCAGACCTGCTGGTGTTCGAGACACTGAACGGCTGCCGCGTGAACGTGGCGGCGAGCACCCGCGCCGGGCTGCCGGCCGCGATGGAAAGTGGCCCGACGCTGCTGCAAGTGGTGTGGGGTGTCGAAAGCCCGGCCGACCTGGCGCGCTATGCCGACAGCATCCGTGCGCTGCCAAGCTTCGTGCAGGATGACGGGCGCATCGGCTGCACCGACCCGAACGGCCTCTCGGTGCGGCTGCAGGTCACGCGCAAGCGTGCCGTCGAGGTGGCATCGGCCGCCTACAACACCTGGAGCCGCAAGGACCGCATCAACCAGGCCAGCCCGGCCTACGAACGCGCCACGCCGATCGAGGTCGGCCACGTGGTGTTCTTCGTGAAGGACGTGGTGGCCTGCGAGAAGTTCTACGTCGAACACTTCGGCTTCGCCGCATCGGACCGCTACCCCGGACGCGGCGCGTTCCTGCGCTGCGCACCCGATGGCGGCCACCACGACCTGTTCCTGCTGCAGCGCCCGCAGGGCGACGCGGGCCTGAACCACGTGGCCTTCACCGTGCGCGACATCCACGAAGTGTTCGGCGGCGGCCTGCACATCTCGCGCTGCGGCTGGGAGACCCAGCTCGGCCCGGGCCGGCACCCGATCTCGTCGGCCTACTTCTGGTACTTCAAGAACCCGGCCGGCGCGCTGGTGGAGTACTACGCCGACGAAGACCAGCTCACCGCCGACTGGCAGCCGCGCGACTTCGAGCCCGGCCCGACCGTCTTCGCCGAATGGGCGGTGGACGGCGGCCTCGATGGCCACACGCGGCGCCAGCGCGGCGCCGAGGTGTCGGGCAAGTTCATCACCGACAAGAAGCACTGAAAGAGAGACGGCCATGCATCCCCTGAAGATCGGAATCGTCGGCGCCGGCATCGGCGGCCTGGCCGCGGCCAACGCATTGCACGCGGCAGGCCATGACGTGCTGGTGTTCGAGCAGAGCCGGCAGTTCCTGCGCGTCGGCGCCGACATCAACCTCACGCCCAATGCCGTGCGGGCGCTCGACGGCCTGGGCGAGGGCATCGCGCAGGCCGCCCGCGCCTCGGCGGCCCGGCCCACGCACCGCATCAGCCGCACCTGGGACAGCGGCGAAGAGACCTCGCGCCTGGTGATGGGCGACGAGGCCGAACGCAAGTACGGCGCGCCGCAACTGACCATCCACCGCGCCGACCTGCTGGCGGCGCTGGCCGATGCGTTCCCCGCGTCGCGCGTGCTGTTCGGCAAGCGTGCCCAGGCCATCGGCGCGGATGCGGACGGCGCGTCGATCCGCTTCGGCGACGAGAGCGAAGCGCGCCAGCTCGACGTGCTGGTCGGCGCGGACGGCATCCACTCGGTGGTGCGCAATGCGATGTTCGGCGCCGAGAGCCCGCGCTTCACCGGCGTCGTGGCGTTCCGCGCCGTGGTGCCGACCGAGCGCGTGCGACACGTGCCCGACATCCAGGCGTTCACGAAGTGGTGGGGCCCGACGCCGGAGAGCCAGATCGTGACCTTCCCGCTGAACCAGGGGCGCGACACCTTCATCTTCGCGACCACGGCCCAGGACAGCTGGCACGAGGAATCGTGGACCACGCCGGGCAGCGTGGACGAACTGCGCGGCTTCTACGCCGGTTTCCATGCCGATGCCCGCGCGCTGCTCGACGCCTGCGACACGGTGCTGAAGACCGCGCTGTACGAACGCGACCCGCTGACCCGCTGGTCGACCGACCGCCTGACGCTGGTGGGCGATGCCTGCCACCCGATGATGCCCTTCATGGCGCAGGGCGCGGGCATGGCCATCGAGGACGGCGTGGTGCTGGCGCGTTGCCTGGCCGCGGTCGAGAGCCCCGACCACGTCGGCACGGCCCTTGCTCGCTACGAAGCCATGCGCATGACGCGTGCGAGCCAGATCCAGGTCGGCTCGCGCGGCAACAACTGGCTGCGCGCCGGCGGCAACGCCGACTGGGTCTACGGCTACGACGCCTGGGCGGTGCCCCTCGGGGAGCCTGCCGGCGTCGCCGCCTAGGGCTGGGGCCAGCTCCTTCCACGCCACCGTTTTTTTCGAAAGCCCGACACCATGCACAAGACTCTTCTCGCCGCGTTGATCGCCGTTGCCAGCCTGGCGCAGTGGACCACCGCCCGGGCCCAGGGCAGCGAAGCCGAACGGGCGCTGGCGTCCGCGCCGTTCGCGGTCGTCGCGCCGTTCCCGCCGGGCGGGCCGATCGACACGCTGGCCCGCATGCTCGCGACCGGCCTGACCGAGCGCTACAAGCAGGCGGCGGTGGTGGACAACCGCACCGGGGCCAACGGCAACATCGGCATCGACCTGGCCAAGCGCGCCGCGCCCAACGGCCACACGCTGCTGGTCGTGCCGGCCGGCAACCTGACCATCAACCCGACGCTGATGCCCAAGCTGGGCTACAACGTCGACGCCGACTTCGCCCCCGTCGCGTCGATCGCCAAGGCGGCGAACGTGATTGCGGTCAACCCGGGCGTTCCGGTGAAGAACATCGCGGAACTGGTGGCCTTGTCCAAGGCCAAGCCCGACACCGTGAGCTACGCATCGCCCGGCGTCGGCAGCGGCCTGCACCTGGCCGGTGAGCTGTTCCGCCAGCAGAGCGGCGCCGACATCCTGCACATCGCGTACAAGGGCACGCCGCCCGGCCTGAACGACGTGTTGGGCGGCAACGTGCCGATGATCATCGGCAACCTGCCCACGCTGCTGCCGCACATCCAGACCGGCAAGCTGCGCCCGCTGGCGGTGACCGACCCGACCCGCACGCCGGCCCTGCCCGACGTGCCGACGCTGGCCGAGGCCGGTGTGCCCGGCGTCGCCGTGACCTCGTGGTACGGCGTGATGGCGCCCAAGGGCACGCCCGATGCGGTGCTGGCGCAGCTGGGCCGCGACATCGAGCAGATCTTCGGCTCGGCCGCGACGAGGGCCCAGCTCGAGAAGCAGGGGCTCAACGTGTGGATCGTCACCGGCGCCGGCTTCGGCGACCTGATCCGCAAGGAAACCGCCACCTGGGCTCCCATCATCAAGAGCCGCAAGATCGAAGCGCAATAACCGTCGACACGCAGGCGGGGGACAACGCCTGCGCCACGCCACTCCACCTTGAAAGACTTTGCCATGCAGTTCCACCGCCGCAAGGCCATCGCCGTCGCTGCCGCCCTGGCCGCCACGCTGTCGATCGGCAGCGCCCTCGCCCAGGGCTACCCGAGCAAGCCCATCACCATCGTCGTGGCCTACCCGGCCGGCGGCGACACCGATGCGATGGCGCGGCTCTATGCCGAGAAGCTGACCCAGCGCCTGGGCCAGCCGGTGGTCGTGGACAACCGGCCCGGTGCCAGCGGCACCATCGGCAGCGCCTACGTGTCGAAGGCGGCACCCGATGGTTACACGCTGCTGCTGGCGCCCAGCACGTTCTCGATCGCGCAGCTGGTGCTGAAGACCGGGGCAGGCTCCGGCTACGACGTGCTGAACGGCTTCACGCCGATCGTGCAGACCGGCCTGCAACCGCTGTTCGTCGTCGCCAGCACGGCCACCGGCGCCAAGGACCTGAAGGAACTGGTGGCCCTGTCGAAGACCAGGGAGCTGTCGTACGCGAGCCCGGGCAACGGCTCGCCGATGCACATCCTCGGCGAGATGTTCGACAAGTCGGCCGGCGTGAAGATCTCGCATGTGCCGTACAAGGGCGTGGCGCCGGCGGTGAACGACCTGATCGGCGGCCACGTGCCGATGACCTTCATCACGCTCGGCCCGGTGGCGCCGCACGTGCCGACCGGCAAGGTCACGGTGATGGCGGTGGCCGACGCGAAACGCTCGCCGCTGGCGCCCAACGTGCCGACGCTGGCCGAGCTGGGCTACAAGGACGCCGAGGTCGGCGCCTGGCAGGGCCTGTTCGGCCCCAGGGGCCTGCCGGCCGACATCGCGAAGACGCTGAATACGCAGCTCAACGAGATCCTGAAGATGCCGGACGTGGTGGCCAAGATGGCCGTGTTCGGTGCACTGCCGGGCGGCGGCGATGCGGCGCAGCTGGCCCACGCCAACGCGGCGGACCTGAACCGCTTCGGCAAGATCATCAAGGACTTCGGCATCCAGGCCGACTGAACCCCAAAGGAGACACACGATGCAGACCGACCGCATTCTCGAGCCCCACCAGGCCCGCCGGCGCGCGCCGACCACCTTCGAAGACCTGCTGGGCGACGCGATCGAACGCGCCTTCGGCGCGGGCGCCCACACGCTGCCCGAACTGGTGGCCAGCCTGAACCGCACCGGGCCGTCCAGCGAGAACGGTGAGCTCTGGACCGAACAGAGCTTCCAGGCCCTGATGGCCCGGCTCGGCAACTGAACCCACGCAGGAGGCGATATGCAGACCATTTCATTTGCACAGGATCCCGTCGACGCCGTGTTGAAGGACGGGTTGAAGAACCTCTGGTATCCGATCTGCCCGTCCGGCCTCGTCGGCGAGCGGCCGATCTCGCTGCGCCGGCTCGGCAAGAAGATCGCGCTGTGGCGCGATGCCGCCGGCCAGCTGCATGCGCTGGAAGACCACTGCCCGCACCGCGGCGCGCCGCTGTCGCAGGGCGTGCTGCTCGGCGACCGGCTGGCCTGCCCATACCACGGCGTCGAGGTGCGGGCCGACGGCACCGTGACCAAGGTGCCCGGCAGCCCCGGCTGCAAGCTCGAAGGCGCGCGTGCCGCGCTGGCCTTCCATGTGCAGGAGGCCTTCGGCGCGGTGTTCCTCTACAACAGCGACGTGAACGTCGATACCGTGCCGCCGCTGCGGATGCCCGAGGAACTCAGCTCGCCCGACTACTCGCACTTTCTCTGCTACGTCGAGTGGAAGGCCGACTACCGCTACTCGGTGGACAACGTGATGGACCCGATGCACGGCACCTTCCTGCACAAGCAGTCGCACTCGATGGCCGAGGGCGACAACACGGCGGCGTTCCAGATCCGCGCGACGGACACCGGCTTCGTGTTCGAGAAGACCGGCCAGCGCGGCGTCAACTTCGACTGGACCGAATGGGGCAGCACCGACGCGCACTGGATGCGGCTGGAGATCCCGTACCCGAAGACGGGCGGCCCCGGCGGCAACTTCGCGATCGTCGCGTGCGCCACGCCGATGGCGGACGGCCTGAGCGCCAACTTCTTCTGGCGCTGCCGCAAGGTGTCGTCGTGGCAGCGCGACACCTGGCGCTTCCTGTACCGCAACCGCCTGGAGGCGCGCCACTGGGCGGTGCTGGAGCAGGACCGCGTGATGCTCGAGCAGATGGAGCCCGACGCCAACCGGCGCGAGAACCTGTACCAGCACGACATGGGCCTGGTGCGCCTGCGCCGGCACCTGCGCAACCTGGCGAAGGAGCAGATCGAAGCCGCCGCCGCGCCCGCGGGGTCCACCGCTGCCAAGACCGGCGTGCCGGCCTGAACCCTTTTCGCCACGACAGGCCCCAGACCATGTCCACGTCCCTGAATGCCTTCGTCCACACGCTGCGCTACGAAGCCAGCGATGTGATCAGCGTCGAACTGCGCCCCGCCGCCGGCAGCGACTTTCCGCCGTTCACCGCGGGCGCGCACATCGACCTGCATCTGCCCAACGGCATGCAGCGCAGCTACTCGCTGTGCAACGACAGTGCGGACAAGGGCCGCTACGTGGTGGGCGTGCTGCGCGACCGCGCCAGCCGCGGTGGCTCGCGCTGCGTGCACGAGCAGTTGCGGGTGGGCATGCCGCTCACGATCTCGGCGCCGCACAACAATTTCCCGCTGCATGCGCAGGCTGGGCACAGCGTGCTGATCGCCGGCGGCATCGGTGTCACGCCGATCCTGTGCATGGCGCGGCACCTGTCGGCGATGGGCCGTTCGTTCGAGGTGATGTACTTCGCCCGCACGCGCGCCGGGGCTGCGTTCATCGCCGAGCTGCAGGCGCTGGGCATGCCGCTGCGCCTGCACCTGGACGACGAGGCCGGCGGCCCGCCCGACCTGAAGGCGCTGCTGTCGCTGCGCCAGCCCGATGCGCAGACGCACTACTACGCCTGCGGTCCGTCGGTGATGCTCGACGCGTTCGAGAAGATCTGCGCCGAGCTGCAGCACACCAACGCCCACATCGAGCGTTTCGCCGCGGTCGAGGTGGCGGCCGCGGCCGACGCCCGGACGACCTACACCGTGCAGCTGCACCGCAGCGCGAAGTCGATCACGGTGACGCCTGCGAAGTCGCTGCTCGACACCTTGCTCGAGGCCGGCATCGACGTGCCGTACAGCTGCTGCGAGGGCGTCTGCGGATCGTGCGAGACGCGGGTGATGGACGGCGAGCCCGACCACCGCGACTCGATCCTGTCTGCCAAGGAGCGGGCTGCCAACAACGTGATGATGCTGTGCGTGTCGGGCTGCAAGAGCCCGTCGCTGACGCTCGATCTCTGACCCTCTGGGATGGTGGGGCGCGGCGCCGCATCTTCGGCGCAGCGAAACCGTCCCGTATGACTTGAGCTTGAAAGGGGTTCCGCCATCGTGCGGACCGGGGGAGTTCCATGCAACAGAAACATGCAATCGCGGCAGCCCTGCTCGCCGCGGCCGGCTGCGTGCAGGCGCAATCGTCCGTCACGCTGTTCGGCGTGGTGGACGCGGGCGTCGCGCACCTGACCGGCACCGGGGTGTCGAAGACGGGCATCTCGACGGGCGGCGCCAACATCAGCCGCTTCGGCTTTCGCGGCACCGAGGATATGGGCGGCGGACTGTCGGCCAGCTTCTGGCTGGAGGCGGGGCTCGACGTCGACACCGGCGCCGGCAAATCCGGCGGTTATCTCGGGTTCAACCGCCGATCGACCGTCAGCCTGTCGAACGCACTGGGCGAGATCCGCGTCGGCCGCGACGATGCCGCGACCTTCCTCAACACCCTGATCTTCGATCCGTTCCTGACCAACGGTGTCGGCGGCACGATGTCGTTCATCATGCTGGGTGCGCCGATCCAGGTCAGCCGCTCGGTGAGCTACTTCCTGCCGGGCGGGCTGGGCGGCTTCTACGGCCAGGTCCAGCACGTGTTCGTCGACCAGAACGCGGTGCCGACGACGGTGCGCCAGGGCAAGTACACGGGTGCACGGACCGGCTACCGCCAGGGGCCGGTCCACGTGGCGCTGGCCGCCGGCAAGCTCGACGGCGCCGCGCCGGCACAGGACGTGCGCATCCACAACCTGGGTGCGATCTACGATTTCGGCGTGGTCCGGCCGTCGCTGCTGTGGGCCGTGGAGCGGACCGACACGACGAAGATCAGCGCGCTGCAGCTCGGCCTGGTCGCACCGGTAGGCGTTACCGAACTCAAGGCCCAGGTCAGCCACTACGACACCGCCAACAGCAATGCCGACTGGAACAAGTTCGCGCTCGGCTTCGGCTACAACCTGTCGCGGCGTACCCAGGTCTACGGCACCGTGGCCCGCATCAGCAACAAGGCCGGCGCACAACGGTCGATCGGCGTACAGGGGCTGACTGCGACCGGCACGACCTTGGGCGGGAAATCTGACGGCTACGAAGTGGGCATCCGCCACTTCTTCTGAAGCGGCCTCCGAGTACAGTCGCGCAAAGCGACTTTACATGCCAAGGAGTGCGCCATGACCGTCCACGCCGACCCCACGCAGCCCGAAGTCATCCGTGTGGGGCAGCTCGAGATCCGCTACCGGCAGGAAGCCAGCGACCTCTGCCGGATGGGCTGTTTCGAGCTGTCCGTGCCGCCGGGCTCCAACGTCCCGCCGGCGCACAGCCATATCGCCAATGAAGAGCTGGTCTACGTGATCGAAGGCACGCTGCGCTTCACGGTCGGCAGCGAGACGCGTGACCTGCGCCCCGGCGATTCGATGGCCACGCCGCCCGGCGTGCCGCATGGTTTTTCCAATCCGCACGCGGTGATGGCCCGGGCCATCGTCGTCAATACCCCGGACATCGGCGCCGCCTACTTCCGCGAAGTGGCCGCCGTCATCAACGCCGGCAGCCCGCCCGACCGCGCGAAGCTGATGGCCACGATGCAGCGCTACGGCCTGACGCCTCAGATGCCCGCGCCCGTTGCGGCCTGAACCACGCAGCGGTCCGTATCGCCAACGGCGACAGCGCACGAACGGCCAATTCCAGAACATCGCGGAACCGGCTTTGCCGGGCTGCTGATGTTGCCCCCGGTAGGGGGTTGGCGAAGCGACACGCAGTGCGCGAAGACTGGGGGCGAGCTATTTCAGCCAGCCGCGCTTGCGGAAGTACCACATCGGTACGAGCGCGCTGGCCACCATCAATGCGATGGCGTACGGATAACCCAGCGACCAGTCCAGCTCCGGCATGGCCTTGAAGTTCATGCCGTAGATGCTGGCGATCAGCGTGGGCGGCAGCAGCGCGACGCTGGCGACCGAGAAGATCTTGATGATCTTGTTCTGGTTGATGTTGATGAAACCGACGGTCGCATCCATCAAAAAGTTGATCTTGTCGAACAGGAAGGCCGTGTGGTTGTCCAGCGACTCGATGTCGCGCAGGATCTGCCGCGCCTCCTCGAACTGCTCGGCGTTGAGCATGCGGCTGCGCATCATGAAGCTGACCGCACGGCGCGTGTCCATCATGTTGCGGCGGATGCGGCCGTTCAAGTCTTCGTGCCGCGCGATGGCGCCCAGCACTTCGCCGGCCAGGTTGTCGGTCACGTCGCCGGCCAGCACCTGGGTGCTGACCTTCTCCAGCTCGACATAGATGCCTTCGAGCGTGTCGGCCGAGTACTCGGCGTCGGCATCGAACAGCTTGAGCAGCACTTCCTTCGCGTCCTCGATCAGCCCTGGCGCGCGGCGGGCCCGCATGCGCAGCAGCCGGAACACCGGCACGTCCTCGTCGTGGATCGAGAACAGCACGCCGCGGCTCTTGAGTTCAGCGTTGTGCTGGTTCAGGATGAAGGCCACGCGCACGGTGCGCGGGTCGGCGTCGTCGGCGATCAGGAAGTCGCTGCGGATGTGGAGCTCGCCGTTGTCTTCCTCGTAGAAGCGGGCCGATTCCTCGATGTCCTCGTCCATCGCATCCTCGGGGATGGACAGGCCGTAGTACTGCTTGATCCAGCGTTTTTCTTCGAGGGTGGGGGCCTCGAGGTCGACCCAGATCGGCTGGAATTTCGACAGCTCTTCGAGCGATTCGATCTCTTCCTGGAACAGCCGGCCATTGGCGAGCGAGAAGATGTTCAACATGACGGATCCCTGTGTGGTTCTTGGTCTGGCGGGTGGGGCGCGCTTTCAACCCCCCATGCACACAGGGTGTCGAAAGCTACCGACTAGGGTAGGTTTCCATGGATCAGGGCTCCGTGATGAACTGGCGCGGATTATGGCACCGCAGCATCAGGACGCCAGGCTCTTGCCGCCGCCGCCGTCAGGCACTCCCCAGTGACGAAACCGATGCTGCGGCAGGGTTTTTGCACTGGCGGATCGGTCTCTCGGAGAGCTTGCACCTTGTTGCAGGCTGCCCCGACGAAAGGGGTTGCAATTCGGGTTTATCGCGCGCATAGTGAATTGACCTTCAACACGCTTGCAACAGGAGGATCTACATGAACTTGACGATCAGCGGCCACCATCTCGAGGTGACTCCGGCTCTACGCAGTTATGTCACCACCAAGCTCGACCGCATCACCCGACATTTCGACCAGGTCGTCGATGTGAAGGTGTTGCTCACGGTCGAGAAGCAGAAGGAGAAGCAAAATCGACAGCGCGCCGAATGCAATATCCATGTGAAGGGCAGCGACATGTTCGCCGAGTGCGCCCATGCCGATCTCTATGCAGCCGTCGATGAACTCGTGGACAAGCTCGATCGCCAGGTGGTTCGCCACAAGGACCGCATCCAGAACCACCACCACGGCGCGCCCAAGCGCCTGATGTGAAGCCACACGGTGCGGGCCGTTGTGGCCGCGCACCGTTCTCTGCGAAACAAGGCCGCCGATCGGGCGGCCTTCTTGTTTCAGCGGTTGCAAAGTGCATAATTCGCACTCCCCCTATGAACCGTCTCGCGTCCATTCTGCCCGCCGCCCAGGTGCTCGTGAGCGTCGATGCCACCAGCAAGAAGCGCGCTTTCGAAGAGGCGGGCCTGCTGTTCGAGAACCTGCACGGCCTGAGCCGCGCGCTGGTCACCGACAGCCTGTTTGCACGCGAACGCCTCGGTTCCACCGGCCTCGGCCATGGCGTGGCCATTCCGCACGGACGTATCAAGGGCCTGAAGGCGCCGATGGCCGCCGTTGTGCAGCTGGGGCAGGCGATCGGTTTCGACGCCCCGGATGAACAGGCGGTCAAGCTGCTGATCTTCCTGCTGGTGCCCGAAGCGGCGACGCAGAAGCACCTCGAAATCCTGTCGGAAATCGCCGAGCTGCTGAGCGACGCGCCGCTGCGCGAGAAGATCAAGGTGGCGGGAGACGCCACCGAACTCCACACGCTGATCGCCACTTGGCAATCCGCCCAACCGACCTGATGCTCCCCCCCGTTTCTTGCTCACTGCGTGTAGCCGAATCCCCCCTCAGGGGGCAACACCAGCAGCCCGGCAAAGCCGGTTCCGCGGTGTTTCGCGAAGGGGCTTTGCATAGGTCCCTTGTGTTGTTGATCTTGCTGCGCGATTCGGGATACTGAGATGAAACCCACCGTCGTCAGCGCGGACGTGCTGTTCGAGGCGTTCCGGGGTTTGTTGCGGTGGGAGTGGCTGGCCGGCCTGGGCGCTTCGGAGCGCCGGTTCGACGAGATCGCGGTGCGGGCGGCGCGCTCGGGTGCCGACCTGGTGGGTTACCTCAACTACATCCACCCGTACCGCGTGCAGATCATGGGCGAGCGCGAGGTCGCCTACCTGACCAATGCGACGCCCGAGGACTGCGCGCGCCGCATTGCCCGCATCGTCACGCTGGAGCCGCCGGTGCTGATCCTGGCGGACGGCCAGAGCGCACCGGACGCGTTGATGTCGATGTGCGAACGCGCACAGATCCCGATGTTTTCCACCAAGGAATCATCGGCCTTCGTCATCGATGTGCTGCGCGCCTACCTGTCCAAGCACTTTGCCGACCGCACCTCGATGCACGGCGTGTTCATGGACATCCTGGGCCTGGGCGTGATGATCACTGGCGAATCCGGCCTGGGCAAGAGCGAACTGGGCCTGGAGCTGATCTCGCGCGGCAACGGGCTGGTGGCGGACGATGCGGTCGACCTGTACCGCATCAACCAGACCACGATCGAAGGCCGCTGCCCGGAGCTGCTACAGAACCTGCTGGAGGTGCGCGGCATCGGCCTGCTCGACATCCGCGCGATCTTCGGCGAGACGGCGGTGCGCCGCAAGATGCGCCTGAAGCTGATCGTGCACCTAGTGCGCCGCGAGACGATGGAGCGCGAGTACGAGCGGCTGCCCTACGAGCCGCTGACCCAGGACGTGCTGGGCGTCGCCGTGCGCAAGGTGATCATCCAGGTGGTCGCCGGCCGCAACATCGCCGTGCTGGTCGAGGCCGCGGTGCGCAACACCATCCTGCAGCTACGCGGGATCGACACCTACCAGGAGTTCGTGGCCCGCCACCGCAAAGCGATGGAAGAGTAGCGGCGTCGACGAGGCCCGGTATGTTCGTTGGGCCGCTGCGCACGGCCGCCCGAAGCGGCCGGCCCGCCCCCGGTAGGGGGTTGGCGGAGCGACACGCAGTGCGCGCAGACTGGGGGCGAGCTACTGCTTACCGCAGTCTGCGCAGAGGCCGTACAAAGACATTGCATGCTCGTGCACCGTCCAGCCCTTGGCCTTGGCGACGACCTGCTGGCGTTTCTCGATCTCGGCGTCGTAGAACTCCTCGACCTTGCCGCACGAGGTGCAGACGAAGTGGTCGTGGTGGCGACCTTCGTTGAGTTCGTAGACGGCCTTGCCGGATTCGAAGTGGCTGCGCGACAGGATGCCCGCCTGCTCGAATTGCGTCAGCACGCGGTACACGGTCGCCAGGCCGATGTCGGAACGTTCCAGCAGCAGCACGCGGAACACGTCTTCGGCCGTCATGTGGCGCAATTCGCCCTTCTGGAAGATCTCGAGGATCTTCAGGCGGGGCAGGGTGGCCTTGAGACCGGTACTTTTGAGTTCGTCGATGTTGGCCATGCGCAGGTCTTTCCACGGCGGTCCGCATCCCTCCCGGACGGAGGGTGCCGCTACAATGAACCGATCATAGCGTCCTGCTGATCCAATGCTGTTCCTACGCCCAATTCCCGTCCGCACCAGCCTGGTCCTGGGGCTTTGCCTCGGGCTCGGGGCGTGTGCCAGCGTCACCGAATCCACCCGCAGTTTCGCCAGTTCGATCGCGCCCTACAAGATCGAGGTGGTGCAGGGCAACTTCGTGTCGAAGGAGCAGGTCGAGGCGCTGAAGCCCGGCATGACCCGCACCCAGGTACGCGAGGTGCTCGGCACGCCGCTGCTGCAGAGCGTGTTCCACGCCGACCGCTGGGATTACGTGTTCACGATGAAGCGCCAGGGCACCGAACCGCAGGCCCGGCAGTTCACCGTGTACTTCAAGGGCGATACGATGGAGCGGGCCGAGGGCGACCCGATGCCCAGCGAATCCGATTTCGTCGCGCTGCTCGGCTCGAACCAGAAACGCCGCGCGGTCCCGGTGCTGGAGGCCAGCGAAGACAAGTTGAAGGACTTTGCGCCACCTGCCGCGGCCGCGGCGCCGGTGCAGGCGGCCCAGGCCGCTCCCGCGCCGCTGCCCAGTTCGTACCCCCCGCTCGAACCGCCGGCTGCGCGCTGAGCTTCACCGCGCGGGGCCGGATGTCCGACCAGCAGGGCCGCGCGCCGTTCCACATGCTGCATCCGATATGACCGACTCTCTCTCCTCGACTTCCACGCCGCCACCCCAGGCGGTTGCCATCGCAGGCGCCTCCGGCCGCATGGGTCGCATGCTGATCGAGGCCGTGCAGGCCTCGGGCGACTGCCGGCTGGCCGGCGCGCTGGATGTGGCCGGCAGCCCCGGCATCGGGACCGACGCCGCGGCCTTTCTGGGCAAGCCGGCCGGTGTCGAGATCACGGCCGACCTGGCCCGCGGGCTCGGCGCCGCCAAGGTGCTGATCGACTTCACCCGGCCCGAAGGCACGATGGCGCACCTGCAGGTCTGCCGCGACCTCGGCGTGGCCGCGGTCATCGGCACCACGGGGTTCAGCGATGCGCAGAAGGCCGAGATCGCCGACGCGGCGCGCGACATCGCGATCGTGATGGCGCCCAACATGAGCGTCGGCGTCAACGTCACGCTCAAGCTGCTCGAGATGGCGGCCCAGGCCATGTCCACCGGCTACGACATCGAGATCGTCGAGACCCACCACCGCCACAAGATCGACGCGCCGTCCGGCACCGCGTTGAAGATGGGCGAGGTCATCGCCGATGCGCTGGGCCGCGACCTGAAGACCTGCGCGGTCTATGCGCGCGAAGGCGTCACCGGCGAGCGCGATCCGTCGACCATCGGGTTCCAGTCGCTGCGCGGCGGCGACATCGTCGGCGAACACACGGTGATGTTCGCCGGCACCGGCGAGCGCATCGAGATCACGCACCGCTCGTCCAGCCGCATGAACTACGCGCATGGCAGCCTGCGGGCCGTGCGCTTCCTGGCGGGGCGCAAGAGCGGCCTGTTCGACATGTTCGATGTCCTCGGCTTGAAGTGAGGCCTGGATGAACACGCTGGCCCTGTTCACGCAAGGCGACGCCGTGAGCCGGCTGGTGGCGCTGCTGTTGCTGGCGATGTCGGTGTCGAGCTGGGTCGTGATCCTGTGGAAGGGCTGGCTGCTGCGCCGCGCGGGTGGCGACGTGGCGCGCGGCGCGGCCGCGTTCTGGCAGTCGGTGTCGATCGACGCGGCGCGCCAGCGTGTGGCGGCGTTCGACCGCTCGGCGCTGCTGCTGCCACTGATCGACGCCACCGCGGCACAGCCCGGTGGCACGCTGGCGACGGCGGGTGACCGTTCGCAGCAGCTCACGCGCGTGCTGCGCGACGCACTGCACGCCGTGCTGCACCGCCTGCAGTTCGGCCAGGTGCTGCTGGCCACCGTTGGCTCCACGGCGCCGTTCATCGGCCTGCTGGGCACGGTCTGGGGCATCTACCACGCGCTGACGGCGATCTCGACGGCCGGCCAGATCACGATCGACAAGGTGGCCGGCCCGGTCGGCGAGGCGCTGATCATGACCGCCGCCGGCCTCGCGGTGGCGATCCCCGCCGTGCTGGCCTACAACGTGCTGGGCCGCCGCATCGGCCGCATCGAGGCCGATCTCGAAGGTTTTGCGCGCGACCTGCGCGAGTTGCTGGCGGCGGCGCCGTCGGCGGCGGGAGCATCGCCCGCCGCCACGCCGCCTGCGGGCCGCTGAGCCGGACCCACTGCCATGGCTTTCGGCCGCCTCGAACGCTCCCAGGGTGCCGCTCCCATCAGCGACATCAACATGACGCCGCTGGTCGACGTGATGCTGGTGCTGGTGGTGATCTTCATCATCACCGCGCCGCTGCTGGCCAGCTCGATCCGGCTGGACCTGCCCAAGACCGACGCCGCCAAGCCGGGCGCGCCGCCGCAGTTCGTGAGCCTGGTGATCGACAAGGCCGGCCAGGCCTATGTCGACGACAAGCCGGTCACGCCGACGCAACTGAGCGAACAGCTGATCCGTCGCGCCGAGCAGGACCCCGACACCGAGGTGCAGCTGCGCGCGGACGAAACCGTGCCCTACGGCAAGGTGGTGGCGGTGATGGGCGTGGCCCAGAAGGCCGGGCTCAACCGCATCGGCTTCGTCGCCGAGCCTCCCCGCGCGCCCTGAGCGCACGCCGAGCGCGCCGCATCGGGGCGTACGCCTAAAATCCGTTCCTGCACGGCCGCTGCGCCGTCCCTTCCCCGTGTCGCGACCGAGTCCCCGTTTCCATGCAAGACAAATACAACCATCTCGAAGTCGAGCCGGCTGCCCAGCGTGACTGGACGGCGATCGACGCCTACCGCGTCACCGAAGACGCGGGGCGCCAGAAGTTCTACGCCTGCTCGATGCTGCCCTACCCCAGCGGCAAGCTGCACATGGGCCACGTGCGCAACTACACGATCAACGACATGCTGACGCGGCATCTGCGCATGAAAGGCTACAACGTCCTGATGCCGATGGGCTGGGACGCCTTCGGCCTGCCGGCCGAAAACGCGGCCATGAAAAACGGCGTGCCGCCGGCGCAGTGGACCTACGACAACATCGCCTACATGAAGAAGCAGATGCAGGCGATGGGGCTGGCCGTCGACTGGAGCCGCGAGGTTGCGACCTGCTCGCCCGAGTACTACAAGTGGAACCAGTGGCTGTTCCTGAAGATGCTCGAAAAAGGCATTGCCTACCGCAAGACCCAGGTCGTCAACTGGGATCCGGTCGACCAGACCGTGCTGGCCAACGAGCAGGTGATCGACGGCAAGGGCTGGCGCACCGGCGCCGTGGTCGAGAAACGCGAAATCCCCGGCTACTACCTGAAGATCACCGACTACGCGCAGGAGCTGCTCGAGCACGTGCAGACCCAGCTGCCGGGCTGGCCCGACCGCGTGAAGCTGATGCAGGAGAACTGGATCGGCAAGAGCGAAGGCGTGCGTTTCGCGTTCACGCACGACATCCGCGACGCCAGCGGCGCGCTGATCGGCGACGGCCGGCTGTATGTGTTCACCACCCGTGCCGACACCATCATGGGCGTGACCTTCTGCGCGGTGGCACCCGAGCATCCGCTGGCCACGCAGGCGGCGCTGTCGAACCCCGCGCTGGCCGATTTCATCGAGCAATGCAAGAAGGGTGGCACGACCGAGGCCGAACTCGCGCTGCGCGAGAAGGAAGGCATGCGCGCCGGCATGCACGTCACGCACCCGCTGACCGGCCAGTCGGTCGAGGTCTGGGTCGGCAACTACGTGCTGATGGGCTATGGCGACGGCGCGGTGATGGGCGTGCCCGCGCACGACGAGCGCGACTTCGCGTTCGCGCTCAAGTACGACCTGCCGATCACGCAGGTGGTGCACGTCGACGGCGAACACTACGACTACCACCACTGGCACGACTGGTACGGCGACAAGCAGCGCGGCGTGACCATCAACTCCGACATCTTCAGCGGCATGGAGTACAAGGAGGCCGTGGCCGCCGTGGCCCATGCGCTGGCTGAAAAAGGCCTGGGCGAGCTGAAGACCACCTGGCGCCTGCGCGACTGGGGCGTGAGCCGCCAGCGCTACTGGGGCACGCCGATCCCGATCATCCACTGCGATGAACACGGTGCGGTGCCAGTGCCCGAGAAAGACCTGCCCGTGGTGCTGCCGCAGGACTGCGTGCCCGACGGCTCGGGCAACCCGCTGCTCAAGCATGCCGGCTTCCATGCCGGCGTGACCTGCCCGGTCTGCGGCAAGGCTGCGCGGCGCGAGACCGACACGATGGACACCTTCGTCGATTCGTCGTGGTACTTCATGCGCTACTGCGACCCGAAGAACGACCAGGCCATGGTCGCCGAAGGCGCCAACTACTGGATGCCGATGGACCAGTACATCGGCGGCATCGAGCACGCGATCCTGCATCTGCTGTACGCCCGCTTCTGGACCAAGGTGATGCGCGACCTCGACTTGGTGAAGATCGACGAGCCCTTCACCAAGCTGCTGACGCAGGGCATGGTGCTCAACCACATCTACACGCGCAAGGGCGCGAAGGGCGGCATCGAGTACTTCTGGCCGACCGACGTGGACAACGTGTTCGACGATGGCGGCAAGGTGATCGGCGCCAAGCTCAAGTCGGACGGCTCGGCCGTGAACTACGACGGCGTGGGCACGATGAGCAAGAGCAAGAACAACGGCGTCGACCCGCAGGACCTGATCGAGAAGTACGGCGCCGACACGGCCCGTCTCTACACCATGTTCACCGCCCCGCCCGAGGCCACGCTCGAGTGGAACGACGCGGCGGTCGAAGGCTCGTACCGCTTCCTGCGCCGGGTCTGGAACTTCGGCGTCAAGCTCGCCGCGACCGACTTCTCGGGCGCGGTCGAAAGCGTCGCCGGCGCCCACACGTTGCAGGACGTGGCCTTCGGCAAGGAAGCCAAGGCGCTGCGCCTGGAGATCCACACGGTGCTCAAGCAGATCGACTACGACTACCAGCGCATGCAGTACAACACCGTCGTCTCCGGCGCGATGAAGCTGCTGAACGCGCTGGAGAACTTCAAGGCACCGGGCAGCGAAGGCGCCCAGGTCGCGCTGGTCGAAGGCTTCGGCATCCTGCTGCGCTGCCTGTACCCCGCCACGCCGCACGTGACCCACGGCCTGTGGGGCGAGCTGGGTTACGCCGACCGTTTCGGCGGCCTGCTCGACGCGCCCTGGCCGCAGGTCGATCCGGCCGCGCTGGTACAGGACGAGATCGAGCTGATGCTGCAGATCAACGGCAAGCTGCGCGGCGCGATCCGCGTGCCGGCGGACGCCAGCCGCCAGGCGATCGAAGCGGCCGCGGTGGCCGACGAGGTGTTCGTCCAGATGGCCAAGGGCGCGGTCCCCAAGAAGGTGATCGTGGTGCCCGGGCGCCTGGTCAACGTGGTGCTGTGATGGCACGGCGCCGCACGCTGCTGCTGGCCGCCATGGCCGCCCCGCTGTCCCTTGCGGCCTGCGGCTTCAAGCTGCGCGAGGCGCCGAACTTCGCGTTCACGTCGATCTTCGTGCGCATGCCCGAGAACTCGACGCTGGGCAACGAGCTGCGCCGCAACCTGGTGGGAAGCCGCAAGCTCGAGGTCATCACCGATCCGGCGCGTTTCGAGCAGGCGCAGGTGATCCTGGAGCCGAGCATCGACCGGCGCGAGAAGGTCGTCGTCGGCCTCACCTCGTCGGGCCAGGTGCGCGAGTTCCAGCTGCGGCTGCGGTTCAGCTTCAAGCTGCGCACGCCGCAGGGCCGCGAGCTGATCCCCGAGGTCGAGATCCTGCAGCAGCGCGACATCAGCTTCAACGAATCCGCGGTGCTGGCGAAAGAAGCCGAAGAGCAGCTGCTCTACCGCAACATGCAGTCCGACATCGTGCAGCAGATCATGCGGCGGCTGGCGGCCCTGCCGAGCATCGACTGAACACAGGCGGTGCGCCGGTGACGCTCGACCGCGCCGACCAGAAGCTGCTGGCCCTGCTGCAGCAGGACGGCCGGGCCGCGGTGCAGACGCTGGCCGATGCCATCCACCTGTCGCCACGCGCCACGCTGAACCGCGTGCGGCGGCTCGAAGAGCGCGGGCTGGTCACCGGCTACCGCGCCCAACTGAGCCGCACGCTCGGCCCGGCGATCTCCCTGTTCGCCGAGATCGCGCTGAAGGACCAGCGCCAGGCCGCATCGCAGCGTTTCGAGGCGCGCATGGGCGCCACGCCCGAGGTGGTGGCCTGCTACCTGCTGAGCGGCCGTTACGACTACCTGGTGCGCGTGGCCTGCCGTGACCTGGCGCAGTACCAGCAGCTGATCAACGCCTGGCTCGAGGATGCGCAGCTGGGCATCGAGAAGATCGTCACCAACACCGAACTGCAGACGGTCAAGGAATTCACCGGTTTTCCGCTGGGGTAGGCTCGCCCCCTTCGCTTGCTCACGTCGTGTAGCCGCATACCCCCATCCGGGGGCAACACCAGCGGCCCGGCAAAGCCGGTTCCGCGGTGTTCCTCGAACTCGCAGGCCGCTTCCGATTCGGAAGTCCGGCGCCTCGCAAACGACCGAACTGGCAGCGCCGGCCGCCATCGTTCACCTCGCGCGCAGCGGCTTCTGCCTAGACTGGTCCTGTCACCACAGGAGCACGCCATGGACCGTTCACCCCACGCCCTCTCGCAACAACTGATCGCCACCGAAGCGCGGTTCGGCGCGCGCAACTACAAGCCGGTGCCCGTGGTCGTGGCGCGCGCGCTCGACTGCCATGTGTGGGATGTCGAGGGCCGCCGCTACCTCGACATGATGGGCGCCTACTCGGCCGTGAGCCACGGCCATCTGCACCCGCGCCTGGTCGCGGCCGCGCAGCGCCAGCTGCAGCGCGTGGCGGTCACCTCGCGCGCCTACTACAGCGACGTGCTCGGCGCGTTCCTCGAAAAACTCTGCACCGTCTCCGGCTTCGAGCAGGTGCTGCCGATGAACACCGGCGCCGAGGCGGTCGAGACCGCGATCAAGGCGGCGCGGCGCTGGGGCTACCGCCACAAGGGCATCGCCGACGGACAGGCCGAGATCCTGGTCGCGCGGCAGAACTTCCATGGCCGCACCACGACCGTGATCAGCGCGTCGAGCGAGCCCGACTACCGCGCCGGTTTCGGCCCGTTCACGCCGGGCTTCCGGCACTTCGACTTCGGCGACATGGACAGCCTGCGCGCCGCCGCGGGCCCCAACACCTGTGCCGTGCTGATCGAGCCGGTCCAGGGCGAGGCCGGCGTGGTGCTGCCACCGGCCGGCTTCTTCCAGGCGCTGCGCACCTGGTGCACGGCCGAACGGGTGCTGCTGATCGCCGACGAGGTGCAGTCGGGCCTGGGCCGCACCGGCCGCTGGTTCGCGTTCGAGCACGAAGGCATCCGGCCCGACGGGCTCATCCTGGGCAAGGCCCTGGGCGGCGGCCTGCTGCCGGTCAGCGCCTTCGTGGCCGACCGGGCGGTGATGGACGTGTTCGAGCCCGGCAGCCATGGCTCGACCTTCGGCGGCAATGCGCTGGCGGCCGCTGTCGGCCTGGAAGCGCTGCAGGTGATCGAAGACGAAGACCTGGTCGCGCGCAGCGCACGGGCCGGCGCCCACCTGCTGCAGCGTTTGCAAGGCGTGCAGGCGCAGGCCGGCGCCCGGGTTCGCGCGGTGCGCGGGCGCGGCCTGTGGGTGGGGGTCGACCTCGATCCGGCGCTGGCCAGTGCGCGCGACGTGGTCGAGCGTCTGGCCGTGCGCGGCGTGTTGTCCAAGGAAACCCACGAGACGGTGATCCGCTTCGCGCCGCCGCTGACCATCACGACGGCGCTGATCGACGAGGCGGTCGACGTGTTTGCCGAGGTGCTGCGCGAGACCGTGGTCCCGCGCTGACGACGGTTTCGGCCCGTCAGGCTTGCGCGGCGCGCCACAGCACGGCCGCCACGGCCACGAGCCCGGCCGCGGTCAGCATCGCCGCCAGCGGATGCTGACCGCCGAGGCCCGCGACCAGCGCGCCCGCCAGATAGGCCACCCAGGTCAGCAGGTACAACGGCCATGGCGGGCGGGCCGCCTGTATGGGTGCGCGGGCCACGGCGCTCAGGCGGTCGGCGGCGGCCTCGGCGATGCGGGCCATCGTGCTGGTGATCACCACCGTGCTCAGCGTCACACCGGCGAACTGCGTGATGGCCGTGGCCTGCATGCCCATCGCAAAGGCGATCAAGGCCAGCGACGCCATGCTGTCGGGCAGCAGGCGCGAGGCCAGCACGATCAGCGCGGCCTCGGCCAGCAGCACGGTCCAGGGCCGCTTGCCGCCATGCGTGAGCATCAGCCGGCCCAGCACGGCGCCGAGAAAGAAGGCCAGCAGCGGCCAGGTGCGCTCCAGTGCGTGTACCCATTGCATCTGTGCCAGCGAAATGCCCAGCAAGACCGTGTTGCCGGTCATGTTGGCCGCGAAGATGCCGTGCTGCAGGTAGCCCACCGCATCGACGATGCCGCAGGCCAGGCACAGCAGCATGCAGCACAGCGTCTGCCATCGTTTGGTTCTGGTGTCCAAGATCTTCTCGTGATGTTCGAAGGCTGCGACTCTAGCGCCGCCGCGTAAACTGCCGCCATGCAAGTCACGCTCGCCCAGCTGCCGGCCCAGCTTCAACGCGGTCTGCGTTCCCTCTACACCTTGCATGGCGACGAGGCCTTGCTGCTGCAGGAGGCCGCCGACGCGATCCGTGCCGCGGCGCGCGCGCAAGGGTTCACCGAGCGCAGCGTGCACACCGTGGCCGGCGCGCATTTCGACTGGGGCGGCGTGCTGGCCGCGGGGGGCTCGATGAGCCTGTTCTCCGACAAGCAGCTGCTGGAGATCCGCATCCCCTCGGGCAAACCTGGCAAGGAAGGCAGCCCGGCGCTGCAGCAGATCGCCGAGCAGGCGCAGGACAACGACAGCACGCTGGTCATCGTGATGCTGCCCAAGCTCGACAAGATGACCCGCACCGGCGCGTGGTTCACGGCGCTCGACAACGCCGGCGCCACCGTGCAGATCGAAGCCGTCGAGCGCCCGGCGCTGCCCGGCTGGATCGCGCAGCGCCTCCAGGCCCAGGGCCAGCGTGTCGTGCCGGGCGAGGAAGGGCAGCGCGCACTGCAGTTCTTCGCCGACCGGGTCGAGGGCAACTTGCTCGCCGCGCACCAGGAGATCCAGAAGCTGGCGCTGCTCTACCCCACGGGCGAGCTCGGGCTGGAGCAGATCGAAGGCGCGGTGCTGAACGTGGCGCGCTACGACGTGTTCAAGCTGTCCGAGTCGGTGCTGGCGGGCCAGTCGCTGCGGGTGCAGCGCATGCTCGACGGGCTGGAGGCCGAGGGCGAGGCCGCCGTGCTGGTGCACTACACGATCGCCGAGGACATCCGCGCGCTGAAGCGGGTGCGCGACGCGATGCAGGCCGGCCGGCCGCTGCCGATGGCGCTGCGCGAGCAGCGTGTCTGGGGCGTGCGCGAGCGCCTGTTCGAACGCGCATTGCCGGCGCTGGACAGCCGGACCCTGGGCCGGCTGCTGCAGGCCGCGCACAAGGTCGACGGCATCGTCAAGGGCCTGAAACAACCCGACTGGCCCGCCGACGGCTGGCAGGCCCTGCACCGTCTGGCGATGATGCTGTGCCGCGCCTGCACAGGCGAAGCCCCCAAGCCCCCTCAGCGCAGCGCCTCTGCGAAAATGCCGGCATGAACGCGCTCAACATCGCCGAATATTCCCAGACGCTGGGTCTGCAGGCCCGCGTGGCGTCCGCGCAGATGGCCCGCGCCGACGCCGCAGTCAAGAACGCCACGCTGCGCACGCTGGCGCGGCTGCTGCGCGACAACGTCGAGGTGCTGGCCATCGACAATGCGCGCGACCTCGCGCGGGCCACGGCCAACGGCCTGTCGGCCCCGATGGTCGACCGGCTGAAACTCACACCCAAGATCCTCGACACCGTGGCCCAGGGCTGCGAACAGCTGGCCACCATGCCCGACATCATCGGCGAGATCATCGGCCTGCAGCAGCAGCCGAGCGGCATCCGCGTGGGCCAGATGCGCGTGCCGATCGGCGTGTTCGCGATGGTCTTCGAGAGCCGGCCCAACGTGACCATCGAGGCCGCCAGCCTGTCGATCAAGAGTGGCAACGCCTGCATCCTGCGCGGCGGCTCCGAGGCCATCGAATCCAACAAGGCGCTGGCCCGGCTGGTGCAGCAGGCCCTGACCAAGAACGGCCTGCCGGCCGACGCGGTGCAGCTGGTGCAGACCACCGACCGCGAGGTCGTCGGCCAGCTGATCGCGATGCCCGAACATGTCGACGTGGTGATCCCGCGCGGCGGCAAGGGCCTGATCGAGCGCATCAGCCGCGAGGCCAAGGTACCGGTGATCAAGCATCTCGACGGCAACTGCCACGTCTACGTCGACGACCCCTGCGACATCGCGATGGCCGTCAAGGTGGCAGACAACGCCAAGACCCACAAGTACAGCCCCTGCAATGCCAGCGAGGGCCTGCTGGTTGCGCGCGGCGTCGCGCCGGCCTTCCTGCCGCAGATCGGCGCGATCTTTGCGGCCAAGGGTGTCGAGATGCGCTGCGACGCCGAGGCCGGCGCGATCCTGGCCACGGTGCAGGGTGCGCACCTGAAGCCCGCTACCGAGCAGGACTGGTACGAGGAATACCTGGCGCCGATCATCAGCGTGAAAGTGGTGGCCGGCATCGACGAGGCCATCGCGCACATCAACCGCTACAGCAGCCACCACACCGACGCGATCCTGACGCGCGACCACATGCACGCGCAGCGCTTCCTGCGCGAGGTCGATTCGGCCAGCGTGATGGTCAACACCAGCACGCGTTTCGCCGACGGCTTCGAGTACGGCCTGGGCGCCGAGATCGGCATCAGCACCGACAAGTTCCACGCCCGCGGGCCGGTCGGGCTGCAGGGGCTGACCTCGCTGAAGTACGTGGTGCTGGGCAACGGCGAAGTGCGGGGCTGACGCCAGTTCTTGCCAGGTACCGGTGTCAGGGCGTGGCGCCGACAGCGCGGGGGTCATAGACCCATTTGCGGATCTTCCTCGCGCTGATCTTGCCCGCGTCTGGATGGCGGGGATTGATCAGCACGTTGTCTTCCTCCGGCACGACTGCTGAGGGCACCAGCGCAATGGCAGAGGCTGCGACGGCACACCAGGCCGTTCCCCAAGCGATGCTGACCCTGCCCGCGGGCAGGGCATCCCAACCGATGAGCGCTGCCCCGTCGACCCGGGTCGACGCAGCAAACACCGCGTCGGGGACTTCCAGTTGCACCAGATAGCGGTTGAGTGGCAACTTGCTGCCTCCCATGTGCACCAGCGTTTCCAACACGGCCAGCGCAATCGTGGGGGAGGCATAGAGCATTGGTGTGCCCACAGCGTTCCAGCGGCCGCCGGTCTTCTCGGCACCTGCGCCGCTCAGATCATCGGCGAGGTAGTGTGGTGTGTCTGCGGCGATACGCCAAAGGGTGATACCGCTCAAGCGTAGACGCCTGACTGCATCTGCGCCAGCAAGCGCGAAACGGTTTCTCTGCCATCGGCGGTGTCCAGCAACTCATCCGGTCGGCGTCCACCCAAGGCCGGCACCGGTTGAGAGATCCATTCCCCGAACCACCTGGCGGGATGGAATCCCGATGGCTCACCCGATTCCCTGACCATGGTTTCGACCTGCCCGATCAGTTTGGCCAGACCGACGATGCGCTCGCTCTCGTCGACCGACAAGTTGGCGTTCTGTCCCATCTTGCGGGTCACCGTCGCGCGCGCGAGGCCCGTGATGCGGACGAAGCGGTCCCGGGAGATGTCCATCTCCTTGCTGATCACCCCCACCACGATCGACGGCGTACCACGCTTGACCAGAGAAGCCCGGTCGATCGAAGGCATCTCGAACAGATCTGCATAGGCCGTGTGGCCGCGCTTGGCCATGTTGGACCAGATCGCGGCTTCCGCAAGGCGCTTTGTGCGTGCGGCGGGCCGGGCAATGGGTCGGGCAACGGTGCTGGGGGACTTCACAAGTGCATGTGCCATGGTGGTGCTCAAATGAGCATGAAGACTAGCACAATCGAGCCTTGGAATCCACATGCATCCCGGTATGTGCCGGGGATCATCAGCGCGGATTCAATCCGCGTGCTGTGCCCACGGCGCCTTCGCAAAACGCTCGGCCAGGAAGTCGATCAGCACCTGCACCCGCGCGGCACGCGCCCGGCTCGGCGGGGTGACGATGTGCAGCGCGATCGGCGGCACGGCCCAGTCGGGCATCGCGGTCTGCAGGCTGCCGTCCTGCAACTGCTGCCAGACCAGGAACTCCGGCTGCAGCGCCAGGCCCAGGCCGGCCAGCAGCGCCGGCGCCAGCGCTTCGGCGTTGTTGACGCGCAGCGGCGACGGCACGACGAGTGCCACGTCGTCCTGCTGCGCATGCTGGAAGCGCCACGCATCGCCCAGCCGCGAGTGGGTGTAGAACAGCGCGCGGTGCTGCGCCAGTTCGCGGGGATGCGTGGGGCGGCCATGGCGTTCGAAATAGGCGGGTGCGCCCACCATCAGGATGCGCACGCCGCACAGCCGCTTGGCGAGCAGGCTGGAGTCGGCCAGCGTCGAGATGCGCAGCGCCAGGTCGAAACCCTGCGCCACCAGGTCGGTGAGCTCGTCGCGGAAGTCCACCTCCAGCGACACATCCGGGTAACGCGCCATGAAGTCGGGCAGGGCCGGTGCCAGGTGGCTGACGCCAAACGACATCGGCGCTGCCACCCGCACGAGGCCGCGCGGGCTCTCGGCCTGGGCTGTCACCTCGGCCTCGACCGCCTCGCCCTCGGCCAGGATGCGCGCCGCCCGCTCCAGCGCCCCGCGCCCGCTTTCGGTCAGCGACATGCGGCGCGAGGTGCGGTGGAACAGTGGTGTCTTCAGCCGCGCCTCGAGCCGGGTGACGGCCTTGGAGACGGTGGCCTGCGACAACGACAGCTCGGTCGCCGTGCGGGCGAACGAGCCGGTTTCGGCCACCTTGGCGAAGATCGCCCACGCTTCAAGGTCAGGGAGTCGCTTCATGCCAATTTCGGAAAGGATTGCATTCGATATCTTCTATTTCATTATGGGTCGGTCAGACGTATCTTCAACGCAACCCCCACATTTGTTCAAAGGAGCACACCATGATCGAACGCAGACCCTTCGCCGAACTCGGCGGTGCCGACCACGGTTGGCTGAACGCGAAGCACTATTTCTCGTTCGCCGGTTACCACGATCCGCGCCGCATGGGCTGGGGCGCGCTGCGCGTCTGGAACGACGACACCATCGCCGCCGGCACCGGCTTCCCGCCGCACCCGCATGCCGACATGGAAATCATCACCTATGTGCGCGAAGGTGCGATCACGCACGAGGACAGCCTGGGCAACCGCGGCCGCACCGAGGCGGGCGACGTGCAGGTGATGAGTGCCGGCACCGGCGTGCGGCATTCCGAATACAACCGCGAATCGGACACGACGAAGATCTTCCAGATCTGGATCCTGACCGACCAGCGCGGCGGGCCACCGGCCTGGGGCGCCAAGCCGTTCCCGAAGGGCGAACGCTCCGGCCGCTTCGTCGCGCTGGCCAGCGGCATGGCCGGTGACGAGGACGCGCTGCCGATCCGCAGCAACGCGCGTGTGCTGGGCGCCACGCTGGCTGCCGGCGAGAGCACCACGTACCGGTTCGGCGCCGGGCGCCGGGGTTATCTGGTCGCGTCCAAGGGCAAGGTCGTGGTGGACGGCGTGGCGCTCGATACGCGGGACGGCGCCGCGATCCAGGGTGTCGACGCGGTCCACGTGACGGCCAGCGAAGATGCCGAGCTGGTGCTGGTCGACACCGCCGACTGAGGCGCTGCACGGCCTCCCCACGCAGCGTCGAACGGATGACCATGGCAGGCTCCCACGACAGCGGATCTGACGACCGGCGTGCGGGCCTGGGCAGCGACCGGCGCGCCAGCGCGCAGCCGGCCTCCAGCCGTGACGCCTTCATGGCCGATCTCGGCCGGCTGCTCGCGGCCGAATCGCAGACGCCGCTGCCGGCCGTGCAGTCCAGGGTGTGGCACGCGCTGTCCAGCGCCCTGGCCAGCCATCTGGCCCCGCCCCGCAACACCGGGGCACCCCCGCGCGGCGGCCTGGCGCCCTGGCAGGAAACGCTGGCCAAGGAGATGCTGGCCGCCCACGTCGGCAGCCGGCTGCCGGTCAGCCGCATCGCAGCGGCCTGCCAGCTGTCGCGCAGCCACTTCAGCCTGGCATTCAAGCGCAGCACTGGCCAGACGCCGCACCGCTGGCTGACGGCCTTGCGCATCGACAAGGCCCGGCTGTTGCTGCAGGACCCGCAGCTGTCGATCGCAGAGATCGCAGGCGTTTGCGGCTTTGCCGACCAGAGCCACCTGACCCGCGTGTTCAACGACGTGGTCGGCGTGCCGCCCGGCCTGTGGCGGCGTGCACAGGGCCGCAGCGGGCATGCACCAACCGATGGTGCAAACGACGCGACAAATCGTCAAGACGGCGACATGCGGCGTCGTTAGCCTTCACCCTCCCTCTCCCAAGCACCTCTGAAAGGAATTCCATCATGGCCCTCAACGCGACCCCGACCCCCGGCAAGAAGCTGCTCAACGCCAACGACCACACGCTGATCATGATCGACTTCCAGTCGCAGATGGCGTTTGCCACGCACTCGATCGATGCCGTCACGCTGCGCAGCAACGCGGCGCTGGTCGCCCACGCGGCCGCAGGCTTCGGTGTCTCGACGATCCTGACGACGGTGGCCGAGAAGAGCTTCTCCGGCCCGATGTTCGACGAAATCAAGGCGGCCTTTCCCGGCCAGGCCATGCTCGACCGCACCTCGATGAACACCTGGGAAGATGCCCCCGTGATCGCCAAGATCAACGCCATCGGCAAGAAGCGCATCGTGCTGTCGGGCCTGTGGACCGGTGTCTGTATCGTCGGCCCGGCGCTGTCGGCGATCGACCAGGGCTTCGAGGTCTACGTGATCGCCGACGCCTGCGGCGATGTGTCGACCGAGGCGCACAACCGCGCGATGGAACGCATGGTGCAGGCCGGCGCGCAGCCGATGACCTCGCTGCAGTACCTGCTCGAACTGCAGCGCGACTGGGCGCGCACCGACAGCTACGAGATGACCACGGGCATCGCCAAGAAGTTCGGCGGCGCGTATGGCCTCGGCATCATCTACGCGAAAAGCATGTTCAACGCCCACGAGGCCTGAGCGAGCAGCCGACCATGAAGCCCTACATCGTTTCCGCCGCCCTGGGCCTCCTGGTCGGCGTGATCTATGCCCTCTTCAACGTGCGTTCGCCAGCGCCGCCGGTGATTGCCCTGGTCGGCCTGCTCGGCATCCTGCTGGGTGAGCAGATCCCGCCGCTGGTGCGGCAGGTGTTCAAGATGACACCCGAAGCCACCTCGTGGATCCAGCACCAGGTGCGGCCCCACATGTTCGGCGAGCTGCCCAAGTGCGCGCCCGAATTCACGAAGACCGCCGCACCCGCGGCTGCCCCCAAGGACACCACCCATGGCTGAGACCGGCACCCCCGACCTGATCCTGCACCACGGCCGCTTCACCACGCTGGACCGCAGCAACCCGACCGCCAGCGCCGTGGCGATCCAGGGCGGCCGCTTCGCGCGCGTCGGCAGCGATGCGGACATCCTGCCGCTGGCCGGCCCCCAGACCCGCGTCATCGACCTGCAGGGCTGCCCGGTGCTGCCCGGCCTGATCGACAACCACCTGCACATCATCCGCGGCGGGCTCAACTTCAACCTGGAGCTGCGCTGGGACGGCGTGAAGAGCCTGGCCGATGCGATGGCGATGTTGAAGCGCCAGGTCGCCATCACCCCGGCCCCGCAGTGGGTGCGCGTGGTGGGCGGCTTCACCGAACACCAGTTCGCCGAGAAGCGCCTGCCGACCATCGCCGAGCTCAACGCCGTCGCACCCGACACCCCGGTCTTCCTGCTGCACCTGTACGACCGCGCACTGCTGAACGGTGCGGCGCTGCGGGCCGTGGGCTATACCAAGGACACCCCGGCCCCGCCCGGCGGTGAGATCGTGCGTGATGCCGCCGGCAACCCCAGCGGCCTGCTGCTGGCCAAACCCAACGCCAGTATTCTTTACGCCACGCTGGCCAAGGGCCCCAAGCTGCCCTTCGAGTACCAGGTCAATTCCACGCGCCACTTCATGCGCGAGTTGAACCGCCTGGGCGTGACCGGTGCGATCGACGCCGGCGGTGGTTTCCAGAACTTCCCCGAGGACTACCAAGTCATCCAGCAGCTGGCCGACGCCGGGCAGCTGACCATCCGCCTGGCCTACAACCTGTTCACGCAAAAACCCAAGCAGGAGAAGCAGGACTTCCTGAACTGGACCGCCACCTCGAAGTACAAGCAGGGCGACGACTACTTCCGCCACAACGGCGCCGGCGAGATGCTGGTGTTTTCGGCCGCCGACTTCGAAGACTTCCGCCAGCCGCGCCCCGACATGGCGCCCGAGATGGAGGGCGACCTCGAGGAAGTGGTGCGTGTGCTGGCGCAGAACCGCTGGCCCTGGCGCCTGCACGCCACCTACGACGAAACCATCACCCGCGCGCTCGACGTGTTCGAGAAGGTGAACCGCGACACACCGCTGGCCGGCCTCAACTGGTTCTTCGACCACTGCGAGACGATCTCGGAGAAGTCGATCGACCGCATCGCCGCCCTGGGCGGCGGCATCGCCGTGCAGCACCGCATGGCCTACCAGGGCGAGTACTTCGTCGAACGCTACGGCGCCGGCGCGGCCGAGGCCACCCCGCCGGTCAAGCGCATGTTGGAGAAGGGCGTGCACGTCTCGGCCGGTACCGACGCCACCCGCGTCGCGTCATACAACCCCTGGGTGTCGCTGTCGTGGCTGGTCACCGGCAAGACGGTCGGCGGCCTGCAGCTGACCCCGCAGCGCAACTGCCTCACCCGCGAGGCCGCGCTGCGCATGTGGACCGAGAACGTCACCTGGTTCAGCAACGAGGTCGGCCAGAAGGGCCGCATCGAGGCCGGCCAGCTGGCCGACCTGGTCGTGCCCGACCGCGACTTCTTTGCCTGCCCCGAGTCCGACATCGCCGACACCACGGCGCTGCTGACAATGGTGGGCGGCAAGGTGGTCTACGGCGCCGGTCCGTTCGCGGCGCATGACGACGGCGCGCCGCCACCGGCCATGCCCGACTGGTCGCCGGTGCGCAGCTTCGGCGGCTATGCCGGTTGGGGCGACCAGGAAGGCAAGCCCTTGCAGGCGACACTAAGGCAGGCGGCGGCAGCCTGTGCCTGCGCCAACGACTGCAACGTGCACGGGCACCAGCATGCGACGGCGTGGAGCAGCAGCTTGCCGATATCGGATCTCAAGAGCTTCTGGGGCGCGCTCGGCTGCGCCTGCTGGATGGTATGAGCACACCCCCAGTCTTCGCGCACTGCGTGTCGCTTCGCCAACCCCCTTGCAGGGGGCAACACCAGCGGCCCGGCGAAGCCGGTTCCGCAGTGTTCCACGAATGAATACCATGCACCGTATCCTGACGCATAGGCTTGTCCACTGGCTGGCGCTGCTGTTCCTGTGTGCCGCCTACCTGCAGGGCGGCTTCAACAAGGCGACCGACTTCCCGTCGGCCATTGCCGAGATGCAGCACTTCGGCCTGGCGCCGGCCGCGCCGCTGGCGGTGGCCACCATCGTGTTCGAGCTCGGCGCTTCGCTGATGATCCTCATCGGCTGGTACCGCTGGCTCGGCGCGCTGGGCCTGGCCGGCTTCACGCTGATGGCAACCTTCGTGGCCAACCGGTTCTGGGAGATGGGCATGCCGGAGCGTTTCATGGTGGCCAATGCGTTCTTCGAGCACTGGGGGCTGGTGGGCGGCTTCCTGCTGGTGGCCTGGCATGACCTGAAGGCACGTGATGGCCGCTGAACCCAAGCCATCCTCAACCGCAGGGGCTGCGCCGCAGCCAGGGGCGTTCGCGCCGCTGCGCCAGCCGGTGTTCGCCGTGCTGTGGTGCGCGACCGTGCTGGGCAACATCGGCAGCTTCATGCGCGACGTGGCCAGCTCGTGGATGGTGACCGAGCTGTCCAGCAGCCCGACCGCCGTGGCGCTGATCCAGACCGCGGCCACCTTGCCGATCTTCCTGCTGGCGATTCCGGCAGGCGTGCTGTCGGACATCCTCGACAGGCGGCGTTTCCTGATCGGCGTGCAGGTGCTGCTGGCCGGTGTCAGCGGCGCGCTGCTGCTGCTGGCGCACACGCACACGCTGACGGTCGAGTACCTGATCGCGCTGACCTTCGTCGGCGGCATCGGCGCGGCGCTGATGGGGCCGACCTGGCAGTCCATCGTGCCCGAGCTGGTGCCCCGGTCCGATCTGAAGAACGCGGTGGCGCTGAACTCGCTGGGCATCAACATCTCGCGTGCGATCGGCCCGGCGGCGGGCGGCTTGCTGCTGGCCAGCTTCGGCGCGGCCACGGCCTACGGCGCCGACCTGGCGAGCTACTTCTTCGTCATCGCCGCCCTGCTGTGGTGGAAGCGCCCGGCCACGGTCGACACAGGTTTGTCCGAGCAGTTCTTCGGCGCCTTCCGTGCCGGCCTGCGGTACGCGCGCGCCAGCCACGAGCTGCATGTGGTGCTGCTGCGCACGGCGGTGTTCTTCCTGTTCGCCAGCGCCGTGTGGGCACTGTTGCCGCTGGTGGCGCGCGGCATGCTGAAGGGCACGGCTGGTTTCTACGGCGTGATGCTGGGCGTGGTGGGGGCTGGTGCCATCCTGGGTGCCGTGCTGCTGCCCACACTGCGCCGCAGGCTCGATGCCGACGGCCTGGTGCTCACGGCCTCGCTGATCGCCGCGGGCGTGATGGCCGGCCTGGCGGCGGCACCACCGAAGGCGGTGGCGCTGGCCCTGCTGCTGTTGCTGGGCATGGGCTGGATCATCGCGCTGACCACGCTGAACGGCGTGGCGCAGGCGGTGCTGCCGAACTGGGTGCGCGGGCGCGGCCTGGCGATCTACCTCACGGTGTTCAACGGTGCGATGGCCGGCGGCAGTCTGGCCTGGGGTCTGGTGGCGCAGCAGGCCGGGGTGCCGCTGACGCTCCTGGTCGGTGCCGTCGGCCTGGTGCTGATCGCGCTGGTGTTCCACCGCATCAAACTGCCCACGGGCGAGGCCGATCTGCAGGCCTCGAACCACTGGCCCGAGCCGCTGCTGAACGCGCCCGTGGCGCACGACCGCGGCCCGGTGATGGTGCAGGTCGAGTACCGCATCCGCAAACAGGATCTGCCGGCCTTCCTGCAGGCACTCAAACACCTGTCGCAGGAGCGCCGGCGCGACGGTGCCTATGCCTGGGGCATCACCGAGCACACCAGCGAGCCCGAGCGCGTGATGGAGTGGTTCCTGGTCGAATCCTGGGCCGAACATCTGCGCCAGCACCACCGCGTGTCGAACGCCGATGCCGATCTGCAGAACGAGGCGCTGCGCTTCCACATCGGGCCGGACAAACCGGTGGTGCACCACTTCCTCGCGCTCGAGATGAAGTGACCGTGGCACGGGCGCCCAGGCCCGTGCCGCCGCCGATCGCCCCACGGGCGGTCGGGCATTCGGCCGCGTCAGCCCCGCGAATGTTCAGCACCCGAGAATGGGCCGCAGCGCACGGCGTCCACCGGCACCGTGCGCTTTCTCCACGGACATTCATGATCGAACATCGCGCAGGGATCCGCACCACCGACGGCCTTCTGGTGTGGCCGAACGCCAGGCCCGCGCCACCCGCCCCGGCCGCGGCCGACACACTGGGCTGCATGGCCAGCCGGCTGCGGCAGGACCAGGAACTGGTGGGCGCCGGCATCAAGTTCTACCGCAAGCGTTCGGACCAGGCGCTGGGCCAGGTGGTCACGCCCGCGACCGACCGCGGGCATCTGGTAGGCATCTCGCGGCGCGCCGGGCACCGCCGCCGCATCTTCCACGAGCACCATGCGGTGTCGCACGAGTTTGAGGAAAGCTCGATCTACGTGCGCAACTTCGCCGACTCGTACCGTGCCGATCTGCAGGGTGCGTTCGATTTCCTGCTGCTGGAGATCGCGCCCGCCTGCCTCGACCGCACGTTCGACGAGGAGGGCGGCCGGCGCGTCGACGGGCTGGTGCGCACCACTGGCCGCAAGGACCCGGCGCTGGCCCATCTGGTCAGTGCGCTGCTGCCCGCGCTGGACCGTCCGGCTGAGGCCAGCAGGCTCTTCGTCGACCAGCTCGCGACCGCGATCCTGACCTACCTGGTCGTGCACTACGGCGGCGCCTCGGTGCCGATCCACCGCCGCAACCGCAGCCTGTCGCGTACCCACGAGCAGCGGGCCAAGGAGATGCTGCGCAGCCGGCTCGACGGCAGCATCACGATCGCCGAGGTGGCCGAAGCCTGCAACCTGTCGCGCGGCTACTTCACGCAGGCCTTCCGCGAGACCACGGGCAAGACGCCGCACCAGTGGCTGCTGGCGCAGCGCGTCGAGCGGGCGCGCGAACTGCTGCAGGCCTCGCCGATGCCGCTGGCCGAGGTGGCCGGCCTGTGCGGCTTTGCCGACCAGAGCCATTTCACGCGTGTGTTCGCGCAGGCGACTGGCGTGCCGCCGGGGCACTGGCGACGCCATGCGGCGGCGGGGCCAGCAGACAAATAGACAATCTGCGTTGCATCGTTCAAGCCAGCGTCATCCGGCTGGCATAGGCTTGTGATTTCACCCATGCAGCCCGGGCCGAGGGCTGCGACCTAGCATCAGGAGCTTTTTCGACATGCCCACCATCACCACCCAAGACGGCACCGAGATCTACTACAAGGACTGGGGCACCGGCCAGCCCATCGTCTTCTCGCACGGCTGGCCCCTGTCGTCCGACGACTGGGACGGCCAGATGCTGTACTTCCTGGAGAAGGGTTTCCGCGTCATCGCGCACGACCGGCGCGGCCATGGCCGCTCCACGCCGACCTGGACCGGCAACGACATGGACACCTATGCCGACGACCTGGCCGCGCTGACGTCGGCGCTGGACCTGAAGGACGCCATCCACGTCGGCCACTCCACCGGCGGCGGCGAGGTGGCGCGCTACATCGGCCGGCACGGCACGAAGCGCGTGGCCAAGGCCGTGCTGATCGGCGCCGTGCCGCCGATCATGCTGAAGACCGCCGCCAATCCGGGCGGCCTGCCGATGGAGGTGTTCGACGGCATCCGCGCCGGTGTGGCCGGCAACCGCGCCGAGTTCTACCGCGACATCACCTTGCCGTTCTATGGCTACAACCGGCCGAACGCCAAGGTGTCCGAAGGCATCCGCCAGCACTGGTGGACGCAGGGCATGGCCGGCTCGATCAAGGCGCACTACGACTGCGTCAAGCAGTTCTCCGAGACCGACTTCACCGAAGACCTGAAGAAGATCGACGTGCCCACGCTGATCATGCACGGCGACGACGACCAGATCGTGCCGATCGCCGACGCGGCCCTGCTGTCGGCCAAGATCGTGAAGAACGCCACGCTCAAGGTCTACCCCGGCCTGCCGCACGGCATGTGCACCACGCACCCGGAGATCATCAACCCCGACCTGCTGGCCTTCATCCAGGCCAAGGGCTGATCCGGGAGACGGCGCAGCGCGCCTGCGAGAATGCGGCAAAGGAAGCCGCATCTTGAAGATCATCATTCTGGGCGCCGGCCGGGTCGGTGAAAGCGTGGCCGAAAGCCTGGTGTCCGAGAACAACGACATCACGGTGATCGACACCAGCGCCGAACGGCTGCGCAACCTGGAGGAGCGTTTCGACCTGCGCGGCGTGCTGGGCAACGGCATTGAGCCCGGCGTGCTCGAGGAAGCCGG
The DNA here is from genome assembly GCA_965279475.1 of Pseudorhodoferax sp. Lineage (GTDB taxonomy): Bacteria > Pseudomonadota > Gammaproteobacteria > Burkholderiales > Burkholderiaceae_C > Pseudorhodoferax. The sequence goes on from CBDIIA010000002.1 coordinate 1,271,699, forward strand.
CGCCCGCGACGCCGACATGCTGATCGCCTGCGCCACGCAGGACGAGACCAACCTGGTGTGCTGCAAGGTCGCCTACCGTCAGTTCAACGTGCAGACCCGCATCGCGCGTGTGCGTTCGCCGGCGTTCCAGAACGGCAGCCCGCTGCTCGACAAGGAAGGTTTTGCCGTCGACGGCGTGATCTGCCCCGAGGCCTCGCTCACGCGCTACATCGCCAAGCTGGTCGAACACCCCGAGGCGCTGCAGGTGCGCGAGTTCGCCGGTGGCCTGGCCTGCCTGGTGTCGGTGCGCGCGATCGCCGGCGCGCCGATGGTGTCGCGCAGCATCGCCGAGCTGCGCCAGCACGTGCCGGGCACCGAGATGCGGGTGGTCGCGATCTACCGTCGGCTCGAAGACCAGCCCGACCGCATGATCGTCTGCGATGGCCCGACCCGCATCGAGGCCGGCGACGAGGTGTTCGTGCTGGCCGCGCGCGACGACATCGACCGGGTGCTGGCGGCACTGCACACCACCGGCGCCAGGAGCCGGCGCCGCGTCGAGCGAGTGATGATCGCCGGCGGCGGGCGCACCGGCGAGTGGCTGGCGCGTGCGCTCGGCACGCAGGCCGGGCGCTTCCACGTGAAGCTGGTCGAGCTGAACTCCGACCGCTGCACCACGCTGGCCTCGCAGCTGCCGTCCGAGGTGCTGGTGCTGCACGGCGACGCGACCGACGAAGACCTGCTGGAAGACGAGGGCATCGACGCGATCGACCTGTTCCTGGCGCTGACCGACGACGACGAGGACAACATCATGGCCAGCCTGCTGGCCAAGCGCATGGGCGCGACCCGCGTGCTGGCGCTGATCAACCGGCGCAGTTATGCCGACCTGATGCACGGCACGCAGATCGACATCGCGCTGTCGCCGGCGCAGGCCATGCTCGGCGAGCTGCTGGCCCATGTGCGCCAGGGCGACGTGCAGGCGGTGCACAGCCTGCGGCGCGGCGTGGCCGAGGCGATGGAGCTGGTGGTACGCGGCGACCGCAAGACCTCGCGCGTGGTGGGCCGGCGCATCGAGGAGATCCGGCTGCCGTCGCATGCGCACGTGGGCCTGGTGGTGCGCGGCATGCCCGACGCGCGTGTGCCCTTTGATGAGGCGGGGCCGATGCCCGCCGTCGTGCCGCGCGTCATCATCCCGAACGGCGACACCGTGATCGAGAGCAACGACCACGTGGTGGTGTTCGTGCCGCACAAGCGTTTGGTGCGCGAGATTGAGAAACTGTTCCGCGTCGGCGCGGCGTTCTTCTAGTCACGACGCAGATGACAGACCTGTTCCCGGTGCTCCGCCTCCTCGGCATGATGCTGGTCTTCCTGGCGTTGTCGATGGCCTTGCCGCTGCTGGTGTCGTTCGGCTTCGACGATGGCGTGACCGCCTCGTACGGCTGGGCCATGGCCATCACGGCCGCCGCCGGCGGCCTGCTGTGGGGAGGTCTCGGCCAGTCGCGCCGCGAGCTGCAGCCGCGCCACGGCGTGATGCTGGTGACGCTGGCCTGGCTGCTGCTGCCGCTGTTTGCCGCCGTGCCGCTGCTGACCGCGTTTGCGCACCTGGGCCGGCCGCTGTCGTTCACACATGCCTATTTCGAGGCCGTGTCGGGGCTGACGACCACCGGCGGCACGGTGCTGACCGGGCTCGACACGCTGCCCGTCTCGGTCAACTTCTGGCGCACCTTCCTGCAATGGGTCGGCGGCATGGGCATCCTGATCCTGGCGGTCGCGGTGCTGCCGATGCTGGGCGTCGGCGGCAGCCAGCTGTTCAAGGCCGAGGCGGCCGGCCCGCTGAAGGACACCCGGCTCACGCCGCGCATGGCCGAGACCGCCAAGGGCTTGTGGGGCGTCTACGCATTCCTGTCGGTCACCTGCGCCCTGGCCTACTGGCTGGCCGGCATGCCGCCGATGGATGCGCTGATGCACATGTTCACGACCGTGAGCCTGGGCGGGCTGTCGTCGCACGACACCAGTTTCGGCTTCTTCCAGTCGCCGCTGCTCGAAGCCATCGCGCTGGTGTTCATGCTGGCAGCGAGCTGCAACTTCGCGCTGTACTTCATCGCGGTGCGCCGGCGCAGCTGGGCCAACATCGGCCGCGATCCCGAGCTGCGGGCCACGCTGTCGGTGCTGATCGCCGGCGGGCTGGCCGTGGCGCTGCTGCTGTGGGCCAAGGGTGTCTATGCGCCGCTCGACGCGCTGCGCCACGGCGTATTCCATGTGGTGTCGGTGGCCACGACCACCGGCTTCGTCACGCAGGACTATCTGCAGTGGCCGGTGTTCGCGCCGGTGTTCATGCTGCTGCTCTCCAGTGTGGCGAGCAGTGCCGGCTCGACCGGCGGCGGCATCAAGATGGTCCGCGTGCTGATCCTGGTGCAGCAGGCGCGCCGCGAGATCCGCAAGCTGGCGCATCCGCGGGCGGTGCAGCCGGTGACGCTCGGCCATGCCGTGGTCGACCCACGCATCATCTTCTCGGTGCTGGCCTTCATGCTGGTCTACGGCGCGACGGTGGTCGTGCTCGGCCTGGCCCTGCTGCTGACCGACCTCGACCCCGTGACCGCGTTCAGCGCGATCATCGCCAGCGTCAACTGCATGGGGCCGGGCCTGGGCACGGTCGGCCCGGCGTCGTCGTTCGGGGTGCTGACGGATTTCCAGATCTGGATCTGCACCCTCGCCATGCTGATGGGCCGCCTGGAAATGCTGAGTTTCATGGCACTGCTGACCCCGTCGTTCTGGCGACGCTGAGTTGCAATCGGGCGGGTCGTCCCAATTTCCTACAATCTCCGTCTACTTTCCAGGGCCTTTTCCCATGGTTCCGCACCTCATCACCGCGTTGACAGGCCCGATCAACGAACTCGAACAGCGCGTGCTCGACTCCACCCCGGCGATCGAACGCTGGTTCCGCCTCGAGTGGATGGAGCACACGCCGCCGTTCTATTGTTCGGTCGACATCCGCAATGCCGGCTTCAAGCTGGCGCCGGTCGACACCAACCTCTACCCCGGTGGCTGGAACAACCTGACGCCGGCGATGCTGCCGCTGGCGGTGCAGTCGGCGATGGCGGCGATCGAGAAGATCTGCCCCGAGGCCAAGAACCTGCTGCTGATCCCCGAGAACCACACGCGCAACACCTTCTACCTGTCGAACGTGGCGCAGCTGCAGCGCATCTTCCACATGGCCGGCCTGAACGTGCGCATCGGCTCGGTCAGCCCGGACATCAAGGAGACGACCGTCATCGACCTGCCGGGCGGCGAGCAGGTCACGCTGGAGCCGGTGATCCGCAACAAGCGTCGGCTGGGCCTGAAGGATTTCGATCCCTGCACGATCCTGCTGAACAACGATCTCTCGGCCGGTGCCCCCGGCATCCTGGAAGACCTGCACGAGCAGTACCTGCTGCCGCCGCTGCATGCGGGCTGGTCGGTGCGGCGCAAGAGCCGGCACTTCCAGAGCTACGAAGAGGTGTCCAAGCGCTTCGGCAAGCTGCTGGGCATCGACCCCTGGCTGATCAACCCGATGTTCAGCAAGTGCGGCGAGGTCGACTTCGCCGAAGGCACGGGCATGGACTGCCTGCGGACCAACGTTGACGCGCTGCTGGGCAAGATCCGCCGCAAGTACAAGGAATACGGCATCAACGAGAAGCCGTTCGTCGTGGTCAAGGCCGACAACGGCACCTACGGCATGGGCATCATGACCGTGCACGACGTGCGCGACCTCGAGGCGCTGAACCGCAAGACGCGCAACAAGATGTCGGTCGTGAAGGACGGCCAGCCGGTGCACGACGTGATCATCCAGGAAGGCGTGCTGACCGCCGAACGCATCCACGATGCGATGGCCGAGCCGGTGGTCTACATGATGGACCGCTACGTGGTGGGCGGCTTCTACCGCGTGCACGCCGACCGGGGCCCGGACGAGAACCTGAACGCCCCGGGCTCGCGCTTCGTGCCGCTGGCGTTTGCCGAGAGTACGCACTTACCCCAGCACGGCGCCAAGCCCGGCGCCAGTGCGCCGAACCGCTTCTACATGTACGGCGTGATCGGCCGGCTGGCGATGGTGGCGGCCAGCTACGAACTCGAGGCCACGGATCCGGACGCCGAGGTGTATTGAGGCTGCCGACCTAGTTGCTGCACTGCAACATCCGGTCGATTAGAGGCAGGGGCCGGCTTGCAAGCCCCGAGCCGAGGCGCAAAATACGTCTTCCGCAGAACATGGAACCCCGCCGGCCGGCTTGCGGCCACCCAAGACGGGCCCAACTCCTTGCAAAGTTCGAAATCATCGCTTGCGGCGCTCACCCTGGGCGCCATCGGTGTCGTCTACGGCGACATCGGTACCAGCGTCCTGTACGCGGTCAAGGAAGTCTTCAATTCCGGCCACGTCCCCTTCACGCCCGAGAACATGTTCGGCGTGCTGTCGATGTTCTTCTGGACACTGACGGTCATCGTCTCGATCAAGTACGTGGTGCTGGTGCTGCGCGCCGACAACCACGGCGAGGGCGGGCTGATCGCGATGCTGGCGCTGGCCTCGCAGGCCGTGAAGGAAAAGCCCAAGCTGCGGCGCGTGCTGCTGATCGTCGGCATCTTCGGCACCTCGCTGTTCTACGGCGATGGCGTGATCACGCCGGCGATCTCGGTGCTGTCCGCGGTCGAAGGTCTGGAGGTCGTCTCGCCCGCGTTCAAGAAGTACGTGATCCCGATGACGCTGGTGGTGCTGTTCGGCCTGTTCGCCGTGCAGAAGCGCGGCACCGGCGGCATCGGCAAGTTCTTCGGGCCGATCACGCTGCTGTGGTTCCTGGTGATCGCGGTGCTGGGCGTCTCGCACATCGTGCACCACCCGGTGATCCTGTGGGCGCTCAGCCCGCACTACGCGCTGGGCTTCGTCTGGCGCAACCCGGGCACCACCTTCATCATCCTCGGTGCGGTCGTGCTGTGCGTGACCGGCGCCGAAGCGCTGTATGCCGACCTGGGCCATTTCGGCAAGAAGCCGATCCGCCTGGCCTGGTTCACGGTGGCGATGCCGGCGCTGACGCTCAACTACTTCGGCCAGGGCGCGCTGCTGCTGAAGACGCCCGAGGCCGTGAAGAACCCGTTCTACATGATGGCGCCCGACTGGGCCCTGCTGCCGCTGGTGATCCTGGCGACGATGGCGACGGTGATCGCCTCGCAGGCGCTGATCTCGGGCGCGTTCAGCGTCACCAAGCAGGTGATCCAGCTCGGCTACCTGCCGCGGCTCAACGTGCAGCACACCAGCGTGCGCGACACCGGGCAGATCTACATCCCGTTCGTCAACTGGGGGCTGTTCGCGGCGATCGTGCTGGCCGTGGTGATGTTCCGTTCGTCGAGCAACCTGGCCTCGGCCTACGGCATCGCCGTGTGCACCGACATGCTGATCACGACGCTGCTGACCTTCTACGTCGTGCGCTATGGCTGGAAGTACCCGCTGTGGGTCTGCCTGCTGGCGACCGGCCTGTTCTTCATCGTCGACTTCGCCTTCTTCGCGTCGAACCTGCTGAAGCTGTTCGACGGCGGCTGGTTCCCGCTGCTCATCGGCGGCATCATCTTCACGCTGATGATGACCTGGAAGGACGGCCGCCATCTGCTCAACGAGAAGCTGCGCGCCGACGCGATCGACCTGCCCGGTTTCCTCGATTCGGTGTTCGTCAGCCCACCGGCCCGTGTCGAAGGCACGGCCGTGTTCCTGACGGCCGAACCCGGCACCGTGCCCAATGCGCTGCTGCACAACCTGAAGCACAACAAGGTGCTGCACGAGCAGAACCTGTTCGTCACCGTGCGCAGCCACGAGACCCCGTGGATCGGCCTCGACAAGCGCCTGCAGATCGAAGCGCTGGGCCACCATTGCTGGCAGGTGGTGATCCACTACGGCTTCAAGAACGATCCCGATGTGCCGCGCGCACTGCAGCAGATGCGCGGACGTGGCTGCGAGATGGAGACGATGAACACCAGCTACTTCCTGTCGCGCGACACGGTGATCCCGACCATCGGCAGTGGCATGGCGCAGTGGCGCGAGAAGCTGTTCGCGCAGATGCACCACAACGCCAGTGCGGCGGCCGACTTCCTGAACCTGCCGAACAACTCGGTGGTCGAGCTGGGTTCGAAGATCGAGATCTAGCGCGGTGAAGCGTCAAGAGCTTGTGTCCTGCCGCATCTCGGCCACGGCACGCGGCCCGCACAACAGGCACGCGGCTGCCAGCGCCTGCAGCGAGAGGATCACGCAGAAGTAGGGGCCGGTGGTGGTGCCCGATGACGGTGCCGGGCCGGTCCCGCCGACGAGCAATCCCGCCAGCAAGAAGGGCGCACACGCGTACAGCGCCTGTGCCAGTGCCACACTCCGCGCCACCACGCGTGGTACCTCGGCCGGGGCGAACTCCGCTTGCGCAATCAGCGGCGGCATCGACGTGGCATTGCCGATGCCGAGCCCGAAGAGCAAGATACCCAGCATGAGCCATGCGACGTGCGACGGCCCGGCGATCCACAGGACCAGCGTGCCACCAGCCTGGATGGCGTAGCTGGTCGCCGCGGCGCGGCGCCGGTCGGTGCCCGCCCCCATCCACCGCGCCATGGCCAACCGGCCGGCCATTCCGCAGCCGGTGGCCAGCGCCATCATCGCGCCAGCCAGCCGGGGCCCCATGCCGGTCGCCATCAGCGAGAAGAGTTGCGCGATCAGCCCGATCTGGGCGAACAGGCCGATCGACATCGCGGCCGCCAGCGTCAGGAACCGGCGGTCTCGCCAGAGCGCCGGACCGATGGAGGCATGCGCCCGCGACCCTGCAGTGGCCGGGGCACTGGCAGGCCGCGAACCGTCCGTGACCTGGTCGTTGCTGGCGGGCGTCCAGGCGAGTTCACGGCTCGCGATGGACATCACCACCGCGACCATGGCCAGCCCGACCATCATCGCGGCCGCCGGAAAGCCGGCGCGGTCGATCCCCACGGCCCAGAGCGGCGAGAAGACCATGCCACCTGCACTGGCGCCGTTGAAGGCCTTGGCCAAGGCGAGGGGCCGTCCGCCGACGAACCAGGGCGCGACGATCGCGTGGATGCCGGCCGCACCCAGCGGGACCCAGCCGCCGCCGGTCAGCACCGCGGCGACGAACAGCTGCCACGGCTCGACGGCGGCCGCCCAGCCCAGCACCCCGACGGCCAGCACGGTGGCGCCGCCCATCGTGCTCGCGGGGATGCCGAAGCGCCGGTGAATGCCGGGCAGCAAGGCGACCACACCGGCGCCGCACAGGAAGTGGAACGTGACGGCGGCAGACACCAGCGGCAGCGACCATCCGGTTCGCACCACGACCGCATGCAGGAAGACCGGGGGGCCATAGAAACCCACGCCCCAGCCGAAGAACGCGATCACGAACGCAGCGCGTACGACGGTGTCGCCCTGGGCGTCGGCGGATGGCCGCGAGGAAAAGGTGGACAGGGTGGGCATGGTGCGATTCGTTTCCAGAGCCGGCGTGTGCCGCGATGGCCCCGATGCTGCGGCGCCGGCCCCTGCGGACGTTTCGCTGCGGAGCGAAGCGTCGCGCGGCCTGTGTGCCTTACGCTAGGGCCTGTTCACCCTCAATTCAGGAGATGCGTTGGGTCCGCATGCGGATGGATGCGCGAAGGGCGTTGCAGCAAATAGCGCGGCTATTTGCAAGACGTCCCGACAAAGCAGACACCGCATGCGGACCCAACCCGAAGGGAAGGATGAATGCCGGGCCCATAGCGGCGTTGCAGCTCACTTGGCAATAGCGATGCTATGCGGCGCTCCCCGCGCCTTGCTCTGGTTCCCGGCATTCATCCTTCGCACTCCTGAATTGAGGGTGAACAGGCCCTAGACGCAAGGAGCACCCATGAACACCAACCACATTGCCCGCATCGCCGCCCTGGTGGGAGAACCCGCGCGCGCGGCGATGCTGCTGCAGCTGATGGACGGGCGCATGCTCACCGCCACCGAACTGGCTCGGGCCGGGAACGTGTCCGCGCAGACCGGCAGCCGCCATCTGGCGCAGATGGTGGAGGCGGGCCTGATGTCCGTGGAGCAGCGGGGGCGGCACCGGTACCACCGGCTTGCGTCCGGCGAGGTCGCCAAGATGCTGGAAGGGCTGATGCACATCGGCACCACCACGCCGGTCCACCGTACGCTGGTGGTCGGTCCGCGGGATGGGGCGATGCGCATGGCCCGCATGTGCTACGACCACATCGCCGGCCGGCTCGGGCTCGCCATTGCCGAGTCGCTGCTGGAGGAGCGGGCGATCGCGTTCGACGGCGAAGCAGGCGAGGTCACGGACCGCGCCGCGGACGTGCTGCAGCGATGGGGCCTTGTGTTCGCGCCGGAGCTACAGGGGACCCGCCGCGGCCGGCCTGGTTGCCGACCCTGCCTGGACTGGAGCGAACGCAAGGCGCACGTTGCGGGTCGGCTCGGGGCCATGCTCTGCACGCACTGCCTCGCGCAGGGATGGCTGACCCGCACTGCGGGGAGCCGCGCCCTGACGATCTCGCCTGAAGGGGTCAAGACCTTCCGCGAACGCCTCGGTCTCGACGCATGGCGCCGCGTGACGGACGCGGCATGAAGTGACCCGGCGTGCACTGCGCCGGCACCTTGCACACATCGTGCGCAAGCGCACACAAAAAAGCCCGCAGTGTTGAAGCTGCGGGCTTTTTGGCTTCAGGCGCATCGACCGTTGCGGCGCGATGCGCTGAGGCTTGCGGCAGAGCCGCGGGCGATCAGACTTCGCCGCCGACGATCAGGCCATGGCGCACGGCGTAGCGGGCTTCTGCGCGCACAGCGGCACGGGTCGTGGTGCTCGGGCCGGAGGCCACGTAGCCGATGTCGGCGCCTTCGCCACGTTCGGCCAGCGCACCGTTGCGGTTGGCTTGCAGCACGGCGCTGTGCACGGCTTCGCGGGTCAGGCCGCTGGTCGATGCGCTGGGTGCCTTGGCCTGGAACTGCACTTCACCGGTGGGTGCGAGGTTGCCTTGTTCACGGGCCTGGATGTATTGGGCGGTGACCTGGTCACGCGTCAGCACCGGTGCGTTCTGTGCAAAGCTCGAACCTGCGGCAAAGCCGGCAGCAACGATCAGGGCAGAGGTGAGAAGCTTGGTGTTCATGATGATTTCCTTCAGATAGCGGGTTGACATTTCCGGGCAGGGCGGGCCTCTTCATGCCCGTCTCGTCCAGCCTCGGTGAGTCGTGTTCTTGTTGCGGCTCATCGATGGGATGAACTGTAGTTCTGCAGCGCCGAAAGAAAAACAGCATGCCGGGCAATTGATCGTTTCCGATCCGACAACAGTGATCGGGCATGCACGCAGGCCCTTGCGTGTGAACATGACGAGGCTGTCATCTGCAGGTCAGCGGCGCGTCACCCGATGCCGTGCGAAGGGTCGCTGCATGCGGCTGTTCTAAACTTTGCGCAACACCGTACGGTCCATGATCACACTCAATCCGCGTCAGCAATCCATCGCGCAACTTGCGAAAGAACAGGGCTTCGTGATGATCGAGGCGCTGGCCGCACAACTCGATGTCACCACGCAGACCATCCGCCGCGACATCGGTTATCTGTGCGAGCAAGGCGTGCTGTCGCGCTTCCATGGCGGTGCGGCGTTCCGCTCCAGCGTGGCCAACATCCCTTACGAAGCGCGGCGCGAAACGCTGGCGCGCGAGAAGGAGGCGATCGCCACCGCCGTCGCCGCAGAGATCGAGAACGCCTCGTCGATCTTCCTCGACATCGGCACCACGGCCGAGGCGGTGGCGCGCAAGCTGCACGACAAGCAGGGCCTGCGCATCGTCACCAACAACCTGAACGTCGTGCCCATCTTGAGCGCGAAGGAAGACTTCGAGATCATCGTCGCGTGCGGCAACGTGCGGCACCGTGACCTCGCGATCACCGGGGACGCGTGTGCCGAGTTCGTCGAGCGTTTCAAGCTCGACTACAGCGTGCTCGGCGTCGTCGCGATCTCGCCCAACGGCGACATCCTCGACTTCACGCTGGAGGAGTCGCGCCTCACGCAGGCCATCGTGCGCTGCGGCCGCCGCGCCTTCGTCGTGGCCGACCACAGCAAGTTCGGCCGGCCGGCGATGGTCAAGGTCGCGCACCTGTCGCAGGTCGACACGCTGTTCACCGACCAGGCGCTGCCAGCCGCGTTTGCCGATCTCCCGTCGATCGTGCGCGTGTCCACCGCCCCCGAGACCACAGCCGCCGGCGCCCGCTGACATTCGGCCCCCGGCCGTGCGGGGCCGCGGCACCGCTGGCCATGCATTTGCCATGGGCCCGGCAGAGCCCTACGCGAGGGCGCGGATGGCCGTGGACGCAACGGCGATGCGTCCACATCGTCCGATAGGCCGTCGGGCATTCAGTGCGCCGTTCTGGTTTATTCGTTAAGTGTTTACCCTGTATTTTTGTTGTTTTGATTTCTTAAATGTTGCTTTATGAACATTTCTGGTCATAAGATGCGCGCCATGCAGCCGCCTACCTCCACGAACTCCCCACTCAAATGGGCCCGCCACCAGGCGCTGAAAGCGCCCTTGTTCGCCGGGTCCTGGCTCAACATGGGTTCGGCCGACACAGCCGAGATCGCCGGTCTGGCCGACTACGACTGGGTGCTGATCGACCTCGAACACGGCTCCGGCGACTACAAGGATCTGGTGCACCAGCTGCAGGCGCTGGCGGCCTACCGCACGGCCGCGGTCGTGCGGGTGCCGACCATCGACGCCGTGGCCTTCAAGCAGGTGCTCGACCTGGGGCCGAGCGGCATCATGGTGCCCAACGTCGAGAGTGCCGAGCAGGCCCGCACGCTGATCGGCTACGTGCGCATCCCGCCGCTGGGCAAGCGCGGCGCGGCCACGTCCACACGCAACGGCGGTTACGGTTTCCACTACCAGCGTTACCTGAACGAGGTCAACGACAACCTGCTCGTGGCGGCGCAGATCGAATCGCGCCAGGGGCTGGACAACGTCGAGGAGATCGCCGCGGTCGACGGCATCGACGTGCTTTTCGTCGGCCCGACCGATCTCAGCATCGACCTCGGCCTGAGCAGCGATCCCGAAGACCCCGCGTTCCGCGCGCCGCTCGAGCGGGTGGCCGCCGCCGCCCGGCGCCACGGCAAGGTCGCCGGTGCGCTGGTGCGCAACCAGCAGCAGGCCCGGCAGTACCTGGCGCTCGGCTACAGCTTTATCGCGCTCGGCTCCGATCGCGGCATGGTGATCGCCGGCATGAAGGCCAACGCCGAATTCTTCGCGAGCCTCGGCCCCACCGCATGAGCCTCGCCAGGTCGTCCGCAGAGGCCCGCACCGCCGCCCGCCAGGGCGAAGGCCGTCCCGCGCCCACGGCGGCGCGCACCGTGCTGGCGGTCGACCTGGGCACGCAAAGCCTGCGGGTGAGCGCACTCGACACCACCGGGCGCAGGCTCTGGTCGTGGAGCGCGCCGGTGGATTCGCGGGTCGACGGCGAGGTGTTCGAACAATCTCCGGCGCAATGGGCAGCGTTGCTCGACACGGCCCTGGCCGAGGCCGCGCGCGCCGGCATCCGGCCCGATGCCATCGCCGCGGCCGGGCCGCTGGCGGGCTACATCGCGCTGGACGCCCAGGGCAGGCCACTGACTCCCGCGGCCATGTACTCCGACCGCCGCTCCGCGCCCGACGTGGCCGCCGTGGAGCAGGCGCTCGCCACCGCGCCACCCGGCCTGCCGCGGGTCTACGTGGCCGATCCGCTGCCGCACTGGCTGCGGATCGCGCGCGAACAGCCCGCCATTGCGGCGCAGACCCGGCATTTCCTCGATGCGACGGGTTGGCTCGTCTTCCACCTGACCGGCCGCGCCACGCTGAACCCGTACACCGCGCTGCGCCTCTACACCCCCGAGGTGCAGCGCGCGCTGCGGGCCGGCGAGGTGCCGTTCGGCGAGGTCGCCGCCATCGGCAGCACGGTCGGGCCGCTGGCCGCCGTGCAGGCGCAGCGCACCGGCTGGGGCGCGGTGCCGGTGATCGCGGCCACCTTCGACAGCAAGTGCGCCTACCTCGGCAGCGGCATCGACGCACCGGGCGACGCGGCCGACATCTCGGGCACGGTCACTTCGTTCGGCGTGGTGGCGGCGCAGCGCATCGACGATGCACGCCAGCGCATCTACAGCGTGCCCTTCGGCGACCGCTGGCTGGTGCGCGGCTCCACCGCCACCGCGGGCGGCGCGCTCGAATGGGCGCGTGTGCAGCTGCTGCAGAGCGACTTCGGCGCGATCGACGCGGCCGCGGCCTCGGTGCCGCCCGGTGCGCGCGGCCTGACCTTCCTGCCCTACCTGGCCGGCGAACGCGCGCCGTTGTGGAACCCGCATGCCCGCGGTGCGCTGCTGGGCTTGGCGCTCGACAGCACGCAGGCCGACATCGCCCGCGCCGTCTACGAAGGCCTGGCCTTCGGCCTGGCCCACATCGCGCAGGCCATGCGCGCGTGCGGGGTCGGCATCGGCGAGGTGCGCCTGGCCGGCGGGCTGGCGCGCAACGACCTGCTGGCGCAGATCAAGGCCGACGTGCTGGGCGTGCCGGCCGTGCGGCTGGCCGACCACGAGCTCACCACGCTCGGCCTGGCCGTGATCGCCAGCGTGGCCCTGGGCGCCCATGCCGACCACGCGCAGGCCAGCCGCTGCTTCGTTGCCACCGAGCGGCGCTTCGTGCCCGACCCGCGCGCGGTGGCGGCCTACGCCGAGCCGCTGCGCCGCTTCATCGCGTGCTCCGACGCGCTGCTGCCGACCTTCTGGCGCGCCGAGGCGCCGGCGGAGGGCGCGGCATGAACTACACCTTCCAGTTCTCCGAGGTCTGGGCCAGCCGCGAAGACCTGCTCTGGGGTGCCTGGCATACGGTGCAGCTCACGGCTGCGGCGATGGTGTTCGGCATGGCACTGGCCCTGGTCTGCGCCTTCGTGCGCATGGTCGGGCCGCGGCCGCTGCAGCGCGTGGTGATCGTCTATGTCGAGGCGATCCGCAACACGCCGCTGCTGGTGCAGGTGTTCCTGGTGTTCTTCGGCCTGCCGTCGGCGGGCATCCGCCTGTCGCCGGACCAGGCCGCGCTGATCGCCCTGACGCTCAACGTCGGCGCCTACGTCACGGAGATCGTGCGCGCCGGGCTCGAAGCGATTCCCGCGGGCCAGGTCGAGGCGGGTCTGGCACTGGGCCTGAAGCGCTGGAAGGTGTTCCTGAAGGTCGAGCTGTTCCAGGCCATCGCGGCGGTGTTCCCGGCACTCGCCAGCCAGTTCATCCTGATGCTGCTGGCGTCGAGCCTGCTGTCGGCCGTGGCCGCGACCGAACTGACCGGTGTGGCCAACGACATCCAGGCGCGCACCTTCCGCAGCTTCGAGGTCTATCTGGCCGTCACGCTGATCTACTTCGTGCTGGCCATGGGTTTCACCGGCCTGTTCGCGCTGCTCGAGAAGACCGTGCTGCAACGCCATCTGCAGGCAAGGCGCATGCGATGACCCGCGTCTTCGGCATCGAGGATCTGCTGTTCATCGTGCTCGCCGCACGCTGGACCCTGTTGCTCGCGCTGCTCGGCGCCACAGGCGGCGCGCTGCTGGGCATCGGCGTGGCGCTGGCACGCACCTCGCCATCCCGAGTGCTACGCGCAATCGCTTTCGGCTACATCCGCAGCTTCCAGAGCACGCCGCTCTTGATGCAGCTGTTCCTCGTGTACTTCGGCATCGGCATCCTGGGCGTGTCCATCAACCCGCTGGCCGCTGCCGCGCTGGGGCTGGTCCTGAACGCGGCGGCCTTCCTCGGCGAGATCTGGCGCGGCTGCATCGAGGCCGTGCCGCACGGCCAGGCCGAGGCCGGGCAGGCGCTGGGGCTGAAACGCTGGCAGCGCCTGCTGCTGGTCACGCTGCCGCAGGCCGCGCGCATCGCCGTCGCGCCGACCGTGGGGTTCCTGGTGCAGCTGGTCAAGAACACCTCGCTCGCCGCGATCATCGGTTTCGCCGAGCTGACCCGCAGCGGCCAGATCGTCAACAACGCCACCTTCCGCCCGTTCACGGTGTTCCTGGTCGTGGCGCTGGTCTATTTCTGCATCTGCTGGCCGATGTCCTGGGTCAGCCAGCGGCTTGAAGCCCGCCTGAACACCGGCCGCCGCACGGCCGGCCCGGTGCTCGCGAACTGATTCCACAACCACAAGGAGACATGAGATGATCATCCGCTGGATTCGCAAACTCGCGCTCGCGCTGCTGCTCGGCGCCGGCCTGGCTGCCACCGCCCAGGCGCAGACCGTCGACGAGATCGTCAAGGCCGGCGTGCTGAAGGTCGGCATGCTGGTCGACCTGCCGCCGTTCGGCATCATGAAGACCAACGGCGAGCCCGAAGGGCTGGACGCCGACTTCGCCCGGCTGATGGGCAAGTACCTCGGCGTCAAGGTCGAAATCGTGCCGGTCACCGGCCCCAACCGCATCCCCTTCCTGCTGACCAACAAGGTCGACGTGCTGGTGGCCACCTTCGGCATCACGCCCGAGCGCGCCAAGCAGGTCGCCTTCTCGATCCCCTACAGCGAGATCGAGATGGTGATCATGGCCAGCAAGAAGACACCGATCAAGTCGTTCGAGACCACGGCCAACTACCGCATCGCCGTGCCGCGCGCCGCCACCTCGGACATGGCGCTGACGCAGTACGCGCCCAAGGCCACGAAGATCCTGCGGCTCGACGACGACGCCACCGCGGCGCAGGCGCTGATCTCCGGCCAGGCCGATGCGCTGGGCACCAACGGCCTGATCCTCGCGCAGCTGCAGAAGGACAACCCCAAGCTCGAACTCGAACAGAAGTTCGTGCTGAGCCGCCAGTACCAGGGCGTCACCATGCGCAAGGGCAATGCCGACCTGATGCAGTGGACCAACACCTTCATCTACTACGTGCGCAACAACGGGGAGCTCGATGCGATCACGCGCAAGTGGCTGAACCGGCCGCTCGGCAACCTGCCCTCGTTCTGATCGGGAGACCCACGATGCACCACTTCATGATGCAACGCCGCGCCATGCTCGGCTCGGCCGCTGCGGCACTGCTGCCGGCCTCGCTCCGGGCGCAGACCGGCGCCTACCCGTCGCGCCCGGTCGAGCTGGTCGTGCCGGCCTCCGCCGGTGGCGGCACCGACGTGCTGGCCCGCCTGTTCTCCGACGCGGCGCGCAAGCACTTCGCGCAGCCGCTGACCGTCATCAACAAGCCTGGCGCCAGCGCGACCATCGGCATGGCGGAGATCGCCGCCGCCAGGCCCGATGGCTACAAGATCGGCATGGTCGTCTCGGAGCTGGCGATCATGCCGCACCTGGGCGTGGGCAAGTTCTCGCCCGCTGATTTCACGATGATCGCCGGCCTGAATGCCGACCCCGCCGGCATCACCGTGCGCGCCGATGCGCCCTGGAACACGGTCGAGGAGTTCCTGGCCGCGGCCAAGGCCAACCCGGGCGGCATGCGTGTCGGCAATTCGGGCAACGGCTCGGTGTTCCACCTCGCGGCGGCGGCGGTGGAGGACAAGACCGGCGTCAAGTTCACGCACGTGCCGTTCCAGGGCGCCGCACCCAGCGTGCTGGCGCTGCTGGGCGGCCACATCGACGCGATTTCGGTCAGCCTGGCCGAGGCCTCCGCCCACATCCAGGCCGGCAAGCTGAAGGCGCTGGCCGTGATGGCGAACAAGCGCATGGCGAGCTTCGACAAGGTGCCGACGCTGAAGGAGCGCGGCATCGACGTCTCGGTCAGTGTCTGGCGCGGCCTCGCCATCACCAAGGGCGCGCCGCCCGAGGTGGTGGCCGCATTGAAGGCGATGACCGTGAAGACCGCCGAGGAGCCGGCGTTCAAGGCCGGCCTGGAGAAGGCCAACCTCGGTTACGCGCTGGCCGACGGCGAGAGTTTCGCCGCGATGGTGAACAAGGACAGCGACGACTTCAAGCAGCTGATCAAGGCCCTCGGCGTCAAACTATGAAGATGGTGGAGATCAGCCACCTCGACAAGTGGTTCGGCGGCTTCCAGGCGCTGAAGGACGTGAGCCTGGACGTCGCCCAGGGCGAGCGCATCGTGATCTGCGGGCCGTCGGGTTCGGGCAAGTCGACGCTGATCCGCTGCATCAACCGGCTGGAGGAGCACCAGAAGGGCTCGATCAAGGTCGAGGGCATCGAGCTCACGGCGAACATGCGGCGCATCGACGAGGTGCGCCGCGACGTCGGCATGGTGTTCCAGCAGTTCAACCTGTTCCCGCACCTGACCATCCTGCAGAACTGCACGCTGGCGCCGCGCTGGGCCCGCAACACGCCGCGCAAGGAGGCCGAGGCGCTGGCGATGCACTACCTGCAGAAGGTGCGCATCCCCGAGCAGGCGGGCAAGTACCCGGGCCAGCTGTCGGGCGGCCAGCAGCAGCGCGTGGCGATCGCCCGGGCGCTGTGCATGCAGCCCAAGGTGATGCTGTTCGACGAACCCACGTCGGCGCTCGACCCCGAGATGGTGAAGGAGGTGCTCGACACCATGGTCAATCTGGCCGACGAGGGCATGACCATGGTGTGCGTCACGCACGAGATGGGCTTTGCGCGCCAGGTGGCCAACCGCGTGGTGTTCATGGACGCCGGCCAGATCGTCGAGACCGGTGCACCGTCGGAGTTCTTCGCCGCGCCGAAGCACGAGCGTACGAAGCTGTTCCTCAGCCAGATCCTGCATTGACGGCGCGACCGCCGACATAGGTGGCCAGCACGTCGATGTCCTTGATCGTCTCCGGCGCCACCGTGCGCGGGTCGGCGGACAACACGACGAAGTCGGCCAGCTTGCCCGGCGTGACCGAACCCTTGAGGCCTTCCTCGTTGCTGGCCACGGCGCCGCCCAGCGTCATCACACGCAGCGCCTCTTCGACGCCGATGCACTGCTGCGTGCCGTAGGGTGTGCCGTCGGAGCCACGGCGGCGCACCAGGTCCTGCACGCGCAGCAGCGGGTCGGCCGCGCTGACCGGCCAGTCGGAGTGGCCGGCCACACGCACGCCCATGTCCAGCGCCGTGCGGTGCGGGTGCATCATCGCCACGCGCTCGGGGCCAAAGCCGCTGACCTTGTCGCCGTGCTCGTACATGTACGAGTGGAACACCAGCACCGTGCCGCTGGCACGCGCCCGCTGCAGGATGGCCTCGGTCGTGATGCTGGCGTGCTCGATGCGGTGGCGCGGCGGTGTGGCCTGGCCGGCGGCGGCACGCTCGTAGGCGGTCAGCACCATGTCGATCTCGCGGTCGCCGTTGGCGTGGATCGCTGCCTGGAAACCCTGGTCCTGGATCGCCTGTACCAGTGTGTCGAGCTCGGCCTGCGTGCGTTTGGGCGGGATGCCGAAGTAGTTGCGCCGTCCCGGGTAGGCGCCGTTGACCCAGGCCGTGAGGCCCGACAGCGAGTGGCCGTGGAACACCTTGATCGCGCCGATCTTCAGTTGGTCGTCACCCCAGCCCTGTGCGGCCGCGATGCGTGCGGCGTCGTGCAGATGGTGGTCGAAGAACATCGCGTAGATGCGCACCGGGCTGCCATCGGCACACAGCAGCTGCAGGCGCTCCAAGTCCATCGGCGTGATGCCGGCGATGCCGATGCTGGTGATGCCGCGCGCGGCAAAGGCTTCGAGCCGGCTGCGCAGTGCCTGCACCATGTCGGCCTGCGTGGGCATCGGCGGCACCGGGTTGCGGTTGTCCACCGGCGCTGCCGCTGCGGCCTCCTGCGGCGTGGCCGGCGGCTTCGACAGCGCGATGTTGTAGGGCGAGACCAGGCCCTGCGCGTCCTCGCGCGTGATGCCGTTGGGCGTGCCGTCGGTCTCGCGGTCGAAAGCGCCGCCGGCCGGGTCGGGCGTGTCGCGCGTGATGCCGGCGTTCTGCAGCGCCAGCGAGTTGTAGGCCGAGATGTGGAAGCTCGAGTGGTACAGCCGGATCGGGTGGCGCGTGCTGATGCGGTCCAGGTCATGCCGGGTCGGATGGCGGCCGAGCTTGCTGTCCTGGTAACTGCGGCCCACCACCCACTGGCCGGGCGGTACCAGCCGTGCGCGTTCCTGCATGCGGCGGATCAGCGCCTCCATGTCGGCCACCTCGTCCGGCCCGAGGTCGGGCACCTCGTGCGGTGAGCCCGCGTGGTAGAGCGGCAGGATGTGCAGGTGCGCATCGACGAAGCCCGGCACCACGGTCGCACCGTCGAGCTTCACCTCGGGCACGCCGGGGCCGGCGGCCTGCAGCACCTCGGCGCGCGTGCCGACCGCGGCGAAGCGGCCGTCACGTACCCAGAAGGCCTCGGCGGCGGGAAGCGCCTCGTCGATGGTGATGACGTTGGCGCCGGTGTAGACGGCGTCGGTGGGCTGGTGGATGCTCATACAGTCTCCAGATGCTGCGACTGGCCGAAGTCGAAATGGCGACCGGGCAGCGAATCGATCAGGCTGCGCGTGTAGGCGTGTTGCGGGTCGGCCAGCACGCGGTGCACGCTGCCTTCCTCGACGATCTGGCCGCGGTGCATCACCAGCACGCGGTCGCAGATCTGCCCGGCCACACGCAGGTCGTGCGTGATGAACAGCAGGCTGAACTTGTGCGCCGCCTTGATCTCGGCCAGCAGCTTCAGGATCTGCGCCTGCACCGACACGTCGAGCGCCGACACGGCCTCGTCGGCGATCAGGATCTCGGGCTCGCAGGCCAGCGAGCGGGCGATGCAGATGCGCTGCCGCTGGCCGCCCGAGAACTCGTTGGGGTAGCGCTTGAGCGTGTGGGCCGGCAAGTGCACCTGCTCCATCAGCTGCGCCGCCCGCTGCCAGGCCTGCTCGGCGGGAACACCGAAATTAAGCGGGCCTTCGACGATGGAATCGCCGACCGTGCGGCGCGGGTTCAATGAACGGTACGGGTCCTGGAACACGATCTGGATCTTCCGCCGCAGCGCCGACTGGGCCGGACGGTCGAGGCGGGCGTAGTCGTGCCCGTCGACCTGCAGCGATCCGCCGCTGCTGTCGTGCAGCCGCGCCAGGCAGCGCGCCACGGTCGACTTGCCCGAGCCCGATTCGCCGACGATGCCCAGCGTCTCGCCGGCCCGCAGCTGGAAGGACACGTCGCGCACCGCATAGACCGGCTGGCTGCGCCGCCACCAGCCGCTGGCGGCATAGGTCTTGTCGAGATGGCGGGCCAGCACCACGACATCGCCGAACGTGCCGGGCGCCCGCGGCGCCGGCACGGCGGGCGGCACGGCGGCCAGCAGCATGCGGGTGTAGGCTTCGCGCGGCTGACCGAACACCGTGTCGCGGGCGCCCTGCTCGACCGCCTCGCCCAGGCGCAGCACCACCACCTGGTCGGCGATGTCGGCCACCACACCGAAGTCGTGCGTGATGAACAGCACGGCGGTGCCGGTCTCGCGCCGCATCTCGTCGATCAGCCGCAGGATCTCGGCCTGCGTGGTCACGTCGAGCGCGGTGGTCGGTTCGTCGCAGATCAGCAGCGCCGGGCGCAGCACCGTCGCCATCGCGATGACGATGCGCTGGCGCTGCCCGCCCGACAGCTGGTGCGGATACGACGCATAGATGCGCGGCGGGTCCGGCAGGCGCACGCGGGTGAAGATCTCGAGGATGCGTGCGCGGCGTGCGGCAGCGTCCAGCTCGGTGTGCTGCACCAGCAGCTCGTCGATCTGCGCGCCGCAGCGCATCACCGGGTTCAGCGCCGTCATCGGCTCCTGGAACACCATGGTCATCCCGGTGCCGCGCAGGCTGCGCAGCCGCTGCGGCGTGGCGGCCAGCAGGTTCTCGCCCTGCAGTTCGACCGTGCCGCCATCGACGCCCAGGCCCGGCGGCAGCAGGCCCATCACGCACTGCGAGATCACCGACTTGCCGGAGCCGGATTCGCCGATCAGGCAGGTCACCTCGCCGGCGTGGATGTCGAACGAGATGTGGCGCACCGCATGCGGGCGGTCACCGCCACGCGGCAGCGTGATCGACAGGTCGCGAACCGACAGCACTTTGACCGATGCGGTGGCTGCCGTCATGCACCGCCCCGCTTGTTGAACTTCGGGTCCAGCGTGTCGCGCAGCCCGTCGCCGAGCAGGTTGATCGCCAGCACGGTGACCGCCAGGAACAGCCCGGGAAACAGCACCACGTCGGGCCGTTCGGTGAACTGCACACGCCCGCCGGCCATCACGCTGCCCCAGGTCGGCACGTCGGCCGGCAGCCCGATGCCGAGGAAGGACAGCGTGGCCTCGACGAGGATGGCCGCGGCACAGATGAAGGTGGCCTGCACGATCAGCGGCGCCACCGCATTGGGCAGGATGTGGAACCACAGGATCTTGTGCGTCGGCGTGTCGAGCGTGCGCGCGACCTCGACGTAGGCCTCGTCGCGCACCGACAGAACGACCGAGCGCACCAGCCGCGCCACGCGCGGGATCTCGGTGATCGCGATCGAGAACACCACGGTCGCCATGCCGCCGCGCCAGAACGACACCAGCGCCACCGCCATCAGGATGCCGGGGATCGCCATCACCGCGTCCATCAGCCGCATCAGCGGGCCGTCGAGCCGACGGAAGTAGCCCGACAGGATGCCGATCAGCGTGCCGGCCAGCACCGCGACGACGGCCACCAGCGCGCCGATCGCCAGCGACACGCGCGTACCGTACAGCAGCCGGCTGTAGATGTCGCGGCCGATGCTGTCGCTGCCCATCCAGTAGGTGTGCGGCACCGATTCGCCGGAGAACAGCGTGAACTCGCCGCGCGTGCCCGGCACCACGTTGATGTTCATGAAGTCGCCGGTGTTCGGATCGACCGTGCCCAGCCACGGTGCGCCCAGGCCCAGCGCCAGCACGACCAGCAGTGCACCTGCGCCGATGCGCACCAGCGTGTTGCGGGCGACGCGGCGCAGCAGCGAACGGGTGGGGGCCGCGGGCTGGGGTGTTCCCCTCTCCCCCGGCCCCTCCCCCGCGAGGGGGGAGGGGGGCAAGAGCGCAGGGCCGGTTGGGGGTGCGGGATGCGGGGTCATCTCAGTACCGGATGCGCGGGTCGAACAGCACATAGCTGATGTCGACGATCAGGTTCACCAGCACATACACCGCCGAGAAGAACAGGGTCACGCCCTGGATCACCGGGTAGTCGCGCGCCTGCACCGCGTCCACCGTCAACAGCCCCAGGCCGGGGATCGCATAGACGGTCTCGGTCACCACCACGCCGCTGATCAGCATCGCGACGCCGATCGCGACCACGGTGACGATCGGCACGGCCGAGTTGGCCAGCGCATGGCGGAACAGCACGCGCAGCTCGGTCAGGCCCTTGGACCGCGCGGTGCGCACGTAGTCCTCGGTCAAGGCCTCGGACACGGTGGCGCGCGTGACGCGGGCGATCAGCGCGGTGTAGACGATGGTCAGCGTGATGGCCGGCAGGATCAGGTACTGCAGCGTGGTCCACAGGCTGCCGGTGCCCAGCCGCTCGTAACCTTGCGTGGGCAGCAGGCCGGCCTTCAGGCCCACCAGCCAGATCAGCAGGTAGCCGAGCACGAAGGACGGCAGCGAGAAACCCAGCACCGACAGACCGAGCACGCCGCGGTCGAGCCAGGTGCCGTGGCGCCAGGCCGCCAGCACACCCAGCGGGATCGCCACGCACACGGTCAGCAGCAGCGTCACGGTCGCCAGCGCGAAGGTCGGGCCCACGCGGTCCATCAGCACCTGCGCCACCGGCTGGTGGTGGTAGAACGAGCGGCCCAGGTCGCCCTGCAGCACGTTGCCGAGCCACACCATGAACTGCGTGGGCAGCGGCGCGTCGAGCTGCAGGTAGGCCCGCACCTGGGCCACGTCTTCCGGTGTGCCGTTGTCGCCGACCAGCAGCACCGCCGGGTCCCCCGGCGCCAGCCGCAGCATCAGGAACACCAGCACCGCGACCAGCAGGAACACGATGGCCGTGCCCACCAGCCGCCGCAGGATCGGCATCAGCATGGCGGACGCCCCTCCTTCGAGGAGGTCATTGTTTCTTCACGCCCCAGAACACCGGCATCGGCCCGTCGATGAGCCCCGACACCGCAGCCTTGCGCACCGCCATCGGGATGAAGGTCAGGCCCACCGGGTAGAACAAGGCCTCTTCCATCACGCGCAGTTGCACCTGCTCGGCCACACGCTTGCGGTCCTCGTCGGTGGAGGCCATCACGAAGGCGGTGCGCAGCGCCTCGGTGCGGTCGTCCTTGGCCCAGCCGTAGTAGCCCTTGTCGCCGGTGGCGGCCATGATCGGGTGCGACAGCGGGTTCAGCAGATCGCTGCCGGCGTGGATCGTCAGGAACACGTTCCAGCCGCCCTTGGACGCGATCTCGCGGTTGGTGCGGCGCGTGGCGAAGGTCGCCCAGTCCATGCTCTGCAGGTCGACATTGAAGCCGGCCTGCTTGAGCATCTGCGCCGCCGGCAGCGGTGCCTTGGCCAACATCGCCAGATCGGTCGGCTGCAGCAGCACGATGGGCTCGCCCTTGTAGCTCGACGTCTTGAGCAGCGCGCGTGCCTTCTCGGTCTGCGGCCGCGCCGAGACCCAGCCGCCGTTGTTGGTGGTCGACAGCGGTGTGCCGCAAGGATAGAAGGACAGGCAGGTCTTGTAGTACTCGGGGCTGCCCATCTGCGTGCGCAGCATCGGCTCCTGGCCCAGCGCCAGCATCGCGGCCTGGCGCACCTTGATGTCGTTGAACGGTGGCGTCGTGTGGTTGAAGCGCAGCGAGATCGACATGCCCGACTTCGTGACGTTGACCAGGCTGATCGCCGGGTTGGCCTTGAGCGCGGCCATCTGCTCGGACGCGGGCGATTCGAGGATGTCGATGGCACCGGTGGTCAGCGCGTTGATCTGCGTCTGCGGGTCCTTCAGGATCACCCACTCGACGCGGTCGACGTTGACGACCTTGCCGCCGGCCAGGCCCGACGCCGGCTCCTTGCGCGGCAGGTACTTCGGGTTCTTGACATAGACCACCTTCTCGCCCGGCTTGTATTCGTCGGCCTTGAAGAGGAAGGGGCCGGAGCCGATCAGCTCGGGCATGGGCTTGTCGAGCGGGCCGTCGGCCAGGCGCTTGGGCACGATGAAGGGTGCGACGGAATTGGGCTTGCCCAGCGTCTCGAGCACCAGGCCGAACGGCGCGGTCAGCGTCATGCGCACCGTCTTGGGGTCGACCGCCTCGAGCTTGCTTACGTAGCCGAACAGGTTCTGCCCCATCAGGTCCTTCTTGCCCCAGCGGTTCAGCGAGGCCACCACGTCGGCGCTGGTGACGGGTGTGTCGTCGCTGAACAGCAGGCCGTCGCGCAGCACGAAGGTCCAGGTCAGCCGGTCGGCGCTGACGCTGTGGCTCTGCAGCATCTGCGGCTGCACCTTGCCGTTGGCGTCCATGCCGAACAGCGTGTCGAAGATCATATAGCCGTGGTAGCGGCTGATGTAGATCGACGTGGTGAACGGGTCCAGCACGCGCAGGTCGGCGTGGGGCACGACGCGCAGCACCTTGTCCTGCGCGTGGACCACGTTCGACAGCAACAGGCCGCCGGCCAGGCCGAGCGCGGCCCACGACAACACGGCACGTTTGAGCACAGGAGACATGGCAATTCCTTCGCGTGGCAGTGGAACTTCAAGGGTCATCATGACGCCGAAGTTTGTAGATTGTCAACAATTTACTGTGGGCAATGCATTCAAGATCCGTGCCAAGCCTGTGCCGGTGCGGAGCCGGTCCGCCGCGTGCTCACATCGCGGCCAGCACCGCGTCCAGCCGCCGGCAGAACTCGCTGCAGATGGCCTCGTCGTGCGCCGTCGACAGGTACAGCTTGGTGCCCATCGGGTTGATGAACACGCCGCTGGCGAACAGGCCCAGCATCATGCGGCGGGCCTTGGCCTTGTCGCCGGTCGCGGTGCTGCGGTAGTTGTTGACCTTCTGGTCGGTGAAAACGATCTGCGCCAGCGGGCCGTCGCCGATGACCTGGGCCGTGATGCCGCGGTCGGCCAGCAGCCGGCGCAGCGCCTCGCGGAACCAGCGGCCCAGCCCGTGCAGATGTTCGTAGGTGCCGGGCCGGCGCAGCACCGACAGCGCCGCGTTCGCCGCGGAGGCCGAGATCGGGTTGCCGCCCAGCGTGGACGCCATCCACACGTACTTGGGCGTGCCGATGTGGTGTTCGTTCACCAGGTCCATCACGTCGGCCCGGCCGCCGAACGCGCCGATCGGGTAGCCGCCGCCCAGTGCCTTGCCGTAAGCCACGAGGTCGGGCACCACGCCGTAGTAGGCCTGTGCGCCGCCGTAGGCCAGGCGAAAGCCGGTCACCACCTCGTCGAAGATCAGCAGGATGCCGGTCTCGTCGCACAGCGCGCGCACGCCTTCGAGGAAGCCGGGTTCGGGCGGTGTGCAGCGCTGCAGTGGCTCCATGATGACGCCAGCCAGCTCGTGCCGGTGCGCGAGGATGATGGCGCGCGTCGTCTCCAGGTCGTTGTAGGGCGCGACCAGCAGCTCGGCGTCGACCGAGGGCGTGCCGGCGCTGGTGTGTTCGGGCTGCGGGAAGTCGAGATTGCGGCTCGGGAACAGGCTGGTCACGCCGGCCTCGTTGGCCCCGTGGTAGGCGCCCTCGAACTTCAGGATCTTCGGCCGGCCCCAGTAGGCCCGTGCCAGGCGCTGGCAGTACATCGTGGCTTCGGTGCCCGAGGCACAGAAGCGCAGTTGCCGTGCGGCCGGGCTGATGCGCTGGATCTCTTCGGCAAGTTCGAGCGCCGCCTCGTTCAGGTAGGCGAAGTTCGAGCCGCGCAAAGCCTGCGCGCGCACCGCCTCGACCACCGTCGGGTTCGCATGGCCGACCAGGCCCGAG
Source organism: Pseudorhodoferax sp. (assembly GCA_965279475.1). Taxonomy (GTDB): domain Bacteria; phylum Pseudomonadota; class Gammaproteobacteria; order Burkholderiales; family Burkholderiaceae_C; genus Pseudorhodoferax. The sequence continues at coordinate 1,296,464 of CBDIIA010000002.1, forward strand.
CCCCAGCCCATCGAGAAGTCGATGAACTCGCGGCCCTGCGTGTCCCACAGCCGCGCGCCCTCGCCGCGCTGCACCGCGATCAGCGCATCCGCGGGCAGGCCGAATTCGCCGTTGGAGATGCCGGCCGGGAAGCTGGCCAGCGCACGGGCGCCCACAGGGCGCTGCGTGGTGGGGGGCGTGGCGGGATCGACGGTGGTGGCGGTTGCGGGCGCATCGGGTGCGAGGGTGGCGGTGGGCATGGCGCGGGTCTTTGAGCAGGGGAAAACATCGATTCTGGAGAGGGTGGGTGCAATAATAAAATTGATCTCACATGAATTAACTGCAATCCAGATTGATACCGGACGGCCATGGCGAACCGCTACTTTCAGCTCCGGGCTTTCGATGCGGTCGCGCGCGAAGGCAGCTTCTCCAAGGCCGCTGCGGCCCTGGGGCTGACGCAGCCGGCGATGACGATGCAGGTGCGCAACCTCGAGCTGGCGTGCCGGCAGGCGCTGTTCCACCGCGGTGGGCGGCGCCTGAGCCTCACGCCCGCCGGCGACGAGCTGTTCGCGCTGAGCCGGCAGATGTTCGCGCTCGAAGAACAGGTCGAGGAATACGTGAGCCTGGCCAGCAGCTTCGAGCGCGGCAGCCTGAAGCTGGCGGCAGACAGCCCGCACGTGGCGATGCAGGTGGTGGCCGCGTTCCACCAGCGTTATCCGGGCATCGAGATCGCCGTGGCGCTGGGCAGCCAGCGCGCCGGCTGGGAGGACGTGCTGGAGCACCGGGTCGACGCCGCCATCCTCGGCAACACCGCGCCCCACGAGCGGGTGCTGCACCTGCCGCTGGCGGTGCAGGACATGCTGGTCGTGCTGCCGCGCGACCACCGGCTGGCCCGGCGCCGCACGCTGGCGCTGAAGGACCTGGCCGGCTGCAGCCTGGTCCGCCGCGAGGCCGGCTCCAACACCCAGCGCATGGTCGACGAGGCCATGGCGCAGGCCGGTCTGGCGCTGCCGGCCACGCTCGCGCTCGGCAGCCGCGAAGCGATCCAGGAGGCCGTGAAGCTGGGCCTGGGCATCGGTTTCGTGCTGGAGCGCGAGATGGCGGCCGACCCGCGCATCGTCGGCGTGCCCCTGCGTGAACTGCGTGCCTGCAACACCGACGCCGTGGTGTGCCTGCACAGTCAGCGCAAACGCGGCGTGGTGCGCGCCTTTCTCGACGTGGCGGCCCGATTTGGGGACGCGGCCGGGCCGGCTGCCTGAGCCCCGTCGTCGCCGGCCCGTGCGGCCCTCGAAAGGGCCCTGGCCGGGCGTCACAATCGCCCGATGCGATTCTTCAAGGACCTCAATCTCGCGGCTTTCACGGCCGGTTTCGTCGCGGTGCTGGTGGGTTTCACCAGCTCGGTCGCGATCGTGTTCCAGGCGGCGCTGGCCTTCGGCGCCACGCCCGACATCATCAGCTCGTGGATGTGGGCGCTGGGCCTGGGCATGGGCCTCACCACCGCGCTGCTGTCGTTGTGGCTGCGCATGCCGGTGATGATCGCGTGGAGCACGCCCGGCGCGGCCGTGCTGGCCGTGGCCGGTGCCGGCCATGGCATGGGCGAGGCCGTGGCCGCGTTCCTGCTCAGCGCGGCGGCCATCACGCTGTTCGGCATCACCGGCTGGTTCGAGCGGGTGATGAATCGCATCCCGGTCGCGATTGCCTCGGGCCTGCTGGCCGGCGTGCTGGCGCGCTTCGGGCTGCAGGCCTTTGCGGCAGCGCAGACCGCGCTGGCGCTGGTGCTGCTGATGCTGGGCGTGTACCTGCTGGGGCGCCGGCTGCTGCCGCGCTACGCCGTGCCGTTGACTCTGCTGGCGGCCATCGTGTTCACCGGCCTGCGCGGCGAGCTGGCCTGGTCGTCTGTGCATCTGGAGCTGGCACGGCCGGTGTTCGTGGCCCCGGTGTTCACCTGGTCCGCGGCGATCAGCCTGGCGCTGCCACTGTTCGTGGTGACGATGGCCTCGCAGAACCTGCCCGGCGTGGCGGCGATCCGCGCGTCGGGCTACACCATGCCGATCTCACGCATCCTGACCGTGAGCGGCCTGGCCACGCTGGTGCTGGCGCCGTTCGGCGCGTTCGCGCTGAACCTGTCGGCCATCACCGCGGCGATCTGCATGGGCCGCGAGGCGCACGAAGACCGGAACAAGCGTTACACGGCCGCCGTGTCCTGCGGCGCGCTGTACGTGCTGATCGGCATCTTCGGTGCGGCGGTCACCGGCCTGTTGACGGCGTTCCCCAAGGAGCTGGTCGCCGCCATTGCCGGGCTGGCGCTGCTGGGCACGATCGGCAGCGGGCTGGCCGCCGCGATGAAGGACGAGACGCACCGCGAGGCCGCGCTCATTACCTTCCTGGTCACGCTGAGCGGCGTCGCAATAGCCGGCATCGGATCGGCCTTTTGGGGGGTGGTGGCCGGCGCCATCGCCTTGTTTGTGCAACAGTACGGTGCTTCCCGGAACAGCACTGCCTGAACAACATGAATATCCTCTTCGTCGCCGACCCTCTCGAATCGTTCAAGATCTACAAGGACACCACGTTCTCGATGATGCGCGAGGCCCAGCGGCGCGGCCACCGCATCGTCGCCTGCGAACCGCAGCACATGGTGTGGCGCTCGGGCGGGCTGGTGGAGGCGATCGTGCGCGAGATCACGCTGACCGGCGAGCCGGACGCCTGGTTCCGCGAAGACGCCACGCCCAAACGTGCGCTGCGCGACTTCGACGCGGTGATCATGCGCAAGGACCCGCCGTTCGACAGCGAGTACTTCTACGCCACCCATCTGCTGGAGCATGCCGAGCGTGAAGGCGCACGGGTCTTCAACAAGCCGGCCGCGCTGCGGGACCACCCGGAGAAGCTGGCGATCATGGAGTTCGCGCAGTTCACCAGCCCGACGCTGGTGACGCGCGATGCGGGCGAGATCCGCCGTTTCCACGATGCGCACCACGACATCATCCTGAAACCGCTCGACGGCATGGGCGGCATGGGCATCTTCCGCGTGAAGGCCGACGGCATGAACCTGGGATCGATCATCGAGACGCTGAACAAGGACGGCCGCGAGACCGTGATGGTGCAGCGCTACGTGCCCGAGATCGTGAAGGGCGACAAGCGCATCCTCGTGATCGGCGGCAAGCCGGTGCCGTTCTGCCTGGCGCGCATTCCGCAGGGCAGCGAGATCCGCGGCAACCTGGCCGCCGGTGGCCTGGGCGTGGCGCAGCCGCTGTCGGCCAAGGACCTGGAGATCGCGGAGACGCTGGGCCCGGTGCTGGCTGCGCGCGGCCTGCTGCTGGTGGGCCTGGATGCGATCGGCGAGTGCCTGACCGAGGTCAACGTGACCAGCCCGACCTGCTTTCAGGAGATCACCGACCAGACCGGCTTCGACGTGCCTGCGATGTTCATCGACGCGCTGGAAGTGGCGGTGAAGGCTTGAGTCTGGGGCGGCGCCTGCCGGTGAGGAAAAAGAAGCACGATGGCGTTCAACGAATTGGAGCGAAAGCGACACGAGCGGGACATCGCGAAGTTCATGGAGCGGCGCCGCCCGCCCCCTGAGATTCGTCCAAAGTTGGACCTGGAAATCGCGTTCGAAGGTCAGAGCGTCTTGCTGTTCGAAGTCCGCCCCGATTGGCAGGATGAGACCAAGACCATGCGCTCACCGATTGCAAAGGCGACTTTTGTCCGCTCGAAAAATCTCTGGAAGATCTACTGGATGCGCCAAGATCTCAAATGGCATGGCTACGAGCCAAGCCTGGAGGTGCGCTCGCTTGAAGCCTTCCTTCACGTCGTGGACCGTGACGAGTACTGCTGCTTCTTTGGCTGAAGACGCATTGCCATGCAAATTGAAATCGACGATCCCGCTCGCGCCGACCTGTACGCGCTGCTCGATGAGCACCTGCGCAACATGCATGCGCTCTCTCCGCCCGAGAGCGTTCATGCCCTCGACGTGAATGGCTTGAAAACGCCCGACATCACCTTCTGGTCCGCGCGCGATGGCGGCGTGCTTCTCGGCTGTGGTGCCCTCAAGCAACTCGATCCCGAGCACGGCGAAATCAAATCCATGCGCACGCCGGAGGCCCTGCGCCGCACAGGTGCTGGCCGCGCGTTGTTGAACCACATCCTGGCGCAGGCACGACTGCGTGGCTACAAGCGCCTGAGCCTGGAAACCGGAACTGCGCAGGCGTTTCAAGCAGCCCACAGGCTGTACCTGAGTGCCGGGTTCGTGCACTGCGGTCCCTTTGGCGGGTACAAGCTCGACCCCCACAGTGTGTTCATGACGCTTGATCTTTCGGACCGGTCTGCCTGAGCTTTCCGGGTTGGAGGTTCAACCCTGCCGGGCGCCATCGACGAACACCAGCACCTCACCGGCCGGACACGCGATCCAGGTTTCGTTGGTGGTGAGAGGCGCGGTCACGATCACCGCGACCCGGTCGTTCGGCGAGGTGTGGTGCGAGAAGTCGATGCTCAGGTCTTCGTCGGCCAGCTCGGCATGCGCGAACGGGTGCTGGCGCTCGACGTAGTACAGGTGCGTGGTCGCGTGTGTCCACAAGGCCTCGCCGTTCGACAGCATGAAGTTGAAGGTGCCGTGCGGCGCGATGCGCGCGGCCAGCTCGCGCAGCGTCAGCGTGAGTTCGGCGACCGAGGGCACGCCGGCGTGCGACTTGGCCATCTCCTGCATGATCCAGCAGAACGCGCGCTCGCTGTCGGTGGTGCCGACCGGCTGGAAGGCGGCGTGCAGCCGCGGATGAAAATCTTTCAGGTCGCCGTTGTGCGCGAACACCCAGTAGCGGCCCCACAACTCGCGCACGAACGGGTGGCAGTTCTCCAGCGCCACCGCGCCCTGCGTGGCCTTGCGGATGTGGGCGATGACGTTGCGGCTCTTGATCGGGTAGCGGCGGATCAGCTCGGCCACGGGCGACGCGACCGCGCTCTGGTGGTCGACGAAGTGCCGCAGGCCGCGCCCCTCGAAGAACGCGATGCCCCAGCCGTCGGTGTGGTGGTCGGTATGGCCGCCGCGCTCGGCGAAGCCGGTGAAGCTGAACACCACGTCGGTCGGCGTGTTGCAGTTCATGCCGAGCAGCTGGCACATGGTCTCAGGCCTCCTGCGCGGCCTGCGGCGGCGTGGTCGACTTCAGTTGCCACGCCGCCACCATCGCCAGCACGCACAAGGCTGCCAGCAGCAGGAAGGATTCGTTGAAGGCCGCCAGCCGCGCCGGGCTGGTCTCGGGGTTGGCGAACGAGTCGCCGTGCGCCGCCAGCCGCCATTCGAGCACGATGCCGCACAGGCTGACGCCGGTGGCGCCGCCCAGCATGCGCAGGAAGTTGATCGCGCTGGCGCCCTGCGGGATCAGGCTCTTGTCCAGCGGCCGCATCGCCCCGAGGTTCAGCGACGGCAGGATGAAACCGAGGCCGATGCGGCCGAGGATGGCCCAGGCCACCAGCCACCAGATGGCCGAATGCAGGTCGATCGTGACCATCAGCGCGAACGATGCCGCCAGCAGGGCCAGGCCGATGTTGACCAGCAGGTAGGTCGGATGCCGGTCCGCCAGGCGGCCGACCATCGCGATGGCCGCGGCCAGCACCAGACCGGACGGCAGCAGGATCGTGCCCACGTACGACGGCGACAGCTTCAGCGCCAGCTGCATGTAGACCGGCAGCAGATAGGTCGAGCCGAACAGTGCCGTGCCATAGATGAACGCCACCACGCTGCCCATCGCGAACGGGCGGTAGCCGAACAGGTGCAGGTTCATCAGCGGTTCCGCCCCGCGCAGCAGCAGGCGCCGCTGCCACCAGATGAACACGCCCAGCGCGGCGGCGGCCCCCGACAGCAGCAGCGCGGCCGCGGCGCGCGCGCCAGCGTGCAACTCGATCATGCCGTTGAGCAGGCACAGGGTGCCCACCGCGCCCAGCAGCAGGCCGCGCCAGTCGAGGCCGGCCCCGCGGTTGGCAGCCTGGCCGCCGGGGGCCGTGACCGGCACGAAGGTGCGCGCCATCCACAGCGATGCCAGGCAGAACGGCACCACCATGAAGAAGATCGAACGCCAGCCGAACAGGTCGACCAGCACGCCGCCGATGCTCGGGCCGATGGCCGGCGCCAGCACCACGCCCATGCCGAAGATGCCGGTGGCGCGGCCCTGCTCGTGCGGCTGGAACGCCCGCAGGATGATGATGGCCGGAATCGGCTGCACCACGCCGGCCGCCAGGCCTTCGGCCACGCGAGCGATCAGCACCAGGCTGTAGTCGTTGGCCAGGCCGCCCGCAATGCCGCCCGCGAGCAGCAGGCCCATGGCGCCGGAGTAGGTGCGCCGGTAGCCGTAGCGCGCCAGCAGCCAGGGCGTGGTCAGCATCGAAGTGGTCATCGCGACCATGAAACCCGAGCCGACCCAGGTCGCGCGCGAGGGCCCCAGCGTGAAATGGTGGCTCATGTCGGGGATGGCCACGTTGACGATGGTCGACGACATGATCGACGCCATCGTGCCGATCATCACCGACAGCAACAGCAGCCAGCGGTAGCGCTCGCCGTAGCGGGCCCGCAGCTCGGGCAGGGTCGAGAGGGCGCTCACACCGGGGGCACGGACGGTGGGCGTACTACTTCTTCTCGGACCAGAGCGTGCCGCCGGTTGCCCAGTTCTCGCGCTTGATGTCGGTGATGATCACGTCGACCGAGTCGGCGACGCCGCCCAGCACCTCGACCGACACGCGGGTGATCTCGGCCACCAGCTTCTTCTTCTGCTCGAGGGTGCGGCCTTCCATCATTTCGACGTGGTACGTTGGCATACGATTCTCTCCTGAAGGTAAAAAACAGCGGGCATCTTAGCCCCGCGGCGTGGCGCCAGCGGCGCAGCGCGCGCAGATGCAGGCCGGGCCGCGCAAGGCTGGGGCGATGGTCTCGAGCACGCCGTCGGCGAACGGGGTGTCCATGCACCAGCAACGGGTCGGCGCCTCGCCGGTGGCGCGCGCCGTTTCCACCGCACACGCGTTGCGCTGGCCGCACAGCGGGCAGCGCGTCGGGTCGGGCGGCGGCGCGCTGGCGTCGGTGGGCGGGTGCATGGGTCCAGTGTAGTCAGTGCGCCGTCCGACAGGGGCGGGCGCTATAGCATTCACAATGCAGTCCACAAGAGGAGAATCAAATGGTCGCAAACGTTCTGGTGGCGCTGGTCGCGCTGCTCCACGCCTATTTCCTGGTGCTCGAGATGTTCCTCTGGGACAAGCCCTACGGCATGAAGACCTTCGGCAACACGCCCGAGAAAGCCGAGACCACCAAGGTGCTGGCGGCCAACCAGGGGCTGTACAACGGCTTCCTGGTGGCAGGCCTGGTCTGGGGGCTGAACCTCGGCCCCGCGGGTTTGTCGATCAAGATCTTCTTCCTGGGTTGCGTCGTGGTCGCCGGCTTGTTCGGCGCGCTGACCGTGAGCCGCAAGATCTTCTTCGTGCAGGCGTTGCCGGCCCTGCTCGCGCTGGCCGCCCTGTGGCTGCATCTGTGAACGGATCCGATCGATGACGCCTTCGCCCTGAGGCCGACCGGCCGTCAGTGTTCGGCGGCGGTTTCCTGTGACAGCGCGTCGAGCGCCTGGTCGATGACGCCCTGGCTCTGCACCGGGCGCAGCAGACGTTCGCGCACCAGCTTCTCGCAGCTGCGCCGCGTCATCGAATGCGGCTGGCCGCCGTGGCTCTCGAACATGTAGAGCGTGCCGCGGGTGCTGGCCCAGATCAGCTGGGCGCGCAGCCAGTGGCCCTTGGAATACAGGTCGACCCAATGGCCGATGTGCAGCGACTGCAACACGGCCGCGGCGTCGGGAGACGTGTCGGTGTCGGAGGGGGTGGTCGCGACGCCGGCCGTGCCCAGTGCGCTCATCAGCTCCTGCATCTGGTCGTCGACTTCGGCGTCGCCTGGCGTGGCGTTGTCGGCACCGGCGGGGGCGGACGTCGCCGGCGGCAACGGAACGGCGCCCGAGTCCCCGCCCACAGCGGCCTCCTTGTCGAAACCGGCGCTGCCGATCTCCCGCGGCGCCAGCCAGGGCTGCTCGGCGGCCTTGGCTACACGCTGCTCGGGGCTGGCCGGCTGCACGGCGGGGTCGGCCATCAGCCGCGCGGTCTCCTGCGCCACACGTTCGCGCGTGGCGCGGCGCAGTTCGAGCACCGGGCGGTGCAGCTTTTCGAGCGCGGCAAAGAAGGTCTGGCGTTCGGCCGGGTCCTGGCCCAGCGAATCGAGGCCCTCGTTCAGCTGGCGCAGCAGGCCGGGGATCATCTCGATCAGCTTGGCCGGCTGGTTCAGCGTGAAATCGATCTTGCTGCTCCACACCAGCTGCGACACCACCGAGCCGTAGCCCTTGGGGTCGATCTGGTTGCGGGTGTCGGTGAGCTTGGCCTGGGCCATCACCAGCGCCCAGGAGCCGAACAGGAAATCGAGCACCGCACCGGGCACCTTCTCCAGGTCGGACCGGGTGCTGAGGTCGTAGGCGATCTGGTCGGCCGTGGCCTGCCGTTGCTCGGCGAAGCGCATCGCGCGCAGGGCTTCCTCGCGCTGCGCCGATTCCTGTGTGTCTTCGCTACCCCACAGGGCTTCGAGCTGCGCCAGCGCTGCGCTGAACGGCTCCGGGCTCTGGATGTCGCGCTGCTGGTTGAGGTCGTTGAAGGCCGCGTGGACCGGCGTGAAGAAGCTGTTGAACTCGGCGCTGAACTCGTCGTTGAACCGGAAGCTGCGCTGGGCCACACGCTCCATCAGCAGCCGGCCCGGATGCCGCTCGTCGCTGAAGAAGCGCGGGTCGACCATCGCCAGGCGCAGCAGCGAGGGCTCGAGCGCCACGATGGCCTCGCGCACCGGCACCAGCAGGCGCGGATCCTGCGCGACCTGGTTGACCAGCTTGCGCACCACCTCCAGGCCCAGCACCTGGCCGACGCGGGTGGCGTCCTTCTTCAGCTCGCTGCGCACCAGCGAGCGTTCGCGCGCGCGGCCGTACACGCCCCACAGCTGCGAGCTGAGCTGGCTCAGCACGTCGACCAGGCGCGCCGGCCGGTCGACGGCGGGCGTGGCCTGGTATTCGGCCTGGCGCTGCGACGGCAGGCCCTGGGGGGCCGACTCCGGCGGCGGCTCCGGCGAGGCGCGCAGCGTGGCGAGCTCTTCCTCCACCGAGGCGTAGTAAGAAGGCGCCAGCCGGGCCTGCGCGTTCGAGCCGCCGTGGTAGAGGAAATCCTGGAACAGCGCGTCGCCGATCTCGTAGCCCGCGAGGTCGGCGTAGGGGATGTCGTCGGAGGCGACCACGTCGTCGTCGAGCGGCGCGGCGGCCGACAGGCTGCCGCGGCCGGTTTCGCCCATGCCGCCACGGCCAGAGTGCCCACCTTGGCCACTCTGGCCACCGAGGCTGCCGCTACCGGTGCCGGGTCCCTCGAGATCACCGCGGCGGCTGGCCGCCCCGCGGTCGGCGCCCGGCTTGCTACCGGCCGGCGTCTGCAGCACGCGGTAGCCTGCTGCCTGCACGTGCGCCGCGTCGAGCAGCTGCGCCACGTGGGCGTAGATCTTGGCCAGCTCGGGGGCCAGCGGCTCGGCGAGCATGCGCAGCCACATCGAGGCCACGGTCGGCTCGGCGGGCACGGTGCCGATCAGCGTGCGCAGCGTCTGCGCGAACACTTCCGGCCGCATCGGGTTGAGTTCGGGCGACACGGTCTGCAGCCCCTGCGCCGAGCTGACCAGCGCATCGAGGCGCGCCAGCGGTTGCTCGACCGTCGGCAGCAGGCTCTGCAGCAGCCGCGACGACTCGATCGCCTGCAGCAGTTCGGTATCGTCCACCAGCGAGAGTTCGGCAAAACCGGACGGGCCGCTCGACATCGTGCGTGCCGTCGCGAGCGCGTGTGCCGTGGCATTGGCGGACACCGTTGGCGCTGCTTCGAACGCGCGCAGCAGCTGCGCGGGGTAGTCGGCGGACCAGTTGTTCTTGTGCTTGAGCAGATCGCGCCACGCGGTGGCGAGCTCGTCGCGCTCGGCCATCTTCATGCTCTTGGTCTCGGCCAGCTGCAGCGCGGCGACGATCTGGTCGATGCACCGTGCCAGCGCGGCGCCCGCCGCCGATGCGGCCTCCTGGAAGCACTGCCGAAGAATGAGAGATTGAGGAGCCATGTGGAACGCGATCCGGCGAAGTGTAATCCCCCGTGGCGACGGTTCGCCGCTCGCGCCGACGAGGTTTACACGCGTGGATTTTCGGGGTCGACCGGTGCTGGCGGCGGCGCGATGCGCGGCGCCGTGCCGGCACTGTGCGCCAGCGGTGGCACGGTGTCGGCGCGTGTGCCGGCGGGCGACTCGGCCAGCGCCTGGATCTGCGACTGCTCGGTCGCGAAGATGTCCCATACGGCCATGAACATCGCGGCGATCAGCGGGCCGATCACGAAGCCGTTGAGCCCGAAGATCGCCATGCCGCCGAGCGTGGAGATCAGCACCACGTAGTCGGGCATCTTGGTGTCCTTGCCGACCAGCAGCGGACGCAGCACGTTGTCGACCAGGCCGATCACGACAACGCCATAGAGGATGAGGCCCCAGCCCTGCCAGATGCCGCCGGTCGCGAGGAAGTACAACGCCACCGGCCCCCAGACCAGCCCGGCACCGACCGCCGGCAGCAGCGACAGGAAGGCCATCAGTACCGCCCACAGCACCGGCGCGTGCACGCCGAGGAACCAGAACGCCAGCCCGCCCAGCGCGCCCTGCGCCGCGGCGACGGCGATGTTGCCCTTCACGGTCGCGCGGATGACGGTCGTGAACTTGCCCGACAGATTGCGCAGGTGCGACGCGTTCAGCGGGATGGCGTGCCGCATCTGCCGTGTCAGCTGGGCGCCGTCCCGCAACAGGAAGAACAGCAGGTACAGCATGATGAAGAAGCTGACGACGAAGTCGAACGCGTTCTGCCCGATGCCCAGCGCCTGCGTCGCCAGGATCTGGCTACCCTGGTTCAGCGCATCGGTCAGCTTGCGCTGCAGCACCGACAGGTTGTCGAGCCCGAAGCGGCTCAGCAGCTGGTTCACCCAGGACGGCATCGCCTCGTAGATCTGGTTGGCGTACCCCGAGAAACTGATCTCGCCCGACTTGGTCTTGGCATACAGCGCCGCCCCCTCCTGGATCAGCGAGGCCGTGACCATCGACAGCGGCAGGATCACCAGCACCAGGATCACCAGCACCGTCAGCAGCGCCGCCAGCGTGGGCCGCTGGCCGGTCTTGCGCAGCAGCAGCTTGAACAGCGGCGCAAACACGATCGCCAGCACTGCGCCCCAGAACACCGCGCCATAGAACGGCCACAGGATCCAGCCGAACGCGAGTGTGATCAGGACCAGCAGCAGCAGGAAGGTCTTGTCCTGCAGCGCGGGCGGGGTGTCGTGCGGTTGGGGGAGCATGGAGGATGGCCTGGCAGCCGGAGCGGGCGATGTCCGCATCGTATCGGCAAATACGGGCAGCCGAGCTGCCAGGTTGCAAGTCCCGGTGGTCGGCCGAGGTCGCGGCTATGCGAAGTCGCGCCAGCGCATCACCTGGACATCCTGCACGGCGTAGCTGTCGTTGCCGCCGTACACGATGGTGACGGGTGCCGCCAATGGCCCGGCATAGCTTTTCCACCGCGCGGCGGCGCGGGTCCAGTCCGCGGCAAAGGTAGAACCCGATTTGATCTCCACCGCGTGCAAGAGCCCGGCATGTTCGAACACCAGATCGACTTCCGTTCCATGGTTGTCACGCCAGAAATAGACGCTGGCATCGAGCCCGCGATTCCACCGGTACTTGAGTGTCTCGCTCACCACCCAGCATTCGAAGACGGCCCCGCGCATGGCGTGCGTCGCAAGTGTTTGCGGGCTGTCGATGCGCAGAAGATGGCAAAGCAGGCCCGTATCGAGAAAATACAGCTTGGGCGTCTTGACCAGCCGCTTGCCCAGGTTCTGGTGAAAAGGCTGCAACAGGCGGATGACGTAGCTGGCTTCCAGCACACTCAGCCAGCTGCGCGCGGTGGGCTGGCTGATGCCGCAGTCCGCGGCCAGCGCGGCCAGATTGAGCAAGGCGCCGGTGCGAGAAGCGCACATAAGTACGAAACGCTGGAACAACGACAGATTGCTGACTTTCAGAACCTGTCGGACATCGCGCTCGATGTAGCTGGAGATATAGGCGCCAAACCACTGGCTTGGCAGGGATGCGGCCGTACGCCGGACGTCGAACAAGGCCGGGTACCCGCCTTGCCACAAGGTCTGCTCCATGGACCGGGAATCGAGCCCTGCCGCGCGGATCTCTGCCAACGACAGCGGCAACAGTTGCAGATGGCCGGCGCGTCCGGCCAATGACTGGCTGATGCGGTCCCGCAGGCCGAATTGCTGCGAGCCCGTGATGACGAAATCGCCCATGCGGCCACGGGCATCCACGACGCCCTGCAGGTAGGACAGAAGCTCGGGTGCACGCTGAACTTCGTCCAGGATGGCGCCATCCGGAAGGTTGGCAAAAAACTGCCGGGGATCGGCCAACGCTCGCTGGCGCGTGTCGATGTCTTCCAGCGAAAGATAGGGTTTGGCCGGGAAGGCCATGCGCGCCAGGGTTGTCTTGCCCGACTGGCGCGGCCCCGTCAGCGCCAATACCGGAAAAGCTGGCGCCATGCGCAGGAGCAAGGCGTGTGCATCTCGTGAGATGGGCATCGATATTTGTACAAATCAAAAATAAGACTTTGAAATTGTACAGAAAGCTATCCAGGCACCGGATGCCGGGAGACTTCGAAAGGCCCCGGGCGAGCCGGGTCACTTTCTCGACAATCAGAGTGATTCCGTCAGGCCGCCCCGGCCTTCACCTTCAACCGCCACGCATGCAGCAGCGGCTCGGTGTAGCCGCTCGGCTGCTCCATGCCCTTGAACACCAGGTCGCACGCGGCCTTGTAGGCGGCCGACGTGCCGAAGTGGCCGGCCATCTTCTGGTACAGCGGGTCGCCCGCGTTCTGGCCGTCGACCACCGCGGCCATGCGCTCGAACGTTTCAGTGATCTGGGCCTTGGGCACCACGCCGTGGTGCAGCCAGTTGGCCATGTGCTGGCTGCTGATGCGCAGCGTGGCGCGGTCTTCCATCAGGCCGACGTTGTGGATGTCGGGCACCTTGGAGCAACCCACGCCCTGGTCGACCCAGCGCACCACGTAGCCGAGGATGCCCTGGGCGTTGTTGTCGAGTTCCTGCTGGCGGTCCGCGGCCGACCAGTCGGGCGTGGCCGTGACGGGGATGGTCAGCAAGCCGGTGAGCAGCGCGTTGCGTTGGGCGGCGACGTCGGTCGCCTCCAGTTCCTTCTGCACGTCGGCCACGTTGACCTGGTGGTAGTGCAGCGCGTGCAGCACGGCGGCCGTGGGGCTGGGCACCCAGGCGGTGTTGGCGCCGGCCTTCGGGTGGGCGATCTTCTGCTCGAGCATCGCGGCCATCAGGTCGGGCATGGCCCACATGCCCTTGCCGATCTGCGCCTTGCCGCGCAGGCCGCAGCCCAGGCCGACCAGCACGTTGTTCTTTTCGTAGGCGGCGATCCAGGCGGTGGACTTCATCTCGCCCTTGCGCAGCATCGGGCCGGCCAGCATCGCGCTGTGCATCTCGTCGCCGGTGCGATCGAGGAAGCCGGTGTTGATGAAGGCCACGCGGCTGGCTGCGGCGGCGATGCAGGCCTGCAGGTTGACGCTGGTGCGGCGCTCTTCGTCCATGATGCCGAGCTTGACGGTGCTGTCGGCCAGGCCCAGCAGCTTCTCGACGGCGGCGAACAGGTCGCTGGCAAAGGCCACTTCGGCCGGGCCGTGCATCTTGGGCTTGACGATGTAGACCGAGCCGGTACGCGAGTTGCGCACGGTCTGGCCAGCCCGGGGCTTCAGGTCGTGCAGCGCGATGGTGGTGGTGATCACCGCGTCCATCACGCCCTCGGGGATCTCCTGGACGCTGCCATCGCCCGCCTGGTACAGGATGGCCGGGTTGGTCATCAGGTGGCCGACATTGCGCACGAACATCAGCGAGCGGCCGTGCAGCGTGACGGTCTGGCCGGCGGGCCCGGTGTACTGGCGGTCGGGGTTCAGGCCACGGGTGAAGCTCTTGTCGCCCTTGGTCACCTGCTCGGTCAGCGTGCCCTGCAGGATGCCGAGCCAGTTGCCGTAGGCCAGCACCTTGTCTTCGGCATCGACCACGGCGACCGAGTCCTCGAGGTCGAGGATGGTCGACAGCGCGGCTTCCATCACCAGGTCGCTGATGCCGGCCGGATCGGTCTTGCCGATGGCGGTGCTGCGGTCGATCTGGATGTCGATGTGGATGCCGTTGTGCTGCAGCAGCACCGACGACGGCGCCGCCGCTGCGCCCTGGTAGCCGACGAACTGCGCCGGCTCGGCCAGGCCGGTGCTGCCGGATGCCATGCCGATCTCCAGCTGGCCGTCGACTACCTTGTAGCCGGTGGCGTCCTTGTGCGAGCCGGCGGCCAGCGGGGCGGTCTTGTCGAGCAGGTCGCGGGCGAACGCGATGACCTTGGCGCCGCGCACCGGGTTGTAGCCCTTGCCCTTTTCCGCGCCATCGGCCTCGGAGATCGCGTCGGTGCCGTACAGCGCGTCGTACAGCGAGCCCCAGCGCGCATTGGCGGCGTTGAGCGCGTAACGCGCGTTCAGGATCGGCACCACCAGCTGCGGGCCGGCCTGCGTGGCCAGCTCGGCATCGACGTTGGCCGTGACGGCCTGCGTGCCCGCAGGCACCGGCACGAGGTAGCCGATCTTCTCGAGGAAGGCCTGGTACGCCGCCATGTTGGCGATCGGGCCGGGGTTGGCCTGGTGCCAGCCATCGAGCTCGCTCTGCAGGCGATCGCGTTCGGCCAGCAGCGCGATGTTCTTCGGCGCGAATGTGCCGACGATCGCGTCGAACCCCTTCCAGAAATCCGCCGGCGTGATGCCGGTGCCGGGCAGTACCTTGTCCTCGACGAAGCGGAACAACGAGGTGGCGACTTGAAGGCGGTGGACGGAGGTGCGGGCGGTCATGGTGCGGGTCTTTCGATGGTCGCGGGCCAGAGAGGGGGGCGGGTGTGCAGCCTGTCGGTGCAGCCGTTACTGTAGGGGAACCGCATCCAAGAATTGTGCCCGCCAGCGGGTTTGATTCGTGACTATTTGGGGGGTAATGCAAGTGCTCCCCGGCCCGTTCTGGTGCTGTTCTCGGCCTTGCTGATGTGGGCGCCGAAGCCCGGCGCAGCCAGTACAAGTCCACTGCATTCAGTATCCCGCTCGCTGAAATAGAATCGGCCGCACGTGCCCCGCGCACGTCCACCGACCGATCTGAGACCCCGAGCCATGGATGCGCCCAGCAAAGTTCCGAACCTCGGCGCGAGCCACTCGCCGCTGACCCAACTGGTGGTCGACGCGTTGCGCGAGCGCATTCTGGGCGGCCTGATCCCGCCTGACGAGCGCCTGGTGGAAGGCAAGTTGTCCGAAGAGTTCGGCGTCTCGCGGATGCCGGTGCGCGAGGCGCTGCGCCATCTGGCGGCCGAGGGCTTGGTGACGATCGAGCCGCGCCGCGGCGCCTCGGTGACCAGCTTCAGCCCGACCCAGATGCGCGAGCTGGTCGAGGTGCGCGCGACGTTGGAAGGCCTGAACTCCAAGCTCGCGGCCAAGCGCCACGACCCGCAGCAGATTGCCGAACTCGAGCGCATCCTGGAGGAAGGCACGCGGCTCGCCGACAGCGACGACCAGGCCAACACGACGCGCCTGAACCAGCTGTTCCACGAAGCGCTGAGCAACATCGCCGCCAACTCGGTGCTGCAGGACATCATGCGTTCGCTGCGCGACCGCACGGCCTTGCTGTTCGCGCCGATCAACCGCAAGCGCGGCAAGGAAAACTGGGAAGAACACGCCGCCATCCTGAGGGCCGTGATCAAGGGCGATGCCGAACTGGCGGGCCTGCTGGCCACCCGCCACGTGTACAACGCGGCAGGGATGGAGCCTTAGGCTCGGGGCTCGCCCCCAGTCTGCGCGCACTGCGTGTCGCTTCGCCAACCCCCTACCGGGGGCAACACCTGCGGCCCGGCGAAGCCGGTTCCGCGGTGTTTCACGAAAGCTGCGTTGAAGGCTCTGAGGGATCCTCGATCACTTACTTCATTGGACTGCTGTCGCCGGTGAGTCGGCGGTAGGCCAAGCCTGCCAACGCGACATCCTGCAGGCCCACGCCTACGGCCTTGTACACGGTGATCTCGTGGTCGTTCTGCCGGCCCTTGGCCCGGCCGGACACCAGCGCGCCCAATTCGACCAGCTTGCCGTCCACGAGGCCGGGGCGCGCCAGCACCAGGTCGCCGGCTTCGCGCTGCGCCTGCGGCAGCCATTCGACGGCGATGACCGAGGCGCGTTCGAGGGCGCGGTCGTCGAGTTCGCGCGTGTGCGGCAGGCTGGAGCCGATGGCGGCGACGAAGCAGCCCGGGGCCAGCGCGTCGCCGCTGAACAGCGGCGAGGTCGCGCGGGAGGCGGTGACGACGATGTCGGCGCCGTCCACGGCTTCTTCCGCCGCGCACAAGCGTACCGGCAGGCCGCAGCGGTCTTGCAGATCGGCCGCGAGCGTGTCTGGCGCATGCGGGTCGCACACCAGGATCTGCGCGAGGTCGAAGGCCTGCGCCAGCTGCTCCGCGTGCGCACAGCCCTGCACGCCGGCGCCGAACAGCGCCAGCCGGCGCGCACCGGGGCGGGCCAGGTGGCGCGCGGCGATCACCGAGCAGGCAGCGGTGCGCAGCCGCGTGATGGCCGCCGCGTCGAACGAGGCCAGCGGCCGGCCGTCGACGGTCGAGAACAGCAGGATCACGAACGAGAACTGTCCCCGGATCGTCGTGTAGACCTTGGCGCCGGCGACCTGCTGGCCGGGCAGCACCGCGCCCAGCGTCGACAGCTTGACGCCGCCAGCCTCGGTGCGGATGCGCTCCTGCATCGCCGCGTCCGCGGCGTCGAAACTTCGGAACGCGTCTTCCAGCACCTGCTGTGCGTCCTGCGGCGTCACGGCGGCGTCGACCATGGCATCGGTGATGTGTTGCATGCGTGTGTCCTATTTCCAGGCGATCTGCACCAGGATGCCCAGTGCGCCGAAGGCCGCCAGGCCGAGCAGCAGCGGGCGGGGCGACCGGTGGGCGAAGTGGCGGTTCAGCGGCCCCGAGACCGTGAAGCCGGCCAGCATCCAGGGCATCAGCAGCAGGCTGAGCCACAGGTGCGAAGTCCCCATCCGGCCTACGGCGGCCAGCGTGGCCAGCGACACGGCCGAGCCGGCAAAGAAGACGCAGCCCAGCGTTGCGCGCAGGCGCTTCGGCGGCAGGGATTGCATCGCGATCGCGAAGGGCGGCGCGCCAGCCGAGGTGATCGTGCCCATCAGGCCCGACGCGATGCCGGCCACGGCGGTGTTGCGCGCGCTGGCCGCCACTTTCCAGCCGTTCACGCTGAGCAGCACTCCCGCCAGGATCAGCAGCGCGAACAACAGCGACAGCACCTCGGCCGACAGCAGCGCAAGGCAGGCCGCAGCCAGTCCGGTGCCGACCACGCGGCCGGCCAGTGCGATGCCGGCGACGCGCCAGTCGATGGCGTCGTACTCGCGCAGCGCGGCCAGCAGCGCCAGCGGGCAACCCAGCGCGATCAGCGGCCCTGGCACGAGTGCCGGAAAGAACAGAGCGGCCACCGGCGCGCAGAACATCGCAAAGCCCAGGCCGCCCATGCCCTGCAGGCAGGCGCCGATGAACACCATCGCGCCCATCCCCGCATAGATGAGCCCATCGAGGCCAACCGGCAGCCAGGCGGTCCAGCCGGTGTCCATCGGCTTACCAGGAGACGGCGATGTCGCCGTGTACGAAGGTCTGGCAGGCCATGCGGTAGCCCTCCGCAAACTGGGCATCGGTCAGGTGCCGGCGCTCCTTGGCCTTGACGGCGTCGGTGTGCTCCAGCCCACGCTCGATGCGGCACTTGCAGGTGCCGCACAGACCGCCGCCGCACTTGAACGGAATGCCGCCTTTCTCGCGCAGCGAGACCCGCAGCAGGTTGCTGTTCTCGGGCGCCGTCGCCACCTTGTGGTCGTTGCTGATGAAGGTGATCTGGATCATGGTGCGGGCGCGGCGATGGCGGGAGGAGGGTCGCGCGGCACCAGCACGGCGTCCATGCTGCCGAAGCTGCACAGGTGCTGGAGTTCGCGCCGCGCGGCCGCGACGTCGTCGAACTTCTCGAGGAACTTCGACGGCACGAGGTTGACCGACGGCGGCTCGGTCTCGTCGACCACCCGCACCTTGGTCGGCCCGCCGAGACCGGCGATCACGAAGTGCGCGCGAACCCGGCCGTAGAACACATAGTCATAGGCCTCGACCGGCTGCAGCAGCGGACCGATCTCGGTCCTGAACTGTCCCGGCTTGCTCGTCAGGATCACATACATCTTGGGTCTTCCGTCGGTGGAGGGGCAAACGTTCAGGCGGCTGCCGGCGTGTCCTGCGACAGCGCGATGTCGTGCGTCAGCCAGAGCTGGCAGGTCAGACGCCAGCCGTCGTCGAGGCGCGTGCCCAGCTGCTTCTTTTCCTTCCAGTTCGGCGGCGGCAGGTGCTCGGCGCCCTGCAGCACCTGGCAGGCGCACTTGGCGCACTTGCCCATGCCGCATTCGTACTGCAGATGCGGATACGGGAACTGCTTGATGCCGGCGCGCACCACGAGGTTGGTGTCCGGCTTCACTTCGTCCTGGTAGGTCTGGCCGTTCTTGTGGAAGGTAACGAAAGGCATTGGCGGTCTCGCGAAGCGATGGAAGCCGCAGGCACACGCCGGCGGCTGGTTTCTGGTCGATGCCTGCATCCGACATCTTTCATTTTAGTATACTGTATTCTAATAAATGGGATCAATGAGATTTGACTTTTCCGGGAGTCCTCGACGGCTTCCGCAAATGTAAAAGGTTCCAATAACCGCAAGCGTGGTGCCTAAGAGGCAACGACAGTACTTGCGTGGTTAGTGCCAATTGGTATACTGTATTCTGAAAAACACGCATCTTGCCGATGCGGCCCAAAGCGCCCACCACCCAAACCCCTTCCTTCACAGGAGCTGCGACATGTCCGAACTGATGAACCGCGACGAATTCCGAACCGCCCTTGAAAACGCCATCCAGGGCAAGAGCGCCAACAAGTCCCCCTTCAGCATCGCCTGGGCCAATGGCACGCTCAGCCGCGCGCATCTGTCGCGCTGGGCCGAGAACCATTTCCACTACGTCGGGCCGTTCGCCGACTACCTCGCCTACATCTACGCCCGCACGCCGGACCGCATGACCGAGGCCAAGGACTTCCTGCTGGCCAACATGTACGAAGAAGAGATCGGCGGCGATCGCCACACCGATCTGCTGATCCGCTTTGCCGAAGCCTGCGGCACCACGCGCGCCCGCGTCACCGACCCCGACAACATGTCGCCGACCACGCGCGGCCTGCAAAGCTGGTGTTATGCGGTGGCGATGCGCGAAGACCCGGTGGTCGCGGTCGCGGCCTTGGTCGTCGGGCTCGAATCGCAGGTGCCGTCGATCTACCGCAAGCAGACGCCCACGCTGCGCGAGAAGTACGGCTTCAGCGACGAAGAGGTCGAGTTCTTCGACCTGCACATCGTGTCCGACGAGATCCATGGCGAGCGCGGCTACCAGATCGTGCTGGAGCATGCCAACACCGTCGAGCTGCAGCAGCGCTGCCTGAAGATCTGCGAGATCGGTGCCCAGATGCGCCTGCTCTACACCACGGCGCTCTACAACGACTACGTGACGCAGGACGCGCCCGCACTCGCGCTGGCCGCCTGAGCGCTGGTGCCGCCGGCCGCCCCCGTCCCACCTCTGCGAGCGACACCATGTCCAGCCTTCCCGAAGAGTTCCTCAACCACATCAACGGCGAATGGGTCCGCAGCCTGAGCGGGCGTACCTTCGACAACGGCAACCCGGCCGACACGCGCGACATCGTGGGCCGCTTCCAGGCCTCGGCCTCGGCCGATGCCGAAGCCGCCGTGGCCGCCGCCGCCGCCGCATTCGATGGCTGGCGCAGAACGCCGATCACGCGGCGCGCCAAGATCCTGCAGGACGCCGCCGCCTACCTCGAGTTGCACGCCGAGCGCTTCGCGCACGAGATGACGCGCGAGGAGGGCAAGTCCGTCGCGTTGGCCAGGGACGAGTTCCTGCGCTCGGCGCAGACGCTGCGCTTCTATGCGGTCGAGGGCCAGACGCTGGGCGGCGAGACCTATCCGCAGGACGATCCGCTGATGCTGGTCTACAGCCAGCGCGAGCCGCTGGGCGTGGTGTCGGTGATCTCGCCGTGGAACTTCCCGGTGTCGATCCCCGCGCGCAAGATCGCGCCGGCGCTGATCACCGGCAACACCGTGGTGTTCAAGCCCTCGTCCGACGCGCCGCTGTCGGGTCTACGTCTGGCCGAGGCGCTGGTGCAGGCCGGCCTGCCCAAGGGCGTGCTCAACTTCGTCACCGGCCGTGCCGGCGATGTGGGCCCGGTCATCACCACCTCGGAGGCGGTGCGCGCGATCTCGTTCACCGGCTCGACCGCGGCGGGCGAATCGATCCACCGCACGGTGCACCTGACCACGCGGCTGCAGATGGAGCTGGGCGGCAAGAACCCGCTGATCGTGATGGACGATGCCGACCTCGACCAAGCCGTCGACCTGGCCGTGAAGGGCGGCTTCTCGCTCAGCGGCCAGGCCTGCACCGGCACCAGCCGCGTGCTGGTGATGGCGGCCGTCAAGCAGGCGTTCACCGACAAGCTGCTCGAGCGGGTGGGCAAGCTCAAGATCGGCAGCGGCCTGCAGGCCGGCATGGACCTGGGCCCACTGGCCACCGCCAAGCAGCTGGAGACCGTGCTGTCGTACATCGCGATCGGCAAAGCCGAGGCCACGCTGTTGTGCGGTGGCGAGCGCCTGACGGGCGATGTCTACGACCACGGCTACTACGTGACGCCGGCGGTGTTCACCGATGTGACGCCCGGCATGCGCATCGCCCGCGAAGAGATCTTCGGCCCGGTGATCGCGCTGATCGAGGTCGACAGTTATGCCGACGCGATCGCCAAGGCCAACGACACACGCTACGGCCTGTCGGCGGCGATCGCGACGCGCAACGCGCGGGTGATGCACGACTTCGCGCACGACATCCAGTCGGGCACGGCCAAGATCAACCGCACGACCACCGGCAACCTGGTCAACGCACCGTTCGGCGGCATCAAGCAGTCGAGCACGTCGACCTTCCGCGAGTCCGGCCGCGCCGGGCTCGAGTTCTTCACCCAGATCAAGACCGTCTACCGCGGCTGCTGACGCGCCGGTACATCGCTTTGTCTCGTTCACAAAAAGCTTCATGAAAACATCGCTCAAACTCGAACTCTCCGAAGCCCGCCACATGGTGGCGGCTGCCCTGCGCAAGGCCCAGGACATCGGCGTGCTGGAGACCGTCTGCATCGTCGACGACGGCGGCTTCCCCCTGGTGCTGGAGCGCATGGACGGCGCGCGCATCACCGGCCCGCAGATCGCCTGGAACAAGGCCTTCACCGCCGCAGGCCACAAGCGCTCGACCCACCTGTTCAACCAGACGCCGAACGGGCCGGCTCTGCCGGGCAACGAGGCCTTCGGCATCCAGTGGAGCTTCGACGGCAAGTTCGCGGTGTTCGTCGGCGGCTACCCGATCGTGGTCGACGGGCAGGTCATCGGCGGCGTGGGCCTGAGCGGGGGCAATGGCGAGCAGGACACCGCCTGCGGCGTCGCCGCGCTGCAGGCGCTGCACGAACTGCTGTCGGCCGCCGGCCACGAAGTGATGGTGCAGGCCGACATCAAGAAATAGCGCCATGGGTTTTCGCGTCCAATGGCTGGAAACCGGCGCATCGTTCGAGGTGAACCCCGATGAGGCCGTGCTCACGGCGGCACTGCGCACCGCCGTGCCGATGCCGCACGAATGCGAGTCAGGCGGCTGCGGCACCTGCCGGATGAAGCTGGTGGAAGGCAGCGTGGCCTACGACGAGTTCCCGATGGGCTTGACGCCTGAAGAAGCGGCCGAAGGTTATGCCCTGGCCTGCCAGGCACGGCCCACCAGCAACCTGGTGGTGAGCGTCGATCCACCGGCCGCGAGCTCGCCGCCCACGCGCATCGGCGCGACGGTGCAGCGGGTGCGGCGGCTGACACCGGACGTGCTGCAGCTGTGCCTGCGCCTGCCGGAAGACTGCGGCCTGGTCTACCACCCCGGTCAGTACATGAACGTGCAGCTTGAAGACGGGCAACATCGCAGTTTCTCGATGGCTTCGAAGCCCGATGGCAGCAGGGTCGACTTTCACGTGCGGCGCATCCCTGGCGGTCGCTTCACCGACCAGCAGCTTGCGGCCTTGTGCGAAGGCGATGTGCTCGAACTCGAAGTGCCGCTCGGCAGCTTCCGCTACCACGCCGAGGACTACCGGCCGATCGTGATGGTGGCCACCGGCACCGGCCTCGCGCCCATCAAGAGCATGCTGGAGTCGCTGCTGGACGACACCGACTGCCCGCCGGTCAGCCTGTACTGGGGCATGCGCACCGAGGCAGACTTGTACCTGCAGGACGAACTCCGCGCCTGGGCCGGTCGCCTCTACGAGTTCAACTACGTGCCGGTACTGTCCCGGCCCGGACCGGGTTGGACCGGCCGGCGCGGCCACGTGCAGCAGGCCGTGGTCGAGGATCTGCCCGACCTGTCGGAGCACGCCCTCTATCTCTGCGGCTCGCCTGCGATGATTGCCGACGCGAAATCTGTCTTTGCCGCGCATGCCGCCAGCCTCGCGCATGTCTACACAGACAGCTTCGTCTTTCAATCGCATTGAATTTCGTCAGGATGGAACACATGGACCTCGGTA
This sequence comes from Pseudorhodoferax sp., assembly GCA_965279475.1. Classification (GTDB taxonomy): domain Bacteria; phylum Pseudomonadota; class Gammaproteobacteria; order Burkholderiales; family Burkholderiaceae_C; genus Pseudorhodoferax. The sequence goes on from CBDIIA010000002.1 coordinate 1,319,286, forward strand.
TCGCAGGCAGGACGGCATTGGTATTCGGCGGCAGCAAGGGCATGGGGCAGGCCTGCGCACGCCACCTGGCGCAGGCGGGGGTGCAGGTCTGCATCGCCGCGCGCACCGAGGCGACGCTGGCCAGCGCCGCCGCCGAGTTGGGCCGGCAGACGAGCCAGCCGGTGCGTTACGTGGTGGCCGACATCACGACCGAGGCCGGGCGCGACGCCGCGCTGGCCGCCTGCCCGTCGCCCGACATCCTGGTCAACAACGCGGACGGCCGCCCGCCCGGCGATTTCCGCGACTGGACGCCGGCCGACTGGCACGCGGCGCTGGACGCGATGATGGTGGGCCCGATCGAGATGATCCGCCGCACGGTGGACCCGATGATCGCGCGCGGCTTCGGCCGCATCGTCAACATCGTCGCGCGCAGCGTGAAGTCGCCGCAGGCCGAGCTGGGCCTGTCGAATGGCGCGCGCTCGGGCCTGGTGGGTTTCGTCTCGGGCCTGTCGCGCCAGACTGTGCGCCACGGCGTGACGATCAACAACCTGCTGCCCGGCGCGTTCGCGACCGATGCGCAGCGCCACCACGTCGAACACATGGCGGCGCAATCGGGCCGGCCGTTCGACGCGATCTGGCAGGAGCGCGAGGCCGGCACGCCGGCGGGCCGCTTCGGCGACCCGGACGAGATCGGCGCGCTGTGCGCCTTCGTCGCCTCGCGCCATGCGGGCTACATCACCGGGCAGAGCCTGCTGATCGACGGTGGCTCGTACCCAGGCACCTTCTGAACCCTCGAAGCTTCGGCGCGGTCCGGGCGGTCTTCAGGCCGCTGCCGCGACCCGGTGGTCGAGCCGTTCCAGGACCTCGCCCGTGCCCAGCACGTCGCCGAAGAACAGCATCCAGTTGTGCAGGCACTGCAGGTGCTCGGCCTGGGTGACGGCCGACAGCGCGTCCTCGACCATGATGGTCGCATAGTCCATCATCATCGCATCGCGCGCGGTCGATTCGCAGCACGCGTTGGTGACCGTGCCGCCGATCAGCACGGTGGTGACGCCGCGCGCCTTCAGCACGGCATCCAGCTCGGACGAGCCGGGTGCCAGCGCGCTGTAGCAGCGCTTGACCACGCGTGCATCCTCGGGCGCGGCGTGCAGGCCCGGTGCAATGTCGAAACCCGCGTGGCTGCGGCTGAGCTCGACCAGACGGCGCGCACTGCGTTCCGGCGTCAGCATCTTCGCGTGGTGGTGCGACCAGAAGGTGTCGGCACCGTCCGAGCAGGTCTGGATCCACACCACATGGCCACCGGCCGCGCGCAGTCCGTCGGCCATCCGGTTGACCTCGCCGAAGGTCTCGCGTGCCGGCGGTGTCTCTCCCTGGTAGCCCGGCTGGGTGAAGTAGTTCTGCAGGTCGACCACGACGAAGGCCGTCTTGCGCGGGTCGAGCGTGGGGTAGGGGTGCAGGCAGCCTTGCCGCGCGACTACGCGGTCGACCACCCATTGCGGAAATTCCATGGTTTCTCTCTCAGGGATTGTTTGGAAACACGTCAATCCCCCGCGCGACGCGCGACGCACGAAACCGGCGTGGCCAAAGGCCAGAACACCGCGGAACCGGCAATGCCTGGCCGCTGGTGTTGCCCCCGGTAGGGGGTTGGCGAAGCGACACGCAGTGCGCGCAGACTGGGGGCGAGCTCATCAGTTCAGCTGTAGCGTTTGGCGACGGCGGCTTCGAGCCGCGCGATGGCCAGGTACATGATGCCGGACAACACGCCCAGCACCGCGATCGCGGTCATCACGATGTTGAGCTTGAAGATCTGGCTGCCGTTGACGATCAGGAACCCGAGGCCGGCGTTGGCCGACTGGAATTCACCGACGATCACGCCGACCAGCGACAGGCCGATGTTCATCTTCAACGCGGCGATGAGGGTCGGCACGCTGCCGGGCAGCACCACCAGCCGCAGCACCTGCGCGCGGCTGGCGCCCAGCGTGCGGGCGAGCTTGATCTTGTTGGGGTCGATCGCCTGGAAACCCTCGAACACCACCATGATGGTGACGAACACCGCAATCGCCACCGCCATGCCGTAGACCGAATAGTCGGAGCCGAGCCAGATGTAGAAGATCGGCACGAAGGCGATCTTGGGCATGGCGTTGGCGACCACCAGGAACGGGTCGAGCACCTTGTAGGCAAACCCCGACCACCACAGGCCGGCCGCCACGGCGATCCCGATCAGCATGCTCAGCGCAAAGCCGATCAGCGTGGCCGCGAACGTGGACCAGGTGTGGAACAGCAGCTTGCCGTTCTGCAGCAGGTCGACGAAGGTCGGCCACAACGCGCTGGGGTAGCTGGTCAGCATCGGGTTGACGATCTGCGACTTGGCCAGGAACTCCCACAGGCCCAGGAACAGCACCAGCAGCACGACCCGGCAGGCCAGGATCCAGTGCTTGCGCCGGCCTTCCTTCGCGAGCCAGGCGCGGTATTCGGGGCTCAGCTCTTTGGCCGGCTTCTCGGGTACGGCGCGCGCGGCGCCATCCATCACGGTCGTGGTCATGCGATCAACCCTCGACATGTACGTCCAGCTCGTTCCACAACGCGCCGAAATAAGTATTGAATTCGGGCAGCGAACGTGCCTCGAAGGGTTTGGGGCGGCTGGCGCCGTGGCTGGGGAAGCGCATCAGGTGTTCCGACTTGATGCGGCCCGGGCGGCGCGACAGCACCACCACGCGGTCGGTCATCGTGATCGCCTCGCCGATGTCGTGCGTGACCAGCACCACCGACTTGCCTTCGCTGCGCAGCACGTCGACCACCTCGTCGGCGATGGCCAGCCGGGTCTGCGAATCGAGCGCCGAGAACGGCTCGTCGAGCAGCACCACATCGGGATTGGTCACCAGCGTGCGCGCCAGTGCCACCCGTTGGCGCATGCCACCCGACAGCTGGCGTGGGTAGTGGTGCAGGAAGTCGCCCATGCCGCATTTCTTCAACAGATGCGCGGCGCGGTCGCGGGCCTGCCGCATGTCGAGCTTCTGGATCTCGGCCCCCAGCACCGCGTTGTCGAGGATGGTGCGCCACTCGAACAGGTAGTCCTGCTGCAGCATGTAGCCCACGCGCGGCGAAGGCCCGGCCACGGCCTTGCCTTCGACCTGCACGCTGCCCGACGACGCCGGCAGGATGCCCGCGATGATCGACAGCAGCGTGCTCTTGCCGCAGCCGGACTGGCCGATCAGGCTGACGAATTCGCCGGCCGCCACATCGAGCGAGATGCGGTCGAGCGCCTGCGTCTCACCCTCGTGGTTGAAGTAGCGCAGCGACACGTCGCGCAGCGCGATGCGCGCCGGGGCGGCGTACTGGGTCCGGGCCGCGGCCGGGCGCTCGAGCGTCTCCAGCATCACTTGGCCTTGGTCGTGAAGTCGGTGACCACGATCTGCTCGTACTTCACGCGCTTGGCCTGCTCCAGCACGCCGCTGGCCACCAGCATGTCCTGCAGCGATTCGACCGCCACACGTTCCACCGTGGGGTTGGTCTTCCACAGGCCGATGCCGCGGTAACGCTCGATCGCGCCGATCAGCTCGGCCTGGCTCATGCCGGGGAAGAACTCGGCGATCTGCCTGGCCAGATCCGCAGGGCTGGCGCTGGCCACGGCCTTCTGTGCCCGCACGATGACGTTGGTCCAGGCCTGGGCCACGGCGGGGCTGCGCTTGAGGAACGCGTCGGTCGCCATGAACACGGTGTAGTCGACCGGCCCCACTTCCTTGCCGACCGAGCCGACCACGTAACCCTGGCCGTTCTTCTCCATCATCGTGGCCTCGGGTTCGAGAAAGATCGCGTAGTCGGCCTGGCCGCTGGCCCAGGCGCCGGCGCGCGCCGCCGGGCTGATGTTGTTGACGAGCTTCAGATCCTTCTTGGGGTCGAGGCCGCGCTTGCGCATGGCGGTCTCGAGGAACACGTCGGGGTTGGAGCCCGGCCGGAACGCCATCACCGTCTTGCCCTTGAGCATGTTCCAGTCGAACTTGTCGACAGGCTTGCGCGACATCAGCAGAAAGCCGTCCGTCGCGGTGAGGCCGGAGAAGATCTTGGGTTTGACGGTCGACTCGGTGTTGGCCACATAGACCGCGGCTTCGGGCCCGATCAGCACCACGTCCGCGCTGTTGGACAGCAGTGCCGCCATGCCCTTGTCCGTGCCCTGCGATGTCTTCATGCCGACGTCGAGCCCTGCTTCCTTGAAGTAGCCCTGGCTCAGCGCGACGTAGACCGGCACATACAGCACTGAACGCACGGCCTCCTCGTAGCGAACCTTCACCGGCGCCGCTTCGCTCGGCGTCTGCGCGGCGACGAGACCTGGAAGAGCCAAGGCAGAGGCCAACAGGCTGGCGGCCAGTCGCAGGCTCACGCGGCGGGCAACAAAGGGCGAAGTCGTCATTCAATACTCCTGTCAAAAGCTGTTGTGGGATCGGATCCTCTACGCAATTCACGTGCCCGAGCCGGCCAAGACCGACGCTCAATCAAATTGCTGGGGCGAGCTTAATTGAATACTGTATTCTTTATCTAGGTAAAACCACCAGATCATCGGAGCCAGTGCACGGCTTTGTACCAGCTGTGCCACCGAGATGCCCGTTTGCCAACAATTTACGCACCTTCATAGGGCGAATCGACGGGGGATGTCGCAACATTCTGGGGTCTGATCACCTCAAGCCGGGGGTTTTCCCTGTGGCATGGTCGTTGCTTAATAAAGGCCAAACGGTATACTGTATTCCATAAAGCCAGCAACTTCAAACGAGGGAACAAGCCATGCAAACGATCGCACCTATCGGCGTCGCCCATTGGGTCTATCTGGCGGGGGTCGCCGCCATCGTGCTCACGATGGTCTGCCGCGCCAACGTCGTCGTGCCGTCCATCATCGCCACGTTCTGCGTGGCGCTGGCCTGGACCGGCAGCCCGGTCTCGGCGCTGGGCAGCATCTTCAACGCGAGCTTCGTCGCGGCCAAGGAGCTGTTCAACATCTTCCTGGTCATTGCGCTGATGACCTCGCTGCTGAACTCGCTGAAGTCGCTGCAGTCGGACATCCGCATGGTCGAGCCCTTCCGCGCGGTAATGAAGAACGGACACACCGCGTACTTCGTGCTGGCCGGCATCACCTATGTGATCTCGCTGTTCTTCTGGCCGACGCCCGCGGTGCCGCTGGTATCGGCCGTGCTGTTGCCGGCGGCCATTGCAGCGGGCTTGCCCCCGCTGGCCGGCGCGGTGGCGATCGCCATCGCGGGCCAGGGCATGGCGCTGTCGTCCGACTACGTGATCGGCGTCGCGCCCGGCATCAGTGCCAAGGCCGCGGGTGCCGTGGCCTCGGTGGTGGCCGACAGGGCCATGGTGCTGTCGTGGATCACCGGCGTCATCGCTCTGCTGATCGCCTACTTCTCGCTGCGCCGGCAGATCCTGCCGGCCAGCAACGACCTGCTGGTGCGCTGGCAGGCACAGTCGTCGAACGGCGGCGCGGCCACGCTGGATGTGCCCGGCACCTTCGACAAGGCCGAGATCGCGCGGGGCACCAGCCGCGACGGCCCGCTGCTGACCGAAGGGCAGATCGACGCGACGCTGGCCAGTGCCGGCGCGCGCCGCATCCTGTGGTCCAAGGTGTTCGCCGTGGTCACGCCGCTGGCGTTCCTGGCCGTCATCGCCACGATGGTGCTGCCCAAGCTCGTGCCATCGCTCCCCGACCTGAAGGGCGGCGCCGCGGCCACGCTGGTCGGCGGCATGGCGGCCATGCTGATGATCCTGGCCACGCTCGCGGCCGAGGGGCCGCGCAAGATGCTCGACATGAGCGCCGACCACATCACCGACGGTTTCGTGTTTGCGTTCAAGGCCATGGGCTCGGTGCTGCCGATCGCGGGTTTCTTCTTCATCGGTGCCGGTGAGACGGCCGGCCCGATCCTGGGGATGGCCGCCGATGTGAAGCCGCCGCACCTGCTGTTCGAGCTGATCCAGAACGCGCAGCACCTGATTCCGCACAGCCATGCGTTCGTGGCCTTCGGCGTGCTGATCGTCGGCATGATCACCGGCATCGATGGCTCGGGCTTCGCCGGCCTGCCACTGACCGGCACACTCGCCGGGGCACTGGCGCCGGCTGCGGGCATGGACCCGGCCACGCTGGCGGCCGTCGGACAGATGGGCGCGGTATGGACGGGCGGCGGCACGTTGATCGCCTGGTCGTCGCTGATCGCGGTGGCCGGCTTCGCGCGGGTGCCGGTGCTGTCGGCGGTACGGGCGCTGCTGTTCCCGGTGGTCACCGGCCTGGTGGTCGCCACCCTCTGCGCGGTGGTGCTGTGGCGCTGAGCGGCCGGCGTACCCCTATCGGTTCTCGAACCGGTTGAAGTCCAGCACGCCCGACTCCAGCGCCTGGTCGCGGCCATAACGGGCGTGCAGCGCGTCGCTGAACGCCCAGAAGGCCGGGTTCGTGCGCCGCACCGCCCAGCGCTGCGCGAAGGCCGTGTAGTCGGCCTCGGAGCGCAGCTGACGCAGGGCCTCGGTGAATGCCGGCAGCTCGTCGGCACGCGCACGGTAGAAGGCGTTCGGGTAGTTGCCGATGACGCCCGGCACCAGTGTCAGCGTGTGTTCGTCGGGCCGCAGTTCCAGGCGTTCGCCGATCAGGTGCGAGACGCTGGCATGGCCGGTGTTGCGCAGCAGGCTGAAGGTGGCGGGTCTGCCGTCGGGCTGGTCGACGACCAGCATCGCCACCTCGGGCAGCCATTGCAGTGCGGCCCCGTGCACCGCCTCCAGCGCGGCGAGCGGCGCGCTCAGCGCCGGGTCGGCCTGGCGGTCGCGGTCGTACGCCGTGCTCAGCACCGGCGCCAGGTGTTGCTTCAGCAGGCCGAACAATTCCAGCTTGGCATCGCCACCGGTGTAGCGGATGCCGCTCTCGACGTTCAGCATCGAGCCGGGTCCGCCATAGACCTGCTCGCGGCTGGCCTCGCCCACACCGCGGTACCACTGGTCGCGCACGACCCTGCGTTGCGCCTGGGGCAGCAGCGTGAGGAAGTTGAACTCACCCTCCATGCGCAGAAAGTCCATGTACAGCCGCGAGTTCAGCTGGTGGCCGATGTTGCCGTAGACGTCGAAGTTGGCGACCAGCAGGTAGTGGATGCGTTCGAGCAGCGGGTAGCCGATGACCCAGGCCGTCTTCGGCGGCGGGCCGACCAGGCCCTTGACGACGCTGGCGCTGTCGTTGTGCCGGAACACGGTCAGCGCGGCGTTGGGGTTGTCGCCGTCGCCATCCCAGACCAGGCGCAGATCCAGGTGCTGCGGCCCGCGCAGGCTGCGCGCGAAGAAGGCGGTGCGCTCCTGCAGGTAGCGGTTCTCCAGCTCCGCGTAGCGCAGCCAGGGAACCAGCACGTCGGTCGTGCTGCGGCCTGTGGGCAGGCGCAGCAGATTGGCATCGCGCTGCAGCAGGCGGGCCATGTCGGCGTCGTACTGTTCGGACGGCGCGAGAAAGCTCACCCAGAACTGGTCCTCGATCACGTTGAGCGCCAGCTGCCCGCGGCAGACCGGGCCCTTGATGAAGCCCATGATGGTGAACTCGGCCTCGTCCAGCATGAAGCGGTAACGCGCGCCGACCGGCAGTGCCGCGAAGGTGGCAAACGGGTTGGCCGCGGTGTCGGCGCTGTAGCCCGGCAGGCGGTCGACGGTGTAGGGCGCGTCCAGGAACAGGCTGCGCCAGCGCGCCATGCGGGTGGCGCCCAGCGCATAGGGCATGTGGGTCTTGGCGACGATGGCCTCGCGCTCCGCGACCAGGCGGTAGTACACCCTGTCGACGCCGGGGTCGTCGACCGGGCGGCGGCTGGCGATCTCGCGCAGCGGCTGGCCGGGTGGCGTGGCCGAACGCACCAGCTTGAAGAAGCGGCGCGCGGGGTCGTCGTCGAAATACAGGTGCGCGAGAAACAGGTGTTCGTAGGCGTAGCGCGCGAACAGCCGCTCCTTCAGGCCATCGGCGTTGAAGAACGTCTCCCACTGGGCTGCACGTTGCTGCGCCAGTGCCGACGGTGGTGCCGGGGCTTCGGCGGGCGCGCCCTGCTCCAGCCAGTCGGTCAGCACGCGGTGCTCGGCCGGGGCCAGGCCCGGCAGGCCGAACGGCATGCCGCCCTGCGGCGACCGGCGCTCATAGGCGTCGATCTCCGGGCCGGCCGGGCAGGTGGCCGCGCGGTCGATGCCGAAATCGAGCCCGCCCTGCACCACGCCTTCGGCGGGCAGCGGGTGCTGCTGCTTCAACACCAGCAGGCGGTACAGCAGGCCCGCCGTGTGCTCGGCCTCGGGCGTGGCCGCGTGTTCGTTGAGCACCGCGAAGAAGTCGCGCCGCCGCCACTCGGAAGCCTTCTGCGCGTCCACGTACAGCCGCGACGGCGGCGCTGCGAGCAGCCGGGTGCCGTCGTACACCGGCGTCTTGCTGGCGCCGCGCGCCAGGCCTTCCCAGCTGGTGGTCTTCAGCTGGCAGGGCGCGTCGTAGCAGGCATGGCAGACGACGCAGCGCTGGTTCAGCAGTGGCTGGATGGTCTGCGTGTACGACACACCGGCGGCGGGCGCTGCGGGTTGGTCGAACCGCGTCGGGTCGGCCGAGCCGAACAGTGCGTCGAATGAGGGGGCGGCCAGCGTTGCGCAGGCGGCGAGCAGGGCGGTGAGGAGCAGTGCGGCAAGGCGGCGCATGCGGAAGCTTTCGGACGGAGGGCGCGCTTATTTTCGGCTGGAATTCTGCCGGCGCGTCGCGCCGGAGGTGGGGGCCCGCACCTGGCCGGCGGGCCGACCGGCTTCGGGAGAAGGCGAACCTTAGAATCCCCGCCATGCTTTCCGTCAAACAAGATTTGCTGGCCGCTCTGGCTGCAGCGCTGGAGCAGCTGTCTCCGGGCGCGGCCGCGCGCGCGGCCTTCGAGTCGCCCAAAGTGGCCGCCCACGGCGACCTGGCCTGCACCGCCGCAATGCAGCTGGCCAAGCCGTTGAAACTCAATCCGCGCCAGGTCGGCGAGAACCTGCGCGCGGCGCTGCTGGCGCAGCCTGCGTTCGTGCGCTGGGTCGACGCGATCGAGATCGCCGGCCCCGGTTTCATCAACATCCGCCTGAAGGCCGAGGCCAAGCAGCAGGTGGTGCGCGAGGTGCTGCAGGGCGGCGCCCGGTTCGGGCTGCAGCCGGCCAACGGCCAGCGCGTGCTGGTCGAGTTCGTCTCGGCCAACCCCACCGGTCCGCTGCACGTGGGCCATGGCCGGCAGGCGGCGCTGGGCGACGCGATCTGCAACCTCTACCAGTCGCAGGGTTGGGACGTCTACCGCGAGTTCTATTACAACGATGCCGGCGTGCAGATCGGCACGCTGGCCAGCTCGACGCAGCTGCGGGCGCGCGGCTTCAAGCCGGGCGACGCCGAGTGGCCGAGCGGGGAGAACGCCGCGGCCTACAACGGCGACTACATCGCCGACATCGCCGCCGATTTCCTGGCGAAAAAGACCGTCAAGGCCGACGACCGCGAGGTCACGGCCTCCGGCGACATCGACGACATCGCGTCGATCCGCGCGTTCGCCGTCGCCTACCTGCGGCGCGAGCAGGACCTGGACCTGAAGGCGTTCCAGGTCCGCTTCGACAACTTCTACCTCGAGTCGAGCCTGTACACCAGCGGCAAGGTCGATGCGGCTGTGGCCCGGCTGCAGGCTTCGGGCAAGACCTACGAGAAGGACGGCGCGCTGTGGCTGAAGTCGACCGACTACGGCGACGACAAGGACCGCGTGATGCGCAAGTCCGACGGCAGCTACACCTACTTCGTGCCCGACGTGGCCTACCACATCACCAAGTGGGAGCGCGGCTTCACCAAGGTCGTCAATATCCAGGGTACCGACCACCACGGCACCATCGCCCGGGTGCGGGCCGGCCTGCAGGCCGCCGACGTCGGCATCCCGAAGGGCTACCCCGACTACGTGCTGCACACGATGGTGCGGGTGGTGCGCGGCGGCGAGGAGGTCAAGATCTCCAAGCGCGCCGGCAGCTACGTGACGTTGCGCGACGTGATCGACTGGACCAGCAAGGACGCGGTGCGCTTCTTCCTGCTGAGCCGCAAGCCCGACACCGAATACACCTTCGACATCGACCTCGCCGTCGCGAAGAACAACGACAACCCGGTCTACTACGTGCAGTACGCCCACGCCCGCATCTGCTCGGTGCTGGCGGCCTGGCGCGAGAAGGACGGCGGCGACACCGCGGTGCTGGCCGGCGCCGACCTGAGCCCGCTGCAAAGCCCGCAGGCGCTGGCCCTGATGCTGCTGCTGGCCAAGTACCCCGACATGCTGGCCGGCGCGGCACAGGAATTCGCGCCGCACGACGTCACGTTCTACCTGCGCGAGCTGGCCGCCTGCTACCACAGCTACTACGATGCGGAGCGGATCCTGGTCGACGACGCGCTGGTCAAGACGGCGCGGCTGGCCCTGGTGGCGGCCACGGCGCAGGTGCTGCGCAATGGCCTCGCCGTGTTGGGCGTCGATGCCCCTGAGAAGATGTAACCATGAAAAACTCTGCCAAGCCCTCCTCCCGGTCTTCCGCGCCGCCGGCACGCTTTGGCCCGGCGAGGCCCGCCGTGGCGCAATGGGGCGGCACCGTGATCGGTTTCATCCTGGGCGTGGTGGTGGGTCTGGGCGCGGCGCTCGCGGTGGCCGTGTTCGTGACCAAGGTGCCGATTCCGTTCATGAGCGGCAAGACCCAGGGCCGCACCGCCGACCACGACGCCGCCGAGAGCAAGAAGAACAAGGACTGGGATCCGAACTCGCCGCTGTACGGCAAGAACCCGGCAAAGCCCGCTGTGCCTGCGGCCCCGGCCGCTTCGGCCACCGCCCCGGTCGCCGCTGCATCGGCGCCGGACAAGCAGGCCAAGGCGCCGGTGGCCGTGCTGCCCCAGCCGGTCAAGGTCGACGGCAGCGCCGATCCGCGGCCGACCGCATCGGCCGACCCGCTGGGCGACCTGGCCCGGGCCCGCACCGTGGCAGTGGCGCCGGCCCAGGCACCGCCGGCCGCGGCCGCGGCCGGCAACGCCGATCCGTTCGAATATTTCGTGCAGGCCGGCGCGTTCCGTACGGCGGAGGACGCCGAAGCCCAGCGCGCCAAGCTGGCCATGCTGGGCCTGGAGCCCCGGGTGACCGAGCGCGAGCAGGCGGGCCGCACCGTGTTCCGCGTGCGGATGGGCCCCTATGCCCGCAAGGAAGATGCCGAGCGCACGAAAGACCGGCTCGACAGCACCGGCAACGAAACCGCGCTGGTGCGCGTGCAGCGCTGAACTTTTACCGGGTCGCCCTGTCTGATTTGCGCAAGGAGTGATATTTGATGAAACGTCGTGAGTTTTCGCTGGCCTGGACCACGGGTCTGGCCGCCTCCGCACTGGGCCTGGCCCATGCACCGATGGCCTCGGCACAGGGCAAGAAGCCCGAAGCAGGGACCGACTACATCGCGCTCGACAAGGCCGTGGCAGTCGAGGCGCCGCAGGGCAAGATCGAGGTGGTCGAGTTCTTCTGGTATGCCTGCCCGCACTGCAATGCGTTCGAACCCAAGCTCGAAGAGTGGGTCAAGCGCCTGCCCAAGGACGTGGCGTTCCGCCGCTCCCCGGTGATGTTCCGCGACGATTTCGTGCCGCTGCAAAAGCTCTACTACGCCCTCGAGGCCCTGAACCGGGTCGACGACATGCACCGCAAGGTGTTCTACGCGATCCACGTCGAGAAGCAGCAGCTCAACCGCGACGAACTGATCTTCACCTGGGCCACCAAGCAGGGGCTGGACAAGGCGAAGTTCACCGAAGCCTACAACTCGTTCGGCGTCAGCACCAAGGTGCGCAAGGCCACGCAGTTGCAGGATGCCTACAAGGTGTCGGGTGTGCCGGCGATGGGTGTCGCGGGCCGTTTCTATACCGATGGCACGCTGGCCCAGTCGATGGACCGCGGGCTGATGGTCGTCGATTCGCTGGTGGCCGACCTGCGCCCCAAGGCCAAGTAACCGCCCCGGTCGCTGCCACCGGCGGCGGTTTCAGCAAATAGGCCCGCATCACGCGGGCCTTGTTGTTGGCGCGCACGGACACGCCGCTACAATGGGCAGCAAGATTCGTGCCTTTATGACAAATTCTTACGTCTGTTTCCTCGCCTGCGCCATTCTGGCCCTGGCCGCCGGCGTGGCCCAGGCCGAAAAAGCCGACCGCGACAAGCCGATGAACGTCGAAGCCGACGCCATGCGCTACGACGATCTGAAACAGATCAACGTCTTCACCGGCAAGGTGGTGATGACCAAGGGCACGATCCTGAGCCGTGGCGCGCGGGTCGACATCCGCAAGGACCCCCAGGGTTACCAGTTCGGCACCGTGACCGCCGAGCCGGGCAAGCTGGCGTACTTCCGGCAGAAACGCGAAGGTGTCGACGAATACATCGAGGGTGAGGCCGAGCTGATCGAATACGACAGCCGCGCCGACAACGTCAAGTTCACCCGCCGCGCCGTGCTGCGCCGCTATGTCGGCACCCGGCTCAACGACGAGCTGACCGGCGGCCTGATCGTCTACGACAACAGCGCCGACGTGTTCACGGTCGACCCCGGCCAGCCCGGCGCCCCCGGTCCGTCCGGCCGTGTGCGGGCGGTCCTGACGCCGATCCCTGCCCCGGGCGCCTCGGCGCCGGCTTCGACGACGCCGGTGCAGCCGCTGCGCCCCAGCACCCGCCTGGATGGGGAGAAGAAGTGACGGGGGCGGACACGGTTCCCTTGCCAGACACCTCCGGCAGCCAGCTGGAGGCCCGCCACCTGCAAAAGAGCTACGGCAGCCGCCATGTGGTGAAAGACGTGACGCTGACCGTCAAGAAGGGCGAAGTGGTCGGCCTGCTCGGCCCGAACGGCGCCGGCAAGACGACATCGTTCTACATGATCGTCGGCCTGGTGCGGGCCGATGGCGGCCACATCGCGATCGACGGCCAATCGGTCGAGCACATGCCGATCCACCGCCGCTCGCGGCTCGGCCTGAGTTACCTGCCGCAGGAGGCGTCGATCTTCCGCAAGCTCAGCGTCGAGGAAAACGTGCGCGCCGTGCTCGAACTCCAGCAGGGCCCCGACGGCAAGGCGCTGGGCAAGGCCGACATCGAGGCGCGGCTCACCGGGCTGCTGCAGGACCTGCGGGTCGACCACCTGCGCGCATCGTCCGCGCTGGCCCTGTCGGGCGGCGAGCGCCGCCGCGTCGAGATCGCTCGCGCGCTGGCGACGCAGCCGCGCTTCATCCTGCTCGACGAGCCGTTCGCCGGCATCGACCCGATCGCGGTGATCGAGATCCAGCGCATCATCAGTTTCCTGAAATCGCGCGGCATCGGCGTGCTGATCACCGACCACAACGTGCGCGAGACGCTGGGCATCTGCGACCACGCCTACATCATCAGCGACGGCCAGGTGCTGGCCAAGGGCACGCCATCCGACATCGTCAACAACCCCGACGTACGCCGTGTGTACCTCGGCGAGCATTTTCGGATGTGAGGGCGATGCACACCGTGTTCGCCATCGCAACTGCCACCCCCCCCGGAAAGCGGGCCTTCGCGCCTGGACGCGCCGAGGCCGTGCCGCGATGAAACAAGGCCTGTCGCTTCGCGTCTCGCAGCACCTGGCGCTGACGCCCCAGCTGCAGCAGTCGATCCGGCTGCTGCAGCTGTCGACGCTCGAGCTGAGCCAGGAGGTCGAGCAGATGCTCGACGACAACCCCTTCCTCGAGAACACGATGGAAGAGGCCTCGCGCGAGGAATTCGGCCTGGCGCAGGCCGACACACGCGTGCGCGACGAGGACCGCGATGCCGAGGCCATCGGTGCCAGCGGTGTCGACTACGCGACCGAAACCGGCGCCGACAACCGCAACGACACCGAGTCGCCGCTGACCGGCACCGAGGACAGCCACGACTGGGAAGGCGACGGCACCACCGAGATCGCGCCCGACGACGGCGAATGGGGCGGCGACGCGCCGGCCCGCAAGAACAACCTGGGCGAAGAAGGCGAAGCCGACGCGACCGAACTCGCGCGCAGCCAGGAGTCGCTGACCAGCTACCTGCACCGGCAGGCGCTGTCGCTGCGGCTGTCCGAGGAGGACTGCGCCGCGCTGCGTTTCCTGATCGAGTCGCTGAACGACGACGGCTACATCGAGGACCCGCTCGAATCGCTGGCGCAGGGCCTGGCCGGCGACGACCCCGAGGCGGTCGAGGAGCTGGTGCACCGTTTCACCGTGGCGCTGCGCCTGCTGCAGAGCCTGGACCCCGCCGGCGTCGGCGCGCGCAACCTGGCCGAGTGCCTGGCGCTGCAGATCAAGGCCTTGCCGGCGAGCGCCGTCGAGGAGCCGGTGCGCCGCACCGCGCTGCGGCTGTGCGCGCAGTCGATGGACCTGGTGGCGCGGCGCGACATCAAGCGGCTGGCCCACGTGTGCAACGACACCGAGGCCGGCATCAAGCTGGCGCTGGCGCTGATCACGCGGCTCGAGCCCAAACCCGGCCGGCGCTTCGTCGACGTCGAACGCAACATCGTCGTGCCCGACGTGATCGTCGTGAAGATCGGCCGGGGCAACACCGCGCGCTTCCGGGCCCAGCTCAACACCGAGGTGATGCCGCGGCTGCGCGTGCACGACATCTACGCCAACGCGCTGAAGCAGCACAAGGGCGGCGGCAAGGAAGCGTCGAACACCGCCGCGCTGCAGCAGCGGCTGCAGGAGGCGCGCTGGTTCATCAAGAACATCCAGCAGCGCTTCGACACCATCCTGCGCGTCAGCAACGCGATCGTCGAGCGGCAGAAGAACTTCTTCACGCACGGCGCGCTGGCGATGCGCCCGCTGGTGCTGCGCGAGATCGCCGACGAACTCGGTCTGCACGAGTCGACCATCAGCCGCGTGACCACGGCCAAGTACATGGCCACGCCGTTCGGTACCTACGAGCTGAAATACTTCTTCGGCTCCTCGCTCGGCACCGAGACCGGCGGCAACGCGTCGAGCACGGCGGTGCGCGCACTGATCAAGCAGTTCGTCACCGCCGAGGACGTGAAGAAGCCGCTGTCGGACAGCCAGATCTCCGAGATGCTGAAAGAGCAGGGCATCGAGTGCGCCCGCCGCACCGTCGCGAAGTACCGCGAGGCGCTGCGCATCGCGCCCACCAACCTGCGCAAAGCACTGTAATGAACTCCCCCCGTTTGGACGGCCTCACTGCGTGTGGCCGTCCCATCCCCCTCAAGGGGCGCACCCAGCGGCCGGGCAAAGCCCGTTCCGCGGGTGCCCACGAAGGGGCCGCGCTCGTCGTTCGGCCGGTCGCGCATGTCTGACGGACCATTGGCGTGCAACAGCTGAATTTGTTCCTGCCCTGCGCTGCCGGCGTCGAGGCGCTGCTGCTGCCCGAGGTGCAGCGCATCACCGGCATCACCGGCCAGGGTCTGCGCGGCGGCGTGCGGCTGCAGGCCTCGTGGCGCGATGCGCTGCGGTTGAACCTGCACAGCCGGCTGGCGCAGCGTGTGCTGGTCGAGCTGATGCACACGTCGTACCGGCAGGAGCAGGACCTGTACGAGGCGGCCAGCCAGATCGCCTGGGAGGCCTGGTTCACGCCCAAGCAGACCTTCAAGGTCGAGGTGACCGCGCAGCACAGCCCGCTGTCGAGCCTGAACTTCGCCGCGCTGAAGATCAAGGACGCGATCGCCGACCGCTTCCGCGACCGGGCCGGCGTGCGGCCCGACGTCGACACGCACTGGCCCCAGGTGCGCATCTACGCCCACCTGACCACCGACCAGTTGACGCTGTACATCGACAGCTCGGGCGAGCCGCTGTTCAAGCGCGGCTGGCGCGAAGACAAGGGCGAAGCCCCGCTCAAGGAGACGCTGGCCGCCGCGATGATCGCCGCCAGCGGCTGGGACGGCACCGTGCCCTTGTACGACCCTTGCTGCGGCAGCGGCACGATCGCGATCGAGGCCGCGCAGATCGCCTGCAACATCGCGCCCGGCGTGCAGCGCCGCTTCGGTTTCGAATCGTTGTTGCCGTTCCAGCCGCACGTGTGGGCGGCACTGCGCGACGAGGCGCGCGCGGCCGAGCGTGCCCCCACGGCCCCGATGTTCGGCAGCGACGTGGCCTTCCGCATGGTCGACTTTGCCGAGCGCAATGCCGAGCGTGCGGGCGTTGCCGCGGCCGTGCAGTTCCGTGGCGGCGACGCGCTGCAGCGCATGCCGCCCGCGGCCTCGGGCGTGATGCTGGTGAACCCGCCGTATGGCGAACGCATCGCGGTCGCCGGGGTGGCCGGCGCCGGCCGGGGGCGCGGCATGCCCGACCCGCGCGACCAGCGCGACCAGCGCCCCCTGCCCGGACCGCAAGGCCGCGAGCAGGCGCAGACCGACGACGGCGGCGACTTCTTTCCGCAACTCGCCACGCACTGGAAAAAGAACTACGCCGGCTGGACCGCCTGGGTGCTGACACCGGACCTGAAGCTGCCCGGCCGCATGCGCCTGAAGGAGTCGCGCCGCGTGCCGCTGTGGAACGGTCCGATCGAATGCCGGCTGTTCCGCTTCGACATGGTGGCCGGCTCGGCCCGCGCCAGCGCCGCGACCAGCCCGCCGACGTGAACCCGCGCCCGGTCGTCGTCGACACCAATGTCGCGCTCGACCTCCTGCTGTTCGACGACCCGGCCACGCGCCCTCTGCACGAGGCCTTGCGCGCGGGGCGGCTGCAATGGCTTGCCACCCCCGTGATGCGCGACGAACTGGCGCACGTCCTGGCCTATCCGCATCTCGTGCGGCAGATGGGCTTGCGCCAGCTGCAGCCCGTGGACGTGCTCGCGGCGTTCGACCGGCTGTGCCACATGGACCCACCCGCCGCGCGGGCCGGCGTGGTCTGCACCGACCCCGACGACCAGGTCTTCATCGACCTGGCGGTCGTGCACCGCGCGCTGCTGCTCAGCAAGGACCGCGCGGTGCTGGCCACACGCAAGCGCCTGGCCGCGCTGGGCGTGCAGGTACGTGCCTTGCTTGTGGCGGAAGATCTTTCCGACCCGGACCGCGTTTGACCCTCGTTCCTCCCGGCCCCACGGCCGTGTGTAGACCCTTCGTGCTGGCGCACGGCTCCTGGCATGGCGGCTGGTGCTGGCGTGACGTCGCCTCGCGGCTGCGCGCGGCCGGCCATGCCGTCTTCACACCCAGCTTCACCGGCATGGGCGACCGTGCCCACCTGCTGCATGCCGGCATCACGCTCGACACCTTCATCGACGACCTGGTGCAAGTGATCGAGGCCGAGGAACTGCACGACGTGGTGCTGGTCGGCCACAGTTTCGCCGGCCTGCCGATCAGCGGCGTGGCCGAGCGCTTGCCGCAGCGGCTGCAGCAACTGGTGTACCTGGACGCGATCGTGGTCGAGCCCGGGCAGAACGCCTTCGCGGGTTATCCGGCCGAGCGTGTGGCCTCGCGGCTCACCGCGGCCGCAGCGCACGGCGGGCTGGCCGCGCCGGTGCCCGAGGTAATCCCGGCGAGCTGGGGCTTGCGCGAGGGCAGTGCCGAACATGCCTGGGCGCAGCGGCGCATGACGCCACATCCGATCGGCAGCTACACCACGCCGCTGCGGTTGGCGCAGCCGGTCGGCAACGGCCTGCCGTGCACCTACGTGCATTGCAGTGCGCCGTCGCACCACGTGCTGGACGCGTCGCGGGCGCTGGCACGCACGTTCGTCGACCGGGTTCCGGGCTGGCAATGGCGCGAACTGCACGCACCGCACGAGGCGCCGCTGACGCATCCGGCGTTGTGCGCGGAGTTGCTGCTGGAGCTGGCGGCCTGACCCTTGAGATCTTCCTCGAGCACTGGTGGCCGCCGCACGCGCAAGCGGAACAGCACCCGTGCTGCGTGACGTCGACGACGGTTATCGCAATATTCCCGAACCGCATCGCGCGCGCACCTGACGGTCCAGCAGAATCGTGGCGCGCCGACACACGGCGAGCCGTACGCAAGACGCCACCGACCGGAGCGGCGCATCGACTTTCAGGAACCGAGGAACAAGCCATGGAGCAGCCCATCCGTGCCGCGGGCACATTCAGAATGGACAAAGGTCGCCTCTATCGGATGCCGGTCGTGTTCGGCCCGCAGTACGGGCCCCGCCAGCTTCCGGACGGCGTGACGGCTGACCACGCGAACTATCCCAAACGCCGCATGGCGTCCGTCGATTGCCTGGTGGACGAGGCCGCGCTTGCCGCCATGCTGCCCGAGGGGTTCTCCGTCCGCGGCGAGCCGAAGCTGACCTTCGAGATCACCCACATCACCGAACTCGAATGGCTGGCAGGCCGCGGTTACGCGATCCTGGGCGTCAAGACGCCGGTGCGGTATGTTGGTCGTGACGAGACGGTGGACGGCGACTTCCAGCTGGTCTATTGGGAAAACCTCGCCGATCCGATCATCAGCGGCCGCGATGAAATCGGCGCGCCGAAGATCTACTGCGAGATCCCCGAACCGCAGATATTCCAAGGCACGTACACCTACCACTGCGCCTGGCAAGGCTTCAGGCTCTTCAGCCTGACGCTGAGCGGATTGTGCGATGCCCCCTTGCCGCAGGCCGGCGCAGCAGGACACCAGGGGCTGCTGTACTACAAGTACTGCGCGCGCACGGGCCCTGGCACGGCGGACGCAGACTACGTGACGCTCTCGCCTGCCGGCAACACGCTCAATCGGATCGACCGGCTGCTGCTGGGACAGGGCCGCGCTGGCTTCCACGCCGCCACATGGTCGGATCTTCCGACGATGCACCACATCGTCAACCGCTTCGCGCAACTGGACATCCAGGAATTTCGCAATGCCCGCCTGGTGTTCTCGCATGGCGGCCGCGACTTCGGCGACACGCGTGTGGTCATCGCAGCGACGCCGGCCGCCGCTGCCTGAAGGTCTGCACGACCCGGTCCCTGAACAGGGCCATGGCGGTGGAGAAGTAGGCCGTCTTGCGCCAGAACAGGCCGAGTTGCAGCGTCCACTCCGGCGCGGGCGCCGGCAGCGCACGCAGCCCCGCGCCCAGCGAGCTGCGCAGCGAGTCCTCCGCCATCACCGTGAGCAAGTTGCTGGTGCGTACCAGGGGTGCGTACACCACGGGCGAGGCATCGGACTGGAGAAACACCACGGGCGCCAGCTGCGCACTGCTGGCCAGAACGGACTCCACCCAGGTGCGCAGCGTGATGTTGGACGGCGGCAGCACCCAGCGCTGCGCCGCCAGATCCTGCAGCGTGAAGCGGCGGCGCTGCAAGGGATGGTTGCTGCGCGCGACCATGCAGTTGCGTTGCGGTCCCAGCACCAGGCCGTTCAGGCCCGCTGCGATGTTCGGACTCATTGCCGCGATGGCGAAGTCCAGCGCCCCGGCTTCCAGCTGCTGCAGCAATGCCCCGCTCAGCTGCACCTGGGTCTGGAAAACCACCTCGTGCCGATCGCTCAGGAACGCCTCGAGGACCGGCGCCAGAACCGGCTCGACGATCGACGGCACGCAGCCGATGCGCAGGATGCCCGATTGCCCGCGCTTCAGGTCGTGCAACTCGCTGTGGGTGTCGTCCACCAGTTGCCGGATGGCAAGTCCCCGAGCAAGGAGCGCCTGACCCAGGGGCGTCAGTGCAACGCCACGCGGCGTGCGTTCGAACAGGGTGACCCCCATGCCCGTTTCGAGACGGCGGATGGCCTTGGAGAGGGCGGGCTGCGTCACCCCCAGCGCTGTCGCCGCGTTGTGGAGGTTCCCCAGTTCGGCAACCTTGGAGAAGTACGCAAGATCTTTCAATTGCACGGCGAACACCCCAGACAAGGATCGCGGCGATTCTTGCATGCCACCGATTCCTGCAAGTTATCGCGAAAGCAAAAAACGGGTGCGTCCCGGCGCCGGCGCGATTCCTAGAATCCAGCGACCGGCTATCAGAACAGCAGGGGCATGGCAGCAGCAGGCCCGATGCCACTTCAGGAGACACACTTGGATCAGATCACACGGCGCTCGTTCGTCGCTCGCGTTGTCAGCTCGGGCCTTGTCTGTGGCAGCCTCCCCGCCACGGCGCAAGACGGCTATCCCAACCGGTCGATTCGCGTGGTGGTTCCCTATTCGGCCGGCGGCAACACCGACATCATCACGCGCGACGTGATGAAGGAGCTATCGGCGCGTCTCGGGCAGCCGGTCATCGTGGACAACAAGCCTGGCGCCAACAGCATCCTGGGTACCGATCTCGTCGCCAAGTCGACGCCCGATGGCTACACACTGCTGGTCGTGATCGGCGCCTACGCCAACAATGCATCGCTCTACAAGAACCTTCCGTACAAGATGTCGGATCTGGTTCCCGTGACGCAACTCACGCGCACTTCACTCGTGCTGGTCACCGCACAACCCGGCATTCGCAGCCTGCAGGACCTCGTGCGTGCCGGGCAGGACGGCGGCCCCGTGTCATTTGCCAGCAGTGGCATCGGCTCGGCCGCCCACCTGCTGGGCGAGCGCTTCGCACGCTCACAGCAGATGAAGGGCGTGCTGCACGTCCCGTACAAGGGCTCCGCCGATGCCGTCACGGATCTCGTGAGCGGACGCGTCGGCTTCATGTTCGACGCGATCTCGGCCATGGGCCCCCAGATCCGGCAGGGACGCCTGACCGCACTCGCCGTCACCGGCCAGGAACGGTCACCCCTTCTGCCGCAGGTTCCGAGCATGAAGGAGCTGGGGCTCGCACAACTCGTGTCGTACGTGTTCGCCGGCGTGATGGCGCCGGCCAGAACGCCGCAACCCATCGTGGACCGTTTGTCGCGCGAACTGGCCGAAGTGCTGCGCAACGCTGAACTCCGCGCCAAGCTGGCCGCCATCAACACGGACGCGGTGGGCGGCTCTCCTGCCGAGTTCGGCGCTTTCCTCGCGCAGGAAAGCAAACTTAACGGCGACACCATCCGGCAGCTGGGCATCACGCTGGATTGACGCTGGCCGCCGGGCAGATCTGTGGGACCGCGCCCGTACTGAACCGGAACCGCCCCCATGGCGGAGCACCGCACGAGGCGCATGCTCCGCTGGTGCATGACATGGGCCAAAAGGTCGACTACATTGCGTTGCCGTCGGCGCCTCTTGTGTCCGGATGAACCTGTTCGCAGGCGTGGACGTATCGCCCTGCACTACCGGAACGAAGTCCTGCACCCCCAAGGACTGATCCGCGTGGGGCTCTCGGCCGACGATCCCGCGCGGTCAGGCGTCGTTGACGCTGCGGCCAGGTTGCTGTCGGGAGTGCGCCGGCTGGGCTGGCCGATCGTGCACGTGCGGGTCGCTTTCGCGGCGGACTATCGTGACTGCCCGACGAACATGCCCATCTTCCGGCGCGTCCCAGGAGTTCATCGTGACCCACACCCGCATCAGCGCTTTCGCTGGCACGTCGCTGGAGCAGACCCTGCGCATGCTAGCGAGCGGCACTGGCCAGCCATCGGCAAGGCCGGAGCCGACAGCCTTCAGGGTGTGGCAGCCAGACCGCCATGCACGACGCGCCCTTCGACCAGTGTCAGCTCCGCATGCAGCTTCGGCAAGTCGTTATCGGCCACCGTCAGCGGATCGCCGCTCAGCACCGCCAGATCGGCCAGGTAGCCCGGCGCCAGCACGCCCTTGCGGTCTTCTTCGAAGCTGAGCCAGGCACCGTTGCGGGTCATCGTCTCCAGCGCCTGCAAACGGCTCAGCGCCTGCTGCGGGCCGATCACCTGGCCGCTGGTGCGTTCGCGCCGCACGACCGAGGTCCACATCGCGTGGAACATGCTGGGCGGCACGTTGTCGCTGCCGACAGCCAAAGGCAGGCCGGCTTCGAGCAGCAGCTTCTGCGGCACCTGGCCGTTACCGTCGTCGGGCGCGCCCAGCCGCACCTTGCCGTTCTTCCACAGCGTGTAGAACGGGATCGTCGAGACCATCACGCCCAGGCGCTTCAGGCGCGGGATGTCGGCCGCGTCCATCGCGCCGATGTGCTCGACCACCCAGCGCCGGCCGGCCAGCGGAAAACGCCGGTCGATGCGCTCGAACACGTCCAGCACCTCGCCCAGGCGGTCGCCGATCACGCTGTGCACGCGCAGGTCGAACTCGGCCGCGGCCAGCGCGTAGTTCTCGAAGTCCTCGATGCGGTTGGCCCATTCGACGAAGCCCATCCAGCCGGTGTTGGGCAAGGCGCGGCGCACTTTGTCGGCCGCGACGGCATGGCCGCCCAGGCCGATGTAGACGCCGCTCACGCGCAGGAACGGGTCGCCCAGGCCCCGGCCGCGCGCGTGGGCCAGCCAGTCGCGCATCGCCAGGCGCGCCTCGGCCAGGTTGGCCCAGGTCGGGCTCACGCACAGCCGCGTGCGCATCGTCAGCTCGCCGCGCTCCCACAGATGGCGGTAGACCGAGATCGTCTCGGGCGCCGAGCCGTGGCCTTCGTAGAGGCTGGTGGTGCCGGTGGCGTGGTAGATCGGCAGCGAGCGGCGCAGGCCTAGGGCGCGGTCGTCGAACGAGAACGCCGGCACGTTGCGCAGCAGGTCGAACTCGACCAGCGGGCGCTTGTTGCTCTCGACGATCAGGCCTGTGGGTTCGCCATTCGCATCGAACGCGATGTCGAGCCCCTCGCAGGCGGGGCAGCTGCCCGGGCCGATGCCGTTGCGCTGCAGGCCCAGCGAGTTCAGCGCGTTGTAGCCCGGCGGCACGCCCCAGTTGCCGAACAGGCCGGGGATCAGCACCGGGTGCCGTGGCGCCGCGCGGTCGAGCTCGGCGCGGGTCGGCATGCGCTGCTCCTGCAGCAGGGCCAGGCCGTCGAAATAGAACGGCGGCTGGCCGACCGGCATCGTGACGATCCATGCGCCCTCGGGCAGGCGCGCGGCCTCACGCTCGACCACGGCCAGGATGTCGACCACGCTGCGGGCATGCGCGAGGCTCGGGCGCAAGGTTTTCAGGCCCTCGCGCTCGCAGTGCGCGTGCGCGTCGATCAGGCCCGGCACAACGGTGCGGCCGTCGAGCGGCACGACCTGGGTGCCGGCACCGGCGTGCGCCATCACGTCCGCATCGCTGCCGACCTCCAGCACGCGGCCTTGCCGCAGCGCGATGGCCTGTGCGGCCGCTGCGCCCGGCACCATCGTCAGCACCTGGCCGCCGACGAGCACCGTGTCGGCGTGGGCCCATGCACCGGCCGTGCTCATCGCCGCGACTCCCCGCCGTACCACGGGAACAGGCGGTTGAGCAGGCTCGCGAACAGATGGTCCGCGGCGAAGCCGATGGCACCGAGGAAGATCAGCCCGACGAACATGATGTCGACACGAAACACCAGGTGCGCGAACGAGATCAGGTAACCCAGCCCCTGCTCGGCCCCCACCAGCTCGGCCGCCACCAGCACGACGAAGGCGACCGCCGTGGCCTGCCGCAGGCCGGCGAACACGAACGGCAGCGCGGCCGGCAGCGCGACCAGGAACACCTGCTGCATCCGGCCCGCGCCCAGGCTTGCGGCCGAGCGCAGGTAGATCGGCGGCAGGTCGCGCACGCCGATGAAGGTGTTGACCCACACCGGGAAGAACGTGCCCCAGGCGATCAGCATCACCTTGGACAGATCGCCCAGGCCGAACCAGACGATGGCCAGCGGCACGATGGCGATCGACGGGATCGCACGAAAGCCGTGCAGCAGCGGGTCGCTGATCTGGCGCATCAGCGTGCTGCGGCCGGTGAGTACGCCGACCAGCACGCCGATGCCCGCGCCCAGCACGAAGCCCATCACTGCGCGCTGCAGGCTGGCGGACACGTGCGGCCAGATCTCGCCGGTCTTGACCGTCATCGCGTAGAGCTCGCGCACCGTGTCCGACGGCGGGGGAAACATCTTCGGGTTGATGCCGGGCACGATGCGCGGCGCCAGCTCCCACAGCACCAGGAAGACGGCGACGCCGAACAGCCCGCGCGCGATCTGCAGCCAGCCGGCACGGCGTTGTTCGTGGGACCGGGTGGCCAGAAAACCGGCCTCGATGGTCTTGCGCTCTTGCGGGGTCATGCGGCGGGCTCCACGGGGGCGGCGGTCTCGAGTTCGGCGAAGGTCTTGGCAATGCTTGCATAGGCCGCCGCGAATGCGGGCGAGCCGCGGTCGCGCGGATAGGGCAGGTCGACCGGCACCACCTGTTCGATGCGGCCCGGGTGCGGGCTCATCACGATCACGCGCTGGGCCAGGAACACGGCCTCCTCGATGTTGTGCGTGATGAAGAAGATGCTGGGCGCGAGTTCCTTCCAGATGCCCAGCAGCTCGCGCTGCAGCGTGGCGCGGGTCAGCGCGTCGATGGCGGCAAACGGCTCGTCCATCAGCAGCACGCGCGGCTGCGTTGCCAGCGCCCGCGCCACCGCCACACGTTGCCGCATGCCGCCCGACAGCTCGAACGGATAACGATCGGCCGCGCGTGCCAGGCCAGTCAGCGCCAGCAGCTGCGCGGCGCGGGCACGTCGCTCGGCCGCGGGCATGCCCTGCATCTTCAGACCGAACTCGACGTTGCGCTGCGCCGTGAGCCAGGGGAACAGCGCGTACTCCTGGAACACCACGCTGCGCTCGGGCGATGGCCCGGTGACCGCGCGGCCTTCGCAGTGCACCGTGCCGCCGGTGGGCGTGATGAAACCGGCGATCAGGTTCAGCAGCGTGGTCTTGCCGCAGCCGCTGGGCCCGATCGCGCAGACGAATTCGCCGGCGGCGATGTCCAGGTCCACGTCCATCAGCGCCCAGCTGGGCTGGCCGTCCGAGGTGGCGTAGAGCTTGGAGACATGGCGGATCTCGACCGCGCTGGCAGCGGTCATTTCAATGTCACTCGCTCCGGGGCCACGGCGCGCATCGCGTCGGGATAGATCAGGCTGCGGTACAACGCACGCAGGTCCTGCGCCGGCGGCTTGGCAAGCCCGGCTTCGATCGCCCACTTGCCGTTGAGCACCAGATCGTCGAGCAGGGTCTCGTCGAGCTTCACGCCGACGCCCACCGTTTCGAGCGACTTGCGCACCACGTCGTCGGGCGCCTTCACGCGCGCGGCGACGTCGACCACCGCCGTCGTGTAGTCGGTGCGGTAGAACTTCTCGGCGTCGATCAGCGCCCGCACTGCCGCCTGCACCAGCTGCGGCTGGTTCTTCACCACATCCTCGGTCGCGGCCAGGATGTAGTGGCTGTTGAAGACCTTCTCGATGTTGGCGTTGCTCATCAGGCGCACCTTGTCGGGTGCCTGCGCGATCGCGTGTTCGGCCGCTTCCAGCCCCCAGGCGAAGGCGTCGATGTCGCCGCGCACCAGCGCGGTCACGGCGTCCGGCCCGCGCAGGTTGACCACACTCACGTCCTTCAGCGTCAGGCCGTACAGCGAAAGGTAGCGGCTCAGGTAGTAGTGGCCGCTGGTGCCGAGCGTGGTGGCCACCCGTTTGCCCTTGAGGTCGTTCGACTTGTCGATGCCCCGGTCGCTGCGCGCCGCCACCACCATGCCGCTCGACACGCTGGAGAACTCGGCCACGATCAGCGAGCGCAGGCCGTTCGCGCCCAGCAGCGCCATCGGGCTGTCGGTGGTGGTGCCGAACTGGGCCTTGCCAGCCAGCACCGCGTCGAGCGCGAGGCGACCCGATGCGAAGCGCAGCGTGGTGGCGTCGATGTCGTACTTCTTCCAGAGCTCGCGCGAGGTCACCAGGTAGGGCAGCGCCCAGTTGTAGCCCTGGCTCTCGGCCACGGTGATCTTCTGCGGGGCGGCGTGGGCGCCGTGCCATGCGCCGAGCAAGGGAGCGGCGCCAAGGCCCAACATCACGGTGCGGCGGGAGGGGGAGGAGAGGGTCATGTCGAAGTCCTTGGGTGAATGGGGGGTGGCCGGGTCAGCCGTAGGAATAGGGGAAGGGGGGCTCGCCGGTGAGGAACCAGCGGCCGACTTCCTTCAGCCGGTAGTCGATCGGGTCGTGCAGCGTGTGCGTGCGCACGTTGCGCCAGAAGCGGTCGAAGCCGTTGCCACTGGCGGTGGCCCGGGCACCGACCATCTCGAAGATCTGGCTCGTGACCTGCAGCGCCACGCGTGCCGCCATCGACCTGGCGGCCGCCACGTCGATGCTGAGCGCACCCCGCTGTGCAGCAGTCAGTGCTTCGCCCTGCTGCCAGGCCTGCTCGAAGTGGCGGTTCGCCAGCTCCGACAGGGCCACGGCGCCGCGCAGCTGCATCCACAGCTCGCCGGTGCGCAGCAGCAGGTACGGGTCTTCGACCGCCTGCGACTGGCCCGACATGGACCAGGCCTTCACATGCTCGCGGGTGTACTCGGCGGCCTGGCGCAACGCGCCGAGCGCGTTGCCCAGGTAGTTCTCGGTCAACGCGATCTGGCCGAACATGTTGCGCAGCGTGGCGCGCGGGCTCGAGTTCGGCCCCGGGTCGCGCAGGATCTCGTTAGCATGGATCGGCACCTGCTCGAAGCGCACCGTGCCGCTGTCGGTCTGGCGCTGGCCGATCGCATCCCAGTCGTCGAGCGCGGTGATGCCGGCGCGGGTGGTCGGGATCGCGGCGAACAGCTTCTGGTCGGGGGCGGCGCCCAGCGCGACCGATACGGTCATCATGTCGGAGCCGCGCGTGCCCGAGCAGAAGCTCTTCACGCCGTCGAGCACATAGCCGTCGCCCTGCGGCTGCACCGTGAGCCGGGTGTCGCGCGCGTTGACGGCGTTGCCCCACATCCAGCGGCCCTCGACCGTGCCCTGAAGGAAACGCTGGCGCTGTGCCGCATCGCCGAACAGCTGCACGGTCGCCACCTGCAGATGCTGGAACGCGAACAGATGGGCCATCGAGCTATCGGTCTGTGCGATGCGGCGCACGATGCGCAGGATCAGCGGCCAGGCTTCCTGCTGGCCCCCGTGGGCGCGCGGCACGGCCAGCGTCAGCAGGCCGCTGGCGCGCAGCAGCGCGTGCTGCTCCCAGCCGCTGCCGCCGGCCTTGTCGCGGGCCACCACCGTCTGGGCCAGCGCGGCGCACAGCGTGTGCACCGCTTCGGTGTAGGGGCCCAGGTCCAGCGTCTGGCCGCAAGCGTCGATCGACGCCTCGGGCGTGGCGGGCGGCACCTCGAACGAATACTCAGCACTCACAAGCAAGCTCCCGTTGTGCGGGCGTGCGCGGCGCGGTTGCGCCGCGCCGTCCACCGGGGGACATTGTGCGAAGACGGCTCGTCGAACCCAAGCACGAAAACCGAGCTTGCTCATGCGCGGAACGTCGATCGCGGGCGTCGACCGCGTTCCGGCAAGCCTGCTGCGGCCTGGGCGCGAGGAACCTGGCTCTCAGCCGGTCCTCAACCTTCGTCTCCTCGTCCGCCAAACGGTGGCGGCGGCGCTGCACTGCCTGCCGCTGCTCCCGGGCTGCCTGCTACTTCTGCGCTGCCAGCAGTTCGGCCGCCTTCTTGCTGGTCTTGATGATCGAGCCGCGCGATGCGATGCCGCCGTCGATGGTCACGATGGTGCCGGTGATGTAGCCCGCGTGTTTCGACGCGAGGAACACCATCAGCTCCGCCACTTCGAGCGACTCGGCCGGACGCCCGCCCGGGTACTGCACGAAGAGTTCTTCCCAGCGGCTTTCGTCGCCATGGGTGTCGAGCGAGCGGCGTTTCATCAGCTTGACCATGCGGTCGGTCGCGACCGGACCGGGGTTCACGCCCACCACGCGGATGCCGTCGTCCAGGCTCACGCCGCCCAGCGCCTTGGTGAAGGCCATCACCGCGGCGTTGCCGGTGGAGCCGGCGATGTAGTTGGCGTCCCAGTTCTCGCCCGAGTTGCCGATGTCGTTGATGATCACGCCGTGGCCCATGCGCTTCATGCGCGCATAGACGTGCTGCGTGAGTTCCATGTAGCCCAGCACCTTCAGCGCAAAGCCCTGGCGCACGCGGTCGAAGTCGAGCGACTCGATCGGCCCGGCCGGAATGTCGCCTGCGTTGTTGACCAGGATGTCGACGTCGCCGACCGCACGGTCGAGCTGCGGCATCGCGCCCGGCGCGCTCAGGTCCATCGGATGGATCGCCACCCGCACGCCATGGGCGGCGGTGATGTCGCGCTGCGCGGCTTCGAGCGCCGCGCCATCGCGCGCGGCCAGATGCAGGTGGCAGCCGGCTTCGGCGAACGCATGGGCGGCGGCCAGGCCGATGCCCTTGGATGCGCCGGTGATCAGGGCGGTCTGGCCCTGCAGGTCGAGTGTGATCATGGAGTTGCTCAACGAAGAAAGAATTGCCGTGCCGTGCAGCCCGAGGGCGTCAGGCCGCGCCTGGCATGTTGGCCGAGATGGCCGCGATCAGGTCGACCATGTCGTCCTGCAGCAGCGTCACATGGTCGGCCGCAGCCGAGAACGCCGCGGCCGGATCGTTGCGTTCGATCGCCTCGATGATGGCCTTGTGCTCGCCGATCGTCGCGGCCATGCGGCCCGGCTGGAACGTCACATGGCGGCGGTACACGCCGACGCGCTTGCGCAGCGTGCGGGTCTGCTCGGCCAGGTAGTGGGTGTTCGACGCGTCGTACAGCGCATCGTGGAACTCGCGGTTCACTTCATAGAAACGCTCGTGGTCGGCAATCACCAGCAGCTCGCTCAACTGCGCGTGGATCTGGTTCATGCGCGCCCGCTGGGCCGCATTGGCACGGCGGGCCGCGTACTTCGCGCACAGGCCTTCCATCACCGACATCATCTGGAACATCTCGATCAGCACCGGCAGCGAGATCGTGGCCACATAGACGCCCTGGTGGCCGCGCATCTCGACCAGGCCGTTGCCGGCCAGCACCTTCAGGGCCTCGCGCACCGGTGTGCGCGACATCTGGAAGCGTTCGACCAGTTCTGCCTCGTCGAGCCGTGTGCCGGGCTTCAACGCGCCGCTGACGATCAGGCCTTCGAGGGTTTCCTGCAGCTCTTCGGCCAGCGTGACGGACTTTTCCCTGGCGCGTTCGCGCGGTGTCGTCAGCAGGGGGGTGGGGGTGGCTTCTGGCATGGTCACCATGCGGCAAAAGCAGTATCCATGCCACGCGGCGCGGCGGTTGAATGCAGGTTCTGCTGCTTGGAAATACAAAAACGGCGTTTGCGTATGCACCAAAGCGCTGCATCGTGCACTCGAATCGGCAGCGGGTGGCCGCGATTGGGGCGCAAAGCGCTCGGCGCAGGCGGTTTGTGCATGGCATAGCTTCTGCTTTGCAGCAGGCCATGAGCTCTTCGCCCCCGCGTGCCTTCGAACAACGCAACGCCTATTTCGATCGGCTGTGCAACACCCCCGGCCTGATGTGGCTGGGCCAGAACACCAACCACTTCGAGCCCCACCCCGCCGTCGTCGACGCCGTGGTCCAGGCGCTGAAGGACGGCAGCTACCACGCGTATGCGCCGCCCGCCGGTTTCGAAGAACTGCGCCGCCTGATCGTCGAGGACGCGGGTGTGCCCGGCGCCTCGGCCTTCGTGACCGACGGCGCGGTGGAGGCGCTGTACAACGTGTGCAGCAACATCTGCGCGCCCGACACCGACTTCGTCACCACCGACCCGAGCTGGGCCTGGCCGATGCACTTCGCACGCAAGGCCGGCTCCACCGTGGTCGAGCTGCCGATCTACAACGCCGAGCAGGGCTACAAGCTCACGGCCGAGCAACTGCAGGCGGCCGTCGGCCCTAAGACCCGTGTCATCTATCTGGTCGACCCGAACAACCCGCTGGGCACCTGCCACACGGCCGACGAGATCCGCGCGTTCACCGACATCGCGCGCTCGGTCGACGCCTACCTGATCCACGACGCCACGTACTCGCAGTTCGCCGAAGGCTTCACGCCGGCGTTCCGCTTCTACCCCGAGAAGGCGATCGTCACCTACAGCTTCTCGAAGTGGCTGGGCCTGGCCGGCATGCGGCTGGGTGCGGTGCTGGCGCACCCGGACATCATCGAGCGCATCGCCACCGCGCCGCCCAACAACCTCGGCAGCAACGTGCTGTCGCAGCGCGCGGCCATCGCCGGGCTGAAGACCAAGGCCGAGTGGTTCCCCGAGATCCTGCGCCGCCTGCGCGCCAACCAGGCCGCGGTGTTCGAGGCAGTGTCGCGCATTCCCGGCCTGCACATTCCGGTGTACCCGTCGCATGCCAACCTGCTGGTGATCGAGACGCTGGGTGCCGGCGTGCGGCCCGAGGCGCTGGTGGCGGCCTACCAGGCCGAGGGCGTGATGATCCGCCAGGGCACCTACCACACCCAACGTTTCGGCGACCGCTTCGTGAAGGTCAGCCTGACCGTGCCGGAGGCCTGGGCCCACCGCTTCTGCGAGCTGCTGCCGGCGATGGTCGAAAAGGCCCGCAACCTCCCCGTCACCACCGCATTGTTCTGAGCCCCGCCATGCCTTATCTGAACGCCCGCGACGGCACCCGTCTTTATTACGAAGAAGCCGGCAGCGGCACGCCGATCGTCTTCGTGCACGAGTTCGGCGGCGACCACCGCAGCTGGGAGCCGCAGATGCGGCATTTCACGCGACGCTACCGCTGCATCACGTTCGCGGCGCGCGGTTATCCGCCGTCGGACGTGCCGGACGACGTGGAGCGTTACTCGCAGGCCATCGCGACCGACGACATCGCCGACGTGGTCGACGGCCTGGGCCTTGGGCGTGCGCACGTGGTGGGCCTGTCGATGGGCGGGTTCTCGACGCTGCATTTCGGCCTGCGTTATCCCGGGAAGGCCTTGTCGCTCGTGGTCGCAGGTGCGGGCTACGGTGCCGAGAAGCAGTACGAGGACTACTTCCGCAACGTGTCGCTCGAAGTGGCGCGCAAGTTCGAGGAGCTGGGCGCGGTCGAGTTCTCCAAGGTCTATTCGACCGCCGCCTCGCGCATCGTGTTCCAGGTGAAGGACCCGCGCGGCTGGCAGGAGTTCGCCACGCAGCTCAGCGAGCATTCGTCGATCGGCTCGGCCCGCACGATGCAGGGCGTGCAGGCGCGCCGCCCGTCGATCTACGACCTGGAGGCCGAACTCAGGACGATGCAGGTGCCCACGCTGGTGGTCGTCGGCGACGAGGACGACCATTGCCTGCAGCCCGGCATCTTCCTGAAGCGCACGGTTCCCGCCAGCGGCCTGCTGGTGCTGCCCAAGACCGGCCACACGCTGAACATCGACGAGCCTGCGCTGTTCAACCAGTTCGTGGGCGATTTCCTGGCGACGGTCGAGCAGGGAAAGTGGCTGCCGCGCGATCCGCGTTCCGAGCCCGCGCAGATCATGAAAACGGATTGATATGCTCCCCCCCGTTTCTTGCTCACTTCGTGTAGCCGAATCCCCCCTCGAGGGGGCGACACCAGCGGCCCGGCAAAGCCGGTTCCGCGGTGTCCCTGGCCTTGGGCCGCTGGTGGGCTCGCGCTGTGACCTGAGGGGCGTGAGGTGAACAAGCGACCTTCCTCGTTCGTCAGCGAGCAGCGCCTGTGGGATCGCCTGGCCGCCATGGCGCGCTTCGGTGCGACTGCTGCGGGCGGCGTGAACCGGCAGGCGCTGTCGAGCGAGGACGCGCAGGCCCAGGCCGAACTGGCGCGCTGGGGGGATGCGATCGGCCTCACGGCCAGCCGCGATGCGGTGGGCAATCTGTTCTTGCGGCTGGCAGGCACCGAGCCCGACCGCGCGCCGGTGTTGAGCGGGTCGCACCTGGACAGCCAGCCCACCGGTGGGCGCTTCGACGGTGTGTACGGCGTGCTCGCCGCGTTCGAGGCGGTGCAGGCGATGCACGACGCGGGCCTGGTGCCGCGGCATCCGATCGACATCGTGGCGTGGATGAACGAAGAGGGGTCACGTTTCGCGCCGGGCATGATGGGCTCGGCCGTGTTCGCTGGCGACCGCACGCTGGACGCAACGGCGGCTGTGCGGGACGCCCAGGGCGTCAGCGTCGGTGAAGCGCTGGCCGCCGTCGGCGCGCAACTGCAGCACATCGCACAGCGTCCGACAGGCGGCGCCGTGCATGCCTATGTCGAAGCGCACATCGAGCAGGGCCCGGTGCTGGAGCGCGAAGGCTTCCCGGTCGGCATCGTCACCGGCATCCAGGGCAAACACACGTTCCGCATCGAAGTCATCGGCGAGGCCGCGCATGCCGGGACCTCGCAGCGGCACGAACGCAAGGACGCGCTGCTGGCCGCCACCGCGATGGTGCAGGCGCTGGCGGCCGCGCTGCACGATGACGAGGACATCACGAAGTTCACCGTCGGCCGTTTCGAGGTGCTACCCAACGCACCCTCGGTGGTCGCCATCAAGGTCGTGTTCTCGATCGATCTGCGCCATCCCGACTCGGCGACATTGCGCGACCTGAGCGCGCAGATCGCGCCGATCTGTGACGCCCGGCGCGGGCCCTGCGAGGTGCGGGTCGAGCGCCTGTCGGCCGCCGATTCCTTGCGTTTCCCCGAAAGCCTGTGCAGCCGGACCCGTGCCGTCGCCGACCGCCTGGCCGTGCCGCACCGCGATCTGCCTTCGGCCGCCGGCCACGACGCGCGTTACCTGCATGCCGTGGCGCCGTCGGCCATGATCTTCGTGCCCTGCCACCTCGGCATCACGCACAACGAGGCCGAGTCGGCCGAGCCGGGCGATCTGGCCGCGGGTGCCCGCGTGCTGGCCGACCTGCTGTTCGAGTTGGCGGCCTGACACCCCATGCCATGAAGCCCGCACACATCACCGACGCCGAATGGGACGCCCGCGTCGCCCTGGCCGCCACCTACCGCCTGGTGGCGCAGCTGGGGCTGGACGACATGATCTACAACCACATCTCGCTGCGCGTGCCGGGCCGGCCGGGCGAGTTCCTGCTCAATCCGTACGGCCTGCTGTTCGAGGAGATCACCGCGTCGAGCCTGGTGCGGATCGACATCCGCGGCCGCAAGCTCGAAGACACGCCGTACGAGGTGAACGCGGCGGCGTTCGTGATCCACGGCGCGATCCACGAGAGCCGGCACGACGCCGTCTGCGTGCTGCACACGCATTCGGATGCCAGCGTCGCGGTGTCGGCACAGGCCGAAGGCCTGCTGCCCTTGTCGCAGTTCGCGATGCGTTTCTTCCGGCGCCAGGCCTTCCACGACTACGAGGGCGTGGCGATCGATCTCGACGAGCAGGCCCGCCTGGTACGCGACTTCGGCACGCAGCCGGTGATGCTGTTGCGCAACCACGGCGTGCTGACGGTCGGCCGCACGGCGGGCGAGGCGTTCATGCTGCTGTACTACTTCGAACGCGCCGCGCGCATCCAGCTGCAGATGCAGGCCGCGGTGGCCGGGGGTGCGGGCCCGATCGTGAAGCCGACGCACGAGGTTTGCGAGAAGGCCGCGCGCCAGTTCTGGGAACAGAAGGGCGACATCCTCATCGCTGGTGAACGCGAGTGGCCCGGCCTGCTGCGCAAGCTGGCGCGCGATGTATCGCCCGGCACGCCGGCCTTCGACGATTAGCGCCTGCCTTTTTCCTCGCACTTCCCACCCATTCCATCCTCCATTCCTCGAAAGGTTGCCATGAAGACTCGCTTTTTCCTCCGCACGCTGGCCCTCGCGGCCGCCATCGCCACGCTGTCGCCGGCCATGCAGGCCCAGGCGCAGACCAAGGAGCCGGTCAAGGCCAGCCTGCGCCTGAAGTGGCTCACGCAGACGCAGTTCGCCGGCTTCTACTACGCCCAGGCCAAGGGCTACTACAAGGACGAAGGCATCGACCTGACGATCAACCCGGGCGGCCCCAACCTGCTGACCGAGAACCTGGTGGCCACGGGCGCCGACACCTTCGGCCTGTCGGGCGGCTCCGATAGCGTGCTGGCCGGCGTCGACAAGGGCCTGCCGATCGTGTCGATCGGTGTGGCGCACCAGATCACGCCGTTCGTGTTCGTCACCAAGGCCGACGGCCCGATCAAGAGCCTGAAGGACTTCCAGGGCAAGAAGGTCACGACCTGGTTCACCGGCGCCAACTACGTGCTGTTCGGCATGCTGGCCCAGGCCGGCGTGGAGCGCGCCAAGGTCGACATCCAGCCGCAGCAGGTCAGCATGACGCCGTTCATCAACGGCGACACCGATGTCGCCACCGCCACGGTCTACAACGAGATGTGGGTGGTCAAGGACAAGATGGGTGCCGACAAGGTGCGCACCTTCACCGCCGAAGAGAACGGCATCACCTTCCCGCGTGACACGCTGATCGTGTCGAAGGACACGGCGCAGAACAAGCCCGAGCTGGTGAAGGCCTTCCTGCGCGCGTCCATCAAGGGCTGGCGTGAGGCCGCGGCCCACCCGCAGGAAGCTGTCGACATCGTGATGAAGGTTGCGCCCACGCTGAACCGTGCACAGCAGGAGTCGATGCTGACCGAAGCCTACAAGCTGATGGTCGCCGGCAAGGCCAAGACCGAAGGCCTGTTCTACATCGACCCGGCCGCACTGAAGAGCGCGCAGGACTTCCTGCTGGCCAACAAGGTGCTGACCAAGCCGATCGACACCAAGGTCGCATTCGACGCGAGTTTCCTGCAGTCGCTGTCGCCGGCAGAACGCAAGCCCTGATGGCCGAGGCCTGCGCACCTGTGGCCGCGACGCCGCAGCGCATGGCCGCACTCGGGCCCCAGCGGCCCGATGCGCCCGCCAGCGCGGCCCAGGCGCGGGCGCGCTTCTTCAACTCGGCCAACGCGTTCAACATCCACCTGCCGCCGGTGGTGGCCGCCGGCTTCGAGGCCGCCGCGCGGGGCGCGCTGGCCCCGCAAGCGCCCACCGGCATGTGGGCCTGCGACCAGTCCGCAGCATTGGGCTGTGCAATGCCGGCCACCAGCCCGCTGATGCTGGCGCGTTACCTGCGCATTGCGCCCGGCGACACCTTGCCGACCGGTTTTGCCGCCAGCGGTTCGATCTGGTACGTGATCGCCGGCGCGGGCAGCACCCGCTGGAAGACCGGCGATGCGCAAGAGCACATGGCCTGGGGTGCGGGCGATGTCTGGTTCGTGCCCGGGACCGTCGATCTCCAGCACGCTGCGGGCAGCGAAGGCGCCGTGCTGTGGGTGGTGACGGACGAGCCTCTGCTCGCGGCCGCCGGCGGTCTGCAGGCGGCAACTTCCAAGGGGGAGGGCGTGGTCCACTATCCGGCCGCCGAGATCGAGCGGCAGCTGGCACTGGTCTACGCGGCCGTTCCCGACGAGTCGACTTCGGGCCGGGCGCTGATCTTCTCGAGCGACACGCTGGAGGCCAGCCGCAACATCCACCCGGTGCTGACCCTGTCGTTCAACACGCTCGCACCGGGCGACGTGCAGCCCGCGCACCGGCACAACTCGGCGGCGGTGACGCTGATCGTCGATGGCGATGCCTGCTTCTCGCGGGTGGATGGCCAGGACATCGCGTGGCAACGCTGGCACACGATGGTCACGCCGCCGGGGGCCATGCATTCGCACCACAACCCCGGCACGCGGCGCGCCAAGTTCCTGATCGTGCAGGACGGGGCGCTGTACTACCACGCGCGGACGATGGGGTTCACGCGGGGCTGATTTTTCCCTGATTGAGCGCCGCAGTTTTGGGGGCAGTGCAAGGGCTCTGCCCTGGGCGGCGGATGCGTGCTGGCGTTCTCCGGCGTCACGCTCGCGGGGGCGGGCGCTTTGGTGCGGCGGCTGCGGCCATGAAGGCGAACGCGGGGGTGCGGAGGCTCGGTCCACCGCGAATGGAGCCTGCGCCCGCCAGCCCACAACCGCCACCCTGATCGACAGGATGCGCGGTGTTGGTTCGATCGCCGCGATGTAGAGCGCCAGTCCGTTGGGCGCACGGCGCCGGTGCCGACCGCAACCGCAGAGCGTCAGGGTAGGTGGTGCGGAGGTGCGGGCGCAGGCTCCATTCGCGTTGGACAGCGCCCTTGCTCGCGCGCCGTCGTCCGAACGTCACATCTCTCGCACACAACGGCCTCACCCGCGAGCGTGACGCCGGAGAACGCACCTCCGCGCCGCCTGCCCGTTCAGGGCAAGCCCTTAACGCAAACCTGTCGATAGAAAAAATCAGGCAGAAAGACGCACCACACCAGGCCGCCCCAACCCCAACTGATCCCGCAAGGTGGCCCCCGCATAAGCCCGCCGGAACAACCCCCGCTCCTGCAGGATCGGCACCACACCGTCGACGAAATCGTCGAAGCCTTCGTGGAAGTAAGGCGGCATCACGTTGAAGCCGTCGGCGGCACCTTCGTCGAACCACTGCTGCAGCGTATCGGCGATGGTCTCAGGTGATCCGCACAGCACCCAGTGGCCGCGCGCGGCGGCGGTCAGGCTGTACAGGTCGCGCAGGCTCATGCTTTCGCGGCGGGCCTTGGCCAGCAGCACACGCGTGAAGCTGTGGTACGTGTCGGGCAAGGCGAGCTCGGGCACCGGGCCGTCGAGATCGTAGGTCGAGAAATCGTGGCCGAAGCGCTCGGACAACACCGCCAGTGCACTGCCGCTGCCAATGAACTCCTGCAGCGCGTTGAGCTTGTCGCGCGCCTCGCGGTCGGTGCGGCCGACCACCGGCATCACGCCGGGCAACACCGTCACGTCGGCAGCCTGCCGGCCGAAGCTCGGCAGGCGGTTCTTCAGCGCGGCATAGGCGGCCTTGGCTTCGTCCAGATCCTGCACCACCGAGAACACCACGTCGGCGGTGCGGGCGGCCAGGTCGAGGCCGGCGTCCGAGCCACCGGCCTGCAGCACCACCGGCCGGCCCTGCGGTGCGCGGCCGATGTTCAGCGGCCCCTTGACCTTGAAGAACGTGCCCTCGTGGTCGAGCGAATGGACCTTGGCCGGGTCGATGTACAGGCCGCTGGCCTTGTCGGCGACGATGGCGTCGTCGTCCCAGCAGTCCCACAGGCCCTTGACCACGTCGAGAAACTCGCCGGCCATCTCGTAGCGGCGCGCATGGTCCGGATGCACCGTGCCGAAGTTGGCCGCCACCGCCGGGTTCGACGTGGTGACCGCGTTCCACGCGGCGCGCCCGCCGCTGATGTGGTCGAGCGAAGCGAACATGCGGGCCACGCTGAACGGGTCGCTGTAGGTCGTCGACACGGTCGCGCCCAGGCCGATGTGGCGGGTCGAAGTGGACAGCGCAGCCAGCATCGTCAGCGGCTCCAGCCGCAGCGTGTACGACGGGTGGGCCTTCGGATCGGCGTTCAGGTTGTCGCCCATGAAGATCAGGTCGAACAGGCCGCGTTCGGCCGTCCGCCCGATCTGCTGGATCGCCGCGAAATCCTGGAAGCTGTCGACCGCGCCGGCATGGCGCCAGCCGGCCGTGTGGCTGCCCGTGCCCAGCAGGAACAGGCCCAGATGCATTTCTCTTTTCATCGCGCTATTTCCAGAAGACGAGTTTGCGTTCCGCGAGACCTACCAAGCCGAAGAACAGCAGGCTGGCCGCCGAGGCCACGAACACCGCGCCCCACACCTGCACGAAATCGACCTGCACCACCGCCTGGTAGATCAGCAGGCCCAGCCCCGCATTGGCGCCCAGCATCTCGGTGACCACGGCGATCAGCACGCTGCGCGCGGTGGCTACGCGCAGGCCGGCAAAGATCAGCGGCAACGCGGTCGGCAGCCGCAGCCGCCACAGGATCGCGAAGCGGCCGGCGCCGAA
Source organism: Pseudorhodoferax sp. (assembly GCA_965279475.1). Lineage (GTDB taxonomy): Bacteria > Pseudomonadota > Gammaproteobacteria > Burkholderiales > Burkholderiaceae_C > Pseudorhodoferax. The sequence continues at coordinate 1,356,735 of CBDIIA010000002.1, forward strand.
GCTGCGCATCAGGTCGACGGTGCGTCGGTCCACGCGGTCCAGGCCGGCCAGTGCGCTCAGGAACAGCGTGAACGCGATCGCCAGCGCGACCATCACGATCTTCGAGCCCATGCCCATGCCGAACCACAGCAGCACCAGCGGCGACCAGGCGATCACCGGCACCGAGTTGAAGGCCGTGGCGCCCGGCAGGATCAGCCCGCGCGCACGCGGCAGCATGGTCACCAGGACGGCGCCGCCGATGCCGACCAGCGCCCCCAGTGCGTAGCCTGCCAGCGCCTCGGTGACCGTGGTGCCGGCGGCGGTGGCCAGCAGCGCGCGCTGCGCCCAGATGCTGGCCAGGATCTGGCTGATCGCCGGCAGCGTGTACGACGGCAGCGAGAAGCCGCGCGCCACACCCTCCCACACGACGACCAGCAACACCGCGCCCAGCACGCCGCGCTGTGCCGACAAAGGAATCCGCGGCGCGGAGCGGGACAGCGCAGCGCTCATTGCTCGGCCCCCCAGAACACCAGCCGCCGCTCGACCAGCGCCACGGCCGCATAGAACAGCGTGCCCAGCAGCGCGCACATCAGCAGGGCCGCCCACAGGCCTACGGCGTTCTCGTTGAACATGGCCTGCAGCAGCAGCACGCCCAGGCCGGTGGTGTCGCCGAACCATTCGCCGACGATGGCGCCCACCAGGCTCAGCGAGGCGGCGAGGCGCAGCGCGACGAAGATCTGCGGCAGCGCCGTGGGGAACTGCAGCTGCCGCATCAGCTGGCCGCGGGTGGCGCCAAAGCTGCGCATCAGCGCCACCTGGCGCGCGTCGACCGAGCGCAGGCCCAGCAGCGTGTTGACCGTGACCGGGAAGAAGGTGACGTAGAACGCGATGATGGCCTTGGCGATCAGCGTGTTGCCGAACCACAGCACGACCAGCGCGCCGAAGGCGATCACGGGAATCGTCTGCGACACGACGAACATCGGGAACACCATGTCGCGCAGCACCGGCGAGCGGAAGAACAGGATGCCGACGCCGACGCCGAACAGCCCGCCCGCAGCGAAGCCCAGCAAGGCTTCGGCGGCAGTGCGCAGGAAACCGTCCACATAGGCCTGCGGCGTCGCGCCGATGGCCTGCAGCACCAGGCTCAGCCGGGGCAGGTAGTGCGGCTTGATCGAGAACGCGACCACCGCCAGCTCCCAGGCCAGGCCGACGGCGAGCACCACCGCCACCATGCGCCATGCGCTGCGCCAGCGCAGCGCGGCCACGCTCGGCCCGCGCGGGACCGGCGGCATCGGCCGGGGGCGCAGCGGGCGCGCGATGCTGGACGCAGACATCGACGCCTCAGAGGCTGAGAGTTTTTTGGCCATGCCCGAAAGGTGCGTCAAAACGCGCCGGATCTAGGCGCAAAGCACAGCCATAGCTCGGGCTATGGCGAGCATTTGCAACGACGAGCTGGTGTGTTTTGGCGTGCAAGGCGGGCATGGAGGAAAGACTCTCCGCCTCTCAGGCCGAGGCGAGCTGGGCATTGGCGGCCTGGAAGGACTTCATGCTCTCTTCCTCGATCGCCTCCAGCAGCACGCGCTTGAGCCGGATGAACTCCGGGTCGGTCAGCAGTTCGGGCTTGCGCGGGCGCGGCAGGGGCACGGGCAGCTCCAGCTTGACCGAGCCGGGGCGGGCCGTCATCACCAGCACGCGGTCGCCAAGGAACAGCGCCTCGTCCACGTCGTGCGTGATGAAGAGGATGGTGCGGCGGTGCTTCTGCCACACGTCGAGCAGCCAGCGCTGCATCATCGTGCGGGTCAGCGCGTCGAGCGCGCCGAAGGGCTCGTCGAGCAGCATCAGGTCGCGCTTGAACAGGAAGGTGCGCATCAGCGCCACGCGCTGGCGCATGCCGCCCGACAGCTCGTGCGGGTACTGGTTCTCGAAACCGGCGAGGCCGAACTCGGGCAGCATGCGCAGCGCCTGTGCGCGGGCCTCCTTGCGCGGCGTGCCTTCGATCTCGATGGCGAGGATGGCGTTGTCGATCACCGTGCGCCAGGGCAGCAGCAGGTCGCGCTGCGGCATGAACGACACGCGGCCCAGCAGCTCGGCCGCCTGGCAAGAACGGCCCTCGAACCGCAGGATGCCGCCATCGTCCGGCTCGTCGAGCCCGGCGACGATGTTGAACAGCGTGCTCTTGCCGCAGCCGCTCGGCCCGACGACGGTGACCAGCTCGCCGGGGCGGATCGCAACCTCCAGGTCGCGCAGCGCGCTGACGGTGCCGAAGGTCTTGTGGATCTTGCGCATCGCCAGCAGCGGCTCGTCGGCGGTCATCGGCGTTGCCGGGGTCGAGGTCATGCAAAACCCCTTGCGCATGCGGAAAACAGCTTCATGGGGGAGTCATAGCAACAGCCATGCCACGGCGCCACCCCCTAGGATATACAAAAAACGCCAAAATGAATTCAACATCGCGTCCCGCGTGCACACAAAGCAGGCACGCGGGGGCCAAAGCGGTGCGGCCGGCGCTGGTGGCTCTGGTGCCGGCCCGGCCGGCCCCGTCCGTTACACGATCAGCAACTTGAAGCTGTCGGCGCGGGCCCGGGGCCAGTAGAACGTGAACACGTTGGGCAGGGCGCTGATGTCGCGGTCGAGCAGCGCGCCGGGTGGCAGGGGCGGCATCACGCTGACCAGCAGCTTCACGCCGCTTTCGTTGACGCGCCGCACGATGTGGTGGGCGGTGATCTCGCTGGGGTGGTGCAGGCCGGCGGCCTGGACCATCTCGCGCAGCGCCTCCAGCGTGTTCTGGTGGAAGTGGAACACCCGCTCCGACTTGTCGGGCACGATCAGCGCCTGCTGCCGCACCGGGTCCTGCGTGGTCACGCCGGTCGGGCAATGCCCGGTGTGGCAGTTCTGCGCCTGCAGGCAGCCCAGCGCAAACATGAAGCCGCGCGCCGAATTGCACCAGTCCGCGCCGATGGCCATCATGCGGGCGATGTCGAAGGCGCTCACCACCTTGCCGGCACAGCCGAGCCGGATGCGGCTGCGCAGGCCCACGCCGATCAGCGTGTTGTGCACCAGCTGCAGCCCCTCCTGCAGCGGCGCGCCGACGTGGTCGGTGAACTCCAGCGGCGCGGCGCCGGTGCCGCCCTCGGCGCCGTCGACCACGATGAAGTCGGGCGTGATGCCGGTCTCCTGCATCGCTTTCACCATCGCGAACCACTCCCAGGGGTGGCCGATGCACAGCTTGAAGCCGGTCGGCTTGCCGCCCGAGAGCTCGCGCAGGCGGGCGATGAACTGCATCATCTCGACCGGCGTCGAGAACGCGCTGTGCGACGACGGCGAGATGCAGTCCAGGCCCACCGTCACGCCGCGTGCGGCGGCGATCTCGGGCGTGACCTTGGGGCCGGGCAGCACGCCGCCGTGGCCGGGCTTGGCGCCCTGGCTCAGCTTGAGCTCGATCATGCGCACCTGCGGGCTGGCGGCGTTGCGCGTGAAGCGCTCGGCGTTGAACGTGCCGTCGTCGTTGCGGCAGCCGAAGTAGCCTGACCCGATCTCCCAGACCAGGTCGCCGCCGTGCACCGTGTGGTGGACCGAGATCGAGCCCTCGCCGGTGTCGTGCGCGAAGCGGCCACGCTTGGCGCCGGCGTTCAAGGCCAGGATCGCGTTGGCCGACAGCGCGCCGAAACTCATCGCCGAGATGTTGAAGACGCTGGCCTCGTACGGCTGGGTGCAGCTGGAGGTGGGCGTCGGCTGGCCGGTGGCCGTGTCGATGCCGATGGTGACGCGGAAGTCGTGGCTGGCGATGGTCGTGGGCGCCACCGAATGGTTGAGCCACTCGTAGCCCTCGCCCAGCACGTCGAGCTGGGTGCCGAACGGCCGCTTGTCGGCATCGCCCTTGGCGCGCTGGTAGACCAGCGAGCGCTGCGATCGCGAGAAAGGGGCGGCGTCGTTGTCGGCCTCGATGAAGTACTGGCGGATCTCGGGCCGCACGTACTCGAGCATGTAGCGGATGTGGCCGATCACCGGGTAGTTGCGCAGCACCGACTTGCGCGTCTGCCGCATGTCGTAGATGCCCAGCACGACCAGCGCCAGGAACAGCAGGGTCAGCACCACATGCGTTTCGTAGGCGACCAGGCCGAACAGGCTCAGCAGCAGGCCGAGGCAGCACAGCCCGAACACCGTGTAGCGGACCGGGTACAGCGTGTTGAGGTAATGGATCATCGTCGTCTCGTGTGGTGTGGGTGCTTCGTGCACCGGCCGGCTGGCCGGATGACGATGCTACGGTTTGTTACCAAAGCGGTCGACCCCGATGCGTAGAACCAACAAAGGGCCGGTTCCGCGCTGGCACACTGTCGCCTTCCAAGTCGAGCGGCCGCGACGGCATTGTGCGTGCCCGGCGTGACAACCCGCTTCTCGGCGCCGGACCGCCCTCTGCCTTCTGATCTTCCCGCAGTCTCCAGATGACCCAGCCTTCCCACCCCGATCCGGCGATGCCCGCCGCCACCCCCCTGCAGCCCGAAGACTTCGATGCGCTGGACGACATGCTCGAAGCCGTGCGCGCGCACGAGGGCCAGACGCCGCAGTGGGAGTTCTGCGAAGGCTTCATGGCCGCGCTGATCTGCTGCCGCCGGCCGATCCCGCCGGCCGAGTACTGGCCGGTGCTGCTCGAGACCGAGGGCGACGTGGCCGCGCTGTTCGCCGATGCCGCCCAGTTCGCCGCGTTCACGCAGCTGTGGCACAGGCGCTGGGCCGAGATCGCGGCCGGACTCGACGCCGACGTGGAAAGCCTCGACGACGAGCGCGCCTACTGCCCGCAGGTGCTCGATGTGCGCGGTGCGATGGCGGCGCTGACGCCCGAGGAGCGTGCCGAGGCGATGGCCGAGGCCACGCGTGAGGCGGGCGAGGGTGAAGAAGCCGAGCTGCCGTCGTTCGCCCAGGTCTGGGCGCTGGGTTTCATGTTCGCGGTCGAGTCCTGGCCCGAAGAATGGTTCGCGCCGCCCAAGGACAAGGAAGCCGTGCGCTGGCTCGAAGAGGCGATGAGCGCCCTCGCGCTGCTGTGCGAGGACGACGCCGGCCCGCCCGAAGTCTCGGCCTTCGAACTCGAGGACGGCAGCGACGGCCCGCCCAGCATGTCGGCTGCCCGGCTCGAGGCCTTCGGCGAAGCCGTGTGGGCGGTGTACGACCTGCGCGAGTTCGGCCGCTCGCTCGGCCCGCGTGTAGAGACGGTGCGGCGCGCCGCCGTGCCCGGCCGCAACGACCTGTGCCATTGCGGCAGCGGAAAGAAATACAAGAAATGCCACGGCGCAAGCTAGATGGAGCTCGCCCCCAGTCTGCGCGCACTGCGTGTCGCTTCGCCAACCCCCTACCGGGGGCAACACCAGCGGCCCTGCAGAGCCGGTTCCGCGGTGTTCTGGCCTTTGGCCGCTCCGGTTTCATGCGCCGTGGAAGCGTGCTGAGATGGACAACTGACATGAACATGGTCTAGAAGCGATGGATTCCATCCGCTCTCTCCGGTCCATCGACGCGGTCATCACCTTTCGCAACAGCCAGGGCGAGACCGTCCGCGGTGTGCTCACCAACCACCAGCGCCGCTCGCTGGTGATGGAGATCTACAACCCCTACTCGATCGTGCAGGTCAGCGAGGTGCTGAGCGACCTCACCGTGCGCTCGGGCGACCGCGCCGTCTACCGCGGCAAGGCGGTGGTGGTCAGCCTGCTCAACACCGGGCTGATGGCTGTGGTGTCCGTCACGCTGACCGACGAGTGGGACGAGCTGGCCGTGATGGGCCACGACCCGGCGTCCTACTCCGAGCAGGCCCGTGCCTTCGTGCAGGAATGGAACAGCCGCTTCACCATCGCGCAGGACTACCAGGTGGCGGTCAGCGAGCTGCGGGCCTATCTGTCCGACGTGTCGCGCTGGGTCGATCAGGCCGACATGGCGTCGACGCTGCCGAAGGACCCCGAGGGCCGGCTGCGCAAGGACGTGTTCTTCGAGATCGCTGAACCGCTGATGCAGCGTGCGCGCAGCTACTTCGACGCGCTGGAAGAGGTGGCCAGCTCGGTCGTCACCGAACTGCAGTCGACGCACCGCGTGTTCGCGCAGACGGCGATCCATCCGCTGATCCTGCGCGCGCCCTTCGTCTACCGCACCTTCGCCAAGCCGCTCGGCTATGCCGGCGACTACCAGATGGTCAACCAGATGCTGCAGGACCCGCGGGACGGGGCCAGCACCTACTTCCAGATCATCAACGCGCTGTTCCTCAACGCCGCGGTGGCGCGCGCGCACCGCAACCGCATCGACATCCTGACCGCGACGCTGTCGGAGCTGGCCACCGGCGAGGGCGCGGCGGGCGACGGCGGCGCGGTGCGCATCCTCAACGTCGGCTGCGGCCCGGCGGTCGAGATCCAGCGGCTGATCGCCGAACACCCGGCGCCCGGCCGGCTGGCCTTCACGCTGATGGACTTCAGCGAGGAAACGCTGGCCTACACACGCGACCGCATCGCCGAGGCCTGTGCGCGGCGCGGCGTGCAGGTCGAGGTCGAGCTGGTCCACGAGTCGGTGCACAACCTGCTCAAGCGCGCCTCGGGTGGCCGGATGAAGGACGAGCGCAAGTTCGACTTCGTCTACTGCGCCGGCCTGTTCGACTATCTTTCGGACAAGGTGTGCATGCGCCTGCTGCAGTACTTCGCCGCGCGCACGCGGCCCGGTGGCGGCATGCTGGTGACCAACGTGCACCGCAGCAACCCGGAGAAGAACGTGATGGAACATCTGCTCGAATGGCATCTGATCTACCGCGACGAGGCCGACATGCGCCGCCTGGCACCGCCGCGCACCACGCTGGGCCCGGTGTTCACCGACGAGACCGGCGTCAACGTCTTCATGCGGCTGGTGAATGCGTGAAGCCTGCGAGCGCACCGCGGTACCGCTCTGGACGCGATGACCAGGACGATTCCGCGCCGTGACCGCTGACATCCAGACCCTCGGCACAGAGCTGCGCCGCGGCTACCAGGCGCAGCTGGCCGAGTTCCGCCTGGCCTACAGCCGCACCGGCTGCGCCGTGGCCTGCGTGCTGGTGGCCGGCGGTGTCGGGCTCGACCTCACGTTCTATCCCGAACAGGCGCGTCTGCTGGGGATCGCGCGCGGCCTCACCACCGGCCTGCTGGTGCTGGTGCTGGCGGCCCTGTTCACGCGCTGGGCCGAGCGCCAGGTGCGCGTGCTGACGCTGCTGTGGCTGTCGCTGCCGCAGCTGATGATCGGCTGGATGATCTACCGCACCCAGGGTGCGACCTCGCCCTATGTGTTCGGCCTGAGCCTGGCGCTGTATGCGGCGGGCATCATCATGCCGATCGGCTTCCTGCAGGGCGTGGCGCTGGGCGTGTTCACCTGCGTGGTCTACGTCGCGGCCGGCCTGGCGCATGCGGGCAACGGGTTGGCGGGCAGCCCGGAGCTGATCGGCAACACGATCTTCCTGCTGTTCTCGGCCACCATCTCGGCCGGCTGCACCTTCTACAACGAGCGCGCACGCATGCAGCTGTTCGCGCTGCAGCACGAGGTGTCGGAGAAGAACGCCTCGCTGCACAGCACCAACCAGGCGCTGGCCGACATCAAGGGCCACATGGTGCAGCAGGAAAAGATGGCCGCGCTGGGCACCCTGTCGGCCGGCCTGCTGCACGAGGTCAACAACCCGGTCAACTACAGCCTGATGGCGATGAACATGGCGCTGATGGACCCGGCCGCGCAGGCCAGCGCCGACCTGAAGGAGAGCCTGACCGATGCCAAGGAAGGCATGCAGCGCGTGCAGAGCATCGTGTCCGACCTGAAGACCTTTGCCTACCAGAAGCCCGGCGAGGACCTGAGCCGCATCTTCCTGTTCGAGAAGGCATTGCAGTCGGCGCTGCGGCTGACCGGCTACGACCTGAAGGGCATCGAGGTCGGCGTGGACCTGCCGATGGACACCCACGTGCTGGGCGACGAGCCGGCGCTGATCGGCGTGCTGGTCAACCTGCTCGGCAACGCGGCGATGGCGCTGCACAAGGCGGCCCAGGTCAAGCCCGGCCTCGCGATGCGCATCGACGTGCGGGCCGAGCGCAGCGGGGGCCGCCTGCAGGTGCGGGTGCGCGACAACGGCACCGGTATCAAGCCCGAGCACCTGACCCGCGTGTTCGAACCCTTCTTCACCACGCGCGAGGTCGGCCAGGGCCTGGGCCTGGGGCTGTCGGTCAGCTATGCGATCGTGCAACGCCATGGCGGCCAGCTGGCGGTGCACAGCGAAGAGGGCGCCTGGACCGAGTTCAGCCTCGATCTGACCCTGGCCACCGACGCGGCCGAGGCGTCGCCCCCCGCACGCACCCCAGGAGAGTCGTTGCCATGACCACCGCCCCGCCCCTCGCCGCAGAGCCCTGCACCATCCTGCTGGTCGACGACGAAGCGCAGTCGCGCAAATGGTTCGCGCGCACCTTCGGCGACGAGTTCAGCATCGTCTCGGCCGCCGGCGTCGACGCCGCGCTGGCACTGCTGCGCGAGCCGGCCGAACAGACGGAGCAGGTGGCGGTGCTGATCACCGACTACCGCATGCCGCAGCGCAACGGCCTCGACTTGCTGCGCGCGGTGCAGCGCGAGTTCCGGCACCTGGTGCCCCTGCTGGCCACGGCCTATGCCGACAAGGACATCGCGATCGCCGCGGTCAACGAGGGCCGCGTGTTCCGCATCCTCGAGAAGCCGCTCGACGAGGCCAGCACCCGCTTGGCGCTGCGCGAGGCGCTGGCGCTGTACCGCTACCAGGCGCACGAGCGCGCGCTGCACGAACACCGCGCGATGGCGATGCGCGAGACGCTGGGTTTCCTGGCGCACGAGCTCAACACCCCGCTGGGCACGGTGCGCGGCTCGATGGGCGCGCTGCGCGACCGCTACCAGGCTGCGTTGTCGGGGCAGGGCACGGCGGTGTTCCAGGAGCACCGGCCCGGCGAGGTCATCGCCGCGATCGACTCGGCGGAGCGGCGGGCGCTGTACTGCCAGTCGCTGGTGACCACCTTCGTGCAGTCGGCACGCGATGCCTATCCCGGTGCCGTGGGCCAGTCGATCGAGGCCTCGAGCCTGGTGAAGGCGCTGCTCGACGAATACCCGTTCGACGGCGACGAGCGCGCCTGGGTCGGCCTGCGCGTGCACGAGGACTTCGCCCTGCCCGGACGGCGCGACCTGCTGTACCTGGTGCTGTGCACGCTGGCCAAGAACGCGCTGCAGGCCTTGCGCGGGCGCAGCGCGCCCGCGCTGCGCATCGAGATCGGCCGCGCCGCGCCGCCCGGCCTGCTGGCGCGGCCCTGGATCCGCTTCACCGACAACGGCCCCGGCATCCCGCCCGGCATCCTGGCGCGGCTGACGCTCGAGCCGGTGACCACCCGCGCCGATGCCGGTGGCCACGGCATGGGGCTGCTGTTCTGCCGCCGCGTGATGCAGGCGATCGGCGGCTCGATCGAGATCCAGTCCGAACCCGGGCAGGGCAGCGTCGTGGCGCTGCATTTCCAACCCCTCGACGACGGGAAGCCGGCATGAGGCGCATCGCCGTTGCCCGCGTCGGCCCGCCGGAGACCCTGCAAAGAACAATGGAGTACGCAACATGAAGCCGGACAAGATTCTCTATGTCGACGACGAGCCGATGTCGCTCAAGTACTTCGACCGCCTGGTGAGCCCGCTGGCACCGGTGCTGACCGCCACCTCGGTCGAGGCCGGCAAGGCCTTGCTGCGCGAGCGCGGCGCCGAGATCGCGGTGCTGGTGTCCGACCAGCGCATGCCCGGCGCCCACGGCAACGAGCTGCTGCGCTACGCGCGGGACCACCACCCGGCGATGGTGCGCATGCTCACCACCGCGTATTCGGAGCTGGGCGAGGCGATCGAGGCGATCAACTCGGGCGAGATCTACCGCTACATCACCAAACCCTGGGATCTTGAAAGCCTACGCGCCGACTTGAAGAACGCGCTGGAGCTGGCCACGCTGCGCAGCGAGCGCGATGCGCTGCTGCGCGAGAAGATGATGGTGCAGCAGTCGCAGCTGCTCGCGACCCGCGTGACGCATCTGGCGATCGCCAGCGCCGGCTTCGTGCGGGCCGACTTCGCGCCGATGCTGGCCGGTTTTCTGCAGGCGGCGCAACAGCTGGGCTGCGGCCTGCCGCCCATCGACTGGAACATCACCGACCACGCCGACCTGATGCAGGCCGAGGCGTTGCGCGCGGTGGCGATCGGTGGCCAGCTGGCCCGGTGGCAGTCGGCCTGGGGCACCCCGGGCGACGACGCGCAACGGCTCGCCACGCTGGCCGCGGCCCTGCCCGCCCACTGCACGCTGCGCGACGGCCAGCTGCGGGTGCACGCCCCCGCGCCGCTGACCTGGGCGCTGGAGGCGTCGACCGACGCACCGGTCGACGCCGAGGGGCTGGCTTGGCCGGCCTGGCTGCTGTGGTGCGGCCAGCCGGTCGCGCTGCAGGCGGTGGAGGACGGCTGGAACGTCGTGCTCGGCACACAGGATTGGCCGGCGCTCGGCGACGACTGGATGGCCAGCGCCATCGAAGGCATCGCCTGACCGGCGCGGTACTTCAAAGGTAAGGCACTTCACCTTCGATCAGCGTGCGGCAGAGATAACGCCGGTCGCGTTCGATGTCGTACTCTGTTGCGGTGTGCATCAGGCCCCGGTTGTCGAACACCACCAGGTCGTGCGGTGACCATGCTCAGGAAGTCGGTGTTGCCGCCGGTGGGTGGCGTCTCCACGCCGTAGAGGAAGGTGTAGGCGGTCGGCTTCGCCAGGTAGGTCAGATCGGAATGCCAGCCGTAGCCTTCGCGCGGGTTGCCGATGAGCTTGCCGTTCTCGACGATGTTGGAATGCAGGTAGACCTCGGCGTGCTCCTTCGAGGTCCATTGCGTCAGCACATGCAGTTGCGACGGCCCGAACAACTGGCTGAACTTCACCAGGTCGGCCTGCGTCAGCGTCTGGTCCTTGAAGCAGACCACCGAATGGTCGGCCAGCGCCTTGCGGATCCAGACCAGGTCCGGCGCCTGCGTCGTGCGGACATCGAAGTCCGCGACCGCCAGGCCGATGACATCCGAGAGGGCTTGGGTCTGCATGGGAAGGCTCCTTGGGTGGAATGAAGAAGAGGGAGTAGCGGGTTCAGCGTGCGGCGAAGCGGGCCGGGCGCTTCTCGATGAAGGCCTGCATGCCTTCATCCTTGTCCTGCGTGGCGAAGCAGACGGCGCAGGCCTGGGCCTCGGCGCGCAGGCCCGACATCAGGTCGGCGCTTTCGGCGATGCGCAGCGTGCGCTTGATCTGCTGCAGCGCGAGGGGGGCAAGTGCGGCGCTCTGCTGCGCCAGCGCCATCGCCTCCTGCATCAGGTCGGCACGCGGCACGACGCAGGACACCAGGCCCAGCGCCTGCGCCCGTGCGGCGTCGATGAACTCGGCGGTCAGCAACAGGTGCCGCGTGGCCGCGCCGCCGACCAGGCGCAGCATCCGTGGCAGGCCGCCGCCGCCCGGCATGATGCCGAGCCTGGCTTCCGGGAAACCGAAACGCGCATGGTCGGCGGCGATGCGGATGTCGCAGGCCAGCGCCAGTTCGAGCCCGCCGCCCAGGCACCAGCCGTTGATGGCGCAGATGACGGGCTGCGGCAGATCGGCGATGCGTTCGTGCAGCTGCAGGATCGATTCGGACAGCACGACCGACTCGGCCGCGGTCATCGTCGCCATGTCCTTGATGTCCGAGCCGGCGACGAAGGTCTTCTCACCGGCCGCGGTCAGCACCACGGCGCGGGCCGTGCCGTGCGTGGCCAGTTCGGCCACGATGGCCGACAGCGCGGCGCGCACCTCGGCGTTCAGCGCGTTCGATGCCTCGGGCCGGTGCAGGGTGATGACGGCGACGGCGCCGTCCATGCGGAAGTCGACGGGTTGCTGCATGGTCGGCACGCCCCGCGCTCAGGCGCCGAAGGCGTCGGCGTTGGCCGCACGTGCCGGCACGAACAGGGCCGTGTGTTCGCCCAGCGTCGGCACGCGCGCCGCGCTGCCGCGCACCATCGTCGAAAAATGCACGGGTTGCTCGGGCAGGCGCATCGCGTGTTCGCCGACCTGGCCGCTGCGGAACAGCTGGCGGCTCGTGGCCTGCGCGCTGTCGACGGCGGTGGCCACGTCGTCGATGGCCGCGCACGGAATGCCGGCGGCCGACAGGGCCTGCACCACCTCGGCCACACTGCGCTGCGCGGTCCATTGTTCGATCGGTGCGCGCAGGGCCGCCTCGTGCTGCCCGCGTTGTTCGTCGTGGGCGAAGCGTGGGTCGGCGGCCATCGCGGGGTGGCCGATCAGGCCCATCAACGCTTCGAACAGCCGGTTGTTCAGGATGGCGATCACCACATTGCCGTCACGGGCGGCGAAGGCGCCGAACGGCGCCGAGAACGGATGCCGGTTGCCGCTGCGGGTCGGCGCCTGCCCGGTGGCGAAGTAGCGGCCGACGGCGGTGGGCATCAGCGTCAGCAGCGAATCGAACATCGCCACATCGAGATGGCAGCCCTTGCCGGTGCTGCCGCGCTGCACCAGCGCCGCCAGGATGGCCCAGGACGCGAACAGGCCGGCGGTCAGATCGCCGAACGAATCGCCGACGATCGTCGGCGGCCCGTCGGCATGGCCGTTGACCGACATCAGGCCGGTCAGCGCCTGCACCACCAGATCGTAGGCCGGCCGTTCGCGCAAGGGGCTGGTCTGCCCGAAACCCGAGATGCTGGCGTAGACCAGACGCTCGTGCTGCGCCATCAGCTTATCGTGGCCCAGGCCCAGCCGCGCCGCGACACCGGGGCGGAAGTTCTCGACCACCACATCGGCCTCGGCGACCAGCGCCAGTGCGGCGGCCAGGTCGTCGGGCTGTTTCAGGTCGAGCACCACGCTCTTCTTGCCGCGGTTGGCAAAGGCGAACAGCGCGCTGGTGCCGTCGATGAACGGCCCGATGTGCCGGTAGTCGTCGCCTTCGGGCGATTCGATCTTGACCACCTCGGCCCCCAGGTCGGCCAGCAGTGCGGTGCTGAACGGACCCGACAGCACGCGCGTGAAGTCGACCACGCGCAGGCCGGCCAGCGGCCCGCTGCCGGGATGGGCCGGACTGTTCCATGGAGAAGGGCTTGGCATGCGAAACCTTGGATGGTGGAGCGGTTCTTGTCATGACAACATGTGCAAGAAGCGTTCCATGCTTCGGGCTGATTCTCGAATGGGCACGCGGCTTGCATGGAGGTGCGGTATGACTTGTCATGACATCATTTCGATGAAAAGAGTGCACCAATGAGAATCGCGTTCGCCGGCATGGGGGTGATGGGCACCCCGATGGTGCGAAGGCTGCTGGCGGCCGGCCACACGGTGACGGTGTGGAACCGCAGCCCGGAGAAGGCCGAGGTGCTGAAGGCCGATGGCGCGCAGGTGGCGCTGTCGATGCCGGCATTGGCTGACGGTGCCGAGATCGTGATCCTGTGCATCGAGAACGGCGCCGCCGTGCGCGACGTGCTGTTCGAACGCAAGCTGCTCGCGTCGTTGCCCCGGGGCGGCATCGTCGTCGACATGAGCTCGATCGCGCCGCACGAATCGGTCGCACTGGCGCAGCAACTGCAGGACGCAGGCGTGGCCTATGTCGACGCACCGATCTCGGGTGGCCCCGATGGTGCCGTGGCCGGCACGCTGGCCATCATGGCCGGCGGCGCGGCCGAGGCCGTCGAGCGTGTGCGCCCGGTGCTCGAGGCCATGGGCCGGCTGACCCATGTCGGTCCGTCGGGCGCGGGCCAGACAGTGAAGCTGCTGAGCCAGACCATCGCGTCCACCGCGATCTCGGCCGTGTCCGAGGTGATGCTGCTGTCCGTGCGTCTGGGCCTCGACCCCGCCAAGGTGCGTGCCGCGCTGGCCGGTGGTTTCGCCGACAGCAAGATGCTGCAGATCCACGGCAAGCGCATGAGCGAGCGCAACTTCGTGCCGGGTGGCCACGTGCGCACCTTCCTGAAGGACCTGAACAACGCGGCCTCGATCATCGCCGGCCTGGGCCTCACGCTGCCGGTGGCCGATCTGGCCCGCCGCACCTTCGCCGAGCTGTCGGCCGCCGGGCACGACGACGACGACATCGCCTCCGTCGTGCTGGTCACCGAACGCCGCAACGCCTGATTTGTTTCCAAGCGCCCCTTCCCTCCACCTTCAACCTGAAAGATCCAGATGAAAAAATCCTTCTCTGCACTGCTGCTGGCCGTGGCCAGCCTGCTGCCGTTCGCGGCGGCGCAGGCGGACACGATGTCCGACATCAAGGCCCGCGGCGAGATGATCGTCGGCATGGAGATCGCCTACAAGCCCTTCGAGTACTTCCAGGACGGCCAGGCGGTGGGCTATGACGTGGACCTGATCAGGTCGATCGCCGACACGATGGGCGTGAAGGTGCGCACGGTCGACACCGCGTTCGCCGGCATCGTGCCCGCGTTGCTCGAGAAGAAGTTCGACCTGGTGATCTCCGGCATGATCATCACCGGCGACCGCCTGAAGCGCGTCAACTTCTCGAACCCGGTGGCGCTGGGCTCGGTGGTGTTCCTGGTGCGTGCCGACGACGACCGCATCAAGAAGGCGGAGGACACGTCCGGCAAGATCGTGGCCACCCAGCTGGGCAGCGCGGCCGACCGCATCGCCAAGGCCTACCAGGCCAAGCTGGTCGCCGCCGGCAAGCCGGGTTTCGCCGACTTCAAGCTGTATGAATCGTTCCCCGATACCTTCGTCGAGCTGAGCAACAAGCGCGTGGACGTGGTGTCGGCGTCGCTGCCGATCCTGCAGGCGCTGATGAAGGAACGCCCGGGCCGCTTCAAGATCATCGACGGCATCACCGACCTCGAAGGCTATCTGGGCATCGCGATGCGCAAGGACGACGAGGCGCTGCTGTCCTTCGTCAACACGCAGATCAAGGACATGAAGGCCAACGGCAAGCTCGAGGCGCTGCAGAAGAAGTGGTTCGGCACGGTGCAGCCGCTGCCCGACACCATTCCGGCGCGCCTGCCGTAAGCGAGCCGGGAACACGCTGTGGGAGGCTTCGACTGGGAGATCATCGTCTATGCGTTTCCCCATCTCCTGAAGGGGGTGGTGGTCACGATCGAGATCTCGCTGATGGCGCTGGTGTTCGGCGCGATCCTGGGGATCGTCTGCGGCCTGCTCAGCGTGTCCGACAACAAGATCCTGGCGGGCATCGTCAAGGTCTATGTGTATTTCGTGCGCGGCACGCCGGTGCTGGTGCAGATCTTCCTGATCTACTTTGCCCTGCCCACGGTGGGCATCAACATCTCGCCGTTCTGGGGCGGGGTGGTCGCGCTGTCGTTCAACGCCGGCGGCTACGTCAGCGAGATCGTGCGCGCCGGCATCCAGTCGATCGACCAGGGCCAGAGCGAGGCGGCCACGTCGATCGGCATGCGGCGCCACCAGACCCTGATCCACGTGCTGCTGCCGCAGTCGTGGAAACGCATCCTGCCGGGGCTGACCAACGAGATGATCACGCTGGTGAAGACCTCGTCGCTGCTGTCGGTGATCTCGATCTACGAGGTGACGCGCTCGGCCCAGGTGGTGATCGCCGAGAAGTTCACGCCGTTCGAGCTGTACGCGCTGCTGGCGGTGTTCTACCTGGTGATCATCTCGATCCTGTCGCAGATCTCGTCGTACGTGGAGCGCAGACTGGCATGAGCGTTGCACTTGTCCGCGTGCGCGAACTCGACAAGAGTTTCGGCGCCCACCGCATCCTGTCCGACATCAACCTGCAGGTGCACACCGGCGAGATCGTGATGGTCGTCGGCCCGAGCGGCGCCGGCAAGTCGACGCTGCTGCGCTGCATCAACCGCATCGAGGAGCCGACGGCCGGCGAGATCGTCGTCAACGGGCAGGACATGGTGCACAGCGGCCCGACGCTCGCCAACACGCCGGCTTCGCCGAAGGAGCTGGCCCTGCGGCGCCGCGCGATCGGCATGGTGTTCCAGCGTTTCAACCTGTTCCCGCATCTGAGCGCCATCGACAACGTGGCGATCGGCCCGCACCGTGTGCTGGGCACGCCGCTCGAGGTCGCGCGTGCCGAGGCGCGTGCGCTGCTTGCGCGCGTGAAGCTGGCCGACCACATGACCAAGAAACCGGCGCAGCTGTCGGGCGGGCAGCAGCAGCGCGTCGGCATCGCCCGTGCGCTGGCGATGAAGCCGGTGCTGCTGCTGCTCGACGAGCCGACCTCGGCGCTGGACCCGGAGCTGGTCAGCGAGGTGCTCGACGTCGTGAAGAGCCTGGCCGAGGGCGGCATGACGATGATGATCGTGACGCACGAACTGGCGTTCGCGAAGGACGTGGGCACGCGCGTCGTGTTCATGGACCAGGGCCGCATCCACTCCGACACGCCGACCGCGGTATTCTTCTCAGCCCAGCAGGACGAACGCATCGCCTCGTTCATCCGGCACCTCAAGCACTAGAACAGACATCGCCCCGTTGCAACCGCTACCGCTTTACCAGCAAGTCAAGAAGTTCGTGCTCGACGGCATTGCGACCGGCCGCTACAAGCCGGGCGACAAGATCCCGAGCGAGCACGAGTTCGTCGCGGCGCTCGGCTCGTCGCGCCTCACCGTCAACCGCGCGCTGCGCGAGCTGGCCGACACCGGCGTTCTGGAGCGCCAGCACGGCGTGGGCACCTTCGTCGCGCCGCCCAAGGTGTCGGCCACCTTCATCCGTTTCCACAACATCGCCGACGAGATCCGCGAGCGCGGCCAGACGCTGAGCATCCGCGTGCACAAGCTGGCCAAGGCCAAGGCCGGCGCCGAGATCGCCGCCACCTTCGGCGTGAAGAAGGGGGGCATCATCTTCCACAGCCTGATCGTCTACTGCGCCGACGGCATTCCGCTGCAGCTTGAAGACCGCTACGTGTCGCCGGCGTTCGCGCCGCTCTACCTGATGCAGGACTTCACGCGGCAGTCGACCACCGACTACCTGCAGGGCATTGCGCTGCCCAGCAAGGCGCTGCACGAGATCCAGGCGGTGCTGCCGTCGGCCGACGAGACGACGCTGCTCGACGTGACCGGGCCCGACGCGTTCCTGGTGATCCTGCGCAAGACCTGGGTGAAGGAATCGGTGACCACGTTCACACGTTTCGTCCACCCGGGGTCGCGGCAGAAGTTCATGGGGCAGGCCACGCTGGACAGCGTCCAGCGCTGAACTCAATAGGTATAGACGCCGCGCCCCGTCTTGCGGCCCAGGCGGCCGGCGGCCACCATCTCTTTCAGCAGCGGGCAGGGGCGGTACTTGCTGTCGCCGAACTCGGTGAGGTAGACCTCCATCACGGCCAGGCAGACGTCCAGGCCGATCATGTCGGCCAGTGCCAGCGGGCCGATCGGCTGGTTGCAGCCGAGCTTCATGCCGGCGTCGATGTCCTCGGGCGTGGCCAGGCCCTCGGCCAGCACGAACAGCGCCTCGTTGATCATCGGCACCAGGATGCGGTTGACCACGAAGCCCGGCGCGTTCTTCACGGTGATGGGCGACTTGCCCAAGCTCAGTGCCAGCGCGTGCACGGCATCGTGCGTGGCGTCGCTGGTCTGCAGCCCGCGGATGATCTCCACCAGCGCCATCATCGGCACCGGGTTGAAGAAGTGCATGCCGATGCAGCGGTCGGGCCGGCCGGTCACGGCGGCCAGCTTGGTGATCGAGATCGACGAGGTGTTCGACGCGATCAGCACCTCGGGCGCCAGCACCGCTTCGGCCTGCTTCAGGATCTTGACCTTGAGGTCGAAGTTCTCGGTCGCGGCCTCGATCACCAGTTGCGCCGCGGCCAGGTCCTCGTAGCGGGTCGAGGTCTTGATGCGCGCCATCGCCGCGTTCTTGGCGTCGGCGGTCAGCTTGTCCTTCTTGATCAGCCGGTCGAGGCTGCTGGCGATGGTCGACAAGCCCTTGGCCACGGCGGCGTCGGAGATGTCGACCATCACCACATCGACGCCGCTGACCGCGCAGGCCTGCGCGATGCCGTTGCCCATGGTGCCGGCGCCGATGATGCCGACGGTGCGGATGGGATTGCTCATTTAGGGGGACTCCTCTGAACGGGTGGATGCTGGGGTAGACGCTATCGGCAGGCCGTGGCGGATACGCTAAGGTCGGCCCGCGTTGCAAACATCGTGCCGCGGTGTGCGGCACACGCCACCATCATAGAGTCCCGTACCGTCCTGTACCGTCCGTTTTCACGATCCATGTTCGACTACATCATCATCGGCGGCGGATCCGCCGGTTGCGTGCTGGCCGCCCGGCTCAGCGAGGACCCCGAAGTCAGCGTCGCGCTGCTCGAAGCCGGCCCTGCCGACAAGAGCGTGCTGATCCACTGCCCGGCCGGCATCGCGCTGCTGGCCAGGACGGGTGGCGCCAACTGGGGCTTCCACACCGTGCCCCAGGCCGGGCTGAACGGGCGCAGCGGCTACCAGCCGCGTGGCAAGGTGATGGGAGGGTCGAGTTCGGTCAACGCCATGGTCTACACGCGCGGCCACCGCAGCGACTACGACGGCTGGGCCGCCGAGGGCAATGCCGGCTGGGGTTTCGACGACGTGCTGCCCTACTTCAGGCGGGCCGAACACAACGAACGCGGCGGCGACGCGTTCCATGGTGCCGACGGCCCGTTGAACGTGATGGACCTGGTCGATCCGAACCGCTGCAGCCCGGCCTTCGTCGAGGCGGCGGTGCAGGCCGGTTTTCCCGCCAACCGCGACTTCAACGGCCCCCAGCAGGAAGGGGTCGGCCTCTACCAGGTCACGCACAAGGCCGGGGAGCGCTTCAGTGCCGCCAAGGCCTACGTGACGCCTAACCTATCTCGGCCCAATCTGGAAGTGATCACCGGCGCAGTGGCCACGCAGGTGCTGGTGGAGGGCCGGCGCGAGGACAAACGCGCCGTCGGCGTCGAGTACCACCAGGACGGCCTGGTGAAACAGCTGAAGGCGCGGCGCGAGGTGCTGCTGTGCGCCGGTGCGCTGCAGTCGCCGCAACTGCTGATGCTGTCGGGCATCGGCCCGCATGTGCACCTGGTCGAGAACGGCATCGCGACGCGGCACGACCTGCCCGGGGTGGGCCAGCACCTGCACGACCACGTCGACGTGGTGCAGGTCGTGCATGCACCGCGGGCGACTGATCTGCTCGGCATCTCGCCGGGCGGCCTGTGGCGCGTCGGGCGGGCGGCGCTGCAATGGCGGCGCGAACGGCGCGGCCTGCTGACCAGCAACATCGCCGAGGCCGGCGGGTTCATCCGCAGCCAGGCCAGCGAGCCGGTGCCCGACCTGCAACTGCACTTCGTCGTCGGCAAGCTGGTCGACCATGGGCGCAAGACGGTGCTGGGCCACGGATACTCAATCCACGTCTGCGTGCTGCGGCCTCAGAGCCGCGGCAGCGTGCGGCTGGTCAGCAAGGACCCGTACGAGGCGCCGTCGATCGACCCGAACTTCCTGGGCCACCGCGACGACATGGAGCGGCTGGTGCGCGGCTTCCAGATCGTGCGGCGCATCAGCGCACAGCCGGCGCTCGCTGCGCTCGGCGGGCGCGAGTCGCCGGTGTCGGCCAAGGCCCGCAGCGCGTTGGAGCTGGAGCACTTCGTGCGCGACCACGCCGACACGATCTACCACCCCGTCGGCAGCTGCCGCATGGGCAGCGGGCCGCTCGACGTGGTCGACGCCCAGCTGCGGGTGCATGGCATCGCCGGGCTGCGCGTGGTCGACGCATCGGTCATGCCCAGCATCGTGGCCGGCAACACCAATGCACCGGTGATCATGATCGCGGAGAAGGCGGCCGACATGATCCGGGCGTCGATGTCCTCGTGATGCTGAATCCGGCCGCGTTGCGGAACCACGCGCTGGCGAAAAGGCAGCTTCGGACTTTGAACTTTTTCATCAGCGATGATGAAATTCCTGGGCGCTTGTGTCGCTCACCATCGAATTTTCCCGCTGTGGCTTGAAGGGGAGCCACTGGGGGCGGCTAAATTCGCCTGCATAGCCGCCACCAGCGGTGTCGCCGTCAGACAATCGTTAAGGGCGTAAGGCCGGCTGTGCCTGCCCTCGGTCGCCCATGACGCATTCTGAGACCAAGACGGCAGGCGGGTCGCGATTCAGGGACTCTGGCGCCGCTCGCATAGCATCGGGTCTGATTGAGGTGCTGCCCCTCGGGAGGGTGGGCCGCGAAGTCGGCCCGTGTGCGGAAGCGAAGAACTGGGAGCGAGGATGCCAACGATTGAAAGGCTGGTGCTGTCGAATTTCAAGAAATTCGAGAGCTTGGAACTCGAGTTTGATCCGGAGCTAAACCTCCTGATTGGGGACAACGAGGCGGGGAAAAGTTCAGTGCTGCTGGCGCTGGAACTTGCGATGAGCGGAAGTCGCAACAAGGTCGAAACCATCGGAATTGAGACACTACTGAATGCCGACGCTGTCAGGGCATTTCAGGCAGGACCATGTACAGTAGACCGCCTCCCGAGACTGTTCGTTGAGGTTTACCTTTCGGCTGAAAAAAAGCCAAGCCTGAATGGAAAGAATAACTCTAAGGGTCTTGAGCTTGACGGGCTACGCATGTCGTTTGAGCCGATTCTCGACTTTAGCAAGGACGTCGCAGAAGCGCTGAAGGAAGACCCGACCAACTTCCCTTTCGAGTACTACGGCGTCAAGTTCTATACGTTTGGAGGCGAAGCGTATTCCAGCGTCAGAAGGCACGTCCGTCACCTGGCAATCGACAGCTCCAGAATCGACAGCGATTACGCAGCGCGGGAGTACACCCGCTCGGTGTTCGCGATGCACGCAAACGTTGGAAACCGGAGCAGGCTCGAGAACGCCTATCGACAAAGCAAGGGCGAATTCAAGAACGCCCAACTGAGGGAGCTGAACGAGACGCTGGCGGACTACAAGTTCGGCGTGCGCACGAGCGCCAAGGCCAACCTCGAGACGGACCTAGTGATCACCGAAGACGAGATCCCCATCGAGAGTAAGGGGAAGGGTCGGCAGTGCTTCATCAAGACAGAGTTCGCGCTGAGTAAGAAGGTCGTCAAGGGTGAGCTGGATGTCCTTCTGCTTGAGGAACCTGAGAACCACTTGAGCCACGCAACGATGCACCAGCTGATCGAGCGAATCGCTCAATCGGTGAATAAGCAACTGTTCATCGCGACTCACAGCAGTCTGATCTCCGCTCGACTTGACTTGCGCAAAGCTATTCTGCTGGGAAAGCAAGGTCAACAGGCGCGGCTCAACAAACTCCCACCTGATACCGCGAAGTTCTTTATGAAGGCGCCTGACAACAACGTTCTTGAGTTCGCGCTGTCGAGGAAGGTGATCCTCGTAGAGGGCGACGCGGAGTTCATCCTCCTGGACGCGCTCTACCAAAAGCACTCAGGATCCACGTTGAAAAAAGACGGTGTCCACGTCATCGCTGTTGGCGGCACGAGCTTTAAGCGCTACCTAGACCTCGCCAGACTGCTGGGCGTGCGCACTGCCGTGATTCGCGACAACGACGGCGACTACCAGAAGAACTGCGTGGAAAACTACGCAGAGCATGAAATGCCGCATGCCAAAGTCTTTGCGGACGCCGACTCCAAGCAGCGAACGACCTTCGAGATCTGTCTTTACGAAGACAACAAGGCGGTTTGCGACGAGGTCTTCCGCAAACCAAAACGCAAGCTTGAGCCGTTGGCATACATGCTCGCCAACAAGGCTGACGCCGCGTTTGATCTACTGCTGGCGAAGGAGGCTGAGTTGATGGCCCCTGGGTACATGCAGGAGGCCATCAAGTGGATAAACGAGTAGTCTTCGCGGTCGCAGGGTCAGGGAAGACAACCCGCCTTATCAACGAGCTGGATCTTGTGAAGCGGGTTTTGCTCATCACCTACACGGAGAGCAATTGCGAAGAGATTTATCGCCGCGTCCTTGAAAAGTTCGGGTATCTTCCGGACACCATCACAGTCTGCACCTACTTCACATTCTTGAACTCGTTCTGCTATCGGCCATTGCTTCTGATGAATATGCAGACCATCGGAATTTCGTTCGAGAGGCCAAGCGAGTACTCATCGCGCCAGAAGCTTCAGAGCCGTGATCGGTACGTCACATCAGGCGGCCGCATCTACCACGCGAGAATGGCGAAGGTCTTGGATGTGTATGGTTGCGTCCCGGCACTCCAGCGACGACTGGAGCGCTACTACGACAAAGTCTGCATCGACGAGGTTCAGGATTTCGGTGGGCATGACTTCAATCTGCTTAAGGAGATTGTCCAGGCCAACGTCGAGGTTCTTTTAGTCGGCGACTTCCATCAGCATACGTACTCCACTAGCGCTGACGGCGCGGTCAACAAAGGGCTGCACGACAGTTATGATCGCTTCAAGGATGCCTTGCGATCTGCCGGCTTGGTCGTTGACACTACGTCCTTGCTCAAGAGCTACCGCTGCAGTTCCTCGGTGTGCGCCTTCATCCGAGACTCGATCGGGGTGAACATCTACGCCCACTCGGATCGCATCACCCAAGTCTCAGTCGTCAGCGAACCGTCACTGGCGACGGAGCTTCACGCTGCTGCGGGCACCATTAAGCTGTTTTATCAAGAGCACAGACGATACGGCTGCTACTCGCAGACCTGGGGTGACTCAAAGGGGCGCGACCACTATCAGGACGTCTGTGTCGTTCTGAACGCCGAGTCTTGGAAGCACTTCTCCGCAGGTACGCTAGCCGAGATGGCCGCTACCTCGCGGAACAAGCTATACGTCGCGTGCTCGCGTGCGCGCGGCGACCTCTATGTGATGCCAGACACGATGATGAAAGCATTCAAAAAAGCCCGGGATGTTCGTCACGTCGTCTCCGCTTGACTATATTGACTGCGTGGCTCCCGCCCTTCCGCTCGGCTTGGCAGAATTCGCCCGTGGACTGCTTCGATCGGTGACGGTCGTTCGAGTCCTCTCCATGACTGACCGCGGCCGCTGCAAAGCAGTCGATCGACCTCCCGCATCGAAGGGCTGCATCGTGGCCCGGAGCTAACCGCCGCTTCGCGGCGCGCAAGGCCGAGACATCGCCAAGGTCGATCATCGCCCCGCCAGAAGACCGCCTCAGCCATTAAGCACGCGCCGCAGGTGCATATCCCGAATCACAACCACCACCAATTGCGGAATCAGCGGCTCCGCCGGCGATGTGAACTACGGGAGAAACGCAAGAACGAACAAGGCAGTCTTGCCGTTCAGCACCTCGACAAGGAGGCCTTCCATCAGTGCCCTGTCACGGTTTCTATCGAAATTCTGCCCCCCGTCGAAGGCCGCTCCTTGCCGAGTTTCGCCTGTGCTCACGCGGGTTGGCTGCGTGCGCTTTCCAGAATCAAGCTTGCCGCCTCGCTCGCGTTGAGCCGCGCCGTATCAAGGACCAGACGGGCTGTGGTCCAGGCCTCGTAGGGGTGGCGGAGGACCGCCTCCCAGGTCGGCGGCGTGAGGTCGGGAATGTCGGCCTCCCGGTCTTCCACGCGTCTGCGGTGCAGGGCCAGGTCGGAGCAGACGATCTCGACTTCGAGCAAGCCCGAGGATGTCGCCGCTGCCGCAGCGCGCCATGCATCCCGGGTGACTGCGAGCGGGTTGACGCAGTCGGCGACCACGGTCATGCCTAGCGCCAGGTTGGACCTGGCAAGCGCGTAGGCAACAACGTAGCCGGCGGGGCCAACGTCTTCGGGCGCTCCCATCTTCGCGAGCGCCTGCTCGATGGCATCGATGCGCAGATAGGTACAGGGCACGCGACGCACGATGTCGCGCGCGACGGTGGTCTTGCCAACGCCCGGCAGTCCGCCGAGAACAATCAGCATCTGGTTCTCCGTGTTGGGGGCAACTGCGCCCGGGAGGCGGCGGCAAAGGTCTGCATCGGCTGGATTCTGCCTTTGCACCGGCTTGGCCCGCTCAATTTCTTTGACGCCGGCCGTCCAGCCGATCGCTGTGCCGGCTGGACGCTGACGCTCGGCCCGGCGGCGCATGCCCACTCCGATGCACGAGTCGCCCAATGCGACGAATGGGTGCTGATGAACTGCCCGTGTCTGGGCCTGTGGCGTCACGCCGCAGTTGCCTGGCGCGCGTCGTCCGCGCCGCGTTAGAGTCCCTGCCATGAACCACACCACCATCGCCAGCCAGCGTGCACGCCTTGCGCGCGGCGAGGCCACCCACGAAACCATCGTCTCCCAGGCGCTCGCTGGCGCCGCCGCACCGGCGGCGCAACACGTGTTCACCCGGCTCTATGCCGATGGCGCGCTGGCCGCCGCCCGGCATGCCGATGCCGCGCAGCGCGCCGGCCTGGCGTTGCCGCCGTTGGCCGGACTGCCGGTGTCGGTGAAGGACCTGTACGACGTGGCCGGCGAGACCACGCTGGCCGGCTCGGTCGTCTGCCAGGGCGAGCCGCCGGCGGTGGCCGACGCGGTGGCGGTGACCCGTCTGCGCGCGGCGGGCGCGGCCATCGTCGGCAAGACCAACATGACCGAGTTCGCGTTCTCCGGCGTGGGCATCAATCCGCACTACGGCACGCCGCGCAACCCGGGCGACACGGCGGTCGCGCGCATCCCGGGGGGCTCGTCGTCCGGGGCGGCGGTGTCGGTGGCGCTGGGGCTGGCGGTGGCGGGCCTGGGTTCGGACACCGGCGGTTCGATCCGCATCCCGGCGGCGCTGTGCGGCATCGTCGGGTTCAAGAACACCCAGGCGCGTGTGCCGCGCACCGGCGCCTTCGAGCTGGCCCGCTCGCTCGACACCGTCTGCGCGATGACCCGGTCGGTCGAAGACTGTCTGTTGGTCGATGCGTTGCTGTCCGGCACACCGCTGCAGGTGCGCCGGCGTCCGCTGCAGGGCATGCGCCTGGCCGTGCCGCGCACGGTCATGTTCGATGGCATCGAGCCGGCGGTGGCCCAGGCGTTCGAGCGCAGCATCGCCGCGCTGTCCCGTGCCGGTGCGATCGTGGTCGACATCCCGCTGGCCGAGCTGGCCGAGATCGCGCAGATCAACGCGCCCGGCGGTTTCTCGCCGATCGAGGCCTCGGCCGTGCACCGCGCGCGGTTGGGCGCGCAGCGCGGCGGCTACGACGCACGTGTGGCCGCGCGCATCGACCTGGGCATGACGGTGAGCGCGGCCGACTACATCACGATGCAGGACCGCCGCCGCGACTGGATCGTTCGGGTGGAGGCGGCGCTGGCCGGCTTCGATGCCATGCTGTGCCCCACCGTGCCGATCACCGCGCCGGCCATCGCGTCGCTGGCCAGCGACGAGGCTTTCTTCAAGGCCAACGGGCTGCTGTTGCGCAACCCGTTCGCGGTCAACTTCCTCGACGGCTGCGCCTTCAGCCTGCCGTGCCACGCGCCGGGCGAACTGCCGGTCGGCCTGATGCTGTCGTCGGTCGGCGGCGACGACGCGCGGCTGGCCGCCGTGGCGCTGGCGGTGGAGGCGACCCTGGCCGCCTGAGGATCGTCAGTCGGCCTTGGCGCCCGAGAACTGGACGATCTTGGCCCACTTCTCGGTTTCCATGCGGTGCAGTTCCCAGAACTGCTCGGGCGTGCCCGGGATCGGCACGCCGCCCAGGTCGGCGAGCTTGGACTTCATCGCGGGATCGGCGAAGGCGGCATTCACTTCACGGTTGAGCCGGGCCACAGCGGCCGCGGGCGTGCCCTTGGGCGCGGAGACACCGAACCAGGCGCTGGCCTCGTAGCCGGGCACGGTGTCGGCCACGGCCGGCACGTCGGGCAGCGCCGGCGAGCGCTGTGCGCTGGTGACGCCGAGCGCGCGCACCGTGCCGCCGCGGATGTGGCCGATGATGGACGGCATGTTGTCGAACAGCACGTCGACCTGGCCGCCGATCAGGTCGGTGGTGGCCGGGCCGGCGCCCTTGTACGGCACGTGCTTCATGTTGACGCCGGCCATGAACTTGAACAGCTCGCCCGACAGGTGCACCGAGGTGCCCGCACCCGACGACGCCATGTTGATCTTGTCGGGGTTCTTCTTGCCGTACTCGATGAACTCGGCCACCGTCTTCGCCGGGAAGTTCTTGGTCACCGTCATCACGTTGGGCACACGCACGATGCCGGCGACGGGCACCATGTCGTCGAGGAACACGAAGGGCAGCTTCGGGTACAGCGTGGCGTTGATCGCGTTGGCCGGGTTCACCAGGAAGATGGTGTAGCCGTCGGCCGGTGCGCGGATCGCGAATTCGGTGCCGATGTTGTTGCCGCCGCCGGCCCGGTTCTCCACCAGCACCTGCTGGCCGAGCCGCTGCGACAGCCATTGCGCCATCAGCCGCGCCAGCAGGTCGGTGGTGCCGCCGGGTGGGTAGGCCACCACCCACTTGATCGGCCGGTTCGGGTAGTCGGACTGGGCCGCGGCCGGAACGGCGAACAGGCTGCACAGCAGCAGGCCGGCGCAGCAGAGTTTCTGCAGAACACGCATGGATGTCTCCTCTCAGGGGATGGGGCTCGTCGAGATCCGGCGCGATGGGCTGCGCGGACCGCGATGCAAGGGTACAGGCCGTGCGGGGCTCAAGGCCTAGGGCAATTCCTCTGTGCGTCGCGCACAATCCATCGCTATGAAAACGACTTCGTTCGGCGTGCTCATCTTCAACGAGCACGGCCAGTTGCTGCTGGCGCACGCCACCGGGCAGAAGCATTGGGACATCCCGAAGGGCGGCGCCGAGGCGGGCGAGTCGCCGTGTGCCGCGGCGCTGCGCGAAGTGCAGGAAGAAACCGGCATCGTGCTCGATGCGCAGGTGCTGGAGGAACTGGGGCGCCTGCCCTACAACGCGCGCAAGGACCTGCACCTGTTCCGGGCCGTGCTGCACACCCGGGACTGCGACATCGCCAGCTGCCGCTGCACCAGCTATTTCTCGCACTACGCCACGGGGGCGATGACACCCGAAGTCGACCAGTTCCGGTGGGTGGACATCCCCGATGTCCCCGCCCTCGCCGCGAAGTCGATGACGGCGCTGCTGCGCACGCTGCCGGGCTTCGAGGCGATCGCGCACGCACCGGGCTGACGCCGGGGGTGGTCGTGTTGGCCGCGGCGCCGACTATGGGCTCGCCTACGCAGCCGGGTGTGGCTTGGCCGTCAGGTCCAGACCCAGGGCCTTCATGACGGCCAAGGTTGTTTTCAGCGTCGGATTGCCGTGCTCGCTGAACGAGCGGTACAACTGCTCGCGTGACAGGCCGGTTGCGCCTGCAATCTGCGCCATGCCCTTGGCGCGGGCCACGATGCCCAGCGACTTGGCGATGTAGGCCGCATCGCCCGTTTCCAGTGCGTCGGCCATGAAGGCCGCAATTTCTTCGTCGTCGACCAAGGCAGCCGCGGGATCGTAGGTCGTCAGTTTTTCCGCCATCTCATGCACTCCATTCTTCGGCGAGTCGCTTCGCGGTTGCAATGTCCCGTGGTTGGGATGCCTTGTCGCCGCCACACAGCAGCACCACCAGCGTGTTGCCGCGCTGTGGAAAATACACCCGGTACCCGGGACCATGATGGATACGCAGTTCGCTGACACCGTGGCCGACCGGAGCGACATCGCCCGGCAGTCCGGCTGCCAGGCGAAACAGGCGCGCGGCAATCAAGGTCCTGGCGCGACGGTCCTTCAACCGAGCCTCCCACAGCCGGAATGTTTCGGTCTGCTGGATCTCCATCGTCATCGTGTCGGGATTGTGATTTATAAACTACAAACGGTCAATGTGCCGAATGCCGCCTGGATATCACTACCATGGCGCCGGTCGACATTCCGAGCCACCCTATCCACTGCAGGAGATCCCGCGCATGCAACGTCGTCATCTTCTCGTCACTGCCGCCGGTGCGGCCCTCGCCGGTGCTGCACAGGCCCAGCATGCTGGCCATGCGCCGCTGCCGCCGGCGCCCTCGTCGCCCGACCCCTTTGCCCGGCTCCAGGGCGGCGTGCCGCACCACCTGACGCCCGAGCAGGAGTCGCAGCGTGTGACCGACAGTCCGGCCGCGCCCGGGCCGGCAGGCCGGTGGGTGGCGCGGGCCGCACTGCCGCTGCCGCGCAGCGAGATGGCCTGGGCCACCGCTGCGGCCGGGCGCATGCATGTGGTCGGCGGGTATGGCGAAGGTGCGGTGAACCGGGCCTACCACCACATCTACGATCCGGCGGCCGACCGCTGGTTGCAGGGTGCGCCGCTGCCCCGCGGTGCCAACCACGTGGCGGTGGCGTCGAACGGTGGTCTGGTGTATGCGCTCGGCGGCTTTCTCGAGCAGAACCGGCGCTCCGACACGAATGCCTATGTCTACGAAGCGTGCCGCACCAGGCCAAGGTGTTCGGCCAGATGGAGAGCTACGACCCCGCCACCGACAGCTGGCAGCGCCACGCACCGATGATCACCCCGCGCCACGCGGTCGGCGCCACGGCGATCGGCGACTGGATCTACGTGGCCGGCGGTGGCGCGGTGCTCGGCGGCGGCGTGCAGTCGGCGGTGCACGAGGCCTTCACACTGGGATGAGCTGGCGGCGCGATGCGGCCGACTGGCCGACTGCGCGGCTCAGAACACGATCACGTCGCGCAACGCGCTGCCGCCGGCGAGATGGTCGAAGCCGGCGTTGATGTCGTCCAGCTTCAGCTGCCGGCCCATCAGCTTGTCGACCGGCAGCTTGCCGCGCTGGAACAGGTCGACGTAGCGCGGGATGTCGCGTGTCGGCACGGCCGAGCCGATGTAGCTGCCGCGCAGGCTGCGCTCTTCGGCGAC
This sequence comes from Pseudorhodoferax sp., assembly GCA_965279475.1. Taxonomy (GTDB): domain Bacteria; phylum Pseudomonadota; class Gammaproteobacteria; order Burkholderiales; family Burkholderiaceae_C; genus Pseudorhodoferax. The sequence continues at coordinate 1,385,404 of CBDIIA010000002.1, forward strand.
CAGGGCCACCGGGGGCAGTTGGAAGCGCAGCGCCGGGTTGGGCAGGCCGGCGCAGATGGTGCTGCCGCCGCGCCGCGTGATGCGCCAGGCCAGGTCCATCGCGGGGATGGCGCCGGCCATCTCGAAGGCGAAGTCGACGCCGCCCTTGGTGGTCTCGCGGATCGCGTCGCCGGCATCGGCGTTCTTCGCATTGAAGGTGGCGGTGGCGCCGAGTTCACGGGCCAGCGCCAGCTTGTCGTCGTTGAGGTCGATCGCCACCACTTCGCGCGCACCACTGGCCACGGCCGCCAGCAGCGCGCTGAAGCCGACGCCGCCCAGGCCCAGCACCGCCACCGTGTGGCCGGCCTGCACGCGGGCGGTATTGACCACGGCGCCGACGCCGGTGAGCACCGCGCAACCGAAGAGCGCCGCCTGTTCGTTGCTGATGTCGGCTTCGAGCTTGACGCAGGAGCGGCGCGAGACCACCGCGTATTCGGCAAAACACGACACGCCCAGGTGGTGGTTGACCGGCTGGCCGGCCAGGCTCAGGCGCCGATCGCCCGACAGCAGGCTGCCGCTGCCATTGGCGGCGGCGCCCGGCTCGCACAAGGCCGGCCGGCCTTCGGCGCAGGGCACGCAGCAGCCGCAGCTGGGCATGAACACCAGCACGACACGGTCGCCCGCCTTCAGGTCGCCCACGCCTGCGCCGCAGGCCACCACTTCGCCGCAGGCCTCGTGGCCGAGCACCATCGGCACCGGCCGCGGACGGTCGCCCGAGATGACCGACAGATCGGAGTGGCACAGCCCGGCCGCACGGATGCGCAGCAGCACTTCGTCGTGGCCCGGCGGGGCGAGTTCGACCTCGGTGATGCGCAGCGGCTTGCTCTGGGCGTAGGGGGCGGGCGCTCCGATGGTTTCGAGCAGGGCGGCACGGGTCTTCATGGTCGGTGGGAGGGTTCAGCAGAGGAGGCGGCAAGTTTAGGCCAGGAGCCGGGTGACCCGATTTTTAAGAAGTCTTTAAGGACTGCGTAAGCAATTCTTAGCAACGCGGTCGGCGCCGAATTTCTAGACTTCTCCCCATGGTTTTCCTGCATGGGGCAAGAGAGCCAGAACCCTAGGACACCACACCATGAAGATCGATTCCCACGAAATGCACAACGTCGCCTCCACCCTGCAGGCGCAGCCCGCACCGCCGCGCTTCGACATGTATGCCGGCATCCACAAGGCCGCGCGCGCCCTGATGGCCGACACGCTGGTCACACTCGGCCGGATGGACGCCGACGATACCCAGGAACTCGGCCACGTGGCGCAGCGTGTGCGCGAACTGCTCCAGTTCTGCCGCGACCATCTGCAGCACGAGAACGCGTTCGTGCACCCCGCGCTGGAGGCACGCGCTGCCGGCTCCAGCGACCTGATCAGCCACGAGCACGAAGCGCACTTGCGCGACATCGAGCGCCTGGATGGGCTGATCTGCGAACTGCTGGCGTGCCCGGCCGCGCAGCGCGCCGCGCTGGCGCATGGGCTGTACCAGCAGCTGTCGCTGTTCATCGCGCACAACTTCGAGCACATGCACATCGAGGAAACGGCGCACAACGCCGTGCTGTGGGCGCGCTACACCGACGCCGAATTGATGGCGATCGAGAGCGCGCTGATCGCCTCGATCCCGCCACAGGAGATGATGTACATCGTGCGCTGGATGGTGCCGTTCATGAACCCGGCGCAACGTGCCGGCATGCTGCGCGGCATGCAAGCCCAGGCACCGGCGCCCGCGTTCGCCGCGGTCATCGACACCGTGCGCCCGCATCTGACCGACAGGGAATGGGGCAAGCTGGCCCGCGCACTGGGCCTGTGAGGGGCCTCAGCCTACTTCACTGAGTTCGACCGGGCGCGCCACCTGCAGCCGGAATCGGCCGCGGCCCGTTTTCTCGATGCGGATGTGCGGGCTGTTCTCGGCCAGCCGGCGCTGCAGCAGGACCAGCCGGGCCTCGAGGTTGTCGGCGACGTCGGGCAGCCGGATCGACGGGTCGAGCCGCAGCTCGCGGTTCGAGAACTCGGTGCGGCCGTGCTGCGTGTGGTCGCGCAGCAGCTTCCAGAAGATGGCACCGGCAACGCCCTTGATGAGGTAGGTGTCGCCGATGAACACGCTGTCGTTCGCGCGGTAGCGCCGCAGCAGCAGCGCCGAGCCGGTGACGGGTGGGGCTGCGGGCGGCACGGTGGTCGACGCCGGCACGGATGCGGCCGGTTCCGGCCCGCGCTGCTCTGGTCCGCGTGCCGGCGCGGCTTCGGGCGCCTGCAACAGCTCGATCGCGGCGCCCAGCTGGTTGGCGATTGCCACCAGCATGTCTTCGTCCTCGTAGTTGAAGCTGAGGTCGCTCGGGCTCTCGACGAACAGCACGCCGAGCAGGCGCCCGGTCGACACGATCGGCACCGCCAGCTGGCTGTGCGGGGCCGCGAGGCCGGGGTAGGGAATCACGGTTTCCGCATCGGCATCCGGCCGGGTTGCCTGCAGCGCGCTGCAGACCGCGTTGCTGTAGAGCTCGGCCTGCGTCATGTGCATGATGCGCACCGGCGTGTCGTGCTGCGCGGCGACGCCGATGACGCCGTCGCCGACGGCGATCTCCGAGCCCACGCCCGAGGTCGGGTAGCCGGCGCTGGCCACGGTGTAGAGGCGCTGCGTGCTGCGGTCGAGCATCAGCACCATCGCGTGGTGCACATCCATCGGGTCGGCCAGGTGGGCCAGCACCGCGGTCAGCAGCTCGTCCAGCGCCGCGCAGCGTGCCATGCGCTCGCTGCAGCGGCGCAATGCGTTCAGCAGGCCATGGCGGGGCGCCGGCCCGGGCAGGCCCTTGCCTTCGAGCTGTTCGATCAGCGGCACGTCGTAGACGTCGGAGCCCAGCAGCTTGAACACGTCGGCCATGCCGCTGTACGAGGCGATGCCGGCCAGCTGCGCCTTCATGCCTTCGAACAGCGGGCCGCTGGTTTCGGTGTGCAGGTACCGCACGTGCAGCCGGAAGAACTGCGCGGTGTACGGGTCCAGCACCAGCACGGTGCCGTGCGGGTTGGCCAGGATGTTCTGCCGCGTCTTGTTGAAGAACTGGAACGACAGCGCGATCCGGTGCGCGTCCACGTGGTAGGTCTGCGAGATGTAGGCGACGTTGGGCATGCCGTCGGCCGAGCAGGTGGCCATCACGGCCGGCACCATGCCCTCCAGGCACTGGCGGATCGCGGCAAGCGAGGTCGACTGCGCTTGCGTCGCCGACAGCTGTGCAGGGCCGGCCGTGGGCGGCCGTGCCGGGTCGACGGGCGTGGCGGGCGCCGCGGCAGCCTCGGTGGCATGCGCCGCCAGCAATGCACTGCCGGCCCTGGGCCCGGGCGACTGGTCGAACGCGAGTGTCGGCACGAAACGCACGGCCACCAGTTCATCGAGCCGGTAGGCCAGCATCTCGGCCACGAAGGCGCGGCTGAAGCCGACCAGGCCCACCTCGTGCTGCATCGACCGCAGGTAGCGGTCGAGTGCAGGTGTGTCGGCGGCGACGGCCGGGCGCAGCGCCACCGTGGTCGCCTTCAACTGCACCGTGCGGTGCGAGATGGGCTCGCTGAACACCACGGCAATGCAGCCGGTGGCCGACAGGTCCTGCAGCAATTGGCGCGACTGCGGCCGTGGCAGGAAGACGGTGACGGATGTGCCGTCGGCCTCCAGCACGCAGCCCACCGCGCGCATCACGCTCGGCCGGTGGTGGAGATCGCGCGAGGCGACGATGACCGACACGCCGCGCCCGATCATCTCGAGGCGGTCCGGTGATAGCAGGGCGAGGGCGCTGGAAGACACGAGGGCTGGGTCTGGAAGATTCGAAGCCCGTATTCAGGCAAGAAAGCGCCGCCGCGTCAAGGCCAGCGCGGTCCAGAAACCGCCGACGGCGTACGCTGCCAGCACCAGGCCGTGGCGCAGCGGATGCGCAGGCCACTGGTCCATGAACAGCGGGCGCACCAGTTCGACCGCATTGGTCAGCGGCAGCCAGTCGGACACCGCGCGCACGGCCTCGGGCAGTTGCTCGCGCGGGAAGAACACGCCCGAGAGGAACATCATCGGCGTCAGCACCAGCGTGAAGTAGTAGGTGAAGAAGTCGTAGCCCTTGGCCAGCGCATTGAAGATCAGCGCGATGCTCGAGAACATGATGCCGGCGGCCAGCAGCACCGGCCAGGCCACCAGCAATTTCGGGCTGTGGCTGATGCCCAGGGCCAGCATCACGCCGAGGATCGCGGTGACCGTGAAGATTGCCTTGAACGCCGCCCACAGCAGTTCGGCCAGCACCACGTTGTCGAGGCTGACCGGCGTGTTCATGATGCCGTCCCAGGTCTTTTGCACGTGCATGCGCGAGAACGCCGAATACATGGCCTCGAACGACGCGGCGTTCATCGCACTCATGCAGACCGAGCCGCTGGCGAGGTAGAGGATGTAGGGCACGCGCTGGTCGCCCAACTGCACCTGGCCGACCAGCGCGCCCATGCCGTAGCCGAAGGCCACGAGCCAGATCAGCGGCTCGGCGATGTTGCCGACCAGGCTGGGAATCGCCAGCTTGCGCCAGACCAGCAGGTTGCGCAGGAACACCGGCCACCAGCGACCGGAAATCTCGGGCGGGCGCCAGATGCCGGGGCGATCGGATGGAATGCCAGAACTCATGCGTCCTCCCGGATCTGCCGGCCCGTCAGTTTGAGGAACAGGTCCTCCAGATTGGCCGGGCGGTGCAGTGTGCGCAGTTGCGGCAGCGCCGCCAGGCCTTCGAGCAGCTGTCGCGCATCGTCGGTGTAGAAGAACACGGTCTCGCCGCTCTGTTCCGCGCGGGCCGCCAGGGCGCGCAATGCGGCGTGCTCCGGCGCGTCGACCAGATGCTGCGCGCCGATGCCGTAGGCCTCGACCACGTGCGGCTCCAGGTGCTCGGCGATCAGGTCGCGCGGCCGGCCTTCGGCGATCTTGCGGCCGTGGTCCAGCACCAGCAGGCGTGAGCACAGGCGTTCGGCCTCGTCCATGAAATGGGTGGTGAGCAGGATCGCCTTGCCCTGTTGCAGCAGCAGCTGCAGCCGTTCCCACATCAGGTGCCGGGCCTGCGGGTCGAGGCCGGTGGTCGGCTCGTCGAGCAGCAGCAGGCGCGGGTCGTTCACCAGCGCGCGGGCCAGGCTCAGGCGGCGCTTCATGCCGCCGGACAGCGCGCCGGGTCTGGCGTCCGCCTTGCTGGTGAGGGCGGCGAATTCCAGCAACCTGGGCACGCGGGCGCGGATCTGCGCGGCCGGCAGGCCGAAGTAGCGGCCGTAGACCTGCAGGTTCTCGGCACAGCTGAAGTCGGGGTCGAGCGTGTCGAACTGCGTGACCACGCCCAGCTCTGCCTTGATCGCCAACGCGTCGCGCGGCATCTCGAGCGGCGCACCCGCCACGGGCCGGTAGACGACGCGCCCTGCGTCCGGCTGGGTCTGCCCCAGGCACATCTTGACGGTGGTGGTCTTGCCGGCGCCGTTCGGCCCGATCACCCCCAGGCATTCACCGGGGGCGATCTCGAATGAGAGGCCATCGACCACGGTGGTGTCGCCATACCGCTTGGTCAACGCATGGGCTTCGAACAAGGAGGAGGGCATAACCTATTGTGCCCAAGCCATCGAGGCCACTCGGCCCAAAAGCCGTCGACAGATGTGTGCGATTTTTCTTGTAACGATTGATTGCGTACATCGGTTTTGAATCAATTCGAGGTAAAAACTCAATATCAAAATAATAACAATCAGTCACAAATAGAGCGCAACGCTTTTTTGCGGAGAAGCCCCATGACCCACGCAATACCCAAGGCGGGTGCCCGCCGACACTGGCCTTCGGCCGTCCTCTCCATGGCCTTGTGGCTCGGTGGTCTCGCGGCGGCCCATGCCGACAACGTCGACGAGATCTACCGCCCCATCGGCCAGGTCGTCACCAGCCCGCGCTGCACCAACTGCCATGGCACCGATGCGCCCCGCCAGAGCGACCAGCCTCGTCGCCACGACCAGATGGTCCGCCGCGGCGCCGATGGCCACGGCGTCGCCACGCTGCGCTGCGCGACCTGCCACCAGAGCGTGAACACCGGCAACGGCATCGTGCCCGGCGCCGCCGGCTGGCACATGCCTCCTCTGTCGATGGACTGGACCGGCCTCGACGCCCGGCAGATCTGCGGCGTGATGACCGACCCCACACGCAACGGCGGCCGCAAGACGCCACAAGAGGTTGTCGACCACATGCAGACCGACCCGCTGGTGCTGTGGGCCTGGCAGCCGGGTACCGGCCGCAAGCCGCCGCCGATCTCGCAACAGGAATTCGCCACCGCGCTGCGCCGCTGGGCTGCCGCCGGTACGCCGTGCCCCAAATAAACCCCGCGTCCAAGGAACCCCGATGAAACTCCACATCAACGGCCAGCAGGTCGAAGCCGATGCCGGCAACGGCATTCCACTGCTGTGGCTGGTGCGCGACCAGCTGCAATTGACAGGCGCCAAATACGGTTGCGGCATCGCCGAATGCGGGGCCTGCACGGTGCACCGCGACGGCGTGGCGATCCGCTCCTGCGTGACGCCGGCCGACTCAGTCGGTGACGCACGCATCACGACGATCGAAGGCCTGTCGGGCCCGGTGGCTGCGGCCGTCAAGGCGGCCTGGATCGATACCGACGTCGTGCAGTGCGGCTACTGCCAGCCCGGCCAGGTGATGGCCGCCACGGCCTTGCTGATGCACAACCCCCGCCCGACCGACCAGGACATCGACGAAGCGATGAGCGGCAACCTCTGCCGCTGCGGCACCTACCACCGCATCCGTGCGGCCATCCACCGCGCCGCCAAGGCCTTGAACGGCTGAACGCCAGCCCGGCAGGCGCCCGGTGCGCCGGCCCACGGAGAACACAACATGAGCATCCCCACGTCTGGTATCCGCATCGTCAACCTGAGCCGCCGCCGTCTGTTGCAGTCGGGCGCCGGTCTGGCCCTCGCCATCGTGCTGCCCCATGCGGCCGTGCACGCGCAGGAGGCCCGCGGCGAGGGCGGCGCGCCGCCACCACCCGCCCGGCCCGATCCGCAGGCTTTCGTGCGCATCGAGGCCGACAACACGGTGGTCGTGATCTGCAAGCACCTGGAGTCCGGCCAGGGCACCTACACCGGCCTGGCCACGCTGGTGGCCGAGGAGCTCGACTGCAGCTGGCAGCAGATCCGCGTCGAGCCGGCGCCGTCCGACCTGATGCGCTACCCCAACTTCCTGATGGGCGGCCCGATGGGCACCGGCGGGCAGACCGGCATGCAGTCCTCGTGGATGGCCTACCGCAGCGGGGGCGCCGCCGCCCGCCAGATGGTCCTGGCGGCCGCCGCCGCCCGCTGGCAGGTCGACGCGACCAGCCTGACGCTGGCCGATGGCGTGGTGCGCCACGCCGCCAGCGGCCGGCAGGCGACGCTGGGCGCGCTGGCCGCCGACGCGGGGCGGCAGCCGGTGCCGACCAAGGTCGTGCTGAAGGACGCACGCCAGTTCCGCTTCATCGGCAAGCACTTCCCGCGCGTCGATTCGCGCTCCAAGGTCGAAGGCACGGCACAGTACCCGCAGGATGTGCACCTGCCCGGCATGCTGACGGCCGTGGTGGCGCGGCCCGCGCGCATCGGCAGCAAACCCCTGCGTTTCGATTCGCAGGCGGCCCTGGCGATGCCGGGGGTGCGCGAGGTGCTGCCACTGCAGAACGGCGTGGCCGTGATCGCCACCGATTTCTGGAGCGCCAAACGCGGCCGCGATGCGCTGAACGTCGTCTGGGGCGACAGCGCCGCCTCGCGCCACAGCTCCGATGCCATCGTGCAGCAGTTGGCGGCCAGCCTGTCCGAACCGGGGGCCGTCGCCGGCCAGCGAGGCGATGCCGGTGCCGCACTGGCCGGCGCCGCGAAGAAGGTGGTGATGGAGTACACCGTGCCCTACCTCGCGCACGCGACGATGGAGCCGATGAACGTCGTCGTGCGCCTGAGCGACGACGGGCTCGACCTGTGGGGCGGGCCGCAGATGCAGCTGATGGACCAGCCCACGCTCAGCCATGTGTTCAACCTGCCGCCCGAGAAGGTGCGCCTGCACATGATGACGGTCGGCGGGAGCTTCGGCCGCCGGGCCCAGCCGCACACGCAGGCCCACATCGAGGCCGTGAGCATCGCCCGCGCAATGAAGGCGCAGGGCGCGCCGTTGAAGGTGGTCTGGACGCGCGAAGACGACATGGCCAGCGCCGACAGCTACTTCCGTCCGGCCTTCGTCCACCGCATCGAGGCCGGCCTCGACGCGCAGGGGCGCATCGTCGGCTGGCGCCACCGCATGGCCGGGCAATCGATCCTGGCCAGCACGGCGATGGCGCCGATGGTCCAGGGTGGCGTCGACATCATGTCGGTCGAAGGCGGCTTCGACCAGCCCTACGACATCGCGAACTTCTTCGCCGACGTGCGTTCACCCAAGCTGCCGGTGCTGGCCTCGTGGCTGCGCAGCTCGGGCACGTTCCACAACAGCTTCGCGGTGGAGTCGACGGTCGACCAGCTGGCCTCGCTGGCGGGCGCCGATCCGGTCGTGTTCCGGCGTGCCCTGCTTGGCAAATCGCCGCGCGCGCTGGCGGCGCTCGATCTGGCGGTCGCGCAAGCCGGCTGGAGCCGGCCGCTCGCACCCGGCAAGCCCGGCACGCGCCGCGGGCGAGGCGTGGCCGTGTCGCCGGCACACCGTGCCTACGCGGCGGCGGTGATCGAGGTCACGGTCGCCGCCGACAACAGCATCCAGGTCGACCGCGTGGTCTGCGCGGTCGATTGCGGCACCGTGGTCAACCCCGACAACGTGCGCTCGCAGATCGAAGGGGCCGTGGCCTTCGGTCTGTCTTCGGCGCTGCTGAGCGAGATCACCTTTGTCGACGGCCTGGTGCAGCAACGCAACTTCAATGACTTCCACGTGCTGCGCATGCACCAGATGCCGAAGGTCGAGGCGCATTTTGTGCCGTCGGAGGCCGAGCCGAACGGCGCATCCGAGACGCCGATGGCGCCGATCGCACCGGCACTGGCCAATGCCATCGCCGCCGCGACGGGCCAACGGCTGCAACGCATCCCGCTGACCTTGGCCTGATGCCGTGGCGGGCGCGTAGCGCGCGGTGGGCTACGCGGTCGGCGGCTGGAAGCCCAACTGCTCCAGGAGCGTTTGCGCCGCGGCCGGCGCACGTTCCTTCGCGCCGTTGATGAAGAACATGAACACGTCGCGCGGCCCGGTGTCGGTTGCAGAGGCCGGCTCGACCAGGGGCGCCCCGGCAGGTGTCGTCCCGCGCGCCCAGTCCCGCGCCACACCGGCCCAGCGCCCGATCACCTCCGTCGGGTAGCCGGTGCTGCAATCGGCACTGCTCTGCATCAAGCGCGCGTAGACGAAGTCCGATGTCAGGTCGGCAAACGACGGAAACTTGTCCGAGTCCGCAAACACGGTTGCACACCGGTAGCGCCGCGCCAGCGCCAGATACGCCGGCACCATGAAGCTGGGGTGGCGCACATCCATCACGTGCCGCAGAGGCAGGCCGTCCACCTTGTCAGGCAGCAGTTGCAGGAAGGCCTCGAAGTCGACCGGGTCGAACTGCTTGGTTGGCGCGAACTGCCAGACGATAGGCCCGAGCTTGGGGCCGAGTTCTGCCAAGCCGCTGCCGATGAAACGCTGCACCGATTCACCGGCCTCGGCCAGCACGCGCCGGTTGGTTGCGAAACGGTTGGCCTTGAGCGAGAACACGAAACCCTCCGGCGTCTCGTCATGCCACTTCCTGAAGCTCTTCGGCGACTGTGTGCTGTAGTAGGTGCCGTTGATCTCGATCGCTGTCAGCCGCCGGCTGGCATAGGCCAGCTCCTGGTGCTGTGGCAGGCCCTTGGGAAAGAAATTGTCGCGCCAGGGCTCGAAGGTCCAGCCGCCGACGCCGACACGGATGCTGCCGGCGTCAGCACGTGGCACTTGCGTTGCCGAAGAAGACGGTTCCATGGGCCGCATTGTGCGGTGTGGTTTGCACGCGGGCAAGCCTGCGCCAGGTGCAGACTTGCCGTGCGCCCGCGCCCCGTCAGATGGTGCGCCGGCGCACCAGGCCGAGACCGAACAGGCCGGCCACCAGCAACAGGATGCTGGCGGGCTCGGGCACTTCGGCGATCGGAACGACCAGGCTGGCCGCGAAAGGCCGCGCGCCGAGTTCGCCGGAGTAGTACAGCCCCGTATTGAAGTCGGCTGGGTCGCTGGAGAAGTCGAGCAGCGTCGGTCCGGCGGCCAGTACTTCGAACGTGAAGGTGGCGAGGTGCAGCGACGACTGGCCGCTGTTCGCCAGCCCCGGGAAGTGCGATGCGCCGAACTGCCCGGGATCGAGGAACACGCTGTCGTCGTCCCAACCGGTATCGGGCACGAAGCTGCTGAGCTTGAGCGCACTGGCGTCGTAGTTCAGCGTGAAGCCGAAACTCAGCAGCTTCGCCCCCGCGGCGAGGCCGTCGAAGGGCTGGTCCAGGTCCATCTGGACCGAGATACTGCTGCCCACCGCCAGGTTGCCTTCGGTCGTCAGGTGGACGACGGAGGCGGAGCTGGTGAAGGCGGTGAGGCCGAGCAAAAGGGCGGTGAGCAGGGATCTGAAGTTCGTCATGGGGAGGGACTTGATGAAAGGTTCGTGGATCGGTCGTGCTTACTGCGCGGCGAAGATTTCGTACCAGCGCTGGTAGTCGGCCTGGGTGATGCACTTGTCGCCATCGAAGTCGGCCAGTGCCTGGTAGCGTGGTTGCCCTTCACAGGTGTTGAGGGCGCCGCGCAAGGCATCGCGGTCCGCGGCCGTGATGGCGCCGTCGCCGTTCACGTCGCCGCGCTTCACCACGCGCACCGGCAGGCGGGGTGCGGCTTCGCCATACCCATCGTCCAGGAACAGGCCGAGGAAATAGCTGCCTTCGGCCAAGCCACCGAACTGCTGCGTGCCCGATGCGCCGGACACGTAGTTCCATTTCAGGGAGCCGGTGACCCCGGGCGTCTGGCCGACCTTGTAGGCGCCGATCCAGTGCTTGGTGCCGGCGGGCAGGTTCTTCCAGGTCAGCCCGACGCTGTCGCCGACGCGGATCACGCTGGCCGTGGCGGTGAACGTCACCGGCGCGGGCGGTGTCGTGGTCGATCCGGGCAGCGGCGAAGGAACCGCGTGTGCCAGGCCATTCAGCACCGGGTCGGTGAAGTCCAGACCCGCGCCCTCGATGTGGCCGGCCAGGCGGCGCCAGTAGGTGTCGTCGCCATCGACGGTGATGCCCAGGTCGTACCAGCCATGGCTGGCGGCGACGTTCTTGGCGAAGGTCCGCGACTGTCCGGCGCCGACGTCGATGTGCAGCACCTCCGGGTCGCCATAGGCGTTGTCGACGATCTTGAAGCTGCAGCTCGCCGTGCCGTTGTTGTCGATCCGCACGCGGATGTTCTGCACGTCGATCTCTTCTTCGAAGCTGACCACGGTCGACCGCGACGGCGTATCGAACCGACCGGTGAACTCGCGCAGGAAGCCGTTGTGGCTGGCGACGCTCAGGTGGTACTTGCCGGCGCTCCAGTTCCACACTTCGTTGTCGATCTGCTTGCCCGGCTCCACGGTGTAGTGCCACGGACCATCGGTGCGCAGACCCGAATAGACGATGAAGGCCGCGGCGGCGGTGCCGTGGTTGGCGAAACCCAATGCGAACTGCTGGGCCGTTCCCACCGCCGCGCCGCTGACGGCCGATTGGTAGGGCAGCGGGCAGGCCGGCCGGGCTTCGGCTACCGTCTCCTGCTGCGGCAGTGTCTGCGTCGCCGGAGGCAACGCGGAGGCCGAACCCCAATCCTTGAAGTACAGGGCGGTGCTGGGCACGGAGCCAGGCCAGGTCGCGTCCGGGTTGGCGAAATTGAAGGCGCTGGTGAGGTCGCCGCAGACCGCGCGGCGCCACGGGGAGATGTTGGGGCACTGGACGCTGCTGCGTGGCAGACCGCGGCCCTTGCACCAGCCACTCCTCGACGAAGCGGACCAGCGAGGTGTGGTCGAACAGTTGCGAGCACACCCGGCCGCCCTTGCTCCACGGCGACAGCACCATCGTCGGCACGCGCGGACCCAGTCCGATGGGCTGGCTGTTGTAGACCTCGCCGATGGTGGCGTCAGCGAGCGTGGTGCGGCCACGGTCCGTGTTGAGCGGCGCCATCGTCGACGGCATATGGTCGAAGAAGCCGTCGTTCTCGTCGTAGGTGATGATGAAGGCCGTCTTCGACCAGACCTCGGGGTTGTCCACCAGCGCGGCCAGCAGCCGTGCCGTGAAGTTCTCGCCGGCGTTCGGCGTCTCCGAAGGGTGTTCGCAATACTCGGTGGAGGCGCAGATCCAGGAGACCTGGGGCAGCGTTCCGGCCTTCACGTCGGCGGCGAAGTCGTCGATCAGCCACTGGTTGGTCGTGCCGCTGGCGTTGGCCGCGGTGGAGCCCGGGGACATCGCGCGGCCCTTGCGGTACAGCGGCGATGCAGCCGTCAGCTTCTTGCCGTTGGCATCGACCCGGAAGTTCTTGAAGTACTGCAGATAGTTGTCGCCGTAGTTGTCCCATTCCTGGTAGACCTTCCAGCTGACGTTGTTGGCTTTCCAGCACTTCTGCGTAGGTCTGCCAGGCCAGCCCCTGGGCGCTGGTGTCGTTGGCGATGTCCGCGTTGTAGGTGCCGTTGTTGACGTTGTAGAGGCTGCCGTTCTGCAGGCCAGTCATGTTGCTGCTGTTCGAGCTGCCGGTCAGCGCGTAGAAGCGGTTCGGGTCGGTCGGGCCGAAGATCGAGCAGTGGTAGTCGTCGCAGACGGTGAACGCATCGGCCACCGCGTAGTAGAACGGCAGGTCCGCACGGTTGAAGAAACCCATCGTGCGCGAGGTTTTCTGCGGCACCCACGCATTCCAGTCCTTCCAGGTCGTCTCGGAACCCTTCCACGAATGGTTCAGGCCCACCCGCAACGCATCGGTGTTGCGGATGTCGAAGTGGTAGGGCAGCACGTAGCTGGAGCCATTGGGCTGGTACCAGACCGGCTTGCCCGACGGCAGCATGATGGCGCGCGGATCGTTGAAGCCGCGCACGCCGGGGAGCGTGCCGAAATAGCTGTCGAAGGAGCGGTTCTCCTGCATCAGGAACACGATGTGCTCGATGTCGCCCAGACCGCCGGTGACCCGGTTGGCCGGTGTGGCCAGCGCGCGTGCAATGGTGGCGGCGAACGAAGGGGATGCAAGGCCGAGGGCGGCGGCCCCCAGGAAGCTTCTGCGTGATTTGTTTTGCAGCATCGTGAGGCTCGAGAATGAAAATTTCATTCTCGAAAGCCTGCGTTGCAGGCACATGCCCGTGGGCGTGCTCCGTTCGGAGTACCCGTACGCGTACTAGATGGCGGGCTGCATCACGAACGCATCGAAATCGGCGATCGCCAACGGCTTGCTGAACAGGTAGCCCTGGTAGTTGGTGCAGCCGCTGTCCAGCAGGAACTGCCGCTGCCCATCGGTCTCCACGCCCTCGGCGACCACGTCGAGCCCCAGGCTCTGGCCCAGCAGCACAATGGTGCGGGCGATGGCGGCATCGTTCGGGTCGTCCAGCACGTCGCGCACGAAGGACTGGTCGATCTTGACCTGGCCGAGCGGCAGCCGGCGCAGATAGCTGAGCGACGAGTAGCCGGTGCCGAAGTCGTCCAGCGAGAAGCGGATGCCCTTGTCCCGCAAAGCCTGCATCTTGGCGACGACGTCGTCGACATCGTGCGCCAGCGCCGACTCGGTGAGTTCGAGCACCAGGCGGGTCGGGTCGGCCCCCGTGGCCTCGACGGCGGCGAACACCTTGTCGACGAAGTCGTTCTCGCGCAGCTGGTGCGCGCTGACGTTGACCGACAGCGACAGCCGGGCCGACGCCGCATGCGCACCCCACGCGGCCAGTTGCCGGCACGCGGTGTGCAGCACCCATTGGCCGAGCGGCACGATCAGGCCTGCGGCCTCGGCCAGCGCGATGAACTGGCTGGGCGGCACCATCCCGCGCACCGCGTGCGGCCAGCGCGCAAGCGCTTCGGCGCCTGTTACCAGGCCGTCGTTGCGCACCACCGGCTGGTAGTGCAGTTGAAGCTCCTGGCGCTGCAGTGCCTCGCGCAGCTCGGCCTCCAGTGCCACGCGGTCCTGCAGCGCGTGCTGCATGCCGACGTCGAAGAAACGCATCGCATTGCGGCCGGCCGACTTGGCCTGGTACATCGCCAGGTCGGCCTGGCGCAGCAGTTCGTCGACATCGACCGGCGCGTCGCAGAACACGGCGATGCCGATGCTGGCCGAATTGTGGTGCGACAGGTCGGCCAGCACGAAGGCACGGTTCAGGCTGTCCAGCAGCTTGCGCGCCAGGTCGCGCGCCTCCATCGGCGCCTGCAGCGGATCGGGGCTTAGGTCGCCCAGCAGCACGATGAACTCGTCGCCGCCCAGCCGCGCCACCGTGTCGCTGGCGCGCACGCCGTGGCGCAGCCGGTTCGCCACCTCGACCAGCAGCATGTCGCCCACGCCATGGCCACGTGTGTCGTTCAGCGTCTTGAAGTTGTCGAGGTCGAGGAACAGCAGCGCACCGTGGCTGCGGTCGCGCGCGGCGCGCACCAGCGCCTGGCGCAGCCGGTCGCGCAGCAGGCTGCGGTTGGGCAGGTTGGTCAGCGGATCGTAGAAGGCCAGCCGGTGGATGCGCTGCTCGTTCTCCTTGTCGCGGGTGATGTCGGACAGCACGCTGACATGGTGCGTCACCTGCTGCGCGGGGTCGACCACGGCGGTCACCGTCATGCGCGCGGGAAACTGGCTGCCGTCCTTGCGCCGGCACAGCACCTCGCCCTGCCAGGTGCCCTTGCGTTCCAGCGTCTCGCGGCGCTGTGCGTAGAAGACCTTGTCGTGCTCCGGCGAGCGTGCCTGCAACATCGACGCGGAGCGGCCGATCAGTTCCCCGGGCGCGTAGCCCGTCTCGCGCGAGAAGGCGTCGTTGGCACGCACGATGCGCCGCTCGGCATCGGTGATGGCGATCATCTCGTGGGTCTGGAAGGCGATGGCGGAGATGCGCAGTTCGACCAGCATCGCCGACAGGTCCTGTTCGCTTTTGCGCAGCACGTCGGTCAGCTGTTCGCGGCGCAGCAGTTCGCGGAACACCAGGTCGCCCAGCCGCACGACCAGCGCCAGCAGCAGCAGCGCGACCGTCGCATACGCCCACGCCCGCGAGGCCCAGCCCTCCATCACCTCCTGCGTGCCGAGCCCGGTGGTCACCACCAGCGGTCGTGTCGGCAACTGCCGGTAGCTGACGATGCGCTCGATGCCGTCGAGCGACGAAGTCGTGACGAAACTGCCGCTGCGCGCCTGCGGCAGGTAACGGCGGAACAGCTCGCTGTTGGCCAGCCCAGCGAGGGCGTTGGCATCGGCCGCGGGCGAGCGCGCGAGCAAGGCGCCATCCCGCAGGAACAGGCCGATCGCTCCCGTGGCGCCGACGTCCACCGTCTTGTAGAAGCGCATCAGGTATTGCGGGTCGATCGCCACCACCGCCACGCCGGCAAACGTGCCATCGGGTCCTTCGAGCCTGCGGCTCACGCTGATGAAGTTTTCGGCCGGGCCGGCACCCGGGGCGGGCGCACCGATGAACGAGCCGGCAGCAGTGGCATCGCGGTGCACGCGGAAGAAATCGCGGTCCGCATAGTCGGTGGGCACGGCGGGAAAACGCTGCGAGTCGTACAGCACGCGACCCAGGGCATCAAGGAAGAACACCGCGCGAGCGAACGGCATCGCGCGCTGGTTGTCGAGCAGCACCTCCTGCGCCGCCGGGCCGGTGCTGCGCTCCGCCTCGGGAATGCGGTTGATGCGCCGCTCGGCCGAACTCAGGCTGAACTCGGCGGCGTTGACCATGTTGGCGGTCTGCTCTTCGATCGTGCGCACCAGATTGACCGTGGTCTTCTCGGCATCGCGCAGGCGATCCTTGCGGTCGGTCCACAGCGAGTAGCCGAAATTGGCCAGCATCGCCGCCAGCAGCAGCCCCAGCGCCGTGGCCAGCATGCGCCACAGCCGGCGCTCGTCCGCGAGGCGTTGGCCGGGGTTGCTCTGGTCCTTGACGTCGGTCATGACGAGGCATCATGGCATACACGATCGTGCCGCAGCGTGAGTGGAAACGCGGTGAAAACGAGTTGCTACAACACGATACGAATCGTGAGACCTGCCCTGGCCGGCCGTGGGCACGTCGATAGAATCCACCCCCCATGGACGCCCACTGGACCGAAGGTTACGTTGCCGAACTGGCCTATCCGCACGACTACATCGCTGCGCTGCATCCGGGGCGACTGCGGCTTCCCTTCGTGGTGGCCGGCCTGGCGCCGCCGGAGGTCCGCACCGCCTGCGATCTCGGGTTCGGCCAGGGCTTGAGCGTCAACATCCATGCCGCCGCGTCGGCCGTGGCTTGGCATGGCAACGACTTCAACCCCGACCAGGCGCTGCGGGCGCGTGCACTCGCTGCCGCATCGGGCAGTGGCGCGGCGCTGACCGACGAGGCCTTCGCCGAGTTCTGCGTCCGCACCGATCTGCCCGACTTCGATTTCATCGGCCTGCACGGGGTCTGGAGCTGGGTGTCGGACGCCAACCGTGCGTTGATCATCGACTTCATCCGCCGCAAGCTGCGCGTGGGCGGCGTGGTCTATGCCGGCTACAACACGCAGCCCGGCTGGGCCTCCACGATTCCGCTGCGCGAGCTGGCGACGCAGCATGTGCAGCGCATGGCCGCGGCAGGGCAGGGCCTGCGCCAGCGCATCGAAGGCGCGATCGCCTTCCTGGAGCAGCTGGCCGCGGCCGACCCGGCCTTCATGCGTGCCAACCCGTCGGTCGTGCCGTTGATCGCTTTGCTGAAGACCCAGGACCCGCACTACCTGGCCCACGAATACTTCAACGCCAGCTGGCGCCCGATGTCGTTCGCCGAGATGGCTTCGGCGCTGGCCCCGGCCAAGCTGCGGTATGCATGCTCGGCGCACCACGAGGTCGAACACCTGAGCCTCACGCCGGCCCAGCAGACCCTGGTGCAGAGTGTTGCTGACCCGGTGCTGCGTGAATCGGTGCGCGACTTCTGCGTGAACCAGCAGTTCCGGCAGGACTACTGGGTCAAGGGCGCGCACCAGCTCGATCCGATCGAACAGGGCCAGGCGCTGCGCGGCCTGAGCGTCGTGCTGCTGACGCCGCGTGCCGAGGTGGCCGACACGGTGTCAACGGCGCGGGGCGCGATCCGCCTTACGCCGCAGTTGTTCGGCACCGTGCTCGACGCGCTGCACGACCACCTGCCGCGCAGCCTCGCCGCGTTGGAGCAGGTGTTCGCCGGCACCGCCGTGCAGTTGCCGCAGATCGCCGAAGCCGTGATGGTGCTGGTTGCCAAAGGCGACCTTGCGCTGGTGCAGGCCGGCGACGTCACGCCGGCGGTCAAGGCACAGTCGGACCGGCTCAACCTCTACCTGCTCGAAAAGGCGCTGGGCCGCGGCGACGTGCAGCAGCTGGCCTGCCCGCTGACGGGCGGCGCGGTGACGCTGAACCGCATCGAGCAGTTGTTTCTCTATGCGTCGCTCGACCCCGCGCGCCAGCCGGCGGATCTCGCCGCGCTGGTCTGGCAGGTGCTGGGCCCGCAGGGGCAGACCCTGCTGCGCGACGGCCGCCCGCTGACCACGGCCGCCGACAATCTGGCCGAACTCGGCCGCTTGGCGGTGCTGTTCGTGCAGCGCAAGCTGCCGATGCTGCGCGCTACCGGCGTGGTGCCCAACGTCGCCAAGGCCTGAAGCGCGCTCTCCGGTCTCTCCAACGCCCCTCCACTTCGCCACGCTGCCATGACCACATTCGGTACCCCGCTCTCTCCCTCCGCCACCAAGGTGATGCTGCTCGGCTCGGGCGAGCTCGGCAAGGAAGTGCTGATCGCGCTGCAGCGGCTCGGTGTCGAGACCATCGCGGTCGACCGCTACGACCACGCGCCCGGCCAGCAGGTTGCGCACCACGCGCGCACGATCACGATGAGCGATCCCGCGCAGCTGAAGGCCCTGATCGAGCGTGAGCGCCCGCAGCTCGTGGTGCCCGAGATCGAGGCCATCGCGACGCCGATGCTCGAAGAGCTGGAGGCCGCAGGCGTGGTACGGGTGATCCCGACGGCGCGTGCGGCACGCCTGACGATGGACCGCGAAGGCATCCGCCGGCTGGCCGCCGAGACCCTGGCGCTGCCGACCAGCCCCTACAAGTTCTGCGACTCGCTGGCCGAGCTGCAGGCTGCGATCGACGGCGAGAACGGCAAGGGCATCGGCTACCCCTGCATCGTCAAGCCGGTGATGAGCAGCTCGGGCAAGGGCCAGAGCAAGATCGACGGCCCTGCCGACGTGCAGAAGGCCTGGGACTACGCGATGGCGGGCGGCCGCGTCGGCCCGGGCCGCGTGATCGTCGAGGGCTTCATCGACTTCGACTACGAGATCACGCTGCTCACCGTGCGCGCGCTCGGCGCCGATGGCCAGGTCGAGACGCAGTTCTGCGACCCGATCGGCCACGTGCAGGTGAGCGGCGACTACGTGGAGAGCTGGCAGCCGCACCCGATGCACCCGGACGCACTGCAGGGCGCGCGCCACATCGCCCGGGCCGTGACCGACAACCTGGGCGGCCAGGGCCTGTTCGGGGTCGAGCTGTTCGTCAAGGGTGCGCAGGTCTGGTTCAGCGAGGTCAGCCCGCGCCCGCACGACACCGGCATGGTGACGATGGCCTCGCAATGGCAGAACGAGTTCGAGCTGCATGCGCGCGCGATCCTCGGCCTGCCGGTCGACACCACGCTGAAGAGCCCGGCCGCCAGCGCGGTGATCTACGGCGGCGTCGATGCCACGGGCATCGTGTTCGACGGCGTGGCCGATGCGTTGCGCGTGCCGCGCACCGACATCCGGCTGTTCGGCAAGCCCGAGAGTTTCGTCAAGCGCCGCATGGGCGTGGCGCTGGCCTGCGATGCCGACGTGGAGCAGGCGCGTGTGCACGCGAAGCTGGCCGCGTCACGGGTGAAGCCGCGGGCGGCCTGACCCCGCGCAAGCGTCTGCCGCTGTTGAAGGCGTTGAGGGGGGTGCCTCAGGCGTCGGCGCGTGCGCGCAGCGCGGCAGCCGTGGTGTCGGCCAGCCCCAGCGGCTCCAGCAGATCGTTGGTGCCGATCGCCTCGGTGCCGGCCAGCAGCGTCGCCATCTCGACCGTGGTCTGCGTCGCTGGCGTCGCCACCCCCGCCACGCGGCCCAAGGCGGCCTGGAACACCAGACCGAAGGGAACGTCTTCCGACAGGTAACGCGTGGCGATCGAGGTCGGCCCCGGCGGGCCGCCGCGTGCCGCGTGCAGCTCGGCCGCGATGCCGGCCAGTGTGGGCGCGCGGGTGCCGAACGACTGCGCGAAGTGCTGCACGATGCCGTGCACCTGCAGCCCGAAGGCGCTGGCGACGGCCTGGCGTTCGGCGTCCAGCCGCTCGATCACGTCCGACACGCGCGGCGTCATGTAGTGGTACTGCGGCCAGGCCTCGGCGCGCTCCAGCCGCGTCCAGTTCGCGACGACCAGCGGCACGTGCGCGATCGGGTTGGTGTTCGACAAGGCCGTGGACAGTGCATTGCCCTGCACGCTGAAGACCGGGCCGAACAGCGCGCCGCACAAGGCCAGCGCCTCGCCTTCCCGCGCACGCGGCAGCGCCGACAGGCCCAGGTGTGCACGCCGCGTCATGATCTGCACCCGGCCCGGGCCGCCGCGGCGCGCAGTCAGCGCCGTCGTGCTCAGGCTCACGACCGTCACGGCCCGGCCGGCGGCACGCAGCCGCTCGAACAGGTACAGCGCCGACAGCGAGCCCATCGCGCTGACCAGCACCGTCTGGCCGCTTTGCAGGTGCGGCAGCAGTGCATCCATGAGGGCGCGGTGCGCCGGCAGTGGCGCGGCCACGATCACCACGTCGGCCTCGCGCACCAGGGCGGCGGGTGTCGCGGCGTGTTCGACCGGCAGAGCGGCATCGAGCAGGCCGGTGCAGTGCACAGGTCCCTCGGGCAACGCGCTTCGGGGCGACCAGAGCGCCACCGCATGGCCGGCATGCGCGAGCCAGGCGGCGCTGGCCAGACCGATGGCGCCCGCGCCGGCGATGGCGACCCGCATGCCCCGCGGCCTCAGTTCGTCACGGTGATGTTGGCGGCCTTGATCACCGCACCCCAGCGCTGGTAGTCGTCGGCCACCACCTTGTCGAACGGCTTCGGGCCGGCGCAGACCGTCTCGGCGCCCAGCGCCTTGAAGCGGCTGCGGGTCTCGGGCAACTGGCAGATCGCCATCAGCTCGGCGGCCAGGCGTTCGACCTTGTCGGCCGGCGTTTTGGCGGGTGCCATCACGCCGACCCATACCGGCACCTCCAGCCCCTTGACGCCGGCTTCGGCCATCGTCGGCACGTCCTTGAACTGCTCCACGCGCTGGGCCGTGAAGGTGCCCAGCACCCGCGCCTTGCCGGATTCGGCGTGCGGGTCGATCGACGCGGTGCTGGTGACGATCAACGGGATCTGCCCGCCGAGCAGATCGCTGATCGCCGGTGCCGCGCCGCGGTAGGGCGCATGCAGCAGGTGGATACCGGCGCTCTGCGCGAACAGCTCTCCCGTCAGGTGCGACACCGTGCCCGGCCCGGTCGACGCGTAGGCCAGCTGGCCGGGCCGGGCGCGGGCCTCGCGCACCACGTCGGCGACGGTCTTGTACGGACTCTGCGCGCCGGTGGACAGCGTCATCGGCGTGTCGGCCACCATCGCCACAGCGGCGAAGTCGCGGCGCGGGTCGTAGGGCAGCTTCGCCTGCAGATGCGGCGCGATCGAGATGGCCCCGCCGGTGGCCAGCAGCAGCGTGTTGCCGTCGGGCACAGCCTTGGCCACCTGGTCGGCGGCGATGATGCCGCCGGCGCCGGCCTTGTTGTCGATGATCACGGTCGTGCCCAGGCGCGGGCCGAGCTTCTCGGCCAGGTAGCGGCCGATCACGTCCTGCGCGCCGCCGGGGGCGAACGGCACGACCAGGCGTATCGCGGCCGGGGGCGTCTGCGCCAGCGCGGCGGCGCTTCCGGCCAGCAGCAGCGCCACGGCGCCATGGGTCAGGAGGTTTCGCATCGGCGTAGTGTAAGCAGCGTCAACGTGCCGCGGCGGCTCTGTTGGCCCGGCCTGCGCGCGCACTGGCGCGCAGGCTGTCGACCAGCAGCCGGGCCGGCACGCTGAGCGTCGCCTCATCGCGCACCGCGACCACGAACTTGCGGCTGGCCCAGGCGTTGCGCAGCGGCAGCACCACCAGGCCCAGCGCCTGCTGGATCGCGCTGGCCTCCTCGCGCGGCACGATCGCCAATGCCAGATTGGCCGCCACGATGCGGCAGGCGGCATCGACCGTCGACACCTGGATGCGGTAGCGCATGCGTTTGCCCGCCGCCGCCGCATGGCCTTGCTGCGTGGCCTTCATGATGCTGCGCGCGACGATGTCGACGTGCTCGTAGTCGATCGTGTCCTCGAACGCGATCGACCGGCGCTGCGCCAGCGCATGACTGGGGTGGAGCACGGCGGCGAGCTGGTCGGCGTGGTAGGGGAAGCTGCGGAGCTTGCGCAGGTCGACGGCGTCCCAGCACACGCCGATGTCGGCCCGGCCTTCCTCGACACCGCGCACCACCTCCCAGATCTCGCGCTCCTCGAAGCTCACCCGCACACGGTCGTAGGCCCGCGCGAACGCGCCGATGTCTTCGGGCAGGAATTGCGCCACGGCCGACATGCTGCCGAACACACGCACGTGACCTTGCACACCGTCGGCGAACGCGCCCAGCTCGGCCTGCATGCGGTCCATCAGCTGCAGCGATTCGCGGGCATAACGCCACAGCGTCTCGCCGGCCGGGGTGATGGCCACGCCGCGGCGACCGCGTTCGAGCAGCTGCGTGCCGGTCTGCTCTTCCATCTGCGCGATGCGCTTGCTGACGGCCGAGGGCACGATGGCTTCGCGCTGGGCGGCCGAGGCGATGTTGCGCTCTTCGCAGACGGCGATGAACAGGCGCAGGGAGACCGGGTCGAAGGCGCGCATGGCGGGTGGGGTGGGCAGATAAACAGACATCTCCGATCGGCATGCCTGAAGCGAAAGAATACCACTTCAGAGATTTCTGGTGCGGCGATAGGATCACGCCCGTCCTGCTCTTCTTCCAACGAGTTTCCAACGAAAGAGACCTCCCATGCGCATCGTCAACATCCTGGAACGCACCGCTCCCATCGCCTCGCCGATCGCCAACGCGTTCATCGATTTCTCCAAGATGACCCTGAGCCTGGTGGCCGTGGTCACCGACGTCATCCGCGACGGCAGGCCGGTCGTCGGTTACGGCTTCAACTCCAATGGCCGTTACGGCCAGGGTGGGCTGATCCGCGAACGCTTCGCGCCGCGCATCCTCGAAGCCGCGGCCGACAGCCTGACCGATGCGACCGGCGACAACCTCGACCCGCACAAGGTCTGGGCCACCGCGATGAAGAACGAGAAACCCGGCGGCCACGGCGAACGTTCGGTGGCGGTCGGCACCATCGACATGGCGGTGTGGGACGCCACGGCCAAGATCGCCGGCAAGCCGCTGTTCCGCCTGCTGGCCGAGCGCCAGGGCGTGGTTGCCAACCCCAAGGTGTTCGTCTATGCCGCCGGCGGCTACTACTACCCCGGCAAGGGCATCGAAGGCCTGACGGCTGAGATGAAGGGTTACCTCGACCGCGGCTACACGGTGGTCAAGATGAAGATCGGCGGCGCGCCGCTGGCCGACGACTGCCAGCGCATCGAAGCCGTGCTGAAGATGCTGCCGCCCGGCTGCCAGCTCGCGGTGGATGCCAACGGCCGCTTCGACCTGGAGACCGCGGTCGCTTATGCCAAGGCGTTGAAGCAGTACCCGCTGTTCTGGTACGAGGAAGCCGGCGACCCGCTCGACTACGAACTGCAGGCGAAGCTGGCCGAGCACTACGACGGCCCGATGGCCACCGGCGAGAACCTGTTCTCGATGCAGGACGCGCGCAACCTGATCCGCTACGGCGGCATGCGGCCCGACCGCGACTGGCTGCAGTTCGACTGCGCGTTGAGCTACGGCCTGGTCGAGTACCTGCGCACGCTGGAGATGCTGAAGCAGTACGGCTGGTCATGGAGCCGCTGCATCCCGCACGGCGGCCACCAGATGTCGCTGAACATCGCGGCCGGCCTGGGTCTGGGCGGCAACGAGTCCTACCCCGACCTGTTCCAACCCTACGGCGGCTTCCCCGACGGCGTGCGGGTGGAGCAGGGCCACATCACGATGCCCGAGCTGCCGGGCATCGGCTTCGAAGGCAAGTCGGACCTGATCCGCGAGATGCACAGCCTGTCGCAGGGCGCCTGAGCCGAATTCGCGCCCTTCAGCCCGGCGCTGCCGCCGCCTGCGCCACCAGGTGCTCGACGATGCGCCGGGCCGCCGGCTGCAGCGTCTCGAAGTCGCGGAAGCACACCGCGAAGTCGCGCTGCGCCCAGGTATCGGTGAGCGCCACCATCTTCAGGCCCAGCATCGCGGCGTAGGGCAGGCCGACCTGCACCGGTACCACGCTGACCGCCAGATTGGCCGCGACGACGCGGAACGCGGCATCGAAGTTCGACACCACCGCGCGGTACGACACGGTCCGCCCGCTTCGTGCCGCCGCCCGCTGCAGCATGCCATGCACCGCGCTCGACGGCGGCAGGCCCACATGGTCATGGCCGGTGGTCTGCTCGAAACGCAGCGACTTCTTCTTCGCCAGCGGGTGGTCCGGATGGACCACCAGCGCCAACCGGTCGCTGCGGTAGCGGCGGTGTTGCAGGCCCTCGAAATCCACGTTGTCCCAGCACACGCCGACCGATGCCAGGCCCTCGCGCACGTGGCGCACCAGGTCGCGCGAGAAACGTTCCTCGACGTCGACCTTGATGTTGCGGTTGGCCGGTGCGCGCAGGAAGGACGCGATGTCGTCCGGCAGCGATTCGGCGATCGCCGAGGCGGTGGCGACCAGGCGCACATGGCCCTTCACGCCGCTGCCGTAGCTGGCGGCGTCGCGCGCGATGCGCTCCATCGTGAACAGCACGTTGCGCGCATGTTCCAGCACCGCAGCGCCCGCGGCCGTGGGCTGCACGCCGCGGCGCGAACGCAGCAGCAGCGGTGTACCGAGGTCCGCCTCGAGCTGCGCGATGCGTTTGCTGACGGCCGAGGGTTCGATGTGCTCCTGCTCGGCGGCACGCGCCATGTTCTGGTGCTCGCAGACGGCCACCAGCAGGCGCAGGGTCTTCAGGTCGATGTCGCGCATGGCCGGGATCATCGCATTTCTGGCTTTCCATTCCGGAAGCTCCAACGTTCCCAATGGCCACTGGCCTGTGCCGGCGGGACATCCTAAAGTCCTGCATCCGCCCACGGCCGCGAAGACCGTTGGGCGATGACGGAGACAACGCTTGAACCCTTATCCACCGCATGCGATCGTGCGCGAAGTCGGCCTGCGCGACGGCCTGCAGAGCATCCGCTCGATCCTGCCGACGGCGCGCAAGATCGAATGGATCGCCGCGGCCCACGCGGCCGGCCAGCGCGAGATCGAGGTCGGCTCGTTCGTGCCGGCGCGGCTGCTGCCCCAACTGGCCGATACGGCCGAACTCGTGCGCTTCGCCAGGACCTTGCCCGGCCTGCGTGTGTCGGTGCTGGTGCCGAATCTGCGCGGCGCACACAGCGCCATCGAGGCCGAGGCCGATGTGCTGCTGGTGCCGCTGTCGGCCAGCCATGCCCACAGCCTGGCCAACCTGCGCAAGACGCCGGACGAAGTGGTGGCCGAGGTCGCGCGCATCCGGGCTGCGCGCGATGCCGCGGGATCGAAGACGCTGATCGAAGGCGGCATCGGCACCGCCTTCGGCTGCACGCTGCAAGGTGAAGTCGCGCCGGCCGAGGTGCTGCGCTGCCTGCAGGCGCTGCTCGACGCCGGCGCCGACCGCGTGAGCATTGCCGACACGGTGGGCCATGCCGGGCCGCGCGCCGTGCGCGAACTGTTCACCCAGGCGCGCCGCATCGCGGGCGAGCGGTTCTGGTGCGGACATTTCCATGACACCCGCGGGCTGGCATTGGCCAACGTCAGCGCCGCACTGGAAACCGGCGTCACGCGGTTCGACGCGTCGCTCGGCGGCATCGGCGGCTGCCCCCATGCCCCCGGCGCCAGCGGCAACGCGACCACCGAAGACCTGGCCTTCATGCTGCAGACGATGGGCGTAGCCACCGGCCTCGACGTGGCGGCGCTGTTGCGGCTGCGGACCCGGCTTGCGGCCTGGTTGCCGGACGAGACGCTGCACGGCACGCTGTGGCGCGCCGGGCTGCCCCGCGTGTTGCCGCAGGCAGAGGCGGCTGCGCCGGCATCGCCACCCTTGGCCTCGTTGCAGAAGCAGCCCGCGCCGACGAGCGACGCGCACCTGCCGCTGGCCGGCATCCGTGTGCTCGAATTCACCCACATGGTGATGGGCCCGACCTGCGGCATGATCCTGGCCGACCTCGGGGCCGAGGTCATCAAGATCGAGCCACCGGGTGGCGACCGTACCCGCACGCTGCCGGGCCTGGGCATCGGCTTCTTCCGCTCGTTCAACCGCAACAAGAAGAGTGTGGTGCTCGACATCACGTCCGCCGAGGGGCAGGCCACGGCGCGTGCGCTGATCGGCCACAGCGACGTGGTGCTGGAGAACTTCCGCCCGGGGCTGATGGCCTCGTTCGGGCTGGACCATGCCAGCCTGGCGAAGAGTTTCCCGCGGCTCGTCTACGTGGCGCACAAGGGTTTTCTGCCCGGCCCGTACGAGCACCGGCTGGCGCTCGACGAGGTGGTGCAGATGATGGGCGGCCTGTCGTACATGACCGGCCCGAAGGGGCGCCCGTTGCGCGCCGGCACCTCGGTGAACGACATCATGGGCGGCATGTTCGGGGCGATCGGCGTGCTGGCCGCGTTGCGCGAGCGCGAGCGCACCGGCCTGGGCCAGGAGGTGCAGAGCGCGCTGTTCGAGAACTGCGTGTTCCTGTCGGCCCAGCACATGCAGCAGTTCTCGATGACCGGCGAGGCACCACCGCCGATGCCGTCGCGCGTGTCGGCCTGGAGCGTCTACGACGTGTTCACGCTGGCCGAAGGCGAACAACTGTTCATCGGCGCCGTGAGCGACAAGCAGTTCCTCACGCTGTGCCGCGTACTCGACGCACCCACGCTGGCGGCCGACCCGGCGCTGGCGACCAATGCCCAGCGCGTGGCCGTGCGGCCCGCGCTGCTGGAGCGGCTCGGCGCCATCCTGCAGCACCACCGCGTCGAGACGCTGTCGCGCCAGCTCGAAGCGGCAGGCATTCCGTATGCGCCGATCGTGCGGCCCGAGCAACTGGTCGACGACCCCCATCTGCGGGCCAGCGGCGGCCTCGTGGCGATGGCCACCGAAGACGGTGGCACGACCGACGTGGTGCTGCTTCCGCTCGCGATGGGAGGCCGCCGGCTCGGCGTGCGCCGGCCCTTGCCCGGCATCGGCGAACATACGCAAGAGATCCTGGGCAGCCTGCTCAGGCGATGAAGAACCTACAGACAACCTGTCCGGAGACAAACCGATGGCTTTCCTTCCCACGCGCCGCGCCGTTCTGGCCGCGGCGGCCCAGACTTGCGCCTGCGCCTTGCCGGCCTGGGCGCAGAACGACAAGCCGCTGCGCGTCATCCTGCCGATCGGCGCCGGCTCGGGTGTCGACACCATCACGCGGGCAGCGCTGGCGCAGTTGACCAAAGCCTTCGGCCAACCGGTGGTGATCGAGAACCTGCCGGGCGCCGGCGGCATCACCGGCGCGTCGGTGCTGGCCAAGGCGCCGGCCGACGGCGCCACGATCGGGATCGTGTCGAACAACCACGTCATCAACCCCAGCGTCTACAAGAAACTTCCGTACGACACCGTGGGCGACTTCACGCCGATCTCGGTGATCGGCTCCACGCCGTTCGTGCTGGTGGTCAACCCGGCCAAGGTGGCGGCGCGCAACGTGCGCGACCTGGTGGCGCTGCTGAAGTCGAGGCCCGACGCGTACAACTACGCGTCGTCCGGCAACGGCACGGTGATCCATCTGGCCGGCGAGATGTTCGTCGACGAGGCGGGCGTCGTGATCCGCCATATCCCGTACAAGAGCACCGGCGCGATGGTGACCGACCTGGTCGGCGGCCAGGTCGAGATGGGGGTGGTCGCCCTGCCTGCCGTGCAGGGCCATCTGAAGGCCGGCTCGCTGGTGCCGATCGGCCTGTGCGGCAAGGCCCGCACGCCGGCCGCTCCCGAGATCCCGACGATGGCCGAGCAAGGCCTGTCCAACTACGAGATCGAAGGCTGGTTCGCGGTGCTCGGGCCGGCGCGCCTTCCGGCGGACCAGGTCCGGCGCATCCACCAGGCCTTCGTCGCGGCGTTCGACACGGCCGAGGTGAAGGAGGCGATGGCCAAGCAGGGCAACGTGGTCAACCCGAGCACACCCGAGGCCGCGGTGCAGTACTTCCGCAGCGAGATGGCGCGCTACGCCGTGCTGGCGCGCAAGGCCAACATCAAGCTCGACTGAAGCAGCGGCGCAACGCGCCGCTGCCCGCGGCGCATCAGAACATGCCGTTCTGGTTCGCCGGTGTTTCCGGGATCGGCTGCACGACGTCCCAGTGCTCGACGATCTTGCCGTTTTCGAGCTTGAAGATGTCCACGATCGCGTTGCCGCGCGTGCCGGGCTCGCGCACCGCATGCACGTGCAGGATCACGGTGTCGCCGTCAACGAACGAGCGCTTGATCTCGCTGCGCGACAGCGGCGCCTTGTCCTTGAGGAAAGCCACGAACTTGCGGAAGCCTTCCGGTCCGTCCGCCGCGCCGGGGTTGTGCTGCACATAGCGGTTGCCCACGTATTGCAGGGCGGCGTCGGCATCTTTCTGGTTCAGGCCTTTTTCGTAGAACGCCAGCACGGTCGCGCGGTTGGCTTCTTCCTGTGCGGTGTGGCCCTGCGCCGCTGCGAGCATCGGCACAAGCGCCATCGCCGCACCCAGTGCGAGCGTGGTGGCCAAGGCAGCGCGGCGCATGCCGCCGCCGACTTCCAGCAGGAACGGCAAGGCACGCTGGTTCAGGAGTTCGTTGGAAGACATGGCCATGGTGCTTTCTGGAAATAGAAGAAGACGGAGGGAAGACTCGGCGGAACGCCGCCGCTGCCTATCGGGACCGGTGCGCCGGGGCGTCCCGCGCCGTGAGATCGGGTGTGCGGGCCGATGGTTCCCTCGCAGGCCGTGCGGGCCGGGTTCAGCGCACGCTCACCGTCATGGCCTTCCAGCCCGCGTCCTGCCATTTGCCGAAGGCCACCAGCAGGCTCGGCGTGCTGGCCTGCTTGTCGACGGCCAGCGTGTCCAGGCGCAACACCTCGAAGCTGCGCTGGATGCGCCCATCGGTCCGGGCCTCGCGTGCCACCAGCATGCGGTCGGCACCAGGCACCCAGCCGGCAAACTCGATGTAGCCCAGCTCGGCCGTGCCGGCGCCCGGCGGCAGCGTATCGAGCACCCAGCCCGCGGGCGTCTGGCGGTACAGCCACAGCTCGCGCCAGCCGGCGAGCGGCTGCACGGCCAGGCTCAGCGCCGCGCCGTTCGGGCTGGTGCTGGCCGATGCCGGCCAGACCAGGCCGTAGGTGCAGCGCTGGTGCAAGGGGTTGGTCGCGCCGTGCCGGGCGTCGACCAGCAGCACGCAGGTCTCGCCCGACTGGCCGGCGCGGGTGACGATGTGGGGGCGCGTGGAGGCCGCTGCCGCGACGGGCGTTGCCAGCGCGGCCCAGCGCGAGGCGCCGACGCGGACCGCGGCCTCCTGCCAGTCGGCCTGGTCGTCGTCGGTCAGCTCGGCCTTGCGCACGGCGGCCAGGGCATCGACGGCTTTCTGCGCCGCCTGCTGCGCATCCGACAGGTCCTCCGGTGCGCGGCGCGCATGCTGGTAGGCCAGCGCAGCCCAGACGCCGGCGCGCCGCAGTTGCAGCCGGTTCTGCCAGAGCTCGGGCAGGGTGGCGAAATCGCTGGCTTTCAGGCCCTGCTGCAGCAGCCGTGCGCGCTGCAGATCCTGCTCGAACTGCAGGGCCGGTGGGACGTCCGGAGCCTGGCAGTCCGGGCGGGTCAGCGCCAGCATCGCGCGGGCCCGTTGCTCGGGTGTGGCCGAGGCCTGCGCCAGCACGCGGCCGAAGGCCTCGCCGTCGTAGCACAGCTGCTGCCCGCCTTCCCGTTCGATCGTGCGCAGTTGCACGCCGTAGGCCGCCAGGCCTTCGAGCTGGCCCGACAACTGGGCGTCCTGCGGGCTCGGCGCGCTGCTGCCCGACGCGCGGCCGGCACGGCTCGATGCACGGCGGGCCAGGCGCTCGGCCATCTGGCCCATCGCATCCCAGGCTTCGGCGGTGGGGGCGCCGGCCGGTGCGGCCTTCAGGTAGGCGGCGCTGTAGGCCAGGCCCAGCGCTTCGGCGCCGCGGCTGTCGCGCACGAAGCGCACGACCGCCATCAACGCCGGTGCGTCGGCGGCCTCCAGGCCGGTGGTACGCACCTGGGCCGCACGCACGTAGCCGCCGCGCTCGCGCCGGTGGTCGTAGACCTGCAGGTAGTCGAGCTTCTGGCCCCGCACTTCGAGTGCATCGCCCTGCCACAGCACGGCCAGCGCCGGCGCTGCGTCGCGCGGGCCATTGCGCAAGGCCGTCGTGTCCTGCGCGACGATCGCATAGCGGGGCAGGGCGGCGGGCACCACGGCCGGCGCGGCCCGTGCAGCCTGTTCCTGGGCGAATGCGGGACCGAAGGTCTGGGCCAGCACCAGGGCGGCACACCACAGGGGCGCGCGCATCATTCACCTCCCTGGTCGTTGCCGGCTTGCTCTGCCGCTGCATCGTCGGCCACGGGCGTCGCGGGCCGCGGCTTGCCACCGCCCAGCAGCGCGGCGCCGATGAAGCCGCCATCGGTCGGCGGCGGCGCGATGATGACCTGGATCTTGTCCGAGAGCTTGTCCGCCATCGCCTTCTGGATCAGCAGTGGGTGGCGCGTGATCAGCGCGCCGTCGCGCTCCATCTGCAGGCTGGCGATCTTGCCGAGGTTCTCCTGCCGGTAGGCCTCGGCGTCGGCGAGCTTGCGGCGCGAGTCGGCTTCACCGGCCGCCTCGATGCGGCGGGCCTGCGCCGATCCTTCGGCCGAGCGGATGCGCGACACCTTCTCGGCTTCGGCTTCGAGCTGGCGCTGCTCGATCTGCTTCTGCTTGAACGGCAGCACGTGGCGCATCGCTTCCTCCTGCGCCCGGGCGGCGATGATCTGTTCGGTGGCACTGGCCTGCGCGGCCTTTTCGCGGCGTACCTTCTCGGCATCGCCGTCGAGCGCGGTGGCTTCGACACGTTTCGCCTTGAGCTCCAGCGTGTAGCGCATCTTCTCGGTCTCGAGCTCTTCGGCCAGCAGCTTCTCCATGCCGCGGCGGTAGTCCTCCGGCAGATCGACCTTGCCGATCTGCACGCTGCGCAACGTGATGCCGTCGGCAGCGAGCCGGGGCTTCAGTTCGGTCTCCAGCAACTGCTGGATCTCGGCACGTTTGGCCGAGAAGATCTCGCGCACCGTGTAGCGGGCGAAGGTCTTGTAGACCAGCCCCTGCACCGCGGGCTGCACCACGGCGGCCCCCACGTCGTCGGGCAGGTCCTGGGCGATGCGGCCCAGCCGCGTGGGGTCCAGCGCGTAACGTACGCTGATGTCGACGCCGACCGACAGGCCTTCGACCGACTGGAACGGCGCCGCACCGCTTGCGCTGGCGCTCTGCAGCGGCCGGTACACCTGGTCGCGCAGGCTGAACGCGCGCAGTCTGTGGATGCCGGGCACGACCAGCACGCTGCCTTCGCGGAACTCTTCCGCCGTGCCGGTGAAGCGGTTGCTGCGGATGCCGACGTCGCCGCGCTCCACGGTCTGCACCGGCGGGTGGGTCCACCCCACGGCGCCGAGTGCGGCCAGTACGGCTATGGCGGCCAGCGTGGCCGGCACGCGGCGGCCGATGGGCGCGGTGGGTGCGGCCGGTGCCGCCGGGTCGCTCTGCGCGGTGCTACCGGCCACGGCGGCGGCCGTGCCGCGGCGCAGGCGGCGAAGATGCAGTTGGATCTTGCGGGTCAGTTCGTTCAGCTTCATGGGAGCTCCGTTGCGGTGGTCGCCGACACGGTGTCGGCGTGCAGTGATCTTTTTCCGCAAGGCCCGGAGCGAACAATGCTGCCGCGGGGCCAAAGCCTTCAGCCGGCGCGCCGGTTTCCTCCGCGCTCCGGAAGAAACACTCACAGCCCGGCCGCCCGCTGCGTTTGATAATCGGCCGATGGAACATGTGGCAGTCATCGAGGACGACCCTCCCACTAGCAACCAGTTGCGGGGGTGGATCGAGGCGGCGCGGCCGGGCATCCGGGTGTCGCAGTACTTCACGCGCGATGACGCCGAGGCCGCGCTGGCCCGCGAGGCCCACGACCTGGTGGTGCTCGACATCGAGCTCGGCCGCGAGCGGCATGCCGGCGTGGCCATCATCAACGCGATCAACAAGACCCGGCCGGGCACGCCGGTGCTGGTGGTGTCGGCCATGCCGGCGGCCCTCTACCGCAGCATCATGAAGGCCCTGGACGCCTGGGACTACCTGCAGAAGACCGCGTTCGAGGAAGGCGATTTCATCGACACCTTCCTCGAGATCCTGCGCGCCGGCCGGGACCGGCCGCGGCCGCGCGCCACGCCGGCTGCGGCGGTTGCGAACGAGGGCGACCTGTCACTCGACCCGCTGCGCCAGAACACGCCGCTGTGGCGTGGCCAGCGCATCAACCTGCCGCTGACCGCGCAACGCATCCTGGCCACGCTGTACCAGCGCCGCGGCCAGGTGGTGTCGTACGAGGACCTGTTCGTCGTGGTGAAGAGCGGGCGCAACCGCGACAACGTGCGCAAGCACGTCAGCACCATCCGCGATGCCTTTCGCGAGATGGACCCGGCCTTCGACGCGATCGAGAACGTGCCGATGCGCGGCTTCCGCTGGACCGACGCAGCGTGAGCCGGCGCTGGGGCAGGCTGCCCTTCGACGTCGATTTCGCGCTGCCGCTGCGCATCCCGTTCGGCCTGCGGATCTTCTTTCGCGCGGTCTTCGCGCTGCTCGCGCTGGCCACGCTGGCTTTGGCCCTGAGCGTGCTCGTCGAGGAAAAACAACTCAGCCTGCGCAACTACCAGGACGGCTTTCGCAAGAACCTGGCGCAGATCGCCGCCCAGCTGCGCCACCCCAGCGGCCAGCTGGCGCTGCTCAACCCCGACGCGCAGGCGGCGCCCGGTGCTGCGCTGCGCCCGCTGGTGCTGCCGTTCGCCGCCATCGACTTCGACGACCGCAGCAAGGTGCAGCAGGCGGTCGAGATGTCGGGCTGCCAGGCGCGTTATCCGGACGGGGCCACGCTCTGCGTTGCCGTGGGCAGCAACCCCTGGGCCGGCGGTTTCATCTACCTCGCGGGCAGCTTCGTCAGCGCCGGCGAACTGGTGCCGCGGCCCCTAGGCAGCCCCGACCTGGCGCAGGCGCACCGCGCCACGGTGCAGGTGCAGCTGCGCGGCCAGACCTACCGCTGGCTGGCCCCGTTCGAGACCGCCGGCGATGTCGGCAACCAGAGCCAGACCGGTGCGCCGATGGTGCGCGGCCGCCTGACCGGCTTTGCCGTCGATGCGCAAGGCCAGGCCGCCAACCGCCCGGTGCGCGACTTTCGTGGCTGGCTGTGGCAGGACGGCCGCTGCCTGGACGGTGCAGGCGGCGGGCCGGCAACTTCCGCCGCTGTGCCCGGCCTCGTGCCCGGCACGTCGTCCGGCACATCTCCCGGCACAGCGCCACCGGAGACCTGCCCGCGCCGCGCATTCTTCTCGATCCGCCTGCCGCTCGACATGTGGCGCGACGCGCTGTTCCTGGCCACCAGCAGCGGCAGCAAGACCGCACCCGCCTGGCCGCCGGCCGACCTGGACCGGATCGCCGTGCAGATGGCGCTGCTGCCCCCGCGCGATGCGGCACCGCTGTTCGACAGCCAGGCTGCGGGCGCCGTCCCGCCGTTCGCGCTGGTCGATCTGCAGGCGCAATTGCAGGCGGGCGAGACACTGCGCATCGAGCGTTTGCCGGCATTGCCCGGCGGCGCGCCGACGACGCTGGCCGAACTGCGCGCCGGCGAAGAGACCGGTGCAGAGGCGCCGCACTGGCTGAGCCGCCTGATCGCCCGGCTGCCGGCCGGCGGCGGGCAGCCCACCAGCGTGGCGCGCGAGCAGGTGGAGACCGGCCTGCATCGCTACGCGCTGACGCTGACCGGCGACGACCGCAGCGTCAACCGCGCGCTCGAGGCGGTGGCCACGCGGGTGTCGTGGTTCGTGGCGGCGATGCTGCTGGCGATCCTGCTGGCGTGGCTGGCGATCGAGATGCGCATCATCCGCCGCATCACGCTGCTGAGCGGGCGCGCTGCGGCGGTGTCGCAGACCGTGCGCGGCACTGACGACGCGCCGGCACTCGACCTGTCCGACCTGAAGAGCCGCGACGAACTCGGCGTGCTGGCCAGCGCGCTGGCCGACCTGCTGCAGCGGGTGAACGAAGACGCGCGGCGCGAGCGCATCCGCACTGCGCAGGAGAAGGACCAGTGGCACGCGGTCGGCCACGAGATCATGTCGCCGCTGCAGTCGCTGAAGGCCCTGCACGCCGCACCCGGTGACCCGAGTGCGCGCTACATCCACCGCATGCAGCAGGCGGTGCGGGTGCTGTATGGCAGCGCGTCGCCGAGCGAGGCGTTCGAGGCGACGACGCTGCACAGCGACAGCCTGGACCTCGACCAGTTCCTGCAGCAGGTTGCCGCCAATGCGCCGGCCGCGGGCATCGACCGCGTGGCCTATGCGGCGCAGGGCGCCCCGGTGCTGGTGCGCGCCGACGAACATGCGCTGGAAGACGCCGTGACCCATGTGCTGCGCAATGCCGAGCGTTACCGGGTGCCCGGCAGCGTGATCCGGCTGCAGCTGGACAGCCGCGACGCGCAGGTCGACCTGCGCATCGGCAACCAGGGGCCGCAGATCGCGCCCGAGCGGCTGGAGCGCATCTTCGAATACGGCGTCTCCGATCAGGCGGACAGCGCCGCCCATGGCAACCGGGGGCAGGGCCTGTTCGTGGCCCGCACCTATCTGGCCAAGATGGGCGGCACGATCGCCGCGCACAACCTGAACGACGGCGTGTGTTTCGTGCTGACCTTGCAGCGGGCGTAGAGGCTACCCGCTCCCGGTAGGCAGGCCTACTGCTGTGCGATACCCGCCTTGTCGACCACGGCCTTCCAGCGCACGATCTCGCGCTCGACCATCGTGCGCATCTCGGCTGGCGCGCTGGGCGAGGCCTCGCTGCCCAGGTTGGCGAGCGATTGCTGGAACTCCGGGTCGGCGGCGATCCTGCGCATGTCGGCGCTGAGCCTGCGCACGACGGGCTCGGGTGTGCCGGCCGGCGCGGCCAGGCCGAGCCAGGAGCGGATCTCGAAACCCGGCAATGTGGCCGACACCGGCGCCACGCCGGGCAGCGAGGGCCAGGCGCTGGCGCTGGTCACCGCCAGCGCGCGCAGCTTGCCCGATTTGATGTGCGGCGTGGCCACGGTCAGCGTGTCGGCCAACACGTCGACATCGCCGGCCAGCACCGCGGTCACCGGCGCGCCGCCACCGCGGTAGGGCACGTGCAGCAGCTTGACGCCCGCAGCCGAGCCCAGCAGTTCGCCGACCATGTGCTGCGTCGAGCCGACACCGACCGAGGTGAAGGTGGTCTTGCCGGGCTCCTGTTTCGCGCTCGCCAGCAGATCGGCCAGCGTCTTGGCCGGGTGTTCGGCCCGCACCGCGATGACGAAGGGGAACGACGACACGGTGGAGATGAAGGCGAAGTCGTTCAGCGAGTCGTAGGCCAGGTTCTTCGCCAGGGCGGCCGTCACGGTGTGCGCGCCGGTCAGCATCACGAGGCTGTAGCCATCGGGTTTTGCCTTGGCGACGAAGTTGGTGGCGATGCTGCCGCCGGCGCCGCTCTTGATCTCGACGACCACCGGCTGCTTCAGCTCGAGCGCGAGTTTCTGGCTGACCAGGCGCGACACCACGTCGGCATTGCCGCCGGCGCCGAAGCCGTGGATCAGCTGCACGGCGCGGGCCGGGTAGTCCTGCTGGGCGCGCACAAGGGGCGCGAAGGGTGCGGCAAAGCCTGCGGCCAGCAGGCTGCGGCGTGGAATCGGTGGCATGGGTTTGTCTCCTCTTTGTTTTCTGTGTGTTGCGGGTTGGGCTCGCGTCGTCAGCGGAAGTGCTGCTGGAAGCCGTCCCACACCGCGTCGTAGTCGGGCTGCCGGTTCGCTGCCGCCAGCGCCTGCGCGGTTGGCCGGAAGACGTGGCGGCTCTCGAACATGAAGGCCATCGTGCTCTCGAGCCGGTGAGGCGCGAGCGGTGCGGCGCTGGCTTTCTCGAAGGTCGGTGCGTCCGGGCCGTGCGGCAGCATGCAGTTGTGCAGACTCACGCCACCGGGCACGAAGCCCTCGGCCTTGGCGTCGTACACGCCCTGGATCAGGCCCATGAACTCGCTCATCACGTTGCGGTGGAACCAGGGCGGGCGGAAGGTGTCGTCGGCGACCAGCCAGCGCGGCGGGAAGATCACGAAATCGCAATTGGCCACGCCGGGCGTGTCGGTGGCCGAGGTCAGCACGGTGTTGATCGACGGGTCGGGGTGGTCGTAGCTGATCGAGCCGATCGCCATGAAGTGCGCCAGATCGTATTTGTACGGCACGAGGTTGCCGTGCCAGGCGACCACGTCGAGCGGCGAATGCACCTGCTCGCCCTGCCACAGGTGGCCGAGGAACTTGTTGACGATGGTGACCGGGCCGCTGCCGTCCTCGAACGCGGCCACCGGCGCCAGGAAGTCGCGCGCATTCGCCAGGCCGTTGGATCCGATGGGCCCGAGCTCGGGCAGGCGGAACGGCGCGCCATAGTTCTCGCAGACGTAGCCGCGTGCTTCCTTCTCCAGCAGTTCCACCGAGAAACGCATGCCGCGCGGCAGCACTGCGATCTCGCCGGGCTTGATCGACAGCTTGCCCAGCTCGGTGTGCAGCAGCAGCGCACCCGACTGCGGCACCAGCAGCATCTCTCCGTCGGAGTTGACGAGGTAGCGCCGCTGCATCGAGCGGTTGGCACGGTAGACCAGGCCGGCGATGCCGGTCTGTGCATGGGCGTCGCCATTGCCTGCGATGGTCAGCAGGCCGTCGACAAAATCGGTTGGCGCCTCAGGCATTGGCCACGGGTTCCAGCGCAGGCGGTTGGCCGGCGTCACCGCATCGGTGAAGGGGCCGGTGGCCCAGTCGCGGCTGTCGATGCGCTCGAACGCGCGGTGCATGGCGGTCGGCCGGATGCGGTACATCCAGGTGCGCGCATTGCGGTCGCGCGGCGCGGTGAAGGCCGTGCCCGACAGCAGCTCGGCATACAGGCCCTGCGGCGCACGCTGCGGCGAGTTGCGGCCGATCGGCAGCGCGCCGGGCCGGGCTTCGCTGGTGAATTCGTTGCCGAAGCCGCTTTGATAACGCAGTTCTGTCATAGATGATTTCCTCCGTCGACGACGATGCGGGTGCCCGTCGCGGTTTTCAGATGCGTGATGCAGGCCATCACCGCCAGCGCCACGTCTTCCGGTGTCACCACCCGGCCCAGCGGTGTCTGTGC
The DNA here is from genome assembly GCA_965279475.1 of Pseudorhodoferax sp. GTDB lineage: Bacteria > Pseudomonadota > Gammaproteobacteria > Burkholderiales > Burkholderiaceae_C > Pseudorhodoferax. The sequence goes on from CBDIIA010000002.1 coordinate 1,422,121, forward strand.
GGCCTTCTTCTCGACCTCTTCGCGTGTGCGGCCGCCGACGAAGCCGGTGTCGACCGCGGCCGGCGACACGCACAGCAGGCGCACCTGCGGGCCGAACGCGCGTGCCAACGACATGGTCATGGTGTCGAGCGCCGACTTGGCCGCGCAGTAGGCGATGTTGCTGCCCGAGCCGGTGAAGGCCGAGATCGACGAGACGTTGACCACCACGGCCGCGCCCGAAGCCCGCAGCAGCGGCATCAGCGCACGGGTGATCGAGAACGGGCCGCCGGCGTTCGCGGTGAGGATCTCGTTGAACAGCGCACCGTCGAGCGTGTCCAGATCCGCATGCGCGATGCGCCGGGTGTAGCCCGCCGAATTGACCAGGATGTCGAGCTGGCCGAACGCGGCCGACAGCGTCTGCGCCAGGCCGGCATGGCCGTCCTGCGCGAGCAGCGGAATCGCCAGCGTGCGGTGGCCGTCGCCGGGCAGTTCGGCGCGCAGGGCCTCGGCCCGTTCGGCGCCGCTGTGGTAGCCGATCACGACACGGGCGCCTTCGGCCGCCAGCGCACGCACGCAGGCCGCGCCAATGCCGTTGCTGCCGCCGGTGACGACGGCCAGCTTGCCGGCCAGGGCCGGTACACGTGCGGCGGAGCTGGGAGAGGTCTGCATTTCCGTCCTTCGAGAAATGGACATCCTACGACACACGACGGCTTGTTTTACGCGCTGCGCGGTTGCGGATTCTCCAAAATGCTCACGTTGACGCGCGACGCCCGAAACCGGCGCGGCTTGAGCCCAGGAACACCGCGGAACGGGCTTTGCCCGGCCGCTGGTGTTGCCCCCTGAGGGGGGATTCGGCTACACGCAGTGAGCAAGAAACGGGGGCGAGCCCAGCTAGCGCCCGCCGGCGGGCAGCGGCGGCAGGCCTTTCAGGTACAGGTAGAGGGCATCTGCATCGACCGCGCTCATCTCCTTCAGCGAGCCGAAGGGCATCACCGGGCTGATGGCCGTGCCGTCGGGCCGGCGCCCGCTCGCAAGCATCTGGCGGAACTGCTCGGCGGTCGCGTAGCGCGGCATCGCGCTGCCTTCGCCGGTGGTCAGATTGGCGGCGGCCGGCCAGTCGGGCGGGCCGCCCGGAATCTTGCCCCCGCTGAGACGCGCCCCGTGGCAGCCCAGGCACATGTTGGCCACGTACGCGCCGTGGGTGGCGTTCACGCCTTCGGCGACAGGCTGGGCCGGCGCCAGGCTGTGGTCGATCTTCTCGTAGGCGTCCTGCACCACGCCGGCCGCGTACAGGACCTTGACGATCGCGGGCAGACGCACGAGCGCCGCCTCACCCGGCGCCGGCGGCACCTGGCGCAGGTAGGCGACGAGTGCGGCCAGGTCGTCGTTGGTGAAGCGGTTGTAGTCTTCGCTCGGCATGATCAGCAGCGGCCGGCCATCGGGCTTGACGCCGTGGCGTACCGTGCGCACCCAGTCGAGGCTGGTGTAGGCGCCGACCACGCCGGTGGGGCCGGGCGTGATGTTGGGGCCGCGCACCAGCAGGCCATTGGGGTCGTCGACGAACACCTTGCCCGCGGCATTGGCGCCATGGCAGTCGACGCAGCCGCGCGAGGCGTACAGGTAGCGCCCGCGCTCGATGCTGGCGGTATCGCTGCGGAACGGCACGTCGGCCACGGTCGGCCTGAGCTGCCGGTTCATCTTGCGCTCGGCCAGCAGCACGCCGCCGCCCACCGCACCGGCCACGACGGCCACCAGCACCACGGCCGCGACCGCAGTGCGCTTGATCCATTTGTTCATCTGGGGACTCCGGTAGTTGCCATCGGCCTCTAGGGGGCTTTCGGCTGCTTACACATGCTCCTGCTTCTTCTTGCGGCGGCCGAAGCCGTTGGCAAGCCATCCACGCGCCATCTTGAGCTTCACGCGCAGCCGCGGCTGGTGGCCCCAACTGCTGGTGGTGCTGGTGTGCATCGTGTGCCAGCCCTGCGGCTCGATGTCGTGCGTGCCGGCGCCGATCTCGAAATCGAAGCCCGACGGTGTTTCGCCGTAGAACGAGAACGTGCCGTCCGGCTCCGGATGTTGCCCCAGATCCAGGCTCAGGGGAACGCCCATCTGCCTGGCGCGTTCGTAGGCCCGGCCGACATCGCCGAGCGCGTGGGCCTGCAGCATGAAGTGGTGCATGCGTTTGGCCAGCGGCATGTCGAACAGCGCGAGCGAATGGTGCCGGCGGTTGCAGTGCAGGAAGGTGCCCTCGATCTCGATCGGGCCGACCTTGGTCTTCAGCCGCTCGGTCACGCCGAAGCCGAGCACCTGGCCGTAGAACTGCTCCATTGCGGCCAGTTGCTGCGTCACCAGCACCGCGTGGCCGAGCCCGAGCGCGCCGGTGCAGAAGCCCGCGGGGAACATCGCCGAGGTGAAGGGCTGCGGGGACTGCGCAAGCGCCAGGCAGAGTTCGACGGTGTTGCCCTGCGGATCCTGCGTCCGCCAGAGTTGCGCAACACGCCGTGCCTGCGCATGGCCGGGGGCACAGGCATCGACGCCATGGCCGGCTTGGCGGAGCCGGTCGACCAGGGCTTGCAGGTGCCGGGCGTCCGCGCACTCGAAGCCGATGGCGGTGAGGTCGTCCGCCCGGCCCTCGCGCACGATCAGCCGGTGCGCCGCAGCGTCGATGCGCCAGCCCTGGCTGCCGTCGGCGTGCAGGGTGGGCTCGGGCAGGCCCAGCATCGTGCGCAGGAAACGCTCCCATTCGGCGGGTTTCCTGACTTCGAAGTCGAGATAGGCGAGTTGCAACTGCGGCATGGCGGTCCTTCCACTATGATGAAGTCATCAATCAATTATGAGTTAAGCAATCAAATTTGAACATTGTGTTCAAAAATGAATGATATGGCAATTTCATCCACGCCGTCAATGCCTGCGTTGCCGGAGCCGCTGGGCGGCTTTCTGGCGGTCGGTTCCGAGCGGCTTCCGAAGCGCGAGCGCACGCGGCGCCAACTGCTGCTGGCGGCGATCCAGGTGTTCTCGGCACGTGGCGTGGCGGCGGCGAGCATCCAGGAGATCGCGCTGGTCGCCGGCATGACGACCGGCACGGTCTACAACCATTTCAGTACCAAGGAAGAGATCGTGAAGACGGTCGCGATCGTGCTGGCCGAGACCTTGTGCCTGCAGATCGACGAGAGCTACGAGCAGGTCACCGACGGCGCCGAGCGCATGGCGATCGGCATGCGGCGCTACCAGTGGCTGGCGCAGGAGAGCCCGGAGTGGGCGTTGTTGATGATGGGCGTATCGGCCGCGACGCCCGAGCTGACCGAGCACATCTACGGCTACTCGCTGGCCGACCTGCGGCTGGGCGTGCGGCAGAAGCGCTTTCGCATCACCACGGAGGATGCCGCGATGGACATGGTGTTCGGCGCCTGCCAGCAGTCCATCGTCAAGATCGCGTCGGGCCAGGCGAAGAAGCCCGCGCAGCACAGCGCCGCCGTGGTCACGATGATCCTGGTCGGGCTGGGCCTGGCCTACGACGAAGCCACCGAGATCGTCAGCCGCCCATTGCCGCCGTTTCCCGATCCGCAGGCGCAGGCGGTGCCGGCGCGCCGCGCGGCACGCGTGGCTAGATGACCGTGTCTCCCGCGCCGCCCTCGGAGAACATCAACTGCCCGCGGCCGTTGCGCTTGGCCTGGTACAGCGCCGTGTCGGCGCGCGCCATCAGGCCGGCCAGCGTGGCGTCGCCTTCCTTCAGCACGGCCGCGCCGGCGCTGTAGCCGAGCGCAAAGCCGAGTTCCTGCGGCGCCACGGGGTCCAGCCTGGCGCGCAGCCGCTGGTCGAAGCCGTTGGCGGCGTTGCGGTGTGCGTTGGCCAGCAGCGCGCAGAACTCTTCGCCGCCGAGCCGGCCCACCAGGTCACCGGTGCGCCGCGTCTCGCGCAGCAGGCGCGCGAACAGGCGCAAGGCCTCGTCGCCGGCCTCGTGGCCATGGGTGTCGTTGACTTTCTTGAAGTGGTCGAGGTCGAGCATCACCACGGTCAGCGGTGTGCGGTAGCGCTGCGCGTTGGCAAACAGGCCCTCGGCGCGGTCGTGGAAGCCGCGGCGGTTCAGCAGGCCGGTGAGCCCGTCGGTGTTGGCCAGCAGCCGCAGCTTGCTGTCGGCTTCGTCGCGCCAGGCCACCAGCACCGCCACGGTCGTCAGCATCAGCATGACGTTGGTCGCCAGCGCGGCCGCCACGTTGACCGGATGCGGCGACCGGAAGGTCGGGTACAGATCGGTCAGGAACGCGCCCAGGATCCCGCGCGCGGCGGTGAACAGCGCCATCGTCACGAAACAGCCCAGCAACAGCAGGCGCCAGCGCCGGCTGGCCAGCCGCACCGGGTAGACCGTGGCGCGCGCCAGGCCGAGCAGCATCGCGGCCAGCAGGAAGTTGGCCCAGCCGACGCGGAACGGGTAACTCGAAAAGCCGATCGCATAGCCCAGCGGGATCAGCACGGCCAGCACCAGCATGGCCCGCTCTCCGGGCCGCGGCCCCAGCCAGCCGCCGAGTGCGCGGTGCATCAGGCACAGGCTGGCCGCGATGCTGGCCATCGCCAGCGTGGAGAGCTGCGGGTCGAACCAGTAGCCCGACGCGATCAGCGCGACCCAGCCCAGCGCCTGCAGCAACAGGCTCACCTGCCCCTGGCGGGCGGACGCACTCACCTGCCGCCCCATGATCAGAGGCAGCAGGGCGGACACCGCGAGCAGGTTCGCGACGGCCACGACCATCATTGTCAGGACGTCCATCGGCATAGGGCAAGGCGCGGGTGGTACCCACGCAGGCCGGAGCTTACTGCACGGCCATGTTGCCCGACAGGGTCTACTGGAATGCCACCTCGGCAAAGCTGCGCAGCTTGCGGCTGTGCAGCTGGTCGATGCCCTGCGCGCGCAGCAGCTCGATGGCGCGCACGCCGATGCGCAGATGCTGGTCGACGCGTTCGCGGTAGAAGTGGTTGGCCATGCCCGGCAGCTTGATCTCGCCATGCAGCGGCTTGTCGCTGACGCACAGCAAGGTGCCGTAGGGCACGCGGAAACGGAAGCCGTTGGCGGCGATGGTGGCGCTTTCCATGTCGAGCGCGACCGCGCGGCTCTGGCTGAAGCGCAGTTGCGGCTGGTTGTTGGGCAGCAGCTCCCAGTTGCGGTTGTCGGTGCTGGCCACGGTGCCGGTGCGCATGATGCCCTTGAGCGCTGCACCGTGCATCTGCGTGATGTCGGCCACAGCCTGCTCCAGCGCCACCTGGATCTCGGCCAGCGCCGGGATCGGCACCCACAGCGGCAGCTCTTCGTCCAGCACATGGTCTTCCCGCACATAGCCGTGGGCCAGCACGTAGTCGCCCAGCTGCTGGGTGTTGCGCAGGCCGGCGCAATGGCCGAGCATGATCCATGCGTGGGGGCGCAGCACGGCGATGTGGTCGGTGATGTTCTTGGCGTTGGCCGGGCCCACGCCGATGTTGACCATCGTGATGCCGCTGTGGTCGGCGCGCAGCAGGTGGTAGCCCGGCATCTGCGGCAGGCGCGGCGGCGGCGTGCCCAGCGCGTCGACCGGTTCGGGCGGCAGGCCGGCGCGGCGCGTCACCACGTTGCCGGGCTCGACGAAGGCGATGTACTCGCTGTCGGGGTTGGCCATCGCCTCGTGGCCCATGCGCACGAACTCGTCGATGTAGAACTGGTAGTTGGTGAACAGCACGAAGTTCTGGAACCACTCCGGTCCGGTGCCCGTGTAGTGGCGCAGCCTGTGCAGCGAGTAGTCGACGCGCGGCGCGGTGAACAGCGACAGCGGCTGCGGGTCACCGGGGCCGGGCGCATAGGTGCCGTTGGCGATGCCGTCGTCCATCGCGGCCAGATCGGGCAGGTCGAACACGTCGCGCATCAGCGAGCGGCGTTCGTTGCTCATGCTGCCTTCCACATGGTCGTGCTCGGCGAACGAGAAATGCACGGGGATCGGCTGCGTGCTGGTGCCTACTTCCAGCGGGACCTTGTGGTTCTGCAGCAGCAGCCGGAACTGCTCGATGTAGTAGTTGCCGTACAGGTCCGGCCGGGTCAGCGTGGTCTCGAAGCGGCCCGCGCCGGCGACGAAGCCGTAACTCAGGCGCTCGAGTTCTGCCGACTCGACCGCCGCGCGCGACATGGTCTCGGTGTGCAGCCGCACGAAGGGGTAGCAGGCCCGCACGTGGCCGGGCGGCGTGTCGCCGGCGACGAAGCGCTGCATCGCCTCGCGCAAATGGTCGATCTGCTGGCCGTAGATGCGGCGCACCTGCTCGAGTGCGGCGGCGGGATCGGTGAAGAGGGTGGGCGCGATGAAGGGCGGCAGATAGGGCATGCGGCTATTGTGCAGCGTCGCTCCGGCCCTGTTCGGCCCTACTCCACCGCAGGCACCGGCTCGCGCAGCGTGACGAACTCTTCCGCCACCGTCGGATGGATGCCGATGGTCTCGTCGAACTGCTGCTTGGTCGCGCCGGCGCGGATCGCGACCGCAAAGCCCTGCACCACCTCGCCCGCATCCGGGCCGACCATGTGCAGGCCGACGACGCGGTCGCTGGCGGTGTCGACGATGATCTTCATCAGCGTGCGCTCGGTCATGCCGCTCAGGGTGTGTTTCAGCGCCTTGAATTCGGTGCGGAACACGGTGATGTCGCCGAAAGTCTCGCGCGCCGAGGCTTCGGTATGGCCGACGGTTCCCACCGCCGGGTGCGTGAACACGGCCGTGGGGATGTTGGCGTAGTCGACGGTGCGGGCGCGTTGGCCCGGCAGCGGGCCGAACAGGTGGTCGACCAGCGCCATCGCCTCGGCCGTGGCCACCGGCGTCAGCTGCACCTGGGTCGACACGTCGCCCAGCGCGTAGATGGAGGGCACGGTGCTGCGGTAGTGCGCGTCGACCACGATGGCGCCGGTGTCGGTCAGCTGCACGCCCAGCGCCTCGAGCCCGATGCCGGCGGTGTTGGGCCTGCGGCCGGTGGCGAACAGCACCGTGTCGGCCTCCAGCAGTTCCCCGGGCGCCAGCATGGCCTGCAGTCCCTTGCTTCCATGCTGCCGCGCGATCTGCTCGACGTTGGCGTTGAGCCGCACGCGAATCCCCGTCTTGCGCAGCTCCTGCTCCACGAAGCGGCTGACGTCCTGGTCGAACGCCGCCAGCAGCCGGCCGCCACGCTGCACCAGCGTGACCTCGGCGCCGAGCCCGTGGAAGATCGACGCGAATTCGCAGGCGATGTAGCCGCCGCCAACCACCACCAGACGGCGCGGAAAGTGTTCGAGGTCGAACATCTGGTCCGACGTCACGGCATGCTCGCGCCCGGCGATGTCGGGCACGAACGGTGTGCCGCCGGTCGCGACCAGGATGTGTCTGGCCCGCATCTTCCGCTCGCCCACACGCACCGTCTGCGGGTCGACCAGTTGCGCCCAGCCGTTGACGATCTCTGCGCCCCCCGCCGTCAGCAGGCCCTGGTAGATGCCGTTCAGGCGGCCGATCTCGGCAGCGCGGGCGGTCTTGAGCTTGTTCCAGTCGAACCGTGTTTCGCCCACGTGCCAGCCGTAGCCCTCGGCCTCCCGAAAGCTCTGTGCATAGTGGCCGGCGTAGCTGTAGAGCTTCTTGGGAATGCAGCCCACGTTGACGCAGGTCCCTCCCATCGCCGCGGCCTCCACCACCGCGACCCGTGCGCCGCGCTGGGCGGCCATGCGGCCGGCGCGCACGCCGGCGCTGCCGCCGCCCACCACGATAAGGTCGAAATCGTTGTTTTCCATCGTCTTGCTCTTTTCCTGAATTGGCGGGCCGGGTCCTATTGTCTGCAATCGGCGTGCCTCGCGCGCAACGCGTTCCGGTCCCGCGCCCGCGGCGGGCACAATCCAGGCTTTTCTTCGAACCGGGCGTCGCGCCGGCTTCCTTTCGTTTGGACTTCGCTCTCGTCCTGCTGCTGGGCTTGGTCGCCGGTACCGTCGGCGGCATCATCGGCTTCGGTACCTCGATCATGGTGATGCCGGCCCTGGTGCTGGTGTTCGGCCCGCGCGAGGCCGTGCCCATCATGGCCATCGCCTCGATCATGGCCAACGCATCGCGGGTGGCGGCCTGGTGGCGTGAGGTCGACTGGCGTGCCACGGCCGCCTACAGCGTCACGGCCATCCCCGCTGCGGTGGCCGGCGTGCACACGCTGCTCTCGCTGCCGACCGGCGCGGTTGAGGCGGTGCTGGGGGTGTTCTTCATCACGATGATCCCGGTGCGCCGCTGGATGGCCCGCCAGCACTGGAAACTCGGCCTGTGGCATCTGGCGGTGGTGGGCGCAGGCATCGGTTTTCTGACCGGCATCGTGGTCAGCACCGGGCCGGTCAACGCGCCGTTCTTCCTGGCCTATGGCCTGGTCAAGGGCGCCTATCTCGGCACCGAGGCCCTGGGCTCGCTGGCCGTGTACCTGGCCAAGGCCGCGACCTTCCGCAGCATGGGCGCGCTGCCGTGGGAGATCGTCGGCAAGGGGCTGGTCATCGGCTCCTCGCTGGTGGCCGGTGCCTTCGTCGCGAAGCGGCTGGTGCTGGGGCTGGACGCGGCGAAGTTCCGGCTGCTGATGGACGGGCTGCTGCTGATGGCCGGCCTGACGATGCTGTGGGCAGCGTTGCGCTAGCGCGTCAGTTCGCGCAGACGAACGACGCCGCCGCGTTCACGTCACCCGAGCTCGCGTACTGCGGCCACTTCGGGTAGTCGCACAGCGGCCGGGTACGCCCGGGCACGCCGGCGGTGTCGGTCACGACCTGGCCACTGGGTGCCACGTTGGCTTCGCTCCAGCGCTCCAGCGCGGTCAACGAATCCCAGGAGGCATTGAACGCGGTGCTGACGGCATGGCCGTAACCCGGCACCTCGTAGTACCGGGCGAAGTTGGTGACGGCACTGGCCCCGAACTGCGTCTGCAGCCGCTGGTAGTAGTCCTGCGTGGCGCGGGTGGTCACCAGCACGTCGGACTTGCCGTGGGCCAGCAGCAGTTTGCCCCCGCGCGCCACGAACGCCGAGATGTCGGTGCTGGTGTCCAGCTGCTTGCTCAGCTCGCTGATGCGGGCCGCGTAGGGGCCCGGGTTCTGCGGGTCCAGCGTCAGCGAGTCGAAGTTCGGATCCCGCGTGACCGAGTACTTGATCCACTGGTCGAGCAGCACGCTGATGTAGGGCGCGGTGGTCGGCATCGGCATCTTCGGCTGGGTGGTTCCCAGCGCGAGGAAGGTGATGGTCGGCTGCAGCGTCGAGGGGTTGGACGTGATGCCCAGGTCCGAGCCCCACATGTTGTAGCCAGGATAGCGCGTCTCGCCGCTGGCCAGCGTGAAGTTGAACCTGGTCTCGGTGTTCATCACCTTCATCGTGGCGATCTGCACGTCCGACAGGCAGGTGTCGCCAGTGTCGGCGCCGCCCGTGCAGCGCAGCGGCGCGCCCTTCACCGTGGCCGTCGACGGGTCGAAGGTCGCGTTGCACTTCTCCTGGTTGCTGATCAGGCCGTCGGTCACGCCGTCCAGCGCGTCGCAGGCTTCCATCGCCGCCTGGTAGACCAGCAGTCGCTTCGGTGTGTTGGGATAGGCGCCGGGTTTGGAGAGCGCGATGTTGGCGTGGTGGCCGCCGAGCAGCGCCGCCACGTCGTTCCACGCGGGGTACCACGCGATGGCGCCGTCCCAGTCGGCGGGCCAGCGCTGGATCGAGGCCAGCGCTTCACGTCCTCCGGTGGAGCCACCCGCGAAGTAGGCCTTGGTCGGCCCGGCCACGGCGTAGCGCTGCTTCACCAGGTAGATCGCGGCATCGCGGGTCTTCTTCAGCGCGTCGCCGCCGAAGTTGCGCACGGCCTCGTCGTTCAGGCCCCACGCGCCGTCCTGCGAACCCAGCGCATTGGCCTGGTGGCCCGAGTCGCTGGCGAACGTTGCATAACCGCGGCCCAGCGGCGTCGCCTGGGCGGTCGGTCCGGCCGGCACGTTGCCGGTGACGTTGGGGATCGAGCCGTCGAAGCCGCCACCGCCGAACATCACGACCTTGTTGTTCCAGCTGGCCGGCAGTGCGACCCTGAAGGTGATCTTGGGGGCGGTGGTGTCCACGGGGGCGATGCTTCCGGTCACGAGGCAATGCTCGGGAATGGTCGCCACGCCTGTGCCGCTGGCCGCGACCACCTTGGCCTCGGTCACGGTCGCGCCGGTCGTCGCCAGGCCGATCGAGGACGCTGGAATCGACATGCCGGCCAGGGCGTCGCAGCTCTTGGGCGTGGCGGCGACCACCGGTGTGTCGCCGTCGTCACAGGCCGCCAGGGCCATGGCCACAGCCGCTGTCACCGCACAGCCTGCCGCCACCCTGGCGCCGCGTTTCAGGTATTTCTTGTCCATGTTGTCTCCTTGGGGTTGTGGGGCAGGCGCACGGTGTATTCCCGTGTCGCGCTGCCCCGGTTGCAGCCGGGCCACCACTGGAGTGGTGGCCGAGGTCACCCGGCACTCAGAACGCCACCGCATGGCTGCCCTTCAGACCGAGCATGGCGCGCGCCTCGGCAGGGGTCGCGACCTCCAGCGACAGCTCCTCCAGGATGCGCCGGATCTTGCGGACCTGGTCGGCGCACGACGTCGCCAGCTGGCCGCGGCCGAGGTACAGGCTGTCTTCGAGGCCGACGCGCACGTTGCCGCCCATCACCGCGCCCATGGTCAGCAGCGGCATCTGGTGGCGCCCCGCGCCCAGGATCGAGAAGCGGTACTGGTCACGGCCGAACAGCCGGTCCGCGGTGGAGCGCATGACCACGAGGTTCTCCGGATCCGGGCCCATGCCGCCCAGGATGCCGTAGATGCTCTGGATGAACAGCCGCCCCTGCACCAGCCCTTCGTCGACGAAGTGCGCCAGGTTGTACAAGTGGCCCAGGTCGTAGCACTCGAATTCGAAGCGCGTGCCGCAGTCCTCGCCCAGCACCTTCAGGATGTGCTTGATGTCGCGGAAGGTGTTGCGGAAGATCAGGTCTTCCATGCCCTCGATGTAGGGCTTCTCCCAGGCATGGCGCCAGTGTTCGATCTTGCGCGCAGCGGGGTGGATCGAGAAGTTCATCGACCCCATGTTCAGCGAGCACATTTCCGGCTTGGCGCGCAACGGATAGGCCAGCCGCTCCTCGAGCGTCATGCGTGTGCTGCCGCCGGTGGTGATGTTGATCACCGCGTCGGTGGCCGCCTTGATCCGCGGCACGAAGCGGTCGAAGATGGCCGGGTCGGCGCTCGGACGGCCATCGGCCGGGTCGCGCGCGTGCAGGTGCAGGATGGCGGCGCCCGCCTCGGCCGCGTCGATCGCCTGCTGCGCGATCTCGTCGGGCGTGAGCGGCAGGTATGGCGACATCGATGGCGTGTGCACCGAGCCGGTCACGGCGCACGAGATGATGACCTTGTCCTGCGTCTTGGGCATGGGGTTTTTCCTTCGGGTGTATCCGTGGGGCCGCGCTCACACCGCCAGCCATTCGGCCTGCAGCGCGGCGTCGCCGGCCAGTTGCTCGGGCGACCCTTCGAACACGATCTGGCCATGGCCCATCACGCACACGCGGGTGGAGACCTTCAGCGCAATGGCCAGCTTCTGCTCGACCAGCACCACGGCCACGCCCTTGCGGTGCATGTCGCGGATGCAGGCGGCCACGTCGGCCACGATCTTCGGGGCCAGGCCCTCGGTCGGCTCGTCGATCAGGATCACGAGGGGGTTGCCCAGCAGCGAGCGGCAGATGGTCAGCATCTGCTGCTCGCCGCCCGACAGGCTGCCCGCCAAGGTGTTGCGCCGCTCGCGCAGGCGCGGGAAGTAGGCGAACATGTCTTCGAAGGTCCAGCGTGCTGCGCCGGGCGCCGCGGCCTGCTCGCCCATGCGCAGGTTCTCGTCGACGCTCAGGTTCGCGAACACCTCGCGTTCCTCGGGCACGTAGGCCACGCCGGCGCGGCAGATCGTGTAGGGCCGGGCACCGGTCAGCTCCTGACCGCGCAGGCGAACATGGCCCGCCGTGGGCGCAACCAGACCCATGATGGCCTTCATCGTGGTGGAACGGCCCGAGCCGTTGCGCCCGAGCAGGCTGATGATCTCGTTGCTGCCGATCTCGAAGGTGACGCCATGCAGCACATGGCTTTTGCCGTAGTGGGCATGGACATCCTGTACCGAGAGAAGTGGTTGGGCCGCGCTCACGCTTGCGCCTCCGTTGCCAGGTCTTCGCCCAGGTAGGCTTCCTTGACCGCCGTGCTGTTGCGGATCTCATCGGGCGTGCCGGTCGCAATGACCTGGCCATAGACCAGCACGCTGATGCGGTCGGACAGCGAGAACACCACGCGCATGTCGTGCTCGACGACCAGCAGCGCCCGGCCGCGCGTCACTTCGCGGATCAGGTTGGCGCTGTAGGCCGTCTCTTCATTGGACATGCCGGCCATGGGCTCGTCCAGCAGGATCACCTTGGGGTCGGAGGCCAGCGTCATCGCGATCTCCAGCGAGCGCTGCTCCGAGTACGGCAGCTCGCCCGCCACCGCCTGCGCGCGGTGCTGCAGGCGAAACCGTTCCAGCAAGGCCTCGGTGCGTTCGCGCACGCCGGCGTCACGGGCAATCGCACGCCAGAAGTTGAACTGGACCCCGCCCGACTGCATCACCGCGATGCGCAGGTTCTCGAACACGCTGAGCTTTGCAAAGATGTTCGTGATCTGGAACGAGCGCGACAGGCCGTGGTGGTGGATCTGCTGCGCGGGCATGCCGTCGATGCGACGGCCTTCGAGCGAGATTTCGCCTGCGGTCGGCTTGAGTTGCCCCGAGATCAGATGGAACAGCGTGGACTTGCCCGCACCGTTGGGGCCGATCAGTGCGTGGCGTTCGTTCGGCAGCAGGTCGAGGTCGACGCCGCGGATGATCTCGGTGTCGCCGAAGGACTTGCGCACGCCGCGCAGGGTGAGGATGGCGCCGGTCATGCGGCGCTCCTTGCAGCGCTGAGCACAGCGCCACCGCCGCTGGTCTCATCGCCCACGCGATCCTGCAATCGTGCGTACGCCCACTGCGCTCCCCAGGCCAGCGCACCGCCCGCGGCAAACAGGCCCGCTGGCACCAGCCACGTCAACGCCGACGTTGGTGACCAACGGGCGCCACCCAGGCTCACCGGTGGCCACGCCCCCGACGGGCTGGCAGCGGCCAGTGCCCGGTAGTCCTGCGAGAAGATGCGTTGCAGCAACTCGACCAGGAACGCGGTGCCGGCCGACACCAGCACCGACGCCAGCACGGCCGCCAGCAGCATCGGCAGCAGCCGCACCGCGCCAAAGCGCCGGGCCAGCCCGCGCCAGATCGCCACCATCCCGGCCAGGCCATCGGGCATGAACATCATCACCAGCAGAAACAGTAAGCCTTGGTACAGCAGCCACGATTGCGTGAGGTCGGACACCGCGTAGCCGAAGAAGGTCATCAGCGAAGCCCCCAGTGCGGGCCCGAGGAACACCTTGACGCCGCCGATGTAGGTGTTGAGCAGAACCGATGCCGACAGCGTGGCGTCGAACACGACGTAGTTGGTCGCCTCGTTGTTGATGACCTGCAGTGCGCCGGCCACACCCGAGAACATCGCCGAGATCGCAAACACCAGCACGCTCAAGCCGTGCACGTCATAGCCGAGGAAGGCCAGCCGATGGCTGTTCTCGCGCAGACCCAGTGCCAGCCTGCCCACGGGCGTGCGCGTGTAGAAGAACAGCAGCGCAAGCGAACCGAGCACCCAGGCCAGCACAAGGTAGTAGACCTGCGTGGTGGAGCCGAACGTCAGACCCATCGAAGGCAGGCGCATCGACGACACCCCGGCCTCGCCGCCGAACAATCCCTTCAAATGCGGCGCAATGGCGTGCAGCAGTTCCGCGATGGCCAGCGTGATCATCGCGAAGTAGGTGCCGCTGCGCTTGGTGGCAAACCAGCCCGCGCCGGCCCCCACCACCAGCCCGACGACTGCGCCTGCGATCGGCAACAGCGGCGTGGGCAACAGCCCCGTGCCGCCAAAAGCATTCATCGCATGGACGGTGGCGAACGCGCCGACGCCGAAGTACGCGGCGTGACCGAACGACAGCATGCCGGCCTGGCCGCACACGACGTTGTAGGCGCTGGCAAAGAGCGCAGCGATCAGCATCTGGATGGCCGCGTTGAGCAGACCTGGTGTCAGCAATGCGGGCGCGCAGACGAGCAACGCCACGCCGATAGCGATGAAGAGGGCGGTCGAGCCTGATCTCGATCGCGTCATGTTTTCTCGCCCATCAACCCGGCCGGCCGCAGCATCAGCACCAGCAACATCAACGCAAACGGAATCGTGCCTGCCAGGCTGGACAGCTTCAGGGTCAGCAGGCCACCCACGCTCTCGGCCCACGCGCGCGCACCGACCAAGCCCAGCAGGTCGGCCAGCGTCGCGTCGATGCCGACGGCCAGCGAGGTGATCACGCCGATCAGCAGCGACGCGAGCATCGCGCCTTCCAGCGATCCGAGCCCGCCGACCACCACCACCACGAAGATCATCACGCCCAGCTCGAGCGCCATGTTCGGATTGGTGGTGTAGAACGCGCCGGCCACGGCACCGGCCAGGCCGGCCAGGCCGGCGCCGACACCGAACACGCCCATGAACACCAGCGGCACGTTGTGCCCCAGCGCCTCGGCCATGCGGGGCCGGTGGATCGCCGAACGCACGACGATGCCAACCCGTGTGCGTGTGAGCAGCAGATGGATCGCGACGAACATGGCCACGGCCACGCCACCCATCAGCAGCCGGTACGCGGGATAGTCGGCGCTGCCGATGGTGAAGGCCGCGAAGTCCAGCGACGCCGGCACCCGGTAGTTGACCGGGTAGTTGCCGAAGAACAGCTTGATCAGTTCGGCCACGATGAACGACAGGCCGAAGGTCAGCAGCAGCTCGTGCGCGTGCCCGTGGTGGTGCACGCGGCGCAGGAAGAACCGCTCGACCACCACGCCGACCAGGGCCACCAGCAGCGGCGCGGCCACCAGCGCGCCCCAGAACCCGAGCGGCTGCTGCAGCGCATACGCGAAGTAGGCGCCCAGCATGTAGAACGACGCGTGGGCGAAGTTCAGCACGCCCATCATGCCGAAGATGAGCGTCAAGCCGGCCGACACCATGAACAGCAGCAGGCCGTAGATGACGCCGTTCAGCAGGGCAACGGCAAGCGTGTCCACGGGGCTCAGGCCGGGCGCTGCATCTTGCAGCTGGCCTGGGCCGGCGTCGAGGCTTCGGAGGCGGAGAAAACCTTCACCGGCTTGAAGCCCATGTCGGTATCGTCGACCTTGTACCTGGCATCCTTCGCCACGGTGGAGACGACCATGGGCAGCAGCGCCTGGTGGTCGTCGGCACGCATGCTCATCTCACCCACCGGGGTCTGCACCTTGACGGTTTCCAGCAGCTTGGCGAACGCATTGACGTTCAGGTTGCCGCCCTGTGGCTGCGTGCGCTTCAGCGCCTCGGCGACCATCATCAAGCCGAATGCGGTCTGCGGCTCGGTTGCCGCCGGCAGGTGGCCTGTCTTGCCCCTGTAGTCGTTCATGAAGCGCTCGCCGGCGGCGCCACCGGCCTCGGCGCTGAAGGTGTGCGCGATGTAGTGGCCCACCGCCAGATCGCCGGCATTGGCCAGGTTGCCCGGTTGGTCGAGGTAGATGGTGCCGAAGCGCGCCTTCAGGCCAGCGGCCTTGGTGGCCTTCATCAGCAGCAGCAGGTCATTGGACCAGTTGCCGGTCATCACGGTGTCGGCCTTGGCGGCGCCGATCTTGGCGACATAGGGCGCGAAGTCCTGGATCTTGTTGACGTCGTGCAGTGTCTTCTCGACCACCTGGTAGCCGCCGAGCGGGGCCGTGTCGACGATGGCCTTCTCGACGTCCTGGCCCCACGAATAGTTCTGGTTGATCGCATACACCCTGGTGCCCAGCACGTTGTCCTGCTTCATCGCCAGCACCAGCGCCTTGATGCGCACCGGTGCATTGCCGGCCATGCGGAAGTGGTGGAAGTGGCAGCGCTCGCCGGTCAGCTCCTGCGCCTCGGCGCCCACGTTGATGTAGACCAGCTCCTTGCCCGGGTTGCGGATGTTGTGCTTGCGCACGTCCTCGGAGATCTGCCCGCCGATGGCCGACGACGCGCCCTGCACGACGATGTTGACGCCATCGGCAATGGCGGCCTTGACCTTGTCGGCCGCGCCCGTGGGGCCGCCCTGGTTGTCGTACTCCAGCAGCTGCACCGGCTGGCCACCCCAGCCACCTTCGGAGTTCATCCGATCGATCACGTAGCGCACTGCCGAGCGGTACATGAGGCCTGATGCAGCCTGCGGACCGGACAGGGTTTCGACCAGACCGATCTTGACCGGGTCGGCCAACGCGCTTGCGCCTGAGCAGACCAGCACGCTTGCAATGGCAAGCGCGGAGAGGTGATGGCGGGGATTTTTCATGGATGTCTCCTGGGTTGAATGGGTTGGAGGAACGCGCGTCGGCTTCAGAGGTATTCCAGATTGCCGTCGACGCTGATGGCCTGGCCGGTCAGGTTGCGCGCCGCGGGCGAGCAGAGAAAGAGCGCCATCGCGGCGACGTCGTCGGCGCTGACCATGCGCCGCAGCGAGATCTTTTGCAGGTAGCTGTCGCGCGTGGCTGCCACGCTGGTGCCGGTGGCGGCGGCGCGCGCGGCGATCACCGCGTCCATGCGTTCGCCTTCGACCGTGCCCGGAAGGATGGCATTGACGCGCACGCCCGACGGGCCCAGCTCGATGGCCAGCGATTTCATCAACCCCACCACGGCCCACTTGGTCGACGCGTACGAGGTCCGCAGCGGATACCCCAGGCGCCCCGCGACCGAGCTCATCGCGATCACGCAGGGGCTCAGGGTCGACTGCCGCAGCAGCGGCACGGCACGGCGCGCAAACAGGAACTGGCCCGTCAGGTTCACCGCCACGGTGCGCTCCCACTGGCCGGGGTCGAGGTCTTCGATCGGCCCGGTGGGCCCCGGGATCCCGGCGTTGTTGACCAGCACGTCCAGCCCTCCCAGGGTGCCGCGCACGTCGTCGAACACGAGGTCGACATCCTGCTCGACCGACGCGTCCGCCGTGCTGGTGGTGATACCCGGCGCCTGTGTGCCCAGGCGGTCCAGCGCCGCGCGGTCGATGTCGCACACGTGCACATGGGCACCGGCCTCGCAGAACGCGCGGGCGATGCTGGCGCCGATGCCGCTGGCGCCGGCGGTCACCAGCACCTTCAGGCCCCGGGGCGGTCGCAGTGCGTCAAGAATGGTCATCGTTGGTCCTCATGGCATCGGGGCCGCGTCGGTCGAAGCCGCAACTGTCGGGCAGTCGGTGGGCGCATCCAATGTGCTGGGCGCACACCGCACGCGAGTGGCCTATGTGCGCACGGGACTCCGTGCAAACCCTAGGATTTGCGCGCATGGTTGCGTCGTGCCCGCAGGAATGCGTGCAGGTCTGCTAGGCTCCGTCCCGTTGCGATGCCGGATGGCCGTAACAAGGAGCGACGCCATGCACAGCGCGGTTTGTGGAGACGAGACGGAGCGCATCACCGGGGAGCTGATCGAGCTGCTGCACCAAGGTGCATCGGCCGAAGAGTTCGCGATGCGGCTGGCCCAGGTGGAGACTCTGCCGGGCACGCGGGTCGACAAGGCGGCGCTGGTCGAACGCATCCGCATGGCGATGGCGGTGCGCAATCGACTCGAATCTCTGCAGCAGCGCGAAAGCGGCATGCTCGCGGTCGTGGAGTCGGCACGCGACCTGTCCGGACGCCTCGACCAGAAGGAACTGCTGCACGCCATCGTCTCGCGCGCGCGCAGGCTGCTCGGCTCCCAGGTCGCCTGGCTGTCGGCCTACGACACCGAACTCGACGCGTTCCACGTGCGGGCCGCCGACGGTGCGCTGTCGCAGAGCACGGGTGACATGGTGGCCGCGCGTGAACACGGTATCGTGAGCGTGGTGGTGGCCACGAGGCTGCCGTTCACCACGCCCGACTACCTGCACGACAAGCGCTTCGCGCATGACGCGAAGCTCGATGCCACCTTCCGGGACGAAGGCATCGCGGCGGTGGTCGGCGTCCCCCTGCTCTGGGAGAACGACGTCATCGGCCTGCTGTTCGTGGCCGACCGTTACCAGCGCACCCATACCGCGCTGAGCATCTCCATCCTGTCGACGCTGGCGACCCACGCCGCGGTGGCCATCAAGAACGCCATGGCCTTCGAGCAGGCCCAGGCGGCGGTGCGGACGGCCGAGCTGGCGCGCGCGGAACTGGAACGGCACATGCGCAGCGTGCAGGCCGCGGCCGAAGCGCACGAACGGCTGACCAGCCTGCTGGCCCGCGGCTCCTCGCTGGCGCAGTTGTGCCAGTCGGTGGCCGAGCTGATGGAGGCCAGCGTGCTGGTGCTCGACGAGACGGCCCACGTGATCGCACGCGGCACCGTTCCTGGCCGGGACCCGGGCGGAGCCGATGCCTACGAGGCGCACGGCCGGCACAGCAGCGCACTGGTCGAGGCGCTGGGGCGCAGCCGGCGGGTCGGGCGCTCGGTTGTGGCCTACGAAGAAGGTGGGGAAACCTGCCGGCTCAACGCGGTGATTGGCGGCGACGACGTGCTGGGCTCGGTGCTGCTCTACCGCCAGAGCCCGCTCGACGAGATGTCGATCCGCACCTTCGAGCGCAGCACCAGCATCATCGGCATCGTGCTGCTCTCGCACGAGCGGACGGAGGCGGCCAAGAGCCGCGACCTGTCCGAGTTGCTGCGGGGCCTGGTGTCGCTGCGGCAGGACGACCTCGGGCTGCTGGCCGAGCGCGCCGCGCGCCTCGGTCTCGACCTGGCGCGCCCCTGCTCATTGATCCTGATCGACCTGGGCCGTGCCGGTGCCGGCTACGTCGCGCGCCGCCTGCGTGCGGCCAACCTGTTGCCCGAGGTGGTGTTCGACGACCACGAGGGCGTACTCTCGGTGCTGTGCGCGACCACGCGGCTGGAAGACGTGCGGCGCGTGCTGATCGAACTGGCCTCGCAGCATGCCGGCAGCGCCTACCGTGGCGTGGTGTCCCGGCCGATCGCCGCGCAGGCCGAGATCCCCGCCCTGCACGCGGCGCTGCGCCGTGCGTTGCCCGTGCTGGAGCGCATCGGCGTGCAAGGCAAGATCGTCGCGCAGAACGAAATGGCGTTGTACTCGACGCTGTTCGAGAGCCACGACCGCGCCAGCCTCGACGCGTTCCTGGAGGCCACGATCGGCACCCTGACCGCGCACGACCAACGCCGCGGCTCCGAGCTGACCACGACCCTGCTGGCGTATTTCGACGCCAACCAGAACGCCAAGGCCGTCGCGCTGCGCCTGGGCATCCACGTCAACACCGTGCGCCAGCGGCTGGCCACCATCGAGGAACTGCTGGGCCACTGGGGCAATGCGACGCGGGCGCTCGAGTTGCACATGGCGTTGCGGTTGTGGCACCTGTGCGAGCGGGGCGCGGACGGCTAGAACGCGCCCGGACGGCCCAGCAGGGCGCGGCCCGCGACAGCCGTCATGCAGACGCGGCGAACGGTTGCAGCGACGCGCGGACCGCGTCGATGAAGACCCGCGTGCGCTGGGGCAGCAGGCGCGCATGCGGGTAGACCACGTGGATCGGTGGCCGCTCCGGCTCGAAGTCTTCCAGCACGATGCGCAGCTTCTTCGCGCTGACCTGGGGTGCCACCTGGTACGACAGGAAAGTGCCGAAGCCCGCGCCCGCGACACAGGCATCCACGGCCGGTGCGATCTCATTGAATTCGAGCCGGCCCCGCACGTCCAGCCGCAGTTGCCGCTTGCCGTCCTGGAACGGCCCCCAGTCGAGCGCATGCGCCACCACCCGCACGCACGGCGCCTGCAGCAGCTCGCGCGGATGCGAGGGTACGCCGTGGCTGCGCAGTAGCGCGGGGCTGGCCACCACCACGCGCCGGATGCGGCCGATCGGCAGCGCAACGAGGCTGGAGTCGTCCAGGGCCCCGATGCGGATGCCGGCGTCGATGCCTTCCTCGAGCAGATTCACCACGCGGTCCATCAGCAGCAGGCGGCAGCGCAACAGCGGGTGTTGCTGCACCAGGCGCGTGATGACCGGGGCCACGTGCATCTGGCCGAACAGCATGGGCGCGGTCACGGTCAACAGGCCTGACGGTTCGACCGCACCGGCTGCCAGTGCGGCTTCGGCATCGTCGACCGCGCCCAGCAGTTGCCGGCAGTTGTCCAGGTGCCTGCGGCCTTCGTCGGTCAGGGCAATGCGGCGCGTCGTGCGATGGAACAGGCGCACGCGCAGGTGCGCCTCGTAGGCCGCCAGGCTGCGCACCACGGCCGGCAGCGAACTCTCCAGCTTGCGCGCGGCAGCCGTCAGGCTGCCGGTGTCGGCAATCGTCACGAAGGTCAGCATCGCCCGCAGTCGGTCCATCGCCGCATCGTAGTCGATTGCTCCGTTTATCGGAGCAGTGAAATGCAATTGAAGCCATTTATGGATGGCAGCGTTCGTAAAACAATGGCGCATCTTTCTGCAAGGAGTCCCTCATGCCATCCGCCACCCCCGCCCAGCCGATCGTGTTGTACCGCCACCCGCTGTCCGGCCACTGCCACCGCGTGGAGTTGATGCTCTCGCTGCTGGATCTGCCGTACGAGACCCGCGACGTCGACCTGCTGGCGCGTGCGCAGAAGACGCCGGAGTTCCTGGCGATGAATCCGTTCGGCACGGTGCCGGTGATCCGCGACGGCGAGGTGACCCTGGCCGATTCGAACGCGATCCTGGTCTACCTGGTGCAGCGTTATGCAAGCAACGCCGACGCGTGGTGGCCACGCGATGCGTTGCGGGCCGCTGCGGTGCAGCGCTGGCTGTCGATCGCGGCCGGCGAACTGGCGTTCGGGCCGGCCGCCGCGCGCGTGATCGAGTTGTTCGGCCTGCCGACGGATCCTGCGCCGGCGATGGCGCGGGCCCGCCAGCTGTTCGGCGTGATGGACACGCTGTTGGCCGCGACCCCTTTCCTTGCCGGGGGCGCGCCGACGGTGGCCGATGTGGCGCTGTACAGCTACACCGCGCATGCGCCGGAAGGCGGGGTGTCGCTGGATGCGTTTGCGCATGTGCGTGCCTGGCTGGCACGGGTGGAGGCGCTGCCGCGGTTCAGGCCGATGGCCCGCAGCGCCATCGGGCTCCTGAGGAGCGCGGCATGAGCGGCGCGCCGGGCCGCCCCGAGCAAACTCGCATCGCAGCAGCGGGGGCAGGCACACCCGCGTACACCGAGGCGTTCCATGCCGGCGAGCAAGCGATGCAGGCCCGCGTCGGTGTGCGCGCAAGGCTGGCCGAGGTCGGCTCGCGCGTGATCCGCGATGCGATGCCGGACCAGCACCGCGACTTCTTCGCGCAGCTGCCGTTCGTCGTGGTCGGCAGCATCGACGGCGACGGGCAGCCGTGGGCCTCGGTGCTGACGGGGGCGCCGGGTTTCATGCGCTCGCCCGATCCGTCGCGGCTGCGGATCGCGGCCTTGCCCTTTGCGCACGACCCGTTGCACGCCACGCTGGTCGAAGGCGCGACGATCGGGCTGCTGGGCATCGAGCCGCATACACGCCGGCGCAACCGGATGAACGGCGACGTCGCTGCGCTCCATGCGGGCGGCTTCAGCGTGGTCGTGCGGCAGAGCTTCGGCAACTGTCCCAAGTACATCCACCCGCGCCATGCCAGCTTCGATGCAGCGGCCGCGCGGCCGGGACCGGTTCTGGCCAGCGGCGCGCTCGATGCGGCAGCCCGCCGGATCATTGCCGAGGCCGACACTATCTTCATGGCCAGCGCATCCTCGCCGGCACCGGCCGCGTCAGCCGACAGGTCGCAGGGCGTAGACGTGTCGCACCGCGGCGGGCCGCAGGGTTTCGTGCAGATTGACGACGACATCCTCACGGTGCCTGACTTCGCCGGCAACCTGTTCTTCAATACGCTGGGCAATCTGGCCGTCCATCCGCAAGCCGGCCTGCTGTTCATCGATTTCGCGCGGGGCGATCTGCTGTACGTGGCGGCGCGGGCCGAGATCGTCTGGGACGGGCCGGCAGTGGCGGCCGTGCCCGGGGCGCAGCGCCTGTTGCGGCTGCACGTGGAACAGGTACGGCGGGTAGAGCGCGCGGCGCCGCTACGTTGGGATGTCGTCTAGGCGGCGCATGTCCGTCCAGCGATCCGGCTGGCGGCATGTTTTCAGAGCGGTGCGATGGGGGCGTGGCGGTCACGCAACTCGCGTTTGAGCACCTTGCCGATGGCGCTGCGCGGCAGTTCGTCGACCAGGGTCAGTCCGGCCAGGCGCTGGGTCTTGCCGACGCGCGCATTGGCCCATTGCTGCAGCGCCGGCGCGTCGACGGAATGGGCCGCACGCAGCACGACGAAGGCCACCGGCGTCTCGCCCCATTGCACGGACGGCATGCCGACGACGGCGGCCTCGAGCACCGCCGGGTGCTCGCGCAGCACGGCTTCGAGGTCGCTCGGGTAGATGTTGAATCCGCCCGAGATGATCATGTCCTTCTTGCGGTCGAACAGCGTCAGGAAGCCTTCGGCGTCGAAGCGGCCGACGTCGCCGGTGCGGATGAAGCGTTTGCCCGAGGGGTCGAACCATTCGGCCTCGCGGGTCTTCTCGGGCTGCCGGTGGTAGCCGGTCATCATGCCCGGCGAGTGCCCGACCACTTCGCCCGCCTCGCCGGCGGGAACTTCGACGCCGGCATCGTCGATCAGCCGGATGTCGTGTCCTTCGGACGGCCTGCCCACGGTGTGCAGCTTGCCCGGGTGCAGATGGGCTTCGAGGATGCAGGTGCCTCCGCCCTCGGTAAGGCCATAGAACTCGACCAGCCCGCCTGGCCAGCGCTGCAGCACATCGGCCTTGACCGCCGCGGTGAACGGCGCGCTGGTGGAGAACTTGAACGTGAAGCGCGAAAGGTCGTATTGCGCGAACGCCGGCAGCGCCATGATGCGCTGGTATTGCACCGGCACCAGCATCGTGTGCGTCACGCCGTGCGCCTGGGCCAGGTCCAGATACGCGGTGGCGTTGAACTTCGGCATCAGCACCACGCTGCCACCATAGGCGATGGTCGGGAAGAACACCACCAGCGTGGTGTTCGAGTACAGCGGCGTCGACAGCAGCGTGACCGTCTCCGGCCCGTAGCCGTAGGTGCGGCCGCGCCGCACGTGCGACCAGCGCATGCCGTGCGACTGCACGATGCCCTTGGGTTCGCCCGTCGTGCCCGACGAGTAGATGATGTTGAACGGCCAGCCCGGCTGGACGTCGACCGGCGCCGGCGTCGACCCGAGCGGCGCCAGCCAGTCGGCCAGGGGGCGGCCCACCGCGCTGCTGGCGCCGGCATCGAGCGCGATGTGCGGCGGCCCGTCGCTCCGCGCCGGGCCGACCGTGTCGGCGCAGGCGGTGTCCGTGAACAGCAGCCGGGCTTCGGCGTTGGCGACCATGCGAACCAGGCTGTCGGGCGTGGAGCCCGGCGCGAGCGGCGCGACCACCACGCCAGCGCGCAACGCGCCGAGGTAGACGGCAGCGTAGTCGAGCGAGCCTGTCGCGCAGATGGCGATCGCTTCGCCGGGCTGCACGCCGTCGCGCTGCAGCGCCGCGGCCACTCGGTCCATCAGCGCATCGAGGCCGGCGTAGTCGAGCACCTGTGCGGCGTCGACCAGGGCGCGGCGCCGCGGGGCCTGGGCGGCATGGCGGCGAACGCATTCGGCGATGGTGCCGAACTCCGGGTCCATCAAGTCTTGCATTTCAATCTCACGCGCGGGCACGCTGCGGCCCGTGTCGGCACGATCATACGGACGCTGCGGGCCGCAGGCTGTCGCGCGCGCTGCCGTGCGGCAGCCAGGGCTTCGTTCGCCGCTACCATCGCGGAGTCGTTTTTTCCCCCGCTATCCCGCCGGCACCGGCAGGCCGCCCGCATGACGCCCGATCCCGCCCTGACTCCTTCGCCACCACCGCTGAACCCGCCCGTGCGGCCGCCCGTCAAGCGGCCCAACGCGCGCTTCATGCTGTCGCACCCGGCCCACTGCATTGCGCTGGGCTTCGGCTCGGGCCTGAGCCCGGTCGCGCCCGGCACCGCCGGCACCCTGTGGGCCTGGCTGGCCTATCTGGTCCTGCAGACGCGCCTGTCGACGTCGCAGATCGGCTGGACCATCCTGGTGTCGGCCCTGGTCGGCTGGTGGGCCTGCACCGTCTGCGCGAAGAACATGCGCGTGCTGGACCCGGGGGCCATCGTCTGGGACGAAGTGGTCGCGTTCTGGATCGTGCTGTGGCTGGTCATGCCCGCCGGGTTCTGGGGCCAGCTTGCGGCTTTTGCGCTGTTTCGCGTGTTCGATGCGGTCAAGCCCGGCCCGGTGGCGTGGGCCGACGAGGCCTTCAAGGGCTTCAATGCCAGAGGCGGTTTCGGCATCATGTTCGACGACCTGGTTGCGGCCTTCTGCACGCTGATGGTGATCGCCGTGTGGAGGTTCTGGTGAGCACCGCGGCGTTGTGCGGCACGCTGGCCGAGCGCCTGGTGCAGCGGCAGTGGATGCTGGCCACGGCCGAGAGCTGTACCGGCGGGCTGATCGCCGGTGCCTGTACCGATCTGGCGGGCTCCAGCGTGTGGTTCGAGCGTGGCTTCGTCACCTATTCGAACGCCGCCAAGGCCGAGTTGCTGGGCGTCGACCCTGCGCTGATCGCGCAGCACGGCGCGGTCAGCGAGCCGGTGGCCCGCGCGATGGCGGCCGGTGCGGTGGCCCGTTCGCATGCGCAAGTGGCGGTGGCCGTGACCGGCGTGGCCGGCCCGGGCGGCGGCAGCGCCGAGAAGCCGGTCGGCACGGTGTGGTTCGGCTGGGCCCTGCCGGGTCAGCTGGTGTCGGAGGTCAGGCGCTTCGACGGCGACCGGGCTGCGGTGCGTGCGGCGACCGTGCAGCACGCGCTGGAACGCCTGCTGGCATTACTGCCCTAGCCGGCGGCGCTGCGTCAGGCGGCCAGCTCGGGGCCGGAGGGCTTGCGGTCGCGTGGCAGCACGGCGTCGCGGCCGAGGATGCTGCCGCGGGCCGACAGGTTGATCGGCAGCGCCGAAGGCTGGCCATCGAAGTCGAGCCACTGGTGCCTCTCGAAGTCGTACAGCTTGCAGGCCCTGAGTGTCGCCAGCACGTTGCCGAGCGTGATCGGCTCGACCACCAGGCGGTTGCCCAGCAGCTGGTTCATGTGCTTTTGCGCCTTCAGCAGGTTGTAGCTGGGAATGCCCGCGTGCGCATGGTGCGCGGCATGGCAATAGACGTTGTTGATCAGTTTCGAGAACCAGTCGGGCACCACCAGCACGGTCGAGCACAGCTCGGGCGCCTGGTCGCCGGTTCTGGCGATCTCGCCCTTGAACCAGGGGATGTTGGGGTGGGTGTGCATCAGGTACAGCGACGCGCTGCTGATCAGGAAGTGCAGGCACAGCGGCAGCGCCCAGCCCAGCAGCACGGCCGTGCCGGCGGTGATCGGCGCGAAGTGCGGGGCAACGAAGTACAGCAGGGCCGCCATGCCGCCGTGGAAGCTGGCCAGCAGTGCCGAGTAGCGGCGCGACAGCGGCACGTGGTCGACCGGCGTGCGCGGGTTGGGATAGACCCGGGTCGGCAGCCAGCGCACGACGAAGTACAGGAACAGGCCGATCACGTTGGGCGCGCGGTAGATGCGCTCCATGAACTGCTCGAACCGGGGCAGGGCATCGTATTCCTGCTTCGAGAACGGCTTGTAGAAGTCGAACTGGTCGCCATTGGTACGCGGATGGTGCACGTGGTTGTGGTCGTGGGTCCACATGCGGTAGTTCTGCACCGACGGTGTGCCCAGCATCAGCGCGATGGCCCAGTTGAGCCGGCGGCTGGCGCACAGCGTGCGGTGCGAGGCGTCGTGCGACAGCGTGTACATCGACGTGAGCCGGATCCCGAGCAGGATGCTCGCGGCCAGCTTCCAGCCGAGCGCCGGCGCAAACAGGATGGCGTAGAGCAGCCCCCAGTACAGCGCGTAGTCGCGCAGGAACAGCAGCACGCCGCTCTTGTTGCTGGGGGTGGCATGGACCGCCAACGCACGCAGCAGCTCCGGCTTGCTCAGAGCCGGGGGCGTGGTGGAGATCGGGGCTGTGGTGGCGTGCATTCTTGTTCCGTCCCTGTCGCGACAACTGCCAGCCATTAAGCCCGTTGCGGGACGGGGTCGAAACCGCGAAAAGCGGGCGAAAACCGTCCAATCCGGTTCTGGTGACCGGCCGCTGCCACAGAGCCCTCGCTTCGAAGTCCCGATTGAATTGCACGCAATTCAATTGACAGATACAATCGGGGCCGTGGTCACGCCAAAAATCTTGCCCGAACAAGCGCTGCTGCTGGACAACCAGCTCTGCTTCGCGCTGTACTCCGCATCGCTGGCCATGACCAAGGTCTACAAGCCGTTGCTCGACGAGTTGGGCCTCACCTATCCGCAATACCTGGCCATGCTGGTGCTCTGGGAGCGCGATGGCCTGATGGTGTCCGAACTCGGCGAACGCCTGTCGCTCGACTCCGGCACGCTGACGCCCCTGCTGAAGCGCCTGGAAGCTGGCGGCCTGATTGCCCGCATCCGTGCCGTGGAGGACGAGCGCCGCGTCCACGTCTCGCTCACCGCGGCCGGCCGCAAGCTGAAGGCCCGTGCGGCGAAGATTCCCGAGTGCGTGCTGACGGCCACACAGTGCTCCCTCCCCGACCTGGTGTCGCTCAACCAGCAGGTCCGCGCGCTGCGCGACAAGCTCGCAGGCTGAAGGCGCCGTTGCCGCACCCATTTCAACCCGCTTCGCAAGAAGCATCCACCCGAAAGGCAAGCACCATGACCACCCCACTCGACAAGGTTCTCTACACCGCCCGCTCCCACACCACCGGCGGCCGCGACGGCGCCGGCAAGAGCGACGACGGTCGCATCGATGTGAAGCTCAGCTCGCCCGGCACCTCGGGCACTGGCACCAACCCCGAGCAGCTGTTCGCGGTCGGCTACTCGGCCTGCTTCATCGGCGCCATGAAGGCCGTCGGCGGCATGAAGAAGATCGCCGTGCCGGCCGATGTGGCTGTCGACGCCGAAGTCGACCTGGGCCCGACCTCCAAGGGCTACGGCATCTCGGTGCGCCTGGCGGTCACGCTGCCCGGCATGGAGCGCGAAGCCGCCCAGGCGCTGGTCGACGCGGCCCACGGCGTGTGCCCGTACTCGAACGCGACGCGCGGCAACATCGACGTGGTGATCACGCTGAAGTAACCGCATCCCTCGGGCAGCGCCACGGCGCTGTCGCCCAGGCGGCCCGCTCCCGGCATCTCCCGATTGCCGCGGCGGGCCGCTTCGTTTAGGGTCGTGACCATGAGCACGACCGACCTTCTCGTCCGCAAGGACGATCTCTCGCAGACCCGCCTGGCCGCCACCGACGATGCCGCTCTGGCGGACGGCCAGGTGCGGGTGCGCATCGAGCGCTTTGCGCTGACCTCCAACAACATCACCTACGCGGCCTTCGGCGAGGCCATGCACTATTGGGATTTCTATCCGGCGGAAGGCGGCACCGATGCCGGCTGGGGCCGCATCCCGGTCTGGGGTTTCGCCAGCGTGGTGCAGTCGCTGCACCCGGGTGTAGCGGTCGGCGAGCGGCTGTACGGCTACTTTCCGATGGCCGGCAGCACGGTGCTCACGCCGACACGCCTGTCGGAAGGTGGTTTTACCGAGGGCGCGCCGCACCGTGCCGCGCTGCCGGCGGTCTACAACCAGCTGTTGCGCTGCAGCGCCGACCCGTTCTACAGCGCCGATACCGAAGATCTGCAGGCCCTGCTGCGCCCGCTGTTCATCACCTCGTGGCTGATCGACGACTTCATGGCCGACAGCGCCTTCTTCGGCGCCACCACGCTGCTGCTGTCCAGCGCGTCGAGCAAGACGGCCTACGGCACCGCGTTCCAGCTGCGCCAGCGCACCGGCATCGAGGTGGTTGGCCTCACCTCGCCGGGCAATGTCGCCTTCTGCCAGAGCCTGGGCTGCTACGACCGCGTGCTGACCTACGGGCAGCTCGACGCCATCGCGGCCGGCACACCTGTCGTCTATGTCGATTTCGCCGGCAACGCCGCGTTGCGCCTGGCCGTGCACCAGCGCTTCACCGACCTGCGTTACAGCTGCTCGATCGGCGGCACCCATGTCGAACAGCTGGGCGGGGCCAGAGATCTGCCCGGGCCGCGCCCCACGCTGTTCTTCGCGCCGGCACAGATCAAGAAGCGCAGCGGCGACTGGGGCGGTGCGGTGCTGAACCAGCGCCTGGTGTCGGCCTGGCAGGCCTTCGCGGCGCAGGTCGGCCAGCCGGGGGCGCCGTGGCTCATCGTGCAACACCACGCCGGCCCCGAGGCCGTGCAGGCTGCCTACGCCCAGGTGCTGGCCGGCACGGGTGACCCGCGCACCGGGCACGTGCTCAGCTTGCACCCGCAACGTTGAGGCCGCGGCAGCCCTGCCGCCTGCATCAGCTGCCTGGGTCGCGGCCCTCGATCTGCACGTCCCACGGCTTCAGCGCGGCGCGGCAGTGCCCGCAGACCGTCTGGCCGACGAAGAGATGGCCGCAGGCGCGGTGCGTCGGCACGATGGAGCTCGGCGTGTGGAAGTGGAAGCGGCTGGCCCAGCTCGAGAAACACACGATGTAGCCGAACAGGTCGCGGCTCGCGGGCGTCAGCCGGTAGACCACACGCCGCGCATCGAGCCGGTCGGTCTGGG
This sequence comes from Pseudorhodoferax sp., assembly GCA_965279475.1. Lineage (GTDB taxonomy): Bacteria > Pseudomonadota > Gammaproteobacteria > Burkholderiales > Burkholderiaceae_C > Pseudorhodoferax. The sequence continues at coordinate 1,450,795 of CBDIIA010000002.1, forward strand.
TCGACAGCAGGCCGGTGTCGACCATGCCACCCAGGCGCCGCGCCAGCACGCTGCTGGCGATGCCCAGCACGTGTTCGAGCTGGTCGAAATGGCGGCAGCCCAGCACCACGGCGGTGACGATGAGCAGCGACCAGCGGTCCACCCGCAGGCCCAGTCCCATGCCCAGCGCCTGGCGCGTGCCGTCGACCGCCGCGATGCGGGCGGTGCGGCCGGCGGTGCGCGCTTGCTCCAGCAGCATCGGGTTGACGCGCAATGCGAAGTCGAGGTCCTTCATGCCGGCGTCCTCGCCGCAGGCCGTGCAGGCCAGGTGCGGCACGCAGGCATGGCCGCAGCTGCGGTGCAGCAGCCGGGCCGGCAGCACGGTGGCCCGCGTGCTCCAGCGTCGCTCCCAGGTCCAGATCATCAGCACATGGTCGTACAGCTGCAGGCCGGCGCGCGTCAGGTGGTAGGCATGGCGCGCAGGCCGGTCCTGGTAGGCGCGCGGGCGCAGCAGGCCGAGCGCGACCAGCTTCTTCAGCCGGTCGGCCAGCGTGGGGCGCGGGATGCCCAGCTGCTGCTGCCATGCGTCGAAGCGGCGCACGCCCAGGTACGCCCGCAGCAGCACGGCCACCGTCCAGCGGTCGCCCAGCACCAGCAGGCCGTGGCTGAGCGTGCTGCTGGCCAGCGCGTCGCGGGTCAGGTCGAGGTCGAGCCGGAACGGCCCGGGTGCCGGCGTGTCGGGTGAAGCTGCCTGTTCGGCCGTGAGCATGCGGGGCGGGCGGTGATGGCGAGGGCCTGATCCTCTCAGGTTTCGACCACGAAACTCACGACCGTGGCGCAGGAGCCACCGATGTTGAGCGTCTGCACACGCCGCGCGCCCTCGATCTGCATCGCATCGGCCCGCCCGCTCACCTGGCGTGCCGCGTCCCACAGCATGCGCGCACCGGTGGCGCCCACCGGGTGGCCGCAGCCGATCAGCCCGCCGCTCATGTTGATCGGGCAGCTGCCGCCCGGGGCGATCCGCCCGTCCTCGATGGCCTGCCAGCTCTGGCCAGGCGCCGTCAGGCCGAAGTGGTCGATCGCCATGTATTCGGTGGTGGTGAAGCAGTCGTGCGTCTCGATGCCGTGCAGGGCCTCTACGCCGGCGATGCCGGCGCGGCGCCAGGCGTCCTCGAGGGTCTGGCGCACGTGCGGGAACACGTAGGCCTGGCCGCGGCTGCGCTCGAACTTGTCGGCCAGCCGCAGCCCGGCATTGCGGTGGCCCCAACCGGTGATGCGGGGTAACTGCGCCAGCGTCTTGCCATGCCGCCTGGCATGGGCTTCGGCGAAGCGGGGCGAGGCCAGCACGACACCACAGCCGCCATCGGTGATCTGGCCACAGTCCTGCCGCCGGGTGCCGGGCTCGATGACCGGGTTGGCCGTGTCGTTGTCGGTGAAGCTCAAGGCGTCGAATTCCCACTTGCGTGTCTGTGCCAGCGGGTTGCGCCGGGCGTTGCCGTAGTTGATCTCGGCGATGCGGTTCAGATGGCGGCGGTCGAGGCCGTAACGCGCGTCGTACTCCTGCGCCACCAGGCCGAACACGGCCGGCCACATGAACTTGCAGTCGATGCCCTCATGCCCTTGCCAGGCGGCTGCGTTCTGGTTCTGCGAGGCCACATCGCCCGGCAGGTTCTTGAACTCCTCGACGCCGAGCACCAGCACGCAGTCGTAGCGGCCGGCCTCGATTTCGGCCATCGCCGACAGCACCGCCAGCGACGACGAGGCGCAGGCGCCTTCGTGCCGCATCGCGGGCACGCCCCAGAGCGCGGGTACGACCTGCGCAACCATCGCGCCCAGGTGCGCCTGCTGCCGCTGCAGCTCGCCGAAGGCGTTGCCCACGTGGATGCTGTCGACCTGTACCGCTTCGACGCCGCTGACGTCGAGCGCGCCCAGCGTGGTGTCGCGCACCATGTCCGAGATGTCCTGGCCGTGGCGCGACCAGGCCTTGGCGAAGTCGGTCTGGAAGCCGCCGAGAATGTAGGTGGGAGTGTTCATGTGGCGGCGCCTGCTTTAGCGGGGTAGGGCAGGGCCGCCATGCGCACGCGGGCCCGGTCGAATTCCTGCTCCAGGCGGTCGACCACCGCAGCCACCGTTTCGACCGCGCGGATGGTGCCCAGGCCCTGGCCGGCGGCCCACACGTCGACCCACTTGCGCGCGGTGATCTCCTTGCCGCTGTCGTACTGACGCTCGGGTGCTGCCGGCATGTGGTCGGGGTCGATGCCGAGCGCACGCAGCGAGGGTTTGAGCCAGCTGGCCGGCGTGCCGGTGATGCCCGCGCTGACGACCAGATCGTCGACCGTGCAGTCGACCACCATGCGTTTGTAGTCGTCGTGCGCCATGCTCTCGGCCACCGGGATGAAGCGGGTGCCCATGTAGACGAAGTCGGCGCCTGAGGCCACCGCGCCGGCCACACCCCAGCCGTCGCTGATGCCGCCGCCGGCGATCACGTAGCCGTCGAAGAACTCGCGCACCGCGCTGACGAAGGCGAACGGCGACAACGCGCCGGTGTGGCCGCCGGCGCCCGCCGAGATGCAGGCCAGGCCGTCGGCACCCGCGGCCACCGCCTTCTTGGCCAGCGTGATGCTGGTGACATCGGCGAACACCAGGCCGCCGTAGCCGTGCACCACCGCGATCGCCGGCTTCGGGCTGCCGAGCGCGGTGACCACGACGGGAGGCCGGTACTTGGCGACGAGTTCCAGATCCTGCGACAAGCGCGTGTTGGACGAGTGCGTGACCAGATTGGCACACCAGGGTCCGAGGGTCGATGTGGGCTGTGCGTCACGCGCCTGCGCCAGCCCTTCGGTGATCTGCCGCATCCAGGCATCGAGCCGGTCGATGGGCCTCGCGTTGGGGGTGGGGAAGGCGCCGATGATGCCGGCCTTGCAGGCGGCCAGCACCAGCTCGGGGCCGGAGATCAGGAACATCGGCGCGGCAAAGACCGGCAGCCGCAGCGGGAACGGGAAACGAGAAGTCATGCCGTGCCTATTCAGTGGCCTTGAAGCCGGAGATCTTCACGGCCTCGGCCCAGCGTTTCGAGTCGGCCTGCGCATACCGCGCGAACTCGTCCGGCGTCGAGGGCAGCGGCTCGAAATCCATCGCCCGCCACTTGTCGCGGATCTCCGTCGACTTCAGCGCCTTGATGAACTCCGCATTGAGCCGGCCGATGATGGTGTCCGGCGTGCCGGCCGGCGCACCGACCGCGGCCCAGATGTAGATCTCCATGTCGGGGTAGCCCTGCTCGCGGAAGGTCGCCACGTTGGGCATCAGCGGCGAGCGCTGCGGGCTGGTCACGGCCAGCACCTTGACCTTGCCGGATTCGAGATGCGGCTTCACCGCCAGCAACGGCAGGAACGCCGCCTGCACCTGGCCGCCGACCAGGTTCTGCACCGCGGGCGGCGTGCCGTTGAAGGGCACATGGGTCATGTCGAGGCCGGCGCGCTGGTTCAGGATCACGCCGGCGAAATGCGACGAGTTGCCGGCGGTGAACGAGGCGAACGACACCTTGCCCGGGTTGGCCTTGGCCCAGGCCACGAACTCCTTCACGTCGTTGGCCGGCACGCTGGTGTGCACCGCCATCACCATCGAGGCGCCGAGGAAGTTGGTGACCGGCTTGAAGCTTTTCTCAGCGTCGTAGGGCAGCTTGGCGAAGGTGTGCGGGTTGATCGTCAGCATGCTGGTGTTGGTCAGCAGCAGGGTGTAGCCGTCGGGCGGGGCCTGCATCACGATCTGCGCGGCGATGATGCCCGAGCCGCCGGGCTTGTTGTCCACCACCAGCTGCTGGCCGGTGTTGCGGGTGAACACCTCGGCCACCTGGCGCAGCGCGGTGTCGAGCGTGTTGCCGGGTGCGAACGGCACCACGATGCGCACCGGCTTGTCGGGGAAGGTCTGGCTGCGCGCGGTTGGCAGGGTCAGCGCCAACGGCGCAGCGGCGAGCGCCTGCACCAGGGAACGTCGTTGCATGGGGGTCTCCTTCTTTTTTCGGGGGCACGCGGTGCGCTACAGCAGCGTCTTCAGCAACCGCGCCACTGCGCCGGGTTGCTCGATCGGCGTCATGTGGCCGGCCTCGTGCAGCCATTCGAGGCGGGCGTTGGGGATCAGCGCGGCCAGTTCTTCCGACAGCCCGGGCGGCGTGATGCGGTCGTCGCGGGCGCACATCACCAGCACCGGCAGATCGAGGCTGCGCAGTGCGGCGCGGTGGTCGCCCCGCCCCTTGACCGCCTGGTTCTGCCGGATCGCCGCCTCGGGGCCGATGCCCAGCATCAGGCTGCGCAGCTGCTGCATCAACGCCGGCTGCGCCTGGGTGGCGGGGTGGGTGCCGAACTGCAGCACGCCGTCGACGACCTTCTCGAAGTTCTTGCCGATGGCGGCGATGGTCTTGTCGCGCACGACCGCGCCCTCGGGCGACTCGGGCCGGGCCGAGGTATCGAGCAACGCCAGCGCGCTCAGGCGGCGCGGTGCATGGGCCACCATCTCGATCGCCACGTAGCCGCCCATCGAGAAGCCGCAGAGCACCAGCGGCGTACTGTCGGGCACGTCGGCGACCTGTGCCCAGGCGTCGGCCGCCATGCGGACGATGCTGTCCTGGGACTGCACGTCGGCGATGCGGATGTCGGCCTCGGCAGCCAGCAGCGGCGCCACTTCGGCCCAGATGGCCGGGGTGTTCAGCATGCCGGGGATCAGCAGCAGCACCGGCTTCATGCGGCCACCCTGGAGGCTTCGGCCAGGTGCCGCGCCTGCTCGCGCAGTTCGCGTTTCAGGATCTTGCCGACCGGGTTGCGGGGCAGCGCGGCCAGCGGCAGCAGGTACTCGGGCAGCTTGTAGACCGCCACCCGCTTGTGGTCGCGCAGGAAGCCGGTGATCGACGCCAGGTCGACCGTCTGACCCTCGGCCGCGACGATGCAGGCGCAGACCTTCTCTCCCAGCGCCGCGTCGGGCACCGCCACCACGGCGGCTTCGCGCACGCCCGGGCAGGCCAGCAGCAGGTTCTCGATCTCCTCCGACGAGATGTTCATGCCGCCGCGGATCACCAGGTCCTTCGAGCGGCCGACGTAGCGGTAGTACTGCAGGCGGTCGCCAGCGATCTCGAACAGGTCGCCGGTCTTGTAGAAGCCCTCGGCATCGAAGGCGCGGGCGCTCAGTTCCGGCGCGCCGTAGTAGCCGCTGAAGATGGTCGGGCCGCTGAAGCGGATCTCGCCCGCTTGGCCGGCGGCCGTGATGTCGGCACCGGTGTCGAGGTCGACCAGCCGCGTGCGGATCTTGCGCGTGGTCGACACGCTCCATTCGTAGCCATCGACGCCCGCACGCGGAAAGAACTGCGCACGCAGGCCGGGGTCGGGGATGTCGGCATCGCTGCCCGACAGTGCCGCGCCCTCGTTGGAGCCGAAGTAGTTGACGATCTGCACGCCGTAACGCTCCTGGAAACCACGCACCATCCAGTCGGACAGCGGGGCCGAGCCCGAGCCGATGCGCGACAGCCGCTGGAAGTCGATGCCCTGCAGAAACTGCTCGTTCTGCAGCAGCGCGTTCAGGATGGCCGGCGGCGCCACCGTGTAGTCGATGTGTTCGTCGCGCAGCTGCTGCAGGAACACCGGCAGGCTGAACGGATGGTGCTGCACCACCGTGCCGCCGAGCGTGAGCCAGCCGGCGAAGGCGGTCGACAGCCCGGCCATGTTGACCAGCGGGAACGGGTTGAGCAGGCGCGCGTGCGGCTGCAGCTGGGCCGCCTCGATGATCGACGGCGCGACGATCAGCCATTCGTTGTGGCTGCGCGGCACGCCCTTGGGTGTGGCCTCGGTGCCCGAGGTCCAGCAGATGGTGAACACGTCGTTGGCGCTGACGGCGGCGATGCGCTCGGCCTGGCGCAGACGCGCGTAGTCGGCGTCGCCGAGTACGGTCGTGGGCTGCTGCGGGATCTCGACCGCGCCGATGGCGGCCAGGCCGGCCGGCGCGTCGCCCCACGCGAACACCGTGCGCAGGCTGGGCTGGCTCGCCCGCAGGCTGCAGAACATCGCCGCGGCCGCGTGCCCGGCCTCGGGCTTGCCGATGCGCGCAAAGGTCACGGCACCGACGGCGCGGGTCAGCGAAACGATATGGGCCAGCTCGTGTTCGCGGTACTGCACCGGCACCGGTGTCGCGATGATGCCCAGCCGCGCACAGGCCAGGTAGGCGACGAACTGCTCCACCGTGTTGGGCAGCTGCAGCACCAGCACTTCGTTGCGGCCGATGCCGTGGTCCAGCAGCAGGCCGCAGAAGCGGTCGACCGCATCGCCGAGCTGGGCCCAGCTCAGCCGGCGCGGCACGCCATGGGCGAACTCGGCACGGTTGGGGGCATCGACCACGGCCTCGGCCTGTGGCTGCTCGCGGCGATGGCGCGCGAACAGGTCCCACAACGTCTTCGTGCCCCACCAGCCCTGGGCGGTGTAGTGGTCGATCTTCTCGCGGGGGACCAGGATCATCGCGTTGTCTCCGTTGTTGTCTTTCTTCCTCCCTCAGCGGGAGAGGGAACAAGAATTCAATACCCGCGCTTCAATCGCTCGCCGCTGACCCAGGTCGCATGGAATCCGTTCGGCACCCGCTGCGGCAGCTTGATGCGCGCGACCGGCCCTGGCGTGATGTCGTGCGCATCGAACACCGTGCAGTACGAGGCCTGCTTCTGGTCGTCCCACAGGAAGCCGACCAGGTAGCCGTCATCCTCTTGCTTCCAGTTGTCCTTGGGCGCGAACGGCGCCTCGCTGAACCACTTGTGCACGCCTTCGTGGTAGGTGGTGCAGCTGTCTTTCTGCAGGTCGTAGCGGGTGAAGCCACAGAAGCGCGGGTCTTCGGCGCGGTTGCTGCGGCCCATCAGCACGTTCCAGGCGTAGCGGGTCTTGTAGCCCTGCATCCATGAGTTGATGACCGGGAACTCCTGGTTCACGATGTCGTCGATCACGCGCTCCTTGCTCTGGCCGGTGCGCAGGTTGAAGCGCCACTCGTAGAACATGAAGTCATGTTCGAGGTTGGCCAGCATCTTCGGGAAACGGTCGACCTCGACATTGCCACGCCAGTCGCGCGGCAGGCGGAACGGTGTGCCGGTCATCACGATCTCGGTGCCGCCCTGGCCGTCGTCCTCTTCCCAGGCATTCGACACGTGGTACATGTAGGTCGGGCCGGCCTCGAACCAGCGGATCTGGTCGGGGCTACCGTGCCGCGGGATCACGCCGAAACGCGAGGGCAGCTGGTGGTGGAACTTGAGCTTGTGGCGGCCCGCGGCAAACGCGTCCATGTCGTAGAAGAGCGGCAGGTCGTGCACGATCGAGTAGTTGGGCGTGATCGCCATGTCGTGCGGCAGGCGCGGGCCGGGCAGCTGCACCGGCATGAAGGTTTTCAAGGCGCCGAAGCGGTCCATCACCCCGTAGTGCATGTAGGGCGCCTCCTTGCCGTAGGCGAAGAACAGGAATTCGCCGGTGCGCTCGTCCACCTTGGAATGCGCCGATACCGGCAGGCCCTGCATGCGCGGATCGAACTCCATCTTGCCCACGGTCGACAGATCATCCGGGCGCACCTGGTAGACCGAGCCGCCCAGGTACCACATCGACACCAGGTTGCCGGCGTAGAACTTGACGTCGGTGTTCGAGGTGTTCTTGACCGGCATGTCGGGCCGGTCCTTGCGTGGCGGATCCTTGATGCCCTGCCACAGCGCGGCGCCGGCCGCCGTCTCCTCGCGCAGGCTGTCGGTCTGGATCCAGCGGTTCTGGTATTGCGCGCGCCCGCCTTCGAAACGCACCGCATGCAACATGCCGTCGCCGTCGAACCAGTGGTAGCGGCCCGGCGCCTCGAAGCGGCGGTTGGGGCCGTTGCGCACGTGCATGCCGGTCAGGTCCTTCGGGATCTCGCCGTCGACCTCGGTCAGGTCGAGCGTGACCTCGTGGTCGACGGGCGCGAAGCCGCCGTTCAGGACATGGATGTCGTTGGTGCCCATGGGGTGCTCCTTCAAGGAATGGCAGGGACGGCGGCAGGCCGGCGCGACTGCGTGATGCGAAAACGGCTGGCGACGAAGGCCAGGTCGGTCAGGCTGGCGTTGCCGGCCGGGTTGAGGCCGGTCACGTGGTAGTCGCTGTAGGCCGCCGCAAAGTTGAGCGGCATCGGGCCGGTGAGGTTGATCGTGAGTTGCGCACCGGCTCGTGCGTAGGCGGTCTCGGCCTGCGCGATGAAGTCTTCGTCGGTCGCATACAGGAAGGCGGTGAGGCCGCCGAACTGCCGCACGTCGGTGGTGGCCTGGTGCAGCGCGTCGGCCGCGTCGTCGCAGGCGATGACAAAACTGACCGGCCCGAAACGCTCTTCGCCGTACAGGTCGCGCTCGGTCTTGGCCACCTGCAGCATCAGCGGTGTACGGGTGCGCGCGCCGGGGAAATCGGGATGCACATACGGTTGCGGTGACAACAGCACCTTGCCTCGGCGAGCGCCTTCGGCGTGCAGATGGTCGAGCAAGGCCAGCGTCTGCGGCGACTGGATGGTGGCCAGGATCATCGCGGCCTTCTTGGGGTCGCCGGTCAGCGCCGCGACGGCCGCGGCCAGGCGCTGGCCGATCTCTTCGAACGGTACGGTCCCGTCGGGCGTCTGCACACCGGCCGCGGGCACGTAGATGTTCTGCGGGCTGGTGCACATCTGCGCGCTGAACATGCACAGGGTGGTGGCCAGGCTGCGCAGCGCGGCGTCCAGGTCGTCGGCAGACACCAGCACGACGGTGTTGCAGCCGGCGGTCTCGGTGAACGACAGCGCCGGGTGGGCGTTCTGCTCGACCCACTGGCCGAAACGCACGCTGCCGGTGAAGTCGACCATCGCGGTCTTGGGGTGCCGCACCAGGCGTTTGCCGAGCGGCTCGGCCGTGGAGTCGGTGGCCAGCGTCACCAGGTTGGGATCGAAGCCGGCCTCCGCCAGCACCTGGCGGAACACCCGCACCGTGATCGCCATCGGCAGCACGGTGGCCGGGTGCGGCTTCACGATCACCGCGTTGCCGGTGGCCAGGCTCGCCATCATCGACGGCCAGGCGTTCCAGGTCGGAAAGCTGGCGCACGAGAAACACACGGCCACGCCGCGCGGCACCAGCCGGTAGGTCTTGTCGAGCACGATCTGCGCCGGGCCAAACTGCCGCGCCCAGCGTGCTTGCGGCGCCACGGCATGCATCGCCTGCGCCGCGTAGACCAGCGCCTCGATGCCACGGTCCAGCGCGTTGACACCCGAGCCGGCATAGGCCATGTTGAAACTCTGGCCGGCGGTGTGCACCACGGCCTGGGTGATGGCGAACAGCTGTGTGCGGTAGAGCGTGTCGACCACTTCCATCAGCGCGCCGATCCGCGTGTCGATCGATGCGGCGGCCCAGGGCGCGATCGCTTCTTGTGCGGCGTCGAACAGCGCATCGATGTCGCTGCGCGGGTAACGGATGCCCAACGGCTGCTGGGTGTAAGGCGAGATCTCTTCGGCGCCGGCGTCGGTGTCGATCAGTCCGGGCTGGTGCAATTCGAACGCGTGGCCCAGCTGCGCCTGGAAGGCGGCCAGGCCGGCGGCTTGCGCTGCCATCGCATCCGGAACTTTGTTCGGCAGGTCGGGGAAGGGGCTCCAGTGGTGCCGCTCGCGGCAGGCCAGCACCGCACGTTCGAAGGTGGCGCGGTGGCGCTCGTACAGCTGGCTCATGCTGCCGCCCGCGGCTGGCGCGCCCAGATCAGCCGGTGGTGCCGCGCGACCGGACTGCCCGGCACCGTGTCGGATGCCGACAGCGTCAGGCCATCGGTGCCGGCCAGCGTGACGTTGCGCACCTGCTCGGTACCGACGAAGTTGGGGTTCAGCGACATGGTGACCCGGTGCACCACCTGCTGCTGGCCATCGACCGTTTGCAGGGTGTACGGCCCGCTGTACTGGAAGTAGCTTTCGAACGCGGCCAGCCGCTCGTCGACCGGGGCGCTGCGCACGCTGTCGCTCGAGAGCCGGGGGCGGCCGGCGCGGGCGATGCAGGCGCTCATCCAGCCGTCCTCGCTGTACACGATGGTGCCGGTGGCCTGGTCGCCATAGGGCAGCGTCGGCGCGCGGCCATCGCTGTAGGTGATCTCCCAGCGCACCAGATGCCAGGTGCCGCGAAGAGCGTTCTGCCCCGTTTGCGCTGCGCTCAAGTCGTCTCCTTTACTTCTCTAGTTGAACTTAGTCTAGGAGATGCCGGAGGCCGTGGCAAGGCAGGGATTTCCCGGCGTCCGGCCGCTGTCCTGTGACCGTTTGGCCGTCGATCGGCCGACGGGGCAGCGCGGGGGCGACAATCGGTGATGTCCTCAGATCCCCTTTTCGACGCCGGCGGCCGGCACCCCTACGAGACGCTGACCCCCGACCGCGTGCTCGACGCACTGGCCAGCGTCGGCCTGCACGGGGACGGCAGGTTGCTGGCGCTGAGCTCGTATGAAAACCGGGTCTACCAGATCCACCTGGAGGCCGCGGCCGGCGCCGTGCCCGACGTGGTGGTCGCCAAGTTCTACCGGCCCGGCCGCTGGAGCGAGGCGCAGATCCTCGAAGAGCATGCCTTCGGCGCCGAGTTGGCCGCGGCCGAGATCCCGGTGGTCTGCCCGCTGACGATCGGCGGCAAGACCCTGCACCGCTTCGAAGAGTTCTTCTTCAGCGTGTCGCCACGCCGTGGCGGCCGGGCACCGGAGCTGGACGACTTCGAGGTGCTGGAATGGATCGGTCGTTTTCTCGCGCGCATCCACGCGGTGGGCGCGTGTGCGCCGTTCACGCAGCGGCCGGCGCTCGACCTGTCGACCTTCGGCACCGCGTCGCGCGACTGGCTGCTGGGCCACGAGATGGTTCCGCTCGATGTGCAGGGCGACTGGCAGAAGGCCTGCGACCAGGCGCTGGCGTTGATCGCGGCCAGCCCGCTCGGCACGGCGGGCACGGCGGGCGAGGGCGCCATCCGCACGCTGCGCCTGCATGGCGACTGCCACCCCGGCAACATCCTGTGGACGCCGACCGACCGGCCCCTGGGCGGGCCGCACTTCGTCGACCTCGACGACGCGCGCACCGGCCCGGCCGTGCAGGATCTGTGGATGCTGCTGTCGGGCGACCGCGGCCAGCGCACGGGGCAGCTGAGCGGCCTGCTCGACGGCTACGAGCAGTTCCGTGCGTTCGACCGGCGCGAGCTGGCGCTGATCGAGCCGCTGCGCACACTGCGGCTCATCCACTACAGCGCCTGGCTGGCGCGGCGCTGGAGCGACCCGATCTTTCCGGTCAACTTTCCGTGGTTCGGCAGCAGCGACTACTGGAAGGGGCAGGTGCTGATGCTGCAGGAGCAGATCGAGGCGATGGAGGAAGAGCCGTTGATGGTCTGAAGCGCGGGCGGCGACGCTCTGCCGCTCAGACCGGTGGGTCGTAGCGTCCGTCGATCACCGTCCAGCCGGCGTCGGCGTGCAGCACGGTGGCGGTGATGTAGCTTGCTGCGTCCGACAGCAGAAACACGAACGGCCCCGCCATTTCGCTGACGTGGGCCCAGCGCTTGAGTGCCGTGCGCGAGGCGTAGGCCTGGTTCCAGCCAGGGTTGCCGGTGATCGGCGCTGTGAGTGGGGTGTCGATGATGCCTGGTGCGATCGCGTTCACCCGCACGCCGAAAGGCGCGAGTTCGGTGGCCAGGCCCTTGGTCATCTGGCCGATGCCGGCCTTGGTGGCCGCGTAGATGCTCTGGCCAGGCTCGACCGAGTAGGCGCGCATCGACGACATCAGCACGATGGCGCCGCGGCCTTGCGTCTTCATCCTGCCACCCACCGCGCGCGCGACCCGGAAGGTCCCTTTCAGGTTCAGGTCGATGACCTGGTCGAACTCGGCATCGGTGTAGTCGAGCAGCCGTTTGCGCAGGTTGCGCGCGGGCGTGTCGATCAGCGCATCGATGCGGCCGTGCTCGGCCCAGACCTGTTCGACGCCAGCGTCGACGCTGGCCGTGTCGCGCACGTCCATGTGCATCGCCGAAGCCTTGCCGCCGGCGGCCTGGATCCGCCGCGCCGTTTCCTGGGCACCGGCCAGGTCGACATCGGCGACGACGCACTCGCCGCCGGCCGCGGCCACGCCGCGTGCCGCGGCGCGGCCGATGCCCGAACCCCCGCCCACCACCAGCACCAGCCGGCCGCTCAGGTCGAACATGGTCTGGTAGTCCACTGCAAATTGCTCTGTCGTCATGCCACTTTCTCCTCGAAACGATCGGCGATAGCCTGTACAAAATCGCGCACACAGTACACGCACATGATGGCCAGCGTGGCGGGCATCACGCCATACCACCAGACCCTGGAAATGCCGAACACCGGCGAGGTTTCGCCCGCGTCCAGCGTCAGGCGCAGACTCAGATAGGCCAGTGCGGCCAGGAACACGCCATTCACCACCGCGATCACGCCGCGCAGCAGCCGGCGCCGGGCCGGTGTGCGCACGCTCTGCAGCAGCGCATCGACACAGAAATGGCCACGCTCGCGCCACACGGCTGCCGCACCGATGAAGATCACCCAGGCGAACAGCAGCTCGATGACCTCGTCGGTCCAGCCCAGGGCCGCGATGGCGACCACCCGGTTCAGCATCGTCAGTGTCACCATGACCATCAGCAGCACCAGGCAGAGAGCCGCCGTGCCGATCAGCAGCCGGCCGAGCAGCCGGTCGAAGGTCTGCAGCGCGCCCCTCACAGCACCAGCCTCGGCAGCAGGGTCACGCTCGACGGCACGACGGTGATGAACACCAGCACCGCCAGGATCGCGATCATGAAGGGCGTCAGCTCACGCGCCAGCTCGAACACCGGGACCTTCGAGATGCTCGACATCGCATACAGCACCATGCCGACTGGCGGCGTCAGCATGCCGACCATCAGGTTGAGCGTCATCACCACGCCGAAGTGCAGCGGGTCGATGCCGAGCTTGGCCAGGATCGGCGCGAAGATCGGGATGGTCAGCAGCATGATGGCGATGCCTTCCATGAAGCAGCCCAGCACCAGCAGGATGACGTTGATGATGGCCAGCGCCACCAGCGGCGTGGCCGACAGGCCGGTGAGCAGGCCGATCAGCGCATCGGGCGCCCGCAGGTAGATCAGCACCCAGCCGAACAGGCCCGCCGAGGCGACGATGAACATCACCTGCGCGGTCTGGCGCACGGTGTCGAGCATGATGGCCGGCAGGTCGGCCCAACGCATCTCGCGGTAGACCACCATGCCGAGGAACAGCGCATACAGACAGGCCACCACCGAGGCTTCGGTCGGCGTGAAGAAGCCACCGAGAATGCCGCCCATCATGATGGCCGGCGTGACGATCGCGGCCAGGCCGTCGAGCAGCGCGCGCACGATCTCGCGGAAGCTGGCGCGCCGCTCACTGGGGTAGTTGCGCCGCACTGCGAGGATGTAGACCACCACCATCATCGACAGGCCCATCAGTACGCCCGGCACCACGCCGCCCATGAACAGCGCGCCGACCGACACCCCGGTCATCGAGCCGTAGATCACCAGCGGGATCGAGGGCGGAATCACCGGCCCGATGGTGGCCGAGGCCGCCGACACCGCCGCCGCGAAGCGCGGCTCGTAGCCGGCCTTGACCATGGCCTTCACTTCGATGGCGCCCAGGCCCATCGCGTCGGCCAGCGCCGAGCCCGACATGCCCGAGAACACCATCGACCCCAGCACGTTGACCTGGCCCAGGCCGCCGCGGAAGTGGCCCACCAGCGCGTGGGCGAAACGGAAGATGCGCTCGGTCGTGCCGCCGGTGTTCATCAGGTTGCCGGCCAGGATGAAGAACGGGATCGCCAGCAGCGTGAAGGCGGTGGTGCTCGCGTACACGCGCTGCGGCAGGATCGACAGCGTGCCGAACTCGCCCAGGCACAGCAGCGTGCCCAGGCCGGTCAGCCCCATCGCGACGACGACGGGCACGCCCAGCGCGATCAGTGCGAACAGCGCAACGAAGATCAGCAGGATCGTCATGGCAGGTCCGGATTACTTGCCGCGCTCGGACTCGACCATGCGCATGAACTGCTGCACGTTGTCGTCGCCGGCATAGGCGCGGATGCGCTTGTAGGCTGGCTCCATCGTGGCGCGGAACGGAGCGAGGTCGGGGCGCGTGATCTGCATGCCGGCGGTCTGCAGGCGGGCCAGCACGGCGTCTTCTTCGGCGGCAATGGCCTTGCGCATCATCAGGCCGGCAGCCACGCTTTCCTCGCGCAGCACGGTCTGCTGGGCCGGCGTGAGCTTGGCCCAGGTGCGCACGCCGATCACGTGCACCATCGAGTTGTAGACGTGGCGGGTCAGCGCCAGGTGCTTCTGCACCTCATAGAACTTGTTGTGCGCGATGACCGACAGCGGGTTCTCTTCGCCGTCGACGACGCCTTGCGACAGCGCCATGTACAGCTCGGGGAAGGCGATCTTGGTAGCGTTGGCGCCCAGTGCTTCCATCGCGGCCTCGAGCTGGATCTCCGGTGGCACACGCACCTTGAGGCCCTTCACGTCGTCGGGCTTCAGTACCGGGCGCTTGCTATTGGTCAGGTTGCGAAAACCGTACTCCCAGTGCGACAGCAGCACGAAGCCTTCCTTCTCGGCGAGAGGCGCCATCCACTTCATGGCCGGCCCGTCCAGTACGCGGTGCGCATGGGCTGCATCGTCGAACACGAAGGGCAGCATCACCACGGCGAAGGCCTTCTGGTATTTGTCCAGCGCGCCCTGCGTGGGCAGTGCCATGTCGATGCCGCTCAGCTTGACCTGCTGCAACTGCTCGGGCGGCGAGCCCAGCGTGTTGGCCGGAAAGAGCGAGACCTTGACCTGGCCCTGCGTGCGTTCCTCGACGCGCTTGGCGAACTGCTGCGCGGCGAGGTTGGCAGGGTGCGTGGCCTCGGCGAAGTGCGCCAGCTTCAGCGTGACCTGCGCCTGTGCCGTGGCGGCCAGTGCGATGCCCAGACCTGCGGCGGCCAGCCCGCGACGGATGGATACGATCATGACGTTGTCTCCTTTGCTTGTGGTGGATGTCGGGAACGCGCCGGAATGGCGCCCGGTGCCTACTTCATGGGCGAGAACGACACCGGCTTCAGGATCTTGTTTTCCTGGTGCTGCACATTGCCCGTGGCCGCACTCTTGATGCGGTAGGCCACCCAGTCGGGATCGGCGTCGAGCGCGGCGCGTTGCTGCTCGCGGTGCCCCATGCTGTCGTATTGCCACAGGTGCACCACCTGGTTGTTGGTGCCGACTTCGGTGACGAAGTAGCCGACCGGCTGGCCCTGGTGGCGGACCTGCACCGGCAGGCCCTCGCGTTCGTACAGGTCGAGGAAGGCCTTCAGGCGGCCGGGGACCATGGTGTAGGTTCTGAGGTCGATGATCATGGGTGGAAGGGGTCCGATGGTTGAAACGTTTGGTGGGTCATTCGGCAGTGGCGCCCGATCGCTTGACCAGTGCGCCCCAGCGGTCGATGTCCTGGCCCAGGAAGGCCTGGAACTCTTCGTGGCGGTTGCCGATCGGCTCGCCGCCCAGGTCGCGCAGGCGAGCCTGCACCGCGGGGTCGGCCACCACGGCGGCCAGATCGGCGCTCAGCTTGTCGACGACGGCCTGCGGCGTGCCCTTGGGGGCGAACAGGCCGAACCACGACTTGAGCTGCATGTCGGCGAAGCCGGCTTCCTGCAGCGTGGGCACGTCGGGCAGTTGTGGATGCCGGGTGCTGCCGGTCACGCCCAGCGCCTTCAGCTTGCCGGCGCGCACATGGGCCAGCGCTTCGGGCAGGTTGGCGAACATGATCTGGATCTGGCCGCCGAGCAGGTCGTTCATCGCCGGGGCCCCGCCCTTGTAGGCCACATGGACCATGCGGGCCCCGGTGCCGGCGTTGAACATCTCGCCGGCCAGGTGCGCGGCCGTGCCGACGCCGCCCGAGCCGAAGTTGAGCGCCTGCCCGCCCGATGCCGCCGCCAGCGAGGCCAGTTGCCGCGCCGATGTCACCGGCAGGCCGGGCGTGGCGACCAGCACCAGAGGCACCGCCGCGATGTTGGAGAGCGCGATGAAGTCGCGCTGCAGGCCGTAGTCGAGCTTCTTGTACAGGCTGGCGTTGATCGCGTGGCTGGACGTGGCCATCAGCAGCGTGTAGCCGTCGGGTGCGGCCCTGGCAACCAGTGCTGCGCCGATGTTGCCGTTGCCGCCGGCCTTGTTGTCCACCACCACCGGCTGGCCCCACTTCTCGCCGAGCTTCTGCGCGGTGGTCCGGGCGATCACGTCGGTGGCGCCGCCGGCGGCGAACGGCAGCACGATGCGCACGGTCTGCGTCGGGAATGGAGCGGGCTGGGCCAGCGCGGTCGTGCCGAGGGCGGCGGCACAGAATGCAGCGGCCCAGGATCGGGTGCAAAACATGGTCGGGTCTCCTTTGGTGTTCGTTCTGGTCACACGCTGCTGTCGGACTGCGCCTGGCGGCGCAGTGCGGTGACCGTGGTGGTGGGTGTCAGCACGTCGGGGTCCAGCGCGAGCTCGAGCAGGTAGGGGCCGCCGGCCGCCAGCGCCCGGGCCAGCGCCGGCTCGAACTGCGCGTTGCGCTCGATGCGTTCGGCCTGCAGGCCGAAGGCGTGGGCGTACGCCACGAAGTCGGGGTTGTGCAGGTCGGTGGCGATGACCCGGCCCGGATAGTGCCGCTCCTGGTGCATGCGGATCGTCGCGTACATGCCGTTGTTGAACACCAGGAACACGATGGCCAGGCGATGGCGCGCGGCCGTCGCCAGTTCCTGCGAGGTCATCAGGAAGCAGCCGTCCCCGGCGAGGCAGATCACCTGGCGGTCGGGACAGCAGAGCTTGGCGGCAATGGCGGCCGGCACGCCGTAGCCCATCGCGCCGCTGGTCGGCGCCAGTTGCGACCGGCCTTGCGAGAACTGGTGGTAGCGGTGGGCCCAGGCGGTGTAGTTGCCGGCCCCGCTGGTGAGGATCGCGTCCGGCTGCAGCATGCCCTGCATCGCGCGCACGGCCAGCGCGGGGTCGAAGACGGTGTCGCGCGCGGGTGGCGCGATGTGCGCCGCGTACGCAGCGCCGGCCCGCGCCAGCCAGGCACTGCGATGGCCTGTTGCACCCGCGGGCCACTGGGCGGCGACGTAGGCAAACGCGTTGGGCGACGCCTGGATCGACAGCGCCGGCTGGTACACACGGCCCAGTTCTTCGGCACCGGCCAGCACATGCACCAGCGCCTGCCGCGGGCGCGGGATGTCGAGCAGGGTGTAGCCACTGCTGGCCATCTCGCCCAGCCTGGAGCCCAGCACCAGCAGCAGGTCGGACTGCCGCACCAGCTCGGCCAGCGCCGGGCTGGTGCCGATGCCCAGCTCGCCCGCGTAGTGGGCATGGCGGTTGTCGAACAGGTCTTGCCGGCGGAACGAAGTGGCGACGGGCAGGTGCTGGGCCTCGGCGAACCGGGCGATGTCCCGGCGCCCGGCGTCGTTCCAGCCCGAGCCACCCAGGACCAGCAGGGGCTGGCGTGCCTGATGCAGCCGCTGCTGCAACTCGGCCATGTCCTGCGGATCGGGGTAGGCCTGTGGTGCCACGACCCGCGGACCGGCCTGTGCGAACGCCGAGTCGGTCAGCATATCTTCGGGCAGCGCCAGCACCACCGGGCCGGGGCGCCCCGACAGTGCGACGCGGAAGGCGCGTGAAACGAATTCGCCGATGCGCGACGCATCGTCGATCTGGGCCACCCACTTGGTGATGGGGCCGAACATGCGCCGGTAGTCGATCTCCTGGAACGCTTCGCGCTCGCACATGTCGCGGCCGACCTGGCCCACGAACAGGATCATCGGCGTCGAATCCTGGTGCGCCGTGTGCACGCCGATGCTGGCGTTGGTCGCTCCCGGACCACGGGTGACGAAGCAGATGCCGGGCCGGCCCGTCAGCTTGCCATGCGCCTCAGCCATGAAGGCCGCAGCGCCCTCGTGCCGGCAGGCGATCAGGCGGACCGCCTGCTGCTGGTCGTAAAGCGCGTTCAGCACTTCGAGATAGCTCTCGCCGGGTACGCAGTACGCTGTGTCGACGCCTTGCGCCAGCAAGGCATCGACGACCAGCTGGCCGCCGGTGCGCAGTCGCGGGGTGACGCCCATATTGCCCTTGTCTCCTGCCGGATCGGCCGGCCATTCTTGTGTGATGGCAGGAGCGTAGGGGCGGCGCTGCGTGCAGCGTTAGGATTTATCCGTTGATCTCTGGCACTTTCGCGCGGGGAAATCCCTGATGCCGCCGGCGGCAGCGCCGGGGTTCAGAACAGCGGCGCGCTGAATTTCTTCTTGAACTCGCCCGGCGTCACATGGACGTTCTTCTTGAAGAAGCGCGAGAAATAGGCCGGGTCCTCGAAATTCAGGCGGAAGGCGATCTCGGAGATGCCCAGATCCGACTGGGCCAGCAGGCGCTTGGCCTCCAGCACGATGCGCTCGTGGATCAGCTGGATCGCCGTCTTGCCGGTGGTGCTCTTCACCGCCTCGTTCAGCCGCCGGTCGGTCACCGAGAGCAGCGAGGCGTATTCCTGCACCGAGCCGAACTCGAGATACCGCTGCTCGATCAGCAGCTTGAAGCGCTTGGCCAGTCGGTAGCTCTTGGGCAGCGTCGACTCGTCCTCGCGTGGCCGGTGCAGACGCCGCAGCCGCGTGAGCAGGATCAGCAGCAACGCACGGACGATGTCGAAGCGCCAGCGTTCATCGGACCGCAGCTCGCGCTCGATGTCCAGCAGCAAGGGCGCCAGCGTCGCATGGTCTTCCTCCGAGAGATAGAGCACCGGCTCGGCATTGGCGATGTGGAAGAACGGAAAGTCGGCCAACTCGTCGTCGCGCGAGAAGATCTGCAGAAAGAACTCGCTGCTGAAGTTGATTGCATAACCCTCGGTGTCGATGGTCGAGGTCCAGGCATGCACCTGGCCCGGCGACACGAAGAACACCGAATGCGGGCGCAGCGCGAAGTTCTCGAAGTCCAGCAGATGGTGGCCCGACGCCTGCGTCATCCAGAGGATGTGGTAGTAGCTGTGGCGGTGCAGGAACGGCCGCGGAATGTCGTTGCGGCCATGCAGCGGCACCAGGTCGAACACGAAGGCCGACTCGTCGCCGCTGAACTCGGAGACTTCGAAGTTCGGGACGTCTTCGGCTTGGGGCATGGCCGGCATTGTGCCCAGATGCCCGGCACGCCTTCGCTCAAGGCAGCGCGTCCAGCACCTCGCGCAGCACCTGCAGGAAGGCCGATGCCGCTGGCGACAGCGAGCGGTCCTGCAGGCGCAGCGCACCGATCGTGCGGCACAGCTCGGGCTTGACCAGCGGGATCGCCACCAGCGTCGGATGCCCGGCCAGCGGCAGCGCAATCACCGGCAGGATACCGATGCCGAACCCCGCCTCCAGCATGCCGTGCACCGTCGACAGGTGCGACACCGGCGTCGAGCGTTTCAGCACCACGCGGTGGCGCACCAGTTCGTCGCTGATCATCTGGTGCGTGCCGCTGGAGGTCGACAGCGCGACCAGGCTCTCGCCGCCGAGTTCATGCCAGGCCACCCGCTTGCGCCTCGCGAGCCGGTGCCCCCGGGTGCAGACCAGATGGAAGCGGTCTTCCTTCAGCGGCTCGAACAGCATCTCCTGCGGCACGCGGGCGGGCGCGATGGTCAGGCCGAAGTCGGCGTCGCGCGCCCGCACCGATTCGAGCACCTGCGTGGCCACGTCGTCGCGCACGATCACGTCGACCGCCGGGTACAACGCCTCGCAGCGTTCGATGGCCAGCGGCATCACGCGCCCCGCGATCGACGAGACGCAGCTCACCACCACGCGGCCACGCCGCGAATGGGCCTGGTCGCCGACCTCCTGCAGCAGCCGGTCGAGGTCGGCCAGGATGCGTGCGCTGCCGCTCAGGAAGTACGCGCCCAGCTCGGTGGTGCGCACCGAGCGCGAGGTGCGGTCGAACAGCGTGACGCCGAGCGCGCGCTCGAGCTCGGCGATGGCCAGCGACAGCGCGGGCTGCGAGACGTGGACCGTCTCGGCAGCGCGGCGAAAGCTGGAATGCTGCGCGACCGCCTGGGCGGCGCGCAGATGGCGCAGGGTCACATGCATCAGAAATCCGGATCAAACGATAAGAACAATCGAATTGCCTGAACGATCCGCCGATCGTACGCTGCTGCCTCTTCATGCTGGCGTTGTGCCGCATTCCAGAAAAGGTCTTATGCAAGTTCTGAACATCCCCGCCGACGCACGCCGGGCATTCGAGACATTGAAGGCGGGCGGGATCGCGATCTTCCCGGTGGACGTGGGCTATACGATCGCCGGCGGCTCGCATGCGTCGCTGCGGCGCATCTTCGACACCAAGCAACGCGCGCCGACCAAGCTCAACGCGATGGTCGGCGACATGGAGATCCACCGTGCGCTGCACGTGCTGGACCCGCTGGCCCGCGACATGGTGGCCACGCTGACCGAGGGCTACGACCTGCCGATCGGCGCCATCGCGCCGTACCGCGAAGACCATCCACTGATCCAGCGCCTGGACCCGGCCGCGCTGCTGGGCAGCCAGAAGGACGGCACGATCGCCATGCTGATCAACGCCGGCCCGTTCCACCGCGAACTCTGCCGGCTGAGCCGGGAAGAGAACTTCCCGATCTTCGGCTCTTCGGCGAACCTGACCAACACCGGCACGAAGTTCCGCGTGCAGGACATCCCGCAGGAGCTGATCGGCATCGCCGACACCGTGGTCGACTACGGCCTGCGCAAGTACCACGCGTACAAGCGCTCGGCGACCTTGATCAACTTCCAGACCATGGACGTGGTCCGCGTGGGCTCATGCTATGAACTGGTGGCCGACGTGCTGCTGCGCCATTTCGACGTGCGGCTGCCTGCTGCCGACTGAGCGCACCGGCGCCCGTTTTCCCCATCACCTGCAGCCGCTGAAGCGGCGCTTTTCGGAGACAAGACCATGCCATCATTCCCACCCGCCCGCTTGCTGGGCTTCTTGCTGTGCGCTGCGGCCGTCGCGGCCGGGCCCTCCGCGTGGGCGCAGAAATTTCCCGACAAGCCGATCCGCCTGGTCGTGCCGTTCGCGGCCGGCGGCGGCACCGACATCCTCGCGCGCGATGTGGCGCCGCGGCTGTCCGAGGTGCTGGGCCAGCCGGTGGTGGTCGACAACCGCGGCGGCGCGGGCGGCAACATCGGCTCGGACATCGTGGCCAAGGCGCCGGCCGACGGCTACACCGTGCTGTTCGGCTCGAACTCGATGTCGATCAACGCCGGGCTCTACAAGAACCTGCCGTTCGACACCGTCAAGTCGTTCTCGGCGATCGGCATGGTGGCCACCGCGCCGATGGTGCTGGTGACCAACGCCGAGCTGCCGTTCAAGACCGTGCAGGACCTGATCGCCGCCGCCAAGGCCAAGCCGGGCACACTGAACTGGAGCACGCCGGGCAACGGCACGCCGCACCATCTGGCGGAAGAGACCTTCAACCGCATGACCGGCGCCAACCTGACGCACGTGCAGTACAAGGGCGGTGGCCCGGCCATCAACGACCTGCTGGGCAAACACACGCAGGCCAGCGTGCTGACGCTGGCCTCGGTCAAGTCGTTCATCACGACAGGCAAGTTCCGCGCGCTGGGCGTGGCGACGGCCACCCGCACGCCGCTGATGCCCGACGTGCCGACCATCGCCGAGGCCGGTGTGCCCGGCTTCGCGGCCGACCTCTGGTATGGCCTGTTCGTGCCGGCCGGCACACCCGAACCCGTGGTGCAGACGCTGAACGCAGCGCTGAACAAGGTGCTGACCGACAAGGACGTTCAGCAGCGGTTTCTGTCGCAGGGTTATGAGGCGAAGGCGGGGTCGCCGGGGCAGTTGAAGACGATGTTGTCGGATGATTTGACGCGGAGCGCGAAGATCATTTTGGATGCGAATATCAAGGCGGAGTAGGTTTGAAGTCCTGCAGCGCGGACATCACGCGCTGCAGGACTTCGTCCCAGTCGCCTGCCGTGCGTTGACGGAACAGGCGAGCGGTGGGGTACCAGGGGCTGTCTTCACGGTCTAGCATCCAGCGCCAGTCGGGATTTTTGGGTAGCAAGAGCCACAAAGGTTTGCCGAGTGCGCCGGCAAGATGGGCGACGCTGGTGTCGACACTGATGACCAGATCCATGCAATCGATCAAAGCTGCCGTTTCGGCAAAGCTGTGCAGTTCGGTTGCTACGTTAATGACATCAGGGTGGCGCTCAAGGGTGCTGAGGTCGTAGTCGCGAATCTCTTTCTGCAGGCTCACAAACTGGCAATCGGCAGGAGCGTGTGCGAGGATGTTAGCCAATGGAATCGAGCGATTGTGGTCGTTCTGATGGCCAGCGTTTCCAGACCACACAATGCCCACGCGAAGGCTACTTTTCTGCCCCAACCGACTCCTCCATTTTTTGCGCATCAGTGGATCGCTAGATAAATACGGAATCGGTGAGGGTACTGTTTCCAGCGTCGTACCGAATGCACCGGGAAGACTCAGCATTGAACAATAAAAATCAAATGCAGGGACTGGAGCATCATTCTTGGCGAGAAGGATTCCATCTGGAAGTGTCTGCAGCAATGGATGAAGCGCGTCGGGCAGCTTGAGAATGACTCGCTTTGCAGCGCGCTCACTCAGTACTAAGGAGGCATACCGCAGAAACTGGATGCTATCTCCCAAGCCTTGTTCGTGGATCAAGATAATGGATTTATCGCGTAAATCCTGACCTGTCCAATTCGGCTCTTGCAGGTCGGGCTTTAGAAGTCTTGCTCCGTGGGTATTGGCGTTCCAGCGCCACTCGTATTCCATCCAGCCTTCTGAAAATTCGCCAAGAAGCAAATGCGCAATGGCTTTGTTCCAATGGAGGTCTGCATTCCCGGGGGCCAGTGCAATCCCTCGCGTGGCAAGTTCCAAAGATTCTCGGCCTTGGCCGTTAGCCATCAGCGCGAAACACAAACTGTAGATCGCGTGATGATGGTCGGGCCGCAGACTGAGTGCTCGTTTGAGGAACTCTATCGATTGCTCTCCTCGCCCCAGCTTCTGAAGTACTGCTCCGCAATTGCTGATGGCCTCGACGAACTCCGGCTCACGCGAAAGTGCTTCCTCATAGGCCTTTAGCGCTTCGTCGAATTGATTCAGCGCAAATAGTGCATTTCCCTTGGCGTGCCACGCCTGTGCGTCGTTGCCATCGACTCCAAGGATCGCATCTGAGACCTGCAACGACTCGTCAAATCGCTTTAACTCGTGAAGCGCCTGGCTGCGACGTAGGCGCACGGCGTTGGAGGTGTCGCCGCTGTGCTCCAGACGGTCGAGCCAATTGAGGGCTTCCCCGAACTGCTCGCTCCGCATCAAACGCTGGACAAGAAGATGAATGACGTCAACCGACTCGGGGTTGATCAGAATGGCCTGTCGATACGCCGTCAAGGCTTGTTCGATCTTTCCGACCCTCTCCAGCGCGCTCCCTAAGTCCCGGAAACCGATATCAAAGTCAGGCTTCAACTCCACCGCCCTGTGGAAATCGACTACAGCTGATTCGAATAGCCCTTGCGATGCCCGCGATTGACCAAGTAGGTAGTGGGCGTCGTAAATGTCCGCGTCGATCGCGATCGCCCTGGATAAACATTCCTCAGCGAGTTCAAACTGCTCCTGCTCCAGGAGACCGAAACCCAGATTCAAATGTGCGTAAGGGTCGCTGGGGCTTTGCTCTACTGCCCGTCGATAACAGGCGACGGCTTCATCCAATTTTCCTTCAGCGAGAAACGCATTGCCCCTGCGTTTCCAGTCGACCGCCGCCTCCGCCATTCCCGGCGTTGCCTGAATTTCGATCGATTGCGCTTTTGGAGCCTTGGCGCCCAAAAAGCGCGCTAGCAGATGACGGACCGCTTGCAAATCTTTCACTCCCAAAAGTCAGTGCTTGCGTTTTGAATGCCTCAAAGCCGCAACGTCAACCACTCCGTCAGCTCATCCGCATACGCCGCCGGGCATCCCCCATCCTTCAGCGTCCACAGAAACGCGTTCGCCAGCTTCGACTTCTTGTAGAAATTGAGCGGCTGTTTGGCCTTGAACGCCTGCAGTTGCCGGGCGGCCTTCTGCAAGGTCTTCTGCGCCTTGGGGGTGAACTTCGCGTCCTTGGCCTTCGCCTTGGTCTGCGTTGCCAATTCGCCCAGGATGAACTTCGCGAGTTCCTCTGCAAATGCCCTGGAAGGGCCGGTGTCGAACCAACTCAACAGCATGGATGCGCCTTCGTCTGAAAACTAGCCGGGGTGCCGCCGGAAATTCTACGCGGCGGCCGGCCGCTCGGGCCGGCCTTGGCGGCCACGCTCATGCCAGCAGCGCGTTGACCCGCTTCACATACGCCGCCGGATCGTCCGGCAGCCCCCCTTCGGCCAGCAGCGCCTGGTCGAACAGGATGTGGGCCAGGTCGTTGAAATGTACCGAGCCTTCGAGCTTTTTCACCAGCGGGTGTTCGGCGTTGACTTCGAGCACGGGCTTCACTTCGGGTGCCTTCTGGCCGGCCTGTTTCAGCATGCGAGCCAGCTGGGTGCTCATGCCATCGTCCTGCACGACCAGGCAGGCGGGCGAGTCGACCAGGCGGGTGGTCACGCGCACGTCCGCGGCCTTGTCCTTCAGCGCTTCCTTCAGCTTCGCCAGCAGCGGCTTGAAGGCTTCGGCGGCTTCCTCGGCGGCCTTCTTCTCGGTGTCGTCCTGCAGTTTGCCCAGGTCGACCGCGCCCTTGGCGACCGATTGCAGCGGCGTGCCGTCGAACTCGTTCAGGTAGTTCAGCGCCCATTCGTCCACGCGGTCCGTCATCAGCAGCACCTCGATGCCCTTCTTCTTGAAGACTTCGAGTTGCGGGCTGTTCTTGGCGGCGGCGGTGGTGTCGGCGGTGATGTAGTAGATCGCTTCCTGGCCTTCCTTCATGCGGCTCTTGTAGTCGGCAAACGAGACGGTCACGGTGTCGGACGTGGTGCTGGCAAAACGCAGCAGCTTGGCCAGGCGCTCGCGGTTGGCGAAGTCCTCGCCCAGGCCTTCCTTCAGCACCGAACCGAACTCGGCGTAGAAGCGCGCGTACTTGTCGGAGTCGTCGGCGTACTGGGCCGAGGCGTCGGCCGCCGTTGGCGTGGTGTCGGCGGTCTTGTCGACGACGTCGGTCACACCTTCGGTCGGGGCGGGAGAGGGCACGGATTCACCCGATCCCACGTCGATCTTGCCTTCGCTGCTCTCGGGCGCCGTCTTCTGCTTCTTCGCCAGGTCTTCCAGCATGCTCAGCACACGCTTGGTGCAGCCATCGCGGATGGCGCGCACGTCGCGGCTCTCTTGCAGCAGCTCGCGGCTCACGTTCAGCGGCAGATCGGCCGAGTCGACCACGCCCTTCACGAAGCGCAGGTAGGTCGGCAGCAGTGCCTCGGCATCGTCCATGATGAAGACGCGCTTCACATACAGCTTGAGCCCACCCTTCTTGTCGCGGTTCCACAGGTCCATCGGCGCCTTGGCCGGGATGTAGAGCAGTTGCGTGTACTCGGTGCTGCCTTCGACGCGGTTGTGCGTGTAGGCCAGCGGCGCCTCGTGGTCGTAGCTGATCTGTTTGTAGAACTCGTTGTACTCGTCCGGCGTCACGTCCTTCTTGGGGCGCGACCACAGGGCGCTGGCCTTGTTGACGGTCTCCCACTCGTCGGTGGTGACCATCTCGCCGCCCTTGTTGTCCTCGCCTTCCTTCCACTCTTCCTTCTTCATCAGGATGGGCAGCGAGATGTGGTCGGAGTACTTGCCGATGACCGACTTGAGCTTCCAGGTGCTCAAGTATTCCTCGGCATCGTCGCGCAGGTGCAGGATGACGCTGGTGCCACGGTCGGCACGGGTGATGGTCTCGACCTCGAAGTCGCCGGTGCCGCCGCTGGTCCAGCGCACACCTTGCTCGGGCGGCAGACCGGCGCGGCGCGACTCGACCGTGATCTTGTCGGCGACGATGAAGCCCGAGTAGAAGCCCACGCCGAACTGGCCGATCAGCTGAGCGTCGACCTTCTGCTCGCCGGAGAGCTTGCCAACGAATTCCTTCGTGCCGCTCTTGGCGATCGTGCCCAGGTTGGCGATGGCCTCCTGCTCCGACAGCCCGATGCCGTTGTCGGTGATGGTCAGCGTCTTGGCCGCTTTGTCGAAGGTGACCCGCACTTCGAGGTTGGGTTTGTCTTCGTACAGGCCGGCGTTGTTCAGCGCTTCGAAACGGAGCTTGTCACAGGCGTCGGACGCGTTGGAGATCAGTTCGCGCAGAAAGATCTCCGGGTTGGAATACAGCGCGTGGGTGACGAGGTGCAGCAACTGGGCCACTTCGGCCTGGAAGGAAAGCGTTTGCTTGGTCATGTCTGGTGGTGGGTTCTCAAGGTGGCAAAGGCACACCGGCGGCGGTGTGCCGGGCAGCCTTCAATTATGGCCGGCGCCGAAGGCTTCAAGAGCCGCCGTCCGCCACAAGGCGATGTGTCCACTGCGCTCTGTGGGTTCTGGCGTTTAATTGATTGTGTGCAGTGGAATTAATCGATTTTCTTGAAATTGATGTGTGAACTGTCGATATTCCATCGCATTTCTCTTCTACTATCGAATCTTTTAGTAACTAGGAGATCATCCGTGGACAGCAACATCAAGAAATGGTCGGCCGAATTCCTCGGCACGTTCTGGCTCACGCTGGGGGGATGCGGCAGCGCCGTACTGGCCGCGGCCTTTCCGGGCGTGGGTATCGGCTTGCTGGGGGTGGCGTTCGCGTTCGGCCTGACCGTCGTCACGGGCGCCTATGCGTTCGGGCCGATCTCGGGTGGGCACTTCAACCCGGCCGTGTCCATCGGCCTGGCGGTCGGGGGGCGGTTCCGCGCGGCAGATCTGCCGGGCTACATCGTGGCGCAGGTGCTGGGGGCGGTGGCCGCATCGGGTGTGCTGTACCTGATCGCGACTGGCAAGGCCGGCGTCGACATCGGCGGTTTCGCCAGCAACGGCTACGGCGACAACTCGCCGGGCAAGTACGGGCTGGGCGCGGTGCTGGTCTGCGAGGTGGTGATGACGGCGGTGTTCCTGCTGGTCATCCTGGGCGCCACCGCCAAGCGCGCACAAGCCGGTTTTGCGGGCCTGGCGATCGGCCTGTGCCTGACCTTGATCCACCTGGTGTCGATCCCCGTGTCCAACACCTCGGTCAACCCGGCCCGCAGCACCGGCCCCGCACTGTTCGCCCACACCGGGGCGCTGGGTGATCTGTGGCTGTTCTGGGTGGCGCCGATCGCGGGCGCGGTCATCGGCGCGCTGGTCTACAAGGCCGTCCTCAGCGACGACTGAACGTCTTGGCGCCGACGCGCCATGCCTAGCGGGGAACCGACTCGACTTCCCGGGTCCAGCGCTCCAGCAAGCGGCGGCGCTCGGCCGCCTTGCCGTACTTCTCGAAGTCGTACTTGATCAGCTTCACGCTGTCGAGCGACGGGATCCGCGGGTCGGCCTTGAAGGTCTTGTTGGCCGGCACCTGCAGGCTGTTGACCTTGGCGCCGATGGCCTGTCCCTCCGGGCCCATCAGCCAGTCGTAATAGCGCTTGGCCGCTTCCTTGTTGCGCGCGCCCTTCACCATGGCGATGCCACCGATCTCGTAGCTCGTGCCTTCGCAGGGGGCGGCGGTCTTTACCGGATACTTGTTGAGGCGCCAGCCCTCGAAGCCGAAGATGAAACTCACGCCGACCGCCACCTCGCCCTTCGCGACGTTGGGCGCCTGGGCCTGGCCGCTGCGGGTGTAGGTGGTGACGTTGCGGTGCAGCTTCTTCATGTAGTCGAAGGCCTGCTCCTCGCCCATCATCTGCACTAGGCCCGCCAGGATGGTGTAGGCCGTGCCGCTCGAGGCGGGGTGCGAGATCTCGATCTCACCCTTGTACTCGGGTTTGATCAGATCGGCCCAGCACTTGGGTTCAGCCAGTTTCTTCTTCTTCAGCAGCTCGGTGTTGAAGCCGAAGCCGATGGCGCTGGTATAGAAGCCGCCCACCATGTTCTGCGTCATTGCGTACTGGCGCACGCTCCAGCCCTGCAGGTCGTCGATGTAGGCCGGCCGGTAGGCTTCGAGCAGGCCCAGTTCGGCCGCCTGCAGGAACGGGTCGCCGGTGCCGCCCCACCAGATGTCGGTCTTGGGATTGGCCGCCTCGGCACGCAGCTGGGCGCCGATCTCGCCCGTGCCCTTGTGCGCCTGCTGCACACGGATGCCGGTGGCGCGGGTGAACGCAGTGGCCGCCGCTTCGCACCAGCTGGCATCGGTGCTGCACAGCGCGTTGACCGTGCCTTGCGAGCCGGTCTGTGCGGTCGCGCTCAGAGGCGTGGCGCCCAGGGCGGCCACCGCGGTCAAAACAGCAAAGATCCGGCTTCTGTTCGTCATGACGTCGTCCCTCAAAACTTTTCATGGGGCGCCAGGTAGCGCCATTGGCCGAGCGGCAGGTTGCCCAGCATCACGTTGCCGATGCGCACCCGCTTCAGGCCCACCACCTTCAGGCCCACCAGTTCACACATGCGGCGGATCTGGCGCTTCTTGCCTTCGGTCAGCACCATGCGCAGCTGCTCCGGGTTCTGCCAGGCCACCTTGGCCGGCTTCAGCGCCTGGCCGTCCAGGCTCAGGCCGTGGCGCAGCTTGTCCATCATGGGGCGGGGAAACACGGCCTGCACGTTGGTGGTCACCGGGTCGTCGTCGTCCATGCGCACGAGCTGGCCGGTGGGCGCCACCTGGCCCAGGCCGTGGTAGGCCACGCGCACCAGGTACTCTTTTTCCATCACCGATTCTTCGCCGATCAACTGGCGCGCCACGCGGCCGTCCTGCGTCATCACCAGCATGCCGATGGAGTCGATGTCCAACCGGCCGGCCGGCGCCAGGCCGCGCAGCTGGTTGGCGTGGAAGAAGAAGCGAGCGTTGTCTTCCGCCCATCGGTTGGCGGCGGTGAACAGGGTCACGGCTGGCTCGTGCCCGTCCTCGGCCTGCGCGCTCACATAACCCATGGGTTTGTTGATGATGATGGTGACCTGGTTAGCCTGCTGGCCCGTGGCGGCCTTGTCGATCTGGATGCGGTCGAAGGGGGTGACCTTGACGCCCATCTCGGCCACCTGCCCGTTGACCTTGACCCAGCCGTTGGCGATCCATTCATCGGCCTCGCGGCGCGAGCACATGTTGAGCTCGGCCATGCGTTTGTTCAGCCGGGTCGGGGCATCGCCGCCCGCGGCCACAGCCTGCTGCGCCTCGGCTTTGGGAATGCGGCGGATGGTGGGTGCGGGTTTGGGTGGAGTCACCGCGCAATTATGGCTACTCGTAGCGCGGCTTCCGTCGCAGGGCGTTTGTACGTTGCACGCCTACGCGTGGCCTTCCTTGCGTCCCAGGCCCTCCGCGATGAAAGAGAGCACGAGACTGTTCAGTGAAACCCCTTCCGTCTTCGCGCGAGAGGTCAGCCTGGCATGGACCGTCTTGGGCACACGGGCCACGAATTTTCCGGAGGCCATACCGCCTGCATTGGGCTGTGGCACCGGCATCTCTTTCGCCTTGAGGGCGGCAATGGTGGCTTTCAGCGCGTCCTTGCCATTCACGAGCGCCTCTTCAATCGTGTCGCCATCGGAGATGCAGTCGGAGAAGTCCGGATAGGAGATCAGGAAGCCACCGCCTTCCTCCGCGGAGAGCGGCCGAACCTCGAATGGATAGTCGATGCGTTTGCCCATGGCTCATGCTCCTTCAACGAGTTCGACGAATTTCTTGATGTAGATCGGCTTGATGGGCCGCCTTGCCGGCACCGGCAGCGTCTTGCCGTCGGAGCGCACGAAGACACAGTGACTCGATCCCTGGTGGCGCCAGTCGATGCCGTGCTGCCGTGCGACGGTCTGAAGCTGTGCCAGCGTCCAGTCACGCGGATTCGCGCGCATGGCCTGAAGCAACTTTGCGGCGGTGTTCACCTCAAAATGATACTACTGGCGACATCAAATCGCAAATGAATACTGAAGTGCGTCCGCTTCAAGGGAGCAGCCGGTAGCCCACCGCTGTCTCCGTCAACAAATGCAGCGGCTGCGCCGGCTCGGTCTCCAGCTTCTGCCGCAGGTGGCCCATGTAGATCCGCAGGTAGTGGCTCTGGCCGGTGTGCGAGGGTCCCCACACGTCGCGCAGCAGTTGCCGGTGCGTGAGCACACGGCCGGCGTTGGCGATCAGCACCGACAGCAAGCGGTATTCGATCGGTGTCAGGTGCACCTCGGCGCCATCGCGGCGCACCAGCCGGGCCTGTCGGTCGACCTCGACCGTGCCGAAACGAAACACCGCGTCGGCATCGTCCGCGGCGCCGCTGACGCCCGAGGCCACGCGCGGGCGGCGCAGGTTCGCGCGCACCCGCGCCAGCAACTCGCCGGTACCGAACGGCTTGGCCAGATAGTCGTCGGCGCCGGCGTCGAGCGCGGCGATCTTGTCGGCCTCGCCAGTGCGCGCCGACAGCACGATGATCGGCACGTTGGACCAGCCACGCACGTCGCGGATCAGGCCAAGCCCATCGCCATCGGGCAGGCCGAGGTCGAGCACCAGCAGATCGGGTTTGCGTGTGCCGGCCTCGGTCAGCCCGCGCTGCAAGGTGTCGGCCTCGTGCACCTGCCACCCTTCGGCCTCGAGCGCTGCGCGCACGAAGCGGCGGATCTGCGGCTCGTCTTCAATCACCACGGCGACAGGGTTGGACATCGTACGAAAAGCTTACCCGATGGGCGCCGGCTCGGCCAGGGCGGCCGGCTGCGGCCTGCGCGGCAACGTGAGGGTGAAGCAGGCGCCGCCGTCGGCCGCATCCGTCGCCACGATCTGGCCGCGATGCGCGTCGACGATGGCCTTGGCGATCGCCAGGCCGAGGCCGACGCCGGGGGTGGCCGACTCCGCCTGGCCGCGGGTGAACTTCTCGAACAGCAGCTGCGGGCGTTCCTTCAGCGGCGCCGGCAGCCCGGGCCCGTGGTCGCGCACCGTCAATACCAGACTACCAGCCGTGGCCTCGGCGCCGATCTCGATCGGCGGGCGGCCGTATTTGGCGGCGTTCTCCAGCAGGTTGACCAGCACCCGCTCGATCAGCACCGCGTCGAACTCGACCAGCGGCAGATCTGCGGGGAGCCGTGTCGTCACCGCCGCACCGGCAAGCGCATGCTGCGCCTGGCGGATCGCCGAGCCGACGACCTCCTCGATCGACTGCCATTCGCTGCGCAATGCCACCGCACCGCTCTGCAGACGCGCCATGTCGAGCAGGTTGTTGACCAGCGCGTGCAGTTCGCGTGCCTCGTGCGTGATCGCGCGGGCGGCGTCGGTCTGTCCGGCCGACAGCGGTGGCAAGGACGCCTGCAACGTTTCCGCCAAGCCGATCAGCGCCGTCAGCGGCGTGCGCACGTCGTGCGAGATCGCGGCCAGCAAGGCGTTGCGCAGCCGTTCCGATTCCATCTCGACGACGGCCTGTTGCGCCACCTCGACATAGTGCACCCGCTCCAACGCAATGGCGATCTGCCGCGCCAGCGTGTCGAGCTGCTGCGTTTGTTCGGGGATCAACAGCCAGCGCGGCTGCGCCGGCCGCAGCGCCAGCACGCCGCGCAAGCGCATCGGCGCCTTCAGCGGCACATAGTGCCAGGTCTGCGCGGCCAGCGTTGACGTGGCCAGGCCGGCCGACTGCCCATTGCGAAAGGCCCAGTCGGCCACGCTGGCGTCGAAGCCTTCGGGCAACTGCGCTGGCACCACGAGTTGGTCGTCGGCACCGGCCAGCAGCACCAGCGCCGGGCCGCCGAAGGTGCGCTGCACGGCGGCCTGGCCGAGCTCGGCGACCTGGCTGTCCATCAGCGCGCCGGACAAGTCGCGCGTCAGCTCGAACAGCGCCTGGGCCCGGCGCTCGCGGCTGGCCGAGATGCGGGCCTGGAAGCGCAGCCCTGCGGTGAGCTGGCCGGTCAGCAGGCCGACCACCAGCATCACGAAAAAGGTCAGCACGTATTGCACGTCGCCGACCGCGAACGACAGTTGCGGCGCCACGAAGAAGAAATCGAACGCGGCCACGTTCAGGAAGGCCGCCAGCGCTGCCGGCCCACGGCCCCACTTCAAGGCAACGCCAACGGTGCCCAGCAGGAACAGCATCACGATGTTGGCCAGATCGAGTGTGGGCACGAGCGGCGTGGCCAGCAGCGTGATGGCCATGCTGCTGCCCGCGGCCCAGGCGTACGCGGGCCAGTCGAAACTGCCTGCGGCCTCGTCATCCTCCGCCCGTCGCTCGACCACCCGCGCCAGCCGCCGCGCGCTGTCGGCATGGCCGACCTCGACGATGTCGAGCGCGGCCGCCAGTGTGGCCAGCCGGCGCGTCATGGTTCGGCCCGGCCAGCCGAAGCGTGCTGGCCGGGGACGCCCCACCACCAGCGTGGCGCAGTTGAGCTTCTGCGCATGGTCGACCAGCTGCTCGGCGGCGTCGGCCCCGGTCAGCACGGCCGTTTGCGCGCCCAGCTCACGCGCCAGCTGGATCACGGCCAGGATGCGGTCACGCGCCGGTGCGTCCAGCAGTTGCAGCCGCGGTGTCTCGACATAGGCGGCAAACCAGCGCACGTTGAGCTGGCCCGCCAGCCGCGCGGCGGTGCGCACCGTCTGCTCAGATCCCGCATGCGGGCCGATGCAGGCCAGGATCGCGCCGGAGGTGTTCCAGACCGGCAAGCCCTCGGAGCCCCCGCCCGACAGCACGCTGGCGCTCTGCTCGATGCGGTAGCTGCGCACGTCGTCCTCGACGTGCTCGGCGGTGCGGCGCAGCGCAATCTCGCGCAGCGCGATCAGGTTGCCCTTGCGAAAGAAGTTCTGCGCGGCGCGTTCCGCCTGCTGCGGCAGATAGACCTTGCCGGCCTTGAGCCGCGCCAGCAGCTCGTCGGGCGTCACGTCGACCAGCACGATCTCGTCGGCGCCATCCAGCACGGTGTCGGGCACCGTCTCGTGCACCCGCACGCCAGTGATGGCGCCCACCGTGCCGTTCAGGCTTTCCAGGTGCTGCACGTTGACGGCCGACCACACGTCGATGCCGGCGTCCAGCAGCTCCAGCACGTCCTGCCAGCGCTTGGGGTGCCGCGAGCCTTCGACGTTGGCGTGCGCCAGCTCGTCGACCAGCAGCACCGCGGGCTTGCGGGCGAGCGCCGCGTCCAGATCGAACTCGCGCAGCGTGCGGCCGCGGTAGGCCACTTCCCGCTGCGGCAGCTGCGGCAGGTCGACCAGCAGGGCGGCGGTTTCGCTGCGGCCATGGGTCTCGACCACGCCCACCAGCACGTCACGCCCGGTCTTCAGCTCGCGCTGTGCCGCGGCCAGCATCGCGTAGGTCTTGCCCACGCCGGCGCTGGCGCCGAAGTAGATGCGCAGCCGGCCCTTGCGGGCGCGGGCCGCTTCGTCGCGCAGCTGCTCGATCAGCTGGTCGGGGTCGGGGCGGGAGTCATGGCTGGCCAAGGTGGCGCTTCGTATTTCTGAGGGAATCGGCCGAGCCTAGCACCGCATCAACGCAGGTCCTCCAAAGCCAGGTTCAGCCGCAGCACGTTGACGCGCGCTTCCCCCAGGACGCCCCACAGCGGGCCTTCTGCCTGCTGGTCGACCAGCGCCAGCACCTTGTCGGGCGCGACGCCGCGGGCACGCGCCACGCGCGCTGCCTGATAGCGGGCGCCCGCCAGGCTGATGTGCGGATCGAGACCGCTGGCCGAGGCCGTGACCAGATCGACCGGTACCGCGGCCTTGTTGTCGGGATCGGCCGCGCGCAGCGCTTCGATCCGCGCCTTCACCGCGTCGGTCAGCGCCGGATTCAGCGGGCCCTGGTTCGAGCCGCCGGAGGCCGCGGCGTTGTAGGGCATCGGGCTGGTGGCCGAGGGGCGGCCCCAGAAGTGTTTCGGGTCCGAGAAGTTCTGGCCGATCAGCGACGAGCCGACCGGCTTGCCGTCGCGCAGCACCAGGCTGCCGGCCGCCTGCTCGGGAAACAAGGTGCGGGCCACACCGGTGACCACCAGCGGATAGGCGATGCCGGTGACCAAGCTCAACACCAGAAACAGGACCAGCGAGGGACGAAGAATGTTGTTCATGGGGACTCCTCAAACAAGATGCAGAACGGTCAGCAAGAGATCGATGACCTTGATGCCGATGAAGGGAACGATCAGGCCGCCCAGGCCATAGACCAGCAGGTTCTGCCGCAGCAGCACGGCTGCGCCGACGGCCCGGTAGCGCACGCCCTTGAGCGCCAGCGGAATCAGCACCACGATGATCAGCGCGTTGAAGATCACCGCCGACAACATGGCCGACGACGGGCTGGCAAGTCCCATCACGTTGAGCGCGCCCAACTGCGGATAGGTCGACACGAACATCGCGGGGATGATGGCGAAGTACTTGGCCACGTCGTTGGCGATCGAGAATGTGGTGAGCGAGCCGCGTGTCATCAGCAGCGCCTTGCCGGTCTCGACCACCTCGAGCAGCTTGGTCGGGTTCGAGTCCAGGTCGACCATGTTGGCGGCCTCTTTCGCCGCCTGCGTACCGCTGTTCATCGCGACCGCCACGTCGGCCTGGGCCAGCGCCGGTGCGTCGTTGGTGCCGTCGCCCGTCATCGCCACCAGCCGGCCTTCGGCCTGGTAGTCGCGGATCAGCTTGAGCTTGGCTTCGGGCGTGGCCTCGGCCAGGAAGTCGTCGACGCCGGCTTCGGCGGCGATGGCGGCCGCGGTGAGCTTGTTGTCGCCGGTGATCATCACGGTCTTGATGCCCATGCGGCGCAGCTCGGCGAAACGCTCGCGGATGCCGGACTTGACGATGTCCTTCAGCTCGACCACGCCGACCACGCGGATGCTGGCCGTGCCGCCGCTGGTCTGCAAACCTTCTGTGACGACCAACGGCGTGCTGCCGCGGCGTGCGATCTCGTCGGCGGCGCGCACCACTTCGGCTGGCACGCTTGCGCCCAGGCCTTCGACATGGCGGCGGATCGCGTCGAGCGCACCCTTGCGAACCGAGCGCTGGCCGTCATGCTGCGCCAGATCGACGCCGCTCATGCGGGTCTGCGCAGTGAAGGGAATGAAGATCGCGCCATCCGGGGCGGCGTCGGTCACGCCCTGGCGGCGTGCCAGCGCCACGATGCTGCGGCCTTCGGGCGTTTCGTCGGACAGCGATGCCAGCAGCGCGGTGCGTGCCACCAGCAGCTCAGTCACGCCCGGCGCCGACACGAAGGCCGAGGCCTGGCGGTTGCCGTGGGTGATGGTGCCGGTCTTGTCGAGCAGCAGCACGTCGACGTCGCCCGCGGCCTCGACCGCGCGGCCCGAGGTGGCGATCACGTTGGCCTGCATCATCCGGCTCATGCCGGCCACGCCGATGGCCGACAGCAGGCCGCCGATGGTGGTGGGGATCAGGCAGACCAGCAGCGCGATCAGCGCGGTGATGCTGACGGCGCTGCCGGCGCCGGACGCACCCACGCTGAAGACCGAATACGGCAGCAAGGTCACCGTGACCACCAGGAACACGATGGTCAGCGCCACCAGCAGGATGGTCAGCGCGATCTCGTTCGGCGTCTTCTGGCGCTTGGCGCCCTCGACCATGCCGATCATGCGGTCGATGAAACTCTCGCCGGGATTGACGCCGATGCGCACCACCAGCCAGTCGGACAACACGCGGGTGCCGCCGGTCACGGCCGAGAAGTCGCCGCCCGATTCACGGATCACGGGCGCCGACTCGCCGGTGATGGCCGACTCGTCGACCGAGGCCACGCCTTCGATGACCTCGCCGTCGAGCGGGATCATGTCGCCGGTCTCGACCAGCACCACGTCGCCGCGGCGCAGGTTCTCGGCCTGCTCCGGCAGCCATGAGTTGCCATGGAAGGCTTTCAGATCACCTTGAGCAAACTTCTTGGCCCAGGTGCTCTTCTTGAGTCCTCGCAAAGAGGCTGCCTGCGCCTTGCTGCGCCCTTCGGCCATGGCTTCGGCGAAGTTGGCGAACAGCACGGTGAACCAGAGCCAGATGGCGATGGACACGATGAAGCCGGCCGGCGCCTCGCCGTGGCCTTGCAGGGCCTGGGCGGCCAGCAGCGTCGTCAGGATGCTGCCGATGTAGACGACGAACATCACCGGGTTGCGCCACTGGACGCGGGGGTCGAGTTTGGCGAAGGCCTGCACCACGGCGGGCTTGAGCAGCGCCGGGTCGAGCAATGAAAAGTGGGTGGTACTCATGACGTTCTTTCTCTCAGCGTCCAGTCCAGAGGACCAGGTGCTCGACGATGGGACCCAGTGCCAGTGCCGGCACATAGTTCAGCAGGCCGACCAGCAGCACGGTGCCGATCAGCAGCGTGACGAACAAGGGGCCGTGCGTGGGCATGGTTCCGGAGGTGACGGCGAGCCGCTTCTTCGAAGCCAGCGAGCCGGCGATGGCCAGCACCGGCACGATCACGCCGAAGCGGCCGAACCACATCACCACGCCCAGCAGCGCGTTGTAGAAGGGCGTGTTGGCCGACAGGCCGGCGAAGGCGCTGCCGTTGTTGTTGCCGGCCGAGGTCAGCGCGTACAGGATCTCCGAGAAGCCGTGCGCGCCCGGGTTGGCGATGCCGGCCTTGCCCGGGTCGGCGAGCACCGCGATGGCGGTGCCGGCCAGCACCAGGATCGGCGTGACCAGGATCGCGATCGAGGTCATCTTCATCTCGTAGGTTTCGATCTTCTTGCCCAGGTACTCGGGCGTGCGGCCGATCATCAAGCCGGCGATGAAGACCGCGAGGATCGCGAAGATCAGCATGCCGTAGAGGCCGGTTCCCACGCCGCCAAACACCACTTCGCCGAGCTGCATCATCACCAGCGGCACCATGCCGCCCAGCGGCGTGAGCGAGTCGTGCATCGCGTTGACCGCGCCGCAGGAGGCAGCCGTGGTGATCACCGCGAACAGGCTCGAAGCCGTGATGCCGAAACGCACTTCCTTGCCTTCCATGTTGCCCCCCGATTGCAGCGAACTGGCCATCTGGTCGACGCCGAGCGGTGGCAGCAGCGGGTTGCCGGCTTGTTCGGCGGGCGTGATCACCATCACCGCGATGACGAACATCACGGTCATCGCGGCGAGCAGCGCCCAGCCCTGGCGCCGGTCGCCCACCTGCGCACCGAAGGTGAAGCACAGCGCTGCTGGGATCAGGAAGATCGACAGCATCTGCAGAAAGTTGACCAACGCGTTGGGGTTCTCGTAAGGGTGCGCCGAGTTGGCGTTGAGGAAGCCGCCGCCGTTGGTGCCCAGCATCTTGATGGCTTCCTGCGAAGCGATCGGGCCCATGGCCAGCGTCTGTGTGGCCGTGCTCAGGTCTTCCATCACCGGCTGGCCCTTGGCGTCTTTCAGTGGCTGGCCGTCGGGGCCGTTCTTGGGCTGCTGGTACGCGGTGGCTTCGAGTGTGGTGACCTGCTGGTAGGTGTCGAGGTTCTGTACCACGCCCTGGCCGGCCAGGAAGATCGCGAACACCAGCGACAGCGGCAGCAGCAGCCAGGCGGTGATGCGCGTCAAGTCCAACCAGAAATTCCCGACGACGCCAGTCGACTTGGCAGCGAAGCCCCGCATCAACGCGAACACCACGGCGATGCCGGTGGCGGCCGACAGGAAGTTCTGTACCGACAGCGCGAGCATCTGCGTGAGAAAGCTCATCGTGCTTTCGCCCGCGTAGCCCTGCCAGTTGGTGTTGGTGACGAAGCTCACCGCGGTGTTGAATGCCGAGTCCGGCGAGATCGCCGCCATGCCTTGCGGGTTGAGCGGCAGCACAGCCTGCAGGCGTTGCAGCAGATACACGGCCAGCATGCCGAGCGCATTGAAGGCGAGCAACGCCAACGCATAGTGCGACCACGTCATCGCGGTGTCGGCAGAGGTTCCGGCCAGTCGGTACAGCGGCTTTTCGATGCGCAGCATCCAGTTTGGCAAGCGGCCGGCACACAGCGCCGACAACCATTTGCCGAGCGGCCAGGCCATGGCGAACAGCAACGCCAGAAAGAGGGCGAGTAGGCCCCAAGAAGCAGTAGTCATTTCAGTTCTCCATGGCGCACGGAAACCGGCGCGGCCAAAGGCCAGAAACACCGCGGAACCGGCTTTGCCGGGCCGCTGGTGTTGCCCCCGGTAGGGGGTTGGCGAAGCGACACGAAGTGCGCGCAGACTGGGGGCGAGTTCATCTAGAACTCCTCCGCGCAGATGAGTGCGTACACGAGGTACGCAAGCAGCACGACGGCGCAGAGGCCGCCGAAGCCATACAGCACTTCGAGGGCGATCATGCGCGGCCCCCTTCAGTGCGCTGCAGTTTCTGCAGGCCGCGCACCAGCAAGGCCAGTGCGCCCCACAGCCCGGCAGCGGTGGCGATATAGACGAAATCCATGGTTCACTCCATCAAGAAACGATGGAGCAAAGCGTAGGTTTACGCGCGTAAAAACAGGGAAGAGAGCTGGCCGGGCCGTATCAAAAAAGCGTAAAGACGCCCTTGGCCCGGGCGCGGTGGCGCTTGGCCTTTGTCAGGCCGTGGCGGGCTGGCGGTCCCAGGTCGCGCGCCAGGCGGCGAAGTCGGCCGCCGGTACCGGCCGGCCCATGTGGTAACCCTGGGCCTCGTCGCACGAGAGTTCGCGCAACAGGCTCCACACGGCAGCGGTCTCCACGCCTTCGGCGACGACCGTGAGGCCCATGTTGTGGGCCAGGTCGATCGTGGAGCGCACGATCTTCGCGTCGTCCGGATCGCGCTCCATGCCCATCACGAAGGACTTGTCGATCTTCAGCTCGTCGACCGGCAGGCGCTTCAGGTAGGCCAGCGACGAATAACCCGTGCCGAAGTCGTCGATCGACAGCTTGAAGCCGAGTTCGGACAGGCGGTTCAGCGTGACCTCGGCGCGCAGCGGATCGTCCATGATCGCGCTCTCAGTGATCTCCAGGCACAGGGACTGCGTGGCCACGCCGTGCCGGGCCAGGATCTCGGCGAGCTTGCTGGGCAGGTCCTGGTCCATCAGGTCGCGTGTGGACAGGTTGACCGACACGCGCATCGACCGGCCATCGACCTGCAGCGCGCTCCACTGGCGGGTCACCTGCTCGAACATCCACAAGGTCAGCTGGCGCACGAAGCCGGTCTTTTCGGCAAAGGGAATGAACTCGTCCGGCCGCACCATGCCGCGCTCGGGGTGCTGCCAGCGGATCAGTGCCTCGGCGCCCACCACGGCACGGTCCGACAAGGCGATCTTGGGCTGCAGGAACAACCGCAACTCGTCGTGCTCGACGGCGTGGCGCAGCTCGGACAGCAGCGACAGCGTCTGCGTGCTGGTGGAGTCGAGCGCAGGGTCGTAGAGCTGGGTCACCGTGGTCTTGCTCTTGGCCTCGTACATGGCCACTTCGGCGCGGCTCAGCAACGCATCCACATCGTCGGCGTTGTCGGGCCAGCAGGCGATGCCGATGCCGGCGCTGAGATCGACCGTCTGGTCGTCGAAGCTCAGGGGCTGCACGAAGGATTCGGCAATGCTGTGCGCCACCGTGATGGCGCGCGCCGCGTCGGCCGGGTCCAGCAGCACGGCGAACTGATCGCCGCCCATGCGGGCCAGCAGGCCTTCCATCGCGTCGACGCGCTCCAGCAGGCGTTCGGCCACGGCCTTGAGCAGGCGGTCGCCCATCGCATACCCGAGCACGTCGTTGACGTGCTTGAAGCGGTCGAGGTTGAGCACGATGACCGCCAGCGATTTCTTCGCGTCGCTGGTGTCGGCCTGGTGGGCGGCGATCGCTTCTTTCACCGCATCGCGAAAGCGCGTGCGGTTGGGCAGCCGGGTCAGCCGGTCCCAGTAGGCGAGCTGGCGGATCTCGTTCTGGCTCACCGAGATGTTCATGCGCATGCGGTCGAAGGCGTTGGCCAGATCGCCGATCTCGTCACGCCGCTCGGTGTGCTGCATGCGCTGGTCGTACTGGCCGCGGCCCAGCCGTTCGGCCGCCTGCAGCAGCGAGCGCAGCGGCGTCGTGACGCGCTGCGCCGTGAGTGTGTTGCCGAGTGCGAACAGCAGCACGCCAACCCCCGTGATGGCGGCCAGCACGCCCTGCACCTGGTTGAACGGTGCCACCACTTCCTCGAGCGACCGCAGCAGCAAGGTGCGCACTTCGCCGTTGCTCGCGCGCAGGTCGACCGTGCGGGTGACCAGGGTGTCGTTGTCGGCACCGATCTCGCTGACATCGCCGCCGCTGGTCTTCAGCGCATCGAGCGCACTGGGGGGCAGCGTGCTGATGCCGACCACGGAGGGTGCCGACGGCGCTGCGGCCCGCGTCAGCACCGCGACGTGCGTGCCCGACAGCGCATACATGTCGTCGGCAAGACTCTCGTTGAGCGGGAAGCCCATGACCACCCAGCCGATGACCAGCGGCGCCTTCATCGGCACCATGACGAACTGGTACGGCGTGTTGCCGACCAGCGCGATCTGGCTGCCCTGGTCGGTGCGCGACAGCGTGCCGACGATGGACTTCAGCACCAGCGTGATCGCATCGGCGTCGGGCGTGTCGCTGAGCGCGCGCAGCGCCAGGCGGGTGTCGAGCAGCGCCGTCATCGTGGCGCCGATGCGGGCGCCGTGGTTGTCGAGCGCCGAGCGGATGGTTTCGATGTCGTTGGTGCCGACCGCGTCACGAAAGCCGAAGTCGGCCGCGAGCAAGGCGGCACCCTGCCGCAGCTTCTGCGCGTTCTGGTCCAGCAGACGGCGCCAGACGCGTTCGCCCAGGTTCAGCTCATGCGCAATCTGCGCACGCGCGTTGCGCTCGATGCTGTTGCGCACGACCAGGAACACCGCCGCCTGCACGAACAGCAGCAGGGCCAGCGACGGGACGACGATCCGCGTGGACAGCCGCCATTCGGAGAAACCGCCCGGCCATCGGAACCACGCAGGCCATTTCATGGAGTCAGGCCAGGCACCTTCACCGTGACCGCGCCGCCCGCGGCGGCGACCGACACCGGCTGGTCGGTAGCGGGCGCGCCCACCGGCAGGTTCTGGTGCCACACGCGCAGGCGGTAGTTGCCTGGAGGCACGTTGTCCAGCACCAGCTTGCCATCGGCGCCGCTGCGGCCGTAGTAAGGAGTTTCGACCACCACCACCCAGGCGGCCATGTTGTCGTGGATGTTGCAGCCCAGCACCGCGATGCCGGCCTTGTCGAACACGACAGGATTGGCCGGAGAACCTGTATAAAGCTTCAGTTCGAACTTGACGGGGGAGAACGAATAGACGTGATGGCGCACCGTGTCCTTGTTCGGGAACTGCACCGAACTGCCGATCGGCACCACGCTCACCTGCGGCGTGAACTGTCGGGCCACCTGGGCGATCTCGGTGCCGGCGACGGGTTTGACGGCGGCCTTGGCCTGCGGCGACTCCAGAAACACGATCGCATCCTTTAGCGGCTTGCCGGCCTCGTCCTGCGCCTGGATCTGCAGGCTGGCCGCAAAAACCGGGGCGCCCAGGCCCGCCATGAGCCCCAGGGTTGCGGCCAACCCGACGCCTGGCTTGCAAAGTGCGATGGTTTTCATGGAACTGAGACTTGCGGTTGCGGCAACTGTTCCAGGATTATGTGGTCAGCCCCGGGCCTGCGGCGTCGAAATCTGGCGCTGCCCCTCCAGGCGCTGACAAAAATGTCATCGCAAAAACGCAAAAATGATGCGACGCGCCGGTGCCGGGAGGCCAGAACGTGCAAAAAGGCATTGAAAACCCTGGCTTTCCACCTTCGGACGGGGTGGCACGCTAACTGCAGTACTACCCTGCGTCCGCGTTCCCCTTTCCCATTTCAACTAGGAGTATTCATGAAACGTTCCATGCAGAAGGGTTTTACCCTGATCGAACTGATGATCGTGGTCGCGATCATCGGCATCCTGGCCGCCGTCGCGCTGCCGGCTTACCAGGATTACACGAAGAAGGCGAAGATGTCGGAAGTGATTCTGGCGGCTTCGGGGTGCCGGACTTCGATTACGGAGGCGATTCAAGCTGCTTCTAGTACCACTTTGTCTGTAACGGCCAATAACTGGGGTTGTGAAATCAGTTCGGGCTCGGGCAGTAAGTACGTGATGGCTGTGACTACAGATACGGTCGGCGTTGTTACAGTTACTGCGCAAGGATTTAATGATGCGCTTATCGATACGAAGCTGATTACTCTGGCTCCGTTCATCGGTACCGCGGCAGTTTCTGTATCGGATGGTGGAAAAGCGGTTACCTCGTGGAAATGTGGGCCGGCCACATCTAACGGGGTCGCTCCAAAGTTCTTGCCCGGTTCTTGCAAGGGGTGATGCTTGAAGGGCCGTTGCGGAGGCTCTTTGTATATGTGATGTGTTGAGGTCTCAGAATGAAACGCTCTCTGCACAAAGGGTTTACCCTTATTGAGTTAATGATCGTCGTTGCGATTATTGGTATTCTCGCCGCTGTCGCGCTCCCGGCCTATCAGGATTACACGAAGAAAGCGAAGATGTCGGAAGTCATCTTGGCTGCATCGGGATGTAGAACATCGATTACAGAGGCGATTCAATCTGCAGCAAGTACTACGCTATCTGTTACGGCGAACAACTGGGGCTGCGAGGTAAGTTCGGGATCTGGAAGTAAATACGTCATGGCGGTTACTACCAATACCGTGGGTTTGGTAACAGTCACGGCACAAGGATTCAACGACGCTTTAATCGATACAAAGTTGATTACGCTGGCTCCCTTTATAGGGACTGCGGCTGTATCGGCGAGTGATGGTGGAAAAGCCGTGACTTCTTGGAAGTGCGGCCCTGCGACAACGAACGGGGTTGCTCCTAAATTTTTACCAGGTTCGTGCAAGGGTTGAGTTGTCGCAGTACTTGGATTCTAAAAGCGCCCCTCTAGGGGCGCTTTTTATCTTGGGATACATGATGCATTACTGTTTGGTTTGTAGTGCGGGCGGTAGGCTGGCTGATCCCGGATCACTACCGACCATAGCTGTAATGTTGAAGACTGCTCGGCAATGCGCACGCCCCGAAATGAGTCAAGATGAGGTGGGGGATTTAGAACAAACAGCCATGCGATTTCCGTGGAGCGCTCTAGGTCACAACTATGCCCTAGCTCGGAACGAAAGACCTGAAAAGTGGCCAGTCGAATAATGCTGACCATTCGCACATGGCATATATGGTGACACAGCTTAATAAAGAGAACAAAGAAGACTCTATGGCAAAGCAAGCGATGTATCCTCAACTATACGCCGTCACTACTCCTTAAGTGAAAACTAAGATTAATAGCGCAGCCATAAGAACTTCAATGCAGGCGTTTTTTTTGACCTTGGCGTTGGCTTGCATGTTCCTCGGCTGGAATATGCCGAATCACTATCCACCTTATCCCTCGTATCACGGTGAGCTACTCGCCGCATTGAGCGTGGTACTTTTCAGTTGTGGTCTTTTTTCTGCCAGCATATCCCGTCCCTTCTTTGCCACGAACGCGTCGGTTTCGGATCGGGTTCTGAGTCTTTCTCGTTCTTCGCTGTGTTTTATCGGCGCTGCTCTAATTCCTTTGCTGCAATACGCCACGGGCCTGATCCCCTTTCGCACAGACACTGCCTTCGGCATGCTCTACTGCCTTGGTGTGGCGACCAGTATCTACACTGGCCATCTGTGGGCCGCCAGATCCGGTCGGTCTCATGTGCTGGGCACCTTGTTCTTGACCATCACGGCAGGCGGGTTGGTGGCAGTTGGATTCGCACTGGCGCAGTGGCTTCGCCTTCCGGCTTCGGGATGGTGGGCGATGGAGTTAATCGACAACCGGCCTTACGGCAACTTAGCGCAATCCAATCACTTTGGCCTGATGATGGTGCTGAGCGTCATTGCAGCCACAGCCCTGTATGAGATGCGTGTGCTGAGTAGTGGCAAGGTTTACAGCATGGTTGCGGGGTTCTTCGGCTGGGGTGTCCTGATGAGCCAATCAAGGGCCTCTGCCATTGCGTTGCTTTGCACGGTTGTCTGCTTGTATCTCACGCGGCGGCGCGTCGATACGCGATTGCGCTTGTGGCCGGTTTTGGGAGGGTTGGTCGTTTGGGTCCTGCTGTGGATCTCGATGGGACAGATCCAGGAATTCCTGGGGCTCAACGAAAAAGGCTTCCGCAATATCCTGGACGGTGGTGTGCG
This sequence comes from Pseudorhodoferax sp., assembly GCA_965279475.1. GTDB lineage: Bacteria > Pseudomonadota > Gammaproteobacteria > Burkholderiales > Burkholderiaceae_C > Pseudorhodoferax. Next base: position 1,494,836 of record CBDIIA010000002.1, read on the forward strand.
CCCGGCCATGTGGCATCACTTCTGGACGTCCATCATGGCGCACCCCTGGCTGGGTTACGGGTTCAACCAGGGGGTGGCGGCTTTGGCAGAAGTGGCCACGCAGCTCCCACCGTCCGAAACTCGTTCCACGGTCTACGCCCACAACTTTGTGCTGGACCTGATGGTCTGGGGCGGCATCCCCCTGGCCTTGATATTGACCGGCACATTGGTTGCCTGGATGGCGGGTTGGCTGAAAAAGCGCGAAGACAAGGAATGGCAGATGCAATGCCATCTTGTGTTCGCGGTCTGGCTTGCCTTGGTCATCCAGTCATCGCTCGAGTATCCGTACGCCTATGCGTACTTCTTGCTTCCTGCTGCGTTGCTCGCGGGCGTGATCACTCCATTTCCTGCTACGGCCGCAGCGGTGGGAGCCCCGGTTCGACATTACGTTGCCAGCCGATGGGCGATGCTGTTGGGGGCCGTCACTGCGGCCCTGTTGGGTGCTGTGGTCTGGGACTACGCCTCGCTGGAAGGGGATTTCCGGATGGCGCGCTTCGCACGACAGAACTACATCGGGCGGCCGCACCACGACTATCTCACCGATCCGCTGGTGCTGGACCTGTTGGCGACGATGAACCAGACTGCCTTGCGAAAGCTGAGCCCGGGCATGACACCGGATGAGATCAAGCAGATGCACGACATTGCGCGCCGAGTGCAGAACCCCGCCGTCCAAATTGATTACGCCAAGACCCTGGCACTCAATGGGCGCATGCCGGAAGCGCAGCACGAGCTGGACATCTTGCGCAGCCTTTATTCTCCGAGTGTTTTTGTCTCGATCGACAAGGAGTGGAAGGAGTGGCTGGCGGACAACAAGGCGCGGCTGCCGAACTGAATGGTCCCCCCGCGATCGTTGACCAAGGCCGAATGGATGCCAAGACTGGCGTGCCTGCTGCTCGCACTCCCCTGGCTCAACCCGTTTTCCCCCGGCCCGGTGCCGTCAGCACCGCCTTGGCTTTTCGTCGCAGCGATCGTCGCCACGGTGGTGATCTCGACTTCCGCGGCGGCGTTGTCCGTGCCGAGGCGTTCGGGCGTCATGGCCGCAGAGGGGGGCGCCGTGCTGGCCATCGGCTTGTTCCCCGCGCAAGCCTCGGCCTTCGAAATGCTGGCGCGCTGTGGCGGCCTCGTGCTGATACTGCTGGCTGCGATCCTGGTGGTCGAGCGGCGCAGCGTCGTTGACGATCGATGTCCATGGGTTTTGTCTCTTGCCGCTCTTCCATGGATCGCCGCGGGTCTGCTCAGCAGCGTGTTCGCCTTGCTGCAATACACCAGCAACGCAGCCAGTCTGGTGCCGTGGATCAACTGGGCCCCGCCAGGCGAAGCATTCGCCAACCTTCGGCAGCGCAACCAATTTGCCTCGTTGACCAACATGGCGATGGCGGCTCTGTGGGCCTGGTGGATCGCGACCACACCGGCTCCCACAGGCAACTCAACAGAAGCACCCCATCCAGGCGGCGTTGCCACGAGCTTGTTGGCAGCCGCCGCCATCACCTTGCTCACAGCCGCCAACGCCGCCTCCGCATCCCGCACCGGCCTCTTGCAACTGGTGCTGCTGGCGATCGTGTCGCTCGCCTGGCGCCGAGACCGTCGAACGGCGCTCTGGTTCGGCTGGGCATTGGCCTGCTATGCCGCAGGCGTGCTGTTGCTGCCAGCTCTCGCTGGCCTCGACCCCTCCACGCACGGCATGTTCGCCCGCCTGCGAGAGGGCGACCCGGTGTGCGCCAGCCGCATCACACTCTGGGGCAATGTGCTGCACCTGATCGCCATCCATCCCTGGCTCGGCTGGGGCTGGGGCGAACTCGACTTCGCCCATTACGTCACCCTGTATCCGGGCGCGCGTTTCTGCGACATTCTCGACAACGCGCACAACCTGCCGCTACATCTGGCGGTCGAACTCGGAGTGCCCGTTGCGGTGCTGGTCTGCGGCGCCATCGGCTGGGCCGTGCTGCGCGCCCGTCCCTGGCGAGAGACCGATCCGTTGCGGCAGATGGCCTGGGCGGTGTTGATGCTCATCGGGTTGCACAGCCTGCTTGAATACCCGCTGTGGTACGGGCCATTCCAGATGGCTTGTGGCCTGTGCATCGGGATTCTGTGGCGGTCTTCGGCGGTACCGACCACGCATCGCACGGTGCCGCCGGTGGCCGGGCTGACGGTTCCCATGGCGCTGGCCGCCTTGCTGTTCGCGGCCTGTGCCTACACCGCCTGGGACTACCGCCGCATCAGCCAGATCTACCTGCCCCCGGACGCGCGCGTGCCCGAGTACCGCTACGACACGCTGGAGAAGATCGGCGCGTCCTGGCTGTTTGCGCGCCAGGTGAAGTTTGCCGACCTGACCACCTCGACCGTCACGCCTGCCAATGCCGAGCGCTTGCACGGGCTGGCCACCGAACTGCTGCATTTCTCGCCCGAAGCCCGCGTCATCGAGAAGCTGCTCGACAGCGCGCAGTTGCTGGGCCATGTCGATGAGGTGCAGTTCCACGCGGCGCGCTACCGGGCGGCGTTCCCCGAGGCCTATGCGAAGTGGGCGGCGCGCCAGCCCGCGCACTGACCGACTTGCGGGGCCTGGCGGTTCAAGTCGCCACGTAGTCCCCCGATTTGCCGCCGTGCTTTTCCAGTACCCGCACGCCGGTCATCGTCATGCCGCGGTCCACCGCCTTGCACATGTCGTAGATGGTCAGCAGCGCCACCTGCACCGCGGTCAGCGCTTCCATCTCCACGCCGGTCGGGCCGACCGTCTCGACGGTCGCCGTGCAGCTGACGAACGGGGTGGCCAATGCTGCATCGGACAGTTCGAACGCCACGGCTACACGGGTCAGTGCCAACGGGTGGCACAACGGGATCAGGTCGCTGGTCTTCTTGGAGGCCTGGATGCCGGCGATGCGCGCGATGCCGAGCACGTCGCCCTTCTTGGCCGAGCCGCTCTGGATCAGCGCCAGCGTTTCTGGCAGCATCTCGATGCGTCCGGTCGCGACCGCCACCCGGTGCGTGCTGGCCTTGGCGGCGACATCCACCATGTGAGCCTGGCCCTGGCTGTCGAAATGTGTCAGTGAACTCATCGGTGGCGCCTGCTCCGGAACGCTGATTTACAGAACCTACAACTGCTGCGTGCATCATACGGTCATGGTCCTTTGGCAACAGCGCCTGCGGGCGGCAACGATCCATTTCTGCATCAGCCTGACGGTGGCGGCCCTGGCGGCCGGCCTGGTCTTCGGCCTCTGGTATCCCTATCCTTACCGCGAGATCTCCGGCGGGCGCGAGCTGTTCATGCTGCTCGTGGCGGTCGACGTGGTGCTCGGGCCGCTGCTGACCTTCGCGATCTTCAACACCGCCAAACCCATGGCCGAGTTGCGGCGCGACCTTGCCGTCGTGGCGCTGCTGCAGCTGGGCGGCCTGGGTTACGGGCTGTGGACGGTGTTCGAGGCGCGGCCGGTCCACCTGGTGTTCGAGATCGACCGCATGCGCGTCGTGCATGCGGTCGACGTACCGCCCGAACTGCTGCCCAAGGCGCCCCCCGGCATCGAGGCGTTGCCGTGGCGCGGCCCGACCCTGCTGGCGGTGCGGCCGTTCGCCAACGAGGACGAGCGCATGTCCGCCACAATGGCGGCCTTGCAGGGCGTTGCCTTGTCGGCCCGGCCCGACCTGTGGCGCGCGTATGCGGCGAGCCGGCCCGAAGTGCTGGCCGCGGCCAGGCCGGTGACCGAACTGAAGCGGCGTTTCCCCGCCCGCGCCGCCGAGATCGATGGCCTGCTGGCCGACAAGGGGCAGGGCGGATCCAAACTGGTGACGTTGCCGCTGGTCGGCCGCAAATCGTTCTGGACGGTGTTTCTCGATCCCGCCACCGCGCAGGTTGTGGCCTTTCTGCCGCTTGACTCTTTCTGACCGACGATCCTCATGTTCCACGGCTTGACGCTCAAGACGCTGCGGCGCTGTTCCCAGGCCTGCGGCCTGGCCGTGCTGCTGCTGGTATCGCCGGGCCTGACGCAGGCGCAACTGCCCACGCTCGGCGACGGCAGCGACATGACCACCGCGGCCGAACGCAAGCTGGGCGAACGCATCGCGCGCGAGCTCTACCGCGACCCCGACTTCATCGACGACGCGATGCTGGTCGACTACGTGCAGGGCGTGTGGCAGCCGCTGCTGGCCGCCGCCAAATTGCGTGGTGAGCTGTCGTCCGAGCTCGATGAGCGCTTTGCCTGGGAGATCCTGATGGGCAAGGACCGCACCATCAACGCCTTTGCGTTGCCGGGCGGTTATCTCGGCCTGCATCTGGGGCTGCTGGGTGTGGTGACCAACCGCGACGAACTCGCCTCGGTGCTGGCGCACGAGCTCAGCCACGTGACGCAGCGGCACATCTCGCGGCTGATGAGCCAGCAGTCGCGCATGGCGCCGCTGGCCATCGGCGCGATGATCCTCGGCGCGCTGGCGGCCAGCAAGAGCCCCGAGGCGGCCAACGCGATGATCATCGGCGGGCAGGCCGCCGCCGCGCAGAGCCAGCTCAATTTCTCGCGCGACATGGAGCGCGAGGCCGACCGCATCGGCTACGGCGTGATGACGCAGGCGGGGTATGACCCGCTCGGCTTTGTCACGATGTTCGACAAGCTGCAGAAGGCCTCCAGGCTCAACGACAACGGCTCGTTTCCGTACCTGCGCAGCCACCCGTTGACCACCGAGCGCATCGCCGACATGCAGGCGCGCCAGACCCTGCTGACCCGCCCTCCCGCCGCGCAGGCCGACGTGGTGCACGCGATGATGGCGGCCCGGGCCCGTGTGCTGTCGGACCCGGGCTCGGACCAGCTGCGGGCCTGGGTCGGCGAAGCGCGCGGGGCGCCGGTCACCGGCCCGGGCGACACACGTGTGGCCGCGCAGCTCTATGCCGGCGCACTGGCCAGCAGCCGCCTGCGCGACTTCGAGGTCGCGCGCGACATGGTGCAGCGCTTGAAGACGGTGGTGGCGCCGTACGCCGCGGCTTTCAGGGTGGCGGGACTGCTGGCGGCGGATGTGGAATGGGCGGCTGGCGACGTGGCGCGCACCGCCGCCGCATTGGCCGCGCTGGACCCGAAGGCTGCAGGTCGGCCAGAGCTGCTGCTGTCGGCACAGGTCGCGATCCGCAGCGGCCAGGCCGCCGATGCGGCACAGCGCCTGCAGACGCGCGTGGCGCTGGACCCGCGGGATGCGACGGCCTGGCAGCTGCTGGCCAGCGCCTACGCGGCGCAGGGGCTGACGCTGCGCTCGATCCGCGCCGAGGCTGAACAACAGGTAGCGCGGCTTGACTACTCGGGGGCGCTGGACCGGTTCAAGGCGGCGCAGAACTTCGTGCGCACGCAGCGCCCCGGCGGGCCGCCGATCGACCACATCGAGGCGTCGATCATCGACACCCGCACGCGGCTGATCGAGTCACTTGTGCGCGAGCAGGCGCTCGAGCGCTGATTCGATGACGATGCCCAGCACCGAGTAGAGCAGCGAGCCGATCAGTGCGGCCGCAAAGCCCGTCACGTGGAAGCCCGACAGCAAACCCGACGCCGACCAGAACATCAGCGCGTTGATGACGAACAGGAACAGGCCGAGCGTCACCACCGTCACCGGCAGCGTCAACACCACCAGCACCGGCCGCACAATGGTGTTGAGCAGCCCGATCACCAGGGCGGCGATCAGCGCCGAGCCGAAGCTCTGCACCTGCACCCCGCTGTAGAGGTGCGCCACGGCCAGCAGCGCCGCAGCGCTCAGCAACCATTTGAGGATCAGTTTCATGGCTGCAGAATAGCACCAGGCTCGTGCCTGGTGTCCTGCGTCAGTCCGTCGCCAGCACGAGGACCATGCCCATGCCTGCCACCGCGCCAGGCAAAGCCCAGGGGTTCTTCTTGTCTGCCGGCTGGTCGGCCGTCACCGGCTGCATGTCCTGGCCCAGCTTGGGCCGGCGTGCATCGAGGATGCGCGTGGCGCCATGCTCCTTCATCAACTGCGCGCTCAGTTCCACCAGCGGCCCCTTCGCCAACACCGGCGTCATGCGGTCACCACGCTGCTGCAGCCACGGTGCAACCTGGGCGAACAGTTTCTCCGACCACTTGGCGCGCCAGTTCTCCCGTGCGCTGTGGCTCACCCACTTGCTGATGCGGTGCGTCATGCGCGGCGCGCAGGCCACCACCACCCAGTGCGTATCAGGTCCGCGCGCTTCGGTAGCGAGACCCGGCGTCTGCATCGGCACCAGCTGCTGGCGCGCGTAGTCGGCATCGTCGATGTACACAATGATCTTGTCCATGATGACTCCTTGGTGGTGAGGGGAAACAGTTGGCAGATCGGATCGGGAGCGTTCGCGCGGCCTCATGCGGTCTGCTCCGGGTGATGGGGCGGTTGCGGCTGCTGGCGGCGCGATGCCCACCAGCCGCCACCCAGGACACCGGCGATCGCCAGTGCGTAAGTGCCCCAGCGTGCGGCGGTGTGGACGAGTTCCGGCGGGTCGAACACGGCATCCAGCAACGGCTCGCTGACGATCATCTTGGCCGCGGTGAAGGCCAGCACGGCGGCGCCGAGCTTGATGATGATCGGGAAGCGCTCGACCAGCTTCAGGACCATCGTGCTCCCGAAGACGACGATCGGCACGCTGATCACGAGACCGATGATCACCAGGTCGAACGCCCCATGCGCAGCGCCGGCCACACCCAGCACGTTGTCGATGCCCATTAGCGCATCGGCGATGACGATGGTCTTCATCGCACCCCAGAAGGTGCTGGCGACCGGGCCTTCGTGTTCGCCGCCGCCCTGGTCGGCCAGCAGCTTGTAGGCGATCCAGATCAGGCCCAGCCCGCCGACGAGCATCAGGCCCGGGATCTTCAGCAGCCAGACCACGCCGACCGTCATCGCCGAGCGCACGACGATCGCGCCGACCGTGCCCCAGACGATGGCCTTCTTCTGCAGATGGGGGGGAAGGCTGCGCGCGGCCAGTGCGATCACGATGGCGTTGTCGCCGGCGAGCACCAGGTCGATGAGGATGATGGCCAGCAGCGCCGACCACCATGGTGCAGACATGAATTCCATGAAAAACTCTCCGTGTTGTAGACGATGTACAACCGGAAACAGACGAGTCAACCAGCTTGGGATTGCCGCGAATCACAAGCGTACTTCGACCTAACCTGCCTCAGGTTCCGATCGAAGGTCTTGCTCGGCATGGAATCATGCGATATGTGCCCGACAAGCCGGAAGTAATACTTCGTATTGACGACTTGCCGATACCCGTTGCAGCCATGTCCCGCATTTTTTGTTGGACACCTCCCTGAACTGCAGCGAGAGGGAGCTACTCCCCTTCGTGGCCGGATTAGAGCATCGCCACACCGCAGAAGGCAAGCCCCTCTGTCGTTCAGGGAATTGCAGCACCGGCCCCGCCTTGCAACGGGCCATCGGGCCGGCGCTATCATGCTCGTCCTTTCCGTAAAGCGCTCCATGGCAGGCATCCACATCACCGATATCGAGGCTGCCATCAACTTCTGGCGCGAGCGCAAACCCTCGCCGGACGGCGTCACCCTCAGCCCCGAACTGCGCGCGCTGGCCGAGGTCTATGCGCTGATGGTGTATTACCACGAGGACGAGGCCGACGAGTTCACGCTGCCGGCCGCGGCCAAGGCGGCCTGGCTGGTCTGGTACGCCACGATGCCCGACACACCCTGCATCGCCATCTGCTCGACCAGCCAGGGCGACGAACTCTGCAAGGGCTGCGGCCGCAGTTTCGAAGAGGTGCAGCTGTGGCCCGAGATGACGCCAGCACAGAAACGCGCCAGCTGGCGCCGCATCACGCTGGAAGGCGACGCCTGGCGTTTCAACCGCTATGCGGAGCGCGCCACCGAAGGCAAGAAGATGGCCGGCCCCGACGTGACGACAGACGCCCCCAAGCCCTGATCACGAGGGCGAACTCTTCAAGGCACCCAGCGTTCGCACTCCACGTCGACGCTGGTGCGGGCGTTCGACAGCATCAGTTGGCCTTCCTGGATGGTTGCCTGCAGCTGCATGCTGCGCTCGGCCATGGCCGCCAGCGCCTGCGAGGTAGTGCTGGGCATGCGCCACACCTGCAGGTTGCGCAGCCGCGCCAGCTTGCCACGGATCGCCTGCCACCAGATCTCCGCGCCATGGCTGTAGCAATAGACCAGTACCTGGTCGGCCTTGCCGCAGGCCTTGGCGATCGGCCGTTCCTCGGGCTGGCCCACCTCGATCCACAACCGGGTCTGGCCGGTGAAGTCGCGCAGGCTGACATCGGGGTCGTCGGGGTCGCTCAAGCCGGCCCCGAACGCCAGCACGCCGTCGCCCTGGCAGACCGACTGGAGCGTATGCGCATGCAGCGCCAGCGCGGCCAGCCGCACCATCATGCGTTCGTCGGTTTCGCTGGGGTGGCGCGCCAGCGTCAGCGCGTGGTCGGCGTAGTAGCCGTGGTCGATGTCGGCGATCTGCAGCTGCGCCTTGAAGACCGTCGATTTGATGGCCATGTCAGATGCGTCGGGCCAGCTCGGCGGCCTTGCCGATGTAGCTCGCCGGCGTCATCGCCAGCAGGCGTTCCTTTTCAGGCTCGGGAATGTCGAGTGAGCGGATCAGCCCGTGCAGGTCTTCGGCGCGCACGCTCTTGCCGCGCGTCACTTCCTTCAGCTTCTCGTAGGCGCCCTGCACGCCGAAGCGGCGCATCACGGTCTGGATCGGTTCGGCCAGCACTTCCCAGGCCTGGTCCAGGTCGTCCTGCAGCGCTTCGGTATTGATCTCGAGCTTGTTCATGCCGGTCAGCAGCGACTGGTAGGCCAGTGCTGCATATCCCAGTGCGACCCCCATGTTGCGCAGCACCGTCGAGTCGGTCAGGTCGCGCTGCCAGCGGCTGATCGGCAGCTTCTCGCTCAGGTGGCGCAGCAGCGCGTTGGACAGGCCGAGATTGCCTTCGGCATTCTCGAAGTCGATCGGGTTCACCTTGTGCGGCATCGTCGACGAGCCGATCTCGCCAGCCTTCAGGCGCTGTTTGAAATAACCCAGGCTGACATAACCCCAGACGTCGCGCGACCAGTCCACGAGGATGGTGTTGGCACGGGCCACGGCGTCGAAGAACTCGGCCATGTAGTCGTGCGGCTCGATCTGGATGCTGTACGGCTGGAAATGCAGGCCCAGGCCCAGCGGCTCGGGTGTCTCGACGACACGGCGGCTGAACGCCTCCCAGTCGAAGTCGGGCCAGGCTGACAGATGGGCGTTGTAGTTGCCGACCGCGCCATTCATCTTGGCCATCAGTTCGACGCTGGCGATCTGCTCGCGGGCCTTCACCAGGCGCACCAGCACGTTGGCCACTTCCTTGCCGACGGTCGTGGGGCTGGCCGTCTGGCCATGGGTGCGCGCGAGCATCGGCACTTCGGCGTAGGCATGTGCCATCTCGCGCAGCTTGGCGACCAGCGCGTCGAGCGCCGGCAGGATCACCGCCGTGCGGGCTGCCTTGATCTGCAGCGCATGGCTGGTGTTGTTGATGTCTTCGCTGGTGCAGGCGAAGTGCACGAATTCGCTGGCGCCCATCAGTTCGGGCCGGGCCTCGAACTTCGACTTGATCCAGTACTCGACCGCCTTCACGTCGTGGTTGGTGGTCTTCTCGATCTCCTTGATCGCGGCGCCATCGGCTTCGCCGAAGTGCTTGACCAGGCCCAGCAGATAGGTGCGCGCGCCAGGGCTCAGCGGCTTGAATTCCTTGAAGCCGGCGTCGCTCAGGGCGATGAACCAGGCCACCTCGACCTGGACGCGGCGGTGCATGTAGCCCTGCTCGCTCATGACGGGGCGCAGCCCTGCGAGTTTGGCGGCGTAGCGCCCGTCCAGAGGCGACAAAGCGGAGATCGTGGAGAACGTCATGCCCGGATTGTAGGTTGCGCACCACGGCGGTGAAGGCAGCCGCGACACCCGAAAGCGAATCGATAGAATGAGACGCGCCCTGCGCAGTTCGCCTCAAGGCCGCAAAGACCTACACCCATGAAATTGATCGGATCCCTGACCAGCCCCTACGTGCGCAAAGTACGCATCGTGATGGCTGAAAAAAAGCTCGACTACCACTTCGTGAACGAAGATGTCTGGGCCGAAGGGACGACGATCTCGGAATCCAACCCGCTGGGCAAGGTGCCCTGCCTGGTGATGGAAGGCGGTGAGGCGGTCTTCGATTCGCGCGTCATCGTCGAATACCTCGACACGCTGTCGCCCGTCGGGCGCCTGATCCCGACGCAAGGCCGTGAGCGGGCCGAGGTCAAGACCTGGGAGGCACTGGCCGATGGGGTCGTCGATGCCGGCCTGCTGGCGCGGCTCGAAGCCACATGGCCGGGGCGCACGGACGCGCAGCGCAGCCCGGCGTGGACCGATCGGCAACTGGGCAAGATCACGCTGGGCCTGAAGGCCATTAGCCAGGGTCTGGGCGACAAGGCCTATTGCAGCGGCATTCACCTGAGCCTGTCCGACATTGCGGTCGGCTGCGCGCTGGGCTGGCTCGAGTTCCGCTTTCCGCAGATCGAATGGCGCAGCACGCACCCCAACCTCGCCAAGCTGCAGGACAAGCTGATGCTGCGGCCGAGCTTCCAGGACACCAAGCCTGCCTGAATCCTCGACCGGCGCGTCTCACACGGCCGGTTTTCGCAGCGTGTACTGCACCAGGTCGATGTTGGCCTGGGCGAATGCGGCTTCGCAGTACGCCAGATAGAACTCCCAGATGCGCATGAAGCGCTCGTCGAAGCCCAGCTGCATTACCTGCTGGCGCGAGGCCAGGAACTTCTCGCGCCAGCGCCGCAGCGTCTCCGCGTAGTCCTGGCCGAACGCGAACGTGTCTTCCACCTCCAGGCCCGCGGCCTCGGCTTCGCGGCGAAACTCGCGCGGGCAGGGTAGGCAACCGCCCGGGAAGATGTACTGCTGGATGAAGTCGGTCGAGCCGATGTAGCGCTCGAACAGGTGGTCGCTGATCACGATGCTCTGGACGCAGGCCCGCCCGCCGGGCTTCAGCAGCCGGTGCACGGCCTTGAAGTAGGTCGGCCAGTATTCGCGCCCGACGGCCTCCACCATCTCGATCGAGCAGATGGCGTCGAACGGGCCGTCCGGCGTGTCGATCCCGATGTCGCGGTAATCCTGCAGCCGCAGATCGGCCTGCAGGCCGTGGCCGACCGGCACGCCCAGCTTCACCAGCCGTTCGCGGGCGTAGTGCAATTGCTCGGTGCTGAGCGTCACGCCGGTCAGCGCGGCGCCGAACTCGGTGGTCGCCATCTCGGCCAGCGCACCCCAGCCGCAGCCGATCTCGAGCACGCGATCGCCGGGCGTGACCCCGGCCATCTGCAGCGCACGGCGCATCTTGGCGCGCTGGCCGTCCTGCATCGGCATCGCCGGCTGGCCCTGGAACCAGGCCGATGAATAGTTCATCGTGTCGTCGAGCCACAGCCGGTAGAAGTCGTTGCCGAGGTCGTAGTGCGCATGGATGTTGCGCTGGCTGCTGCTCTTGGTATTGCGGCGCAACAGGTGTCGCAGGCGGTACCAGAGCCGGCCGGCCCAGGTGCCATAGACCATGTCCTCCACTTCCTGCCGGTTGCTGATGAACACCTTCAGCAGTGCCGACAGATTGGGTGTGGTCCAGTCGCCGTGGATGTAGCTTTCGGCAAAACCGATGTCGCCGGAACGCAGCGCCGCGCTGCAGACGTTCCAGTTGCGCAGCGTCATCGCTGCGGTCAAGCCCGCATCGTGGTGGCCGAAGTGCTGCATCGAGCCGTCGGGCAACTGCAGCGTCAACGAACCGTTGCGCAGGCGGCGCAACAGCTTCAGTGCAGAGCGGGCGGCGGCCGGCGCGTCCTGGGGCAGCGCGAAGGGAGGGGCGGTGGTGCTGTTCATCGGTCAGGGTCTCGCGGATCAGCGGGTGACGAAGGATTCGGGTGGGGCCGGCTTGCGGAAGAAACGCAGGCGCTTGCACCAGAGCTTGGCCGCCTGCAGGTGGATGCGGGCGACCACGCCGAAGGTCATGGCCGGGTAGCGCCACAGGGCACGGCGCATCGCCGTGTTCGTCAGCGGCACCAGCGTACCGCTCACGCTGGTCTGCAGCAGCATGCCGGCCGTATCTTCATAGTCGATGCGCGCCACCATGCGGTCGCCCTCCGCGGTGCCGTTGGCGGCGGGGCGCTGCGTGCGCAGGAAACGGAAGCGGTAGCGGCCTTCGACATTGCAGAACGGCGACACGTGGAAGCGCTTGGCCGCCGTCTGTTCGGCACCGCCCAGGGCGCCGGTGCCCGGCGCGTCGAGCAGATAACAATGCCGCTCGCCGAAGGTGTTGTTGACCTCGACGACGATGGCCCGCACATGTTGCCGTGCGTCGTGGCAGAACCAGAAGCTCACCGGTTTGAACGCATAGCCGAACACCCGCGGATAGCAGTGCAGCCAGGCCTCGCCGGTGGCGTCGTCGATGCCCTCGCGACGCAGCAGTTCGTCGAGCCATGCGAGTGCGCCGCCCTGCGTTGGGCTGCGGCCGTCGCCATGGTCGCGGTCATGGAAGCTCAGCCAGCCCGGGCGGTTGCGTGGCAGCGGCGTGTCGCAGTCGCCTGCGGCCAGGCTGCGCATCGGCAGCATCAGGAAGTAGGTGGAATAGCAGAAGGCATTGCGCACCGGGCGCAGCCGTGTGTGGCGCACCTGGCCGAAGCCGATCAGCGGCTGCGCTGCGGGCACGGTGGTCAAGCCGGCGCCTCCTGGCGGCCCGACGATCGGGCCAGCAATTGCTGCGCAACGCCCAGGCCCGCCTTCAAGCCGTCTTCATGGAAACCGTAGCCCATCCAGGCACCGCAGAACCAGACGTTGCCATGGCCCTGCAGCGACGGCACGCGGCGCTGCGCCTCGATCGCGGCGCGATCGAACACCGGGTGCGCATAGTCGTAGGAGCCCATCACGTGGTTACGCGCGATCTCGCGCAGCGGATTCAGCGACACGATCACCGGTTGCGCCCACGGCAAGGGCTGCAGCCGGTTCAGCAGGTAGTGCAGGCAGACCTGCGCCGATTCGGTCCCGGCGTCGGCTGCGCGCTCGTAGTTCCACGCCGCCCAGGCCGCCCGGTTGCGCGGCAGCACGGAGGGGTCGGTGTGCAGCACCGCGCGGTTGGGCTGGTAGCGGATGGCGCCCAGCGTCTCGCGCTCGGCCGCGCTCGGGTCCGTGATCAGCGCCAGCGCCTGGTCGGAATGCGTGCCCAGCACCACGTGGTCGAAGGGTTCGACGCGGGTTTGTCCGTTCGATTCCGACGCCACCAGCACGCCCGTTGCGGTGCGCTCGATGTGCCGCACCGCGCAACGCAGCCGCTTGTCCGGGATGGCGGCGACGATGCGTTCCACGTAGCGAGCGGCGCCGCCCGTCACGGTGCGCCACTGGGGCCGGTTGCGGATCTGCGCCAGGCCGTGGTTGTGGCAGAACCTGACCATCGTCGCCACCGGAAAACGCAGCATCTGGTCGGTGGGGCAACTCCAGATGCAGCCCATCATCGGCAGGAAGTACCAGTCGCGGAACGCGTCGCCGAAGCCTTGTGCGCGCAGGAACTCGCCCAGCGGCTGTGTCAGCCGGTCGTCTTGCCCGGACACCGCGAGCCGGGTGACGAGGCGGTTGAAGCGCAGCAGGTCGGCAAGCATGCCCCAGAACTGGCGGTCCAGCAGATTGCGGCGCTGGGCGAACAGCCCGCCGAGATTGGTGCCGCTCCATTCGAGCGTGCGTTGCTTGCCGCCGTCGCCATCCGGCAGGCCCGGCACCTGGACCGAGAACGACATGTCCGACGGTGCGCTGGCCACGTCCAGTTCACCCAACAAACCGATCAGCTGCGGATAGGTGCGCTCGTTGAACACCAGGAACCCGGTGTCGACACCATGCGTGACCAAGCCGCCCGGCGTGGGCAACGTCAGGTCCACGGTGTGCGTGTGGCCGCCGAAATAGTCGCCAGCCTCGAACAGGCTGACATCGGCATGGCCGCGCAACGCATGTGCCGTTGCCAGGCCCGAGATGCCGGAGCCGACGATGGCGACACGCATCGCCGCCATCAGCAGGGGCCGGGGCTGGCCCGGCGAAAGGAAAGAGGCTGCGAAGCGCCCCGGAACGAACGAGGGGGGAGGGAGGAGGAGGAGAACCGCCCCGGGATTGCGACCGCACCGCAAGGGCGCAGAAGGCTTCGCAGCTCAAAAAACATCTGCGCAACACTGTGCGCAACTGATGCATGGACCGGCCATCTGCGCGCAAAGTTCCCGCACGCCGCGCAGGGGCGGCGGTAAAAAAATGTGAAGACAACGGCGGGCATCCAGAGAGTCTATTACTTATTGGTCGTTTTGTGACTGAATGGTATTCGCCATGGCCCGATCATCTGCCTTGCCGAAGAATCGGCTCTGGGCGCGGCTCTAAGGCCCCTTGGCGCCAATGGCTGCTCGTTCGGGTCTGTCATGCGCCCAGCCTAAAATGCTGAGTGCTCCGAAAGAACGACATGCTGTACCCCGAACTTTTCAAGCAACTCGAAGCCGTGCGCTGGAACATGGAAACCGACATTCCATGGCAGTCCTTCGATGCGTCGCGCCTGTCCGACGAGCAGGCGCAGACGATCAAGATGAACGCGATCACGGAGTGGTCGGCGTTGCCGGCGACCGAGATGTTCCTGCGCGACAACCAGGGCGACAGCGATTTCTCGGCCTTCATGTCGGTCTGGTTCTTCGAGGAGCAGAAGCATTCGCTGGTGCTGATGGAGTACCTGCGTCGCTTCCGCCCCGATCTCGTGCCGACCGAAGACGAACTGCACGACGTGCGTTTCACCTTCGATCCGGCCCCGGCGCTCGAGACGCTGATGCTGCACTTCTGCGGCGAGATCCGGCTGAACCACTGGTACCGGCGCGCCAGCGAATGGCACTCCGAGCCGGTCATCAAGAACATCTACGGCAAGCTGAGCCAGGACGAGGCCCGCCACGGTGGCGCCTACCTTCGCTACATGAAGCGGGCGATCCACAACGTCGGCAACGAGGCGCGTTCGGCCTTTGCGAAGGTCGGCGTGCTGATGGCCAGCGCACGGCGCACGGCGCAGGCGCTACACCCGACCAACCTGCACGTGAACCAGAGCCTGTTCCCGCGCGACACCATCCAGTCGCGGCTGCCCAACCCCGAGTGGCTCGAGCACTGGCTCGACAAGCAGATCAATTTCGACGCGGTCTGGGAGAGCAAGGTCGTCGAGCGCATCCTGCACAACACCAGCCTGCTGCTGGACCGCAGCTTCAAGAGCGTGCAGGAACTGAACCGCTACCGCAAGGAGCTGAGCCGCGAGATCGCCTCGACGCTGGCGACCGGCGAACCCCGGCCGGCCTGAGCGCTCCGGCTCTAGATGAGCGCCAGCAGGCGCTCCAGCGACACCTTCACCTTGATGTCGCGGTAGGGCACGCTGCCCGTGATCTTGAACCCGGGCACGCTGGTGTCGCGGATGATCGCCTCGCCGGTTGGCAGGCCCTGGCGGTTCACCAGCACCGCCACCTTCGGCGTGCTGGTGTTCTTGCCGCGCTGGATCACCGCCGCCAGCTCGTTGCTGGCCAGCCGCACGTACAGGCCTGGCGAGTACACGCCCACGGCCTTGATCAGCGCGGCGCCGGCCTCGTCGACCTGGTGCTCTTCGTCGAAATAGCAGCCCTGCATCGCGGCCGAGGTCGACATCGGCGTGCGCGACACACGCGGCGCCAGACGGCTGGTGAACATGTCGGCGCGCTGGATCAGCCGCGCGATGCGCAGCGCCATCTTCTTCTCGCCCAGCGGGCCCGGCGCGCGGTCGTGGTGGTGGCGCACCGCCAGCAGCCAGTTCTCGTCGGTCACGCCCAGGCCCAGCAAGGTCGAGAACGAGCGTTGCGGATGCATCTCGATCGCCTCGATCTGCTCGGCCGTCAGCGGCTTGGCCTGCGCCGCCAGCACGTCCTGCAGCGCGGTCATGCTGATGTTCATCGTCAGCGCCGCCTTGCCCAGCGTCGCGTCGATCTCCGGCGCCCAGCCCAGCACGTCGCGCGCCGCCAGGCTGCAGACCACGTAGACCAGCATCGCGTGCGTGGCGCTGTACATGCGCAGCTCGGTCGCCGACAGATGGATCAGCGCAAACAGCGTCGCGTCGGGATGGTGCTGCACCAGGTCGGCCAGTTCGAGGTAGAGCTTCTCCAGCCGCGGGATGAAGGCCTCGTGCTGGGCCTCGCGCAACAGCGTGTGCGCGCGTATCTGCAGCGCCACCCAGTCGGGGCGCTCGGGTTTTTCCGGCCGCTCGTTCGAGAACAGATCGGCCGGGTTGATCTGCGCGTTCGCGATGTCGCCCAGCGGCCTGTCGGACCGCACCAGGTCGTGCAGCTTGCCGACATAGGCGCGGTGCCGGTCGTCGGTGGCGTCCATGTCGACGCACAGCGTGATGCCGCGCGCCGTCCAGTGGTTGATTTCCTCGCGCGTCTGGATCACGTAGCCGCGGTTGGCCAGCAGCACGCCGCGCTCGGTGCGCAGCTCGAACGGCAGCGGCTGGCCCAGCCGGAGCGAATCGGTGTTGACAGCGACGAGGTTCATGGTCGAGCCCGATTATGCGGACGAACCACTGGCCCGGTCCTGGGAAAAGCGCGGCTTTTGCCGGTGCATTTCCAGCAGCCGGCCGGGCCCGGGCCAGCGGTTAGCATCGCCGCATGACCCCTGACCGCTTTGCCGCCCCCGACTTCCTCGACAAGATCTGCAACCGGTCTGCTGCGGCCAATCTGCTTGCGGGCTTGCCTCGGCCCTGGGTCTTCACCAACGGCGTCTTCGACATCCTGCACCGCGGCCACGTGACCTACCTGGCGCAGGCGCGGGCGCTGGGCGGCAGCCTGGTCGTGGCGCTGAACAGCGATGCTTCGGCCCGCCGCCTTGGCAAAGGCCCCGACCGCCCGCTGCACAACGAGGCCGACCGCGCCGTGATGATGGCCGCCCTGCAGTCGGTCAGCCTCGTCACCTGGTTCGACGAAGACACGCCGCTCGAACTGATCACCGCGCTGCGCCCCGACGTGCTGGTCAAGGGCGGCGACTACGACATGGACAAGCTCGCCGAGACGGCCGCCGTGCGCTCCTGGGGCGGCCAGGCGCTGGCGATTCCCTTCGTGCAGGGTTATTCGACCACGGCGCTGGTCGGGCGCATCAGGGCCGGCGGCTAAACAGCAACCCGCGCGCCGCGCAGACCAGCAGCGCGCACGCCGCACCGGCCACGGCACCGCTCAGGTGCGCGGCCACCACCACATCGAAGCCCCAGGCCGGATCGAAGCGCACCGGCTGGCGCCAGGCCTGCTCGCCCGCCAGCTTCAGGGCGAGCCCCGCGGCCAGCAGCAGTCCCACGGTGCGCCGCCCGGCCGGCCCTGCGCAGTGCAGCGCCAACACGGCCACGCCGGCATGGACCACGCCCGACAGGCCGACGTAATGCCCGACGACCGGCCAGGTCCACAGGCCAACGGTGGACAGCGGCCAGGCGAGGGCCCAGGCGGCGGTTGCCGCTCGGCCCGCACGAACGGCCCAGCCCAGCGCGGCCAGCGCGGCCAGCGCCAGCAGGTTGCCCAGCCAGTGGGCGGTGGACAGGTGGACCAGCGCGGCGCCGAACCAGGTCCAGGGCCGGTGCAGGCCGTCGGCTGCGCGCCAGGTCAGTGCATCGGCGCCGCCCGCCAGCCACACCGCGGTGCTCCCCATGGCGAACGCGGCGCACAGGCCGGGCCAGGCACAGTGCCCCCCGGATCGGTTCACGTCAATGCGCTTTGGAGACCGGTGGCGCCGCCGTGTCCCGGGCTGATGGGGGTGCGCGGCGCCGCGCCTTGCGCGCCATGCGGACGATCCATTCCTCGAAGTCGTCGACGTAGGTGAACACCGCCGGCACCACCAGCAGGCTCAGCACCGTCGAAGTGATCAACCCGCCAATCACGGCGATGGCCATCGGCGAGCGGAAGCTCGAGTCGGCCGCCCCCATGCCGAGCGCGATCGGCAGCATGCCGGCGCCCATCGCCAGCGTGGTCATCACGATCGGCCGCGCCCGTTTGTGGCAGGCGTCGAGCAGTGCGTCGCGCCGGCTCATGTTCTGCTCGCGCCGCGCGACGATGGCGTATTCGACCAGCAGGATCGAGTTCTTCGTGGCGATGCCCATCAGCATGATCAGGCCGATCAGCGACGGCATCGAGAAGCTCTTCTGCGCCAGCAGCAGGCCGACGAAGGCCCCTCCCAGCGACAGCGGCAGCGCCGCCAGGATCGTCACCGGGTGCAGGAAATCCTTGAACAGCAGCACCAGCACGATGTAGATGCACAGCACGCCGGTCAGCATCGCCAGCCCGAAGCTGGCGAACAGCTCGCCCATCACCTCGGCGTCGCCGACTTCCACGATCCGCACGCCGGGTGGCAGGTTGACGATGGCCGGCAGCTTCTGCACGGCCGCGGCCACGTCGCCCAGCGGCCGGCCCGACAGCTCGATGTCGAAGTTGACGTTGCGCGTGCGGTCGAGCCGGTCGATCACGGCCGGGCCGCTGCTCATCTCGAAGGTCGCCACCTGGCCCAGCAGGACCGGGCCGTGCCGGCTGGGCACCGTCAGGCGTTCGAGCAGGCTCAGGTCGGTGCGGGCATCGGCGTCGAGCTTCACGACGATCGGGATCTGCCGCTGCGACAGGTTCAGCTTGGGCAGTGCCACGTCGTAGTCGCCCGAGGTCGCGATGCGCAGCGTCTCGCCGATGGCGGCGCTGGTCACGCCCAGGTCGGCGGCGCGGGCGAAGTCGGGGCGGATCGCGATCTCGGGCCGCACCAGGCTGGCGGTCGAGGCGATGTTGCCCAGACCGGGGATCGTGCGCAGGTCCTTCTCCAGCGCCAGCGCCGCCGCCTGCAGCGCCACCGGGTCGGTACCGGTCAGCACCGTGATGTACTTCTCGCCCTGCGCGCCCAGACCGACCTTGGTGCGCGCGCCGGGCAGCGGCTCCAGTGCGGTCCGGATGTTGGCCTCGATCACCTGCTTGCGCGGGCGCGCGCCGCGCGGATCGATCTGGATCGTCAAGGTCGCCTTGCGCACTTCGGCGGCGCTGGGCGGCGCGAACGGGTCGGCCCCGGCACCACCGGCACCGATGGTGGTGTAGATGCTGCGGATGTGCTCGACCTTGCTCACCATCACGCGCGCCTGCTCGGCTGTGGCGAGCGTCTGCGCCAGCGTCGAGCCGGGCGGCAGCTCCACGTAGATCTGGGTCTGCGAGTTGTCGTCCGGCGGCAGGAAACCCGTGGGCAGCAGCGGGATCAGCGCCACCGATCCGAAGAAGAACAGCGTGGCCGCCACCATCGTCAGCACGCGGTGCTTCAGGCACCAGGCGGCGCTGGCCATGTACCAGTTCATCCAGCGCGGATCCTTGTGCGCGGTGACGATGGGCTTCAGCATGTAGGCCGCCATCATCGGCGTCAGGATGCGCGCCACCACCAGCGAGGCGAACACGGCCAGCGACGCGGTCCAGCCGAACTGCTTGAAGAACTTGCCGGCCACGCCGCTCATGAAGGCCGTCGGCAGGAACACGGCGATCAGCGTGAACGTGGTGGCCACCACCGCCAGGCCGATCTCGTTGGCCGCCTCCATTGCCGCCTGGTAGGGCGACTTGCCCATGCGCAGGTGGCGCACGATGTTCTCGACCTCGACGATCGCATCGTCGACCAGGATGCCGACCACCAGCGACAGCGCCAGCAGCGTGATCGCGTTGACCGAGAACCCGAGCACGTACATGCCGATGAACGCCGGGATCACCGACATCGGCAGCGCCACCGCCGACACCAGCGTCGAGCGCCAGTCGCGCAGGAACAGCCAGACCACGATCACCGCGAGGACGGCACCTTCGTACAGCAGCGTCATCGCGCCGTTGTATTCCTCCTCGACCGGCTTCACGAAGTTGAACGACTCGTGCAGCTCGATGTCCGGATGCTGCGCCTTCAGCTCGACCAGCGCCTTCTGCACCGCGGCGCCCACCGTCACCTCGCTCTCGCCGCGGCTGCGCGACACCTCGAAGCCGACCACCGGCTTGCCGTCGAGCAGCGCGGCCGCGCGGGGCTCGGCCGTGGTGTCGCTGACGGTGGCCACCTGGTCCAGGCGGATGCGCCGGCCGTCGGTCAGCGCCAGCTGGACCTGGCCCAGCTCGGCGGCCGACTTCACCGTGGCCAGCGTGCGCACCGGCTGTTCGCCGCCGCCGATGTCGGTGCGGCCGCCGGCGGTCTCCATCTGCACCTGGCGCAGCTGCTTGGAGATCTCGGTCGCGGTCGCGCCCAGCGCCTGCAGCCGCTGCGCATCGAGCGCCACGCGGATCTCGCGGGTCACGCCGCCTACGCGCGTCACCGCGCCCACGCCGCGCACGGCCAGCAGCTTGCGGCTGACGTCGTTGTCGACGAACCACGACAAGGCCTCGGGGTCGAGTTTGGGCGAATAGATCGTGAAGGCCAGCACCGGCTGCGCCGCCATGTCCATCTTGTTGACGATCGGGTCGCGCAGGTCGGCCGGCAGATCGCTGCGCACGCGCTGCACCGCGGAGCGCACGTCGTCGACGGCTTCCTGCACCGGCTTCTCGAGCCGGAACTCTGCCGTGATCGACACGCTGCCGTCCTGCGCCTTCGTGTAGATGTGCTTCAGGCCCTGGACCGTCGCGATGGAGTTCTCCAGCTTGCGCGCGACCTCGGTCTCGAGCTGCGCGGGCGCTGCGCCCGGCAGCTGGGCCGAGACGTTGACCGTGGGCAGGTCGATGTCGGGGAAGTTCTGGATCTTCATCAGGTTGAAGGACAGAAAACCCGCGAACGTCAGCATCACGAACAGCATGATGGCCGGGATCGGATTCTTGATCGACCAGGACGAGAGGTTCATGCTGCGGATCTCCGGTTCAGGGGCGCGCGGCGGTGGCTGCGGGTGCTGGTGCTGCTGCTGCTGCTGCTGCTGCTGCTGCTGCTGCACCCTCGACCACGCGCACCACGTCGCCATCGTTCAGGAACCCGGCGCCGTTGGCCACCAGCCGCGCGTCGGCGGGCAGGCCCCTGGTGATCTCGACGCGGTCGCCGAACAGGCGGCCGGTCTGCACCTTGAGCTGGCTCACCCGCTGGTCGGCGTTGACGCGGAACACGTAGTTGAAACCTTCGCGCGCCACCACCGTCGACTGGGGCACCGTCAGCGCGGCCGACTGGCCCAGGTCGAACTCGCCCCGCGCGAACATGCCGGGGCGCGCCGTGCCGCTGGCGCCCATCGCCGGCAGGTCGACGTAGACCAGCGCCGAGCGCGTTTGCGGATCGACCGTCGGCGCGATCATGCGCACCTTGCCCTGCAGCTGCGCGCCGCTGGCCGTCACCACCGTGGCCTTGGTGCCCTTGGGCAGCCGGCCGATCTCGGCCGACGTGACCTCGGCGCGCCACTCCATGCGGCCCTGGCGGATCATGCGGAACAGCTCGGTGCCCGCGCCCACCACCGAGCCGACGGTGGCGGTGCGCGACGAGATCACGCCGTTGTCGGGTGCCAGCACCTGGGTCTGCTTGATGCGCAGCTGCTGCACGGCCATCGTCGCGCGGGCCGCCTCGACACGCGCCTTCGCCGTCTGCTCGCCGGTCAGGAACTGGTTGATCTGCTGGGCGCTGAGTGCGCCCGAACTCTGCAGCGTGCGGGCCCGCTCGGCATTGGCGGCGGCATCGCTGGCCATGGCCTGGGCCTCGGCCAGGCTGGCGCGGCTCAGCGCCAGGTCGGCCTGCACCGTCTCGGCGGCGAACACGGCCAGCACCTCGCCCTTGTGCACGGTGTCGCCGACGTTCACGCGCACCTCGGTCAGACGCAGGCCATTGGCCTCGGATCCGATGCTGGCTTCCTGCCACGACGCGATGGAGCCGTTGGCCGACAGCGAGATCGGCAGCCGCGTCGCGACCGGCAGCACGGTGGTCACCGTCAGCGCCGGCTTGACGTTGCCGGCCGGTGCGGCCTTTTTCTCGTCGGCCGCGTGGGCGGCGCATGCCAGCAGGGCGGCCGCGGCCAGCAGGGCGAGGGGTCGGCCTGCCCCGCAGGCGAACGTGAACGTGGCGCGTGTCTCTCGATGGTTCATGGTGGCGTACCGGTTGGCGCGGGAGTCTCGTGCGGGGTGTGCAGCGTCGGGGGCGGGCGGCGGGTCATGGCCGTGCCGGCGCCGGGCTCGCGGACGCATCGGCGCGCGGGCTGGCGCCGGCCGGCGTCCAGCCGCCGCCGGCCGCGCGGTACAGGCCGACCCAGGCCGCCATGCGTTCGCGCTGCAGCCCGAGCAGGGCCGTCTCGGCCGCCAGTGCCAGCCGACGCGCGTCTTCCAGCTCGACCAGGCTGGCCAGGCCGCTCTTGTAGCGTTGCTCGGTCGCGTTGAACGATTCGCGGTAACCCTGCGAGGCGGTCAGCGCGTCGCCGGTGCGCTCGCCGGTGCTCTGCAGCCGCACCAGCGCTTCCTCGACCTCGCGCACGGCCTGGCGGGCACGGGCGCGGTACAGTGCCGCCGCCTGCTCGTAACGCGCCTGGGCTGCCTCGACCTGGGCGCTGCGGCGTCCACCGTCGAACAGCGGCAGCGTCAGGTTCACCGGTCCGATCGACCAGGTGTTGACGTCGGTGCTGACGCCGTTGAGCCGCACGTAGGCCGGCGCGATCGAACCGTTGAGGCTCAACCGCGGGTAACGCTGGGCCTCGGCGTTGTCGATGTCCGCACGTGCGGCCAGCAGCTCGCGTTCGGCGCTGAAGATGTCGGGCCGCTGCGCGAGCACGCTGGCCGGCAGGCTGGCGATCGCCAGGTCGGGTGGGCGGCCCATGCTGGCCGGCGCCTCGGCCAGCCTGGCGCGCAGGCGCTGCTCGTCCAGCGAGGCCAGCGCCACCATCGCCTTGATGTCGAGATCGCACAGCGCGCGCTGCTGCGACACGCGCACCGCCCCTTCGGCGCTGCTGGCACGGGCCAGCGCCGACGTGGCCGGCGCCTGGAAGCCGGCGCGCGCCATCAGGTCGGTGAGCCGCGCGCTCTCGCTGCGCGAACGTGCATCGAAGCGGGCCACCGCCAGCAGGCGTTCGCAGTTGCGCAGCCCGAAGTAGAGGTTGGCGACTTCGGCCGCCACCGAAACCCGCGCATCGTGCCAATCGGCCTGCGCGCCTTCGTAGCGCGCCTGCGCCGCATCGCGCGCGGCCCGGTTGCCGCCGAACAGGTCGACCTCCCAGCTGGCCTGCACGCCGGCCTGCACCGTCGTGGCCGTCGTCGCGAACTGTTGGTTGAAGCCGCGGCTGCCGGTGGCGAACGCGTCGACGCCGGGCGCCAGCGCCGCACCGGCCGCCACGCGTGCGCTGCGAGCCTGCACGATGCGGGCACGGGCCGAGGCGGTGGTCGGGCTGACCTCCTGGGCCGACGTGATCAGCTCGACCAGCAACGGGTCGCCCAGCTGCTGCCACCATTGCGTGAGGTCGGTCACCGTGCCGTTGTGCGGCAGCGGCGCCTGCCATTGGGCGGGTGCCACGGCCGTCACTTCCGCCGGCGACGGACCCCAGGGCCGCGGCAGCGCACAGGCGGCCAGGCACAGCGGCAGGCTACAGGTCAGGAGGCGGCGCCAGGCGTGCTGCCATCGGTTCATGGACCGGCTCCTTTGCGGCGCGCACGTTTCGCGATGGGGGGCGGTGCGGGGTCGGCCGCGGCACGGCGCGCCTGCTCGAAGCCGATCAGCGCCTCGGCATAGGCCGCCAGCCGCTGCGTGCTGGCGTCCACCGCCTGCGGCGTGGCCAGCAGCTGCGGACGCAGCGATTCGATGAGTTCGCGGCTGACCAGCATCTGCAGCGCCATGCCGATGATCGCGAATGCCAGCCGGTGGGCTTCGTCGTCGGCCTCGGGGATCCCCAGCTGCTGGCAGATCAGCGCCAGCAGCGCGATGTGCGCCGGCCGCACGCGGTGGTCCGGCTGGTCGGTCCACAGGCCGCTGGGCTGCAGCATCTCGCGCAGTTGCAGGCGCGCACGCTGCTGGGCCAGCTCGCCCTGCTTGAGCGGCTGCAGGAACCCGCTGAAGAAGGCCTCGAGCGCGCCGCGCAGCGTGGCCGGCGCGGCCTGCGCTTCGGCCGACGCGCCGACAGGGTGGGCCGGGTCCGCGAACACCGCGCGGTACAGGCCGGCCTTGTCGCCGAAGTAGTAACTGATGGCCGCCACGTTGGCGCCCGCGGCCTGGGCGATCTCGCGCGTGGAGGTCTTGGCGAACCCCTTGTCGGCGAACAACTTCAGGCCGGCATGCAGCACCCGCTCGCGCGCATCCGCGCCGCCGCGTGGCGCACGGCGGGGCAGCAGCACGATGGCGGGCTGGGGAGCGGACATCGGCGGATTACAGCATATGAATCAAACGCTTGTTTGAATATGTTGGGAATCTGCAACGCCGGTTGGACTCGCCTTCAGCTCTTTCCTTCAGCCCTGTGTTCAGGCCCATGCCATGTGTTCGCAGCCGAGCGCGGTGCCTGACAGCATGCCGATCGCCGCCTGCACCACGGCATCGGGTTGCGGCACGCCGGCCTGTTCCAGCACCCACGAGGCGGCGGCCGGTGCGTCGGGGCCGGTGACGCGGCGCACCGGGGCCTTCAGCGCGTCAAAGGCGTGTTCCTGCACGATGGCCGCAACTTCCGCGCCGACGCCACAGGGCGCGGCGGCCTCGTGCACCACCGCCATGCGGCCCGTCTTGCGCGCCGAGCGCAGCAGCGTCGCCTGGTCGATCGGCTTCAGGCAACGCAGGTCGATCACCTCGGCCGAGATGCCCTGCTCGGCCAACTGGTCGGCGGCTTGCAGGCACACGCCGACCGTCTTGGCATAGGACACCAGCGTCACATCGCTGCCGCCGCGCAATACCGCGGCCTGGCCGATCGGCACCAGGCGCTCGGCATCCTCGGCCACCGGTCCGGTTGCGGCGCCCAGGGCCAGGTCCATGAAGAACAGCACCGGGTTGTCGTCGCGGATCGCCGACTTGAGCAGGCCCTTGAAGTCCGCCGCGCTGCTGGGCATCAGCACCTTCAGCCCCGGCGCGTGGACGAACATCGCCTCCAGGTTGTGGTTGTGCTGGCCACCCACGGCCCAGCCGGCGCCGGACATCGCCATCACCACCATCGGGAACGAGAACTGCCCGCCCGACAGAAAACGCAGCTTGCCCGCGCTGTTGACGATCGCGTCCATCGACAAGGTGAGAAACGGCGCGAACAGCAGGTCGATCACGGGCCTGAGGCCCATCGCGGCCGCGCCGACTGCCGTGCCGGCGATCACCCCTTCGGCCAGCGGTGTGTTGCGCACGCGTTCGGGGCCGAACGCAGCCAGCAGGTCGGGCCGCTTGGTGGCGACGCCTTCGCCGAACATCAGCACGCGGGCATCGCGTGCCATCTCTTCGTGCAGGGCCTGGGCCACGGCTTCGTTGACGGTGAGGGTTTGCATGGTGGTTTCCTTGAATCGATCGGGTGGGGGTCAGGCGTACACGTCGGTGGTGAGTTCGTCGACGCTGGGCCAGGGCGAGTTCTGCGCAAAGGCGAAGGCGGCGTCGACGGTGTCGGCCACGCGCTGCGCGATGTGCGCCAGCTCGCCGCCAGCCAGCACGCCCTGGCACAGCAGGCGTTCGCGCAGCAGCACGATCGGGTCGCGCGCCTTCCAGCGCGCCAGCTCGTCGGCATCGACATAGGCCTGGTCGTCCGGCTCGAAATGGCCGCGCAGCCGGTAGGTTTCCAGTTCGAGGAAGAACGGCGTGCCGGTGCTGCGCACATGGGCGGCGGCTTCGAGCGCCGCAGCGTGCACGTACTCCACATCGTTGCCGTCCACGGTGACGGCGGGCAGGCCGTGGCCGGCGGCCCAGGGCCGCACGTGCGCATGCGGCATGGTCTCACTGCGGTGCACGAAGGCCTGCCACTGGTTGTTCTCGCAGACGAACAGCAGCGGCAGCTTCCAGGTCACCGCCAGGTTCAGCGCCTCGTGGAAGATGCCCTCGCAGGCCGCGCCGTCGCCGAAGAACACCGTGGTGATGCCACCCGGCTCGGTGCCGGCGGCGCCCATCTTCTGCGCCAGGGCCACCCCCGGCGCCAGCGAGAGTTCGCCGCCGACGATGGTCGAAGTCAGCACCACGCCCAGCTCCCGTGCCGAGATGTGCAGCGGCCCGCTTTTGCCCTTGCAGTACCCGTCGGCGCGGCCCATCGCCTCGGCCATCAGGCGGCCGGGGTCGGCGCCGCGCGCCAGCAGGTGGCCGGCACTGCGGTGGTTGGTGAGGATGCGGTCGCTCGCGCGCAGCGCGCCGACGACGCCGACGGCTGCGGCCTCCTGGCCGACGGCGGTACAGCTGCCGGGCGAGGCGCCGGCGGTCGAGGCCAGCTTCTCTTCGTAGGCGCGGATCAGCAGCATGCTCTCGAACATCGAGAGCGGGTGGTGGGGGTGCATGACAACTCCTGTCGGTGGACGGGTGCAGCCCTGTGCCGACCCGATGACAGAAGTCTAGAAATCGCCGCGTGACGGCGCTCTTAAAAGTTTGCTACGCGCTTCTTAAAAAAACCCTAACAGGCGCTTGCGAAGCGTCGCGAGGAAGATCACCCGAACACCGCGTGCCACACCGCCAGCACCGCATCGCGCTCGGCCTGCAGGGCCGGCGGCGCCACCTGGGTCGGCGCTTCGTCGAGCCGCGCCCGGTGCTGCACCTGGCGCAGTGCGCGGTAGGCGGCGGCCGCAGCCTGGCCGGTGCCGGGTGGCAGCAGGCCGTCGACCTCGGCGCGCTGCAGCAGCGCGATGTTGCCGACGTTGTCGCGCAGCTCGGGGTAGGCACCCGATTGCGACAGCACCAGGTACTGCACCGCGAACTCGGCGTCGACCATGCCGCCGGCGCTGTGCTTCACATCGAACTGGCCGCCCTTGACCGGGTGCGCGGCGCGCACCTTCTCGCGCATCGCGACGATCTCGTTGCGCAGCGCTGCCGCATCGCGCGGCGCGGTGATCACGGCTTCGCGCACGGCGTCGAAGCGCGGGCGCAGCGTCTCGTGGCCCAGCACGAAGCGCGCGCGCGTCATCGCCTGGTGTTCCCAGGTCCACGCGGTGTTGCTGCCGCGCTGCTGCTGGTAGTTGGCGTAGGCGTCGAAGGTGGTGATCAGCAGGCCCGAGTTGCCGTTGGGTCGCAGCGCGGTGTCGATCTCGAACAGATCGCCCTCGGCGGTCTTCACCGTCAGCCAGTTGATCATCTTGCGCACGTAGGCGGCGTAGGCCTCGGGCGCGCGTTCGTCCTCGTCGTCGTGCACGAACACGATGTCGAGGTCGCTGCCATAGCCGAGCTCCTTGCCGCCCAGCTTGCCGTAGCCGATGATGGCGATGAAGGGTTCCTCGCGGTGCCGGCTCTTCAGCCGCTGCCAGCACCAGCGCGCGGTGACACGCAGCACCACGTCGGCCAGCGCACTCAGATCGTCGGCAACCTGCTCGACCGTGATGCGCCCCTCGACATCGCGCGCCAGCGTGCGGAACAGCTCGGCGTGGTGGGCGCGACGCAGCAGGTTGAGCAGCGCCTCTTCGTCGTCTTCGCCGGTGGACTGCAGCGCGCCGCGGCGTTGTTCGAGTTCACGCTCGAACGCCTCGGCGGCGAAGCGCTCGGACAGCATCGCGTCGCTGGCCAGCTCGTCGATCACGCCGGGATGCTGCACCAGATAACGCGCCGGCCAGCGGGCCGAACCCAGCAGGCGCAACAGCCGTTCGTGCACCGCGGGCCGCTCGACCAGCAGGGCCAGGTAACTCTCGCGGCGCAGCAGCGGCTCGACCCAGTCGGCCCAGCGGATCGCCCCGTTGGCGCGGCGTTGTGCGGCCGTGGCGTCGGGTGCGCCTTCCTCCATCCAGGCTGCCGTGCGCTGCACCAGCCGCAGCAGCCGAGCCCGGCTGTCCTCGCGCAGCGCCAGCACGCGCGGGTGCTCGCGCCACAACGCGATGCGTTCGCGCAGCGCGGGCGGCAGCTGCGCCAGCACGGCGTCGAAGTCCGGCGCGCCGGGGCGTTCGCTGCGCCGGGCATTGCCGCCGTTGCAGCCGCGGCAGTTCTTCTCGGCGGCACCGCCGAGCAGGGTGTCGAACTCCTGCGCAACGAACTCGCGGTGCGTGTCGAGTTCGCTGAGGAAGGGGCAGCACGAGTCGTAACCCATGCTGTGCGCGATGAAGGCCAGGTCTTCGTCGGTGCAGGGCAGCACATGCGTCTGCTGGTCGTCCAGGTACTGGATGCGGTGCTCGACCCGGCGCAGGAAGGTATAGGCCTGGGCCAGCGCATCGGCGGTGGCCTGTGGCATCAGCCCGGCGCGGGCCAGCCGCTGCAGCGCATCGAGCGTGGGGCGGGTGCGCAGTTCGGGGAACTGCCCGCCGCGCACCACCTGCAGCAGCTGCACGGTGAATTCGATCTCGCGGATGCCGCCGCGCGACAGCTTCACGTCGTTGGCGCGCTCGGGGTGGCCGGCGGCGCGCTTGGCCGCGTGTTCGCGGATCTGCCGGTGCAGGATGCGCAGCGCATCGAACACCGCGTAGTCGAGATAACGCCGGAACACGAACGGCAGCACCACGGTGCGCAGCTCCTGCGCGCTGCGGTCGGCGATGCAGCTGCGCGGCGCGACGATGCGGCTCTTGAGCCAGGCGAAACGCTCCCACTCGCGGCCCTGCACCTGCAGATAGTCTTCGAGCGCGCCGAGCGAGATCGCCGCCGGACCCGAATTGCCGTTGGGCCGCAGCGCCAGGTCGACGCGGAACACGAAGCCGTGCTCGGTGGTGTCGCCCACCAGGCTGTAGATCGCCTTCACGGCGCGCGCGAAGTATTCCTGGTTGCTGATGCGGCCGCGCCCGCTGGCGTCGCCGGCGGTGTCGCCGTCCTGGTCGTAGATGTAGATCAGGTCGATGTCGCTCGACACGTTGAGTTCGCGGGCGCCGAGCTTGCCCATGCCGACGACCCACATGTGGGCACGCTGCCCGTTGGCCGCGAGCGGCATGCCGTGGCGGGCATCGAGCTCCTGGGTGGCTTCGGCGTAGGCCACGTCGAGAGCGAGTTCGGCCAGCTCGGTGACGGCGGTGGTCACCACCGCGAGCGGGGCGGCCTGGTCGCAGTCGAGCGTGACCAGGCGCTCCATCACCAGCTGCCGCACCATGCGCAGCGCGGCACTGGCGTGGTGGCCCATGCCGCGCAGCGATGCCAGCGCCTGCAGCATGCCCTCGCGCCGCGGTGCACCCGGCGGCAGCAGCGTCAGCTCGGCGGCATAACGCCGGCGCAGCCGCTGCACGAAACGCGAGTGCCCGGACCACGACGCTGCGGCCACCGCGGCGGCAGCTGTGCCCTGCGGCGGCGGACCCGGTTCGGCTTGCAGTCCGGGACCTGCGGGGAACTGGTTGCTTAACAAAACGTCACCGTCTCGGGTTGAACCCGCACCGAGGCCGCGGGTCATAATTCCTGTTACATCAAAGGTTCAATGACTGATTCGACGCCTCGCCCATCACGCCTGCTCGCACTGGCAGCCGTCACGGCGCCCTGGTTGTTGGGTCTGGTGCTGGCGCTGTGGCTGCTCTTCGGTTTTGCCTGGGGCGCCTTGCACGGCTGGATTGTGCCGCGAATCGGCGAATTCCGTCCGCGCATCGAAGCCCAACTCGGGAAGGTCCTAGGGGTACCCGTGCGCATCGGTGCGATCACGGCCGAGTCCGGCCGGCTGGTGCCGAGCTTCGAGCTGCACGACGTGAGTCTGCTCGATGCGCAGGGCCGCGAAGCGCTCAAGCTCAACCGCATCGTCGCGCTGCTGTCGCCCAAGTCGCTGTGGCGCTTCGGCCTCGACCAGCTCTATATAGAGCAACCCGAACTCGACGTGCGGCGCACGCGCGACGGCAAGATCCTGATCGCCGGGCTCGACATCTCCGGCAATGCCGACAGCGGCGCGATGGACTGGGTGTTCTCGCAGGCCGAGGTGGTCGTGCGCAACGGCACGTTGCGCTGGACCGACGAGCAACGCGGCGCGCCGATGCTGGCGCTCGATCAGGTCGACCTGGTGATCCGCAACAGCAGCCGCCGGCACAACCTGCGGCTCGACGCGACGCCGCCTGCCGACTGGGGCCAGCGCTTCAGCCTGCGGGCGACGATGCGGCAATCGCTGCTGAGCCCGCGCCGCGGCCACTGGCGCGAGTGGGACGGCCCGGTCTACGCCGACTTTCCGCAGGTCGACGTGTCGCAGCTGCGCCGCTACACCGACGCCGGTGCCGACAGCGGCTTCGAGCTGCTGCAGGGGCGCGGCGCGGTGCGGCTGTGGGCCGATCTGCAACAGGGCGAGATGCTCGGCGGCACGGCCGATCTGCAGCTGGCCGATGTCGGCGCGCGGCTGGGCAGCGGGCTGGAGCCGCTGTCGCTGGTGACGCTGCAGGGGCGCATGAGCGGCCGGCAGCTTGCCGGCGGCCTGGAGTTCTCCACACAAGACCTGCTGTTCGAGACGGCCGAAGGCCAGCGCTGGCCGGGCGGCAATGTGTTCCTGAGTTTCATGCGCGGCGAGAGCCGGGTGCCGGGGCAGGGTGTGTTCCGCGCCGACCGGCTCGACCTGGCGGCGCTGGCGCAGGTGGCGCACCGCCTGCCGCTGGAGCCGGCCGCCCGTGAAGCCCTGAACACCTACGCGCCCAAGGGCTTGGTGGAGCGCGTCGAGGCCAGCTGGAACGGCCGCATCGAGGCGCCCGCCAGGTACGAGGTCAAGGGCCGCATCGTGCAGCTCGAGCTCGCCGCTGGCCGCCCGCCACCGCCGCCTGCCCCCACGCGCGCGCAGCCGGCCGTGCACCACCCGGCCGGGCGGCCGGGCGTGCGCGGCATGGACGTCGACTTCGAGCTGACCCAGGCCGGCGGCAAGGCGACGCTGCAACTGCAGAACGGCGCGATGGAGTTTCCCGGCGTGTTCGAGGAGCCGGTCGTGCCCTTCGACATGCTGGCCGGCGACATCCGCTGGCAGGTGAGCGGCGACAGGCTGGCCGTGCAGGTGCCGGCGATGCGCTTCGCCAATGCCGACGCGCAGGGCGACCTGCAGGCCAAGTGGCACAGCAACGACGGCCCGGCCAGCGCGGCCCGGCCGCGGCTGCCGGGCGTGCTCGAACTGAGCGGCGCCCTGACGCGCGCGGCCGGCACGCGGGTGCACCGCTACCTGCCGCTGGCGATCTCTGAGCGCGCGCGGCACTATGTGCGCGACGCCGTGCAGCAGGGCAGCGCCAGCAGCGTGAAGTTCCGCGTCAAGGGCGACCTGCACGACTTCCCGTACGCCACGGCGAAGCAGGGCGAGTTCAACATCACCGCCCAGGTGGCCGACGTCACCTATGCCTACGTGCCGGCGAACGTGCAGGGAGCCGACACCTTGCCCTGGCCTGCGCTCACGCAGTTGCAGGGCCAGTTGGTGTTCGACCACAACGCGATGCAGATCAACGGCGCCACCGGCAAGTTCGCCGGCCTGCCGGCCTTTGTGCTGAACCGGGTCGATGCCGAGATCGCCGATTTCGGGCACTCGGTGGTCTCGGTCAATGCCGACGGGCGCGGCCCGCTCGGCGAGATGCTGGGCGTCGTCGCCGGCTCGCCGCTGGCCGCGATGACCGGCCACGCGCTGGCGCATGCGACCGGCACCGGCAGCGCCGACCTGAAGCTGCAGCTCGCATTGCCCTTGGCCACTCTGGCGCAGAGCAAGGTGCAGGGCAGCGTCGTGCTGGCTGGCAGCGACGTGCAGATCACGCCCGACACGCCGCTGCTGGCACGCGCGCGCGGCACCGTGCAGTTCAGCGACAGCGGCTTCACGCTGGTCGGCGTGCAGGCCCGTGCGCTGGGCGGCGACGTGCGCCTGGACGGCGGCTCGCGTCCGCCGAGCGCATCGGCCCAGGATCCGACCGTGGTGGTGCGGGCCCAGGGCACGGCCACGGCCGAAGGCCTGCGCCAGGCCAGCGAACTGGGCCCGGTGACGCGCATCGCGCAGCGCGCCAGCGGCAGCGCGCCTTACGCGGTGGTGCTGGGCGTGCGCCGGGGCGCGCCCGAGATCAGCGTCAGCAGCAGTCTGCAGGGCATGGCGATCGATCTGCCCGCGCCGTTCGCGAAAGCCGCCGAGGCCAGCCTGCCGCTGCGCGTCGACAACGTTCTGTTGGCCGGCACCGGCACCGGCACCGGCAGCCAGCCCGCGACGCAGGACCAGTGGACCGTGGAGCTCGGGCGCCTGCTGTCGGCCGCGTTCGTGCGCGATATTTCCGGGCCGCAGCCGCGGCTGTTGCGTGGCGCCATCGGTGTCGGGCTGTTGCCGGGCGAGACGGCGCCGATGCCCGAGCAGGGCGTGTATGCGAACGTCAACCTGCCGTCGACCCAGATCGATGCCTGGGAGGCAGCCTTTGCCCACCTGACCGAGCCGGTGCCCGCCGTTGCCAAGGCGGCAGGCTCCGCAGGCGCTGTCGTGCCGGCCGCTACCGGTGCCACGGCAGCGAATGCCAGTGCCGCCTACCTGCCCGACCGCTTTGCGCTGCGCGCCGCCGATCTGACGGTGTCGGGCCGCAAGCTGCACGACCTGGTGCTGGGCGGATCGCGCGACGGCACCGTCTGGCGCGCCAACGTCGATGCGCGCGAACTGAATGGATACGTCGAATACCGCCAGCCGGCCGCCGGCAGCGCCGGGCGCGTCTATGCACGGCTGGCGCGGCTGACCATCGCGGCCGGTGCCGAAACCGAGGTCGAGCAACTGCTCGACCAGCCGACCGACTCGGTGCCCGCGCTCGACGTGGTGGTCGACGATTTCGACCTGCGCGGCAAGAACCTGGGCCGCGTCGAGATGGAGGCGATCAACCGTGGCGCCGGCGGGGCGGGGCGCGACGGCGTGCGCGAATGGCGGCTGACCAAGCTCAACATGACGATGCCCGAGGCCACGTTCACCGCCTCGGGCAACTGGGCGGCGGTGAACGCGCAGGGCGCCGCCGCGGGTGGCGCGCGCGGCCCTCGCGCGGGGCAGGAGCCGCGCCGCACCGTGATGAACTTCAGGCTCGACGTCGCCGATGCCGGCGCGCTGCTCGGGCGCTTCGGCATGAAGGGCGTGTTCCGCCAGGGCAAGGGCAGCCTGGAAGGCCAGGTGTCGTGGGCCGGCTCGCCGCTGGCGCTGGACTACCCCAGCCTCGGTGGCCAGTTCCACGTCGACATGGCCAGCGGGCAGTTCCTCAAGGCCGAGCCCGGCCTGGCCAAGCTGCTGGGCGTGCTGAGCCTGCAGTCGCTGCCGCGCCGCCTGACGCTCGACTTCCGCGACGTGTTCAGCGAAGGCTTCGCGTTCGACTTCGTCCGGGGCGACGTGCACATCGAAGGCGGCATCGCGGTCACCAACAACCTGCAGATGAAGGGCCTGAGCGCGGCCGTGCTGATGGAGGGCCGGGCCGACATCGCGCACGAGACGCAGGACATCAAGGTCGTCGTCGTGCCCGAGATCAACGCCGGCACCGCCTCGCTCGTGGCCGGGGTCATCAACCCGGCGATCGGCGTCGGCACCTTCCTCGCGCAGCTGTTCCTGCGGCGCCCGCTGATGGAGGCTGCCACCCAGCAGTTCCACGTCGACGGCACCTGGGCCGACCCGCGCATCGCCCGCGTCGCGCGCGACCGCCCCGGCAGCCCGCCGGCCGACGAACCCAAGACCGAGGCGCTCGCGCCGGGCAAGACGGGAGCCACCCCATGAACATCGCCGCCCTGCAGATGGTGTCGTCGACCCGGCTTGCGCACAACCTCGAACGCGCCCATGCGCTGCTGGCGCAGGCTGCCGCCGCAGGCGCCGAGCTGGCCGTGCTGCCCGAGTACTTCTGCCTGCTCGGCCAGCGCGACACCGACAAGCTGCAGATCCAGGAAGCCTTCGGCAGCGGGCCGATCCAGGACTTCCTGGCCGGCGCCGCGCGTACCTTCGGCCTGTGGATCGTCGGCGGCACGCTGCCGCTGACGGTGGGCGACGGCAGCCGCGTGCGCAACACCTCGCTGGTGTTCGATCCCACGGGCGCCTGCGTGGCGCGCTACGACAAGATCCATCTGTTCCGCTTCGACAACGGCCGCGAGCGTTACGACGAGTCGCGCGTGCTGGAGCGCGGCGACACGCCGGTGCTGTTCGAGCTGCCTGCGCGTGACGGCCGGGTCTGGCGCATCGGCATGAGCGTCTGCTACGACCTGCGTTTTCCCGAGCTGTACCGCGGATACGCCGCACGCGGTGCCGACCTGCTGCTGGTGCCGAGCGCTTTCACTGCCACCACCGGCGAGGCCCATTGGGAGCTGCTGCTGCGCGCCCGCGCGACCGAGAACCTGGCCTATGTGCTGGCGCCGGCCCAGGGCGGCCAGCACGAGAACGGGCGCCGCACCTGGGGCCATTCGATGCTGGTCGACCCGTGGGGCAAGGTGCTGGCCGAGCAGGCCGGAGGCGAGGCCGTGGTGGCGGGCACGCTCGACGCGGAACGGCTTGCGCAGGCGCGCCAGCAGTTGCCGGCACTGGAGCACCGCGTGCTGTGAACTGGCCGGCGCTGTTCTCGTCGCGCAACCTGGCGCTGGCCTGGCGCCGCTGGTCGTTGTGGGCGCTGCTGATCCTGCTGGTGGTCGGCGTGCTGGTGACGCTGGTGTGGCTGGCCGGCCGCTACGAGGCCAGCCAGGTGCAGACCCGGCTCGAACGCGACACGGCCGATGCGATCGGCGACATCCGCGCCGCACTCACGCGCAATGTGCAGACCTTCCAGGCGCTGCAGGTGAACGACACCACGCCCGCCACCTGGGCCGTGGATGCGGGCCAGGTGCTGCGCGATCGCCGCGAGTTGATGCGCATCGAATGGCGCAATCCCTCGCTGACGCTGCTGGCGCATGCCGACACACCGTTCCGCACCCCGCTGTTCAGCCAGTTGCCGCGCGATGCCGCGTTCTCCGATGTGGCGCTGGCCTGCGCCACGGCCCGGCGCTTCAGCGGGGCCGCCTATTCCAACAGCTACTTCGTGCCGCAGCCCGATGGCATGGGCATGGAGGTGATGGAGCTGTGTCTGCCGATCTTCTCGTCGGGCCGGCTCACCGGCTACACGGTCGCCACCTATTCGCTGCAGGAGATCCTCGCCGACCTGGTGGGGCGGCAGCTCACGCGCAGCCAGGAGGCCTCGTTCGTCGAAGCCGACGGCACGCGGCTGGCGCTGCACGGTTCGTCGCGCCGCGGCGCGCGTGTGTTCACCTCGCAGCAGTTGCTCGATCTGCCGGGCAACACGCTGCTGCTGCGCGTGGACAGCTGGCGTGGCGCGCCCGATCTGCTGCCCAACGTGCTGACCGCGCTGGTGACGGCGATGTCGATCGCGCTGGTGTCGGTGCTGGTGATGCTGGCCAAGGACACGCGCCGTCGCCTGCGGGCCGAGAACGACCTGGCCGACGCGCTGGCCTTCCGCAAGGCGATGGAAGATTCGCTGCTGACCGGCCTGCGCGCGCGCGACCTTGAAGGCCGCATCACCTACGTGAACCCGGCGTTCTGCCGGATGGTCGATTTCTCGCCCGAGGAGCTCTGGGGCAAGCAGACGCCGGCACCGTACTGGCCGCCCGAGCTGATCGGTGAATACGAACAGCGCCAGGCGATCCGGCTGGCCGGCAACATGCCGCCGCGCGAGGGTTTCGAATCGGTCTTCATGCGCAAGGACGGTTCGCGTTTTCCGGTGCTGATCATCGAGGCGCCGCTGATCAACGCGCACGGCGTGCAGACCGGCTGGATGAGTGCTTTCCTCGACATCAGCGAGCAGCGCCGCGTCGAGGAACTGTCGCGCGCCAGCCAGGAGCGGCTGCAGGCCACGGCGCGGCTCGCGACGGTGGGCGAGATGGCGTCGCTGATGAGCCACGAGCTGAACCAGCCGCTGGCGGCCATCTCGAGCTACGCCACCGGCTCCCTGAACCTGCTGCAGGAAGGGCCGCACGCCGTCGCCGATCTGCAGGTGGCAATGCGCGGCATCGCCGAGCAGGCCGAGCGCGCCGGGCGCGTCATCAAGAGCGTGCACGACTTCGTGCGCCGCCGTGTCGATGCCCGCGAGCTGGTGGCGCCGCAGGCGCTGCTCGACGCGGTGATGCCGCTGGTCAGCCTGCAGGCGCGCAAGCTGTCGGTGCGGGTGCGCACGCTGGTCGCGCCCGATCTGCCGCCGGTGCTGTGCGACCGCACGATGGTCGAGCAGGTGCTGCTGAACCTGGCCCGCAACGGCATGCAGGCGATGGACCAGCCCGACCTGCGCGAGCGCGTGCTGGTGCTGCGCGTCGGCCACGCCGGCGCCCGCCTGGGTGCGACCCGGCCGCGCGGCTGGCTCGAGTTCTCGGTGGCCGACGGCGGATCGGGCATCGGCAAGGACGTGGCCGAGCGCCTGTTCACGCCGTTCTTCACGACCAAGGTCGAAGGCATGGGCCTTGGCCTGAGCCTGTGCCGCACCGTGGTGGAGCAGCATGGCGGTTTTCTCGGTTACGAGCCCAACCACCCGCGCGGCACGGTGTTCCGCTTCACGCTGCCGACGCAGGCGGGCCAGGACGAGGCGGCGCCCGCGCCGTCGGCCGCGCCCGCCGCCGAGCCGGCCTGACCTTCCAGTCCTTCAAGGAGTTGCATGCAGCCGATCCAGGATGCCACCGTCTTCATCGTCGACGACGACGCCGGCGTGCGCGACGCCCTGTCGTGGCTGCTGCGTTCGCGGCGCCTGCTGAGCGAGAGCTTCGACAGCGCCGAGGCGTTCGACCGTGCGCTCGGCGCCGGCTTCGCGCCGCTGCAGGCCTGCTGTCTGCTGCTGGACGTGCGCATGCCGGGCATGAGCGGGCTGGCGCTGTTCGACAAGCTGATCGCGCAGGGCCTGCAGAGCAGCATGCCGGTGATCTTCCTGACCGGCCATGCCGACGTGCCGACCGCGGTCGATGCGGTCAAGCGCGGCGCCTTCGACTTCTGCGAGAAGCCGTTCTCCGACAATGCGCTGGTCGACCGCATCGAGCAGGCGCTGGCGCAGTCCGCACGCATGCTGGAGACGCGCAACGCGCGGGTCCGGCTGCAGGCGCGGCTGGCCGAGCTGACCGAGCGCGAACGCGACGTGATGCGCCTGGTGGTCGAGGGCCTGCCGAACAAGCTGATCGCCGACCAGCTCGACATCAGTGTGCGCACGGTCGAGGTGCACCGCGCGCGGGTGTTCGACAAGATGGAAGTGAAGTCGGCGGTCGAGCTGGCGAATCTGCTGCGCGACCTGTAGCTCCGGGTGGTTGCGCGGCCTGGGCGTGCCGCCCCCAGGACACCGGCAAGTCCTACAGCGCTCGCCGACGGCGGCCGACAATCCGCGAGCGCGACTGCGGCGATGCTTGGACCATCCGCAACCCAACAAGGATTACGCCGTGAACTCCATCATCTACATCGTCGGCCTGGTCGTCGTCATCGGCGCCGTGCTGTCGTTCTTCGGCCTGCGCTGAGAGCGACCCATCGGTACAGGGCGGGGCTGCGCAGGCGGCCCCGCTCTTGCCACGTCTGGCGTTCCTCAATCCCGCGGCGCGGTGTCCTTGGCCACTGGCTGCGGCGGCTTGGGCTGGTCGCTGCTGGCGGGCAGCTCGCCCTTGTCGCGGCCCGAGAACATGGTCCACCACACGATCAGCACCAGCAGCAGCAACGCGCCGAGTGCTTCGAGCAAAATCAGGACCATGAACCGTTTCTCCAGGCTGGTTGCGGGTGGCGCGATTGTAGGAATGCTGGTCGCGTGCTCGGTGGCGCCGCCGGTGCGGAGTCCGGACGCGGGGCAGGGTCTTCCGCCGGCCACACTCCCATCGACCGGCGCAGCGCCCGGCGCTTCGGTCTGGCCCGGCGATAGTGCGCCGCTGCCCGCGCCGATGCTGCAGCCGCGCAGCCGCTGGGTGCCGGTGCGCTGGGCCGAGTTGCCCGGCTTCTCGCAGGACGCGTTGTACGAGGCCTGGAACGCGTGGATGAAGAGCTGCGAGCGGCCCGGCCCCACCTGGGCGAATCTGTGCCCCGAGGTGCGCCGCCTGAGCATCGGCACTGCCGATGAGCAGCGTGCCTGGATGGTCGCGAAGCTGCAGCCCTACCGCGTGGAACCCAACCCCGGCGAGGTAGCGGGCAGCGGCCTGCTGACCGGCTACTACGAACCGCTGTTCGACGCCTCGCGCGTTCCTACCGCGGCGTTCTCCGTCCCGCTGTACCGGCCGCCCGCCACGCTCGGGCAGCGCAAGCCCTGGTTCACGCGCCAGGAGATGGACACCTTGCCCGAAGCGCAGGCCGCGCTGGCCGGCCGCGAAATCGTCTGGCTCGCCGACCCGGTCGATGCGCTGGTGCTGCAGATCCAGGGCTCGGGCCGGATCCGCGTGACCGAACCGGACGGCAGCCAGAAGCTGGTGCGCCTGGCCTATGCCGGCACCAACGACCAGCCCTACAAGAGCGTGGGCCGCTGGCTGCTCGACCAGGGTGCGATCCGCGACGCGTCGTGGCCGGGCATCAAGGCCTGGATTGCGCAGAACCCGCAGCGCGTGCGCGAGATGCTCTGGGCCAACCCGCGCATGGTGTTCTTCCGCGAAGAGCCGCTGGCCGAGTTCGAGGCCGGCTTCGGGCCGCGCGGCGCGCAGGGCGTGGCGCTGACGCCGGGCCGCTCGATCGCGGTCGACCAGGGCAGCATCCCGTACGGCACGCCGGTGTGGCTGGCATCGCAGGGGCCGGTGGTCAACCTGCAGAAGCTGGTGCTGGCGCAGGACACGGGCAGCGCGATCGTCGGCGCCGTGCGGGCCGACTACTTCGCGGGCTGGGGCGTCGAGGCCGGCGACATGGCCGGGCGGCTGAAGCAGCCGCTGCAGCTGTGGGCCTTGTGGCCGCGGTAAGGCGACTGTCTGAAGCCTGACGCTCTGCGCTCAGCGGGCAACATCGTACAGCCGTCATCTGCCGAACTTGTCCGACGCGAGGCAACAGGTAGCGCTGCTAAGCTGGCGCGCCGTGAACACCGCCTCCCCTCCCGCCATCGGATCCGACACGCAGCTGTTCATCGTGCTGAACGCGGGCTCCGGGCATGAGGACACCGCAGTCCGCAAGCGCACGATCGGCCAGGTCCTCACCGCCGCTGGCCGTGCGCACGAGATCCTGCTGATCGAGCGCCATGCGCGCGTGGCCGATGTCGCGGCGCTGGCCGTGCAGCGGGCGCAGGCCCGTCAAGGCGCGGTGGTGGCGGCGGGCGGCGACGGCACGATCAACGCGGTGGCCCAGGCGGTGCTGCCCACCGGCCTGCCGTTCGGCGTGTTGCCGCAGGGCACGTTCAACTACTTCAGCCGCACCCATGGCATCCCGTCGGACACCGAACATGCGACACGTGCCTTGCTGCGGGCCCAGGTGCGGCCGGTGCAGGTGGGGCTGGTCAACGAGCGCGTGTTCCTGGTGAACGCCAGTGTCGGCCTGTACCCGCAGTTGCTGGAGGACCGCGAGGCCTACAAGCAGCGTTACGGCCGCAGCCGGCTGGTGGCGTTCTGGGCGGCGCTGGTCACCCTTCTGCACGCCCATCGGCCGCTGCGCCTGCGCATCGGCTGCCAGGGCGTCGAGCGGGATGTGCGCACGCCCACGCTGTTCGTCGCCAACAACGCCTTGCAGCTCGAGCGCATCGGCATTGCGGAGGCGGCAGCGCTGCACCAGGGGCAACTGGTGGCGATCACGCTCAGGCCGGTCGGCACCTGGGCGATGCTGGGCCTGATGCTGCACGGCGCGATGGGCCGGCTGGGCGACGACGACGACGCCGTCAGCTTCGGCTTCGAACAGCTGGCCGTGCGCCCGGCCGCGCCGCGCCGCACCGGCAAGGTGAAGGTGGCGACCGACGGCGAGATCTGCTGGCTGCGTGCGCCGCTCGACTTCCGCGTCTCGCCGCAGCCGCTGTGGCTGCTGGCGCCGGCACCAGAGGACGAGGTGGCGCGGGAATGAGCACATGGCGCCGATCAGGGGCAGCGCCGTGAGCGTCGTGGTCCAGATCTCCGATCCGCATTTCGGGACCGAACGTGCGCCGGTGGTCGAGGCCCTGGTGGCCCTGGTGCAGCAACTCGCGCCCGAGCTGGTGGTGATGTCGGGCGACATCACGCAGCGGGCGCGGCGTGCCGAGTTCGATGCCGCCCGCACCTTCGCGGACCGGCTGGCGCCGGCACCGTTGCTGGTGGTCCCCGGCAACCACGACCTGCCATTGTTCGATGTGTTGGCGCGCTGCTTCGCGCCCTATGCCCAGTACCGACGCGTGTTCGGCCCCGAGCTTGAGCCGCTGCACCGCTCGGCCGACTGGCTGGTCATCGGCGTGAAGACCACGCGCCGCTGGCGCCACAAGAATGGCCAGGTCTCGGCGACGCAGGTCGAGCGTGTCGCGCAGCTGCTGCAGACGGCCACGCCCGCGCAGATGCGGATGGTGGTGGTGCACCAGCCGGTGGCCGTGCTGCGCCCGGCCGATGCACCCGATCTGCTGGTGGGCCACGAGGCCGCCGTGCGGTGCTGGGCCTCGGCCGGAGCCGACGTGGTGGCCGGCGGCCACATCCACCTGCCCTATGTGTTGCCGCTGCATGCCGTCCACGCGGGCCTGGCGCGCAACCTCTGGTGCGTGCAGGCGGGCACGGCGGTGTCGTCACGTGTGCGGTCCGAGGCCGGCAATTCGGTCAACGTGCTGCGGCATGGTGCGCGAGAGGGCGGCGGTCGTGACGGCGTGGTCGAGCGCTGGGATTACATGCCGGTGCAGCATCGTTTCGAGCGCACGCAGCAGCACTTGCTCGACTTGGGTGGGCCTGTTGCCGATGGATGAGCACGCGGCGTTCTGGCTGTCCGCGGCGCAGACGATCGGCGAGCACGCCATCGTGGCGCTGGCCATGGCCCTGCCGGCTGTGCTGGGTTCCACCGCGTTGGCGTTCGCGTTGGTGCGCCGGCTGACCTTGCCGTCGCAGCCCAGCCGCCTGCCGCCTTCTCTGTTTCTGGTACTGCGGCTGGCGGCGGGCCTCGCGCTCGTGCTGGGCGCGGCGGCCCTGTTTGCCGAGATGATCGAGGCGCTGGACGGCGAGGACACGATGGGCCGCTTCGACAACCGCCTGGCCGAGGTGCTGTCGCGCAGCCTGTCGCCTGGCGTGCTGCGCTTCTTCGGCGCGGCCACGCACCTGGGCGATCCGTTGACGCTGGCGGTCATCGTGGTCGCGGTGGCAGCGGCGCTGTTCTTGTACGGGAGGCGGTGGCTGGCACTGGGCTGGGTGCTGGCCTGTGCGGGCAACGGCGTGTTGAACCATGGGCTCAAGCAGATCTTCGTGCGGGTGCGGCCGGTGCATGAACATGGCTTCGCGGTGGCCGACGGCTTTAGTTTCCCGAGCGGGCACACCTCGGGCTCGGTGGTGGTCTACGGCATGCTGGCCTACTTGGGCGTGCGTCTGCTGCCCCCGCGCTGGCATCTGCCCGCGGTGCTGGCGGCGGCCACGCTGGCCTTCGGCATGGGCACCAGCCGGGTGCTGCTGCAGGTGCACTGGGCCAGCGACGTGCTGGCCGGCTTCGGCTCGGGCCTGGTCTGGCTCTCTGTCTGTGTGCTGAGCATCGAGATGCTGCGGCACTACCGCAAGCGGTGACGGTCTGCACGGCGGCGGTCAGGGCGTTGCAGCGCCGGCGGTGCCGCCCAGCGCCTGGTACAGCGTGGCGTGGTTGGTCAGCTGGTTCAGCCGGTTCTCGGCCACGGCGATCTCGGCGCTGCGGCGCTTCTCCTGCGCATCGAGCCATGACTTCAAGGCCACGGCGCCGGCGCGGTAGCGGATCTCGTACAAGCGCTCGGCCGTGCGGGCGGCCTCGAGCGACTGCGCCAGCAGCGCGCCCTGCTGCAGGTACTGCTGGCGCGCCGACAGTGCATTGTCGACGTCCCCGAAGGCCTTGTACAAGGCCTGGCGGAAGTTGACGACGGCCTCTTCGTATTGGTTCTGCGACACCTTGATGTCGAGGTCCATCGTCGTGCGGTTCAGGAAGGGCAGCGACAGGCCGACGCCGAGCGACGCGACCGGGTTGGCCAGCACGTTGAGCAGCGCGGTGCTGGCCGAGCCCAGGCCGCCCGTGAGCGTGAGCGACGGGTAGTAGCTGGCGCGGGTCGCGTCGACGCTCGACAAACTCTCGCGCAGGCGCAGCTCGGCCGCACGCAGGTCGGGCCGGCGGGCCAGCAGGTCGGCCGGCAGGCCGGCGGCCACCAGCGGCAGCGGCTGGTCCGGCAGGCGCAGGGGTTGCGTCGAGGTGCCCGGGTTGTCGGCACCGGCCGGCGCATCGAACAGCAGGGCCAGCGCAGTCGTTGCCTGCACGGCCTGCTGCTCCAGCGTGGTCTG
Organism: Pseudorhodoferax sp.; assembly: GCA_965279475.1. Classification (GTDB taxonomy): domain Bacteria; phylum Pseudomonadota; class Gammaproteobacteria; order Burkholderiales; family Burkholderiaceae_C; genus Pseudorhodoferax. The sequence continues at coordinate 1,537,145 of CBDIIA010000002.1, forward strand.
GCTGGCCTGCTGGCTGCTCAGGTTCTGCTGCGCCTCGGCCACCTCGAGGCCGGACACTGCGCCCGCGCGGTACTGCGCCTGCACCAGCTCCAGCGTCTTCTGCGCGGTGGCGATGCTCAGGCGCCCCGCAGCCAGGCGCTGGTTCAGGTAGCCGATCTGCCAGTACAACTGGGCCGTGGTGCCGACCAGCGCCAGCAGCGTGCTGTCGCGGTCCTGCTGCGTCGCCAGCGCCTCCCAGCGTGCCACGTCGCGCTGGCTGCCGAGCTTGTTCCACAGGTCGACCTCGTAGCTGACGCCGAGCGAAGCCGAGCTCGACGTGCCACCACTCACCGCGTCGCCGCCGAGCGCACGGCTGGAGCCGGTGGACACGCTGCCGCTGAAGCTCGGGCGCAGCTTCTGGTCGGCCAGTCCCGACTGCAGCTGCGCCCGTCGCACCCGGACCGTGGCGGCGGCCAGGTCGTTGTTGCGCGCCAGGGCCAGCGCCACCAGGCGGTCGAGGTCGGGGTCGTTGAAGTTCTTCCACCAGGCATCTGCCGTGACGGCGGCGGTGCTGGCGCTGGCGCTGCCGAACTGCCATGCTGCCGGTGTCTGCGTCGCCGGCGGTGCGTAGGGCGTCTGCAGCGTGCTGCAGCCGCTGGCGAGCAGAGCGACGGCCAGCCAGCCGATGGACATGCGCCGCATGGCGGTGCGGAGGGATCTCGTGTGTTGCATCGTCTGCCTATTCGCGCGCCAGCGCATCGACCGGGTCGAGCCTGGCCGCATTGCTCGCCGGCAGGAAACCGAAGACCACGCCGATCAGGGTCGAGCACGCGAAGGCGGCCACCATCGACGCGGTCGAGTACACCATCGTGAAATTGCTGCCGCTTTGGCTGAAGACCCAGCCGATCAGCAGCGACAGCGCGATGCCCAGAGCGCCGCCGAGCAGGCACACCAGCACCGCCTCGATGAGGAACTGCTGGCGGATGTCGCCCTGCCGCGCGCCGACCGCCATGCGCACACCGATCTCGCGGGTGCGCTCGGTCACCGACACCAGCATGATGTTCATCACGCCGATGCCGCCGACCACCAGCGAGATCAGCGCGATGGCCGAGATCAGCAGCGTCATCGTCTGCGTCGTGCTCTCGATGGTCTGGCGGATCGTGTCGGTGTTGAGCACGTAGAAGTCGGTGGTGCCGTGGCGCTGGCGCAGCAGCTGGTTGATGCCCTGCTCGGCGGCCTCGGTCGAGGCGTCGTCGCTGACGCGCACGGTGATGCTGCGCAGGTAGCTCTGGCCCAGCAGGCGGCTCATCGCCGAGGTGTAGGGCACGTAGACGTTCAACGCCTCGGAGTTGCCGAAGGCCGAGTCGCTCTTCTTCGCGACGCCGACCACCTGGCAGGGCACGGCGCCGAGCAGCACGACCTCGCCGATCGGATCGGGGTTGTTCGGGAACAGCTGCTTGCGGGTGTTGTCGTCGATCACCACTTCCTGGGCCAGGCTGCGTACCGCAGTGCTGTCGAACGCGCGCCCCTGCGCGAGCACGATGCCGCGCACGCGGAAGTACTGCTCGCCGACGCCGTTGACGGTGCCGTTGACCGCCACGTTGCCGTAGCGCAGCGTGGTGGAGCTGCTCACCGTCGGCGTGACGCTGTCGACATAGGTCTGCTGGCCCAGCGCGTCGGCGTCGCTGGGCACCAGGGTGCGCACGCGCGCGGCGCGCTGGTCGCCGAAGCCGCTGCCCGAGAACACCTCGATGGTGTTGGTGCCGATGGCGCTGATGTTTTTCAGCACCTGCTGGCGCGAACCTTCGCCCAGCGCCACCACCGACACCACCGAGGCGATGCCGATGATGATGCCCAGCATCGTGAGGAAGGTGCGCAGCGGATGCGAGCGCATTGCCAGCGTCGCCATGCGCATGGCCTCGCCGAAGCGGTCCCAGCCGGCCTGCCAGCGGCCCTGGCCGCGTTGCGGAGCGGCGAGCTGCTTGCGGTGGGCCAGTGCGTCCGCGTCGAGCGAGGCGCGCTGCCGGTCGGCCACGATCTCGCCGTCGCGGATCTCGATGATGCGTTCGGCGTGCTCGGCCACCTGCATGTCGTGCGTGACGATGATGATGGTGTGGCCTTCGGCGTGCAGCTCTTCCAGGATCTTCATGACCTCGGCGCCGCTGTGCGTGTCGAGCGCGCCGGTGGGCTCGTCGGCCAGGATCACACTGCCGCCGTTCATCAACGCGCGGGCGATGCTCACGCGCTGCTGCTGCCCGCCCGACAGCTGCCCCGGCCGGTGGCCGGTGCGGTCGGACAGGCCGAGGCGGCCCAGCAGCGCGGCGGCACGGGTGTGGCGTGCGGTGCGGTCCTTGCCGGCATAGACGGCGGGCACCTCGACATTGGCCAGCGCGTCCAGGTCCGACAGCAGGTGGTAGCGCTGGAAGATGAAGCCGAAGTGTTCGCGCCGCAGTTCGGCCAGCGCGTCGGGCCCGAGCTGGCCGGTCTCGCGCCCGGCCACGCGGTACGAGCCGCTGGTCGGACGGTCGAGGCAGCCCAGGATGTTCATCAGCGTCGACTTGCCCGAGCCCGAGGCGCCGACGATGGCCACCATCTCGCCGGCGGCGATCGTCAGGTTCACGTCCTTCAGCACGGCGATCGTGCCTTCACCCGCCGGGAACTCGCGGCGCAGCGCCCTGAGTTCCAGCAGGGGGCGCGCGTCGGTGCCGGCACTGGGCGGTGCCGTCGGCATGGCGAGGTCGCTCCGCATGCTCATAGCCGCATCGGCGGGCGGCGCATCTGCTGGCCCGCGGGCTGGCCGCCCGCCGCCGGCGCCTCGCCCACCACGACCTTGTCGCCCACCGCCAGGCCTTCGAGGATCTGTGCGTTGACGTTGTTGTTGATGCCGACCTTGACCTTGCGCGGCACGGCCTTGCCTTCGGCGTCGAGCACACGCACCGTGTATTGCGACGAGCCTGCGCCCTCGCGGGCTGCGGCGCGGGCGCCTTCGGGCGGCCGGGCGGCGCCCATTCCCTGGCGATCGCGTTCTCCCAGCGCGGACGACGGGATGCTCACCGCGTCCTTGGCCTCGGCCAGCACGATGTAGACCTGCGCAGTCATCGAGATGCGCAGTTGCCCGTCGGGGTTGGGCACGTCGAGCAGGCCGTTGTAGTAGATCGCCGTGGTGGTGCTGGTGCTCGTGCTGGTGGTGGTGTCGGTCGCGATCGAGTCGGGCGCGGGCTCCACCGTGCGCAAGGTGGTGGTGTAGCGCTTGTCGGGCGCGCCGAGGATCGTGAAGTAGACCTTCTGCCCGGGCTTCACGCGCACCACGTCGGCCTCGGAGATCTGGGCCTTGACGGTGATGGTGTCGAGCCGTGCCAGCTTGACGATGGTGGGCGTGCTCTGGTTGGCGTTGACGGTCTGGCCCTCCTGCGCGACCAGCGCCACCACCACGCCGTCGATCGGCGCCAGGATCTTGGTGTAGCCCACATTGACCTGGGCGGTGTCCACCGCCGTGGTGGCCTGCGCCACCTGGGCCTGCAGCGCCGCGACGTCGGCGCGCGAGGTCTTCAGCGTGGCCTCGGCCGCCTCGTAGCTTTCGCGCGAGGTGGCGTCGGCGGCCAGCATCTCCTGCTGCCGCTTGAAGGCCAGCTCGGCCTGGATCAGCGAGGCCTGGCGCGAGTTGAGCTGCGCACGCACGTTGTCGAGCGCGGCCGTGGCGTTGCGCAGGTTGTTCTGCTGCGTCATCGAGTCGATCTCGGCGATGGGCTGGCCCTTCTGCACCGTGTCGCCCAGGGCCACCTGCAGCTTCTTGATCTGGCCCGAGACCTGCGCGCCCACGCTCACCTGCTTGAACGCTTGCAGCGTGCCGGTGGCCAGCACCGATTGCTCCAGGTCGGCCAGCGCGGCGGTGGCGGTCAGGTAGCGCGGCTTGTCCTGCGCCGGGAAAAAAAGCAGTTTGGCGCCGACCGCGAGCGCCGCGACGACGAGCGCGATCAGCGCGTAGCGAAGAAGAAGTTTGGGCTGGATCAACATTGCTGCGGACTGTAGCCGTGCGCCGCATAGGCTTGATCTCAAACGGGCAAACGCCCTGTAAAGTCGCGTTTTCACCAACTGGAGATTTTTCGCATGAAGATCCTGATCGCGGTCGATGGCAGCGCCCACACCAAACGCATGCTGGCCTACCTGGCTGCGCACGACGAGTGGCGCGCACAGGCCCATCAGTTCACCGTGCTGCACACGGTGCTGTCGGTGCCACCGCGAGCGTCGTCGTTCCTCGACAAGGCTTCGGTGCAGGCCTACTACGAAGACGAGGCGCAGAAGGTGTTCAAGCCGATCCGCAGCTTCCTCGGCAAGCAGGGCATCGAGGCCACGTACGTCTACAAGGTCGGCCACCCGGCGCAGGAGATCGCGACGCTGGCAACCAAGGGCAAGTTCGACCTGCTGATGATGGGCACGCACGGCCACAGCGCGTTCGGCAACCTGGTGATGGGATCGGTGGTGACCAAGGCCATGGCCTTGTGCGAGGTACCCGTACTGCTGGTACGTTGACCGGTGGCGCGGGCGCGCGGGCCGCGTCTACAATAAGAATAATTCGTATTTGTGTCGGCGCCCCGTGTGCCCGAGCACGCGCCCATGACCCACCTGCCCCTGTTTGCGCGACTGCGCTCCCGTCTGACCCTGCGCGGCCTGCTGCTGCTGTCCCTGCTGGTCCTGTCCCTGTGTTTCGCGGCCTTGGCCCGGGCCGATGCGGCGTCCGACGAAAAGGCGCAGACGGTCGTGCACATGCTCGACTACGTGAGCGTCGACTACCCCGAGTTCGTGAAGGACGGCAAAGTCCTCAACCCCGAGGAGTACCAGGAGCAGCGCGAGTTCGCGACGCAGTCCATCGCCCTGCTGGAGCAACTGCCCGCCGCGCCTGACAAGGCCGCGCTGATCGACAAGGCCAGGCAGTTGCTGGCCGCCATCGATGCCAAGGCCGAGGGCGCCCAGGTCAGCGCACAGGCCAACGCGGTGCGCGCCGATGTGATCCGGGTCTACAAGATCGCCGTGGCACCCAAGCAGGCGCCCGACCTGGCCCGCGCCGCCGCCCTGTTCGCGGCCAACTGCGCCGCCTGCCACGGGGCCGAAGGGCGTGGCGACGGCGCGCTGGCCAAGGGCATGGAGCCCGCGCCCAGCAACTTCCACGAGGAAGACCGCATGAAGCAGCGCAGCATCTACGGGCTGTACAACACCATCGCGCTGGGCGTGGGCGGCACACCGATGCGGCCGTTCAGCGAGATCACCGAGGCCGACCGCTGGGTACTGGCCTTCTTCGTGAGCGGCATGCGCGCCACACCCGAAGCCGTGGCGCAAGGCGAAGCCTTGTGGAAGCAGGGCAAGGGCAAGGCCGAGTTCGCAGGTCTGCGCACGCTGGTCACACAGTCGCCCGGCGACAGCGCCACCAAGGGCGGGCCCGAGCTCGACGCCGTACGCGCCTACCTCACCGCCCACCCCGAGGCGATCCAGGCCGCAGCGCCCGCGCCGCTGGTGTTCACCCGCGCCAAGCTCGACGAAGCCCTGCAGGCCTACCGCAAGGGCGACCGCGACAGCGCCCGCACGCTGGCGATCACTGCCTACCTCGAAGGCTTCGAGCTGATCGAGTCCAGCCTGGACAACGTCGACGGCCCGCTGCGCGCGGAAGCCGAACGCGAGATGATGGCGCTGCGCTCGCTCATCGGCGACGCAAAGCCGGTCGACGAGGTGGCCGCGCAGATCGACAAGATCAACACCCTGCTCGACCGTGCCGACGAAAAGCTCGGCGGTAGCCTGTCGACCACCGCGGCCTTCATCAGCTCGTTGCTGATCCTGCTGCGCGAAGGGCTGGAGGCGATCCTGGTCGTGGCCGCCATCGTCGCGTTCGTGAAGAAGACCGGCCGGCGCGATGCCATGCCGTACATCCATGCCGGCTGGATCGCCGCCGTGGTGCTGGGCGCGGCCACCTGGGCCGTGGCGCACTACGTGCTGAGCATCTCGGGTGCGAGCCGCGAGATGACCGAAGGCATCGCCGCGCTGCTTGCCGCTGCCATGCTGTTGTACGTGGGCTACTGGCTGCACAGCAAGGCCAACGCGCAGGCCTGGAATTCGTTCGTGCGCACGCAGGTCACCGAGGCGCTGGGCAAACGCACGCTGTGGGCCATGGCCGGCATCTCCTTCCTGGCCGTGTACCGCGAGCTGTTCGAGATCATCCTGTTCTACGAGACGCTGTGGGTGCAGGTGGGCCCCGATGGCCAGACCGCCGTGCTCGGCGGCATCGCGGCCGCGGCCGTGCTGCTGTTCCTGATCGGCGGCGCCATCCTCAAGTACAGCGTGCGCCTGCCGATCGGGCCGTTCTTCAACGTCACCTCGGCCCTGCTGGCGCTGATGGCAGTGGTGTTCGTGGGCAACGGCATCGCCGCGCTGCAGGAAGCTGGTGTGATCGACGCGACGCTGGTGCGCTTCTTCACGCTGCCGTTGCTGGGCATCCACCCGACCGCGCAGGGCCTGGGCATGCAGGCGCTGGCGGTGGTGCTGGTGGTCACCGGCCTGGTGCTGGGGCGCCGCAGCGCCAGCCACGGATAAATCTCGGCTCGGCAAAGCCGAGCTCCGCGGTGTTCTGTCATTTGGCCGCGCCGGTTGCAAGCGCGCTCCAAATGCAAATAATTCTCATCGGTTCAGGTAAACTGAGCGCCTAGCCAGCCACGTCGCATGTCAGCGGAAGGTCAGCCAAAAACCATCTTCTGCCGAGTGTCCTCATGCCCGTTCGATCGCCTGCGCCTTCGCGCCTCGTTGCCCGTTTTGCCCTGACCCCGCTGGCCCTGTGCCTGGCGCACGTGGCCTGGGCGCAAACCCCACCCGTCGCCGACAGCGGCAAGAGCCTGTCGGCCGTCACGGTCAACGCCAGTGCCGATGCGTCGGCTGAAGGCCTTGCCAAACCCTATGCCGGCGGTCAGGTGGCGCGCGGCGGGCGGGCCGGTTTCCTGGGCACGCAGGACAACATGGACACCCCGTTTGCGATCACCAGCTTCACCAACGCGCTGATCCAGAACCAGCAGGCCCGCAGCGTGGGCGACGTGTTGCAGAACGATCCGTCGGTGCGGGTGGCGCGCGGCTTCGGCAACTTCCAGGAGTCGTACTTCATCCGCGGCTTCCTGCTGAGTTCCGACTACATCGGCTACAACGGCCTGTACAGCCTGTTGCCGCGCCAGTACATCTCGTCCGAACTGTTCGAGCGCGTCGAGGTGCTGCATGGCGCCAGCACCTTCCTCACCGGTGCCACACCTGGGGGCGACGGCATTGGCGGCACGGTCAACCTGCTGCCCAAACGGGCGACCAACGAACCCCTGTCGCAGGTCACGCTGGGCATGGCCAGCGGCTCGCAGTTCTATGCGGCAGCCGACATCTCGCGCCGCTTCGGCCCCGACCAGAGCACTGGCGTGCGGCTCAACATGGCGCACCGCAACGGCGGCACCGGTATCGACCATGAGGACGTCAAGCTCGACGTGGCCTCGGTCGGCGTCGACTGGCGCAGCCGCAACGTACGGCTGTCCGCCGACATCGGCCACCAGGAACACCGCCTGAGCGAAACGCGCACCAATGTCAGCCTCAGCGGCGTCACCGTCGTGCCGCGCGCGCCCGACAGCAAGACCAACTGGGCGCAGCCGGGTTCGTATTCGAACGAGCGCGACACTTTTGGCACGGTGCGCGGCGAAGTCGATATCAACGACAAGGTCACCGCCTGGTTCGCGGCCGGCATGCGCCGCAGCGACGAAGCCAACTCGCTGCGCAACATCACGGTGACCAACTCGGCCACGGGTGCAGGCAACACCTACCGTTTCGACAACACCGGCGGCGACGACATCAAGACCGGAGAACTCGGCGTGCGCGGCAAGCTCGATACGGGTCCGGTCCGGCACGCGCTGGTGGCCTCGTATGCGTACTTCAAGTCGGAGCGCGAGAACGCCTACGTGTTCGACTTCCTCAACACGCAGAACACCAACCTGTACAACCCGGTCCGTACACCGCTGCCGGCCTTCGGGTCCAGCGCGTTCGGCTACGACCTGGCGAACCCGGTGGTCACGGCCAAGAAGCGCCTCACCAGCTATGCGTTTGCCGACACCTTGTCGTTCCTCGACGAGACGGTGGAGCTGACGCTGGGCGCGCGCCACCAGACGCTGCAGACCGCCGGCTACTCCTACGGCACCGGCCTGCCCGACGGCACCGGTTACGACCAGAGCCGCTGGAGTCCCGCCGGCGGGCTGGTGTTCAAGCTGAACAAGCAGGTCTCGCTGTATGCCAACAGCATCGAGAGCCTGAGTACCGGCGAAACCGCGCCGGCCCTGTCGGGCAACTTGCCCGTCGCCAATGCAGGCCAGCAACTGTCGCCCTATGTCGCCAAGCAGAAGGAAGTCGGTGTCAAGTACGACGGCGGCCGTTTCGGTGCCGGCGCTGCGCTGTTCTCGACCGACCGACCCAGAGCGTTCCGCAACGCTGCGACCGGCATCTTCGGAACCGAAGGCAAGGACAACCACAAAGGTGTCGAACTCACCGTGTTCGGCGAGCCGATGCCCGGCCTGAAGCTGCTGGGCGGCGTGACCCTGCTCAACGCCAAGCAGAAGACCACCGGCGATGCCAGTACCGACGGCAAACGCGTCATCGGGGTACCGAATGCCCATGCGAGCTTCAACGCCGAGTGGGCCGTGCCTGGCGTGCGGGGCCTGTCGCTCGACGGCCGACTCACCGCCAGCGGCAGCAGCTATGCGGATTCGGCCAACAGCCTCAGGGTGCCGGGCTGGACCCGTCTTGACATCGGCGCGCGCTACCTGACCGAGTTGCAGGGTCGCCTGGTGACGCTGCGGGCCCGTGTCGACAACGTCGCCGACCGCAACTACTGGTCGTCGGTCGGTGGCTACACCAACGCCGGCTATCTGGTCCTGGGCGCGCCGCGCACCTTCGTGGTGAGCGCCAGCGTCGACTTCTGACCGGGCCATGCTGAGCTCCCGTGCCGTCAAGGGCTGGGCCTGGACCCACAAGTGGTCCAGCCTGGTCTGCACGGTCTTCATGCTGCTGCTGTGCCTGACTGGCCTGCCGCTGATCTTCCACCACGAGATCGAACACCTGAGCGGCACCGAGATCGAGGCGCCGCCGATGCCGGCGGGCACGCCCTATGCCAGCCTCGACAAGGTGCTGGACACGGCCCGCGCGCTCTATCCCGACCGCGTGGTGCAGTTCGCCTCGCAGCCCGAGGACAGCAACGACCTGTGGTTCGTCACGCTCACCCCCACACCCGCGCCCACCGACGACTTCAAGTCGGTCGCGGTCGACGCGCGCACGGCTGCGGTGCTGGGCGACCGCAAGGTCGACGAGGGTTTCATGTACGTGATGTTCAAGCTGCACGTCGACCTGTTCGCGGGCCTGCCGGGCAAGCTGTTCCTCGGCTTCATGGGCCTGCTGCTGCTGGTGGCCATCGTCTCCGGCCTGGTGCTGTACGCGCCCTTCATGCGCAAGCTCGACTTCGGCACCGTGCGGCGCGCGCGCACCACCCGCCTCAAGTGGCTGGACCTGCACAACCTGCTCGGTGTCGTGACGCTGGTCTGGGCCTTCGTCGTCGGTGCGACCGGCATGGTCAACACCTGGGCCGACCTGGTGATCAAGTACTGGCAGTACGACCAGCTGAGCGCGCTGCTCGCGCCTTACCAGGGCCAGCCGACCATTCCCGCCGCCGAGCGGGGCTCGGTGCAGCGTTCGCTCGACGCGGCGATGGCGCACACGCCGGGCATGAAGCTGTCGTTCATCGCGTTCCCGGGCACGGCGTTCTCCAGCCCGCACCACAACACCTTCTTCCTGCGCGGCAACACGCCCGTCACCTCGAAGCTGCTGCAGCCCGTGCTGGTCGACGCCGGCACCACGCAGGTCACGGCCGCGCCGTCGATGCCCTGGTACCTGACCGGCCTGCTGATCTCGCAGCCGCTGCACTTCGGCGACTACGGCGGCATGCCGATGAAGATCATTTGGGCGTTGCTCGACCTTGCCACCATCGTGGTGCTGGGCAGCGGCCTGTACCTCTGGCTGCGCCGGCGTCCAGCGAAGACCTTGAACGAAGAAGCCGGCATGGTGCTGTCGAACAGAACTGAAGGACTACCGATATGACCTCCGCAACCTGGCGCCTGTGGGGCTGGCCGATCGTGCTCGGGGTGCTGACCCTCAGCGGTCTGCTCAGCGCCCTGGTGTCCGACGGTTGGGGCGACTGGTGGTCGTGGTTCGCGCTCGGCGTGCCGGTCGCGGTCTGCGCCTGGTTCGGCTTCGTCCGGCCCCGGTCCGCCGAGAGCAGCCCATGCACCACGCCGCCTTCGTGACCACCGCCTTCAGCGCCGCGCTCGGCGGCTTCGCCGCCCTGAGCCTGGCGATGGACCGCCACTTCGAAGACGGCTTCGGCCGTGGCCAGTCGGTGGGCCGCTGGCGCGCCTGGCTGCGTGCGGCCGGTGCGCTGGGTCTGGCGGTCTCGCTGCTCGCCTGCCTGGCCGCCCAAGGCACGAGCCAGGGCTGGGTGCTGTACTTCGGCGTGCTGACCGCCGCCGCGCTGCCGCTGGTGCTGGTGCTGACCTATGTGCCGCGCTGGGCGCTGCGGGTCTGCGTGGCGGGGCTGGGCGGGATGTGCGTGGCGCTGGTGGTCGCCACGACCTAGCTTTCTACGGCCGCCATCACATAACTGCCCCGCCCGCGCTGCTTGGCGTCGTACATCGCCTTGTCGGCGGCGGCCAGCAGGCTGTCCGAGGTCTCGTTGGCCTGGGTCAGCGCGATGCCGATCGACACGCCGACCCCCACGGTATCGCCGTCCACTGACAGCGGCTGGATGACGATGTCGATGCATTTCTGCGCCAGGATGCGCACGGCGCGTTCGGCTGGCTCTTCGAGGTCGGCAGCCAGCAGCACGAACTCGTCGCCGCCCATGCGGGCCAGCGTATCGGTCTTGCGCACCACACCGAGCAGCCGCTGCGCGGTCTCCTTCAGCACGGCGTCGCCGGCCTCGTGGCCGCGCGTGTCGTTGATCCGCTTGAAGCCATCGAGGTCGAGGTAGAGCAGGGCTGCCCGGTTCTTGCGGCGCTGGGTGCGGGCCAGCGCCTGCTGCAGGCGGTCGGCGAACAGCTTGCGGTTCGGCAGGCCGGTCAGCGCGTCGTGGTGGGCCAGCCGCACCAGCTCGGTCTGGTTGTCGGCGAGTTTGGCCAGCAGCCGGTTGAAGGCGGTCGTCAGGTGGCCGATCTCGTCGTTGCGGACCACACGCAGCGGTGCCAGCGGCGCGTCGCCGCGGGTCATCTTGTCGGCCTGTTCGGCGGCCCGCAGCAGGGGGCGCAGCAGCCAGGCGACGATGAAGCCCAGCAGCACCATGGCGATCGCCACGCCGACGGAGCGGCGGTGCAAGATGAAGTTCTGCATCCGCTCGACCGTGGCCAGCGCTTCGGTGAGCGGCAGGCGCGCCACGACGAACCAGCCGCTGCTGGGAACCGGAGCGATGGCCGAGATCTCCTCGACGCCGAAGGCATTGACCGTGGTGCCGCTGCCTCGGTAGCCGGCCATCGCGCGGTCGTGCAGCAGATTCACGCCATCGGGCGGGGTGGGCTTGAGCGACATGGCCGGGTCGGTCGACGCCACGAACAGGCGGTCGCGCGGCGAGATCAGCAGGATGCCGCCGCTCCTGCCGACCCGGGCCTCGCGCAGGTGGTCGAGCAGGCCGTCGAGTCCGAGATCGGCCGTGCCGATCAGCACGGCGCGCACGCGTCCGGCGCTGTCGGCGACCGGCGTCGCCATGGGCACGGCCGGCTGCTGCGACACCGGGCTCTGCTGCGCGCGGCCGATCGTTGCCTGGCCCTTCAGCGCGCCGGCCAGGTCGATGGCGCCGGCCGCCACGTCCGGTCCGCCATCGAGCGCCCTGCCCTTGGGGTCGACCACCCGCAGTCCCTGCGAGAACACGGGGTTCAGCGCATGCCGCTCGTCGATCCAGTCGCGCAGCCGGGTCGGCTGCGGCAGCAATTCGGCCGGCAGCGTGGCCGACAGCCTCTCGAGGAAACGCTGGCGTTCGGCCAGGTAGTTGTCGATGTCGCGCGCCACGTAGGCGGCCAGCGCCAGTTGCTGGTCGGCGACCGACTGCGTCAGGTCCTCGCGCAGGAAGCGGGTCAGCTGGAAGTAGCTGGCCGCCGTACCGAGAACGCTCAGCACGACCCCCATCAGGATCAACCGGGTGACGAGGCTGCTGGCGAACTGCTTGAATTTCACTGCGGGCACTTTATCCGATCCACCCCACGCGGCCCTGACCGCCGTCGTTGAGGCGCGCGACCAGCGCTGCCGCCTGCGGCGCTGGCAGGCCAAAGCGCAGCTCGACCTGGGTGGCATGGCGCACGTCGAGCAGTGCCGCGCCGGCGGCATCGAGTTCGCGCCGCAGCCAGCCTTCGAGCGCATAGGGCACCGTGCACTGCAGCGTGGCCTGCGCGACCAGTGGCAGCTTGTCGGCCGTCAGCAGCGCCTGCGCCACCGCGTCGGTGTACGCCCGCACCAGGCCGCCCGCGCCCAGCTTGATGCCGCCGAAATACCGCACCACCGTGGCGACCACGCCGTCCAGGTCCTGCTGCCGCAGCACGTGCAGCATCGGCCGGCCGGCGGTGCCGCCGGGCTCGCCGTCGTCCACGGCGGCCGAATCGCCGCCCGCCAGCAAGGCCCAGCAGACATGGTTGGCGCCGGGGTGGGCGCTGCGCAGCGCGGCCACCACGCGTTGCGCGGCGGCGCGGTCGGCCACCGGCTGCACGCAGGCGATGAAGCGGCTCTTGCGCAACACCAGTTCGTGGTGCGCGGCGTGCTGCAGGGTCAGGGGCATGGGTGCGGAGCTTACCCAGTTGCTGGGGATGGCCGCCGCGGGGTCGGTTGCCGCCGTCGACGCGCGTCCGATCTCGGTCTGTATCATGGGTTCATGCCCACGGCCAGCCCTTCGCACCCCTCCGCACCCGCCGGGCCGCACGGGCTGCCCGGCATGCTGCGACGTCTGTTGCTGGGCTGGTGGGGTGTGCTGCATTTCGGCGCGATCGCGCTGGTGATCGCCCTCACGCCGTCGACGCACGATGCCGGCAACCGGGCCGCCACGGCGCGGCTGATGTACACCACCACCTGGCAGGTGCTGCCCTGGTTCACCGTGCTGTGCGCGCTGCTGAGCCTGGTGCTGATCCGCATCGTCGTGGTCACCGCGCAGAGTTACGGCCTGTCGCAGTTCGCGCTCGAGATGGTGGTGCGTGTGCTGGTGCTCGAGCTGATCCCGCTGTCGGCCGCCTTGTTCGTGGTGCTGCGCTCGGGCATGGCCAGCGGTGCCGACGTGGTCGGCGGCCGGGTGCGTGCCGGCCTGGGGGCGTTCCGCCGCATCGGCTTCGATGCCTGGCGCCTCGACCTCGTGCCGCGCGTGATCTCGCTGGCGTTCTCGGTCGTCACGCTGGCGGCCGTGAGCTGCGTGGTGACGCTGGTGCTGGCCTACACCGTGGTCTACGGGCTCTCGCCCTGGGGCTTCGGCGCCTACACCCGCATGGTCGGCCGTGTGTTCGACCCCGCGGTGAGCCTGGGCTTCGCGCTAAAGATCATGCTGTTCAGCCTGGCGGTGGCCGTGGTGCCGATCGCCACCGCCCTGCAGGAGCCGCCGCGAACGCGCTCGGCCGGCACGTTCTCGGTGCCCAACGGCACGGTGCGCCTGTTCGTCGTGCTGGTCGCGATCGAAGGCGCCTCGCTGGCGGTGAAGTACATCTGACGTCCATGTGACGCGATGACCGAGCCGACCCCCGACCCCACCCGTCCCGGTGCACCGCCGCCGCTGGCCCATGTGGAGTTCAAGGCCGGCATGCTGCTGGCGCTGGTGCTGCTGCTGATCTTCGGCGCCATCGCCTACGTGCTGTATGCGCGCGGCGTGTTCGAGAGCACGCAGGAGCTGCGCCTGATCGCAGACGACTCCGAAGGCGTGACGGTCGGCATGGACATGACGTTCTCGGGCTTCCCGATCGGCCGCGTGCGCCGCATCGAGCTGGCCGAGGACGGCAAGGCCCGCGTGGTGGTCGACATCGCCACCGCCGACGTGCGCTGGCTGCGCAGCTCCAGCATCTACACAATGGAGCGCGGCCTGGTTGGCGACACCAAGCTGCGCGCCTTCACCGGCGTGCTGACCGACGCACCGCTGCCGCCGAACGCCGAGCGGCCGGTGCTGCGCGGCGACGTCAGCGCCGAGATCCCGAAGCTGGTGGCCACGATGCAGTCGCTGGTCGAGAACCTGGCGCGCATGTCGCAGGCCGACTCGAGCATCAACGCCAGCCTCAACAACGTGAAGACCCTGACCGACGGCTTCAAGGGCAAATACGGCGTGCTCGGCCCCGCGCTCGGCGGCGATGCCCATGCGCAGAAGCTGATCGCCGCCCTCGACCGCACCAACGCACTGCTGGCGCGTGGCGACGCGCTGCTGGGCCGGACCGACGCACTCGTCGGCAAGGCCGACCAGCGCATCTTCGGCCCGCGCGGCGTGATGGACGAGACCCAGGCCACGGTGGCGCAGCTCAACGCCCTGCTCGGCGATGCCCGCGCCAGCCTGAAGAAGGTCGACGCGGTGCTGGTCGAGGCGCAGGCGGTCGGCGCCAATGCGCGTGTGGCCACCACCGACCTGGGTGCGCTGCGCGCCGACGTGGAGGCCAGCCTGCGCAAGGTCGACGGCCTGGTCGACGAGATCAACCGCAAGTGGCCGTTCAAGCGCGACCGCGAGATCAAGCTGCCATGACGCGCCACCTGCTGCTCTGCCTGGCCATCGGCGCCGCGCTGGTCGGCTGCGGCGCGGCCCCGGTGCCGCCGGCCTGGCAGGGCAACGCTTATGGCGCGCTCGATGCCGCACTCGAAGCCTATCTGGGCGGCGACACCCGCGTCGCCGATGCCGATCTGGCCCGCGTGCGCGCCGCGATTGCGCGCACAGGGCAGCCGGCATTGCTGGCGCGCGCCGAGCTGGCAGTGTGCGCCGCCCACGTGGCCAGCCTCGACTTTGATGGCTGCCCCGCCTGGCAGGTGCTGGCCGCCGACGCGGCGCCGCCGGAGCGGGCCTATGCGGCTTATCTGTACGGCAACGTGTCTGCTGCCGAGATTGCGCTGCTCCCCGAGCAGCACCGGGCGGTGGCGGCGTCGGCCGGTGCGCAGGCGCTACCCCGGGTGCAGGATCCGCTGGCGCGGCTGATCGCCGCCGGCGTGCTGCTGCGCACCGGGCGGCTCGACCCGCAGGGGATCGTGGCGGCCGGCGAGACCGCATCGGCGCAAGGCTGGCGGCGGCCGTTGCTGGCTTGGCTAGGCGTGCAGCTGCGGCGCGCCGACGATGCTGGCGACCAGGCCACAGCGCGGGTCCTGCGGCGCCGCATCGATCTGGTGACCCACAACGGCAGGTCCATGCAGTAAGTTTTGCGCGACCACGCGCGCGACCACCCGAGTGCCTGGTGCCGTCCGATCACTGCCTGCCCCGGCCGCACCGCTTCGAACTGCCGCGCCGGGGAAAGCGCTCGGTCGCGGGCGACCTGAAGAACGCCGAAGGCATCGCGCGGGCGAAGGATCTGGTCGGCGCGGCCAACGTGCTGATCGAAGGGTTCCGCGCACGCTCCTGGCCGGATCGGATGCGGATGTCATCCCACTGCGACCGGGCTGCGCCTGCGCCACCATGCCGCGCCGCCCATCAGCAGCGACAGCACCGCCAGCCCATAGGTGGACAGCGCCGGGATGCTGGCCGCCGCCGCCAGCGCAAAGTTCAGCGTGCTGGTCGTGGCGGCGTACACCCCATTGCCGGCCTGCGTCGCGACGATCGTGCAATTGCCGGGCGCGAGCATCGTCACCGTGGTGCCGGCAACCAGGCAGACCGCCGGCGTGGTGCTGGCGTAGGCGACCGGCAAACCCGAACTGCTGGTCGGGGCTGCGAGCACGAAGCTGGCACCTGCCACGAACGCGGGTACCGCCGGCGGCGGTCCGGTCGTGATCGTCTGCGTGAGCAGGAACGATGCCGTGACGGCACAGTCGGCGTTGATGGCGGCCGTGGTGTAGATGGTGCCCGCCAGGCTGCCGCCGCAGCCGGTGACGATGGCGGTGTAACCCCCCTCGGGGGTGATGGCGACAGTGGCCGCGCGCCCGGGCAGCGCGGTCTGCGACGCCGGTGTCACGCTGCCATGGAGGCCCGCGCTGGCGGTCACGACCGGATTGGCCAGCAGGTTGGCGGTGAATCGGGCGACGAAGGCGTCACGTGCGCCACCACCGTACGCCGGCTGGGCGCCGCCCGCCGTGCCGGTCAGATCGCTCGATGCCGTCACCCCCGCGATGACGTAGTTGCCGCCACCATCGATCAGGATCGCAGGGATGTCGTCCCGGCCACTGCCGCCGAACAGAGTGGCCTGGGTCAGCACCGTCAGGTCGTTGTTGAACTTGGCGATGAATCCGTCGCTGTTGCCTTTGTACACGGTCTGGTAGCCACCGGCCGTTCCCGGCTGATTGGAGGACTCACCGGTTCCGGCGACGATGACATTGCCAGCCGTGTCGATCACCATGACGGAGGCCAGATCAAAGCCGTTGCCGCCGTAGTAGGTCACCTTCTGCAGCGCGGTCAGGTCGGCGCTGAGGCGGGCGACGAACACGTCCACACTGCCGCCGCTGGCGCTTTGCGCGCTACCCCCCGCCGGCAAATTGGTACTCGCCGTGTAGCCAGCAAGGAACACGTGCCCGGCGCTGTCCAGTGCCATGGCGGCAGTGTTTTCATCTCCGTTGCCGCCGAAGTACGTGGCCTGTTCGAGCGTGGTCAGATCGGCGCTGAAACGCGCCACATAACCATCGTAGGCCCCGCCATTGCTGAGCTGCGCGCCGCCGCCTGGCATCGGTAGATTGGTGGAGTTGTGGGTGCCAACGAGCAACACCTTGTTGTTGCCGTCGATGGCAAGCACCGAAGCGAAATCGAGGCCGCTGCCGCCGTAATAGGTGGACTGCCGCAGCGTCTTCAGGTCAGGTGCCACGCGGGAAACGAAGGCGTCGTAGGTGCCGCCCGCGTGGTTGGGGCGCGCCCCGCCTGCGCGGCTGGGGAAATCGCCGGACAGCGTAGTCCCGGCCACCAGCAGGTCGCCGCCTGCCTCGAACGCCATGGACGTGATGCCCTGGAATTCGCTGCCGCCCCCGCCCAGGTAGGTCGCCTGTTGCAACGTCGCCAGATCGCCGCTCAGTTTGGCGATGAATGCGTCGATGCTGCCCGCGTTTGCGGGTTGCAATCCTCCGGTGGTGCCTGGAAAGTTGGTGGACGACGTCATGCCCCCCACATACACGTTGCCGGCCGCGTCCAGGCGCATGCTGCGGATCTCGTCGCTGCCGCTGCCGCCGAGGTAGGTGGTCTTCAACAGGGCCGTGAGGTCGCCGCTGAACTTGCTGACATAGCCGTCTCTGCCACCGCCCGGGATCGGTTGCATGCCGCCCGTCGTGCCGGGAAACGGCGTGCTGTCGGTGAATCCGGCGACCAGGATGTTGCCGGCGGCATCCAGGGCGATGGCGAGCGCCTCGTCCGCGGCGCCACCACCCAGATAGGTGGCCTGCAGCAGCGGGTCGATCACGAGCGGGCGCGTGCGGTCGTAGTGGCCCACTTGAAATCGGTAGCCGGCGCGGTCGGCCAGCAACGCGTAATGCACGGGCACCTCGACACGCGTGCCTGCGACGTACTGGAACGCCACTGGTGCGGTGAAGGCCACGTCGCCATGGCCCGTGGCGGCGATGAGCGCACCGCCGGCGTCCAGGCGCAAGCCGACCGCACCATCGATGGAGAGTTGAATGCGGTCCGGATCGGCGCCGGGCGCGACGGTGAAAAGTTTTTCCACATTGCTGCCCCGCGCCGCCAGCGACACGCCGATGCCCGGCCAGGCAAGGCCCAGGTCCACGCTGGAAAAGGTGGCGATGTCCTTCCGCCAGTGGGTGGGGTCGGCCCCTTCGAAACGGCTGACCTGCGCGCGGCTGCGCTGCAGGCCTGAAGGTGCGAGCGGCATGGCACCCTGCATCCTTTCAACCAGCGCCCAGCCCGGCCCGCGTCGTTGAGCGGCGTTCGCCACGGCACCTGGCCCGGTGGTCGTTGCCTGCTGCGCATCGCCGAGCGGGCGACCGGCCAAGGCATGCACGATGGTGCCGTCGCGTGTGACGAAGAGCGTACCGGCGAAGGTCCGGGCGCCAAAGGCGACCTCGGGCGCAAACTGGCCCGCGTTGGCTTCGAACGGCACGGCCAAGCCTTCGATCCGATGCTGCACCAGCGGCAACGTGGGTGCCGCCGTACGGGACGCTGCGGTAGCGGTGAAGGAATTCAGGGTGCCGGCGGCGAGGGCGCCGGTGAGAACTGCGGCGACCATCCATGTCGACGCACGCAAGCCCCGCTGCAAGGTGAGGTGGGGCATGGGGAACGGTTCTCGCAGTGGTAGTCGGCCAGTGTAGACGGTTGCGAGCCGGGGCCCGCACGAATTCGACAGGAGCAGTGAAGCCCTTGTACGGCGAAATGCAACGCCAGCGTCTGCGTGGACGTGACCGGCATCGCCAACGAATGGACCCGACTGCCGGCTCAGGCCGACGCGTGTGCCTCGCCCGGCTCGCGGTGACCGAAGCGTCTGCGTTCTTCGTCGCCCATGGCCGCGATCACGTCCAGCGCGTGGCGGTAGCCGCGCTCGACGATCTGGTCGATGCGGTTCCACTGCAGCATGCCGACCCGGTCGAGCGCCGGGTGGAAGTACAGGTCGCACAACTGCTGGGCCTCTTCGCGGCGCGACAGGCTGTACAGGCCGGTGACCGTCATCAGGTAGGTCGGCAGCGAGGGCAGGCGGTAGCGGCGCTGGCTGGCCGGGCGCAGGCGGTCGCGCAGCAGCGCCAGCGTGCCGGGCATGTCGTCGTGCGCGACGCGCTGCTCGCTGCGGATGTTGAGGTCGACCCCGATCACGTGGCCCACGCCGCGCATCCGGTGCATGACGTCGACCGGGAAGTTGTTGAAGGTGCCGCCGTCGCACAGCAGGTCGCCCTGGTGGATCACCGGCGGCAGCGCCCCGGGAATCGAGATGCTGGCCAGCAGCCCCTGCACCAGGTTGCCGCGCTGGATCCACTGCTCGCTGGCGCGCGAGTAGTTGGTGGCCACGCAGTGGTAGTTCTTCCACAGGTCCTCGATGTCGGCGTCGAAGCCCACCAGTTCCTCTACCGCGCGCCGCAGGATGCCGCGCAGCCGCAAGCCCTTGAACAACGAGATCACCGGGAACAGGTTGAAGTCGCCGGTCGGGTTGACCGCGAACGCCCGGCGCGCGTTGGCCATCACCTGGTCGAACGGCTGGTCGGAGCCGGCGTAGGCCGCCATCACCGCGCCGATGCTGGTGCCGCCGACCCAGTCGATCTCGATGCCGTGTTCGCGCAGTGCCCGGTACACGCCCAGGTGCGCGAACCCACGGGCGCCGCCGCCGGCCAGCACCAGGCCGATGGCGGTGCGGCTCTGGATGCGCGCGAGCCGTGCCATGTCGCGCGCAAGCGTCGGGCGGATGTGCAGATGGCCCGCCATCGGTCGCCGCGCCAGCCACGCAGCGGTGCCGCGCGGCGACTGCAGGTCCTGCGGGTGCAGCAGCACCAGGATCTCGGCGACCTCGGTGCGCGCGTGCCGGCGCATCAGCACCTGCTGCTCGGTCGGGTGCAGTGCGGGCGGCTGGGTCGCGTCGGCGAGCAGCAGCAGCTCGTCGCAGTGCCGGCAGCAGCGCTGCGTCCAGGCGCCGGGCTGTTCGTCGGCGAGCAGCAGCACCACGTCGTGCGCGGCCTCGATCTCGTCGAGCAGCAGCGCGACGCGGCGGCTGGCCTCGGTGCGCGTGGCGGCGTCGTCCGCCGTGTCGTCGATGCCGGCGCGCCGCAGTTCGGCCGCGATGTCGGCCGCGGTGACCACCCGCACGCGGCCGGCGGCGCCCAGCCGGGCCGCGATCTGGGTCGCCAGCTGCCTGCCGAAGGCCAACACGTCGATGCCGGGCGTGATCGGCAGCAGGCCGATGGCCACCGGGCGGTCGTGGCCGGCGCGCGCGGGTTCGCCCTTCAGGCGCCGCACGATCTGGCGTGTGAGCGCGATCGACACCTGGGCGCTGCTTTCGAGCAACTCGTGGAACGCGGCCTTGCCCAGCCGCACCAGCACCGAGTCGCGGATCGCCACCACGGTGGCGGCACGCGGCTCGTCGGTATAGAGGCTCAGCTCGCCGACGATGTGGCCGCGCGACATCTCGCCGACCATGCGCTCGTGCCCTTCGGCATCGCGCACATAGGCCCGCAGCCGGCCGCTGACCACCAGGTACATCGAGTCACCGGCATCGCCCTGCGTCAGCAGTGTCTCCCCGCCCGAGACCTCGACCCACTGCAGATGGCTGCGCAGCAGCGCCTGCGCGGCGGCGTCGATGTCACCGAAGATCGCGTGCAGGTGCCGGGCCAGCAGGTCGTCCTGAAAGCGCTGGCGGACCGAGGCGGAATCCATGAAGGGCGGTGGTGCGGGGTCGTGGGGCGAAAGGGCGCGCGATTGTAGCCAGCGTCGATTGCCGCCACGGTCTGCGCGCCTGGGCGCTCAGACCGGCCAGCCGGCCGGCACCCGCACCGGCATCGTCAACAGGATCTGCGCCATGCCCTTGCCCAGCGGATCGTTGCGCAGCGAGGCCATGCCGCCGCCGTCGAGCGCCTGTTCGCAGACGAAGTTCAGCGCGTGGATGCCGGGCACGTCGAAACGGGTCACGCGCCCGTGCACCAGGTGGGCCAGCCAGGCGGCCACGCGCGCGGGCGTCAGCTCGGCACGCAGCAGCGGCAGCCATTCCGGCCGGCGTGCGATGACGCCGATGTTGGAGGTGTCGCCCTTGTCGCCGCTGCGGGCCCAGGCCAGGCGCAGCAACGGCACTTCGCACCACGGGCCGGTGGTGGTGCCGGGCACCGGCCCCGGCATTTCGGCTGGGCGTGCCGGGGGCGGTGCGGCGGTGGCGCCCACGGGCACGTCGACCTGCAGCACGGCATCGTCCAGGTGCACCACCGGCTGCAGCCTGGCCTTGTCGAGCAGGAACGCGAACTGCCGGATGCAGGGGGCCGGCCGCGGCCGGCCTTCGGCGCCGGTGGTCCCGGGCGACCATGAGGTTCCCGCCGGGGCGATCTCGCGTGCGAACAGTTCCAGTGCCGCCTTCTGCGGATGCATCACGGCCACGCGCAGCACGACCTCGCGTACCTCGGCGTGGCGGGCGTGCGGGCCGAAGTTGCCTGCCTCCGAGCCCAGCACCTCGATCGACGTGCGGCCGAGATCGGCCAGGCCGGCCTGCGCGCACAGCGCACGGGTGCGGGCGAGGATCGCCTCGCCGGTACGCCGGGCCTTGGCCGCCGCGTCGATGCCGACGATGGTGAGCTGCGCGGTGCAGCGCCAGCCGTCCATCCACGTCGCCGACACCTTGTACCCGCTGCCCGGAGGCAGGCCGCGCGCGCCGCGCACCGCCACCCGGTGCGCGCCGGCCTCGGCCAGCGTGACGGCGGTGAAGTCGCACACCACGTCGGGCAGCAGGTAGCGCGCCGGGTCGCCGATCTCGTAGAGCATCTGCTCGGCGACCACGGCCGGGCTGACCAGGCCGCCGGTGCCGGCGGGCTTGGTGACGACGAAGCTGCCGTCCGCCGCACATTCGACGATGGGGTAGCCGATCGTCGGCCAGTCGGGCACGGATTCCCAGTCGGTGAACAGGCCGCCGGTGGCCTGGCAACCGCATTCGAGGATGTGGCCCGCCAGGCTACCCTGGGCCAGCCGGTCGTGGTCGTCCGTCGGCCAGTCGAACGCGTGCATCAGCGCGCCCAGCGTCACGGCACTGTCGACACAGCGGCCGGTGACGACGATCTGCGCGCCGGCGTCCAGCGCACGCCGGATCGGCAGCGCGCCCAGGTAGGCGTTGGCGGTGAGCAGCGCTTCGGGCAGCGCTTCGCCGTTGGGCCCGGCCACGCCGATGCCACGCACGTCCTCGCCGCGCAGCGCCGGCAGCAGCGGCATCACGTCGTCGCCCGTCACGACGGCGATGCGTACCTGCAGGCCCTGCTCGGCCGCCAGCGCGCGCAGCGCCTCGGCGCAAGCCTCGGGATGCACGCCGCCGGCGTTGCTGATGACACGGATGCCCTGGCGCAGCACGTCGGGCAGCACGGCTCGCATCGTCGTGACGAAGTCGGTCGCATAGCCGAGCGCGGGGTTGCGGCCGCGCGCGGCGGCCAGGATCGACATCGTCAACTCGGCCAGGTAGTCGAACACCAGGAAATCGAGGCCGCCGGCCGCCACCAGCTGGGTGGCGCCCACGCTGCTGTCGCCCCAGAAGCCGGACGCGCCGCCGATGCGCACCGTGTGGGGTGAGGAAAGGGGCACCGAGGTCGATGTCGTGTCCATGTTGTCTCCATTCCCGCCGCCGGGTCTTGTGCCGCCAGGGCTTGGTGGATTCCTATAATCGCGGCGCCCGTCTCCCCCAGTGTCCTCGCTTCAGATCAGCTGCCGCCACATCTCAGCACATGCCGGACGGGTTCCGTTGCATTTTGCTTGGAGCTTGTCGTGGTCGCGCGTTATTACCGGGAATTGTTGAACTACTTCGCCCATCGGGTGAGCGACCGCGACGTGGCCGCCGACGTGGTGCAGGAGGCCTATCTGCGGGTACTGGCGCTGCAGAACGGCGGGGGCGCCGTGCGCGAGCCGCGTGCGCTGCTGTACCACGCGGGCCGCAGCATCCTGGCCACGGCCGCCACCCGGCGTGCGGCCGAGCGCCGCATGCTCGACACATTGGCCCTGGTGCGCCGCGACAGTGCGCCCTCGGCCGAACGCGAAGCCATCGCGCGGCAACAACTTGACCGGTTCATGGCGCGTCTGGCGGCCATGCCGCGCAAGCGCCGCGAGGTGTTCATCCTCGTGCGCATCCATGGCTACAGCTACCGTGAAGCCGGTGTGCGCGTGGGCCTGAACGAAAGCGCCATCGAGCGCCACGTGATGCGCGGCATCTTCGATTGTGCGGCTTTCGCGCCTGCTCGCGCGGACGCCGACTGAGGTGACCATGCCCCGAAGCACTCCCCTTGCGGCCCGTCGCGACGCCATGGCAACACCGCCGCGCGCATTGATCGAGCATGCCCTGCTGCTGATCGGCCGCACTCACAAAGCCGGATCCGACGTCGCGCAGGCAGCGCGCGAAGAGCTGGCCCACTGGCGCCAGGCCGACCCCGTGCATGCCGCGGCCGCCGAGACCGCGCAGCATCTGTGGGATAGCACCGATGGCAGCGCGATGCGCAGCGATGTGCCGTTGCCACGCAGCCATGCCGAGACCCAGCGCACGCGCCGGCAAGCGGTGCGATTGCTGGGCGTGGGCGGGTTGGTGGCCGCGCTCGCGGGCGGCGGCCGCTGGTACCGGCAGCAGCCGCTCCACCAGTTGGAGATCGCCACCTCGCAGGGGCAGGTGCTGGCGCGCATTTTGCCGGACGGCACCCAGCTCGACCTGAATGCCCGGACCCGGGTGTCGATTGCCTATTTCCGCGACCGCCGCGAGCTGAAGCTCGGTGCGGGAGAGATTCGCTTGCAGGTGCGGCCGGATGCCGCCAGGCCGTTTGCCGTCACGACCGATGGGGGCAGCGTGCGCGTGCTCGGCACCACTTTCAGCGTGATGGCGCGCGACGGCCGCATGCGCGTCGCCGTGGCCGAGGGCCGTGTCGCCGTCTGGCCCAGCCGGCAGGCCGGCGTGCCGATGGAGATGTCGGGCCCACCCGGAGCGGTGCTGGGCGCGCGCGAAGCCATCCAGACCGATGCGCAGGGCATCGTCGAGCGCAGCGTCGTGCGGGCCGAGGACGTGGGCGCCTGGCGCCAGGGCTGGCTGGTGTTCGACAACCTGCCGCTGGCTGAAGCGGTGGAGCGCTGGAACGACTATCTCCGGACGCCGCTGCGCCTGGGAGCGAGTCCGGCGTTGCGCGCGCTGCGTCTGAGCGGTAGTTTTCCGTTGCACGATCCGAAGGCGTTTCTGAATAGCCTGCCCGACATGCTGCCGGTTCGGGTGCGGCGCGCCGATGGTGGGGAAGCCGTGATCGAACCGCGATAGACCGGCACACACCAACGTTACAAAAAAAGTTTGTCAGGTTTTCGGCGTCTCGCTGGTCTTCACGGCGAACCAACCCAGAGGACGACCGACCATGACCAGCCCTTTGCCCCGCGAGCGCCTGCCGCGGACCCTTTCTTTGTGCGCCGCCGCGCTGACCTGCGCTGCCGTGCTCGCGACGCCGGTAGACGCGATGGCCCAGACGCTGCCGGCCCTGAGCAGTGCGCCGCTGCAACTGGCGCTGCCCACCCAGCCATTGGCGCAGACCCTGAACGCGTTGTCGCGCCAGTCCGGCGTGGCCATCGGCGCCGATGGCACGCTGCTGTCGGGCAAGACGGCGCCCGCACTCCGGGGCGCTTTGACGCTGCAGCAGGCGCTCGACAAGGTGCTCGACGGCAGCGGACTGATGGCCGTGCGCAGCGGACCGTCGACGCTGTCGATCCAGCGGCGGCCGGCTTCGACCAGCGAAACCGCGCTGCAGCCTGTGACGGTGACGGCGGCCGCCGCCCGCGCCGGCAGGGCCGAGCGGGCCTACCGCGTCGAGACCACCAGCCTGGGCGCTCTCGGCGAAAAATCGCTGCGCGACACGCCTTTCAGCATCGACGTCATCAGCCGCGAATTGATGGACAACACGCAGGCGCATTCGCTGGTCGACGCGGTCAAGGGTGATGCCTCCATCGCAGTGGGCAGCAACTACACCAACGGCACCGGCGAGGTGCTGAAGATGCGCGGGCTGCTCCTGAGCTACCGCAACAACTACAAACTGGACGGGCAGGATCTGATCGGCTTTCTCGGCGCGCCGCAGATCCCGATCGAACATCTCGAAGGCATCGAGGTGCTGAAGGGTGCGGGCGGCTTTCTGTATGGCTTCGGCACGCCCGGCGGCATCGTCAACATGGTGACCAAACGGCCGACCGCCGCGCCCAGGCGCAGCATCACGACGCAGATCACCGACAGCGGCGCGTTGCTGGTGCACGGCGATATCGGCGGTCGCTTCGGGCAGGACGATCGGTTTGGCTACCGCGTCAATCTGGTCAACGAGCAGGGCGACACCTATGTCGACGACGGCGGCAGGATCAAGCGCCGGTCGGCGTCGGTGGCGCTCGATTGGCGGCTGGCCAGCAACCTGGTGCTGAGCCTGGATGCGATGCACCAGGAGCGCAAGGTCGATGCTGTCTACTACCAACTCGTGCCGAACGCCAATGGTGCTGCCTCCAACTACACCATTGCCGCTGCGCCCGGCGCGGTGAACGGCAGCGTGCGCCTGGCTTCGCCCTTCACCTACAGCGAGACCCGCAGCACCACCTATGGCGCCACGCTGGCCTGGACCATCGCACCGGGCTGGGACGCCCGTGCCTCCTACCGCCGTTGGGACCAGGACATGTTCAGCAACCACAGCTTCCTGTTCGCGAACGCGGCCGGCAACTACGCGGAGCAGCAGATCTCGCTGCCGTCCAGCGTCAATGCCGAACAGGGCCAGATGCTGGTCACGGGCGCGCTTTCCACCGGTGGCCTGCGGCATGACCTCACGTTCGGGCTGACCTACACCGATCTGCACGCGCAGGAGTCGAACGATTTCAAGTCGGCGGTGCTGGGCACCGGCAACCTGGCGCGGCCGGGCAACTTTGCCGACCCGGGGCTCACCACGACCTGGATCGGCGATGGCTGGACCTTCCCCGAAAGGCAACGCAGTATCTTCGTGTCCGACACGCTGCACCTGGGCGAACGCTGGGACCTCATCGCCGGCGTGCGGCACAACAGCTTCACATCCAACGCGTACGACAAGAGTGCTGTCACGCCCACGGTGGCGGTGGTGTTCCGTCCGGTGCCCTGGTTGTCGACTTACGGCAGCTATGTCGAGGCCCTGGAGCAGGGGGCCGTGGCGCCGCGCGCCGCGCTCAATGCCAACGAGGTGTTTCCACCGCTCAAGAGCAAGCAGGTCGAGTTCGGCGTCAAGGCCGAAGGCGCCGACTGGACCGCCAACGCCGCACTGTTTCGCATGACGCAGGCGGCCACCTATTACACGGCGGCCGGTCTCTACACGCAGGACGGCGAGTCGCGTTACCAGGGCTTCGAGCTGTCGGCCAAGGCACGTCTGGCGCGGCAGTGGACGGTCCTGGCCAGTGCCGTCTTCCTGGACGCCGAGAGCACCAAGACATCGCTCGGTCAGTACGACGGCAAGCGCGTCGCCGGAGCTTCGCGCCAGCAGTACGCGGCCTACGCCGAATATGGCTTTGCCAGCCTGCCGGTGACGCTGAGCGCGGGGGCGCGCTATGTCAGCGCCCGACCACTGGATGTGGCCAACCAGTGGGAGCTGCCGGGCTATGCGCTGTTCGACCTGGGTGCGCGCTACGTGACCCGGATGGGTGCCACCAAGACCACCTGGCGCGTCAATGTCGACAACGTGGCCGACAAGGCGTACTGGATGATGGCCGGCTCGAACCGCCTGGTGCAGGGCGCGCCCCGCACCTTGAAGCTCAGCGCGCAGTTCGAGTTCTGACGCCGGCGTGTCGGGCAGCATGCGCCGCGGTCTGCTGATCGCGCACCGCTGT
Source organism: Pseudorhodoferax sp. (assembly GCA_965279475.1). Taxonomy (GTDB): domain Bacteria; phylum Pseudomonadota; class Gammaproteobacteria; order Burkholderiales; family Burkholderiaceae_C; genus Pseudorhodoferax. Next base: position 1,563,792 of record CBDIIA010000002.1, read on the forward strand.
GTCGGTCTGGTGCTGGCAGGCTTTCTGCTGGTCGCCGGCCTGACCGGCGCCATGCTGGCGTGGAACGACGAACTGGAGGCCCTGATCAGCCCCCAGCTCTTTCTGGCCCGGCCCGGCCCCGGCGCCGATGTCCGGTCCGCGGCCATCGATCCGCTGCTGCTGCGCGAGCGCGTGTTGCAGCACCACCCGCATGCGCAGGCGGCGTTTCAGCCGTTGCGTGCAGACCCGGGGCGCACCCTGATGTTCTTTCTGACGCCGCGCGTGGACCCCGCGACCGGCCGGCCCTTCGCGCTGGCCAGCAACCATGTGTTTGCGAATCCGTACACAGGGCTGGTTCAGGGCGAGCGCAACGCCAACGATCTGTGGCAAGGCGCCACGTCGCTGATGCCCTTCGTCTACCGGCTGCACCACACACTGGAACTGGGCCGCGTCGGTTCTCTTGCCTTCGGCATCGTCGCGGTGTTGTGGACGCTGGACTGTTTCGTCGGCATCCTCCTCACCCTGCCGGCGCGCGGCGCGAGGCCGTCGGGCCGCGCCCGGCGTCCCTGGCTGTCGCGCTGGTGGCCTTCCTGGACGGTGCGTTGGCAGGGCGGGGCGTACAAGCTGAATTTCGATCTGCACCGTGCCGGCGGCCTGTGGACCTGGGTGATGCTGCTGGTGCTGGCCTGGAGCAGCGTGGCGCTCAGCATGCCGGCGGTCTACGATCCCGTGATGCGTGCCGTGTTCGCTTACCAGCCGGGCGAACACGCGCTGCCTCGACTGGCGCATCCGAGGCCGGATCCGGCCATGGGGTGGGTGGAAGCCCGCGCAACCGGTCGCGCGCTCATGGCGCAGCAGGCTGCCCGGCACGGCCTGCATGTCCTGCGCGAGGAATGGATGTTCCACGATGCAGCCAGGGGCGTCTACCGCTATGCCGTCACCAGTGACCGGGACATCGGCTTGCGCTACACGCGCACGCTGGTGCTGTTCGATGCCGACACCGGTGCACTCAAGGGGCTGTGGCTGCCCACCGGCGCGGCCGCAGGCGACACGGTGTCCACTTGGTTGACGCGCATGCACATGGCGGCGTTCGGTGGTCTGCCGTTCAAGGTATTGCTGAGCCTGCTGGGGCTGGCCGTCGCCGGTCTCTCCGCCACCGGCCTGTGGATCTGGTGGCGCAAGCGCAAGGCGCTGCGCGCAGCCGGACCCTGAACCGAGCGCTGCAGGCCGGCGCCGCCGACACATGGTTGCGTCCTACGGAGCAGGCCGGCCGGCCTTGGTACGATGGGTGTTTTCACACACCGGCCTGCAGTCCACCACCTGACACTCCATGGAGGCATCCACGCCGCAGCACAGCCCCAAGATCACGCAGCAGGACCAGTCCGGTACCTCGACGGTGGTGCTGTCCGGCCATTGGTCTGCCGCCGAACTCGCCAAGGGTTCCCTCTGGCGCACGCTGCAGCAGCGCCTGAAGGCCTTGCCGGCGGCCGGCAACGGCTGGGATCTGGAAGGCGTCGAGCGGCTCGACCACCTGGGCGCGCAGCTGCTGTGGAACCACTGGGGCCGGCAATGGCCCGCGCAGCTGAAGCTGCTGCCCGAGCAGCGCAGCATGCTCGAGCGCGTGGCCAAGTTCACCACCACGCCGCAGCCTGCGCCGCCGGCCACCTTCATGCAGCATGTGGACGCGCTCGGCGTCTGGGTGCTGCAGGGCCTGTCGCAGGCCAAGACGCTGGTGCGGCTGATCGGGCAGTTGACGATCGATCTGGTGCACCTGGCGCTGCGGCCCCAACGCGCGCCCTGGCGCGACATCTCGGGCCACCTGTACCAGATGGGCGCGATGGCGCTGCCGATCACCACGCTGGTCGGCTCGCTGATCGGCGTGGTGCTGGCCTACCTGACGGCGCTGCAGCTGCGGCAGTTCGGTGCCGAGGCCTTCATCGTCAACATCCTCGGGCTGTCGCTGGTGCGCGAGCTCGGGCCCTTGCTGGCCGCGATCCTGGTGGCCGGCCGTTCCGGTTCGGCGATCACCGCGCAGATCGGCGTGATGCGGGTGACCGAAGAGCTCGACGCGATGCGCGTGATGGGCATCCAGCACGGCTTCCGGCTGGTGATGCCCCGCGCCATCGCGCTGGCGATCGCGATGCCGCTGATCGGGCTGTGGACCACGATCGCCGGGCTGGCCGGCGGCATGCTCGCGGCCGACCTGGCGCTCGGCATCACGCCGGCGTTCTTCCTGCGCGCGCTGCCCGATGCGGTGGGCGGCGCCAACCTGGCGCTGGGCGTCGGCAAGTGCGCGGTGTTCGGCATCATGATCGCGTTGATCGGCTGCCACTTCGGCCTGCGCGTGAAGCCGAACACCGAGAGCCTGGGGCGCGGCACGACCTCGTCCGTCGTGACGGCGATCACGGTGGTGATCGTGGTCGACGCCTTGTTCGCGATCGCGTTCCGGAACGTCGGTGTATGAGGGCCACGGCATGAGCACGACCGCTGCAGCACCCGCACCGGCGTCAGACGAGGATCCTGTCGTCTCGGTCCGCGGGCTGTGGACGGCGTTCGGCTCGGGCCGCAACGAGGTGGTGATCCACAAGGATCTGGATCTGTCGATCGCGCGCGGCGAGGTGGTGTCGCTGGTCGGCGGTTCGGGCACGGGCAAGACGGTGCTGCTGCGGCAGATGCTGGGCCTGGAGCGGCCGGCGCGCGGCGAGGTCACGGTGCTCGGGCAGCCGGCGTCGCAGCTCGGCCGCGAAGGTGCGGCCAGCCGCGTCGGCATGCTGTTCCAGCAGGGCGCGCTGTTCTCGGCGTTCAGCGTGCTCGACAACATCGCGTTCGCGCTGCGCGAGCTGAAGATCCTGCCGGCCGACCTGGTGCGCGACGTGGCGCTGGTCAAGCTGCAGATGGTCGGCCTCGGGCCCGAGCACGCGAACAAGATGCCGGCCGACCTGTCGGGCGGCATGATCAAGCGGGTGGCGCTGGCGCGCGCGCTGGTGATGGACCCGCCGCTGCTGCTGCTCGACGAGCCCACCGCCGGCCTCGATCCGCACGGCTCCGACGAGTTCTGCGACCTGCTGCGCTCGCTGCACCAGGAGCTGGGCCTGACCGTGGTCATGGTCACGCACGATCTCGACACGCTGTTCGCGCTGAGCACCCGCGTCGTGGTGCTGGCCGACAAGCACGTGATCGTCAGCGGCCCGCCGTCGGAGGTGGTCGCGTTCGACCATCCGTTCATCAAGACCTTCTTCATGGGGGACCGCGGCCGGCGCGCGATGACGCCGATCGAAGACACGGTGCCCGATCCCGATGCATTGAATCCCGACCTGTCCGCGCCAGCCGGTGCGGCGCCCGTCAAGGAGAGTTGACATGGAAAACAAGTCCCACGCATTGGCGGCCGGCACGTTCGTGCTGGTCCTGGCCGCGCTGCTGATCGTGATGTCCGTCTGGCTCACGCGCGACGGCGGCAGCAGCCACCAGTACGAGCTGTCGTCCAACGATTCGGTGACCGGCCTGCAGCCGCAGGCGCCGGTGCGCTACAAGGGCGTGGCGGTCGGCAAGGTGACCTACATCGGCTTCGACCCCGACGTGCCGGGCAACGTGGTGATCCGCATCGCGGTCGACGACACCACGCCGCTGTCGCCCAGCACCTTCGCGTCGCTGAGCTACCAGGGCATCACCGGCCTCGCCTTCGTGCAGCTCGACGACGAGGGCGGCGAAGCGCCGGTGCTGACGGCCGGCTCGAGCGGCGTGCCGCGGCTGCCGCTGAAGAACTCGAAGCTCGGCGAGCTGACCAACCAGGCGCCGGAGATCCTGGCCAAGGTGCAGCAGGTGATGGACAACGTCAACAAGCTGCTGGGCGAGGACAACCTGAAGAAGCTGTCGACGGCGGTCGGCAATGCCGGCGAGGCCGCGAACCAGATCGGCCTGGCCGCCAAGAGCGTCTCCGTGCTGTCGACCCAGGTCGACAGCACGCTGCGCCAGCGGCTCGACCCGGCCCTGGCCGGCATTCCCGCGCTGACGGCCGAAGCCAGCAAGACGATGCAGTCGCTGCAGCGCACGGCCGACGACGTCTCGCGCACGGCCGACGGCATCGACAAGACGGCCCAGCGGCTGAACGAGAAGAACGGGCCGATCGACCGGCTGGCCGAAGGCACGGCCGCGCTGTCGCACGTGGCCGAGACCTTCGGCGCCGCGACGCTGCCGCGCATCAACCGCGTGACCGACGACGCCTCGCGTGCGGCGCGGCAGCTGAGCCGGACCGTGAACGGCATCAACGACAACCCGCAGTCGCTGATCTTCGGCAACGGCTCGGTCGTGCCGGGCCCCGGTGAGCCTGGCTTCGTGCCGCCAGGAGCGCGCAAATGACATCCGACGACATTGGCCTGCGCAGCGTCGCGCGACGGAGAACCTCCATGAAGCCTCTCGCATCTTCTTTCCGGCCCCGCGCGCTGCATGCCGTGGCCCTGCTCGCGCTGGCGCTGCTGTCCGGCTGCTCGGCGCTGCCGGACAAGCCGGTGCGCGCCACGCTGTACGACTTCGGCCCCGGGCCGACCGTGGTCGCCCCGGCCGACCGGCGCGCCCCGTTGCCGCCGTTGGCGCTGGCCGACATCGAGGCCGACGGCACGCTCGATGCGGCCACCGGCGTGCTGTACCGCCTGGCCTATGCCGACGCCCAGCAACTGCTGCCGTATGCGCAGGCGCGCTGGAGCATGGCGCCCACGCAGCTGGTGCGCCAGCGCCTGCGCCAGCAGTTGAGCCTGCGGCGGGCGGTGCTGACGGCCGGCGAGAGCGCCTCGCTGCTGCGCACCGACGGTGCATTGCCACTGGTGCTGCGCATCGACCTGGAGGAGTTCACGCAGCTGTTCCAGAGCGCGACCACCAGCACCGGCCTGATCCGGCTGCGCGCGACGCTGATCGACAACACGCCGGCCGGCGAGAAGCTGCTGGCGCAGCGTGTGTTCGTCGTGCAGCGCCCGGCCTCCAGTGCCGATGCGCCGGGCGGCGTGCGCGCGCTGGCCGAGGCCACCGATGCGGTGGCGGCCGAGCTGGAGCAGTGGCTGGGAACGCTGCAGCGCTGAGCGCCGGTCGAGAGCGGTCGGTTGTGGCGACTACCGGCCGAGCACCGGAAACAGCTTGTGCAGCCCGTCCGACATCACCTCGACCGCCAGCGCGGCGAGGATCAGGCCCATCAGCCGAGTCATCACGTTGATGCCGGTGCGGCCCAGGAAGCGTGCGATCGGCTCGGCCAGGAAGAAGCACACCGCGGTGGCCAGGCCGACCACCACGCCGTAGCCGACCAGCGTGGCCAGTTGCAAGAAGGTCTTGGCCTTGTCCGCGTAGATGACGACGGTCGACATCGTGGCCGGCCCGGTGAGCAGCGGGATGGTCAGCGGCACCACGGCGATCGACGCGCCCATCGCCGCCTTGTCGGCCGCCTGCTGCATCTCGGCCGGCGTCGACTTGGTGGCTTCCGCCGGCTGCGCGTTCAGCATGCTCAGGGCGCTGGTCAGCAGCAGCATGCCGCCGCCGACCTGGAAACTCGCCAGCGAGATGCTGAAGAAGTCGAGGATCTGCAAGCCCGCCAGCGCGCTGATGGCAATGACCACGAAGGCACTGAACGCCGACGTGTAGATGGTGCGCTTGCGCTCCGCGTGGCTGAAGCCTTCGGTGTAGTGGATGAAGAACGGGATGATCGCCAGCGGGTTGACGATGGCCAACAGGGTCAGCAGCGGTTTGAAATCCATCACCGTCCGCCAGTGACGTCGACCAGGGCCATCGTGGTGTAGCTGGCTTCTGCGCTCATCAGCCACAACACGGCCTGCGCCACTTCGTCGGCACTGCCGCCGCGCTGCATCGGCACCAGGTGCACCAGTTGCTGCACCCGGTCGGGGATGCCGCCGGAGGCGTGGATCTCGGTCTCGATCAGGCCCGGCCGCACGGCGTTCACGCGGATGCCTTCGGCCGCCACTTCCTTCGCCAGGCCGATGGTGAAGACGTCGATCGCACCCTTCGCCGCCGCGTAGTCGACGTACTGGCCGGGCGAGCCGAGCCGGGCCGCGGCGCTCGAGATGTTGACGATCGTGCCGCCCTGGCCGCCGTGCCGCGTGCTCATGCGCCGCACCGCCTCGCGTGCGCAGAGGAAGGAGCCGATCACGTTGATGTCGAACATGCGGCGCAGCCTTGCGAAGCTCATCTCGTCGACGCGCTGCGGGTGGTCGACCACGCCAGCATTGTTGACCAGCGCCGTCAGGGGGCCGAGCTTGGCGTCGACCTTCTCGAACATGCGGATCACCTGCTCTTCGTCGGCCACGTCGGCCTGCACGGTGATCGCCCGGCCGCCGGGCATCGCGCGGATCTGGCGCACCACTTCGTCGGCGGCCAGCGAATGGGTCGTGTAGTTGACGGCGACGGCATAACCCTTTTCCGCGGCGCGCAGCGCGACGGCGGCCCCGATGCCGCGGCTGCCGCCGGTGATGAGTGCGATCTTGTCCAAAGCGGTCCTCCTGTGGCGCCGACGCTGTTGCCGGCGCATGCCGCCGCGGGCGTGGCCGCATGGTACGGCACGCACGCCGCCAGCGACAGCGGGACGCTGCCGGCCACGCAAGCCGCATGCGATGGAAGGGCCAACCGATTCCTGCTACAAACGGCGTTTGCCCGACCACCCCTCACACCAGTTTCAGGAGCACCGCATGGGACAGTTCATCGACCTCACCTCCGCCGACGGTTTCGTCTTTCCGGCCTACGTGGCCCAACCCGCCGGCAAGGCCAAGGGCGCGATCGTCGTGCTGCAAGAGATCTTCGGCGTCAACTCGCACATCCGCAATGTCACCGACGGCTACGCCGCCCAGGGCTACCTGGCGGTGGCACCGGCCACCTTCCACCGCGTGAAGCAGGGCGTGGAGCTTGGCTACACCGGTGACGACATGGGTGCCGGCTCGGCACTGAAGGCGGCGGTCGAAGGCCTGCCGGCTCCGGGCGTGCTGCCCGACATCCAGGCCGCGATCGACCATGCGGCCAAGGAGAGCGGCGGCAAGGTCGGCGTGGTGGGCTACTGCTGGGGCGGCCTGCTGACCTGGCGCAGCGCCTGCCTGCTGAACAACGTGGCCGCGGCCGTGCCCTACTACGGTGGCGGCGTGACGACGGAGGCCGAGATCGCACGCAAACCCAAGTGCCCGGTGCTCGCGCACTTCGGCGACAAGGACCACTGGATCTCGCTCGAAAGCGTCGAGGCCTTCAAGAAGGCGCACCCCGAGGTCGAGGTGCACGTCTACGAAGCCGACCACGGCTTCAACTGCGACCAGCGCGGTTCGTACAACGCGCCCGCCGCCCAGCTGGCGCTGCAGCGCACGCTGGCGTTCTTCGCCAAGCACGTGAACTGATGCTCGCATTGCGGCCTCTCACCGCGTGTGCCGCCCTGCTTGTGGCGGCGCTGGGCATGCCGGCGCAGGCCGTCGACTACACCGGTCCGCTGTTCGACGCGCACATGCACTACAACACCGAAGCCTGGAACGGCCAGAGCGGGCCGCATCCACCGGCCGACGTGCTGGCCCGCATGCAGCGCAACGGCGTGCGTGCCGTGGTGTCGAACTCGCGGCCGAACGACGGCACGAAGCTGCTGGCCGCCAGCCCGTTGACGAAGCAGGCCGGCGTGACCGTGGTGCCCTTCATCCGGCTCTACCGCAACCGCGACGATTACAGCAACTGGTTTCGCGACGAGTCGATCTACGAAATGGTGCTGGCCGAGTTTGCGCGCGGCACGGCCGCCGGCCCGTACCTCGGCATCGGCGAGTTCCACCTGTACGACAGCGCGAACGCCAACGGCCCGGTTGCCCGCAAGCTGATGCAGTTTGCGCAGATCAACAAACTCGCGGTGCTGGCCCATGTGGACGACACCGCGGTCGACCTGCTGATGGCGCATGCGCCGCAGACGCGGTTGATCTGGGCCCACACCGGCATCGGCGGTGCGGCGGCGGCACGCGTCGACGCGCTGTTCACCAAGTACCCGTCGCTGGTGGGCGAGCTGTCGTACCGGCCGGGCCTGACCTGCGAAGCCGGCACCCTGTGCCCCGAGTGGCGCGCGCTGCTGCAGAAATACCCGTCGCGTTTCATGATCGGGTCGGACACCTGGGTCAACCAGCGCTGGGAGGCCTACGACAGCCTGATGAAGGGCTACCGCGCCTGGCTGGGCGACCTGCCGGTCGACCTGGCCCGCAAGGTGGCCTGGGACAATGCGGCGCAGCTGTTCAACGTGCGGCTGGCCGCTGCGCCCTGAGCGCGACGTTTCACCCTTTTTCTTTCACGCCGACACGGTCGGCTTTTTCATTTTTCCGGAGCACCCATGGACATCCAACGCCACGAACCCTCGAAGATCCTCTCGAACGCCGTCGTGCACGGCAACACCGTGTACCTGGCCGGCATCGTTGCCGACGATGCGTCGGCCGACGTCAAGGGCCAGACGCAGCAGATCCTGAACAAGATCGACCGCCTGCTGGCTATCTGCGGCAGCGACAAGTCACGTGTGCTGTCGGCCAACATCTGGGTCACCGACATCGGCAACCGCGCCGCGATGAACGAGATCTGGACCGCCTGGGTCGACCCGTCCAACCTGCCGGTGCGGGCCTGCGTCGAGGCCAGGCTGGCCGACCCGAAGCTGCTGGTCGAGATCATGGTGGTGGCCGCCAAGAAGTAAGCCGCGCGATGCTGCAGTTGCACTACTACCCCAGCAACGCGAGCATGACGCCGCACATCCTGCTCGAGGAGCTGGGGGTGCCGTTCGAGCTGGTGCTGGTCGACCGCACGCGGGACGCGCACAAGTCGGCGCAATACCTGCGGCTCAACCCCAACGGGCTGATCCCGGTGCTGACCGACCGCGACCTGGTGCTGTACGAAACGGCGGCAATCTGCCTGCACCTGGTCGATACCCATCCGCAGGCCGGGCTGGCACCCGAGGTCGGCACCCACGCGCGTGCCCACTTCTACAAGTGGATGGCCTGGCTGACCAACAGCCTGCAGTCGACGTTGATGCTGTACTTCTATCCCGAGCGCTGGGCCTCGCCCGACCACGTGCAGGGCGCGACCACGGTGAAGGCGCGCGCCGAAGCGCGGGCCGGCCAGCTGCTCGACCAGATCGAGGCCGAGCTGGCGCGGCACGGCCAGCCCTGGATGCTGGGCGCGCAGTTCACCGCGCTCGATCCCTATGTGCTGACGTTGTGCCGCTGGACGCGGGATTTCGGCCGCCCGGCCCGCAGCATGCCAGCGCTGGGCGCCTACCTGCGCCGGGTGCTGGAGCGGCCTGCGGTGCAGCGCGCACTCGCCACCGAAAAGCTGGCCGAACCCTACGTATGACGTTGGGCGCCGTCCGGCAGCTCAGCCGGCGCGCACCGCCGCCGCGGGCGGCGGAAACCACAGGCTGAACACCGTGGCCTGCCCGGGTGCGCTGCGCACCGATGCCGTGCCGCCGTGCAGGTCCATGATCGACTTCACGATCGCCAGGCCGAGGCCCGAGCCCGGCTCCGCGTGCGCGAGCGGGTCCTCGATGCGGTAGCGGCGCTGGAAGATGTCGGCCTGGTGCGCCGCCGCGATGGGGGCGCCCTCGTTCGCGACCTCGATCGTGCTGCCGCCGCCCGCATGCACCTTGGCGCTCAGCAGCACACGTGTACCGGGCGCCGCGTGCCGCAGCGCGTTGGTCAGCAGGTTGCCCACGGCGCGGTTCAGCATCGTGTCGTCGGCCCAGGTGCTCGGTGTCGTGCCGTCGATGCCCTGCACCTGGAAGTCGAGCGCGAGACCGTTCTCGTCGGCCAGCAGTTCGAAGAATTCGGCCACGCCCTGGAGCTTGGGCGCGAGTTCGATCCAGCTGCGCCGGGTGGCGGTCTGTGCGTGGTCGGCCCGGGCCAGGAACAGGATGTTGTCGATCAGCCGGGCGATGCGCTCGTACTGGTCGACGGACGCCTCGATCAGCTCGCGGTATTCGTCGGCACTGCGTGGTTTGGATAGCGTGATCTGCGCCGACATCAGCAGGTTGTGGATCGGCGCGCGCAGATCGTGCGCCAGGTCGGACGAGAACTCGGACAAACGCTTGAACGCATCCTCCAGCCGGTCGAGCATGCGGTTGAAGGCCGTGGCCACGGCCTCGAGTTCGGCCGGGCTCTGCGACAGCGACAGGCGCTCATGCAGGGCCTGCGCGCTGATGCGGTTGGCCGTGCTGCCCAGGCGTGTGGTGCCCTCCAGGATGCGGCGCGCCATCCACCATGCCAGTGCCATCGCGGCCAGCGCGCCCACGCCCAGCGTCACGTACAGGATGCGCCAGGCCTTGCGCACGAAGGCGCGGGTGGGCGACAGATCGAGCGCCAGCACGGCCAGCATGTGGGCGCCGTATTGGGCCACCGCGGCCGGCGGCGTGGGGATGCTGGCGAACAGCAGGCGGTAGCTGCGGCCGTCGGGCGCGGTCCACAGTTCCGTGAAGGGGCCTTCGGGGCCTTCGCTGTCGGCACCGGGGCGCTCGGGGTCTCGGCCGCGGGACTGCAACAGGTCTTCGTAGGGCCAGGGCCGTGCTGGCAGCGCCGACAACGGCACGACGAAGTGGTCGGACGCGACGATGCGCTCGCGCTGCGCATCGAGCAGTGCCACGTCCAGGTGACCGACTCTCGATGCCCGGCGGTTGACCAGCGGGCGGAGACTTGCATCGGACGCGAACTCGGCCGTGGCCAGATCCTGTTGCAGGAAGGCGAGGTTGCCGAACATCATCGGTTCGCTGATCTCCTCAAGCTTCTCGGCGAGCAGTCGGCTCACCATCCAGCAGCTCCCAGCCACCAGCAGGATCGAGATCGACGTGATGGCCAGCACGATCTGCAGCGCCATCGAGCGCTTGACGCGCGCGGCGAGCGGCGGCGGTTTCAGCGCCGGCAACGGCGGCAGCAGTTCAGGCGGGGCGGGGATCGAGGACATAACCGACACCGCGGATCGTGTGGATCAGCTTGTTGCCGAACGGGTCGTCGACCTTGGCGCGCAGGCGCCGCACGGCCACGTCGATCACGTTGGTGTCGCTGTCGAAGTGCATGTCCCAGACGTTCTCGGCGATCAGCGTGCGCGACACCACTTCGCCGACGTGGCGCACCAGGTAGTCGAGCAGCGCGAATTCCTTGCTGGTGAGATCGATGCGTTCCTTTGCGCGGGCGACGCGGCGGCGCGCGCTGTCGACCTCTAGATCGGCCACGCGGACCACGGGATCGGGTGCGACGGCCCGCGCGCCGCGGCGCAGCACCGACTTGATGCGTGCCAGCAGCTCGGAGAACGCGAACGGCTTGACCAGATAGTCATCGGCGCCGAGTTCGAGCCCCTTCACACGGTCTTCGACCTGGTCGCGCGCACTGAGAAAGAACACAGGCGTCTGCTGCTGGTCGCGGATGCCCTTGAGCACGAACCAGCCGTCGGCGCCGGGCAGCATCACGTCGAGCAGGATCAGGTCGTAGTGGCCGGAGTTGGCGAGGTGCAATCCCTCGATGCCGTCATTGGCAATGTCGACGACATGGCCATGTTCGGTCAATCCCTTGCGGATATAGGCCGCAGTTTTCTGTTCGTCTTCGATGGTGAGGATGCGCATGTTGACAGCGTAGAGGCTAAGCCTTGCAGGCGTGTGACGCTTGGGGCAGGCCGCGGTTCCGCTCTTTTGACATAGCGCACTGTAGGCACGCCGGGCGCCCCGATCAATGGGCCTGCAGGCAACGCACTGTTGCCGATTTGGAAAAAGACTCGCCATCCCGGGCTTGTGGCAATGGCGAAACGCCGTGGTCCGGTTTGGGGGGGTGTGTGCGTGCATGGCCCCGGGCATTGACGTGCAAGGGCTGTCGCCGGATGCCTGCGATGCCTACGCTTGCCTGTGTCCTCATGCAATGACATGGACATGACTTACCTCACACCTCAAAGGATTACCATGAAGAAACTCGCAGCATTGGCAGTGTTGGCTGCTGTCAGCGCCTCCTCTTACGCACAGTCCAGCGTCACCTTGTTCGGCGTGGTCGATGCAACCGTTCAGCTCGGCCATGGCTCGAAGGCCAACAAGACTGCACTGGGCAATGGCGGCAATTCGTCGAGCCGTTTCGGCGTGCGCGGGACCGAAGACCTGGGTGGCGGCCTGTCGGCTGGCTTCTGGCTCGAAGCCGGCATGAACAACGACGACGGCACCGGCAAGAACAACAACTTCAACGGCGGCAACATCACGAACAACCAGTTCGGCTCGGTTTCGTCCGTGTCCGACGGCCTGAAGTTCGCACGCCGCTCGACGGTCAGCCTGTCCAGCTCGCAGTTCGGCGAAGTGCGCCTGGGCCGTGACTTCTCGGCACAGTACCTGAACATCTCGGTCTACGATCCGTTCGGCGACGTCGGCGTGGGCGCCACGATGCTCGACAGCGCGCTCGGCCTCGGCGGCCCCGTCACCGTGCGTGTGTCGAATGCCGCTTCGTACTTCTCGCCGAGCTTCGGCGGCGTCTACGGCCAGCTGCAAGCCTACACCGGCGAGAACACGATCACCGTGGCCGGCACGCCCACCACCACCGCTGTCGGCAAGAAGGACGGCCAAGGTTACGGCGGCCGCATCGGCTACAAGGCCGGCCCGATCGACGTGGCATTGGCCACCTCGGAAACCAAGTACCTGGCCGTGGGCAACATCGCCACCACCAACATCGGCGGCAGCTACGACTTCGGCGTCGCACGCCTGATGGGTACGTACAGCCAGGACAAGGTCAAGGCACCGACGAACGCCAAGGGCAAGGGTTACCTGGTCGGCGTCGCCGTGCCGTTGGGCCAAGGCGAAATCCGCGCTTCGTACTCTTCGTACAAGCGTGAACTGGGTGTCGAGCCGGAAGCCAACAAGATCGCTCTGGGCTATGTGTACAGCCTGTCCAAGCGTACCGCGATCTACTCGACCTACGCCCACGTGAAGAACAAGAACGGTGCTGGCATTGCGCTGAACGGCGGTGTGTTGAACACGGCCAGCGACAACTCCAGCGGCCTGGACATCGGTCTGCGCCACTCGTTCTGATCCCGGCTCTCTCCAAGGTTTGCGCACACGGGCCGTGCGCTTGATGCCCGCGTTCCATTTGCATGGGACGCGGGTTTTTTCATTGAGGACTTCGGTTCTCAACATGACGCAAATGTCATGTTCGCGCCATGTTCGTGTCAGGCGCGCATTTCTATTCTTCCTTTCATCCCAGACGAGGGACCCGGCGCATGCGGGACCGCTTGCAAAGCGAACCGATGTGCCGTCCGTACCACAGGAACAAGGAGTCAGAGATGCGTCGACAGGACATTCAATTACTCGCGTTGGCCCGACAAGGCGATGCCGCCGCCCGCAGTGAAGCAGGGCGCCGCTACCTGCTCGGTGGCGACGGTTTTCCGCAGCACATCGCCACCGGCCTCGACTATCTTTCGCACCCCACGGTGCGCGACCGGCCGGAGACCGCGAAGATCATTGCCGAGAACCTGCCCTTGCAGGACATCGTGCAGCTGCAGCAGCTAGGTGCACTGCAGCGTGCTGCCGCCGGTGGCAGCGCCATCGCGCAGATCAAGCTCGGCGTGTGGCTGTGCCTGAAACGCAGCCGGGTGGCCGAAGGCCGTCCGTGGCTCGATGCGGCCGATGCCACCGGCCATCCCGCCGCACGCCAGGCACTGGCCGCGATGCAGCAGGCCCGTGCGGACGATGCACTGCAGGTGCTGGTGCAGACGCTGTCGCAACACACGGCGCTGTTCGATGCGGCGCAGGTGGCGCTGATGGCGGCGCGCCTGGCGCGTGAAGACCGCAACCCCGAGCTGCTGGCCGACTGCCTGCACATGGCGCTGGTGCTGGCACCGGCGTTGACCCCCGAACTGGCAGAACTCGTCAGCGCCACGGTGCAGCTGGCCGAAAGCTCCGGGCAAGGCCTGCGCGGCCTGACACCGGACTGCATCGAAGCCAGCCTGGAGCTCGGCGTGGCCCGGGGCGACCGCGACGCCGCCTATGCGCTGGGCCGGGCGATGTGCGGCATCCCGGTCGGCAAGCTGGAGCCGGCCGTGCTGAGCGGCACCACCAACATGCGCAAGGGCGTCGCGCTGCTGCTGCGTGCGGCCGATGCAGGTTGCAACGATGCCTGGCTGCACCTCTACACGATGCATGCGGACCACCGCCTCTCGGTGTCCAACCCGCAGATGGCGCGCTTCTTCCTCGAGAAGGCCGCGACGCTGGGCCAGGCCGAAGCGCAGCGCAAGCTGGGTGCGTTGATGCTGCGTTCGTCGGGCACGCTGGCCGAAACGGAGCAGGCGATCCACTGGCTGCACGCGGCCGCGCAGCAGCACGACATGCATGCCAACCGGTTGCTGCGCTCGCTGGTGCTGCCGCTGGCCGGCGACGACGATGCGGCACGGGTGACGATCGAGCAGGTGCGCCAGAGCGACCCGTGGCTGGCGGTGCGGCTCGCACTCGCGCGCGACTTCGGCCTGACCAAGCTCGAGGCGCTGTGCGTCGACCCGGTCGAAGGCCTGCGCTCCTGGGGCCTGCTGGTGGGCAAGAACCCGTTCATCACGCAGAACCGCCTGTCGGCTCCGCGCGCCGTGCCGGCGGTCACGCCCGAGGCGCTGGAAGGACTGCAGCGCGCCGCCGCGTTCTTCGAACAATCGCGCAGCGACAGCAATGCTTTCGAAGGTGACCTGCGGCGCCGCTCGGTGCGCCAGCGCCGTGCGTTCGAACGCTTCGGGCTCGACGAGAGCATGTTCTTCGCCGAGGCCACGTCGACCAAGCTCGAGTCGTTCCGGCTGGGGCCGAAGTGGGCGTTCCGGGCAAGGCAGCCGCTGGAGCTGGCACTGGCCGCCTGATCCATCTTCGCGTCCATTGCGCTGGGCGGCCCGCGTAGCCAGTGAACGGGAGGGCACCAGCGCAATTCGAGAGGCCGCGGAGCAGGCCATGCGAGTGCACCCGCGGAACGGGCTTTGCCCGGCCGCTGGGTGCGCCTCTTGAGGGGCTGAGGGCCGCGGCTCCAAGCCTGCCTGCGCAGGCTTGGACGGCGCCGAAGAGCAGCCGCCTCTGGCGGCCGCCCGTGGACGGACTACACGCAGTGAGGCCGGCCAAACGGGGTGGGTCCAGCCTTGCACCATTGCGGCGCATGCGGCGTGGTCCGCATTTTGCTTTTGAATGTCAGTGTACTTGCATTGACATGCCAAGAGGAAAATGCCGTGTCTTCCATCGATCGACTCCTGCATGACGCGACGCGCTCCCGATCCTGTTCGTTCCGCGCCGGCCC
This sequence comes from Pseudorhodoferax sp., assembly GCA_965279475.1. Classification (GTDB taxonomy): domain Bacteria; phylum Pseudomonadota; class Gammaproteobacteria; order Burkholderiales; family Burkholderiaceae_C; genus Pseudorhodoferax. The sequence continues at coordinate 1,579,028 of CBDIIA010000002.1, forward strand.
GCAAAGCCGCCGCGCGCCCCGCTGCCGCGCGGCTGTTCGCGGCCCAGCCGATGACCACCAAGGTGGGTTATCTGATCCGGCGGCTGCACCAGATGCACCTGGCGCTCTTCGTCGAGGAGACCGGCGCCATCGACATCACGCCGGTGCAGTTCACCGTGCTCTCGCTGCTGTGCCAGCGTGGCGAGATCGAGCAGAGCGAGCTGGCGGTGGAGGTCGGCATGGACCGCACCAATGTCTCCGAGGTCGTGCGCCGTCTGCAGGCGCGCGGCTATCTGGACGTGCGGGTGCATCCTTCGCATGGCCGCAGGCGGCTGCTGACGCTGTTGCCCGCCGGCCTGGCGCTGGTGAAGCAGGTCGACCCGGGTGCCCAGCGCGCCCACCAGCGCATCGTCGGCACCTTGCAGGCCGGCGACCAGCAGGTGTTTCTCGACCTGCTGCGCCAGGTGATCTCGCACGACGGCGGTCCGCCCCCGCCACCATCCCCGGCCGGCTGACAGCATCACGCGCCGCAGGCCGGCGCGAAGCAGGCGGCGCACGAGCGCAGCGCCGGGCCGCCCCAAGCAAGCTCGCACCGCAGGCGCAGCCGAAGGTACTCCAGTGAGCGCGCTGGCGTTCCTGCCGATGTACGACGTGCCTGGCCGGCGCCAGCACGCCGACGCGCTGTGGCACGCGCTGCGCGATGCGATCCGGGCCGAGGGCCTGGACGCGCCCGACGCGGTGGACCGTGCGCCGCCGCGCATGGACGGCTGGCTGCACACGCACCTGGTGCTGGGCCAGACCTGCGGCCTGCCCTACATCACCCGGCTGCACGAGAAGGTCGTGCTGGTCGGCACGCCGGACTACGGCGTGGCCGGCTGCCCGCCGGGCTTCTACCACAGCACGCTGGTGGTGCGCAGCGACGATGCGCGCGACCGGCTCGCCCAGTTCCTGGGCGCCACGCTGGCGCTGAACGGCACGGATTCGCAATCGGGCTACGGCGCCATGCTGCGCGCCGCGGCGCCGTACGCGCAGGGCGGGCAGTTCTTCGGCCGTGCACTGGTGACCGGTTCGCACGGCGCGGCGATGCAGGCGGTGGCGCTGGCGGCGGCCGACATCGCGGCCATCGACTCGGTGACCTGGCGCATGAGCCAAGGTGTCGACCCGCGCGCGAATGGCCTCAGGGCCCTGGCCACGACCGAGCCGACGCCCGGCCTGCCTTTCATCGCTGCGGCCGGAGCACCCGTCGCCACGCTGCTGCGCGCCACGCAGGCCGGCATCGCCAGGCTGCCCGCGCCGGACCGCGAAGCCTTCGGCCTGCGCGGCGTGCTGCCCTTCGTGCGCGGCGACTACGCGGTGATCGCCCGCTGGCTCGACGAGGCCCATGCAGTGCACCGGCTGCCGGCGCTCGAAACCTTCGACCCTGCCGCAGTCAACCCTGGCTGAGCAGAACCCCAGAGACAACACACAGGAGAACAGACACATGCGCACCAGCATCCGAGGCGGTTGGGTCGTCGGCCACACGGCCGGCCAGCACACCATGGGCAAGGGCCACGAGGTGGTGATCGAGGGCGACCGCATCGTCTATGTCGGGCCGCGGTTCGAGGGCCATGTCGACCGCGTGATCGACGCGGCGGGCAAGCTGGTGGCGCCGGGCTTCATCGACACGCACGTGCACTCGGGCCACCGGGCCTCGCACCGGCTGATCAGCGACCAGGGGCGCGGCGATTTCTTCGGCCAGCCGTTCCTGGAGATCAGCGTGCCGAAGGAGGGCACGCGGGTCGAAGGCGACGTGCGATACCTGCGGCCCGAGGACACCGGTGCCGACGGCGCGCGCGAGTTCCATGCGCTGTTCACCGTGGCCGAGCTGCTGCGCAACGGCATCACCAGCTTCGTCGAATACGGCAGCCAGCGGCTGATCCAGGAGTCGCTGAAGGAGCAATGCCTGAAGCTCGGCGTGCGCGGTTTTCTCGGCCCGGGCTACGACTCGGGCCGCTGGGTCGGCGACGAACATGGCCGCCTGAAACGCATCACCGACGAAGAGAACGGGCACCGCGAGTTCGCCGAGGCCATCCGCTGGATCGAGCGCAACCACGGCGCGGGCGACGGCCTCGTCAATGGCATCCTGGTGCCGCGCGAGGTCGAGACCACCAGCCCCGAACTGCTGCGCCTGACGGCCGAGGCCGCCGACCGCATGAACATGCCGATGGCCACGCACGCGGCCTACAGCATCATCGAGTTCTACGAAGTGGTGCGCGAGCACCGCAAGACGCCGATCGAGCTGCTGCACGAGGCCGGCATGCTGCGCCCCACACTCAACATCGGCCACGGCAACCTGCCGTCGGACAGCGTGCGCCTCAACTACCCCGGTGCGCGCGACCTGCGGCTGATGGGCGAGGCCGGCGTGTCGATCTCGCATTGCGCGATCAACATCGTGCGGCGCGCACGTGTGCTCGACAACTGGCGCCGCTACCGCGAACTCGGCATCAACATCGCGCTGGGCACCGATACCTACCCGCGCGACATGGTGCAGAACATGCGCGCGGCGTCCTACCACGGCAAGACGATGAGCCACGACTACAAGTCGGCCACCGCCGCCGAGGTGTTCACTGCCGCCACGCTGAACGGCGCGAAGTCGCTGGGCCGCGACGACCTGGGCAAGCTCGCCCCCGGCGCACGCGCCGACATCATCCTGATCGACCTGACGGCACGCGGCACGCTGCGCATGGGGCCGTTCCGCGACCCGATCCAGGCGGTGGTGGAGTGCGGGGTGGGCGACGACGTCGACACCGTGATCGTCGGCGGCGTGGTGCGCATGGAAGGCGGCGTGATCCCCGGCGTCGACCTCGATGCGATCCGCGAACGTGCCCAGGCCTCGGCCGAGGAAATCTGGGGCGGCTGGCACAAGTCCGACCCGCTGGGCCGGACCGCCGACGAAGTGTGCCCGATTGCGTTTTGCCCGGCCTGCTACCGAGATCCTGATTGATCTTTCATCCGCCCGCCGCTTGCGGCTTTCTCAACCTTGCCTGGAGCTTCCCCATGATCACGCGCCGCCGACTTCTCGAGACCGCCCTGTCGACCTCCGCCATCGCGGGCCTGCCCACGATGATGCAGCGCGCCGTGGCCGCCACGCCGTTTCCGACGAAGCCGGTGCACATCATCGTGCCCTTCGGTCCCGGCGGGGCGGCCGACTCGCTGCCGCGCTTCCTCGGTGAGAAGCTCACCACCGTGTGGGGCCAGGCGGTGGTGGTGGAGAACAAGACCGGTGCCGCCGGCAACATCGGCATGGCGCTGGGCGCCAAGGCCGCGCCGGACGGCTACACGCTGACCTCGGCGCCGGTGGGCAACCTCGCGATCAACCCGCACCTGTACCCGGGCCTGAGCTTCGACGTGCGCCGAGACTTCACGCCGATCACGCTGGTCGGGTCGGTCGAGAACGTGCTCGTCGTCAACGCCGGACTCGGCATCAGGACGATGGCCGAGCTGATGGCGCGCGCCAGGGCCCAGCCCGGCAAGCTGACCTTCGCCTCGGGCGGTGTCGGCACGCAGGCCCACATGGGCGGCGAGCTGCTGAACGCGATGGGCGGTGTGCAGACGCTGCACGTGGCCTACAAGGGCGTGGGCGATGCGGTGCGCGACCTGCTGGGCGGTACGGTCGACATGATGGTGGCGCAGGTACCGTCGGTGATGCCGCATATCCAGAGCGGAAAACTCATCGCGGTGGGCGTGGCCAGCGCCAGGCCGAGCGATCTGCTGCCCGGCGTGCCGACGATCGCGGCCGCCGCCAATCTGCCGGGCTTCGAAGCCGTGTCCTGGTACGCGCTGGTGGGCCCGGCGGGGATGGACGCCGAGGTCGTGAAGAAGATCCAGCGCGACGTGGCCGACGTGCTGAAACTGCCCGAGCTGGAGCAGAAGCTGCGCACCATCGGCATCGTGCCGGTCGGTAGTTCGCCGGACGAACTGGCCAGCGCGATCAAGGCCGACTACGACCGCTACGGCGCGATCATCCGCAAGCTGGGCATCGTCGCGAGTTGAACGCTCGCCCGATGCCTGGCGCTCACTCTTCCAGCTTGATCTGCGTCGCCTTGACGAAGGCGCTCCAGCGTTCGTACTGCTCACGCGTGTAGCGGTCGACGCCCGGGCCGTCGGTGGCCATCACCTCGAAGCCGGCAGCGGTGAGCTTCTGCTTGACCTCAGGGTCGTTCAGCACGAACTGGAAGTCTTCGGTCAGCTTGCGCAGCGTGGCGGGTGGCGTGGCCGAGGGCGCGAAGATGCCGGTCCACGAATAGGCCTCGAAGCCGGGGAAACCCGATTCGGCCACGGTGGGCACGTCCGGCAGCTCGGGCAGCCGCTTGGCGCCGGTGACGGCCAGCGGCTTGATCTTGCCGGCGGCGATCTGGCCGCGCAGCGCGGCGTAGCTCAGCAGCGTCAGGCTGGAGACTTCGCTCACCACGGCCTGCACGGCCGGGCCGCCGCCGCTGAACGGCACGTGCAGGATCTCGGCGCCCGAGCGGCGCTTGATGTCTTCGCCCACCAGGTGGTTCATCGAACCCAGGCCGGTCGAGGCGTAGTTGTACTTGTTGGGGGCGGCCTTGGCGGCTTCGAGGAAGCTGCGCAGATCCTTGCCCGGCACCGACGCCGCGGCGCCGATCACCAGCGGGAAACGCAGCGCCAGCGTGACGCCGGAGAAATCCTTGAAGGTGTCGTAGGGCAGCTTGGGTTTGGCCACCGCGTTGATCGCGTGGGTGTCGAAGGCCACCAGCAGCGTGTTGCCGTCCGGCGCGGAGCGCGCGACGAACTGCGTGCCGACCTGGCTGGCCGCGCCGGTGCGGTTCTCGACCACGACGCTGCGGCCCAGGCGTTCGGTCAGCTTGGGCTGCATGATGCGCGCGGCGATGTCGCTGCTGCCGCCGGGCGGGAAGGTGACGACCAGGCGCAGCGGGGCGTCGCCCTGCGCGAAGGCCGGCAGGCCCAGCAGGCTGGCGGTGGCCAGTGCGCCGGCTCGCAGGGCGTGGCGGCGGGCCGGGCGGAAGAGAGAGTTGGACATGCGGTGATTGCTCTTGAAGTTGAAGAATCGAAATGGGTGGCGGGTCAACCCATCCAGGCGCTGACCGGGACGGCGGTGTCCTGCAATTCCTGCGAGATCACGTCGATCAAGGCTGGTCCATCATGCGCCAGCGCGGCGCGCAGCGCGCCTTCGAGTTCGGCCGGGTCGGCGACGCGCCAGGCCTTCACGCCGAAGGCTTCGGCCACACGGGCATGGTCGGTGCGGCTGAAGTCGACCGAGAAGTAACGCTGGCCGTAGCCCTCTTTCTGGCTGGCCTTGATCCAGCCGAACACGGCATTGGAGAACACCACCATCTTCAGCGGGATCTTGCGGCGCACCAGCGTTTCCATCTCGCCGCAGGTGAAGCCGAAGCTGCCGTCGCCCATCACCGACACCACCGGTGCGTTGGGCCGGCCCACCTGGGCGCCGATGCCGGCGGCCAGCGAGAAGCCCAGCGCACCGTGCGCGCGGTTGGTGATGAACTGGCGGCCCGAGCGGGCGCTGTTGAAGTAGGCCGAGAAGTAGGGGCAGGGCGTGCCGGGGTCGGCCACGACGACCGCGTCCTGCGGCAGCAGGCGGTTCAGCAGGTCGACCACGCGCTCGGGCTTGATCGGGGTGTCGAGCGAGGCGGCCAGCGGGCCGAACTTCTGCTGCTTGGCTGCGCGTGCGGCGCCGGCCAGGGCGCGGCCGTTGCCGCCTGCGTGGTGTTTGCCTGCGAGCCGGCTCTGCACCTCCTGGTGCAGGGCCTGCAGCGCCAGCAGTGCGTCGCCGACCATCGCGACCTCGGTGCGGTAGTTGGTGCCGATCACCATCGCGTCGGCGTCGATGTGCAGGATCGGCACGTTGCGGGCCGGCACACGCCAGTTCTCGGTGGTGGTCGATCCGGCACGGCAGCCGATGAACAGCACCAGGTCGGCCTGCTTGACCACGTCGCGCGTAGCGTCGATGCCGCCGTTGGCACCGATCACGCCGACGTTCAGCGGGTGGTTGTCGGCCAGGCTGCCCTGGCCGCTGACGGTGGTGCAGACCGGCGCGTCGAGCAGCGTGGCCAGCGTGTCGAGCGCATCGCAGGCGCCGGCGATCACCACGCCGCCGCCGCAGATGATGACGGGCGCGCGGGCGGCGGCCAGGCGGTCTGCGGCCCGCGCGATGGCGGCCGGATCCGGCGCGCTGCGCATCGCGGGGAAGCGGTCGTGGCCCGGTTGTGCCCACAGGTCGGTCGGGTCGGCCTCGTGCTTCTGCAGGTCGTAGGGCAGGCAGATGTGGGCGGCGCCGGGCTTGCCGGTGGTCATCGCGCGGAACGCGCCGCGCACGGCGCCGGGGATCTGGTCAACGCGGTCGACCGTGGTGTTCCACTTGGTCAGCGGCTTGTACAGCGCCTGCTGGTCCAGTTCGGTCAGCGGGTACTTGCCGCGCGAGCCGACCGACACGTCGGAGGTGATGCCCAGCACCGCGATCGACGATTCGTTGGCCTCCACCAGGCCCGGCAGCAGGTAGGTGGCGCCGCCGCCGCTCGGGCCTTCGCACACGCCCACCTTGCCGGTCACCCGTGCGTAGCCATCGGCCATGTAGCCGGCGCTGCGCTCGTCGCGCGTGAGCACGTGGTCGATGCCGTGGTCAAGCCGGGCCATCGCGTCGTAGAAGGGCAGGCTGGTGTCGCCGCACAGGCCGAAGATGTGCTTCACGCCGTTGAGCTGGAGCATGCGGACCAGCGCGTCGGCGCCGTTGATCTTGGAGGTCGGGTTGTCTGTGGTCATGGTTCTCTGCGGTTCAGTATAAATTTAAGTATACTTAAAAACGAGAGACACGCAATGCCCCGCCACAGGGGCCGACACAGGGGATGCCAGCGCGATGAAGCCAGCCACGTCACCGATTTCCAAGATGCGCCGCCAGCGCGGCTCGGGGGTGCTCAATACCTTGCGCGACATGGCGATCTCCTACCAGCTGAAGCCCGGCGAGCGGCTGAGCGAGATCGAGCTGGCCAGCCGGTTGGGTGTGAGCCGTACGCCGGTGCGCGAGGCGCTGAACCGGCTGGCGACCGATGGTTTCCTGGTCGAGTCGGCCCGCGGTTTCGCACGGCGTCCGCTCGACATCCAGGAGATGCAGGACCTGTACGAGGCGCGGCTGGCGGTCGAGCGCGAGTGCCTGCGGCTGGCGACCGAACGCGCCACCGAGGCGCAGATCCAGGAGCTGCAGGCCTACCTCGAGCAGAGTAAGACGGTGCCGCCGGCCACGCCGGTGCGCGCGCTGGTCGAACTGGACGAAGCCTTCCACCTGCGCATCGCCGACATGGCCGGCAATGCCGAGCTGCGGCGCATGCTGGTCAGCCTGAACGAACGCATCCGCTTCATCCGCTGGATCGACATGGAGAAGGTCGGCCGGGATTCGACGCAGAAGGAGCACCAGCAGATCGCACGGGCGCTGAAGGCGCGCGACTGGGCTGCCGGCGAGCGCCATCTGGGCACGCACATCGGCCTGCGGCGCGAGCAGATCGTTGACGCAATCAAGCAGGGGCTGGCGCAGATCTACCTGCCGGACGCGCAGCCCTGATAGCAGGTGCGTCGACGCCCCCGCGCGCTAGCGTGTGCCGCTGCGCGTGACCAGATAACGCTTGCGGAAGAACCAGACCACCAGCACCAGCGCGGTCAGGCACATCGCCCCCAGCGCCCACCAGAAGCCGCCCTGCCGGTGGACCAGCGGGATGAACTCGAAGTTCATGCCGAAGATGCCGGCGATCAGGTTCAGCGGCAGGAACACGGCCGTCAGCACGGTCAGCGTGCGCATGATGTCATTCGTGCGGTTGCCCTGCACGCTGAAGTGCATCTGCACGGCGGTCTCGGCGCTCTGCTCTAGCCGCTGTACGTGGTGCACCACGCGTTCGATGTGCTCCAGCACGTCGCGGCTGCGCACCGCCAGCAGGTCGCGCTCGCGCTGCGCGGCCGGGGTCTCGCCCTCGGGCCAGGCCTCGAGCGCATCGATCCAGTCCTGCACCGCGGAGCGCTGGTCTTCGCAGATCTCGTCCAGGTGGTGCAGTCCCAGACGCACGTCGAGCAGGGTCGACCAGTTCTGGAACCGGGCCCGCGGGTTCAGCAACTCGGCCTGCCAGTGGTCGATCTGCTTGGTGAGTTCGCGTCGCAGCTCGAGGTAACCATCGACCATCTGGTTGACGATGCGCAGCATCAGGTCGGGCGGGCTTGTGGGCTGGCGCACGACGCCGCCGTCGCGGGCGTCCATCGCTGCGGCCTGCAGCAGCCGGGCGGCGAAGGCGTCGCGCACCGCGCAGTCGTTCGGGTGCACCGTCAGCAGCACGCGGTCGAACACGGCAAAGCCGACCGGACTGGTGTCGATGCGCCGCAGCACGGGCGGCCCGGTGCGGCGGACTGGCGCGGCGGCGGCCTCTGGTGTGGATGTCGCCGGCGCTGCGGTGGCGACCGGCGCGATGGCGGCCGGGACGGCGGCTTCACCGTGGCCGGCCGCCAGGCGCCGGAACACCAGCAGGTCGTACTGTGAGGTGAAGTCGTAGTGCGACGGCAACTGCCGGTTCAACAGGTCGGACACGTGCAGGTCGACCAGCTGGATGCCGCACAGCTGCTGGAGCGTGGCCTGGACCCGCGTGAGCTGGTCCTTGAACTCGTCGCGCGCGCAGGCGATCCACACGAAGCCGCTGGCCGGCAACTGCGTGGGCAGCACATCGGCTTCGGCGACGTGCAGGCCGTTGATCTGGAAGATGCGCATCGGGCGGTGCCGGCCGGGCTCAGCCGGCCTTCAACAGGCGGGCGGCGTCGAGCGCGAAGTAGGTCAGCACGCCGTTGGCCCCCGCCCGCTTGAAGGCGAGCAGGCTTTCCAGCATCACGGCGTCGTGGTCGAGCCAGCCGTTCTGCGCCGCGGCCTTCAGCATCGCGTACTCGCCGCTGACCTGGTAGGCGAAGGTCGGCACGCCGAACGCGTCTTTCACGCGGCGCACCACGTCGAGGTAGGGCATGCCGGGCTTGACCATCACCATGTCGGCGCCCTCGGCGATGTCGATCGCCACTTCGCGCAGCGCCTCGTCGGTGTTGCCCGGGTCCATCTGGTAGACCTTCTTGTTGCTCTTGCCCAGGTTGGCGGCCGAGCCGACCGCGTCGCGGAACGGACCATAGAACGCCGAGGCGTACTTGGCGCTGTAGGCCATGATGCGGGTGTGGATCAGCTTGCGCGATTCGAGCGCCTGGCGGATCGCGCCGATGCGGCCGTCCATCATGTCGCTGGGCGCGACGATGTCGACGCCGGCCTCGGCCTGGGTCAGCGCCTGGCGCACCAGCACCTCGATGGTCTCGTCGTTCAGGATGTAGCCGCTGTCGTCGGGAAGGCCGTCCTGGCCATGGCTGGTGTAGGGGTCGAGCGCCACGTCGGTCATCACGCCCAGTTCGGGGAAACGGTCCTTCAGCGCGCGCACGACCTTCGGCACCAGGCCGTCGGGGTTGCAGGCCTCGGCGCCGTCATAGGTTTTCAACGACGGGTCGACCACCGGAAACAACGCCATCACCGGGATCTGCAGCCGCACGCATTCTTCGGCGACGGGCAGCAGCTGGTCGAGGCTCAGGCGTTCGACGCCGGGCATGGAGTCGACTTTTTCGCGACGCTGGTGCCCGTCGAGCACGAACACCGGATAGATCAGGTCGTGTGCGGTCAACGCATGTTCGCGCACCAGGTTGCGGGTGAACGCGTCGCGGCGCAGGCGGCGCGGCCGGCCGGCGGGATAGGCGGCGAACGGAGAGTAGGCGGGAGAGGTCATGGGGAAAATTGTGCCTGAACGCCACACCTGCGCAGGCGCTCGGGGGAATCGCTCTTGTAAGCCGTGGCCGTGTTTGCTAGATTGCCAAGGGGGCGGTCCGCCGCCCTCCCGCTTCACCTCCCTGAGCGGGCGCCTCGACGTGTCACAGCGAACGGGCTTCCCGCCCCGGCCCGATGGTCGGGGCATTTTTTTGGGCGCCCGCGGCCGCAGCAGGCCCTTACACTGCGCGGCATGCTCTGGGTCAAGTCCTTTCACATCGTGTTCGTCGCGAGCTGGTTCGCAGGTCTGTTCTACCTTCCCCGCATCTTCGTGAATCTGGCCATGGTGCCGGCAGGCTCCGACGCCGAGCGCCAGCGGCTGTTGTTGATGGCCGGCAAGCTGATGCGCTTCACCACCATCCTGGCCGTGCCAGCCCTGGCGCTCGGGCTGTGGTTGTGGCTGGGGTATGGCATCGGACGCGGGCCGGCCTCGGCGGGCAATGGCTGGATGCACGCCAAGCTGGGCATCGTGGTGCTGGTGCTGGGCTACCACCATGCCTGCGGTCTGCAACTGCGCCGCTTCCGCGCGGGCGGGCCGGTGCGCAGCCACGTGTGGTACCGCTGGTTCAACGAGGTCCCGGTGCTGTTGCTGCTGGCTGCGGTGGTGCTGGTGGTGGTCAAGCCGTTCTGACCGGCACGCCCAGGCCGCTCTTCCGATGCACAAGACTTCGGCCTGGCCACTGGCACTGATCTACGCCGGGCTGGTGGTCTATGCCAGCCTCTACCCGTTCACCGACTGGCGTGACCAGGGCCTTTTGCCCTGGGGTTTTCTCACGGCGTCGCTGCCACGCTACTGGACCTGGTTCGACGTGCACACCAATGTGCTGGGCTATGCGCCGCTGGGTTTCCTGTTCGCACTCAGCGGGCTGCGCACGCGCCGCACGCGCTGGCCGATCGCGCTGGCGACGCTGGCCGGCGCCAGCATCTCGTTGCTGATGGAGACGCTGCAGAGTTATCTGCCGTCGCGCGTGCCGTCGAACGTCGACTTCGCGCTCAACACCTGCGGCAGCTTCGTCGGCGCGGTGATCGCCCGCGGCCTGCAGCGGGCCGGCACGATCGACCAGTGGAACCGTTTCCGTGCGCGCTGGCTGTCGGCCAACGCGCGTGGTGCGATGGTGCTGCTGGCCTTGTGGCCCTGGGCACTGCTGTTTCCCGCGGCGGTGCCGCTGGGCCTGGGCCAGGTGCTGGAGCGGGTGGAGAGCAGTGTGGTCGACATGCTGGCCGACACGCCGTTTCTCGATTGGCTGCCGGTGCGTGACATCGAGCTGCAGCCGATGGTGCCGGGCGCGGAACTGGTCTGTGTGATGCTGGGCGCGCTGATTCCCTGCCTGATCGGCTATGGCGTGGTGTCCGGCAAGCGCCGGCGCGCGGTGTTCCTGCTGGTGCTGACGCTGCTGGGCGTCGGCGCCACGGCGCTGTCGGCCGCGCTGAGTTATGGCCCGGCCCACGCCTGGGAATGGTGGACCCTTCCAGTGCGTGTGGGCTGGACCGCGGGACTGGTGCTGTCGGTGCTGCTGCTGCCAGTGCCGGCCCGGGGCTGCGCTGCGCTGGCCCTGCTCGCGCTGGTGCTGCACCTGAGTGTGCTGAACCAGGCGCCGACCAGCGCCTACTTCGCGCAGACGCTGCAGACCTGGGAGCAGGGCCGCTTCATCCGTTTCCACGGGCTGGCGCAGTGGCTGGGCTGGTTGTGGCCGTTTGCCGCCGTGGTCTACGTGGTGCACCGCCTATCCCATGCCGAAGACGTGCCGCGTGGCTGAAAACTAGAATGGCCGCATGAGCCACTCCAGCACAAACGGCGCCACGCCGGACACGACCACGCCGCCGTCGTACTACGAACGGCATGTGTTCTTCTGCTTGAATGAACGCAAGAACGGCGAGGACTGCTGCGCTGCGCACCATGCGCAGGAGAACTTCGACCGTTGCAAATCGGCGGTGAAGAAGGCCGGCCTGGCAGGGCCCGGCAAGGTGCGCGTCAACAAGGCCGGTTGCCTGGACCGTTGCGCGGCGGGGCCGGTGCTGGTGGTGTACCCGGAGGCCGTCTGGTACAGCTACGTCGACGCACAGGACATCGACGAGATCGTCGAATCGCACCTGAAGAACGGCCAGGTCGTCGAGCGGCTGCTGACGCCGCCGCATCTGGGTCGTTGAGCCGATGAACGCGTCGACGGAACGGCTGATGCTGCAAGGCGCGGCGGGCGCCATCGAGGCGCTGCGCGACCTGCCGGTGGCTGGGCAAGAGAGCCGGGGTACCGTGGTGATCGCGCATCCGCATCCGCTGTTCGGCGGCACGATGGACAACAAGGTCGTGCAGACGCTGGCGCGGGCCTTCGTGCAATGCGGCTGGATGGCGCTGCGGTTCAACTTTCGCGGCGTCGGCCAGAGCGCCGGCACGCACGACGAGGGCCGGGGCGAGACCGATGATTTCCTGGCCGTGGTCGCGCAGGCGGCGCCGGACCCGTCGGTGCCGATCGCACTGGCGGGTTTCTCGTTCGGCTCGTTCGTGACGATCCGCGCGCTGCAGGCCCTGTGGCCGCAACGGCCGGCGGAACGGCTGGTGTTCGTCGGTACGGCCGCCGCGCGGTTCGATGTGCCGGCACTGCCGCCTGAGGCCCATCTGCGCACGCTGGTGCTGCATGGCGAACACGACGACACGGTGCCGCTGTCCGCGGTGATGGACTGGGCGCGTCCACAGTCACTGCCTGTTACCGTGATTCCCGGGGGCGGGCATTTCTTTCACGGACAATTGCCGTTGCTCAAGAGTCTGGTGGTGCGCCACCTGTCGTCCGATCTTTCCCAGTAGTCGTGCGGGCCTGCGGCGGTCGCCGCCCATGGCCCATCCAATCCAGTCACATCCAATGAACCGTTTCCTGAAGGCGCTGTGGGCGCCGCTGTTGTCCGTCCTGTTCTGCTGCTCCGCCGCGGCGCAATCCTTGCAGGGCCCCGAAGTCGCGGCCCGCGCCTATCTGCTGCTGGACATCACCGCGAACCAGATGCTGCTGGAGAAGGATGCGGACATGCAGGTCGAGCCGGCCTCGCTGACCAAGCTGATGACCGCCTACCTGGTGTTCGATGCGCTGAAGGCCAAGAAGCTGACGCTGCAGCAGACGCTGCCGGTCAGCGAGCGTGCCTGGAAGATGCCGGGTTCGCGCATGTTCATCGACCCGAAGATGCAAGTGCCGGTCGAGGACCTGATCAAGGGCATGATCGTGCAGTCGGGCAACGACGCGACGATGGCGCTGGCCGAAGCGGTGGGTGGCACGGCCGAACGCTTCGTGCAGCTGATGAACGAGCAGGCCAAGGCGCTGGGCATGAAGGCCACTGCGTACAAGAACCCGGAAGGGCTGACCGAGGCTGGTCACACGACGACCGCGCGTGACCTCAGCATCCTGTCGACGCGGCTGATGCACGACTTTCCCGAGTACGTGCGCTACTACACGATCAAGAAGTACCGTTACCAGGGCACGCCGACGTCGAACGACAGCAACCGCAACCTGCTGCTGTTTCGCGACCCTTCCGTCGACGGGCTCAAGACCGGCCATACCGATGCGGCCGGCTATTGCATGATCACGACGGCGAAGCGGGATTTTCCGAACCTGGCGAGCCCGGGTTCTGCCACCGTTGGTCGGCGGTTGCTGGCGATCGTGCTGGGGGCTTCGAGCGAGAACGCCCGGGCCAACGAATCGCAGAAGCTGCTGAACTGGGGCTACACCGCGTTCGAGGCGATCAAGCTGTTCGATGCCAACCAGGCGATCGCGTCGCCGTCGGTCTGGAAGGGCAAGGAGAACGTCGTGAAGCTCGGGCGCCCGGAGGCGATCGTCGTCGCCGTGCCGGCCGGCTCGGCGAGCAAGATCAAGACCGATGTCGCGCGCCCCGACCCGCTGGTGGCGCCGTTCGCCAAGGGGCAGGCCGTCGGATCGCTGAAAGTGACGCTGGGCGACCACGTGCTGGCGAACGTGCCACTGCAAGCGCTGGAGACGGTCGAGCAGGCCGGCATCCTGGGTCGGGCGTGGGATGCGGTGAGGCTCTGGATCAAATAGGGCCCTGCAAGGGTCTGTAGCCGGTGCGGGTCTGGCCACCAGTCCGGCCCGAATTTGCAGCCATCAGGCGAAAAAGCTATACTCGAAGGCTTTTCGGACAATTCCGAAGGGATTCACGTTTTCGTTTTACGACGTCTGGGGACGTCTCAGCAAGGAGGCTTTAGTGCCAACCATCAACCAATTAGTGCGTCAGGGGCGCGAGGTCGAGACGATCAAGTCGAAGAGCCCCGCGATGCAGAATTCGCCGCAGCGCCGCGGCGTTTGCACCCGCGTGTACACCACGACTCCGAAGAAGCCGAATTCGGCGCTTCGCAAGGTCGCCAAGGTGCGTTTGACCAACGGTTTCGAGGTCATCTCGTACATCGGCGGTGAAGGCCACAACCTGCAGGAACACAGCGTGGTGCTGGTTCGCGGCGGCCGTGTCAAGGATCTGCCGGGTGTGCGTTATCACATCGTGCGCGGTTCGCTCGACTTGCAAGGCGTGAAAGACCGCAAGCAGTCGCGTTCCAAGTACGGCGCGAAGCGTCCCAAGAAGGCTTAAGCCTTCGTCTTGTCAATTGAGCGGTGTTCGGTTGCCTTGGCGGGCACATCGAACGAAGTGACCCAGTGTCGGGTCGAGTAAGTGAGAGTTCTTGTTGACTCTCGCGGTACCTGAAACGGTGCCAACTGAAGCAAAGAGGTGAAAAAATGCCACGTCGTCGCGAAGTCCCCAAACGTGAAATCCTGCCGGACCCCAAGTTCGGCAATGTCGAGCTGTCCAAGTTCATGAACGTGATCATGGAGGGCGGCAAGAAGGCTGTTGCCGAGCGCATCATCTACGGCGCGCTGGAGCAGATCGAGAAGAAGAATCCGGGCAAGGACCCGGTCGAAGCCTTCACGATGGCCATCAACAATGTGAAGCCGATGGTCGAAGTGAAGTCGCGCCGTGTCGGTGGCGCGAACTACCAGGTGCCCGTCGAGGTGCGGCCGGTGCGCCGTCTGGCGCTGTCGATGCGCTGGATCAAGGAAGCCGCCCGCAAGCGCGGCGAGAAGTCGATGTCGCTGCGCCTGGCCAATGAGCTGATGGAAGCGACCGAAGGTCGCGGTGGTGCGATGAAGAAGCGCGACGAAGTGCACCGCATGGCCGAAGCCAACAAGGCATTCAGCCACTTCCGCTTCTGAGTTTTGTCTCTCGCCGGTGCGGCTCCGCGTGTGTGCGGGGCTGGCACCGTGTCCCGTGTGGCGCGCCGGGCTCCGTCCGCCGGCTTCGCCGCAGCGCTGCGCAGGCAGCATCCGAATCCCAAAGATCAACCTAGGATCTACCATGGCTCGCCATACCCCCATTGAGCGCTATCGCAACATCGGCATCTCGGCGCATATCGACGCTGGCAAGACGACCACGACCGAGCGCATTCTTTTCTACACCGGCGTCAACCACAAGATTGGCGAAGTGCATGACGGCGCGGCCACCATGGACTGGATGGAGCAGGAGCAAGAGCGTGGCATCACGATCACGTCCGCTGCCACCACCTGTTTCTGGAAGGGGATGGACACTTCCCTGCCCGAGCACCGCATCAATATCATCGACACCCCGGGTCACGTCGACTTCACCATCGAGGTGGAGCGTTCGATGCGCGTGCTGGATGGAGCCTGCATGGTGTATTGCGCCGTAGGTGGCGTGCAGCCGCAGTCGGAAACCGTCTGGCGCCAGGCCAACAAGTACAAGGTGCCGCGTCTGGCCTTCGTGAACAAGATGGACCGTACCGGCGCCAACTTCTTCAAGGTCGTGGACCAGATGAAGCTCCGCCTGAAGGCCAGCCCGGTTCCGATGGTGATCCCGATCGGTGCCGAAGAAAACTTCACGGGCGTGGTCGACCTGATCAAGATGAAGGCCATCATCTGGGATGAAGCCACGCAGGGCATGAAGTTCGACTATCGCGAGATTCCGGCCGAGTTGCTGGAGACCGCCAAGACGTGGCGCGAAAAGATGGTGGAGGCTGCGGCCGAAGCTTCGGAAGAGCTGATGAACAAGTACCTCGAAGAGGGTGAGCTCACCGAGGAGGAGATCAAGGCCGGCATTCGCGCGCGCACGATCGCCAGCGAAATCCAGCCGATGTATTGCGGCTCCGCTTTCAAGAACAAGGGTGTGCAGCGCATGCTGGACGCCGTGATCGAATTCATGCCGTCGCCTGTGGACATCCCGCCGGTGCAGGGTACCGACGAAGACGAAGCGCCCGTGGTGCGGCAGGCCAGCGATACCGAAAAATTCTCGGCACTGGCCTTCAAGCTGATGACCGATCCGTTCGTCGGCCAACTGACTTTTGTGCGCGTCTATTCCGGCGTGCTGCAAAAGGGCGACAGCGTCTACAACCCGATCCGTGGCAAGAAAGAGCGCATCGGCCGGATCGTGCAGATGCACGCGAACAACCGCGAAGAAGTCAGTGAAATCCGTGCCGGCGACATCGCTGCCTGCGTGGGCCTGAAGGACGTGACGACCGGCGAAACGCTGTGCGATCCGTCGGCGATCGTGATGCTCGAGCGCATGGTGTTCCCGGAGCCGGTGATCACGCAGGCAGTCGAGCCCAAGACCAAGGCCGACCAGGAAAAGATGGGCATCGCGCTGCAGCGCCTGGCCCAGGAAGATCCTTCGTTCCGCGTGAAGACCGATGAAGAATCCGGCCAGACGCTGATCGCCGGCATGGGTGAGTTGCACCTCGAAATCATTGTCGACCGCATGAAGCGCGAATTCGGCGTCGAAGCCAATGTCGGCAAGCCGCAGGTGGCCTACCGCGAAACGATCCGCAAGACGATCGAAGATGCCGAAGGCAAGTTCGTTCGCCAGTCGGGCGGCAAGGGTCAATATGGCCACGTGGTGCTGAAGATCGAACCCAACGAGGCTGGCAAGGGCATCGAGTTCGTCGACGCGATCAAGGGTGGTGTCGTGCCGCGCGAATACATTCCCGCGGTGGAAAAGGGCATCCACGAAGCCGTGACGCAGGGCGTGCTGGCGGGCTATCCCGTCGTCGACGTCAAGGTCACGCTGCACTTCGGTTCGTACCACGATGTCGACTCGAACGAATTGGCATTCAAGATGGCCGCGATCTTCGGTTTCAAGGAAGGCTGCCGCAAGGCCGGCCCCGTGATCCTGGAGCCGATGATGGCCGTGGAAGTGGAGACGCCGGAAGACTACGCAGGCAACGTGATGGGCGATCTGTCGTCACGCCGCGGCATGGTGCAGGGCATGGACGACATGGTCGGCGGCGGCAAGGCGATCAAGGCCGAAGTGCCATTGTCCGAAATGTTCGGCTATTCGACGACGCTGCGTTCGATGTCGCAGGGCCGCGCCACCTACACGATGGAGTTCAAGCACTACTCCGAAGCTCCTCGCAACGTGGCCGAGGCGATCGTCGCCTCCCGCGCCAAGTAATCCATTCACCCTGTCTGCGACGGCGTGCCGTCTCGTTCCCGTGCGAGACGATCCAGCAACGCCGTGCAGACGTTAAACCTGATCACGGGAACCGTTCTTTGGAGCATTGAAAATGGGAAAAGAGAAATTTACACGCACGAAGCCCCACGTGAACGTGGGCACGATCGGCCACGTTGACCACGGCAAGACGACGCTGACGGCGGCGATCACGACGATCCTGGCGCAGAAGTTCGGCGGCGAAGCCAAGGCCTACGACCAGATCGACGCGGCACCTGAAGAAAAGGCACGCGGCATCACCATCAACACCGCGCACGTCGAATACGAAACCGCCAACCGCCACTACGCGCACGTCGACTGCCCTGGCCACGCCGACTACGTGAAGAACATGATCACCGGCGCCGCCCAGATGGACGGCGCGATTTTGGTGTGCTCGGCCGCAGACGGCCCCATGCCCCAGACCCGTGAGCACATCCTGCTGGCTCGCCAGGTCGGCGTGCCCTACATCATCGTGTTCCTGAACAAGTGCGACATGGTCGACGACGCCGAGCTGCTCGAACTCGTCGAAATGGAAGTGCGCGAACTGCTCGACAAATACGAATTCCCTGGCGACTCCACCCCCATCATCCACGGCAGCGCCAAGCTCGCCATGGAAGGCGACAAGGGTGACCTGGGTGAAGGCGCCATCATGAAGCTGGCCGATGCCCTCGACAGCTACATCCCCACGCCAGAACGCGCCATCGACGGCGCCTTCCTGATGCCCGTGGAAGACGTGTTCTCCATCTCCGGTCGCGGCACCGTCGTGACCGGCCGTGTCGAACGCGGCATCGTCAAGGTCGGTGAAGAAATCGAGATCGTCGGCATCAAGCCCACGCAAAAGACCACCTGCACCGGCGTGGAAATGTTCAGGAAGCTGCTCGACCAAGGCCAGGCGGGCGACAACGTCGGCATCCTGCTGCGCGGCACCAAGCGCGAAGAAGTCGAACGCGGCCAAGTGCTGTGCAAGCCGGGTAGCATCAAGCCGCACACCCACTTCACGGGCGAGATCTACGTGCTGAGCAAGGACGAAGGAGGCCGTCACACGCCGTTCTTCAACAACTACCGCCCGCAGTTCTACTTCCGCACGACCGACGTGACCGGCGCCATCGAACTGCCCGAAGGCAAGGAAATGGTCATGCCGGGTGACAACGTGAGCATCACGGTCAAGCTGATCAACCCGATCGCGATGGAAGAAGGCCTGCGCTTCGCCATCCGCGAAGGCGGCAAGACGGTCGGTGCCGGTGTGGTTGCCAAGATCATTGCGTAATACGCACACGCAGAAGGAACCACCATGTCTACGAAGCAAAAGATCCGCATCCGCCTGAAGGCGTTCGATTACAAGTTGATCGACCAGTCCGCAGCCGAGATCGTCGACACCGCCAAGCGCACGGGCGCCATCGTCAAGGGCCCGGTGCCCCTGCCGACGCGCATGAAGCGTTTCGACATCCTGCGCTCGCCGCACGTCAACAAGACCAGTCGCGACCAGTTCGAGATCCGCACGCACCAGCGTCTGATGGACATCGTCGATCCGACCGACAAGACCGTGGACGCGCTGATGAAGCTCGACCTGCCGGCCGGCGTCGACGTCGAGATCAAGCTGCAGTAAGTTTTCCGGCTTGACCGGAAAAGGTCCCGGCGGCGCTGCGCCGGGACTGCATAACGCGAACTTGCCTTGAAGGCACAGTTCGCGTTATAATTTTTGGCTCTGCTGATTTTTGCCGTATTGGCATAGACCGACAGAGATTCATCAACAGTCCTCCACGTCAAGACGTTGCAGCCAATTGCAGTTGCAGCGGTGGAGTTACGGAGAAAAAACATGAGTCAGAGCAACTCCCTCGGGTTGCTGGGGCGCAAGGTGGGCATGATGCGTCTGTTCACCGATGACGGCGATGCAGTGCCCGTCACGGTGGTGGATGTGTCCAACAACCGTGTGACCCAGATCAAGACCCAAGAGAACGACGGCTACGATGCCTTGCAGGTGACGTTTGGTGCGCGCAAAGCTTCGCGTGTGACCAAGCCTGCAGCAGGCCACCTCGCCAAGGCGGGTGTGGAAGCCGGCGAAATCATCCAGGAATTCCGTGTGAGCGCCGATGCCGCAGCGCAATACCAGGCTGGCGCTGCCGTCCCGGTGTCTGCTGTGTTCGCCGTGGGCCAGAAGGTCGACGTGCAGGGCACGACGATCGGCAAGGGCTTTACCGGCACCATCAAGCGCCACCACTTCAAGTCGCAACGGGCATCGCACGGTAACAGCCGTTCGCACAATGTCCCTGGCTCGATCTCGATGGCGCAGGATCCGGGCCGTGTGTTCCCGGGCAAGAAGATGTCGGGTCACCTCGGCGTCGACACCGTCACGACGCAGAACCTCGACGTCATCCGCATCGACGAAGCGCGTCAGCTGTTGCTGATCCGCGGCGCCGTGCCTGGCTCGAAGGGTGGCTTCGTCACCGTTCGTCCGGCCGTGAAGGCCAAAGTTTCCAAGGGAGCGAACTGATGCAGCTCGAACTCCTCAATGACCAGGGTCAGGCGGCGTCGAAGGTCGACGTTCCCGATACAGTGTTCGGTCGCGATTACAACGAAGATCTGGTGCACCAGGTCGTGGTGGCCTACCAGGCCAACGCACGCCAGGGCACGCGCGCTCAGAAGGACCGCGAGCAGGTCAAGCACTCGACCAAGAAGCCGTTCAAGCAGAAGGGTACCGGTCGTGCACGTGCAGGGATGACCTCGTCGCCGCTGTGGCGCGGCGGTGGTCGGATCTTCCCGAACATGCCCGATGAAAACTTCACGCAGAAGATCAACAAGAAGATGTACCGCGCCGGCATGGCGTCGATCTTCTCGCAGCTCGCCCGTGAAGGCCGCCTGGCGGTGGTGGATTCGCTGACCGTCGCATCGCCCAAGACCAAGGTCCTGGCCGATCGCCTGAAGGCGATGAACCTCGCGACCTCCGTCATGGTGATCGCCGACGAGGTCGACGAGAACCTGTACCTGGCTTCGCGCAACCTGGCCAACGTGCTGATCGTCGAGCCGCGCTACGCCGATCCGGTCTCGCTGGTGCATTACAAGAAGGTCCTGGTCACCAAGGGTGCGATGGACAAACTGAAGGAGATGTTCGCATGAGCTCCTCCGCAACGAAACAATTCGACGAAGGTCGGTTGATGCAGGTGCTGGTGGCGCCCGTGGTGTCCGAGAAGGCAACCATGGTGGCCGAAAAGTCCAACGCGGTGACCTTCAAGGTGCTGCAGGACGCGACCAAGCACGAGATCAAGGCTGCGGTGCAGCTGATGTTCAAGGTTGAGGTCAAGGGCGTGTCCGTGGTGAACACCAAGGGCAAGACCAAGCGTTTCGGCAAGTCCATCGGTCGTCGCGACAACGTTCGCAAGGCCTATGTGACGCTGAAGCCGGGCCAAGAGCTCAATCTCACCGGGGAGGCTGCGTAACCATGGCTGTCATCAAGATGAAACCGACCTCGCCAGGCCAACGCGGCATGGTGAAGGTCACGCGTGAACACCTGTACAAGGGTGCTCCGCACGCGCCGCTGCTGGAATCGCAATTCCAGAATGCCGGCCGCAACAACAACGGGCACATCACGATCCGGCATCGTGGCGGTGGTCACAAGCACCATTACCGCATCGTCGACTTCGTGCGCAACAAGGACGGCATTCCGGCGAAGGTCGAGCGCATCGAGTACGACCCGAACCGTACGGCCCACATTGCGCTGGTCTGTTATGCAGACGGCGAGCGTCGCTACATCATCGCTCCGCGTGGCCTGGAAGCCGGCGCAACGCTGATGAGCGGTGCTGAAGCGCCCATCCGCGCGGGCAACACGCTGCCGATCCGCAACATCCCCGTCGGTTCGACGATCCATTGCATCGAGCTGAAGCCCGGTGCTGGCGCGCAGATCGCCCGTTCGGCCGGTACGTCGGCAACCTTGCTGGCGCGCGAAGGCACGTACGCGCAGGTTCGCATGCGTTCGGGTGAGGTTCGCAAGATCCACATCGAATGCCGCGCGACCATCGGCGAAGTGGCCAACGAAGAACACAGTCTGCGCCGTCTGGGCAAGGCCGGTGTGAAGCGCTGGATGGGCATTCGACCCACGGTTCGCGGTGTCGTGATGAACCCGGTCGATCACCCGCACGGTGGCGGCGAAGGCAAGACCGGCGAAGGCCGTCATCCTGTCGATCCTTGGGGCAATCTGACCAAGGGCTACCGCACCCGCAACAACAAGCGCACCCAGGTGATGGTCGTGTCGCGTCGCAAGAAGTAAGGGACAGCCATGACTCGCTCTCTCAAAAAGGGTCCTTTCGTTGACCACCATCTGGTGGCCAAGGCTGACAAGGCCGTCACGACGAAGGACAAGAAGCCGATCAAGACCTGGTCGCGCCGTTCGATGATCCTGCCCGAATTCATCGGGCTGACCATTGCGGTGCACAACGGCAAGCAGCACGTCCCGGTCTATATCACCGATCAAATGGTGGGCCACAAGTTGGGTGAGTTCGCGCTCACCCGGACTTTCAAGGGTCACCCTGCCGACAAAAAAGTCGTGCGGAAATAAGGAAAGACCATGGAAACACGTGCAGTCCTCCGGGGCGTTCGTCTGTCGGTCGACAAGGGTCGGCTGGTTGCTGACCTGATTCGCGGCAAGAAGGTGGATCAGGCGCTCAACACGCTGCAGTTCACGCAGAAGAAGGCCGCTGTCATCATCAAGAAGGTGGTCGAGTCCGCAATTGCGAACGCCGAGCACAACGATGGTGCCGACATCGACGAACTGAAGATCAAGACCATTTACGTCGAGCAGGGTGCGACGCTCAAGCGTTTCTCCGCTCGTGCAAAGGGCCGCGGCAATCGCATCAGCAAGCCCACGTGCCATGTGTACGTGACGGTCGGCAACTAAAAGGTCTGGAAGATATGGGACAGAAAATCCACCCTACCGGCTTCCGTTTGTCGGTGAGCCGTAACTGGTCCAGCCGCTGGTACGCAAGCAACAAGGATTTCGCTGGCATGCTGGCGGAAGACATCAAGGTGCGCGAGTACCTGAAGACGAAGCTGAAGAACGCGTCCGTTTCGCGTGTTCTGATCGAACGTCCTGCCAAGAATGCCCGCATCACGATCTTCTCGGCACGTCCGGGCGTCGTGATCGGCAAGAAGGGCGAAGACATCGAGAACCTGAAGCGCGAACTGGCTCGCCAGTTGGGCGTGCCGGTGGCAGTGAACATCGAAGAAGTGCGCAAGCCTGAAATCGATGCCAAGCTGATCGCCGACAGCATCACGCAGCAGCTCGAGAAGCGCATCATGTTCCGTCGTGCGATGAAACGCGCGATGCAGAACGCGATGCGTCTGGGTGCCCAGGGCATCAAGATCATGTCGTCGGGCCGCTTGAACGGCATCGAAATCGCACGTTGCGAGTGGTACCGCGAAGGTCGCGTGCCGCTTCACACCCTGCGTGCCGACATCGACTATGGCGTGTCCGAAGCCAAGACGACCTATGGCGTCATCGGCGTCAAGGTCTGGGTCTACAAGGGCGATACGCTCGGCCGGAACGATGCACCTGCGCTGCAGGAGCCGCGTGCCGAAGAAGAGCGCCGCCCCCGCGGCCCGCGTCGTGACGACCGTGGCGGCCGCCCGGGCGGCAACGATCGTCCGCCTGCACGTGGTCCACGTCGCCCGATCGGCGCCGCTGGAGCGCCTGCCGATGGCGCCGACAAGCCGGTCGAAGCATCAGGTGCAGCTGCACCGAAAACTACCGTTCAGCGCGTCCGCAAGGTAGCCGCGCCTGCAGCTCCGGCTGCTGACGGTAAAGGAGAATAACTATGTTGCAACCCGCTCGTCGCAAATACCGCAAAGAGCAAAAAGGCCGTAACACTGGCATTGCGACCCGAGGCAGCTCGGTTGCGTTTGGTGATTTCGGTCTGAAGTGCACCGACCGTGGCCGCCTGACGGCGCGTCAGATCGAGTCGGCCCGTCGTGCGATTTCCCGTCACGTGAAGCGTGGCGGCCGCATCTGGATCCGCGTGTTCCCGGACAAGCCGATCTCGCAGAAGCCTGCTGAAGTGCGGATGGGTAACGGCAAGGGCAATCCCGAGTACTACGTGGCCGAGATCCAACCCGGCAAGATCGTGTTCGAGATCGTCGGCGTTCCGGAAGAGCTGGCACGTGAAGCGTTCCGCCTGGCTGCTGCCAAGCTGCCGCTGCGCACCACGTTCGTCGCGCGCATGATTGGTCAGTAATCGGAGAACACCATGTCGAAAATTACTGAATCGCGCAAGAACCTGCGCACCAAGGATGTTGCCGGCCTGCAAGCAGAAGTGAAGGCCCTTCAGAAGGCCCACTTCGGTCTGCGCATGCAGAAAGCCACGCAGCAACTCAACAACAACGCGTCGTTGCGCTCCACGCGCCGTGACATTGCCCGCGCCAAGACCATTCTTGTGCAAAAGCAAAGCGCTGAACAGTCGGCCAAGTAAGGGGCGAAACCATGACGGAAGCAAAAACATCCCTCAAGCGCACCTTGATCGGCAAGGTCGTCAGCGACAAGCGCGCGAAGACTGTGACGGTGCTGATCGAGCGCCGCGTCAAGCACGAGCTGTACGGCAAGATCGTCGGCAAGTCCAGCAAGTACCATGCCCATGACGAAAAGGGCGAGTTCAAGATGGGCGACATGATCGAGATCACCGAAAGCCGGCCGATCTCGAAGACCAAGAACTGGGTTGCGACCCGCCTGGTCCAGAAGGCCGCTGCGGTCTGAAGATTGCAGCGCACGCGCTGCAGTCCCTCTCGAAACGGCCCACAATGTGGGTCGTTTTTCATTTCCGGGACGCAAAGTCCTTGTGCCGCCGGAAGCTTTTTCCCATCTGCATCACCCAAGGAGCACAGCATGATCCAAATCGGCGACACACTGCCCGCCACCACCCTGATGGAATTTTCCGAAGTCGAGGGTGAAGGGTGCAGCATCGGCCCCAATCCGGTGGATGTCACCAAGGCCAGCGCCGGCAAGACCATTGCCATCTTCGGTCTGCCCGGCGCGTTCACGCCGACCTGCTCTGCCAAACACGTGCCGGGCTACGTGGAGAAGTCTGCCGAGTTCAAGGCGGCCGGCGTCGACGAGATCTGGTGTGTCAGCGTGAACGACGCGTTCGTGATGGGCGCATGGGCCCGTGACCAGAAGTCCGGCGGCAAGGTGCGCATGCTGGCCGACGGCAGCGCCGCATTTGCGCAGGCGACGGGCCTGACGCTCGACCTGACCGCCCGCGGCATGGGCCTGCGCAGCAACCGCTATTCGATGCTCGTCAAGGACGGCAAGGTTGCGTCGCTGAACGTGGAAGCGCCGGGCAAGTTCGAAGTGAGCGACGCCGGCACCATGCTGGCCCAGGCCAAGGGCTGATCGCGCCGGTGCCCGGTAGAAAAGGCAGGGCTCGGTCTAGAGCTCGGCCTTGAGGTAGTGGGCGCCGGGAATCGGGTTGTGGTAGTAGGGCGGGGTCTCGTCGAAGCCGAGTTCCTCGTACAACGCACGGGCGGCTTCCATGTCGTCCAACGTGTCCAGCAGCACACGCGCGTAGCCGGCGCGCCGTGCTGCATCCAGCGCCGCCTCGGCAAGCTGGCGCCCCAGGCCAAATCCCCGGAAGGCCTTGCGGATGTAGAGCCGCTTCATCTCGCAGGCATTCGCGTAGTCTGATTCGTCCAGCGGCCGGATGGCACAGCATCCGGCCACGGCATCATCGATCAACGCCAGCAGCAAGGCGCCGCGCGGCGGCGCATAGTCCCCCGGCAAGCCGGCGAGTTCGGCATCGAGAGACTGAAAGTCCAGGTCCACGCCCAGGCCTTGCGCGTATTCCTGGATGATGGCGCGCGACGCCTCCAGCTCGTCGAGGGTCGACGGCTGGATGATCCTGATCGAAGGCGTGGTCAACATGGCGGCACTGCGTGATCGCGTTCGCGGACAGTGTAGCCAAGTCGCGCACGCAGCCCTGCGGCCGCTGGAAGGCTCATCCGCCCAGAGTCGAGATCCAGCCGACGCCGCCGGCGCAGAGGGCGAATACCAGGGCCGCGAGTACGCGTGAACCGGCGTTGTCGCGCGAAGACGGTGCGTGCACCACCAGATGCTTGTCGCCGTGCAGCATGGGGCCGATCAGGTTCTGCTTCTTGCGCCACAGATAGAACAGCACGGCCGCGACGTGCAGCACGACCAGGCCGATCAGGACCCATTGACCGACCGCCTTGTGGTACCAGGTCGCCTGGTTCACGGTGGCGCCGGAAACGAATTTCGTCAGCGGCCCCGCGAAGGCGATCTCGTCATCGCTCATCATGCCGCTGGCGACCTGTGCCACCAGAAAACCCAGCAGTGCAAAGACCGAGCCGGCACCCACGGGCGAGTGGCCGACCGAATGCTCGGGCTTGCCCTGGCCGCGCAGGTACAGCCAGGCGCTTTTCGGGGAATGCAGGAACGAGCCGAAGCGCGACCAATGGCCCCCGACCAGGCCCCACACGATCCGGAAGAGCAACAAGGTCGCCACCAGATAACCCAGCCGAAAGTGCCAGACCATCGCGTTGCCGCCGACCTTGGCGGTGACGACAAGCCCGATGACGCTGGCCGCCAGCAGCCAATGGAATATGCGCGTCGGCAAGTCCCAGACACGTACCTTGTGAAGCATGCGAACCTCCCTCGTGGATTGAATGCGCCAGGGGTCTGGCGGCGCGCCTGTTGCGGCGGCGCTGCAAATTAGTAATTCCGGCAGGATGGAAGTTCCGATAGAACTTTCGGCTTGCAATCGGACTCTGCCGCAATGGGGGAGGGCATGTCATGCGTGACAGGCGTTACCCTGGCGGAGTTTTAACCACCCACGAAAGCAGAACCATCCATGAAAATCCTCGTTTCGTTCGTTCTTGCCGCTGCCGCGGCGACGCTGGCCGCTCCGGCTTCAGCACAGTTTGCCAAGCCGGAAGACGCCATCAAGTACCGGCAGAGCGCCTTGTTCGTGATGAGTCAGCATTTTGGCCGCGTCGGGGCGATGGCGAATGGCCGGATCCCATTCGACGCCAAGGTCGCAGCCGAGAACGCCGAGATCGTTGCCGAGATGGCCAAGTTGCCTTGGGCAGCGTTCGGCGCCGGAACCGACAAGGGCGCGCCAACCAAGGCCAAGCCGGAAATCTGGTCCGATCAGGCGAAGTTCAAGGAATCGGCGGACAAGCTGATCGCCGAATCCACCAAGCTGGCGGCCGCGGCGAAGACGGGCAACCTGGACAGCATCAAAACGGCGTTCGGCGCCACAGCCGGTAGCTGCAAGGCCTGCCACGACGCGTTCCGCAGCCAGTAATCTGCAAGACTCCCGACCCCGCGCCGACCGTGCGCGCAGGGTTCGGGCTGGCAGGCCTCAGGCTTCGGCCAGCAACTTCTCGATCAGCCGGTGCAATTCTGCAAAATCCGGCTCGCCCACGTAACGTTTGACGATCTCGCCGCGCTTGTTGACGACGAAGGTCGTCGGCGTCAGCTGCACCTCGCCCCAGGCCTTGGCCACGGCGCCGGTGTTGTCGATCGCCACCTGGAACGGCAGCTTGCGGGTCTCGACGTAGTTCACCACGTAGCTCGGCGGGTCGTATTGCATCGCCACGCCCAGCGTGTCGAAGCCCCGCGCATGGAATTTGTCGTAGGTGGCAATGATCTTGGGCATCTCGGCCACGCAGGTGACGCAGCTGGTGGCCCAGAAGTTCACCAGCGTCACACGACCCTTCAGGTCCGCAGTGGTCTTCTTGCTGCCATCGAGCAAGACGTAACTGGCGTCCGGCGCCTGCGAGCGGGAGCCGGCCACATAATAGACCAGCGACCCGGCCGCCAGGATGACCGCCGCGGCTGCCACAGAGTAGATCTTGTTCATGGATTCAGGAGGTGCTGTGATGAAGCGTCGCAAGTTTAGTACCGTCGTGGCCGGCGCGCTCGGCGCCTCGCTGCTGGCAGGCCCGTTGCGAGCCCACAGCCAGTCTCTCGCTGGCGTGACGGACCGTGAAGCCTCTCTGGGCCTGAAGGCGGCGCTCGAAAAAGGTGCAACGGTCGCAGTCCAATTGTTGGGTCAACAAGATGGATTCCTCGGCAACGAAAAAGTTCGCATCGCCTTGCCCGGCCATCTGGACGATGCTGCCAAGCTGATGCGCAAGCTTGGCCAGGGCAAACGGGTCGATGAGCTGATCGTCGCGATGAACCGCGCGGCCGAGGCTGCCGTCCCGCTCGCCAAGGACCTGGTCGTCTCGGCCGTCGCCAACATGGACGTCGGAGATGCCAGAAAGATCCTGACCGGCGGCGATACCTCCGTGACCACGTTCTTCTCCGACAAGACGCGCGAACCTCTGTTCACGCGCTTCCTGCCGGTCGTGACGCAGGCGGTCCAGCAGGTCGGAGTGGCCGACAAGTACAACCAGGTCGCCGGCCGCGCTGCCAGCCTGGGCCTCGTCAAGAAAGAGGACGCGCAGCTGGAGGGCTACGTGACCCACAAGACGCTGGACGGCCTGTTTCTGATGATCGCCGAAGAGGAGCGCAAGATCCGGCGCGACCCGATCGGCGCCGGCAGCGCGGTGCTGCAGAAGGTCTTCGGCGCGCTGAAATAGCCGCGTTCGGCCCTGCCCCTCATACGGGTTTGCAATCGAAGCGAGCACAAGGCGCGAGCCGCAGACAGTGCTGACGCACGGCAAGGCGAAGCAACGCGGTGATCGGTTTGATTGCGAATTCGTATCAGCGGGCGCGCGCCTTGGACAGCCCGAGCAGCAAGGTCTGCGGCAGCTGGGTCCGCAGGTTGTTCAGTGTCAGTCGGTGCTCGCTTTCGTTCATCCACAGTTCCAGCGACAACGATGGGCTGTCCTTCGCGATCTCCACCCAGGGAAACGCCGGGTCGGCCTGTTGCAGCGTCGTCTGCAGCCGGTCCAGACGCGTGTCGTGCGCGCGCTCGTCGAGCAACACCAGATCGGGCTTCTGGCGCGCGCAGGCCGTCTCGGCCGCTGCCGCGTTCGCGACCCAGTCGAACACCAGTCCCATGCTGTCACAGATGCGCTCCACCTCCTCGCGCACTGCCGGATGGCCGGTCACCAGCAGCACGTGGTGGCCGACGAACGCCACCGATTCACTGTGCATCCACGAGTCGCCGCCGGACTCGTGGGATTCGCCGCGTGTCTGCGGCTCCACCTGCGGCTGGCTCCGGGGAAAGTCGATGAAGAGCGACGTCTGCCCCCCGCCGTCGTGGCGCCGCACCGCCACGCCCATGGCCGCGGCGATCTCGATCAGCAGGTGCCAGGGCAGGCGTTCGAACTCTCCCGACATCGGCGATACATGGCCGAGCGGCGCCTCGGGCAGCGGCGTGGAGCGGAACACCAGTACCGATGGCTCGGTCGCGCCGCCCGCCTCCAGCGATACATCGAGCCGGTGCTGGCGCACGGCCGACCATTCGATGGCGGCATCGACCAGGCTGGACAGCAAGCCGGCGTCGGAGATCACATGCAGGGGCGCGACCTGTTGCTGCAGCAGGATCCCGAGCCGCTGGAACAGCGGCGTGTGTTCGGCAAGTGCCTGCGACACCAGGATGTCGAGCCTCAATTTTTCGTGCGACTGCCGCAGGCGGCCAGTCGACAGGCGCGTCAGCTGCTGGCTCTGCATCGCAATGGCCCGCGCCGCTTCGATGGCCGCGCTGAGGTGCTGCACCTGGGCCCGCGAGATCTTGCCGGTGCGAACGAAATCCTGCACGATGTTTTGCATCGCGTCGAGCGGTTCGGACAGCTGGAGGCCGATCACGCCCGCGATCGTGACGTCGGCGCGTGCGGGCGTTCCAGCGTGTACCGCCGGCTCCGGGGCCGGCCTTGCCTGCGGAGGGGCGACAACGCCGGCCGGGCCTGATTCAGGTGTCATCGAAAACCTTCGCAACCTTGGAAGCGTTGGGGTCTGCCCAGTGTAACGACCTGTCGACGAGCCACAGGTTATGCCCGAAAAGCCGGGGCGCCGTCAAGCGGTTTTCCCGCGGTCGATAATCCAGGATGCTCTGCCGATTCCACCGCTGCGCCGGCCTGTTGCTGCTGGCGTTAGCGGGTTGCAACCCCAGCCTCAACTGGCGCGAAGTTCGCTCCGAAACCAGCCCTTTGCGCATGCTCCTGCCCTGCAAGCCCGACAAGGCGACGCGGGATGTCGAGATGGGCGGGCAGACGCTGGCGCTCGACATGCAGGGCTGCGACGCGGCGGGCGCGACGTTCGCGGTGTCGCACGTGCAGGTGGCCGATCCGGGCCAGGCCGCCGCTTTGCTGGCCGGGTGGCGGTCCGCCGTTCTGGCGCATCTGCACGCGGCCGGCCCGTCCGTCGCGCCGTTCAAGCCGGCTGGGTCGTGGGATCTTGCAGAGTCGGTGCGGCTCCAGGCCGCTGGCCGCCGTGCGGACGGCAGCGCGGTGACGGTGCAGGCGGTCTGGTTCGCGCGGCGAGAAGGCACCGGTGCCCATCTGTTCCATGCCGTGGTGTACACGGAGCGGCCGGCCCCGGAGGTGGCGGAGGCCTTCTTTTCGGCGCTGGTGCTGCAGTAAAGGGCCGTGCACGCGGTGCCAAGGCATTCCGCAAACACCATAATGGGGCGTAATGAACAGCATTCTTATCATCGCCCATGCGCCGCTGGCCCATGCCCTGCGCCAGTGCGCACTGCATGTGTTTCCCGATTGCGAGCAGGGGCTGCAGTCGCTGGACGTGCAGCCGCACGTATCGCCCGAGGAAACCTTCGGCAGCGCGCGCATTGCCATGGCCCAGCTCGGCACGCCGCATGTGCTGGTGCTGACCGACGTGTTCGGGGCCACGCCCTGCAACGTGGCGCAGAAGCTGGTCGACGGCGTGCGCTCCAAGCTGGTGGCCGGTGTCAATCTGCCGATGCTGCTGCGCACGGTGAGCTACCGGCACGAATCGCTGGACGCGCTGGTGTCGCGGGCGTTGATCGGCGGAACCCAGGGCGTGATGCAGGTGGCGATCACCGCTCCGCAGAACCAGGCAAGGAAGAGGAATGATCAGAACCACCACGACCATCAGCAATAAGTTGGGGCTGCATGCCCGCGCGTCCGCCAAGCTGACCAAGCTCGCCGGGTCCTTTCCTTGCGAGGTCTGGATGGCCAAGGGCGAGCGCAGGGTCAACGCGAAAAGTATCATGGGCGTGATGATGCTGGCCGCCGGCATCGGGACCCAGGTCGACATCGACACCGATGGCCCGCGTGAGCAGGAGGCCATGGATGCGCTGCTGGCCCTGATCGCCGACAAGTTCGGCGAAGGGGAGTAGGCGCCGTGGCCATGCGGCCCGACGTCGGCCCGTCGAGGAGGCGGCCATGACCTTCTCGCTGCATGGCCTGCCGGTGGCGCGCGGCGTGGCGATCGGCCGGGCCGTGCTGGTGGCGTCGAGCCGCATCGACGTGGCGCACTACTTCATCGACGCCGGCAAGGTCGACGCCGAGATCGACCGGGTGCGGGTCGGCCGCAATGCGGTCATCGACGAGATCCACCGGCTGCAGCACAGTGTGTCGCTGATGGGCCCGAAGGATGCGCCGCACGAGCTGACCGCGCTGCTCGACGTGCACCTGATGTTGCTGCAGGACGAGGCGCTGACCACCGGCGTGAAGCACTGGATCACCGACCGGCTCTACAACGCGGAATGGGCGCTGACCACGCAACTCGAGATCATCGCGCGCCAGTTCGACGAGATGGAAGACGAGTACCTGCGCGAGCGCAAGGCGGACCTGGAGCAGGTCGTCGAGCGCATCCTGCGGTACATGAAGGGCGTGGCCTCGCCCGTTGCGCCGCCGGCCGCGGGCCGCCGCAAGACCCAGCAGGACCTGCTGCTCGACGACACGGTCGACGTGCCGCTGGTGCTGATCGCACACGATCTGTCGCCGGCCGACATGCTGCAGTTCAAGCAGAGCGTGTTTGCCGGCTTCGTCACCGACGTGGGCGGCAAGACCTCGCACACCGCCATCGTGGCGCGCAGCCTGGACATTCCCGCCGTGGTCGGTGCGCGCAGCGCCAGCCAGCTGGTGCGGCAGGACGACTGGGTCATCATCGACGGCGACGCCGGCGTGATGATCGTGGACCCGTCCGCGATCATCCTGGCCGAGTACGGCTTCAAGCAACGCCAGGGCGAACTCGAACGCGAACGCCTGACCCGCCTGCGCCACACGCCGGCCGTGACGCTGGATGGCCACAGCATCGAGCTGCTGGCCAATATCGAGATGCCCGAGGATGCGCCGGGCGCGGTGAAGGCGGGCGCCGCTGGTGTCGGCCTGTTCCGCAGCGAATTCCTGTTCATGGGCCGCCAGGGCCGGCTGCCGGACGAAGAAGAGCAGTACCAGGCCTACCAGAAGGCGGTGATCGGCATGGGCGGGTTGCCGGTGACCATCCGCACGGTCGACATCGGCGCCGACAAGCCGCTGGACCGGTCGCAGAAGGACGATGCGCATCTGAACCCTGCGCTCGGTCTGCGCGCGATCCGTTGGAGCCTGGCCGACCCGGCGATGTTCCTGACGCAGCTGCGCGCCATCCTGCGTGCGGCGCTGCACGGCCAGGTCAACCTGCTGATCCCGATGCTGGCGCACGGCAGCGAGATCCGCCAGACCATGTCGCTGATCGACTTCGCGCGCGCGGAGCTCGACAACCGCGGTGTGGCGTACGGCCCGGTCCGGCTGGGCGCGATGATCGAGATTCCTGCTGCCGCGCTGACGTTGAAGATGTTCCTGCGCTACTTCGACTTCCTGTCGGTCGGCACCAACGACCTGATCCAGTACACGCTGGCGATCGACCGTGCCGACGAGTCCGTGGCCCATCTGTACGACCCGCTGCACCCCGCCGTGCTGCGCCTGCTGGCCGACACGATCGCCGAATGCCATGCGCAGGGCAAGGAGGTCAGCGTGTGCGGCGAGATGGCTGGCGATGTCGGCCTCACGCGCCTGCTGCTGGGCCTGGGCCTGCGCAGCTTCTCGATGCACCCGACCCAGATCCTGGCGGTGAAGCAGGAGGTGCTCCGGGCCGACGCCGGCAAGCTGGCGGGCTGGGCGCAGCAGGTGCTGCAAGCCGAAGAGCCGGCGCTGGCGATGGCGAAACTCTGACACAGTGGCGGCCTATCGCCGCCGGGCCACCGGCAGCAGCCTCAGGCCGCTGGAGCCGACGAGGCCGCGCCAGCGGCCAGCACATGCCCGGCCTGCTGGTCCGCGTGGTAGCTCGACCGCACCATCGCCCCCACGGCCGCGTGGCTGAAGCCCATCGCGTAGGCCTGTTCCTCGAACATCTTGAAGGTGTCCGGGTGCACGTAGCGGCGCACCGGCAGGTGGCTGTTGCTGGGCGACAGGTACTGGCCGATGGTCAGCATGTCGATGTCGTGCGCACGCATGTCGCGCATCACCTGCAGGATCTCTTCGTCGGTCTCGCCCAGGCCGACCATGATGCCGCTCTTGGTCGGCACGTTCGGGTGCAGTGCCTTGAACTTCTTCAGCAGGTTCAGGCTGAACTGGTAGTCGCTGCCGGGGCGCGCTTCCTTGTACAGGCGCGGCGCGGTCTCGAGGTTGTGGTTCATCACGTCCGGCGGCGCGGCCTTCAGGATCTCGAGCGCGCGGTCGTCACGGCCGCGGAAGTCGGGCACCAGGATCTCGATCTGGGTGGACGGCGACAGTTCGCGCGTGCGCTGGATGCACTCGACGAAGTGGCCGCTGCCGCCGTCGCGCAGGTCGTCGCGGTCGACGCTGGTGATCACCACGTACTTGAGTTTGAGCTTGGCGATGGTGCGCGCCAGGTTCAGCGGCTCGTCCTTGTCGAGCGGGTCGGGCCGGCCGTGGCCGACATCGCAGAACGGGCAGCGCCGCGTGCACTTGTCGCCCATGATCATGAAGGTGGCCGTGCCCTTGCCGAAGCACTCGCCGATGTTGGGGCACGAGGCTTCTTCGCAGACCGTGTGCAGGTTGCTCTCGCGCAGGATCTGCTTGATCTCGTAGAAGCGCGTGGTGGGCGAGCCGGCCCGCACGCGGATCCAGTCGGGCTTCTTCAGCACTTCGCCCTGCACCACCTTGACGGGAATGCGCGACAGCTTGGCGCCGGCCTTCTGCTTGGCCAGCGGGTTGTAGGTTTCGGCGCTCTGGGCGTCTCGAACGACTTCGGTGGTGCTCATCGGATCACGGCGCGAGATGGATGCCGAGCTTGGTGCCCAGCACCGACGCGGCTTCGTCCCAGGTGGTGTGGACCCCGATTGTAGAAAGGTCCACCGTCTGCAGCCCGGCGTAGCCACAAGGGTTGATGCGCGAGAAGGGTTCCAGGTCCATCGCCACGTTCAGCGCCAGGCCGTGGTAGGCGCAATGCCGGCTGATCTTGATGCCGAGCGCGGCGATCTTGCCCAGGCCCGTGAATTGCGGCGGCCCGTCCTGCGGCTGCGCGAGGCGGGCGTGCGAGAACGGATCGTCCAGGCGCACATAGATGCCGGGCGCGCCGCGCACGCGGTGCCCGGTCACGCCAAAGTGCGCCAGCGTGCGCAGCACGGCCTCTTCGATGCGAAAGACGTATTCCTTCACGTAGTAGCCGGCCCGGCGCAGATCGATCAGCGGGTACGCCACCACCTGGCCCGGGCCGTGGAAGGTGACCTGCCCGCCGCGGTCGGTGGCGACGACCGGGATGTCGCCAGCGGCCAGCAGATGTTCCTGCTTGCCCGCCAGCCCCTGCGTGAACACGGGCGGGTGCTCACACAGCCACAGCGCATCGAGGGTGTCGGCCGTGCGGTCAGCCGTGAGGGTGCGCATGGCTTCGTAGGTCGGCGCATAGGCCACCCGTCCCAGCAGCGCGGGCGCGGCGATCATCGCTGGGCCGTTTTCAGCGTCTGCCGGTGCGCCCGGTCACAGCACGACCTTGACCATCGGGTGCGTGCTCAGCGTGCGGTACAGCTCGTCGAGCTGCTCGCGCGACGTGGCCGTGACCGTGACCGTCACGCCCAGGTAGTTGCCGGCCTTGCTTTCGCGCAGCTCCACCGTCGAGGCGTCGAATGCCGGATCGAACTGACGCGCGATCTCGGTGACCGCGTGCACCAGCCCGTCGACCTTGGGGCCCATGACCTTGATCGGGAACGCAGACGGGTATTCGATCAGCGAGTCCTTGCGTGCGTCGCTGGCGGGCGGTGTGGGGGTGAGGTCGTCGTGGGACATAGGCTGAGAATATGGTGGCTCATGCCTTCGATGCAAGGGCGGCCGAGCGTCGCTTGGCTTCCTGGTACCCGGCGTAAAGACGCGCGTAGACTGGCCCCGGGGTCCCGCTGCCGACCGCCTTGCCGTCCAGCGTGACGACCGGCAGCACCTCCTTGCTGGCCGAGGACAGCATCAGTTCGTCGGCCGTCAGCACCTCTTCGCGCGTGATGCGACGCAAGGCGAACGCGATGCCCTGCGCACGGCAGATTTCCTCGATCAGCCCGAACCGGATGCCTTCCAGCACCAGATGGTCTTTGGGCGGGCCGAACACCGCGCCATCGCGCACGACCCAGACGTTGCTGGACGCGGCCTCGCTCAAGTAGCCATCGCGGAACATCACGGTCTCGGTGGCGCCAGCGTCCACGCTGATCTGCCGCGCGAACACCGAGCCCAGCAGGCTGGTGCTCTTGATGTGCGCCTTCTCCCAGCGGAAGTCGTCGGCGGTCACGCAGGCCACACCGGTGCGGCGCACGGCCTCCGACGGCATCGACATCGGGTTGACCATCATGAAGACGGTGGGCGTCAGATCCTTCGGCATGGCGTGGTCGCGTGGCGCCACGCCGCGTGTCACCTGGATGTAGACCATGTGGTTCGCCGCCTGCGGGTCGGCGCCGGTGGCCTCGACATGCAGGCCGACCAGGTGCATCGCGACACGCTGCCATTCGGCGTCGGTCATCGGGTTGGCGATGCGCAGTTCAACCAGGCTGCGCCCGAGCCGGGCCAGGTGGTGTTCCAGCCGGAACGGATGGCCGCCGTACACCGGGATCACCTCGTAGACGCCGTCGCCGAAGATGAAGCCTCGGTCCAGCACGCTGATCTTGGCGTCGCGCAGAGGGGTGATTTCGCCGTTCAGGTAGCACGGCAGGTCGGAGTGGGATTGCATGGGCAAATTATCGGTCGGCGGGCCGCGGCGGCAGACGGCGCGTCTCGCCGATCTTCAGCAGAAAGAACGCATCGTCGGCCACGCCCTGGGCTTGCCGGGCGACGGCCAGGTCCTTCGGTGGCTGGTCCAGCGCCTCGTCGGTCAGGTTGAACGTGCCCCAATGCACGCCGACACTGCGCTGCGCCCGCAGGTCGCGGTGGATCTGCACGGCCTCGGCGGGGTTCACGTGCTGCTCCTTCATGAACCAGCGGGGCTCGTAGGCGCCGACGGCGATCAGCGCCAAGTCGAACCCGTCGGGTGCGCCCGGTGTGCTGGCACGGTTCCGCTCGGCAAAGCGCTGCTGCGTGTCCACGAAATCTCGGCTGTAGCCGGTGTCGCCGCTGAAGTACCAGTGGAAGCCGGGTCCGAACACGGCCCAGCCGCCCCACAGCGTCTGGCTGCGGTCACCCAGCCCGCGTGCCGACCAATGCTGCACCGGCGTGAAATGGAATTCGACGCCGCCGACCTGGTGCCGTTGCCACCAGTCGAGCTCGACGGCGTTCTCGATGCCCAGGTCGGCCAGCCAAGGCCGGATGCCCAGCGGCACCAGGAACAACGTCTTGCCCTGCGACCGTGCGTTCAACGTGCGCACCGCGTCCTTGTCCAGATGGTCGAAGTGGTTGTGCGAGATCACCACCACGTCGATGGCGGGCAGGTCGGCCAGCGCCACGCCGGGCGGCTGGGCGCGCTTGGGCCCGATGAACTGCACCGGTGACGCGCGTTCGCTGAAG
Organism: Pseudorhodoferax sp.; assembly: GCA_965279475.1. Classification (GTDB taxonomy): domain Bacteria; phylum Pseudomonadota; class Gammaproteobacteria; order Burkholderiales; family Burkholderiaceae_C; genus Pseudorhodoferax. The sequence goes on from CBDIIA010000002.1 coordinate 1,615,188, forward strand.
ACCGGGTCGGTCAGCACGTTGAGGCCACTGGCCTGCACCAGCATCGTCGCGTGCCCGATCCAGGTGATCGCGGGCTGCATCGCGCTGCCGGCCACGGCGTTGGTCTGTATCGCGGCGAGATCCGGCGCCACGACTGGTGTGGGTTGCTGCGGCGGTGGTGGCAAGTCCTGCCGCCAAGCCTGCCAGCGCCATTGGAGCAGGTCGGCCAAGCGCTTGTCGACCGCGTCGATGTAGTTGTTCTTGAAGCCCGATCGGGTGTGGTGCGGCTGGGCCGGGTCGTAGTAGGGGTTCACGCTCTGGCAGCCTCCCAGGCAACACGCGGTGATGAAGGCGGCGGCAAGCCGCAGTGGATGCGCCGGCATGCGTCGCATGGTTCAGCGCAGCAGCATCACGGCCGCCACCGCCAGCCAGCCGAGCACGAAGTTGGTGACGACCAGCGGATGGATGCGCGCCAACTGCTTGGCCGCTGCCGGCCAATCGCTGGCAGTCGCCGCCTGGCGCAGGCGCCGGAACGGACCGAAGTACAGGTGACCGAACAGCGCGAACATCAGCAAGCCCAGGCCCAGCATCATGTGCCAGCCGATCGGCGCCTGCCGCATGCCCGTCGCGGCGAGCGCCACGGCACCGGTGGCCAGCAGCACCGCGATGCTCAGCCACACGATGGCGAAGAAGCGCCGCAACGCGGCCGTCAACAGAGAGATGCGCGTGGGCGGAGGCAGTTGCGCGATGGCCACCGGCCGCAGCACGAACAGGGTGAATGCCATGCCGCCCAGCCAGAAGATGGCGGCTGCGACGTGCAGGAATTTCAGCAGGGAAGGCATCGTGTTTCCAGGTTCGACAAGCGCTGGTTCCACCATGGGATCCCTCTGCGCGGCACCATTGTGACGCTGCGCCAAAAACGGCTTCTGCACCACAGCATCCCCCGCTCGCATCGGGAATTGGCGGGACGCAAGGGGTTTCTACGTATAATCAGAGGCTTTGCTGCAACTGCACGGGCATTGTTCACGGTCAACAGGCGTTTCTGCTGGCGTGGTGGTGAGCGATGGCGAGGCGGGTTGCTGCAATCGAGGATTTTTCTGTCGTGCGGCCGGCCGTCGGGTTCGGGTCACGAACAGGTAACGAGACATGGTGACGATGGCGTCAGAGCTTGAAGATGCGGCGAAGGATTCCGATTTCAAGCCGCTGACGGCGTCGGAAGCCCGGCAACTGCGCGAGGCCAGTCCTTCGCTGTCGCCGTGGCGGGTGGTGGCGGTTCAGTTCGTTGCCGGTGGTCTCGTGGCGTTGATCGCCTGGCTATGGACCGGGCGGCAAAATGTGGGGTGGTCCACCGGGTACGGTGCGCTGGCGGTGGTGATCCCCGCGGCGCTGTTCGCCCGGGGGCTGACGAGGGATATGTCGGCGTTGAGTCCGCAAGCGCGCGCTGCTGGCGCGGTTTTCGGATTCTTCCTTTGGGAGATGGTCAAGATTGCCTTGACCGTCACCATGCTCTTCGCGGCGCCCCGGCTGGTGCCGGCCCTCAGTTGGCCGGCCATGCTGGTGGGGTTGGTTGTGGCGATGAAGATGTATTGGGTGGCGCTGTTGCTGCGCCCTAAACGTAGGAATGGATAACGGGACAACAGATGGCTGCTGAACACGGACCTACCGCGGGTGAGTACATTGGTCACCACCTGACCCATCTGCAGAACAAGCCGATGGCGGGTGTGATCGACTTTTCGGTCTACAACCTCGACTCGATCTTCTGGTCGGTGCTGCTGGGCATCCTGGGCAGTTTCTTCCTCTGGAAGGCGGCGAAGTCCGCGACGGCTGGTGTTCCCGGTCGCTTCCAGGCAGCGGTCGAGATCCTGGTCGAGATGGTCGACAGCCAGGCAAAGGGCATCATCCACAACGCGCAAAGCCGCAAGCTGGTGGCTCCGCTCGCCCTGTGCGTGTTCGTCTGGATCTTCCTGATGAACGCGATGGACTTCTTGCCGGTCGATTTTTTGCCGAAGATCTGGGAAATGATCTACGGCGGCCTGGGCCACGACCCGCACCACGCCTACTTCCGGGTCGTGCCGACGGCCGATCTGTCGACGACGCTGGGCCTGTCGGTCTCAGTGCTGCTGGTCTGTATCGTCTACAACATCAAGATCAAGGGCGCGGGCGGCTGGGTGCATGAGTTGTTCACGGCGCCCTTCGGTGCGCACCCGCTGCTCTGGCCGGTCAATTTCCTGATGCAGATGATCGAGTTCGCCGCCAAGACCGTCTCGCACGGCATGCGGCTGTTCGGCAACATGTACGCCGGCGAGCTGGTGTTCATGCTGATCGCGCTGATGGGCGGCGGCGCCGCGCTGAGCCTGTCGGGCATCCTGCTGCCGATCGGCCAGATCATCGCCGGCAGCATCTGGGCCATCTTCCACATCCTGATCGTCGCCTTGCAGGCGTTCATCTTCATGATGCTGACCCTGGTCTACATCGGGCAGGCGCACGACGCGCACTAGGTTTTCGTTTTTCCCTTTCCTTCAACCATAACTTTTTATCCACAGGAGCTATAAATGGAACACGTACTCGGCTTTGTTGCACTGGCCGCCGGTTTGATCATTGGTCTGGGCGCTATCGGTGCCTGTATCGGTATCGGCATCATGGGCAGCAAGTACCTCGAGGCGGCAGCCCGTCAACCCGAGCTGATGAACGAATTGCAAACCAAGATGTTCCTGCTCGCCGGTCTGATCGACGCGGCTTTCCTGATCGGCGTCGGTATCGCGATGATGTTCGCGTTTGCCAACCCGTTCGTGCTGAAGTAATTGCCTCGCATCCACCAACCTGAAAGGGTGTTGCTGTGAGTATCAACGCAACCCTGTTCGTGCAGGCGATCGTGTTTGCGATCCTGGTCTGGTTCACGATGAAATTCGTGTGGCCGCCGATCGCGACTGCGCTGGACGAACGTGCCAAGAAAATCGCCGAAGGGCTGGCGGCGGCCGACAAGGCCAAGTCCGAGCTGTCGGTGGCGAACAAGCGCGTCGAGGAAGAGCTGGCCAAGTCGCGCAACGAAACCGCGACGCGTCTGGCCGATGCCGAACGCCGTGCCCAGGCCATCGTCGAAGAAGCCAAGGCACGCGCTACCGAAGAAGGCAGCAAGATCGTGGCGGCCGCCAAGGTCGAGGCCGAGCAGCAGACCGTGCGTGCCCGTGAGGCGCTGCGCGAGCAGGTTGCCGCGCTGGCCGTCAAGGGCGCCGAGCAGATTCTCCGCAAGGAAGTCAACGCCGGCGTGCATGCGGACCTGTTGAGCCGTCTGAAGACCGAGCTGTAAGAGCGGACCATGGCTGAACTTGCAACCATTGCCCGCCCTTATGCCGAAGCCCTGTTCAAGGCGTCGGCATCCGATCCGAGCGGCGCGTCGGCCTGGCTCGATGGTCTTGCGGCCATCGCCGGCAACCAGCAGTTGCTGCAGTTCGCCGACAGCCCGAAGGTGTCGTCCGAACAGGTGTTCGAGCTGATCTCCGGTGTCGCCAAGACGGCGCTGCCCGATGCGGCGAAGAACTTCCTGCGCACCGTGATCGACAACGGCCGCCTGTCGGCCCTGCCCGAGATCGCGCGCCAGTTCCGTGCGCTGACGAACGGCCAGAGCGGCTCGTCCGATGCCACCGTCTTCAGTGCCTTCCCGATCGATGCAGCTGCATTGGCGGAGCTGGGCCAGGCGCTCGAGAAGCGTTTCGGCCGCAAGCTCAACGTCAAGGTCGAACTCGAACCGTCGTTGATCGGCGGTGTGCGTGTGGTCGTCGGCGACGAAGTGCTCGACACCTCGGTCCAGGCCCGGCTGCAGCAGATGAAAGCGGCCCTTACAGCTTAAGTCCGGCGCGCAGGCGGTGGACCACTTTAACGAAAGAAGGAAAGAGTCATGCAACTCAATCCCGCAGAGATTTCCGAACTGATCAAGAGCCGCATCGAAGGGCTCGCCGGCAGTACCGACATTCGGAACCAGGGTACCGTGGTCTCGGTGACCGACGGCATCGTGCGCGTGCACGGCCTGTCGGACGCGATGCAGGGCGAAATGCTCGAGTTCCCCGCCACCGCCGATGGTCAGCCGACCTATGGCCTGGCACTGAACCTCGAGCGCGACTCCGTCGGCGCCGTGATTCTGGGCGAATACGAACACCTGTCCGAAGGCGACACCGTCAAGTGCACGGGCCGCATTCTGGAAGTGCCGGTCGGCCCTGAGCTGATCGGCCGCGTCGTCAACGCACTGGGCCAGCCGATCGACGGCAAGGGTCCGATCAACGCGAAGATGACCGACGTGATCGAGAAGGTTGCGCCGGGCGTGATCGCGCGCAAATCGGTGGACCAGCCGATGCAGACCGGCCTGAAGTCGATCGACTCGATGGTGCCCGTCGGCCGCGGCCAGCGCGAGCTGATCATCGGCGACCGCCAGACCGGCAAGACCGCCGTGGCGATCGACGCGATCATCAACCAGAAGGGTCAGAACATGACCTGCGTCTACGTTGCGATCGGCCAGAAGGCGTCGTCGATCAAGAACGTGGTGCGCTCGCTGGAACAGGCCGGCGCGATGGACTACACCATCGTCGTGGCCGCTTCGGCGTCAGAATCGGCTGCGATGCAATACGTGTCGGCCTACTCCGGCTGCACGATGGGCGAATACTTCCGCGACCGCGGCCAGGATGCGCTGATCGTCTATGACGATCTGTCCAAGCAGGCCGTGGCGTATCGCCAGGTGTCGCTGCTGCTGCGCCGCCCGCCAGGCCGCGAAGCCTACCCCGGCGACGTGTTCTATCTGCATAGCCGTCTGCTCGAACGCGCCGCCCGCGTGAGCGCCGACTACGTCGAAGCCTTCACCAAGGGTGAAGTCAAGGGGAAGACCGGTTCGTTGACCGCGCTGCCGATCATCGAGACGCAAGCCGGTGACGTGTCCGCCTTCGTGCCGACCAACGTGATCTCGATCACCGACGGCCAGATCTTCCTGGAAACCAGCCTGTTCAACGCCGGCATCCGTCCTGCGATCAACGCCGGTATCTCCGTGTCGCGCGTGGGCTCGTCGGCGCAGACCAACCTGATCAAGAACCAGTCGGGCGGCATCCGTACCGACCTCGCGCAGTACCGGGAACTGGCTGCGTTCGCGCAGTTCGCCTCCGACCTCGACGAAGCGACCCGCAAGCAGCTCGACCGCGGTGCCCGCGTGACCGAACTGCTGAAGCAGACCCAGTACAGCCCGCTGCCGATCTCGTTGATGAACGCCACGCTGTTCGCCGTGAACAAGGGCTTCATGGACGACATCGAAGTCAAGAAGGTGCTGGCGTTCGAACACGGCTTCCACCAGCTGCTGAAGACCAGCCACGCCGCGCTGCTGGCGACGATGGAAAAGAACGGCGCCAAGTGGGACGTGAAGCCCGCCAAGCCGGACGACAGCGCCGAGAAGCAGGCCTTCAAGAAGGTGTGCCAGGACGCCGAAGCCGAATTGCTGGCGGCCGCCACGTCGTTCAAGAAGTCGTTCGCCTGATGAATTGGCTCACCCCCGAAGCGGCCTTCGGCCGCCTCGCGAAGAAGCTCAGGAGCTAAAAGATGGCTGCAGGAAAAGAGATTCGCGGCAAGATCAAATCGGTGGAGAACACCAAGAAGATCACCAAGGCCATGGAAATGGTCTCGGTCTCCAAGATGCGCAAGGCGCAGGAGCGGATGCGTGCCGCGCGCCCCTACAGCGAAAAGATCCGCGCCATCGCGGCCAACCTCGGCAAGGCCAATCCCGAATACACGCATGCGTTCATGAAGGTGAGCCAGGCCAAGGGCATCGGCTTCATCGTGGTGACCAGCGACAAGGGGCTGTGCGGTGGCCTGAACACCAATCTGCTGCGCGCCGTGACGGCCAAGTTGCGTGAGGCGCAGGCCGCCGGCAACACGATCGACTCGGTGGCCATCGGCAGCAAGGGGCTGGGTTTCCTGAACCGCATCGGTGCCCGCGTGGTGGCGCACGTCACCCACCTGGGCGACACGCCGCATCTCGACAAGCTCATCGGCCCGGTCAAGACCCTGCTCGACGCGTATGCCGAGGGCAAGCTGTCGGCCGTGTACCTGTGCTACACCAAGTTCATCAACACGATCAAGCAGGAGCCGCGGGTCGAAGCGCTGCTCCCGCTGGCGGCGGACTCGCTGCAGGTGCAGCCGGGCGAACATGCCTGGGACTACATCTACGAGCCCGATGCGCAAAGCGTGATCGACGAGTTGCTGGTGCGTTATGTCGAGTCGCTGGTCTACCAGGCCGTGGCCGAGAACATGGCGTCCGAACACTCGGCACGCATGGTGGCGATGAAGGCCGCAACCGACAACGCCGGCAATGTGATCAGCGAGCTGAAGCTGGTCTACAACAAGACCCGCCAGGCCGGCATCACCAAAGAGCTGTCCGAAATCGTTTCGGGCGCCGCAGCCGCGGCCGGCGTCTGAGTCGGCCGTTCACTCGACGTCAACAGAATTCACTTATATCGGAGCAGATGATGGCTCAAGCAAACGCAGCGCAAGGCAAGATCGTTCAATGTATCGGCGCCGTGGTCGACGTGGAATTTCCGCGCGACCGCATGCCCAAGGTGTATGACGCACTGAAGTTCGAAGGCGGTACGCTGACCCTCGAAGTTCAGCAGCAGCTCGGCGACGGTGTCGTGCGCACCATTGCGCTGGGTTCTTCCGACGGCCTGCGCCGCGGCCTGATGGTGACCAACACGGGTGCGCCGATCACGGTGCCCGTGGGCAAGGCCACGCTGGGCCGCATCATGGACGTGCTGGGCTCGCCGATCGACGAACGCGGCCCGGTCGACCAGACCCTGACCGCCTCGATCCACCGCAAGGCTCCGGCCTACGACGAACTGTCTCCCTCGCAGGAACTGCTCGAGACCGGCATCAAGGTGATCGACCTGGTGTGCCCGTTCGCCAAGGGCGGCAAGGTCGGCCTGTTCGGCGGCGCCGGCGTGGGCAAGACGGTGAACATGATGGAGCTCATCAACAACATCGCCAAGGCGCACTCGGGCCTGTCCGTGTTCGCCGGCGTCGGTGAGCGTACCCGCGAAGGCAACGACTTCTATCACGAAATGTCGGACTCCGGCGTCGTGAACCAGGAGAACCTGAGCGAGTCGAAGGTGGCCATGGTCTACGGCCAGATGAACGAACCCCCGGGCAACCGTCTGCGCGTGGCGCTGACCGGCCTGACGATCGCCGAATCGTTCCGCGATGAAGGCCGCGACGTGCTGTTCTTCGTCGACAACATCTACCGCTACACGCTGGCCGGTACCGAAGTGTCCGCACTGCTGGGCCGCATGCCTTCCGCCGTGGGTTACCAGCCGACGCTGGCCGAGGAAATGGGCCGTCTGCAAGAACGCATCACGTCGACCAAGGTTGGCTCGATCACCTCGATCCAGGCCGTGTACGTGCCGGCCGATGACTTGACCGACCCGTCCCCCGCCACGACCTTCGCCCACTTGGACTCGACCGTGGTGCTGTCGCGTGACATCGCCTCACTCGGGATCTATCCCGCCGTGGACCCGCTCGATTCGACCAGCCGCCAGCTCGATCCCAACGTGGTCGGCGAAGACCACTACAACACGGCCCGCGCCGTGCAGGGCACGCTGCAACGCTACAAGGAACTGCGCGACATCATCGCAATTCTGGGCATGGACGAACTGGCACCCGAAGACAAGCTGGCCGTGGCCCGCGCGCGCAAGATCCAGCGTTTCCTGAGCCAACCGTTCCACGTGGCTGAAGTGTTCACCGGTTCGCCCGGCAAGTACGTGCCGCTGTCGGAAACCATCCGCGGCTTCAAGATGATCGTTGCCGGTGAGTGCGACCACCTGCCTGAGCAAGCTTTCTACATGGTCGGGACCATCGACGAAGCCTTCGAAAAAGCGAAGAAGATGCAGTAAGACTGCGCATTCGACGCGCTGGCGTTGTTGCCGTGCTCGGTGGACAGGAGTCCACCTCCGCGCGACGCCTGGCCAGCACGCCGACTGCTTGCTTCCTGCAACTTCTTCAACTTAGGAAATATCGAGCATGGCAACCATTCACGTCGACGTCGTCTCCGCCGAAGAATCGATCTTCTCCGGTGAGGCCAAGTTCGTGGCCTTGCCCGGCGAGGCCGGTGAGCTCGGCATCTATCCGCGCCACACGCCACTGATCACGCGCATCCGCCCCGGTTCGGTGCGCATCGAGAAGGCCGATGGCAGCGAAGAGTTCATCTTCGTCGCCGGTGGCATTCTGGAAGTGCAGCCCAATGCCGTGACCGTGCTGTCCGATACCGCGATCCGTGGCAAGGATCTGGACGACGAGAAGGCCAACGCTGCCAAGGCGGCCGCCGAAGAGGCGTTGCGCAATGCCAAGGGTGAACTCGACATCGCCCGTGCGCAGTCCGAGCTGGCCGTGATGGCCGCGCAGATCGCCGCGCTGCGCAAGTACCGCGACAAGAAATAAGCGCCTCCTGCTGCCGGCCTCGTCCGGCGCAAGTCCCGCAAGCCGTCGAACCGCAAGGTCCGGCGGCTTTTGTCTTCAGCGCAGGTCGATGCGGTTGCTGAGTTCGTTCGGGCGCCGCACGCCCTCGGCTTGCGGAAAATGCGCGACCAGCACGGCCGACACTTCTTCCAGCGCCAGCGTCAGGCCGTCCTCGTAACGTCCACCGCGTAGCGCCACGCCGAGCCGCTGCACCATGGCCAGCCATTCGTCAGGCGCGACATGGCGGTTCAACCCCCGGTCGGCCACCAGCTCGATCGCATGCTCGGCCAGCAGCAGGTAGATCAGCACGCCGTTGTTGTGTTCGGTGTCCCAGATGCGCAGCTTGCCGAACAGTGCCACCGCGCGTTCGCGTGCCGTCGCGTCGCGCCACAGGTAACTGGGTGGCAGACCGGCCTCGACGCAGATGCGGATCTCGCCGCTGTGGCGTTGCTCGCTGGCGGTGATGCGCCGCGCGAGGCGATCACACAGGTCGGGCGGCAGCACACGGCGCGCGTCGGCGACGTCGCGCCAGCGGTGGCGGATCAGGCGTTGCAGTCGGCTCCAGATGGCGGCCATGCCTACCAGTCCCCCGAGGCGCCGCCGCCGCCGAAATCGCCGCCGCCGCCGGAGCTGAATCCGCCCGAGCTCCCGCCACTGCTGCCGCTGCTCCAGCCGCCGGCGCCACCCGCGATCCACGGCCCGGCACGTCCCCGCGTGCGCCCGCCGGTGACGACGGGCGTCAGGCTGGACAGCAGCGCAAACAGAAAGGCGACCAAACCTGCAATGCCCGCCAGCCACAGCGCCGCGCCGATCCAAGCGGCGACGCCGGCCACACCGGCGCCGGTCAGCACGGCGCCGAGTGGCCTGCCGGCCACGGCGCGCAGCGTGCGCGCGGCGATTGGCAGCACGAACAGCAGCCCGACCAGCCAGCCGCCCGAGTCCTCGACCCACTGCCAGCCCTCCATCGTCGGGTTGCCCTCGGGCTGCACCGCAGGCGCGGGCAGTGCCTCGCCTTTGACCCGCGCGATCAGCTGGTCGACCCCCGCATCCAGCCCGCCGGCAAAGTCGCCTTGCCGCAGGCGTGGCGTGATGGCCTCGTCGATGATGCGTTTGGCCGCCAGGTCGGGCACGGCGCCTTCGAGCGTCTTGGCCACTTCGATGCGCAGCTTGCGGTCGTTCTTGGCCACCAGCACCAGCAAGCCGTCGCCGATGTCCTTGCGCCCGATCTTCCAGGCGTTGGCGACGCGGTTCGCATAACTGGCAATGTCTTCGGGCTGCGTCGTCGCCACCAGCAGCACCACCAGCTGCGTGCCGCGCGCCGTCTCGAAGGCCTGGAGCTTGGCTTCGAGCGCTTGCTGTTGCGGTGCCGTCAGCGTGCCGGTGCCGTCGACCACGTGTCCGGTCAGGGCCGGCACGGGCTGCAGGTCCTGGGCGGCGGCCAGCAGCAGGAAGCTGGCCGCCCATACGGCCAGCACCCCGCGCAACAGCCAGCCCCGGCGGGCCTGCGTGATCGCGTGCAGGGCCTCGGCCACGCTACTTCTTGTTGAAGTCGACGACCGGCGGCGTGGAGATCTGCGCTTCGTTCGGCGCCGTGAAGTTCGGCTTCACGTCGTAGCCGAACACCTTGGCGGTGAGGTTGCTCGGAAAGCTGCGCGCCAGCACGTTGTACTCCTGTACCGTCTGGATGAAGCGGTTGCGCGCCACGGTGATGCGGTTCTCGGTGCCTTCGAGCTGCACGCGCAGGTCGCGGAAGCCCTGGTTGGCCTTGAGGTCCGGGTAACGCTCGCTGACGACCATCAGGCGCGAGAGAGCCCCGCCCAGCTCGCCCTGCGCGGCCTGGAACTTCTGCAGCGCCTCGGGGTTGTTCAGCATCTCGGGCGACACCTGGACCGATGTCGCCTTGGCGCGCGCCTCGACCACCTTGGTCAGGGTGTCCTGCTCGAACTGGGCTTCGCCCTTCACGGTGGCCACGATGTTGGGCACCAGGTCGGCGCGCCGCTGGTACTGGTTCACCACTTCGCTCCAGGCGGCCTTCGATTGCTCGTCCAGCCGCTGGAAGTCGTTGTAGCCGCAGCCCGCCAGGGCGACGGTCGCGGCGATGGCCAGAATCCAGCGTTGCATCATGCGTTTACTCTCGTAGGTTCCGGTCGCGGAGGCGGCGGCTGACGGTAGCATAGCCGCATGCGCGTCGACCCCATCCAAGTGCTGCGTGCCGCCGGACGACCCGGCCCGGCGGTGGCCGTGCAGTGCCCGTCGCTGGTCGTCGCCGGCGCCACCGGTGCCCTCGGCAACGCCGTGCTGCAGCGCCTGGTCGGCACGCAGCGCTTCAGCATCGCCACGGTGTTGGCGCGCGAGACGATCACGGCCGGCCTGCGCGGCGTGCAGGCTTGTGTGGTTCCCGGTGTTGCGGGTGCTCCCGTCGCTCCCAGCGCCAGCGACGTGGAAGCAGCCGGCTGTTGCGTTGGCTGGCCCACCGTTGCGGCCACCACCGGCCTCGTGATGTTCGATCCGCCGCGTTTGTACTACCAGCGCGAACGCGCGCTGTGGACGCCTGCGCCGGCGCAATTGCCCGCCGTGGCGCGCTGGATGCGGGCCTGCGGCGTGACCACGCTGGCGGTCGTCGTGCCGCATGTGCAGGGCCGCTTGCCCGATGCGCTGAAACGCGGCCTGGCCAGCCTGGACGAACAGGCCGTGGCCGCACTCGGCTTCGAGCGGCTGCTGATCGTGCGCTCGGCCGAGAAGCCGGTGCGCGGGCCGGCATCTGCATCCTGGCTACGCCGTGTGGCGCACGGGGTGTTGGGCGCCATGCACTACATGGTGCCCAGCAGCGAGCAGCCGGTGCGCGCGTCGAAGATCGCAGACCTGGTCGATCTGGCGCTGCGCGAGATGGGCCCAGGCACCCATGTCGCCGGCCCGGAGCTGTTGTGGCAGGCGTCGCAGGAACACCTGCCGACGGTGGTCCGCGGCTGGCTGGGGCAGGGGGCTGGCGCCGCGGGCCCGCAAACCGAGGCAGAATCGGCGCGCCAGGACGCACCGGGTGCACCCTTTGAACGCAACAACAAGAAGGTGGCTGCATGATGAAGGCCAGACTGCAGGCGGCCGCGCTGGGCGGCAGCGCCGACGAAGCCGAAGCCGTGTTCTACGACGCGCTGCAACACGGCGACCTCGACCGGCTGATGGCCTGCTGGGCCGACGAGGACGAGATCGTCTGCATCCATCCCGGCGGGCCTCGCCTGGTCGGGCCGTCGATGATCCGTGCCTCGTTCGAGGCGATGTTCGCCCAGGGCGCGGTGCGGGCCTGGCCGGAGCGCGTGCACAAGGTCGAATCGCTGGCCAGCGCGGTCCACAGCGTGGTCGAACGCATCGAGGTCATGACCGAGAACGGGCTGCGCGAGGCCTTCGTGACCGCGACGAACGTCTACCACAAGACGGCGCAGGGCTGGCGCCTGGTGATGCACCATGCCAGCCCCGGCATCAGCAGCGAGATGCAGGAACTTGCCGCCGCGCCGCAGACGCTGCACTGATGGCGCAGCCGGCCCCGCACACCGGCGGCATGCAGTACACCGCGCCCTGGTGGCTGCCGGGCGGCAACCTGCAGACGATCTGGGCGGCGCTGTACGCGCAGCGCGCACTGGGGCCGCGCCCGCAGTACCGGCGCGAGCGATGGATCACGCCCGACCTGGACTTCATCGACGTGGACCTGGCCGATGCCGCGGCGCTGTCGCCCGACCCGGCGGCCAGCCCGTCGCAGCGCGCGATGCTGGTGCTGTTCCACGGCCTCGAGGGCTCGTCGGCCAGCCAGTACGCCGAGACGTTTGCCGGTTACGCCCGGCAGCACGGCATGCTGTACGCGGTGCCGCACTTCCGCGGCTGCAGCGGCGAGATCAACCTCGCGCCGCGGGCCTACCACTCGGGCGACTTCGAGGAGATCGGCTGGATCCTGAAGCGGCTGCGCAACGGCCACACCGGCCCGATCGTCGCCGTCGGCGTGTCGCTGGGCGGCAATGCGCTGCTGCGCTGGGCCGAGGAGATGGGCCAGGCCGCCGGCCGGATCGTCAACGCCGTCGCGGCCGTGTCATCCCCCATCGATCTGGCCGCCGGCGGCCACGCGATCGGGCAGGGGTTCAATCGCCAGGTCTACACGCGCATGTTCCTGCGCTCGATGAAACCCAAGGCGCTGCTCAAGCTGGCACAGCACCCGGGCCTGTTCGACCGTGCGGCGCTGCTCGCGGCGAGCGATCTCTACACCTTCGACAACGTCTTCACCGCGCCGCTGCACGGCTTTCGCAACACCGACGACTACTGGAGCCGGGCTTCGGCCAAACCGCATCTGGCGCGCATCCGCATTCCCACGCTGCTCGTCAACGCCCGCAACGATCCTTTCGTGCCGGCATCGAGCCTGCCGGTGCAGCGCGACGTCGGGACCCACGTCACCCTGTGGCAGCCGGCCCACGGCGGCCATGTCGGTTTTCCGCAGGGGCCGCTGCCGGGCCACGTGCGCACGATGCCCGCAGCTGTAGGAGATTGGCTCTCCCAGGCGGCGCGGTGAGGTTCGATAATCGGCCATGGACGACATCGTCAGACAGGCCATCGCCAAGTGGCCCCACGTGCCGCACTGCTACGGCTGGCTGGGTCTGGACGCGCGCGGCGGCTGGTACATGCGCGACGACCGCGTCCAGGCGGCCGGCCCGTTTGCGGGCGGCACGGTGGTCAGCAAGGGGTCTCTGCTCAAGCATGAGAAGCTGATCGAGTTCATCCACCGCAACTACGAGCACGATGCACAAGGCTGCTGGTTCTTCCAGAACGGGCCGCAGCGCGTGTATGTCGAACTCGAGGTTGCGCCTTTCGTGTGGCGCATCGGTTCGGACTTCTCCGTGACGGCTCATACCGGCCGTTCGGCCCGTGTGCAGCGTTGCCTGCTCGACGAGCTGGGCCGGCTCTTTCTCGACACCGATGCCGGCCTGGGCCTGGTGCACACGCTCGATGTCGGTGTGGCGGCGGAGGCGGTGGAGCAGGGGCTGTGGGTGCCGCAGGATGTGGCGGCGGACACACTCGCCACGCGTTTTGGCTTCATCGCGAGTCCGCAGCGCCTGCACGCCGCAGATGGCGCGTCAGCCGCGCATTGACCCCGAACGATCAAAGCTGAAGCAGCGCCGCCTGCGGTGGCGGCGCGTGGGGACGCTGCTTACTTGGCAGCGACCGGCGCCGCGCCCGCCGCGGGGGCGGATGCCGCACCTGCGGCTGCCGAGGCCGCAGGCTTGGCCGGCTCTGCGAACTTGGCGCCGCCGGCATTGGCCATGTAGACCACGGCGCGGGCGATCTCGAGGTCTTCGAAGTCGCCGCCGCCCTGGGCGCCCATCGCGCCCTTGCCTGCCAGGGCGGAGTGCAGCAGGGCTTCGAACCCGGTCGCGATGCGCGGGCCCCAGGCGGCTGCGTCGCCGATCTTGGGCGCGCCTGCCACACCGGCCGTGTGGCAGGTGGTGCACTGCGCCTTGAAGACGTCTTCGCCCGACTTCAGTTCGCGGTTCGCATCGCGGATCTCGACCATGCCGATCTTCTGCAGCCGCGCTGCGACGCCCTGGTCGAGCGATTGTTTGGTCACGCCGCCGAGCAGCATCGCATCACCTTCGGTGGTGCCAGCGGGCTTGGAGCCGGAGACGACGAAATAGACCAGGCCGATGATCGCGAAGATCGGCACCACGAACGAGAAGAACACCGCGACCAGCAGTTGCTTGGGGTTCTTGATCGGGCCGGAGTGGCCGCCGTCCTCAGCATGTCCTTGCGCGAGATCGCTCATGTGGTCCTCAATCGTCGGGGCTTTTGTAATCAACCCTCAAGTATAGCGGCCAGCCCGGCCCAGACCCATGCAGGGCCTGCCGGATCTGGCCCCGGTCTCAGGGCGTGTCGGTCCAGCCGCCGCCCAGCGTCTTGTACAGCGTCACCTGGTTCTGCAACTGGCTCAGACGGGTCTGCACCACGGCCAGTTGCGTGGCGAACAGCGAGCGCTGCGCATCGAGCAGGTCCAGATAACTCGCGACGCCATTGCGGTAGCGCAGGTCCGACAGGCGGAAGCGCACCGACTCGGCTTCGGCCTGGGCCTGTTGCGCGCGCAACTGCTCGCCCAGCGTGGCGCGGCCGGCCAGCCCGTCGGCCACCTCGCGGAAGGCGGTCTGGATCGCGCGTTCGTACTGCGCGACGGCGATGTCGCGGCTGATCTGCGCGGAATCGAGGCTGGCCTGGTTGCGGCCGGCATCGAAGATCGGCAGCACCAGCTGCGGTGCGAAGGTCCAGCCGTACGAACCGCCCTTGAACAGGTCGGACAGGTGGCTGCTCGCCGTGCCGACGCCGGCCGTCAGCGAGATGCGCGGGAAGAACGCGGCCCGCGCCGCGCCGATGTTGGCATTGCTGGCCAGCAGCAGTTGCTCGGCCTGGCGGATGTCGGGGCGCTGCACCAGCACGTCGGAGGGCAGGCCGGCCGGCAGGTCGGCCATCAGCACCGCGCTCTCGAGCTTGCCCGTGACGGCGGAACTGCCTGGCTCCTGCTCCGATGGCGACTGGCCCAGCAGCAGCGTCAGCAGGTTCTGGTCGAGCAGGCGCTGCCGCTCGATCTGCGCCAGCGTAGCGCGTGCCTGCTCCAGCAGCGACTGCGCCTGGCGGTAGTCGAGCTCCGAGGCCACGCCGTTGTCGAAGCGCAGCTTCGACAGCTTGATCGACTCCTCGCGCGTGACCAGCGTCTGCCGCGTGATGTCGAGCAGTTCCTGGTCGGCCAGCAGGCTCAGGTAGGCATTGGCCACCGACGAGATCAGGGTGATCTGCGTCGCCTTGCGGCCCTCTTCGGTCGCCAGGTACTGGGCGAGTGCGGCTTCCTTCAGGCTCGCGATGCGGCCGAAGAAATCGATCTCCCACGACGAGACCAGGAAGCCCACGCTGTACGAACTGGCGATGCCGCCGCTGGTCGTCGGCGCACGCGATTCGCTGGCAGCGACGTTCACCGTGGGCAGCGTGTCGGCGCGGCGGATCTGGAACTGCGCGCGTGCCTGGTCGATGTTGAGCACGGCGATACGCAGGTCGCGGTTGTTGCGCAGCGCGGTCTCGATCAGCTGGCGCAGCCGCTCGTCGCTGAAGAAGGTCTGCCACGGCACGTCGGCCGTGCGGGCACCACCGGCATTGGCCGGCGGGTTGCCCGGAAACTGCGTCGCCACCGGGGCGGCAGGACGCTCGTAACGGGGGATCATCGAGCAGCCGGCCAGCACGAGGGCAGCGGCCAACGCGCCCAGGGCGCCTCGGAACATCGATGGTTTAGTCATGGCTTGGCTCGACTCCTGCCGGTGCGGCGTGACTGCGTTGGAAATCCTGCTGGCGCTGGCTGCCCTTGAAGAGCCCGCGCACGACCACGAAGAACACCGGAACGAAAAACACCGCGAGGATCGTGCCGGTGAGCATGCCGCCCAGCACGCCGGTGCCGATGGCCCGCTGGCTGGCCGAGCCGGCGCCCGTGGCCAGGTACAGCGGCAGCACACCCAGGCCGAAGGCCAGCGAGGTCATCACGATCGGCCGGAACCGCAGGTGGGCCGCGGCCAGCGCCGATTCGATGACGCCCTTGCCCTGCGCCTGCAGGTCCTTCGCGAACTCGATGATCAGGATCGCGTTCTTCGCGGACAGGCCGATGATGGTGATCAGCCCGACCTGGAAGTACACGTCGTTCGAGTACGAACGCAGCATCGTCGCCAGCAGCACGCCCAGCACGCCGCAGGGCACGACCAGGATCACCGCCAGCGGAATCGACCAGCTCTCGTACAGCGCGGCCAGGCACAGGAACACCGCCAGGATCGCGAAGCCGTACAGCAGGATGGCTTGCGAGCCCGCCAGTTTTTCCTCACGGGACTGGCCGGTCCACTCGTAGCCGAAGCCTGCCGGCAGTTGCGCGGCGAGTTTTTCCATCTCGGCCATCGCCGCGCCCGAGCTGTTGCCCGCCGACGCCGAGCCCGAGATGCGCACGGCCGGATAGCCGTTGTAGCGCACCGTCTGCTGCGCGCCGTTGACCCAGCGCGTCGTGGCGAAGGTCGACAGCGGCACCGGGTTGCCCTGCGTGTTGCTGGCATTGAGCTTCAGCAGATCCTGCGGCTGCATCCGTGCCGGCGCATCGGCCTGCACCACCACGCGCTGCAGGCGGCCCTGGTTCGGGAAGTCGTTGATGTAGCTCGAACCCAGCGCGGTCGACAGCGTGGTGTTGATCGCGTCGAACGTCACGCCCAGCGCGTTGGCCTTGTCGCGGTCGATGTCGATCTGCAGCTGCGGCGCATCCTCCAGGCCGTCCGGCCGCACCTGGGTGAGCAGAGGGCTCTTGCTGGCCATGCCGAGCAGCTGGTTGCGTGCGTTGATCAACGCATCGTGCCCGGCGCCGCCGCGATCCTGCAAGCGGAACGTGAAGCCGCTGGCGTTGCCCAGTTCGGGAATCGGCGGCGGCGACAGTGGGTAGATGAACGCATCGCGCACCCGCGAGAGCGCGCCGAAGGCGCGGCCTGCCAGCGCCTCGGCCGACTGGCCGTGTTCCTTGCGTTCGTCCCAGTCCTTCAGCGTCACGAAGGCGAGGCCGGCGTTCTGCCCCTGGCCCGAGAAGCTGAAGCCCAGCACACCCACCATGCTCTGCACTTCGGGCTGCTTCAGGATGAAGCCTTCGACCTGCTGCATCACCGACAGCGTGCGCGTCTGCGTCGCACCCGGCGGCAGCTGCACGTTGACGATGATGTTGCCCTGGTCTTCCTGCGGCAGGAAGGACGTGGGCAGTCCGCGGAACAGCACCACCACGGCAGCGACGATCGCCACGTAGATGATCAGGTACCGCGCCGCGCGCTTCAGGAGGCGGGCGACCACGCTTTCGTAACCCTTGGCCGTGCGCGTGAAGCCGCGGTTGAACCAGCCGAAGAAGCCGCGCTTTTCATGGTGGCCTTCTTCCACCGGCTTCAGCAGCGTGGCGCACAGGGCCGGCGTCAGCGACAGTGCCATGAAGGCCGAGAAGGCGATCGACGCCACCATCACCGCCGAGAACTGGCGGTAGATGTTGCCGGTGGAGCCGGCGAAGAACGCCAGCGGCACGAACACCGAGATCAGCACCACCGTCACGCCGATGATGGCGCCCGAGATCTGGCCCATCGCCTTGCGCGTGGCTTCGAGCGGCGGCAGCTTTTCCTCGGTCATGATGCGTTCGACGTTCTCGACGACAACGATCGCATCGTCCACCACGATCCCGATCACCAGCACCATGCCGAACATGGTCAGCACGTTGATCGAGAAGCCCAGCGCCAGCAGCGTGGCGAAGGTGCCCAGCAGCGCGATCGGCACCACGATCGTCGGGATGATCGTGTAGCGCCAGTTCTGCAGGAACACGAACATCACGACGAACACCAGCGCCACGGCCTCGAACAGTGTCTTCACCACTTCGGTGATGGAGATGCTGACGAAACGCGAGCTGTCGTAGGGAATCGCCCACTTCACGCCCTTGGGGAAGTACTGGGCCAGCTCGGTCATCTTCGCGCGGATCAGCTTGGCCGACTGCAACGCGTTGCCGCTGGGCGCGAGCTGGACGCCGATGCCGACGGCCGGCTGGCCGTTCAGGCGTGCCGAGGTCGAATACGCCTGGCCGCCAAGCTCGATGCGGGCGACGTCCTTCAGCCGCACCGACGAGCCATCGGTGTTGGCGCGCAGCACGATCTGGCTGAACTGGGCGACGGTGCTCAGCTGGCCGGTCACGGTCACCGTGGCCGCGATGCTCTGGCCGGTGATGTTGGGCAGGTCGCCGATGGAGCCCGATGACACCTGGGCATTCTGGGCACGGATGGCGGCATTCACGTCGGCCGCGGACAGGTTGAAGCCCTGCAGCTTGGCCGGATCGATCCAGACGCGCATCGCGCGCTCGGTGCCGAACAGCTGGGCCTGGCCGATGCCCTTGACGCGCTGCAGCTCGGGCAGGACGTTGCGCGAAGCGTAGTCGCCCAGCGCGATCGGGTCGATCGCCGGGTCGTCCGACGACAGGATGGTGAACAGCAGGAAGTTGTTGCGCGACTTGTCGACGCGCACGCCCTGCTGCGTCACCGCAGACGGCAGGCGCGGGGTCGCGCGCGACAGGCGGTTCTGCACGTCGACCTGTGCCAGGTCGGCGTTGGTGCCGGTCTCGAACGTGATCGTGATCGTGCCACTGCCGTCGGCTTGCGCCACCGACTCCATGTAGATCAGGCCGGGCGAACCGTTCATCTCACGCTCGATGACCGACAGCACGCTGTCCTCGAGGGTCTGCGCCGACGCACCGGGGTAGGCGACGGTGACGACGATGGCGGGGGGCGCCACCGGTGGGTATTGCGAGATCGGCAGCTGCGTGATCGCCACGCTGCCCATCACGATCACGAACAGTGCGATCACCCACGCGAAGATGGGGCGATCAATGAAAAACTTGGCCATGCGGGCGCGCTCCTGGTGTTCTTACTGCTTGGCGGGCGCCGAGGCTGCCGAGGCGGCGGCCTGGGCCGGTGCTGCCGGCGCGGCGGCCACCCCTGTCCACGGCACGGCCTTCACCGGCGTGCCGGGCGGCACCATCTGCATCTTCTGGAAGCCATCGACCATGACCTGCTCGCCGGCCTTCAGGCCGTCGAGCACCACCCACTTGTTGTCCTGTGCGGCGCTGATCTTCACCGGGCGCTGGCTCAGCTTGCCGTCGGCACCGACCACCGTCACGATGTCGCCCTTCTGGCTGCGGGTCACGGCCTGCTGCGGCAGCGAGATGGCGTTGCTCAGCTGGGCCTGCTCGATCTTCACGCGCACATACAACCCCGGCAGCAGTTCGCCCTTGGGGTTGGGCACTTCGGCACGCAGCGTCACCTGGCCGGTGGTGCTGTCCACGGTGAGGTCGGAGAACAGCAGGCGGCCGGCGCGCGGGTACTCGCTGCCATCCTCGAGCACCACGCGCACGCTGGCGGCGTCGCCCGAGCCGGCGCGCTTGAACTGGCCGCTTTCCATGCCCTTGCGCAGCTTCAGCACGTCGGTTGCCGACTGCGTGAAGTTCACGTAGACCGGGTCGATCTGCTGGATGATGGCCAGCTGGGTCGCCTCGCCCTGGCCGACCAGCGCGCCCTCGGTCACCAGCGCGCGGCCGATGCGGCCCGAGATCGGCGCCGTGACGGCGGCGTAGTCGAGGTTGATCTTGGCGGTCTGCACCGAGGCCTTGCCCACGGCGACGTCGGCGTCGGCCTGCGCCTTGGCCGCCACGGCATTGGCGTAGTCCTGCTTGCTGATGGCGTTGGCCTCGACCAGCGGCTTGTAGCGGTCGGCCAGTGCCGCGGCCTGCGACAGGTTGGCCTGGGCCCGGGCCAGCGAGGCCTGGGCGCTCTGGTAGCTGGCCGCGTACGGCGCCGAATCGATCGTGAACAGCGGCTGGCCGGCCTTCACGTCGCTGCCTTCGCGGAACAGCCGCTTCTGCAGGATGCCCGCCGCCCGCGCCCGCACCTGGGCGATCCGCGAGGCTTCGAGCCGGCCCGGCAGTTCGGTCACCAGGCCGACATCGGTCGGCTGCACCGTCACCACGCCCACTTCGGGTGGCGGCATGCCGCCGCCGGCGGGCGCTCCCGCCTTGGCCTTGTCGTCTCCCCCCTGGCCGCAGGCGGCCAGCAGGACGGCGATGGCCGCGATGACGAGCGGACGCGCAGGGGCGCTCAGGGGACGGTGGACATCGGGGCGCAAGACTGACATGCGATTCCTTCCAGGGGATCGTGGTGCGGGGCCTGCTCACGTGCCGGATGGCGGCGCAAGCGCATGGCCTCGGGGGTTGGGATTCGGGTTCGGCCCGGTTCGCCTGTGCCTTGCATGAACCATGCAGGGCATCGGGTAAACCCGGAAGTGTAATGTACTTACATACACCGTTGCATGTATATTACCCGTTTTGGACAAGCCCTGGCTGGAGAATCGTGGCGCGCAGTACTAAAGAAGAGGCACTGGCCACGCGGCACCGCTTGCTCGACGCGGCGGAGCTGCTGTTCCAGCAGCACGGTGTCTCCCGCACCTCGCTGCAGCACATCGCCGTGCAGGCCGGCACCACGCGCGGCGCGATCTACTGGCATTTCAAGGACAAGGCGGATCTGTTCAACGCGATGATGGAGCGCGTCACGCTGCCGCTCGAGCGCTCGCTGGAGCCCCAGACGGGCGCCGCGGCCGACGCGCTGGCCGGGCTGCGCGCGGGCGTGCTGCACGCGCTGCAGCAGCTCAGCACCGACGGCCAGCTGCGGCGCGTGTTCGAGGTCGCCACCCAGAAGGTCGAATACATCGATGAACTGCACGCGGTGCGCGACCGCCATCTGGCCGTGCGCAATGCCTGCGTCGTCGACATCGCCCAGGCACTGCGACTGGCCGCCCGGCAGCGCGGCCACCGCATGAAGCTGCCGGCCGCCCAGGCCGCCCATGGCCTGCACGCGCTGGTCGACGGCCTGATCCGCAACTGGCTGCTCGACCCGCGCGAGTTCGACCTGCCGGTGGTCGGCGCCCAGGTGCTCGACATCTATCTCGCAGGTCTGGGCCTGCGTCAAGCCCCCTCGGCCGCCAAAACGGACTGATCGGCCCCGGCTGCAACAACTGAAACAATTCTCGCGCTGGAGCGCAACCGAGCTGAAACAGGGGCTCGCCACCATGCAGATTGCTTGTGCCCGAGGATCTGCATGTCGCCACGCCACCAGAATGAAGAGAACGGTCTGACCGCGCTGTCGGATGCCTGCGAGGCGGCGTTTGCTCGCCGTGCGAACGACGAATGCCGGCGGCTCGCCAGTTGCCTGAGCCACGCGGCGGCCATGCAGGGCTTGCGCAGCTTCGAGGCGCGCGGTCTGCTGCGCCAGGGGCAGTGCGCCCAGCGCGACGCCCGCTTCGACACGGCGCTGGAGGCCGCACAACGCGCCGCGCTGCTGTACGAGATGACGGGCGACGTGTCCGGCGAGATCGAGGCGCTGGCCCTGGCCGGTCACGTGGCCATGCTGCGGCATCGGCACGAGGACGCGATCGAGTCCGCATTGCTGGCCGCCCGGCTGGCCGAGCAGTTGCCGGCGTCGCCTTTGTATGTGCTGGCGCACACCGAGCTGGGCATGGTGCATGCCTGGTCGAACAATGCCGCCGCGGCGGATGCCGCCTTCGCACGGGCGATCGAGGCCGCACATGCGATTGCGCAGCCGCAGCTGGCGGCCCTGCCTGCCGTCCATCGCCAGCTGGCCGCGGCGATCGACCGCGTGCAGCAGCACCAGCCGGGCCACGCGCGCGCCGTGTCGGCGTCCCCGTTGGCTGCGCCATTGCGCCGGCGCGCCGCGGCGTTGCCTGTGCCCGACGCACCGCTGGATCCAGCGGATGCATGCCTGCGGCTCGGAGCCGAGGCACTGACCGCCTGCGGCGCAGGCGACCGCACCCGTGCCAGGCGCCTGGCCGCCGCCTGCAGCGCGGCGGCGCTGGCGCTCGGCAGCAACTGGCTGCAGGCGCTGGGCGCCTGGGCCGCCACCGAATCGGCGCTGCTGGAACAGCGGCTCGACGACGCCGACGCCGAAGCCCGCCGCATGCTGGCGCTGGCCGCGGTGGACGGCCACGAACCGCTGGCCGAGATGGCCCAGTTGCTGCTGTCACTGGTGCTGCAGCGCAAGGGCCAGCTCGGCCCGTCGCTGGCGGTGCTGTTCGCGCTGTACGAACGCAAGGCGGCACAGCGCGGCCAGGCCTTGCTCGGCCGCGAGCAGACCGTGCGCTGGCGCCTCGGTATGCGCGAGCAGACGCGTCGCGTGCAGGAGCTCGAGCGCCTGACACACGAAGACCCTCTCACGGCGCTCGCCAACCGCCGGGCCTTTGACGCCGCGCTGGACGCGAGCGTCTGGCAATGGCAGACCGAGGCGCGCTCGTTCGCCTTGCTGCTGATCGACGTCGACCGGTTCAAGCAGATCAACGACCGGCATTCGCACGTGCTCGGCGACGAGGTGCTGCGCCGCATCGGCGAGGTGCTGGCCGGCGCGGCGGGTGAGGGCGACCTGGCGGCCCGCCGGGGCGGCGACGAGTTCGTGCTGCTGCTGCGCAATCAGGGCGGGCGCACGGCCGAAAGCTGCCGGCAACGCATCGAGCAGGCCATGCTGGCGCAGGACTGGAGCGCGCTGGCGCCCGGCCTCGACGTGAGCCTGAGCATCGGCATCGCGCGCATGGCCGTCGGTGACGATGCCGACCGTCTGCTGGCCCGGGCCGACGCCGCGATGTACCGCCACAAGGCGCGGTTGAGCACGGTCGGGCGCCCCCGGGCGCGGCCGGTCTTCACCGAGAAGGCCGCTGCCAGTGCTTGACGCCACCCCCAGCCCCAAGCTCGCCTCTGCCATGCCCGGCTCTGCCTCTTCGCCATTGATCGAAGCCCCGGCGTCCGACAGCAGCACGGCCTACCAGACCCTCGCCTACCTTGCGGCCTACGACGCCGTGAACGACGACGACTACGCCTTCGTCGTCTACAAGGAAACCAGCCTTGCCAGCGGGGCCTGGCGGGTGCGGGTCAAGTCCCGCAACACCGCGGGCGGCGTGTTCGAACCCGCCGCCATGGCCCAGCAGGCACGGGCCGCCGGCGCACAGGGGCTGCCGTACTTCGTCTGGGGCTACCAGCTGTCGCCCAGCCCCGGTGACCTGCGGCAGATCGAGTTCCGCGTGCAGGTCGAGAACGGCAAACCGCATCGCCTGGAGCTGTTCGTGCAGCTGCGCCGGTTCGACCACACGGCCGACGCAGCGTGCACGGTGACTTGCGACTGGCCGACGGAGTGAGTCGGCGCCGCCCCGCCATGGCCTGACGCAGGCGTCTCGACGTCGCACGCACAGGTGGCGGACCAACCGCCTCCGCCCCAAGGCAGGGACTACAATGGCGCCCGGTCGCGGCTGTAGCTCAGTGGATAGAGTATTGGCCTCCGAAGCCAAGGGTCGTGGGTTCGATCCCCGCCAGCCGCACCACCTCAACTCCCGGTACGAAGTCCTCCCGCCAAGTCCAATGGCGGCGAGAGCCTCGGCTTCGCCAGGCTGCTGTCGGCGCAGCGGACCGTCTCCAGCGCGGCAGGCACCGATGGTCCGAAGCGACATTGGCACTGCTCTTGCAACACCCCTGCGGTCCCACTTCGTGAAAGCCGCCGATGTCCGCAGGTCTGAAAAAGGTGCTTGGTCCGCTCCAGCTCTGGGGCATTGCCGTGGGCCTGGTGATCTCGGGTGAATACTTTGGCTGGAGTTATGGCTGGAACACCGCCGGCACCCTGGGTTTCCTGGTCGCGACCGTGCTGGTCGCGACGATGTACACGACCTTCATCTTCAGTTTCACCGAGCTGTCGACGGCGATTCCGCATGCCGGCGGTCCGTTTGCCTATGCGCGGCGCGCCTTCGGGCCGACCGGCGGTTTCGTGGCCGGCTTCGCGACGCTGGTGGAGTTCGTGTTCGCGCCGCCGGCCATCGCGCTGGCCATCGGTGCCTACCTGAACGTGCAGTTTCCCGGCGTCAATCCGAAGTGGTTCGCGCTCGGCTCCTACGTGATCTTCATCGCGCTCAACTGGGTCGGCGTCGGCATCGCGGCGGCGTTCGAGCTGTTCGTCACCGTGCTGGCGATCCTGGAGCTGCTGGTCTTCATGGGTGTCGTCACGCCGGGCTGGACGCTGGCCAATTTCGTCGCCAACGGCTGGGCCGGCGGCAGCGTGCTGAACGGCGCGGCCATCTCGGGCATCTTCGCGTCGATCCCGTTCGCGATCTGGTTCTTCCTGGCGATCGAGGGCGCGGCCATGGCGGCCGAAGAGGCGCGCGATCCGCACCGCACGATCCCGATCGCCTACACCACCGGCATCGTCACGCTGGTGGTGCTGGCCTTCGGCGTGATGGTCTTTGCCGGCGGCGTGGGCGACTGGCGCAAACTCGCCAACATCAACGACCCGTTGCCGCAGGCGATGAAGGCGGTGGTGGGCGAAAGCAGCGGCTGGCTGCACATGCTGGTGTGGATCGGCCTGTTCGGGCTGGTGGCCTCGTTCCACGGCATCATCATGGGCTACTCGCGGCAGATCTTCGCGCTGGCGCGGGCGGGTTACCTGCCGGGCTACTTCGCGGCCCTGAGCCCGCGTTTCAACACGCCGCACCGCGCGCTGCTGGCCGGTGGCGTGGTCGGCATCGTGGCGATCTTCAGCGACGAGTGGGTGCAGTTCGGCGGCCAGACGCTCACCGCCAACATCGTGACGATGGCGGTGCTGGGCGCGATCGTGATGTACCTGATTTCGATGGCCGCGCTGTTCCAGCTGCGCCGTACCGAACCCCTGCTGGACCGCCCCTACCGCGCGCCGTTCTACCCGGTGTTCCCGGCCATCGCGCTGCTGCTCGGCCTGGTGTGCCTGGGGGCGATGGTCTGGTTCAACGGCATGCTGACCCTGCTGTTCCTGGTGCTGATGGCGGCGGCCTACGGCTACTTCCTGCTGACGGCCGGCCAGCGCCGCGCGGCGGCACCGGACGCGATGCTTTCCTCCTCTTCCTGACATGCTGTACCGCACGACCCTGCAGTCGCAGACCTTCGCCTTCGACGACCTGAAGCAGGTCATGGCCTTCGCCAGTCCGGCGCGTTCGGGCGATTACCTGGCCGGCGTGGGCGCCGCCACCGCGCAGCAGCGCATGGCGGCCCGCCACGTGCTGGCCGCCACGCCGCTCAGGCAGTTCCTCACCGAAGCGCTGGTGCCCTACGAGGACGACAACATCACGCGGCTGATCATCGACAGCCACGATGCGCTGGCCTTCGCACCGGTCGCGCACCTGACGGTCGGCGACTTCCGCAACTGGCTGCTGTCGGACCAGGCCACGACCCGCGTGCTGGCCGCGCTGGCACCCGGCCTCACGCCCGAGATGGTGGCGGCCGTGTCGAAGCTGATGCGCAACCAGGACCTGATCGCGGTCGCGCGCAAGTGCCGCGTGCTCACCCGGTTCCGCAACACCATCGGCCTGCCCGGCTGCATGGCGGTGCGGCTGCAGCCCAACCACCCGACCGACGACCTGCGCGGCGTGGCCGCGTCGACGCTCGACGGGCTGATGATGGGCGCGGGCGACGCGGTGATCGGGCTGAACCCGGTGTCCGACAGCATGCCGGTCCTGGCCTCGCTGCTGCACATGCTCGACGAGGTGGTCCAGCGCTTCGAGATCCCGACGCAGAGCTGCGTGCTGACGCACGTGACCAACACGCTGCAGCTGATCGAGACCGGGGCACCGGTCGACCTGGTGTTCCAGTCGATCGCCGGCACCGAGAAGGCCAACCTGTCGTTCGGTGTCACGCCCGAGCTGCTGGACGAAGCCTATGCGGCGGCCTTGTCGCTGCAGCGCGGCACGATCGGCGACAACGTGATGTATTTCGAGACCGGCCAGGGCAGTGCGTTGTCGGCAAACGCCAACTTCGGCGTCGACCAGCAAACCTGCGAGGCGCGCGCCTATGCGCTGGCGCGGCGCTACAAGCCGCTGCTGGTCAACACCGTGGTCGGCTTCATCGGACCCGAGTACCTGTACGACGGCAAGCAGATCATTCGCGCCGGGCTCGAAGACCATTTCTGCGGCAAGCTGCTCGGCCTGCCGATCGGTTGTGATGTCTGCTACACCAACCATGCCGAGGCCGACCAGGACGACATGGACACGCTGCTCGTGCTGCTGGGCACCGCGGGGCTGACCTTTCTGATCGGCGTGCCCGGCTCCGACGACGTGATGCTGAACTACCAGAGCACCTCGTTCCACGACGCGTTGTTCCTGCGCCAGACGCTGGGCCTGCAACGTGCGCCCGAGTTCGAGACCTGGCTGCAGCGCATGCGCATCACCGCCGTGGACGGCAGCCTGCAACCACCGTCGTCCAACCTGCTGCTGCAGGGCATGGGCGATCTGGCTGCACTGGAAAGCGCTTGACCATGCCCAACACCGTGATCACCACCAGCCCCTGGACCGTGTGGCGCTCGGCCACGCCGGCACGGCTGGCACTGGGCCGCGTCGGCAACGCCACGCCCACCGACGAGACGCTGCGTTTCGGCTGGGCGCACGCGATGGCGCGCGACGCGATCCATGCGCCGCTCGACGTGGGCGCGCTGGCGCAGGCGCTCGAAGCCGAGGGCTGGCCGGTCGAGCGCGTGCACAGCAGCGCTGGCGACCGCACGACCTATCTGCGCCGGCCCGACCTCGGGCGACAACTCGACCCGGCCGATGCCGACCGCCTGCGCGCACGGCTCGCCGATGCGGCCGGCCCGCGGCCCGAACTGTGTGTCGTCATCGGCGATGGTCTTTCTTCGCTGGCGGTCGAGCGCCACGCCATACCGTTGCTGCGCGCACTGCGTGCCCATCTGCCCGAGGGCATCCGCTGCACGCCGGTCGTGATCGCGTCGCAGGCACGTGTCGCCCTGGCCGACGACATCGCCGGGCTGTACGGCGCCGCGCTGTCGGTGATGCTGATCGGCGAGCGGCCCGGCCTGAGTTCGCCCGACAGCCTGGGCATCTACATCACCCATTCGCCGCGGCGTGGCCGGCACGATGCCGAACGCAACTGCATCTCGAACGTGCGCCCCGAGGGCCTGCGTTATGCGCTGGCCGCGTACAAGCTGGGCTGGCTGGTGCGCGAGGCGCTGCGCCGCGGGCTGACGGGCGTGGCGCTCAAGGACGAGAGCGACCTGGCGACGCTGGAGTCGGCGGCGCCTGCGGACTCTTTGCCTTCGATGGAGGCGGGATGAGCCGGTGGCGCGCGGCGTTCAGCAGCGCGTGCCCGAACGCGCGTGACGACCTGTAGCCTGCAAGCGGCGCAGGCGCTGCCGCCTCACGTCCCGGGATAGTGCCCCGCCGCCACATCCTCCAGCAAGCCCGGCCCTTGCGGCGCCCAGCCCAGCAGCTGGCGTGTCAGCGCGCTCGACGCCGGCACGTCGGCGCGAAAGAACGCACCGATCCAGCCGAAGTGTTCGGCCGCGCGGTCGGCGGGCACGCTGCCGGCCGGCAGGTCGAGAACCTGCCCCAGGGCACCGGCGATGTCGCGCGCCGCGATGCCTTCCTCCGCCACGGCGTGCAGCACCGTGCCCGGAGGCGCCAGCTCCATCGCCAGCCGCACCAGCCGGGCCGCGTCCAGGCGGTGCACGGCGGGCCAGTGGTTCATGCCATCGCCGATGTGGGCCGACACGCCCTTCTCGCGCGCGATGCGGGCCAGCGTGGCCACGAAGCCGTGGTCGCCGCCCGCGCCGTGCACGGTCGGTGCGAAGCGCATGACGATGGCGCGTATGCCCCGTTCGGCCAGCCCGAGCGTGTAGGTCGAGTTCGTGACGCGCGGATGCGCCGCGGGATCGGGCATGTCGCGCTCGGTCGCGACCCGGCCGGTGGCCAGTCCCAGCGTGCCCGAGGCCATGAGCAGCGGGCCACCTGTCCCTTCGAGCACCTCGGCGAAGGCTTCGATCGCGGCACGGTCCGTCTGCGCAGCGGCACCCATCTGCGAGAAGTCGTGGTTGTAGCCCAGGTGCACCACGCCGTCGGCCCGTGCGGCGGCGGCGCGCAGGCTGGCCACGTCGTCCAGGCTGCCGCGCACGACCTCGGCGCCGAGTTGCGCGATCTTGTCGGCGGCAGCGTCGCTGCGGGCCAGGCCGAGCACATGGTGCCCCGCGCCGATGAGTTCGGTGACGCTGGCCGAACCGATCCAGCCGGAAGCGCCGGTGACGAGCAATCGCATGGGAGTCCTCTATAGTGATGTCATTTGGTGCCATCAGTATAAACATGTGATGGCACTGAGTGTCAACAGAAAAGGAAAACCATGGGACGATGGGAGCCCGATGCCGGCGGCCGCTTTCGTGCGGCGGCCATGGCCTTGTTCATCGAGCGCGGCTATGCGCAGACGACCGTTGCGGACATCGCTGAGCGAGCCGGCCTCAC
This sequence comes from Pseudorhodoferax sp., assembly GCA_965279475.1. GTDB lineage: Bacteria > Pseudomonadota > Gammaproteobacteria > Burkholderiales > Burkholderiaceae_C > Pseudorhodoferax. The sequence continues at coordinate 1,643,559 of CBDIIA010000002.1, forward strand.
ACGGCGGACGTTCTTCCGCCATTTTTCCGACAAGCGCGAGGTGCTCTTCAGCGGGTCCGAGCGGCTGCAGGCGCTGATGGTCGATGCCGTCGGGCAGGCGCCCGCCCACGCCAGCGCGATCGATGCGGTGGCCGCGGCGCTGCACGCGACCGCCGGTTTTTTCGGCGACAACCGGGAATTCGCACGCCAGCGCCAGTCGGTGATCGCGACCCACGCCGACCTGCACGAACGTGAACTGATCAAGCTGGCCACCCTGGCCGCCGCGCTCACCGAAGCGCTGCGCGGTCGCGGCCTTCCCGAGCCGGACGCCAGCCTGGCGGGCGAGGCGGGCATCGCCGTGTTCCGGGTGGCGTTCGCAGCCTGGGTGGGCGCATCCGAGACGCGCAGCTTCGGCGCCATCCTCGACGATGCGCTGGCGCGGCTGGGAGCTCTGGCCGCGCCCCTCGGCTCACCGTAGCCTCTCGTCGACCTGCCTCAACGTCCGACCGCGACCTGTTGTGGTTCGATGGCCTTGCGCACCGTCGCCACCTGCGCAGGTGTCACGGCCTCCGCTTGGTTGCCCCAGCTCGACCGCACGAAGCTCAGCAGTTCGGCCACGTTCGCATCGCTCAGGCGCCAGGCGAAACCGGGCATGGCCAGGGCCGAGGGTGACCGCACCGTCGCGGGCATGGCCGAGCCGGCCAGCACGATGCGGATCAACGAAGTCGGATCCCTGGCGTTCACCACGCTGTTGCCCGCCAGCGAGGGGAAGACGCCGCCTGCCCCCGCGTTCGCGCCCGCACCGCTCGACCGATGGCAGGCGTTGCAGTTGTTCAGGTAGACCATCGCGCCGCTGCCCTCGACCGTGCCGGCGCGCAGCTTCAACGTGCTCGGGTGCTGGTCCGCGGCCGCGACCACGGCGGCCTGCAGCGGCGCCGGGGTGGCCGGTGGCGTGCCCACCGTCTGCAGATACGCCGCCATCGCGGCCAGGTCTTCGCGGCGCAGGTATTGCGTGCTGTTCTCCACCACCTGCGACATCGGGCCGAAGGCCGCGGTGTGCGCGGTGCGGCCGGTCTGCAGGTAGGCGACGAGGTCGTCGGTCGACCACTGGGCCGCGCTCGGGCGCTCGGTGTGGCGCAGCGGCTGCGCCAGCCAGCCATCGACCAGCGTGCCGGCCAGGTAGCTGTCGCCCTTGCGGTCATTGAGCGCCTTCACGCCGCCGGTCAGGCTGTTGCGTGGCGTGTGGCAGTCACCGCAATGCCCCAGGCCCTGCACCAGGTAGGCGCCACGGTTCCATTCGGCGCTGCGCGACGTGTCGGCCTGGTACACACCCTTGTCCAGGTACAGGAAGTTCCAGCCCAGCATCAGGAAACGCATGCTGAACGGCCAAGGCAGTTCGGTCGGCGGCGGCTTGGCGGCCGAGGGTGCCACGCCTTTCTGGAAGTACGTGTACAGCGCATGCATGTCGTCGTCGGCCAGTTTGGCGAACGACGGGTAGGGCATGGCCGGGTACAGGTGCTTGCCGTCGCGGCGCACACCCTCGCGCAACGCGCGGGCGAAGTCGGCTTCGGTGTAGTCGCCGATGCCGGCCGTCTTCTCGGGGGTGATGTTGGTCGACACGATGGTGCCGAACGGCGTCTTCATCGGCAGGCCGCCGGCAAACGGCACCCCGCTCGGGCCCGTGTGGCAGCTGATGCAGTCGCCCGCCCGTGCCAGGTACAGGCCGCGTTCGACCTGCGGGTCCGTCGTGTTGGCGGGGGCTGCCGCGGCGGCATGGGCGGCAGCCACGGGCGCGGTCCCCGGTGACGAGTCGGCCATCTTCTGACCGAAGGCCCAGTGCGTCAGCAGCGCTGCAATCGCAATGCCGAACCCGGTCACGCGCAGGCGCGTCTTCGTGCCGGCGTTCATGCGAGCGCTCCCGGCGTCTTCAGGTACTTCTCGCGGATGGCGGCGGCCGACCAGTAGGCCAGCGCGCCGACCACGGCGGTCGGGTTGTAGCCGAAGTTCTGCGGGAAGGCGCTGGCGCCCATCACGAACACATTGGGCACGTCCCAGCTCTGCAGGTAACGGTTGATGGCGCTGGTCTTCGGGTCGGCGCCCATGATCGCGCCGCCGGTGTTGTGCGTCGACTGGTAGGGCCGCACGTCGTAATGCTCACCCTTCTTCTTGAAGCCCATGCTGATGTGCTTGGGGTTCATCGCGCGGGCGATCTGCTCGACCTTGCTGCCGATGAAGGCGGTCATCGCCATGTCGTTGTCCTTCCAGTCGAAGGTCATGCGCAGCAGCGGCTGGCCGAAGGCGTCCTTGTAGGTCGGGTCGAGGTCGAGGTAGTTGTCGCGGTAGGCCATCACCGAACCCTGGCTGCCCACACTGGTCTGGTAGACGTAGTTTTCCTTGGCCGCCTTCTTCCACGCGGCGCCCCAGGTCGGCGTGCCGGACGGCAGGGCCAGCTGCTGGATCGGCCGACCGCCGGTGTTGATGCAGTTGATGCTGGCGCCGCCGACGAAACCCAGGGGCCCGTGGTCGAAGTTGTCGCCATCGAAGTCGTCCATCGCATGGCCGCTGGCACCGGAGCCGACGAAGGGGTTCATCGGCTGGCCCTTGTCGAAGTGCAGCGTGGCACCGCCATTGAGCTGGTAGGCGTAGCTGCGGCCGACCACGCCTTCTCCGGTCGCGGGGTCGTACTTCTTGCCGATGTTCGACAGCAGCAACAGGCGCACGTTGTGCATCTGGTAGGCGCACAGCACGACCAGGTCGGCCGGCTGCTCGACCTCGTTGCCCTGTGCGTCGATGTAGCTGACGCCGGTGGCGTGCTTGCCATCGGCCGACAGGTTCACGCGCTGCACGTGCGAGCGCGTGCGCAGCTCGAAGTTGGGCCGCTTCATCAGGGTCGGCAGCAGCGTGGTCTGCGGCGACGCCTTGGCGTACATGTAGCAGCCGTAACGCTCGCAGAAGCCGCAGAAGTTGCACGGCCCGAGCTGCGCGCCATGCGGGTTGGTGTACGCCCGCGAGGCGTTGGCCGCGGCCTGCGGAAACGGGTGGTAGCCCAGCTCGCGCGCCGCCTTCTCGAACAGCACGGCGCTGTTGGGCGATGCCAGCGGCGGCAGTGGGTATTCGTTGGCGCGCCAGCCTTCGAACGGGTTGCCGCCGGGCTGGATCCGACCCTTGAGATTGCCGGCCTTGCCCGAGGTGCCGCAGATCTTCTCGAACATGTCGAAGTGCGGCTCGAGCTCGTCGTACGTCACGCCGAAGTCTTGCAGGTACATGCCCTCGGGGATGAACTTCTTGCCGTAGCGCGCTTCATAGGTGCTGCGCAGTTGCAGGTCGGCCGGCAGCGCGCGCCAGTGGTGACCATTCCAGTGCACGCCGGCCCCGCCGACCCCATCGCCCAGCAGGAACGAGCCATGCTGGCGGTACGGCACCGCCACATCGGCCGGCGTGTGGCGGATCGTCACCGTCTCCTTCGACAGGTTCTGGAACAGCTTGCCGCGGATGCCGTAGCTCAGCTCGTCGGTGATGCGCGGGTAGGCGAAGTCGGGCACGGTGTCGCGGTTCTCGCCGCGCTCCAGCGCCAATACATTCAGGCCCGCGGCCGTGAGCTCCATGCCCATGATCGCGCCGGTCCAGCCGAAGCCGACCAGCACCGCGTCGACGCTGGGTTTCTTGAGAGTTGCCATGTCAGCGCCTCTCAGCCCTGCGGGCCAGAAATGCTGACGGGGGGCAGCGGGTAGGAGACGCCGGGCTTGTTGACCCAGTCGAGGAAGTCGGCACGGGCGCCGGGGAAGCCGATCATCTTCCAGGCGCTGGCGTCCTTGTTGCCGCCGTGGATCGGGTCGCTGAAGTAGCCTTCCTTGGTGTTCTGCAGCAGGAAGGTGAAGAAATCCTTGGCGCCGACGTTGTCGAAGGTGATGTTGCCGCCGTCGAGGCCCTTGAGGACCTCGTCCTGCGCCGCGGCATCGAGCTCGGCAAAACGTTTGCCGCCCTTCTGCTGCTGGCACCAGGCATCGGTGGCGGCGATGCCGGCGCGGTACACCTCGCGCGGCAGCATCTTGCCCTGGTAGCCGAACAGCGGGGAGCTGGGCACGAATGGGCCCTGCATGTACCAGGTAGCGGCCTGGCCGAATGCGCCCTCCATCTGCCGGTCGATGAACTCGGGAACGCCGGCCTCGATGGCGCCGGGCCCAGTGTCGTCGCTCGGAATCAGCCGGGCCACCGCGGCCTGGATGAATGCCCATTCCTCAGCGTGGAAGTACACCGGTGTGTAGGGCGCCGAGCCGGAAGAAGGGGGTGGTGTGGGCGCTGCGCCGGCGAGCTTCTGGCCGGCAACGAAGCCAGTGGCGGTGAAGGCGGTCGCCGCCGGAACGATGGCGATGGAACGGCGCAGGAAGCCGCGCCGCCCGGAGTTGGTGACGTCTGACATCTGATCGGTCTGCGGTGGGGAGCCGCGTTGTTGTTTTCGATCAGGATGGCACGAAGCCGGCGCCTTGGCCGTCAGCGGAGAGGCCGTCTTGAAGGTCTTTACGCAGATGTCGCGCTCGCCAGCGCATCCTGGCACATGCGTCTGGCGTGCGCCGCCCAAGTTCAGGCGGCGTCTCCGTCCATTTCGTCGGCGGCCGAAGCGTTGTCCGCGTCCAGCTTCTGCATGTTGTCCAGCATCTGCAGCAGGTAGTGCAGCGTGTGGCTCATGTCGTTGACCGAGAAGCCCGCCAGCGCCTGCTCGTAGTAGGCATGGATCTTGGGCCGCGCATGCTCCACCCATACCTCGCGACCGGACGGGGTGGTCGTCACCAGCCGCGAGCGCCGGTCGCGGCCGTCGGGCGCGCTCTGCAGGTGGCCATCGCGTTCCATGCGGCTGATCACGCCCGACAGGTTCTGCCGGCTGACCATCAGGTAGCGCGCCAGATCGCCCACGCTCATGCCGCCTTCGACCTTGGGCCGCGACAGGGCGCCCAGCACCGCCCACTGCTGCGTGGTGAGGCCCTCGGCTTCCACCGCCCGTGTGCCGGTTTTATGCAACATGTTTGCGCATTGGTAAAGGCGAAAGAAAACACGGTTGGCTAGCTCCATGCGTGCGATTGAATGATTTTCAATAGGGTTTTCCATCATGTTTCCGCGCCATTCAGGCGTTGTAGAGGCTCCGATGGTCGTTCTAGAATAGGTCAATATCTTTACACATATGCGCCCGAACTGCAGCAGTGTCGACACAGGATACCAAGCGGGGCGTCACGGAGAAACCATGCAGAGATTCGAAGGCAGGACCGTCGTCGTGACGGGCGGGGGTGGCGGCATCGGCGGCGCCGCGTGCAAACGCTTCGCGCAAGAGGGCGCCCGCGTCGCGGTGTTCGACATGAACCTGGACGCGGCGGAGCAGGTGGCCTCGGCCATCCGCGCCGAGGGCGGCACGGCCCAGGCGTTTCGCTGCGACATCACGCAGCGCGCCGAGGTCGATGCCGCCATCGCAGCGGCCGAGGCCGCGTTCGGCCCGGTGCAGGTGCTGGTCAACAACGCGGGCTGGGACGTGTTCAAGCCGTTCACCAAGACGCAGCCCGCCGAGTGGGACAAACTGATCGCGATCAACCTGGTCGGTGCACTGCACATGCACCACGCGGTGCTGCCCGGCATGGCTGCCCGCAAGCAAGGCCGCATCGTCAACATCGCGTCGGACGCGGCGCGCGTCGGTTCGTCCGGCGAGGCGGTCTACGCCGCCTGCAAGGGCGGCCTGGTGGCGCTGGCCAAGACGCTGGCGCGCGAGCATGCGCGCCACGGCATCACGGTCAACGTGGTGTGCCCCGGCCCGACCGACACCGCGCTGTTCGCCGACTACAAGGAGGGGGCCGGCAACCCCGAGAAGCTGATGGAGGCGTTCACCCGCGCCATCCCGCTGGGCCGCATCGGCCAGCCGCAGGACCTGCCGGGCGCCATCGCCTTCTTCGCCAGCGACGACGCGGCGTTTGTCACCGGCCAGGTGCTCAGCGTGTCCGGCGGCCTGACGATGAACGGCTGAGGCCACCCCAACCCATGAAGGAAACCAAGATGGATTACGAAGACATCCTCTACGAAGAGCGCAACGGCGTCGCCTGGATCACGATCAACCGCCCCGACAAGATGAACGCGTTTCGCGGGCAGACCTGCGACGAGCTGATCCGCGCGCTGAACCGTGCCGGCTACGACCGCAGCATCGGCGCCATCGTGCTGGCCGGCGCCGGCGAGCGGGCCTTCTGCACCGGCGGCGACCAGTCGGCCCACGACGGCAACTACGACGGGCGCGGCACCATCGGCCTGCCGATGGAAGAGCTGCACACCGCCATCCGCGACGTGCCCAAGCCGGTGATCGCGCGGGTGCAAGGGTTTGCCATCGGCGGCGGCAACGTGTTGGCGACGATCTGCGACCTGACCATCTGCTCCGAGAAGGCCATCTTCGGCCAGGTCGGCCCGAAGATGGGCTCGGTCGACCCGGGCTACGGCACGGCCTTCCTGGCCCGTGTGGTCGGCGAGAAGAAGGCCCGCGAGATCTGGTACATGTGCAAGCGCTACTCCGGCGCCGAAGCCGCGGCGATGGGGCTGGCCAACGTCTGCGTGCCGCACGAGCAGCTCGACGCCGAGGTGCAGAAGTGGGGCGAAGAGCTGTGCGAGCGCAGCCCCACGGCCATCGCCATCGCCAAGCGCAGCTTCAACATGGACACGGCGCACCAGGCGGGCATCGCCGGCATGGGGATGTACGCGCTGAAGCTGTACTACGACACGGACGAGTCGCGCGAAGGCGTGGCGGCGCTGAAGGACAAGCGCAAGCCCGAGTTCCGCAAGTACGTGAAATAGCGCGCGCTGCAGGCGATTGCCATGAACCCCTACATCGACGACGACCTGGCGGCGCTGGCCGAGCACGCGCGCCGCTTTGCCACGCAGCGGGTGGCGCCCGGCTTCCTGGAGCGCGACCAGACGCGTGTGCTCGACCGCCGGCTGATGCGCGAGATGGGCGAGATGGGTTTCATCGCCCCCGAGCTGCCCGAGGCCTGCGGCGGCCTGGGGCTGGGTTGCCTGGCGTCCGGCGTGATCCACGAAGAGATCGCGCGGGCCGACCTGAGCATCAGCTACATCAACCTGCTGGCGTCGCTGAACGGGCAGATCCTGTCGCAGCACGGCCGGCCCGAGGTGGTGCAGCCCTGGCTGACCCGCCTGACCCGCGGCGAGGCCTTGCTGGCGATTGCGCTGACCGAGCCGCGCGGTGGCTCGGACGCGGCCAACCTGCAGCTGCGCATCGAACGCATTGGCGACCACTACGTGATGAACGGCGAGAAGACCTCGATCTCGGCCGCCGACCAGGCTGACGCGGCCGTGGTGTTCGGCCGCACCGGCGCGCCGGACGCGGGCGCGCACGGCGTGACCGCGCTGCTGGTGCCGATGGACCTGCCGGGTCTCACGCGCAACCGGTTCGACTGCCATGGCCAGCGCGCCATCGGCCGCGGCTCGCTGTTCTTCGAGAACGTGCGGGTGCCGGTCGACCACCGCCTGGGTGACGAGAACAAGGGCTTCGTGCAGGTGATGCAGGGCTTCGACTTCTCGCGTGCGCTGATCGGCCTGCAGGTGCTGGCCGTGGCCCGCGTCGCGTTGGAAGAAACCTGGGACTACGTCGCGCAGCGCGAGGCCTTCGGCAAGCCGCTGTCGGCGTTCCAGGGCGTGTCGCACCCGCTGGCCGATTTCGAGACCCAGGTCGAGGCGGCGCGGCTGCTGTGCCTGCAGACCTTGTGGCTGAAGGACAAGGGCGCACCGCACAGCGCCGAGGCCGCGATGTGCAAATGGTGGGGCCCGAAGCTGGCCTACGACGCCGTGCACCAGTGCCTGTTGATGTTCGGCCACGGCGGCTACGACCGTGGCCCGATGGAGCAGCGGTTGCGCGATGTGCTGGGTTTCCAGATCGGCGATGGCACGGCGCAGATCATGAAGACCGTCATTGCACGCGCCCGTGCCGGGCGTGCCGCCGTGCCGGCCTGAAACAGCAGCAGTCAACAAGAACGAGGAGACAAGACGATGGATTTCGATGCCGTACTCATTGCGCCCCGGCGCGCCGCCAGCGTGGCCGCCGGCCTGTGGCACGACCGCACCATCAACGGCGAGCTGGACGCCTGCGTGCGCGACGTGCCTGACAAGACCGCGCTCACGGCGGTGCAGGCCGACGGCGGGGCCGTCACGCGTTTCACCTACCGCGAGCTGGCCACGATGGCCGACCGCGTGGCCGTGGGGCTGGCACGCCTGGGTGTGGGCCACAACGACGTGGTGGCCTGCCAGCTGCCGAACTGGTGGCAGTTCACCGTGACCTACCTCGCCTGCTCCCGCATCGGCGCGGTGATGAACCCGCTGATGCACATCTTCCGCGAGCACGAGCTGTCGTTCATGCTGAAGCACGGCGAGGCCAAGGTGGCCATCGTGCCCAAGCTGTTCCGCGGCTTCGACCACGAACAGATGGTCACCGCGATCCAGCCGAGCTTGCCGGCGTTGCAGCACGTGGTGGTGGTCGGCGGCACGGGCGGCAACAGTTTCGACCGGCTGCTCAGCGGGCCGGCCTGGGAGAACGAGGCCGATGCGCAAGCCATCCTGACGCGCCACCGCCCCGGCCCCGACGATGTGACGCAGCTGATCTACACCTCGGGCACGACCGGCGAGCCCAAGGGCGTGATGCACACGGCCAACACGACGATGGCCAACATCATTCCCTACGCGCAGCGCCTGCGCCTGGGCAGCGACGACGTGGTGCTGATGGCATCGCCGATGGCGCACCAGACCGGCTTCATGTATGGCCTCATGATGCCCATCCTGCTGCGCGCCAGCGTGGTGCTGCTCGACGTGTGGGACCCGCTGAAGGCCATCGACCTCGTGCGGGCCCATGGCGTGACGTTCACGATGGCGTCGACGCCGTTCCTGACCGATCTGGCGAAGAACGTCGCCGAGTCGGGCAAGACGGTGCCCACGCTCAAGACCTTCCTGTGCGCGGGCGCGCCCATCCCGGGCCCGCTGGTCGAGCAGGCGCGGCGTGTGCTGGGCACCAAGATCGTCTCGGCCTGGGGCATGACCGAGAACGGCGCGGTGACGCTGATCGCGCTGGACGATGACGACGAGCGCGCCTTCACCACCGACGGCCATCCGCTGCCGGGCGTCGAGCTGAAGGTGGTCGACACCGACGGCACCGCGTTGCCCACGGGGCAGGCCGGCCGGCTGTTGCTGCGCGCCTGTTCCAACTTCGGCGGTTACCTGAAGCGCCCGCAATGGAACGGCACCGATGCCGACGGCTGGTTCGACACCGGCGACCTGGCCCGGGTCGACGCACAGGGCTATGTGCGCATCACCGGCCGCAGCAAGGACGTGATCATCCGCGGCGGCGAGAACATCCCGGTGGTCGAGGTCGAGGCCATGCTGTACCGGCACCCGGCGATCGCGATGGCCGCCATCGTCGCCTACCCGGACGAGCGGCTCGGCGAGCGGGCCTGCGCCGTGGTCGTGCCCAAGCCGGGGCAGAGCGTGGACATGGCCGGGATGGTCGACTTCCTGAAGCAGCAGAAGATCGCCGTGCAGTACATCCCCGAGCGCCTGATCGTGCGCGACGCGATGCCGACCACACCGTCGGGAAAGATCCAGAAGTTCAAGCTGCGCGAGATGCTGCGCGACGCCGTCGGGTGAGCGGGCACCGCCCCAAAGATTTCCGAAGACCATCACAACGAGGAGACAACCGCATGAAGAACATCCCCCGATCGACCGCGCGCCGCCGCCTGGCACGGCTGGCGCTGGCCGCCCTGTGCTCATTGGGTCTGGCCGGCACGCTGCACGCCCAGGCCTGGCCGGCCAAGCCGATCCGCATCGTCGTCGGTTTCGCGCCGGGTGGCACGACCGACGTGATGGCGCGCGTGGTCGCCCAGGCGCTGGGCGACAGCGTGGGCCAGACCGTGCTGGTCGACAACAAGCCGGGCGCCGGCGGCAACGTGGCCGCCAGCGAGGTGATCCGCGCGCCGGCCGATGGCTACACCTTTCTCGTGGCGCCAACCTCGGTCGAGACCGCCAACCCCTTCCTGTTCAAGCAGACCATCAGCCCGGCCAAGGACCTGACACCGGTGGCCGGCGTGGGCCGCAGCCAGATGTACCTGGTGGTGAAGCCGCAGTTTCCGGCGCAGGACGCGAAGGAGTTCGTCGCCTATGCGCGCGCCAACCCCGGCAAGCTGTCGTATGCGTCGTCGGGCTCGGGCACGCCGCCGCACCTAGCGGCGGAGCTGTTCAAGCACGTGACCGGCGTGGTGGCGACGCACATTCCCTACCGCGGCGCGGCGCCCGCGCTGCAGGACGTGATGGCCGGCCAGGCCGACTACGTGTTCGACCCGGGCATCGCGTTCCCGCACGTGCGCTCGGGCAAGGTGCGGATGCTGGCGGTCGCCGGCGCCAAGCGCTCGTCGTTCTTTCCGGATGTGCCGACGCTCGACGAACTGGGCTTCAAGGGTGCCGAGCTCGACATCTGGTTCGGCCTGTGGGCGCCCAACGGCACGCCGCCCGAGGTGGCGGCCCGCGTCGCGCGCGAAGTGGCCAAGGCGCTGGCCCTGCCGTCGACCCGCACCCGCTACGAGTCGCTGGGCGCCGAGCCCGCCGGGCTCGACACCGCCGAGTTCAGGACGCTGTTGACGAACGAGACCAAGTTGCTGTCCGGCCTGATCCGCGACAGCAAGATCATCGTGGATTGACCGCGGGGCGCCGGCGGTGCAGGCCGCCAGATAAACTCCCGGCGTCACCACAGAATGGGCCTCTCCCGCAATGTCACGCCGGGGAGCGCCGCGCCGCATGTCGAAAACCGTCTCCGCCCTGATCTTCGCCGCGTTGCTGATCGCGGCCACCCTGGCCATCTATCTCCCCGGCATCGGCAACAGCCTGGTGTTCGACGACGCGCGGCTGACCGACGGCACCATCTTCGACAGTTACGGCAGCCTGCTCGTGCTGCGGCCACGCACGCTGTCGTACGGCAGCTTCGTTTGGGTCAAGGCGCTGTTCGGCGAGGCCTGGTGGGTGCAGCGCGTGGTGAACCTGCTGCTGCACCTGGGCGTGGCGGCAGGCCTGTATGTGCTGTTCCGCGACCTGCTGCGCAGCACGCAGTTTTCCGAGGCGACCAAGGCCGACCCGCATTTCGAGGCCTCGTGCCGCGCCGCGCTGCGCATCGGCGTGGCCTTGTTCGCGCTGAACCCGGTGGCGGTCTATGCGGTGGCCTACTTGATCCAGCGCTCGACGGTGATGGCGGCGCTGTTCGTGGTGCTGGCCTGCGCCGCTTGGGTGCGCGGCTTGCGCACGCGCCGCGCGGCCTGGTTCGCGGCAGCGCTCGTGGCGTATGTGCTGGCGGTGATGTCGAAGGAATCGGCCTTCATGGCGGCGACGCTGGCGGTGCCGCTGTACGTGTTCGTCGCGCGGCCGGGCTGGAAGCGCATCGCCGGCGTGGTGGGCATCGCGCTGGTGGCGACCATCGCGATCGCGGCGGTGCTGTATTCGGTCTACGGCTCGATCGTGGGCGTGGCGTTCGACACCAGCTCGCGGCTGTACGCGCTGCAGCTGGAGGCGCAGAGCCCCGGCATCTCGGCACGGCTGTTTCCGTTGAGCGTGCTGAACCAGGCTGCGCAGTTCTTCCACTACGGCGTGCTCTGGCTGATCCCCAACATCCAGTGGATGGCGATCGACCTGCGGCCGGCGTTCCCGCTGTCGTACTTTGCCTTTCCGCAGGTGCTGGGGGCGCTGGCGTTCGTCGCCTTGCTGGCCGGCAGCGCCTGGCTGCTGCTGCGCCGCTCGGACGCGCTGGGCCTGCTTGGGCTGTGCCTGCTGTGCCCCGCACTGTTGTTCTTCTCGGAATTCGTCACCGTGTGGGTGCAGGACCCGTTCGTGCTGTACCGCAGCTACCTGTGGGCGCTGGTGGTGCCGGGGCTGGTGGCGCTGCTGCTGATCGGCTGGAAACCCAAGACCCTCTATCCCGTCGGCGTGGTACTGGCTGCCCTGTTCGGTGCCCTGGCGCTGGAGCGGGTGCTGTCGTTCAACGACGAGCTGAGCGTGTGGAACGACGCGGTCGACAAGATCGACCTGCGGGCCGATGCCAATGCCGTGGGCCGCTGGAGGCCCTACCTCAACCGCGGCACCTACTACCTGGAACGCGACCGGGCCGAAGAGGCGCTCGAGGATTTCACCCGGGCCGACCAGTTGGGCGAGGTGCAGGGTTCGGCGCGGTTCAGCATGGGCGTCGCGCTGCAGATGATGAAGAAACACGACGAGGCGCTGGCGGCATTCGCCAAGGCCGAGTCGATGGGGTTCAACGAGGCCGGGCTGTACTACCAGCGCGGCGAATCGCAGATGGCGCTGCGGCGCTTCGGCGACGCGGCCGACAGCTACACCGCGTCGCTCGCCAAGCCGCAGGCCGAGAAGGCGGCGGACGTGACACGCATGCGGCGCGTCGAGGCGGCGCTGCAGGCGCAGCGCTACGACGTGGCGATCGCGGCGCTGACCGAGATGCTGAAGAAGAAGCCCGACGACTACGGTCTGCAGGCGCGCCTGGCGACGGCCTACGTCGGCAAGCGCGAGCCCGCCACCGCGATGCCGATCTTCGACAAACTGCTGGCCGCGCGCCCCACGGCATCGGCCTTCTACGGGCGGGCAATGGCGCACCTGGTCGCCGGCGACAAGCAAGCCGGCCTGGGCGACCTGGACCGGGCGATCGCGCTCGAGCCGGGCAACCTGGCGTTCCAGAGTGTGCGCGCGCAGATCGCCGGGCCGAAGAAGTAACCGGCCATGGCGACACGGGTTCTGCACATCGGCAAGTACTTCCCGCCGCAGCGCGGCGGCATGGAGACCTACCTGGCCGCACTGGTCGCGGCCCAGCGGGCGCAAGGCATCGACGCCAGCGTGCTGGTGCACGGCGAGCCGCAGCCGGGTGATCCGGCCTGGTTGGTGCGGGTGCCGGTGCAATGGCAATTGGCTTATGCGCCGGTGGCGCTGGGGTTTCGCGCGGCGCTGGCCCGGGCGATCCGGCGGTTCGAGCCCGACCTGCTGCACCTGCACATGCCGAACAACGCGGTGTTCTGGGCGCTGACGCTGCCGGCGGCGCGCGCGCTGCCCTGGGTCGTGCACTGGCACTCCGACGTGATCGTGGCGGCAATGGCCACAACGGTGGCCTGGGGCTACCGGGTGTACCGGCCGTTCGAGCAATCGGTGCTGGCCCGCGCCGAACGCATCGTCGCCACCTCGCCACCTTATCTGGCGGCCAGCGTGCCGCTGGCGCCCTGGCGCGAGAAGTGCGCCGTGGTGCCGCTGGGGCTCGACGTGCAGGGCTCGCCGCCTGCGCAGCCCGTGGCGGCGACACCGTGGCGCGCCGGCCATCTGCGCCTGCTGTCGATCGGGCGCATGACCTACTACAAGGGTTTCGACACCCTGGTCCGCGCCGTCGCGCCGATGGAGGGGGTGCAACTGCTGATCGCCGGTGGCGGTGAACTGCAGGCCGACCTGCAAGAGCTGGTGCAGTCGCTCACGCCGGCGGGCCGTACGCCCGCGGTGCAACTGCTGGGCGAGGTCAGCGAGGACGACAAGCACGGCCTGCTGGCCAGCTGCGACGTGTTCTGCCTGGCATCGCGCGAACGCACCGAGGCCTTCGGCATGGTGCTGCTGGAGGCGATGCAGCACGCGAAACCCTGCCTGGTGTCGGATCTGCCGGGCTCCGGCATGCCCTGGCTGGTGCGGCAGGCCGACGCCGGCTGGCAGGTGAAGACCGACGACGTGCCGGCATGGCGTGGCGCGATCGAACACTGTGCACGTCACCCTGACGAGCGGACCCGCAAGGGTGCAGCAGGCCACCAGGCGCTGCGGCAACGGTTCTCCTCGGAGGCTAGCGCACGCGCGCTGGCGCTGCAGTACGGCGCCGCCATGGCCGAGCCCGCACCGCCGGCGGCGCGCAACGGCGTGCTGATCGTGATCCCCGCGCGCGACGAGGCCGGCACCATCGGCACCGTGGTCGCGGCGCTGCGTGCCGCCGGCTGGAAGGCCGTGCTGGTGGTCGACGACCACAGCGGCGACGACACCGCGGCCATCGCCGAAGCCGCCGGCGCGATGGTGCTGCGCCCGGTGCTGCCGATGGGCGCCTGGGGCGCGATGCAGGCCGGCCTGCGCTATGGCGTGGCCCATGGCTACGGCGCGGTGGTCACGATGGACGCGGACGGGCAGCACGAGGTGGGCGAGATCCCGCTGCTGCTCGGCATGGAAGGGCAGGCCGATCTCGTGATCGGCGCCTACCCCGAGCGCGCGAGCGCGGCGCGGCGCATCGCCTGGCGCTGGTTCCGCCGGCTAGCCGGCTTCGAGCTGCGCGACCTGACCTCGGGCTTTCGCTACTACAACGCCGCTGCGATGCAGACACTCGCGTCCAGCGAGGCCACGCTGCTCGACTACCAGGACCTGGGCACGCTGCTGATGCTGCGCCGCGCCGGTCTGCGCATCGCCGAGGTGCCGGTGTCGATGAATCTGCGGGCCGTCGGCAAATCGCGCATCTTCAACTCGTGGTTCAGCGTGGCGCGGTACATGGCGGTGACGACCTTGCTGTGCCTGGCACGGTGGCAGGTGGGGCGGTTGAGGAGGGTGACCTGAACCCTGCCGCTGCTGCCGGGTCGGCATCCCGCTGGGCGCTGGGGTTGACGCGCCGGGTGGCGGTGTGGATGCTCGCATGGGCCGCCACGCTGACCCTTTGCGGTGCGCAGCCGCTGGGGCTCACGGCGGGCCTGCTCGACGCGGTGGCAGTGCAGACCGGCGTGGCGGTCGAGCGGCAGTTGCCGGCGCTGGAGCGTGCACTGGACTCCTCGACGCGTGCGCGGCAGTTCGATCTGTTGCGCCGCCTGATGGCCGACCCGCTGCAGATGCCGCGCCGCATCGCCACCGTGGAGTCCGAACTGCGTGCCGCCGCCGACGTGCCTGCCCTTCTGATGGCGACCGTGGGGGCGCTCTATCTGGAGGGTGTTGCGCGCCAGGCCATGCCCCGGGACGCCGACGCCACGCTGCTGCGGCATGCCGACGACCCGTTGGTCGTGGCGATGGAGGTTTTGCAAGCGCGTGGTTCGGGCGCGCGAGGGCCGGCATTCAAGCCGCCCGCGCAGCAGGCAGGCACCCGGCCGCTGCGCCTGGCGGTGGCGCGTGTGCTGGTCGCCATCGCGCACGCCGAACAACTGCGCAGGCGCGCGTTGGCCCGGCTGCCCACGCGGCTGACGCCGGCGATGCTGCTGCGCCAGAGCGTCGGCCAGGGAGAACGGCGCGGCCGCGAACCGGACTACCGCCGCGCGCTGACCGCCATCGACCGCGCCAGCCTGCTCGACGGCATGCTGGCGCTGGTGGGGGCGGTCGAGGCGTTGAACGGCTTTCTTGCCCACACGCCGGACCTGCCTGCTGTGGCCTGGCAATGGAACACGGCGCTGGGCCAGGTGCTGGTGGACACCACCGGGCGCAGCACCGAACATCGCCTGCGCAACCCGCTGCTGGTCGTCGACGTGGGCGGCGACGATACCTACGTGTTCGAGGAGCGGAGCGCCGGCAACCGCATCTCGGTTCTGCTCGACCGGGGTGGCAACGACCGCTACAGCGCGCTGGCGACGGCCAGCGATCCATCCGCTGCGATGATGGGCTACGGCATCGTCTGGGACACCGAAGGCGACGACCGCTACGAAGGCACGACGATGGCGCAGGGCGCGGCGCTGTTCGGCATGGCGCTGCACGTCGATGGCGGTGGCCGCGATCTGTACGAGGCCGCGGGTTTCGCGCAGGGCTTCGCGCTGGGTGGTGTGGCCGTGCTGCTGAGCAGCGGTGGGGACGACCGTTTCTCGGGCCAGACACACGCGCAGGCCAGCGCCGGCCCGGAAGGTGTGGCGCTGCTGCTCGACACCGCGGGCGACGACCACTACCTGCTCGGCAATGTGCCGTTGCAGTGGCCGTCGTCGCAACTGCCCGACCGCAATGTGTCAATGGGCCAGGGCGCCGGGCGTGGGCTGCGGGCCGACCAGGACGGCGGCCCGGCCGCGACGGGCGGCATCGGCCTCCTGCTGGACCTGGTCGGCGACGATGTCTACACCGCCCAGGTGTTCGCGCAAGGCGTCGGTTACTACGAAGGGGTGGGGCTGTTGATCGACGGTGCGGGCCGTGACGTGTTCGAGGCCGCGTGGTACGCGATGGCCGCCGCCGCCCACCACGCCGTGGGCGCGCTGGTCAACCACGGCCGTGACGATGATGTCTACCGAGCGAGCCATTCCACCTCCATCGGGGCGGCGCACGACTTCTCGGCCGCGTACTTCATCGACGACGGTGGCGACGACCGCTATACGCTGGGCAACCTGGGCCTGGGCGCGGCAAACGACGTCGGTGTCGCGGTGTTCATCGACGCGGGTGGCGACGATGGATATGAGGTCGGCGGTGCTGCGTGTTTCGCGTTCGGCGCGGCGCGCTTGAGCGAGCCGGACGCGGTCCGCGAGGCAGCGCCGAGTCTTGGTTTGTTCGTCGATCTGTCGGGCAACGACCGGTATCCGGCGGCTTGTATGACGGCGCGCAACGGTGCGAGCTGGGGTTCCACGGCCAGGCCGGGTGAACCGGTCGTGCGCGGTGCGGTGGGCATCGGTTGGGATACATCGCATGCGCCATGACGCGATCGAGCCGGTGATGCCTGCGCGCGGTGTGCGTGATGCCTGGGTGCGCTGGGGGATGGTGGTGGTGTACTTCGTGGCGACCAGCCTGGGCCATCTGAAGTTCTCGCTCTGGCTGGTGCGTGGGCGCAGCTCCAGGTTCGGCGACTACGCGTTCAAGGATGCCGTGCCGTATCTCATGGTCACGGCGGCCGTGGTGCTGCTGCTGTGGATCGTGCATCAGGCCCGGAAGGACCCCGAGGGTTTCCGTGCGGCGGGCTGGTACTGGCTGGCCTGGGGCGGCTGCGTGGCGCTGATGGACCGTTATCTGACGTATTCGGTCAACGAGTACGCGCACTATCCGCAGTACGCCTTGCTGGCCTGGCTGCTCGCGCGCGCGCTCGACCCCGACCGTTCACGCTCGTGCACCGGCCGCGTGCTGTTCTGGACGACCTTGCTGGGCATGGTCGACGAGGTGCAGCAGTACGTCTGGATCGCGCCGAGTTATGGGCACTACCTGGACTTCAACGACTTTCTGGTGAATCTGGTGGCGGGAGCGGGGGGGATGATGGTGTATTACGGCGCAACGTCGATGGCTGCGCAACGGCCAGCGCGTTTGCCCTGGCTGGAGCTCGGCACCGCGTCGGGCCTGGCGCTGCTGTTCGCGCTGGCATTTGCGGCCGGGCGTGTGCATCTGTCGCCCGACGCGGGGCAGGCCGTGCCTGCTGGTGGCTGGATGACGGGCGCCGATGGCGTCGCGCGGCTGTACCTGCAGCGCGCAGCCGGCTGGTACGGCAGCTGGCAGTCCGGACCGCGCCACGGCGTGTACCTGGTGCTGACGCCGGCGTGGGTGGCTGTGCTCATGGCGGGTGGCGCGGCGTTGTTCGGTCAATTTCTCGATCGGCCACGCCGACCTGCGCAACCGGCTAGCGAATAATCAGCGCATGCGTGTTGACACAGGCGGCACTCTTTAGAATTGCGCTCTACCTGAACGCGGCTGCATGTCTGCTTCCATTGTTCGGGACCACCTTCCATGACCCTCGATGACCCTTTGCCGGCACCGGCGGTCGCAGTCGTGCGGCATCACGTCGCTGGTCCGCTCCCATTGGTTTGATTGCCTCGCATGCAGCAGCTCCCTCGCACGATCGATCCCCACGCCAAAGCCCCGGTCGCCCTGTCGGCCCTGGGCGCCAGCCTATGGCGCAACCGCCAGATGATCGTGCAGATGACCAGGCGCGAAGTGGCGGGCCGCTACAAGGGATCGGTGATGGGGCTGGCGTGGTCGTTCTTCAATCCCATCTTCATGCTCATTGTCTACACCTTCGTGTTTTCGGTGATCTTCAAATCGCGGTGGGGCGCGGGCGACGAGAGCAAGACGCAGTTTGCCGTCATGCTGTTCGTTGGCTTGATCGTGGCGGGCTTGTTCGGCGAGGTTCTCAACCGCGCGCCCAGCCTGATTCTTTCGAACGTCAACTATGTCAAGAAGGTCGTGTTCCCCCTGGAGGTGCTGCCCTTCATCAGCATGGCCGCGGCACTGTTCCATAGCCTGGCCAGCCTGCTGGTCCTGCTGGCCGCCTTCTTGTTGTTGAATGGCTACCTGCACTGGACCATCGTGTGCCTTCCGCTGGTTCTGGCACCCTTGGTCATCCTGACCACCGGACTGGCATGGATCATGGCGTCGCTGGGGGTGTTCTTGCGTGACGTCGGGCAGTTCGTCGCGATCGTCGTGACGGTGATGACGTTTCTGTCGCCCGTGTTCTATCCCATCACGGCCGTGCCCGAAAGATTCGTCCCGTTCATCTTGCTCAACCCGCTGACGTTCATCATTGAGCAAGCGCGAGAAGTCCTGATCCGCGGCAATGTGCCGAACTGGATGGGCCTGGGCATCTACACACTGGTCGCGCTGTGCATCGCCTGGCTCGGATTCGCATGGTTTCAAAAGACCAGGAAGGGCTTTGCGGATGTCCTCTGAAGACTTTGCCGTGCGCGTGCAGAACCTCGGCAAGTGCTATGAGATCTACGCCAGTCCGCGCGATCGCCTGAAGCAGTTCGTCTTGCCACAGGTCCAGCGCCTGGTGGGCAGAAATCCCGGCAGGTACTACCAGGATTTCTGGGCGCTGAACGACGTTTCCTTTGACGTCCAACGCGGCGAGACCGTTGGCATCATCGGGAAGAACGGCTCGGGAAAATCCACCTTGCTGCAGATGATCTGCGGCACCTTGAGCCCGACCCATGGCCGTGTACAGACGCGCGGCCGCATCGCGGCGTTGCTGGAACTGGGCTCGGGCTTCAACCCGGAATTCACGGGGCGCGAAAACGTGTATCTGAATGCCAGCGTGCTGGGCCTCAGCCAGGAGGAGATCGACGAACGCTTTTCCGCCATCGTCGATTTCGCCGACATCGGCCAGTTTATCGACCAGCCGGTGAAGACCTATTCCAGCGGCATGGTGGTCCGTCTGGCCTTTGCCGTGCAATCGCAGATCGACCCGGACATCCTGATCGTCGATGAAGCGCTGTCCGTTGGCGACGCCAAATTTCAGGCCAAGTGTTTCGACCGGCTGAAGAACCTGAAGGACCAGGGCACGAGCATCTTGCTGGTCACACACTCGAGCGAGCAAATCGTCACGCATTGCTCCCGCGCTGTGCTGCTGAACGATGGCGCTGTGCTGGAAATCGGCGAACCCAGGCGCATCGTGAACCGCTATCTCGACGTGCTGTTCGGCAGAGAAAAAAAGACAAGCACGGTCGAGCACGCCGTCCCCGAAGCAGAACTCCCGGTGGGCTCCGGGGCGCCGTATGCCTTGAGCCGTACCGCGGATGTGTTTGCCACGCGGCCCGGCTACAACCCGCACGAGTACCGCTGGGGTGACGGGTCCGCCGAGATCCTGGACTTCTTCTTGTCGGCCGACGCGAAGCCCTATCCCTCGATCATCTCGACCGGCCAGAATCTGCTGTTGGCGCTGTCGATCCGCTTCGGCGCGGAACTGGTGCAGCCCATCCTGGGTGTCACGATCAAGACAAAGGAAGGCGTGACGGTGTATGGCGTGAATTCGGAGACCTTGTCGGTCGACGCGTTCAAGTCGCTGGGGCAAGCCGGCTCCGTTGCCGTTCCGGAGCTTGCGTTCAAATGCCGGCTCGCGCCTGGGGACTATTTCGTTTCACTAGGGTTGGCCAGCCGCCAGGGATCCGATGTCGTGCCACATGACCGACGGTACGACGCCATCCACCTGCATATTGCGCACGATCCCAGCTTCTTCGGCCTCGTTGACCTGGGGATTGACCTGCACGTGAACTGATGAGTGATGAAAAATCTATTAGAACAATCTGGCTACGCACTGGTCGAGGACGCGCAAGTTTGGACAAAGGCAGGCTTCGGCAGCATCGCCTACAGCGACGGCGATGAAGTCGAGAACCGAATTGCCGCAGCGATTGCCGAGGCATCGGACCTGAGCATCCTGTCCGATGCGCTGAAGTCGCAGATCACCGACTGGCCGTCTCTCTACCATCTGGGTGGCGGTCGTGCCAATATCCTGCGCCCGTTCCGCGAGCTACTGGCTGGTGCCGACGTGCTGGAAATCGGCGCAGGCTGCGGTGCGGTCACGCGCTACCTCGGTGAATGCGGCGCGCATGTGCTTGCGCTGGAAGGTACCGTTCGCCGGGCGACCATCGCCAGGTCACGCACACGTGATTTGCCGAATGTGGAGGTCGTGGCCGACCGCTTCGACCAGTTCGATTGTGCGCACCGGTTCGATGTGATCACGCTGATCGGCGTGCTCGAGTACGCCAACCAGTTCACGCCCGGCGATCATCCTGCGATTGCCATGCTCGCCCGTGCGCGCGCCATGCTCAAGCCCACAGGCAAGCTCATCATTGCCATCGAGAACCAACTGGGGCTGAAGTACTTTGCGGGTGCGCCCGAAGACCACCTGGGCGAGCCCATGCTGGGCCTGGAGGCGCGCTACCGTCACGACCAGCCGCAAACGTATGGCCGCAAGGTGCTGGCAGAGATGCTGGACACTGCGGGCTACCAGCGTTCGGATTTCCTGTCTCCACTGCCGGACTACAAGTTCCCGCTGTCCATCGTCACGTCCCACGGATTTGCGTGCGCAGATTTCGACAGCAGCGCGTTTGCGGCACAAAGCGCGCGTCGTGATCCCCAGCTTCCCGCACACCTGACTTTTTCTCCCGAATTGGTCTGGCCCGTGGTGGCCGACAACGGCATTGCCATGGACCTGGCGAATTCGTTCCTCATCGTGGCCGGTACCGTGCCGGAACCGGCCCTGGATCCCTCGGTGTTGGCCTACCACTACAGCACCGAGCGCGCGCGCAGCTATTGCAAGGAGACGATCTTCCGGCGAGGCGAAGATGGCACCATCGACCTGCAGTACCGATCGTTGGCCGGTGCTGGCGAGCCGGCCCGCAGCGCCTTGCTGCAGTTCGCGTATCCCGAGCAAGCCGCCTATGTGCGCGGCAAGCCGATGGCATCCGATCTGATCGAACTGGTGACCCGGGACGGGTGGACCGTGGAGCAGGTGGGCGCGTTTCTGCAGCGTTACCTGGGCGTGCTCAGCACGTTCACGTTTTACGACCACCCTTTTCCTGTGCCGGAATCGGTGCACACGAAACTCCCGGGTGCCTGTTTCGACCTCACGCCGCAGAACCTCTTGCGCGACGCGCAGGGGCACTACCACGCCATCGATCGAGAGTGGGTGCTGTCGGACGGCATTTCGGTCGGGTGGCTGCTGTTCCGCGTGTTGCTGCTGCTGGCCCAGTCCGTGACGCGGCTGGGATCGACGGCGAGTCTCTTCTTGCCGACGCGCGCCGGTTTTTTCCAGGCAGCGATCGAACGTGCAGGGTTCCCGGTCACAGACCACGAGGTCAGCGGGTTCGCACAGTTGGAAGCCGCCGCGCAGGCCGAGGTGATGCATCGACCGCCTGAAGACCTATTCAACTGGTGGGCCGACTCGCCGTTGCCGATGAAGAACAACGGACATGTCGCGATGGACGCCAATACATCGGTTGCTCTCTTGCAGGCGCAAACCGAATCGTTCAATTCGACGCAGAAGGTCAAAAGCTTGATGCAGGAGATGGAGCAGACGGCTGCCGCACGGCAGGCCGAAGTCGTCCACCTCCAGCAGAAGATGGCGGAGCGCGATGCGCATGTGGTGGCTTTGCAGGAGTCTCTGCACGCCATGAGGAGCAGCAAGAGCTGGAAGATCACAGTGCCACTGCGTGCGCGGCCTGCGGCGGCGATCGAGCTGGCCAGCAAGCTCAAGCTGTTGCCACAGGCTTTGCAGGTCGGTGGCGGCTTGATGCCAACCTTGCGCACGGCATTCAATGTCCTCAAGACAGAGGGCTTGGACGGAATTCGCTGGCGGCTCTCCAATGTCGAGGTGCTGCAACGCACCGGCGCCTTGCTTCCACCGAAACCCACGGCAACGCGGCCGTCGTTGTTGATCACGCCTTACTACATCGACCCGTTGCTGGATCGCGATCCGCCAACGGCCCGCATCCAGGCGCGCCTGGCCGTCCACATGCACGTTGCGCCTGGTCACGACGTGCTCGAAGCCGCGCAAGGACTGAATGCCTTCCGCGTCCCGTACGATCTGTATGTCTCGATTGCTGCGCGGCAAGACGCCGCCTCGATCCGCAGCGGCCTCAAGGAGCGGCTAGCGTCTGCGGCGCACATCCATGTCGTCTGTGTGGCTGAGACGACGCGGCCCATGGCGTCGCTGCTCGAGCAGTTGGCCGACGACCTTGTCCAGTACGACCTCGTTGCGCATTTTCGGTCGGGGGATGCCACCAAGGCGGACGGGCTGGCCGCGTTCATCGGCCCGGTGACCGGCAGCGGCGGGCGTTCCGTGCACTTGCTCGATCTGCTGCAGAAGGACGCACATCTGGTCTTCTGGGAGCGTGCCGCAACGCACCCGCCCGAAGATGGCGGCGACCGACGCGCCAAGGCGGTCTTGCAACGCCACGGCCGACTTGGCGACGAAGAGCTCGCGCAGTTGCCGATGGGTTTGATGTCCGGTTTGATCGTGCGTAGCGCATGCCTAGGCGATCTGCATGCACTGGCGCGTGATTCCGCCGGTGCCGAAATGCGTGCGACGGAGCAAGAGTTGTCCGATGCATTCGAGCGACTGCTTCCGTTGTTGGTGTTCAGGCGGTCGGGGCGCATCCTCAAAATCCAGGAGGGTGACTCCACCGATGATTTCCGGGCCTACGAACCCCAGAGGGATTTTTCAGGCGGGCTGGTCCATACGGACGTCAAAGTGCTGTCCTACTACCTGCCGCAGTTCCACTTCACGCCAGAGAATGACCTGTGGCATGGCAAAGACTTCACCGAGTGGAGCAAGGTGCAAGCCGCCAACCCCCTGTTTGTGGGCCATTACCAGCAACACATCCCGCACCCGGACATCGGCTGCTACAAGCTGGATACGCCCGAGACCTTGGTGCGTCAGGCCGACCAGATGAGACAAGCCGGCGTGCACGGCCAGGTCTTCTACCACTACTGGTTTTCGGGCCGCATGATTCTTGAGAAGCCGGCCCAGATGCTGTTGGCACACCCGGACATCGCGATGCCCTATTGCTTCTGCTGGGCCAACGAGAACTGGACGCGCCGCTGGGACGGAAATGAGCGTGAGATCCTGCTGGGCCAGACGTATTCGCCAGAGGATGCGCGGGCTTTCATCCGCTACCTGATTCCATTTTTTCAGGATCCTCGCTACATCCGCGTCGGCCCGCGGCCGATGCTGTTGGTGTATCGGCCGTCGTCGATCCCGAACCCCGCCGAGTACATCAACATCTGGGCCGAGGAATGCGCGCAGGCTGGCATCGACGCGCCCTACATCGTCGCCGTGCTGACGCGCGGTGCGACCGATCCGTCGGACTTCGGCATGGACGCTGGCGTCGAGCGCGTGCTGCACGACTGGACCGACGGCGCCGTGCCCGACCTGCGTCCAGCATTGCAGGCGTACTGGCCGATGCATGGCAGCGTGCTCTCGTATGACGAAGTGCGCGACTTTTACATGGCGCAGAACGACCGCAAGCCATTCACCTATTTCCGCTCGAATGTGCCGATGTGGGACAACACCGCGCGCTACGGTACGCAGGCGCTGCTTCTGCACGGCAGCACACCTCAGTCTTTTCAAGAATGGATGGCGCATTCGATCGGCGATGCCCGGGCGAACCTGGAGGCGGACCGGCGCTTCGTCTTCGTGAATGCCTGGAACGAATGGGCGGAGGGCACGCATCTGGAGCCGGACACGCGGTATGGCTACAGCTACCTGAACAGCGTGGGGCGCGCGCTGTCGGCGATACCCTACGCACATGAGCGCAATGCCGGCGGCGCGCTGCCGGATGGCTTGACGTTGCACGTGCGCTTTGCGCCGGACCTGCTGCAGAGTCTGCGCGCCGACCCGTTGTTGCGGCGGCGCTTCTTCAAGTGCCTGGCGCATTCGGCCATTCTTCGGGACCGCGGCGTCTGCGCGGACGCCGCGTCGTTCGGTGAAGAGCTGGCATGGATCCGCGGAGCAGGCGAAGCACGGCCCGGAGATGTGTGGGTGGAGTTCCGGCGGGCCATTCATTGCGCAGCCGATGTCGTCGAGAACATGGCGCGCACGGCTTGGGCCACCCAGTCGCCGGTGATCGGCAACGACTATGGGCCGTACCCGGCGTCGCTGGGCATGCTGGACAACGGCGCCGTGTCTGCGGTCTCGGCAGATCGGGCCTCGCTCGTTATCGGACCCAGGCTGCAGGCCGATCACGTACGGCAGGCGGTGCGCATGCGGTCCGACGCTTGGTGCTTCGCGCTGCCCTCCACGATGGCAAGAGCCGACTGGCCGGTGGTGACCACCATCGTGCGTTTTCACGGCAAGGCGCGGATCGAGGAACTGCGATCCGCCATCAGCTGCCTCTACACCATGCAGGATTGCGTCGTTGTCCCTCTGATCGCGGCGCAGGACCTGGACCAAGCGCAGATGGCAGCCCTGGAGCGCATGCTTGCCGAATTCGATTGGACCGAAGGCTGCGAGCCCCGCGTCGAGCACCATGCATCGCCCGGTGGCCGCGGCGATCTGCGCGCGCGCATGCTGCACTTGTCGCTGCAGCAGGTGTCCACGCGCTACGCCGCGTTTCTGGACTACGACGATTTGCTGTTTCCCGATGCCTATGCCTGGTTGATTCAAAGGCTGCGCATGACCGGCAAGGCAGTGGCCTTCGGGCGCGTCTATTGGACCGACTATTCGTCTGCCTTGGTGGCGATCACGGACCGCAGGCGGGCGTTCGAATATGGTGTCAGTCATGACGATTTCGTGCGCCAGAATCATGCCCCGCTGCACAGCGTGCTGCTCGATGTCGAGCAGCTCGATCGTGCCAGCTTGGTCTATTTCGACGACCAACGCTACATGGAGGATTACCTGATGACGCTGCAGTTGTTTCGCGAAGACAACAGCGACTGGGAAGGGCTACGTATGAACCACTACGTGGGCGACTACGTGCACAGTATCGACCGGACGCATACGCTGGCGCTCGGTGACGATGCCGTTCGCGAAGCCTTGCTGCGCGATCCCGAGTATTTGGTGTGCGAACAGCGCATCGTGGATATGCGCCGTCGGGTCACTGGCGGCCACGACCTGCATTCGTCGCCGTAATGAAAACCTTGTTTACGAGGCCGCTGGTGCTACTGCTAGCCGTGTGCATGGCTGTACTTGGGCTCGCGCAGGCGCTTCACACGAACCGTCTGGAGATCGTGATCGACGCGCCATCGATGAACAATTTCCAGATCTTCTATCCAACGGATGATTCGGGCCGCGCGTTGCTGATCGATCAGCATCTGTATCCTGCAGGTAAAGATGTCCGGGTGTTGTTCGCGTTGAAACGTTGGAGCGTCGCGGAACTCAGGCTGCATCCGTTCGATGGTGCTTCCAGCATCGTGCTCAAGAGCGTCAGCCTGTCGAACTTCTTCTTTTCAAGCAGTCTTTCAGCAAAGGACTTGGCCGGGCGTCTGACGGTCGTCCAAACGCTCGAGGTCCAAGACATAGGGCCCGATGGTGTTGTGCTGAAAGGCAATTCCGTCGATCCGATCGCCGTGGTCAACCTCGAAGGCATCGACCGATCGTTCAACTACAGGAACACCGCCATTGGCGTGCTGACGGCGATCCTGGTGTTCCTGCTATGCCGCAAGGCCGTTCGCGACAAGGAGAAGGTGAGCGGCATGTGGGCGCGGATTCTGCTCGTTGCCCTGGCCTGCACGCTCGCCGTGGTGTTCGTTTTCTACCCGGGCTTCATGACGTATGACTCCGTGCATGCAGTACGGGCGGCGCGGTCCGAGGTGACGGAATCGGTTTGGCCTCCGATGGTCAGCTATCTCTGGCGGCTTGTCGGTCTGGTCTCAGAAGATCCTGGCGCCATGCTGTTCACCCAGGTTCTATTATTCCTGTTCAGCCTGATGTGGCTGGTCTATCGGCTGACGGGTCGATTCTGGCTGGCCATCGGGCTTCCGTTGTCGTCATTGGCATTGCCAGTTCTGTCGGGCACCATTGGCGCGCTATGGAAAGACGTCCTGATGGCTGGTCTTCTGCTCGCCGCGATGGCCTTTGTGTTCGAGATGAGACGGACAACCTCGAGACGTCGGGTCTGGATGTATTTCGTTGTCGCGCTCGTGCTGATGCTGGTGGCTTCCGGCAGTCGACACAATGCGATCACGGCGGTTGTCCCTATTGCTTTCTACGCGGCGTGGGTGCTGGTTGAGAAAGAAAATTTGCGGAGCCGTGTGCGGGGTGTTGTCGTGGCGGGTTTGATCGGAGCCGTCACGGTGGGGGCTGTATATGCCGGCAAATTGTTTTTTGACCGGTATTCGTTGCCGCAACTGCGGCCGTTGGCTGGCACCGGCAGCTTTTTCCCAGTGGTCCGTGGTATGGACCTCTTTGCAGCGTCCTTGTGTCTTCAAAAGAATCTGTTGGAGACGCATTCTCCTCGCCTGACCCTGGACGACATCGCCAGGGATTTCGATCCCAGGCATTCCAACAACTCGCTCAAGGTTTTCGAGAAGGTCAACGGGCTGGGGTCGGATGAATTCAACCGGATTTGGTGGCGCACTTTGCGCGAACACCCGATCTGCCTGTTGAGCAACAAGGTTTTGCTGGCAATGCATGTGCTCGGTGCCACGATGCGCGAGCAGTTCCTGCTGATTTCTCCGCAAGTCGACCTGAACGAGTTCGGCTACTACCTTGAGCCTTCTCCGGTGCGAACCATCGCGATTTATTATGTCGTTTTTGTTTCCGACTATCTCTATCTGCGGCCATGGCTGTTCTTCGTGCTGAGCTTTCCTGCGATGGCATTCCTGGCCTCGAGGAGAACGTTACGGCTGGAACATTTGGTGCTGTTCTCGTCGAGCATGCTGTATGCCCTTGGTATCTTCCTGTTCGGCAACGCGGCCGATGCGCGCCTGCTCTTTTATTCCAACGCACTCAATGTCGTGCTGGTCTGCATGGCAATTGCCATGTGGTGGTCGAAGCCGAGTGGGGAGCTTCCCGAGCCGGGCTGAGCGGTTATTTGCGGACGAAGACCATCCGTGAGAGCACAACATACGACAAGACGGCCATGGGTGGCGTCAGGACCAGCTGGCTCCAGATCGGATGATCGATCCACGGATGCAGAGACTGTAGGCAAGCCAGGTTGGTGGCGTACAGAAACAAATAGGCGAGGATGAAAGGCGGCAACCGCTTCGCCACCATGTCCCGAAACACGAAAGCGCCCAGAGATACGAAATTGAACCCGATGCCTGCCACCATGCCGATCGCCAACGCCAGCCAGGCCGGAGCTCCCAGCAGGATCGAGACAGCGTAGACCGACCAGCCCCACAAGGTATTGACGCCTCCCGCGATCAGGAAGCGGACCAATTCCGCATGCCGCAGCCTCATCGCAGCGGGCGGCGGCCGATTGACAGCATGTTGCCGACATTGAAGCTCAGCTTCTTGTCCGCGATGGCCGTGGCGTCCAAGGTCTGGATGACGATTTTCTTGAAAGGGACTGGGAGCGGTAGCAGGCGTGTCCAGTACTTGAGCGCATAACGGTTACGGAAACTGCTGACCTCAATGGACTCGAACCCAGTGCGCTGCAGGAGCTGCGCGATGCTCGCCGGAGAGAACAGCTGCATGTGCTCGATGTCGATGATGGGTGACTTGCGCCCCAGTAGCCGATTGATGCCGCTGCGGTAGTCGTGCGTCACCAGCGCAATGGCGCCTCCTGGCCTGAGCAGGCGGCTGGCTGCGCCAGCGATCTCGGTCGGATCCCTGACGTGCTCCAGGGTCATGAAGCAGCAAATCAGGTCGAAGCTCTCGGGCTCGAAGCCGGCTTCGTGGAAGATCGTCTCGCGGATCCAGGCTTTGCGGTGCGCGGGCGCTGCGGCAATGGCGGCGGATGAAGGCTCGACTCCCACCAGGGTCTTGAAACCTCGGTTCTGGAGTGCTTCGAGAAAGATGCCCGTTCCCGTTCCGATCTCGAGCGCGGCGTCCTTGCGGGGAAGCTTGGTCAGCAAGGGCTGCAGGGCTTTGTCGTACGCCGCTGCGGCGTCGTCGGCTTCTTGTGCGCTGTCGAAATCGGAGACGTGGTAAGCGCGTGCCAGTTCCGACTGATCAGGTGGCTCGTTGGCATAGACCAGATCACATGTCGGGCATTGCACGAGCTGGTGGCACATGAATTCGGGCAGCTTGCGCGAGGCGAAGCTGAACTCGGACATCCGTGCTGGGTCGATGTTCTGTTTGAGAAACAGCTTCGCGGCGGACGCCGGCGTTTGGCAGACCGGGCAGGAGCGGGATGTGTTCATCGGTCGATCAAAGTGCCGTGCGGGTCGCCCGCACGAAATAGCCCAGCGGGTCTTCCTTCGATCCCATTCCCATGGCGATCGACAGGTGCGCTGCGACGATGAAGCCAACGGCCATCGCCCCGCATAGCAGGCTCAGAGGGAATCTCCAGGCGACGTGCAGCAGCTTGCGCAAGGGTGGGGGGCGCAGCAGGCCGATCGTGAGGACCGTCAACTTGTTCGCGATGGCGGCGACATCGTTGCCGCGTTCGCGAATGTCGATGCCGGTGAATCCGTGTCGCTGCAGCATGGACAGCAGGCGTACCCGGGAGAAGCGGTGGTAGTCATGGGGCAGGTGGTGTTGCCGGGCCGACCAGGGCACCGTCAACAGCAGCGTGCCACCCGGCCGGACCACGCGCCCGATCTCGGCGATCAGCAGCTCCGGGTCTTCGGAATGCTCAAGGACCTCGACGCACAGAGCGCCGTCGAACGAGGCGTCGCCGAAGGGCATCACGCGACCGTCGTAATACACGATGTCCGCGCGGTTCCCTTGCATGCCGAACTCGGTGGCGAAACCGACATCGATCCCTTGGTATTTCACACCGACAGGCAGCCAGGCGCGCCAGGGCGACTGGCCCGCGCCTACGTCCAGCACCTTGCCTGCAAGTTCTGCGATGGCGGGGCGCAGCTGCTGGACGATGGTACTGAGCTGGAGATCCACCAGGCAGCGCGCCGCGAACAACATCGGGTGTGCCGTGGGAGACTCGACCGCGATCGGCTGGAATCCCTCCTGGCGTGGCATGTCCGTGGAACGTGGATCCTGCATCACGGTCCGGCTTTGCCATCGGGGAGCAACTCGGTCGAGGCTCCGTTGCGGATCAGGGCGGACCGGATCAGCCGCGGGCGCCGCTTGACCTCCAGCATGATCTTGGCCACGTATTCGCCCACCAGGCCAACGGCGAAGATGTTGAAGGAACCGAACATCAGGATGGCGATCAGCAGCGAGGTGACGCCGCGCGGTGCGATGTCCGGCACGAAGATCCGAAGCCCAGCTACCACGAGCGCCGCCAGCGTGGACAGGGCCAATGCCACGACACCGACCGCGGTGAGCATGGTGAGCGGCGTGTTGCTGAACGAGAAGATGCCCTTTTTTGCCCAGTCCAGGTTCTTGATGAAGCTGTTTGTCGTGACGCCGAACATCCGCTCCGGCCGCACATAGTCCACGCCTGTCTGCTTGAAGCCCACGTAGGCACGCAGGCCCCGCAGGAACAGGTCGCGCTCCGGGCAGTTGAGCAGCCACCTGACGACCTGTCGGTCCATCAGCGAGAAATCGCCGGCATCAAGCGGGACCTGGACGTAGCTGAACATCGCGAAGACGCGGTAGAACAGCTTGTACAGCAGGCCCCAATGCCACGGCATGTCGCGTTTGACGCGGCGTCCATAGACCACGTCGAATCCTTCTTCCCACTTGGCGTAGAAGAATCTGATCAGCTCCGGCGGGTCCTGCAGGTCTCCGTCCAGCAGCACCACAGAGTCCTTGGTCGACAACTCCATGCCGCTGCGGAAAGCCATCTGGGAGCCGAAGTTCCGCGAGTGCGTGATGCCGACCACGTGCCCATCCTTGGCACTGATCTCACGGATGACTTCGGCGCTGTTGTCGGGGCTGCCGTCGTTGACGAAGATTATTTCGTAGTCGATGCCCAGCTTGAGGAATGTCTCCGTCAAGCGCTGGTGCATGAAGGGAATGGCTTGCGCATCCTTGTAGCAGGCGATGATCGCAGTCACGCTGCGCTTGCGGGTGCTGAAGTTTTTCTTGGTGGCCGTCTGCATGTCCTGCTCGGTGAGCTGGGCCACCCAGCGCGAGGTGGCTCGCAGGCCTTCATCCAGAGGTACGGTGGGAGACCAGCCCAGTTGCTCGCGCGCTTTGCCGGGATCCGCGTACCAATCGGCCAGGTCCCAGGCGCGGCCTTCCATGGTGCCGAACTTCGGCTCCTCGGTGATGCCGAAGGTGCGACGCGTCACATCCGCCAGCTCCGCGATCGTGGTCTTGGTGCCGGTGCCGATGTTGAAGCTCTCCCCGTAAAGGCCGGGGTGCATCTTGGCCGCGGCCAGAATGAAGGCCGAACAGACGTCGTCTACGTGCACGAAATCGCGCGATGTGTGCGGGTCTACCAGGGGTGGCAGCTGTTGCGCGAGCGCCTTGCGCAGCACATTCGGGATGAGCCGCGACGTGTCTTCCAGCGGGCCGTACACCGAATACAGGCGCAGGTTGACGCACGGGAACTGCCGATGCTTGCCCATGAACCGCAGATAGCTCGCGATGGCGACCTTGGACACAGCATAGGGGCTGTTGGCCTCGCACGGGCTGTCTTCCGTCGGTGCTGCGCAATTCGTGCCGTATTCGGAGGAGCTTCCAGCATGGACATAGGCCGTGAACGGTCGCTGCGACAGCAGTTCGATGAAGTGCACGACCGACTGGAAGTTGGTCTGGTAGATGAGCGTGGCGTCTTCTTCGAACGAGTAGGCGCCATAAGCCATGCAATCGAATACGGTCTGCGGCGCGACGGACTGCAGCAGGTTCCTGGCCGCCGGGTAGTCGTTGAAGTCGACCGCGATGACGTGCTCGTCCTTGACGTCGGCAAGCCGCCAGTTCTTCTCGCGCCGCACCACGGCAAATACATCGCTGCGGGCCGAGGACAGCATCTTGAACAGATTCGCTCCCACGAACCCGGATGCCCCCGTGACCAGGACGGGCCCCCGCAGGGAGCGGACATAGGCTTGCAGGTCCATGTGCTAGGCGCTTTCCAACGCAGCGAGCATGCTGGTCGCGTCCAGGGCCGCCTGGCGGCGCAGATAGGCCTGCGAACCATAGCGCTCGAAATGGTGCGCGCGTGCGTACAGGTGCTGGAAGCGCGGGACAGGAATCCGGCGACGCGCGAGGTCGAGCAGCAGCTCCGAGCCGAAGCCACCGCGTTGCACGTGCTCCTCGGCGACGCACACACGGGAGGCCGCCTCGATCTGCGCCAGCAGGGACGGCGGCAGGGGCGATATCTCCAGCGGTAGTTCGGCGACCGCCCAGAGATTGGGGCGCCGCTCGAACGGCAGACTGTCGAAGGCCTCGATGTAGGTGCCGGCCAGCGGCCCGACGGCGATGACCACTGCGCCCTGCCCCTGCGTCAACTGGCGCCAGGGGGCGTAGTCCGGAACGGCGTAGCCCTTGGGTGGTTCGCCCCGGCCCATGCGGATGTAGCAGGGCCGTGTCGCCGCGCCGGCGCGGGCAATGACGGCCGCCATGTCTTCGTCGAAGACCGGCGTGTAGACGGACATGTTGGGCAAGCTCAGCATCACGCCGTAGTCTTCGATGGCGTGGTGCGTCGGTCCCATTACGCCATAACCGTAGCCGCCCCCGTTGCCGATGAGCTTGACCGGCAGGTTGTGGAAACAAATGTCGTTGCGGATCTGCTCGAACGGCCTGGCATAGACGAAAGGGGCAATGCTGTACGCCCACACCTCGAATTCCTGTCGCGCCAGCGCGGCCGCGACCGACACCATGTTTTGCTCGGCTACGCCGGCATTGATGAATCGCTTGTCCATGGCCGTTTGCAGCGGCTCGAGTGCCATGAATCCGAGATCGCCCGTGAGGAAAACCATCTCCGGCCTGCCGGATCGTGCGACCAGGGCATCACACAATTGTTTTCTCATGGAGCGCTCAGCTCGGCGGTTGCCTGGAGGAACTGCGTTTCGGACAGCGGCAGGTAATGTGAATCCATCCGGTTTTCCAGGAAGCTCACGCCTTTGCCTTTGGTGGTTCGCAATATCACGATGGCGACACGTGCGTGCCGCCGGCCCAATGCGGCGCGCACGGCGCCCGCATCGTGCCCATCCACGACCTGCACTTCCGCGTCGAAGCCCTGGAGCTTTTCCCACAAGGGCGCCATGGAGGCAATGTCGGTGGTCGATCCGAAACCTTGCAGATTGTTGTGGTCGACCAGAATCGTCAGATTGTCCAGGGCATGGTGGCATGCGAATATCAGCGCTTCCCAGGTCGCGCCTTCTTGCCACTCTCCATCCGAGGTCAGGCAGATCACGCGGTTGTCAGTTCCCTTGAGTTTGAATCCCAGGGCTGTTCCGGCAGACAGGGAAAGACCATGGCCCAGACTACCGGTCGCAAAGGGTATGTCGGGGATTCCTTGGGCGGGAGGGTGGCCGGCGAGCAGGGTATGGTCTTTGTGAAAGAGCTTCAAATCACCTTCTTGAAGTCGGCCGGTGCTCCAGAGCGCGATGTACAGGGCCCCCGCAGAATGCCCTTTGGACAGGATGAATTTGTCCTCGCTACCCAAGTACTCGTGAAAGACGATCAGGATCGCATCGAGCGACGACAAGTTTCCCCCGATGTGCCCGACGCCACTCTCGAAATGCATTTTCAGCAAGCGTTTGCGCGCATTGGAAAAATCTGCTGGCAACAATGGCCTGAGGGTTCCGTCTGGAAATTGCATGTGGTGTTTTCGGCTTCTCACAGCGGGCAGTTTAGTGGATCCAACTGGCGTGGATGCTGGGTAAAACGGAGCCCGATCGAGTGGCTGGCCCGTCCCCTATTTCGCGGGCGCACCGGCCGAGGACCAAGGCTTGGCGAGGAATACCTCGTACGAAGGGACCTGCGGATAAGGGATGCGGACGAAGTTGTCCGCGATGAATTTGTAAAGCCGAGGGTGCGTGTGGCGGTAGCGCAGTTCTTCGCGGCCATCGAGGGGCAGGTCGAAGATGATCGCGAAACGTGGCTGGTTTTGGATGAGGCGTTCGATCTCCATCTGTTCGAACGCTGGCGAGCGGGGTACCACTGCGTAGACCTCCCAGATGGGCGAGCGCCGATCCAGCAGTGCATAAGCGCCCGGCCAGTACGGTGCTGCGAGGAAGGGCTGCCCTGCAGGCGTGTGCTGGGCGGCCATCTCACGCAGCAACGCCACGGCGTTGGCGGTTTCCGGATCGATGCGCAGCGTGCGGCCGGCGATGGTGGTGTCGACGCACGCTGTGCCTGGCCGGCATTGCCAACCAGGGTGGTAGGTCGACATGGTGCCCAGGCTGGCGGCGCACAGCAGCCCGGCCAGTGGCCATCGAATGCGCGAAGCGAGGGGCGCAAGAAGCGCGAGGCAACCCACCAGTAGAGGGAAGATGCCTTGTGCGAGATGGCCGATGTCAGCCCGGGAGAAGGCGAAGTGCGCATACGGCAGCGCCAGTGCCGCCGAGGCGACAAGTGCCGGAGGCATGGCCTGTGGACGTTGGCGAAGCTGCACCGCGCGAGCGATGGTCAGTGCACCGAACAGCAGTGTCGCGATGAAAAACAGGCCCGTGAGCACGCCTCGCAAGGCTTGGTCCGGCGCCAAGGTCGACACGGCAACTGTCCAAGGCCAAGGCACCGGCAAGGGCAAGTTGGTCGCGCCGAACTCGAACAGAAAGAGCACGCTGCTCCAGAAGGCGGGCGCAAATCCAGGAACGAGAACTGCCATGAGTGCCAATGGCGAGAACCCGACGATGACGCCAAGAGCCCACGGCGCGAGCCCTTTGGTGAGCGTAGAGATCCACCCCGTGGGCGCGCCCATCCACACCAAGACGGCGATGCTGGCGACAGCTCCGTAGACACCGTGGTTCCGGCCGAACAAGGCCGCCATGCCCACGATGATCCCCGTGAAGAAGTAGCGCCTGGGGCCAGGGGCGTGGGCCAGATAGGTCAGACTGCCCAAGAGGAACAGAGACAGGGAGATGTCAAACAGCTTGTGGCGCGGGAACATCCACGCAGCCAGCACCAGCGCAGCCAGCACGAGATAAGACGTTTGGCCGGGCCGCGACTTGACCATGGCGGAGCGAATGGCGAGCAGCCCGACGAACAGACCAGCGCACTGGAACACGGCCACGGCGGCACGCAGGCTCATGATGCCGTTGTCTCCCAGTACCCGCATGAGGGCCGCAGACCAGTAGTAGCGGCCCGGGTCGTAGGCCATGAAGTCCAGGATGGGGACTTCGCCCAGCAGCACGCGCTGGGCACCGTACCAGAGATATCCCTCGTCCCACAGGCTGAACCCCTTGTCTCCTTGCCACAGGAACAACAGTCCCACCGTCAGGATGGAGATCAAGGCCACGGCTGTACGCGCGGGTGCCAGGGCTTCATCGCGGGGATGCATGGTCGAGTCTGTGGCCTGTGGCGAGGGGTGGAAGGCGGCGGGGGCGGGGCGGTTCAGACGCGATTGCCCTGGCCGGGCGCACGAGGGCGACGGCGGTGGTGCACCAGTTGCCCCCAGGCCAGCCGCCAATAGCCTGCGCGGTAGAAGCGCGGTGCCAACCGCTGCATGAGTTGTCGGGCGCTCAGCCGTGACGACCGCGCCCAGATGCCGCGCTCTTGCAGAAAAGCGCGCCGCTGCTTCCATGCGTCCCGGTACACCTCCAACAACAACCTGCCATGCCCCGCCAGTGTGTGCCGTATGACGCTGAGCACGTGCGCCAGCAGCAGCAGGGCACCGTAACGCACCAATATGGCGGTCGGCATCAGCTTCATCTGCATCCAGATCGAATTGCGGATGCCGTGGTAGGCAATGAATCGGTTGAGCCCGCCACCGCTGCTGGCCTGGCCTTCGTGCAATGCGATCACCTCGTCGACGTAGGCGGGCTCGTAGCCGAGCAGATTGGCGCGCAGCACGAGATCGGTGTCTTCGCAATAGCAAAAGAAGCGTTCGTCGAAGCAGTAGCCCGAGGTCTGCAGGAGGTGGTCGATCAACTCGCGCGTCATCAGGCAGCAACCGCCGGTCGGGCCCAGGTAGGGGTCGGACGTGTTCTTGCGGTCGGCCGGCATCAGGCTGGCGTAGACGGTGATGCCCAGCGTGTCGACCTCGTCGGGCGCCAGCAGTTTGTGCATGCGGCCCCCGGCTAGACCGGTTCGCTGTGGCGCATCTTGGATCGCATCGACGAGCCTGCTGACCATCGCGGGCATCGCCACAGCGTCGTTGTTCAGCAAACCCGCAAAGTGGCAATCCGGCTCGGCCATCAATTCGTTGATCAGAAAATTGCTGCCGGCCGCGAATCCGAGATTGACATCCGATCGGTACAGCCGCAACTGGCTGCGTGCCAAGCCCGAGCAGCCCTGCTGCAGCCGGTGAAAGTCATCGGGCTGAGATGCGTTGTCCAAGACCAGCACCCACGCTGGAGCCTCCAGGCTGGCATTGATCGATGCCAGGCAACGCAGCGTCTGCTTCGCAGTATTGAAGTTGATGACCGTGAGTCCGACGCCGCGGTCGGACGCGGGCCGTTCGCTAGCCTTCCAACGTCCCACCAGGGTCGGAGGCGGTGCGGTCATTGCGCCTTGCTGCGTTGGTATTCCAGCTCAAACATCGCCAGCCGCTGGTTCAACCTGCGCACCTGGCGCTCGATGCGCGTATTGACGATATCGGCGTGCAGCGCCTTCACGAGCAGCACGATCACGGCGCCGAGCAGCAGCAGGGCCGGGGGATAACTGATGCCAGCCACCCGGGCCACATAGTCGATCGAGCCTGGCCACAGGCCCAGCACGGCGGCGGCGCCGGCCGCGACGATCCAGAACAGCCCATGGCTCAGCTGCAGGTGGTCGCGCCGCAGCAGGAACAGGATCAAGGCCGAGAGGCCGACCCCTAGCAAGGTCGTCGTGAGTTGTAGGCTGGCCATCGTTGCAGCAGAGGCAATGGAGCGCACGCGCTGGCGCTGAAAGAAGACGCCTTCAGCGAAGGCGTCCGTTGGTCGCGGGCAACGCGATGCGGGATTTTAAACGCGGGCGGAGCGGCAGAACCTGGCGTGCGGGCGGAGCATGCCAGCAACGGGGTTTGCGTCTGCGGACTGGACAGGCTGTGAGATTGAATTCATGATACACACAAGTAGTTACATAAACACTTGCCCGCATGAATCTACTCCGCCAACTCAAACTCTCCGCCCGCATGACCGTGCTGATCGCCATCTTCACGCTCGGGTTTGCGGTCTGCGGGGCCTGGTCGTTCAAGACGCTCAACAACCTCAAGGTCAACGGCCCGGTGTACGAGCGCATCGTGCAGGGCAAGGACCTGGTGGCCGACATTCTGCCGCCGCCCGAGTACATCATCGAGTCGTACCTGGTGGCGCTGCAGCTGTCGGCGGCCGGCGCCGATGCGGGGCGGCAGCAGCAGCTGGTGGCGCGGCTGGGTAGCCTCAAGAGCGAATTCGACGCGCGGCATGTGTTCTGGGAAAAGGAGCATCTCGACCCGGAGACGGCCTCGCTGCTGCTGAAGGATGCTTACGCGCCGGCGCTGGTCTTCTACAAGCTGGCGTTCGACCAGCTGGTGCCGGCCGTGCAGAAGGCCGACGCGGCCGCCGTCGGGGCGGCGATGCGGCGGATGGACGCGGCCTACGAGGAACACCGCCACGCCATCGACAAGGTGGTGGCGCTGACCAATGCCCGTGTGGCGGCCGACGAGCAGGACGCCAAGAACCAGATCGGCACGGCCAGCAGCTTGCTGCTGAGCATCATGGCGGCATCGCTGGTCGCGGCGGTGGTGGTGGCGGTCCTGATCGGACGCAGCATCATCCAGCCGTTGCAGGCCGCCGTCCTGCTGGCGCGTGATGTCGCGTCGGGTGTGCTGACCAACACGATCCAGGTGCGTTTTGTCGACGAGCCCGACCAGTTGATGCAGGCGCTGAAGGACATGAACGACAGCCTGCTGCGCATCGTGACCCAGGTGCGCCTGGGCACCGACAGCATTGCCACCGCCTCGAGCGAGATCGCCCACGGCAACGACGACCTGTCCAACCGCACCGAGCGCCAGGCCAGCGCGCTGCAGCAGACCGCCGCGTCGATGGAGCAGCTGACGGCCACGGTGCAGCGCAATGGCGACAACGCCCATCAGGCCAATGCGCTGGCGCGTTCGGCGTCCGAGGTGGCGGTGAAGGGCGGTGACGTGGTCTCCCAGGTCGTGCAGACCATGGGGTCGATCAACGCGTCGTCGAAGAAGATCGTCGAGATCATCGGCGTGATCGACGGCATCGCGTTCCAGACCAACATCCTGGCGCTGAATGCCGCCGTCGAGGCGGCGCGTGCCGGCGAGCAGGGGCGTGGTTTTGCCGTGGTGGCGTCGGAGGTGCGCAGCCTGGCCCAGCGCTCGGCCGGGGCGGCCAAGGAGATCAAGCAGCTCATCGGTGATTCGGTGCAGAAGGTCGACACCGGCAGTGTGCTGGTCGGCCATGCCGGCGCCACGATGGACGAACTCGTCGCCAGCGTGAAGCGCGTGACCGACATCATGGGCGAGATCGCGGCGGCCAGCGCAGAGCAGTTCGCCGGCATCCAGGAGATCAACAAGGCGATCGTCGAGATGGACCACACGACCCAGCAGAACGCCGCCCTGGTGGAGCAGGCCGCTGCCGCAGCGGCAGCGCTGCAGGCGCAGGCGCACCAGCAGGCCGAGGTGGTCAGCGTGTTCCGGGTATGAAGCCGGCTCAGTCGCCGTCCGCGGCGTCGTTCTTCAGTTCCAGCGCCGCCGCATACAAGGCCTTGCGCGACTGGCCGGTGATATCGGCCGCCAGCTTGACGGCGGTCTTCAGTGGCAACTCGGGCAGCAGCAGCTGCAGTACGCGCAGGTCGTGTTCGGGCGCAGCCGCCACGGGCGCCGGGTGCAACACCAGCACGAACTCGCCGCGCGTGCGCAGCGGCTGGGCGGTCAGCCAGCCCGACAGCTCGGCTGCGGCCACCGTCGCGATCTCTTCGAACTGCTTGGTCAGCTCGCGGCCGACGGTGACGGGGCGCGCGCCCAGGCAGGCCAGCGACTGCGCCAGCGGCTCGATGCGGTGCGGCGCCTCCAGCAGCACCACGGCGCGGTGCTCGTCCGCCAAGGCTTGCGCCGCGGCGTCGCGTTCGCCTGCCTTGGACGGCAGGAAGCCGATGAACACGAAGCCGGTGTCCTGCACGATGCCGGCGACGCTGAGCGCGGTGGTCACGCTACTGGCGCCCGGCAGCGGCACCACGGGCAGACCGGCGGCGCGCACGGCGGCCACCAGGCGTGCGCCCGGGTCGCTGAGCGCGGGTGTGCCCGCGTCGCTGGCGTAGGCGATGCGCTCGCCTAGCCGCAGCCGCTGCACGATGTTTTCGGCCGCCTGCGCCTCGTTGTGCTGGTGGGCGGCCAGCAGTTGCGCGCCGGGGCGGTCGAGGCCATAGGCACGCAACAGGCTCTGGGTGTGCCGCGTGTCCTCGCAGGCGATGGCGTCGACGATGCGCAGCACGTGCAGCGCGCGCAGGCTGATGTCGGCCATGTTGCCGATCGGCGTGGCGACGACGTACAACGCCCCTTTGGGGTAATGCTGGGCCGAAGCCGCATCGTGCGCGGCGTTCAGTGCCGAGGCGAAGGAAGCACTCAATGGATTTCCCGTGGAAGAAAGACGCAGTCGCCAGGCCAAGCACCAAGCAGACCGGGGACGCGGCCGAAGACGTTGCCCTGGCCCATCTGCGCGCGGCCGGCCTGCGCCTGCTGGAGCGCAATTATCGGACGCCGGGCCGGGGCGGCGGCGAAATCGATCTGGTGATGCGTGAGCCCGACGGCACCGTGGTGTTCGTCGAAGTGCGGCGCCGTGCCGCCAGCGCGCACGGGGGTGCGGGCGCCAGCATCGGCCGTACCAAGCAGCAGCGCATCGTGTTCGCCGCGCGCCACTACCTGATGCGCCAGCGCACGCTGCCGCCGTGCCGCTTCGACGTGGTGCTGCTGGAGGCCGGCGGCGTGCAATGGCTGCGCGCGGCTTTCGATGCCGGTTGAGCAGGTTTTGTCCACAACGACCCCACCGACGGTCGGACATATGCCGCGGTTATCATCCGGCTCCATGCTCGAGCAACGTATTCAACAGCATTTCATCGACAGCGCCGACCTGAAATACCAGGCCGCGCAGTCGCTCAGCAAGCCGATCTCGGCCGCCGTGCAGGCGATCCTGGTCTGCGTGACCAGCGGGGGCAAGGTGCTGGCCTGCGGCAACGGCGGCTCGGCCGCCGACGCGCAGCATTTCGCCGCCGAATTCGTCGGCCGGTTCGAACGCGAGCGGCCCGAGCTCGGCGCGATCGCGCTGACCACCGATACGTCGATCCTCACGGCGGTTGCCAACGACTACGACTTCAACCAGATCTTCTCGCGCCAGGTGCGCGCCCTCGGCTCGTCCGGCGACGTGCTGCTGGCGATCTCGACCAGCGGCAATTCGGGCAACGTGCTGGCTGCAATCGAAGCCGCCCATGCCCGCGAGATGACCGTGGTGGCATTGACCGGCCGCGGCGGCGGCAAGATCGCCAGCGCGCTGCGCGAGACCGATGTCCATGTCTGCGTCCCGCACGAGCGGACCGCGCGGATCCAGGAAGTCCACCTGTTGACGCTGCACTGCATCTGCGATGGCGTGGATTCCCAATTGCTAGGTGACCAGGAAACAAGCACATGAAGATGAGTTCGAAACGCCTCGGCCTGATGGCGCTGGCCGCGGCCGCGTTGGTGAGCAGCCTGTCGGCCTGCGTGCCGCTGGT
The DNA here is from genome assembly GCA_965279475.1 of Pseudorhodoferax sp. Classification (GTDB taxonomy): domain Bacteria; phylum Pseudomonadota; class Gammaproteobacteria; order Burkholderiales; family Burkholderiaceae_C; genus Pseudorhodoferax. The sequence continues at coordinate 1,683,517 of CBDIIA010000002.1, forward strand.
CGTCGGCGGCGCGATGGCCGGTGGCGTGATGGTGGCGGTCGACCGCCGCACCTCCGGCGCACAGCTGGAAGACGAGGGCATCGAGTTGCGCGGCGCCAGCCGGCTGCGCGAAGCGTTCGGCGAACGCGGCCACTTCAACGTGACCAGCTACAACCGGCAGGTGCTGCTGACCGGCGAAGTGCCGACGGCGCAAGACCAGCAGCGTGCCGAGCAGGTGCTGTCGCGGGTCGAGAACGTGCGTTCGATCGTCAACGACCTCGCCGTGATGGCGCCGACGACGCTGGCCCAGCGCTCGTCCGACGTGCTGATCACCGGCAAGGTGAAGGCCTCGCTGGTCGACGCCAAGGACCTGCAGGCCAACACCTTCAAGGTGGTGACCGAACGCGGCGTCGTCTACCTGATGGGCCGCGTGACCCAGCGCGAAGCCACCCGTGCGACCGACATCGCCCGCGGCACCGGCAGCGTGCTCAAGGTCGTGCGTGTCTTCGAGACCTTGACCGAAGAAGAACTCCAACAGCTGGGCTCCCCCAGCTCGAAGCCAAGGTAATCCCGGTCCCCAACGCAGCGGGGCCTTTTCGTGAACACCGCGGAACTGGCTCTGCCAGGCCGCAGGTGTTGCCCCCGGTAGGGGGTTGGCGAAGCGCACGCCCTTTGCGCAGACTGGGGGATGTCTTACTTCAACCGCTTGATCAGGCTCGACGTGTCGTAGCGGCTGCCGCCCATCTGCTGCACGTCGGCATAGAACTGGTCGACCAGCGCCGTCACCGGCAGGCGGGCGCCATTGCGTTTGGCCTCGTCGAGCACCAGTCCGAGGTCCTTGCGCATCCAGTCCACCGCAAAACCGAAGTCGAACTTGTCGGCCACCATGGTCTTGCCGCGGTTGTCCATCTGCCAGCTCTGGGCTGCGCCCTTGCCGATCACGTCGAGCACCTGGGGCATGTCGAGACCGGCGCGCTGCCCGAAGGCGATCGCCTCCGACAGGCCCTGCACCAGCCCGGCGATGCAGATCTGGTTGACCATCTTCGCCAGTTGGCCGGCACCACTCTGGCCAAGCAGCGTGAAGGCGCGCGAAAACGCCATCGCTACCGGTTCGACCTTGGCAAACACTGCGGCGTCGCCACCGCACATCACCGTCAGCAGACCGTTCTGCGCGCCGGCCTGGCCGCCGGACACGGGCGCATCGATGAACTGCAGCCCGGCCTTGCCCGCCGTGGCGTACAGCTCGCGCGCCACGTTGGCCGATGCCGTGGTGTGGTCGACAAAGATCGCGCCCGGCTTCATGCCGGCGAAGGCGCCGTCGGCACCCAGCACCACCGAGCGCAGATCATCGTCGTTGCCGACGCAGCAGAACACGATGTCGGCACCGGCCACGGCTTCACGGGGCGTGGCCGCATGTGCCGGCTTCGGCGTGTTGGCAAACTCTTCGGTCCAGGCCTTGGCCTTGGCGGCACTGCGGTTGTAGACCGTCACCTCGTGGCCGGCCAGCGCCAGGTGGCCGGCCATCGGATAACCCATCACACCCAGGCCGAGGAAGGCGACCTTGTGCGATGGCGTAGGAGAGTAGGTTTTCGGATTGGTGCTGGACATGAGGTCTCCAGAATGTAGGATTTCAGAATTATGCAGAGCGCAGAAGGCGTGCGGCCATCGTCGCGCGCGGGTCGAGGTGGCGGCGAGGAGCGCAACCGTACTCTCGTACGGTGAGCACCGCAGGCGTCAGATCGGCCCGCGCAGCAGATGGACGTGCGCCTTCTAGACGATGTGGAGGTGTTCGGTGCCTGCGGCGAGGTCTTGTGTCTTCGCACGCTGGCTGTTGAGCTTGATCTGCAGGCGCAGGTCGTTCAGCGAATCGGCGTTGCGCAACGCGTCTTCGTAGCTGATGACGTTGTTTTCGTACGCATCGAACAGTGCCTGGTCGAAGGTCTGCATGCCCAGGTTGCGGCTCTTCTTCATGATCTCCTTGATCTCGGCGACTTCGCCCTTGAAGATCAGGTCGGAGATCAGCGGCGTGTTCAGCATGATCTCGATGGCCGCCGTGCGGCCCTTGCCGTCCTGGCGCACCACCAGGCGCTGCGAGATCAGTGCCTTCAGGTTCAGCGACAGGTCCATCAGCAACTGCGCGCGGCGCTCTTCGGGGAAGAAGTTGATGATGCGGTCGAGCGCCTGGTTGGCGCTGTTGGCGTGCAGGGTGGCCAGGCACAGGTGGCCGGTCTCGGCGAACGCCACGGCGTGGTCCATCGTCTCGCGGTCGCGGATCTCGCCCATCAGGATCACGTCGGGCGCCTGGCGCAGCGTGTTCTTCAGCGCGGCTTCCCAGTTCTCGGTGTCCAGCCCCACCTCGCGCTGCGTCACCACGCAGTTCTTGTGTGGGTGCACGAACTCGACCGGATCCTCGATCGTGATGATGTGGCCGTACGAGTTGTCGTTGCGCCAGTCGACCATCGCCGCCAGCGTGGTCGATTTGCCCGAGCCGGTGGCGCCGACCATGATGCACAGGCCGCGCTTGGACATCGCGATTTCTTTCAGCACCTGCGGCACCCCGAGCCCATCGATGGTCGGCAGCGTCGACGGGATGGTCCGCATCACCATGCCGACCTTGCCCTGCTGCATGAACGCGTTGACCCGGAAGCGGCCGATGCCGGCCGGCGAGATCGAGAAATTGCACTCCTTCGTGCGTTCGAACTCCGCCGCCTGCTTGTCGCTCATCACGGCGCGGGCCAGGGCCAGCGTGTGGGTGGGCTGCAGCGGCTGGGGCGATACCTTCGTGACCTTGCCGTCGACCTTGATCCCCGGTGGAAACTCCGCCGTGATGAACAGATCGCTGCCATTGCGGCTGATCATCAAGCGAAGCAGATCGTTGATGAACTTACTGGCCTGGTCGCGTTCCATGGAAAGGCACCTTAGTTGGGACGGTCGCTGAAGCGGGCGCTCACGGCCCGCAACCGCAACGAGAGCTTGCGCGCGAGCAGCGCGATCAGCGCCGCCGCCAGGCGCGGGTCGGTGGTCATCATGTCGTCCATCGCGCCGGCGCTCAGGGCCGCGATCTCGCATTCGTCGAGCGTCGTGCAGGCCGAGAAGCGGATGCCGCTGTCGAGCAGCGACATCTCGCCGAGGATGTCGCCCGGCCGTGTTTCTGCCAGCCGCAGGTGTTCGCCCCAGGGCTGCAGCCGGTCGACCGCGATCGTGCCCTTCAGCAGCACCACCATGAAGTTGCCGTACTCGTTCTGCCGGATGATGTCGCGGCCGGCCGGAATCGACGCGAAGTGGAAGAAGCGTTCCATGCGCTCGATCGACGACGGGTCGAGCTGCTCCATGTTCTTGTCCTTGGCCCACAGCGCCTGCAGCGCCGCGACCGCCTTGGCCGACGAGATGCGCTTGGCGCCCACTTCGACGGCGCGCGCCTCCCACGGCACGATCATCGATTCGTCGACGCCCTGGCCCGCGAAGGCATTGGTGAACAGCACCGAATCGGCAGGCGCGTCACCCGAGGCGGGGCTGGGCTTGGGGCGCAGCAGCCCGAACAGGCCTTTCATTCAGCAGCTCCGTGGTGATGTGCTCATCCCGGGAAATTCTCGGGGATCTTCGCCTTGCCGCGCGCTTCGGCCGGGCTGATGACGTTGCGCCGCACCAGGTCGGTCAGGTTCTGGTCCAGCGTCTGCATGCCCACATTGTTGCTGGTCTGGATGGTCGAATACATCTGTGCGACCTTGGCCTCGCGGATCAGGTTGCGGATCGCACTGGTGCCCAGCATGATCTCGTGCGCGGCCACGCGGCCCTGGCCGTCCTTGGTCTTGCACAGCGTCTGCGAGATCACGGCCTGCAGCGATTCGGACAGCATCGCGCGGATCATGTCCTTTTCTTCGGCGGGGAACACGTCGATGATCCGGTCGATGGTCTTGGCCGCGCTCGAGGTGTGCAGTGTGCCGAACACCAGGTGGCCGGTTTCGGCCGCGGTCATCGCCAGCCGGATGGTTTCCAGGTCGCGCATTTCGCCGACCAGGATCGCGTCCGGGTCTTCGCGCAGCGCCGAGCGCAGCGCCGCCGCGAAGCTCAGCGTGTGCGGGCCGACCTCGCGCTGGTTGACCAGGCACTTCTTCGACTCGTGCACGAACTCGATCGGGTCCTCGATCGTCAGCACATGGCCGTACTCGGTCTCGTTGAGGTAGTTGACCATCGCCGCCAGCGTGGTCGACTTGCCGGAGCCGGTCGGCCCCGTCACCAGCACCATGCCCCGCGGCTTCAGTGCCAGGTCACCGAAGATCTTTGGTGCATTCAACTGCTCGAGCGTCAGGATCTTCGACGGAATGGTCCGCAGCACCGCACCGGCACCGCGGTTCTGGTTGAAGGCATTGACCCGGAACCGCGCCAGCCCTTCGATCTCGAACGAGAAGTCGACCTCGAGGAATTCCTCGTAGTGCTTGCGCTGGCTGTCGCTCATGATGTCGTACACCATCGCGTGCACGGTCTTGTGGTCGAGCGGCTCCACGTTGATCCGGCGCACGTCGCCGTGGACGCGGATCATCGGCGGCAGGCCGGCGGACAGGTGCAGGTCCGATGCCTTGTTCTTGACGCTGAAGGCCAGCAGTTGGGTGATGTCCACGGGTGCCTCGACGATTTGATACGCTTGTGGTTGATTATGACCAGCATCCAGAGCAATCTCCAAGACGTTCGTGGAAGGATTGCGACAGCCTGCGCGCAGGCCGGCCGGCCGGCCGCCAGCGTGCTGCTGCTGGCGGTTTCGAAGACGATGCCCGCGCAGGCGGTGCTCGACGCGATGGCCGCCGGACAGCGCGACTTCGGCGAGAACTACGTGCAGGAGGCGGTCGACAAGATCGTCGTCGTGCGCGCGCACGAGGCGGGCAACCCCGATCTACAGCATGGCGGCCGCTCGGTCTGGCACGCGATCGGTCCGATCCAGAGCAACAAGAGCCGGCTGGTCGCCGAGCATTTCGACTGGGTGCACAGCATCGACCGGCTCAAGCTGGCGCAGCGGCTGAGCGAGCAGCGGCCGGCGGCGCTGGCCCCGCTCGACGTGTGCCTGCAGGTCAATATCGATGGAGGCGCCGCCAAGTCGGGCGTGGCGCCCGAGGAGGCCGCCGCGCTGGCCCGCCAAGTGGCCGTGCTACCCGGGCTGCGCTTGCGCGGGCTGATGACCATCCCGGAACCGGCGAGCGACCCCGCGGTGCAGCTGGCGGTGCACGAGCGAACCCGAGCGTTGTTCGAGCACCTGCGCGCCGAGGCACTGCCCGGTGCCACCCTGTTCGATACCCTGTCGATGGGCATGAGCGCTGATCTCGAGGCCGCCGTGCTGGCCGGCAGCACGATCGTGCGGATCGGCACCGCGATCTTCGGCAAGCGCTGAGCGCTACTTCTTCGGCGGCGCCATCGCCGTGATCGGCTTGATCGCGCCGCAGTCGGCCGACAGCCATTTGCCGGCGCTGTCGATGTCCATCTGCTCGGGCTTGCCGGTGCGGCCGCTGCTGGTGGTGCTCATCTGGCTGGTGTACGCTTCCTTGCTGATGAAGGTGAAGCGGCCCTTGCCGGTGGACGGCGGGTTGCTGCAGGTGAAGGTCATGTCGACCGTGCTGCCGGACTTCGAGTTGGTGGTCTTGCAGTCGCCCTGGGGCGGTGGTGCATCGTACTGCTTCACCATCTCATCGGTCATGCAGACCTTCATGCTCATGCCGCCGGGGCCACCGGTGCCCATGCTGACGCCGTTCTTGGCCATCATCTCCTGCATCATCTTGCGCTGCTCGGGCGGCAGGTTGGCCATCTGCTTCTGCGCTTCCGCCATCGCCTTTTCCATCTCGGCGTTGCTGGACTTCATCTTGGTGGTGATCTCCCACAGTCCCGGCTTCATCGATTGCGCACCGGCGGCGCCGGCGACGAGGACGAGCGCCGTGGCGCTCAACAGGCGGAAGGTGTCTCTCAGCATGGGATTCTCCGGAAAAGGTGCGGACGACAGACTGTCGCGCAGCATCTTACGCAAGCCGCGCGCGCCGGTCTACAAGGCCTGTACCACCACCGCCACGCGCCGGTTCTGCGAGCGGCCTTCGGGCGTCGCGTTGTCGACGATGGGCTTGTCCTTGCCCAGGCCGCGCACCTCGATGCGGTCGAGCGGCAGCCCGGCCGACGCCAGGGCCTTGGCCACCGCTTCGGCACGCTTGAGCGACAGCGCCTGGTTGTACTGCGCGGAGCCGACGTTGTCGGTATGGCCTTCGACGCGCAGCTTGTCGATGCCGAGTTCGACCAGGCCCTTGCCGATGCGCTCGGCGATCTGCTGGCTGTCGGCGTCCAGCGCGTCCGACCCGGTGTCGAACAGCAGCTTGCCCGGGAACGAGAATTCCCAGCCGTCGTCGGTGCGCTTGAAGCCCAGGCGCTGCAGGGTGGCTTCCCGCGTCTCGCGCGGCGCCGCGGGGGGGGCGCTGGCCGGAGCCGTCGGCGGTGCCTGGCATCCGCCCAGCGCGGCCAGCAGCGACAGGCTTCCCGCCGCGCCGAGCCAGCGGCGGCGCTGCAGGTGGGCGCCGCCGCGCGAAGGGGCCAGGGTGATCTGTGTCTCGATGAGGTTCATAGGGGCTCCCGGTAGTCCGTGGCATCGCGGGTGGCTTCGAAGATGTAGCTGCTGCCGCGGTGCTTTTTCTTCACGCTGTACATCGCCCGGTCGGCCGCCCGCAGCAGTTGCTCGGCGGTCTGGCCGTGGTCCGGATAGACCGCGATGCCGATGCTGACGGACGGTACGATGTGGTCCTCCTGGCGGGTGGGAAGGGGTTCCGCCATCGACGCGTTGATCTTGTTGGCGATGCGCACCGCGTCGTCGATGCTGTGCACCGGCGCCAGCAGCACGGCGAATTCGTCGCCGCCCAGGCGGGCCACGAGATCGCCTTCGCGCAGCTGGGCGCGGATGCGCTGCGCCACCTCGACCAGCAGCAGGTCGCCGACCGAGTGGCCGTAGCGGTCGTTGATCTGCTTGAAGTGGTCGTTGTCGAGGTAGAGCACGCCGATGCCGCTGCCCTGGGTCTGCGCGTCCTGCAGCACGCGCGACAGCCGACGGCGGAAATAGGCCCGGTTCGGCAGGCCGGTCAGGCTGTCGTGGTTCGCCAGATGGGACAACGACTTGTTCTCCTGGTCCAGCCGCGACTGGTGCGTCTCGATCTCCATCAACAGCGCATTGAAGTCCTCGCCCAGCTGGTGGAACTCAGCGATCTGCGAGGGTGGCGCGCGGTGCGAGCCCGAGCGGTCGAAGCGAAGCCGGTGCGTCATCGCCGTCAGCGCGTGCACCGGGCCGAGGATGTCGCGCTGGATGCGGCGCGACGACTGCCGCACCCCCAGCGCCACCAGCACCAGGCACAGCACCAAGCCGCCCAGGCCGGTCAGCAGGAAGCGCACGAAGCCGGCACCGTCGCCGCGCAGCGCCACTTCGCCGATCTGCCGGCCCTGGTAGAGGATGGGTGCCGTGGTCGGCCGTGGCAGCAGCACCGCGGCCAGCCGGTCGCCGGTGGCGGCCAGCGCGCCATCGACCCGGCGCGCCAGCAGGGTCGGCCCGCCGCCACCGTCTGCACCTGACGCCGGAACCGACGGCACGGCGTGCGCCCCGGCGGTCCCCGGGCCGTCCTGCTCACGGGCATAGGTGGCCAGCAGCTTGCCCGACACGTCGGTCAGCCGCGCGCTGGTCAGCGATTCGCGTCGGGCGATGCCGGTCAGCAGCTCCTGCACCGCCTGCTGGTCTCGGAACACGACGGCCGCCTCGACCGTGTAGGCGATCGTCCGTGCGATCAACTGCAGGTTATGGTCGGCGTAGGCGCGCAGGGCGGTGAATGCGGCCAGCGACAGCGCCAGCCCCACCGCCGCCATGCTGACCGTCGCCACCCGCACGTGGGCACGGCGCAGCGTCTGCAGCAGGCTGGTGCGTTCGGGCGCGGTTTCGGGCGCGTGCGGCGTGCTGCTCATGGTGCTTTCTGCGGACGCCGCCCCAGGCGCAGCACTTGCGGGTTGATGCGCACCGTGCTGCGGGCGACCGAGTCGAGGTTGATCTCGAAGGTCACGCGCGCATTCGCGTCGATGTCCAGGCAGATCATGCCGCCGACGGCGCACACCGGCGAGCGCTCGCAGACGGTCAGCACGGGCTGGCCGAGGATGTTGGCGAAGATGCGGCGCCAGGCGGCCTCGTCGAGCGTGCCGACATACAGCGCGTCGCACTGCGCGGCCACACCGGTTTCCGGTCCGATCCGGCGCACCGTGACCGGGCGCGCGCCCGCGGTGTCCAGGCCCTGGCGCACCAGCCGGTCGGCGTGCGCGCTTTCGCCCGCCACGCACAGGCGCAGCGGGTTGGGATCGGTCGGCCAGCGCGTGTAGCCGAAGATGCCGATCAGCGTCTCGTTCACGTCGAGCCGGCTCGGCGCCTGCGGCGCGGCGTCGACGCCCTGCGCACGTCCCTGCAGCATGAAGCCGGCGAGGGCGAGCAGCACGAGGAAAGTGCGAAGTGTCATTGCAAGCATGCCCGAAGAGGGGCGCGCGTGATCGGGCGGCGCGCGCCGGTCGTGGTTCAGTTTGTATATTTTTGTAGCATGCTAACAGCCCGCCAGCGACGCAGGCCGGGGTTTTGCGGCGGCGGTGTTGCCGATCCGCCGCATCGGGCAGGCGACGCAGCCAGCGCGGTTGCGCTGTGTCCCGTGCGAGCCCGGCTCAGCTCTTGTACTTGATCGTGCAGCCGTAGGGCTGTGAGGTCGCCGTGCTGATCGCCTTGCCGGCCAGCGCTTCGTTGAGGCTCTGGCGCACGTAGTTCGTGGCCGTCTTGATGTCGTCGATGCGCGCCGAGGGGATGCTGTCGATGCCGCCCGCGTAGACCAGCGTGCCCTGCGGGCTCACGATGTACATGTGGGGTGTCGTGCGCGCGCCGTAGGCCTTGCCGATGCCGCCTTCCTCGTCCATCAGCGTGGCGGTCGGGGTGGCCGACTTCTCCTTCATCCAGGCGGCCAGCTGGGTCGGGGGCAGGTAGTCGGAGGCGGCTTTCTCGGTCGAATTGACCGCCAGCCAGACCACGTCCTTGGCGGTGAACTCCTTCTGCAGGCCTGGCAGGTTGGCGCTGTTGTAGTGCTTGCGCACGAACGGGCAGCCCGGGTTGACCCACTCCAGCACCACGGTCTTGCCCTTGAAGTCACTGAGCTTGTGCGACTTGCCGGCCGTGTCCACGGCGGTGAAGTTGGGCGCGGGCTGGCCGATGGCCGCGGCGGCGTGGGCCTGGCCGGCTGCCAGTGTGCCCAGCAGGCACGACGCGGCGATGGCCGCCGCCGTGAACCGGCGCCGGGGCATCGACGGGATGGAAGCGATGGAAGCGTGTGGCATGTCGACTCCTTGTCTGCTTGAACACTTGCAAGAAAGGGCGCGGCGCGCCCGGCTCCAACCGATGCCGGCCGGGCACGGGCCCGGCGCGGCACACCCTGCGCTACAGGCGGGCGATCGCCGAGCGCAACTCGTCCACGCCCAGCACCTCGGACAACACCACCGGCGCGGTGCCGGGCTTGTAGATCACGTACAGGGGCACGCCGCTGCGGCCCAGCTGGTTCAGCGCGGCGGTGATCGCCGGGTCGCGCCGGGTCCAGTCGGCCTGCAGCAGCTGGACCTTCTTGCCCTCCAGATCGGCCAGCACCTGGGCATTGGAGAGCGTGGTCTTCTTGTTGTATTGGCAGGTCACGCACCAGGCGGCCGTGAAATTGACCATCACCGGCTGCCCGCCGGCCACCAGTTGTTCGACCCGGCCCGGCTCCCAGGCTTGCCAGCGGTCACCGGCGCGCGCCACCGTCGACGCCTGGGCCGGCTGCACGATGCTCGGCCCGAACGTGCCCAGCACCGCCGCCGCGACGACGGTCGAGATCGTGCCCAGCACCAGGCGCGAGCGCCCGCGCAAGGTCAGCGCCCATGCCACCGCACTCAGCGCCACCAGCAATACCAGCAGCGAGGCCGCGCCGTCGATGCCGCTCTGCTGCCCCAGCACCCAGACCAGCCAGGCGACCGTGGCGAACATCGGAAACGCCATGCAGCGGCGGAAGGTCTCCATCCAGGGGCCGGGCTTCGGCAGCAGGCGGACCAGCGAAGGCAGCATGCTGGCCAGCAGGAAGGGCAAGGCCATGCCGACGCCGAGCGCACCGAAGATCAGCAGCGCCTGCACCCCCGGCAGCGCGATCGCGAAGCCCATCGAGGCGCCCATGAACGGCGCCGTACAGGGCGAGGCGATCGCCACGGCCAGCACACCCGACAGGAAGGCATTGGCGGCCGGGTGCTTGGCTTCCATGCTCGCCACGCTGCACGGGACGAATTGCCCGAACTGGAACAGCCCGGTCAGGCTCAGCCCCATCAGCGTGAACAGCACGGCCAGCGCCGCCACGACGCCGGGCGACTGCAGCTGGAAGCCCCAGCCCAGCTGTTCGCCGGCGGCACGCAGGGCCAGCATCGCGCCGCCCAGCGCCAGGAACGACAGGATCACGCCGACGGTGTAGGCCATGCCGTCCCTGCGCAACGCGGACGCGGCTTCGGACGGCGTGCCGCAACGGGCTTCGGCGTGGCGTGCAAAGCCGATGATCTTGATCGCCATCACCGGGAACACGCAGGGCATCAGGTTCAGGATCAGGCCGCCGAGCAGGGCGCCCAGCATCGCGGCGATCCAGGTCAGGTCGGCACCGGCGCCGGCCGGCGCCATCGTGGCTTGTGCGGCATTGGCCTTGAGTGCCGCGTCGAGCGCCGGCGACACGTTGGCGGCGGCCGCGACCTGCGGCCACGCGCCGGTCACCCGGGCCTCGGTGCGGTAGGCGCCGGGCTCGGCCCCGGACTGCGGGCCGACCAGCACCACCGGCATCACCTGCGGGCTGTTGCTGCGTTGCGTGGCCAGCGGCACCTGGGCGGTCCACACGCCGCCGGTCCAGGTTTGCGTCCACGCGCCCGCCGTCTCGATGACCTCGGGCGTCTCGGGGAAGAACTGCAGCTCCTTGCCCTGCCACCGCGCCGGCAGGCCGGCGACCGTGACCTGGATGGTCTTGCCCTGGATGTCCACCGTGCCGTCGCCCTGCAGCGCCTTGGGATGGGCGGCCAGCGCGGCATCGAACACCGCGCCGTTCAGGCCGGTCGAGCCTTTCACCGGGATGCTGACCGTGAACTCGCCTTCTTCGGGAATGCATTCCTTGCGGCAGACCAGCCACGCGGCCTTGAGCTTCACGTCGAACTGGCCCGACAGCACCGACGGCTTGAAGTCGGGCCCGATGGTCAGTGGCACCGGCAGCAGCACCGTGTCTTCGTAGCCGTAGTTCGCCAGCGTGCCGATCGGGATCTTCTTCGGTGCCGGCCAGGCGATCTCGCCGGCCTGCACGCCGGCAGGCAGCGTCCAGTCGAGCACGGTCGGCAGCCCGGAATCGCCGGAATTCTTCCAGTAGGTATGCCAGCCCGGCTGGTGCGCGATCTGCAGGCCGACCCATACCGGCTTGCCCGGCTCCACGCCCTCGGGCGCCTGGGCCATCAACTCGGCGCGCACCTGCGGCGTGGTGACCACCGTCTTGCCGGCGCCCTGGGCCCAGCCGTTGGCCGCCAACAGGCTGCCGGCGGCAAGAGCGAGGGTGGTGGCAAGGCGAAGCAGCATGGTGGGCGGTCGGTCGGAGGTGGGAGCGGCGTGTGCTACTTTAGTTCCTTCGCCGCCGTCACGCTGCAAAGCCCAGGACGACCCTGCGGGTGGTGGCGCTCTTCTTCTCGATCTTGGTGACGACCACCGCGCCGATCTCGGCCGTGTTGGCGACGTGCGTACCGCCGCAGGGCTGCAGGTCGACCAGCGTGTCGGCACCGATGCGGATCGTGCGCACCTGCCCGCTGCCGCGCGGCGGCTGGACCGACATGCTCTTGATCAGGGCTGGATTGGCATCCAGTTCGGCGTCGCTGATGTTGCCGACCTGCACCGGGTGGCCGGCGGCCACCAGGCGGGCGATGCCATCGGTCAGCAGGTCCTTGTCGAGCGCATCGGTCATGTTGAAGTCGAGCCGCGCATGGTCGGGCGTGATCGAGCAGCCGTTGACCAGTTGCGGCACCAGATGGCAGAGCAGGTGCGTGGTGGTGTGAAAGCGCATCAGCCGGTGCCGGCGCTGCCAGTCCACCCGTGCCGTGACCGCCGAGCCGGGGCTCAACGCGGCCAGCAGCGCTTCCTGGCCAGGCGCTGGCACGTGCCAGATGTCGGGGGTGGGCTGGCCGTCCGCGTCCTTGGCCTTGCGCGTGTCCGCAATGGCCAGGCTGCGGCCGTCCGCCAGTTCGAGGTTGCCGGCGTCGCCCGCCTGGCCACCGCCCAGCGGGTAGAACACCGTGCGGTCGAGCACGATGCCCTGGGGCGTCACGGCGACGATGGTGGCGGTGCAGTGCTGCAGGTAGGCATCCTGCCGGAAGAGGTCTTGGGTCATGGGGCCGGTGCGTTCTGGCGAGCCAAAGCGCCGATTGTGGCGGGATCGGCCGCCACGCGTGCGCTGCTATCCTTCGCGCGTCTGCCACAACACCACACCGAGGGGAACACCATGACCGCCACTCCAGCCGGGGCCGCACACCCGACGCCGCTCGCGCGCCGCCTTGCCGCCCTGCTTGCCTTTGCCATCGCCGGCCTGGGTGCCGCCGCGGCACAGGCCCAGGCGCCCGCCTATCCGAGCAAGCCGATCCGCCTGGTCGTGCCGTTCGCGGCTGGCGGCTCCACCGACATCCTGGCCCGCATCGTCGGCCAGAAGCTGTCCGAGAGCCTGAACAGCAGCGTCGTCATCGACAACCGTCCCGGCGCCAACGGCACGCTGGGCTGCGATCTGGTGGCCAAGGCGCCCGCGGACGGCTACACCATCGTGATGGCCGACATCGGCTGCTTCGCGATGGCGCCGGGCCTGTACCCCAAGCTGCCCTACGAGCCCCTGCGCGACTTCGCGCCGATCACGCTGGTGGCGCGCAGCCCGCTGGTGCTGACCGTGGGCGCGACGAGCCCGGCGCAGTCGGTCGCCGATCTGGTGGCGCTGGCGCGCAGCAAGCCCGGCAAGCTCAACTACCCGTCGTCGGGCAACGGCGGCCCGAACCACCTGGCGGGCGAGTTGTTCAAGACGCAGGCCAACCTCAACATCGTGCACGTGCCGTACAAGGGCAGTGCGCCGTCGGTCGTGTCGCTGGTGGCGGGCGAGACGGATTTCGGCTTCCTGACCTCGGTGACCATCAACGCCCAGTTGAGCGCCGGCAAGCTGCGCGCGCTGGCCGTGGCCAGCGACCAGCGCATGCCGTCGATGCCCAGCGTGCCGACGATGGCCGAAGCCGGCGTGCCGGGCTTCGCGGCCGAATCGTGGTTCATGGCGGCGGTGCCGGCCGGCACGCCCAAGCCCATCGTCGACAAGCTCAACGCCGAGATCGCCAAGATCCTGCCGAACGCCGAGACCAAGGAAAAGCTGAACGCGATGGGCGCCGTCGGGGTCGGCAACTCGCCCGAGGCCGCCACCGCCTTCCTGAAAGCCGAGATCGACAAGTGGACCCGGGTCATCAAGACCGCCGACATCAAGCTCGACCAATGACGACCACCCCCGTTTCTTGCGCACTGCGTGTCGCCGAATCCCCCCTCGAGGGGGCAACACCAGTGGCCCGGCAAAGCCGGTTCCGCGGTGTTCCCGCGTTGTGGGTGCGACGGTTGCTGGTGGCGGCGCCCGTGCTGCTGCTGGCCGTCTCTGCCGCCGCGCAGACCTACCCGGCCAAGACGATCAAGCTGCTGGTCGGTTTTCCGCCTGGCGGCGGCATCGACTTCGCGGCGCGCACGGTACAGGTGCCGCTGCAGGCCGCGCTCGGCCAGCAGATCATCATCGAGTACAAGCCCGGCGTGGGCGGCATCCTGGCCGCCACCGAGCTGACCCGCGCCGCGCCTGACGGCTACACGCTGCTGCTGGCCAACACCGGGCCGTTCGCGATCGCGCCGTATCTGCAGCAGAAGATGCCGTACGACCCGATGAAGAGCTTCACGTACATCGGGCAGATCAGCCAGGGCAGCTACATCGCCGTGACCCGGCCCGAGCACCCGGCGAAGAACCTGAAGGAGTTCGTCGACTGGGCGCGCGCCAACGCCGGCAAGGTCAATTTCGCCTCGGCCGGCAAGGGTTCGTCGACGCACCTGAACGGCGAGCTGCTGAACCAGGTGACGGGCCTCGACATCACGCACGTGCCGTACAAGGGCAGCGCGCCGGCGGTGCAGGACCTGATCGGCGGCCAGACGCAGCTGCTGATCGACGCCGGCACCGTGCTGCTGCCGCAGATCAAGGGCGGCAAGCTGAAGGCGCTGACCGTGACCGGCGCGAAGCGCGATCCCCAGCTGCCCGATGTGAGCACCGTGGCCGAGCAGGGGCTGGCAGGGGTGCAGTCGATCGGCTTTCAGGGCCTGGTCGGCCCGGCCGGCATGCCACGCGACATCGTCGAGCGGCTGTCGCGCGAACTGGCCAAGGTGTTGGCGATGCCCGACGTGCAGGCCAAGTTCGCCGCCGCCGGCGCCGAGGTCCATGCGCAGGGCCCCGAGGCGTTCACCGCCTTCGTGCGGGCCGACAACGAGAAGTGGTCGAAGCTGATCCGCGAGCGCAAGATCCAGCCGGACTGAGCTAGCTCAATACGCCTGCTGCAGGATGTGCAGGTAGTCGGCCTGCAACAGCGGGCGCGGGTTGGTCTTGTGCGCGTTGTCGTCGAGTGCCTGCGCGGCGATGGCGGCGAGATCCGACGACGCGACGCCGATGTCGCGCAGGCGCGCCGGCAGGCCGATCGCCTGGTTCAGGCGCGCCACGCCGGCGCCGACATCGCTGTCGGCGGGCCAGCCGGCCTGCCGCGCCATCGTGGCCCATTTGGATCCCAGGGCTTCGCGGTTGGCGGCCAGCACGGGCGGCAGCAGGATCGCATTGAGCGTGCCGTGGTGAAAGCCCAGTGCGCCCAGCGGGTGCGACAGCGCGTGCACGGCGCCCATGCCTTTCTGGAAGGCGATTGCGCCCTCCAGCGATCCCATCATCATGTTCCAGCGTGCCTCGGCGTCCGAGCCCTGGGCCACGGCGCGTTCGAGGTGCGTGAAGATGCGCTGCATGCCGTCCAGCGCGATCGCGTCGGCCGGCGGGTTGACGGTGGGCGCGCAGTAGGTCTCGATGCAATGGGCCAGCGCGTCCATGCCCGTCGCGGCGGTGATGCGCGGCGGCAGGCCATGCGTGAGTTCGGGGTCGCAGATGGCGGCCGTCACCAGGTCGGGGCAGCGCACGCCGGCCTTGATGCCGTTGTCGAACACGATCACGGCCGAACGGCCTACTTCGCTGCCGGTGCCGGCGGTGGTCGGCAGCAGCAGCAGCGGCGGGGCGCGGTCGATCGGCGCCGGATTCTGGTGCCGGTTGCAGTAGTTCCACAGCGGCGGCGCGTGGGCCGCCAGGATGGCGATCGCCTTCGACAGGTCGAGTGCGGCGCCGCCGCCCACCCCGACCACGCCATCGCAGCCCGAGGCGCGGTAGAGGTCGGCACCAGCCAGGGCCGCTGCCTCCGTCGGGTTGACCGGCGTGTCGTCGAAGATGGGGAAATCCGCACCGCCCTCCACGTGCTCGATCGCCTGGCCGAACACGCCGGCGGCGATGACGCCCTTGTCCGTCACGAACAGCGGCCTGCGGATGCCCGAGCCCGCCAGTAGCTGCGGGAGCTGGCGGCGCTCGCCGTTGCCGAAATGCACGGTGGTCAGGAACTGCAGCACGCTCATGGGGTACCTTCGGCTGCGCCTGCGGTGCGAGCTTGCTTGGGGCGGCCCGGCGCGGCGCTCATCTACCGACCTCCAGGTCGGCGCCGGTGGCGCGCGTGGTGACCGACTTGGTGACCAGGTAGGCGTCCAGGCCCTCGACGCCGCCTTCCGATCCGTAGCCGCTTTCCTTCATGCCGCCGAACGGCGAGGCCGGCGTGGACACGGTGAAGCGGTTGATGCAGACCATGCCCGCGTCCAGTTGCTCGCTCATGGCCGTGGCCCGCGTGAGGGAGCGGGTCATTGCATAGGCGGCCAGCCCGTACGGCAGCCGGTTGGCGCGCCGCACGGCATCGGCCAGGTCGGTGAAGGGGGCGATCGGCACCAGCGGGCCGAAGGGCTCCTCGTTCATGATCGCCGCGCTGTCGGGCACGTCGGCGAACACGGTGGGCGGGTAGTACCAGCCCCTGCCCGTGGCGGGCTCGCCGCCGCACAGCAGGCGGGCGCCCGCGGCCACCGTGTCGGCGGTCAGCGCCTGCATCGCGGCCACGCGGCGTGGGTTGGCCAGTGGCCCCATCTGGATGCCGGGCGCCAGGCCGTCCCCGACCTTCAGGGCGCGTGCCGCCTGGGTGAACGCCTGCACGAAGGCCTCGTAGACGCCTTGCTGGACGTAGAACCGCGTCGGACTGGTGCAGACCTGGCCCGCGTTGCGGAACTTGGACACGGCGGCCTGCTGCGCTGCGGCCACCGGGTCGACGTCGTCGAACACCACCACCGGCGCATGGCCGCCCAATTCCATCGTTGCGCGCTTGACGCCCTGGGCCGCCAGGCCGAGCAGGTGCTTGCCGACCGGCGTCGATCCGGTGAACGAGATCTTGCGGATCACGTCCGACGCGATCAGGTGCGACGACACCAGACGCGCGTCCCCATAGACCAGGTTGAGCACATCGGGCGGCAGGCCGGCGTCGATGAAACACTCGACGATGGCCTGCGCGGTAAGCGGCGTCTCCTCCGATGGTTTCAGGATCAACGAGCAGCCGGCGGCCAGTGCGCCCGCGATCTTGCGCGTGGGCGTGAGCGCCGGAAAGTTCCAGGGGCAGAACGCCGCCACCGGCCCGACCGGTTCGCGCCGCACCACCTGCGTGACACCGGCATTGCGCGGCACCAGCAGTCGACCGTAGGCGCGCGTGGCTTCCTCGGCCATCCATTCGACGTTGTCGGCCGAGGTCGCGACCTCGCCCCGGGCTTCCGCCAGGGGCTTGCCCTGCTCGAGCGTCATGAGCCGTGCGATCGCGTCGCTGCGTTCGCGCAGCAGCGCGACCGCACGCCGCATCGTGGCCGCACGTTCGTAGGCGCTCACATGGCGCCAGGTCTCGAAGCCGCGCGCCGCGGAGGCCAGGGCCGCGTCCAGCCCCGCGGTGTCGATCAGGTCGACCTGCCCGATGGTGTCTTCCGTGGCCGGGTTCAGGATCGGCAGGGGTGTGGTGCCGGGGCTGGCGTACCAGTCGCCGGCGACGTGGGAGCGTGCGTGGTGTTGCATGTCGATCGCTTCTCAGTGGTCCATTGCGCTGGCGCGCCATCCGCGGGGCACGCAACAGTGTCGCAAGCCGCTGCTCAGGAGGCCGCGGAGCAGGCCATGCCAGTGCACTCGCGGAACTGGCTCTGCCAGGCCGCTGAGTGCGCCCCTTGAGGGGGATGGAATGTCTACACGCAGTGAGACGTTCAAACGGGGTGGTTGCATTTCAGGCGGCGCGCAGACGCACCAGCTGCTTGCCGACATTGGCGCCGGCCAGCATGTCGATGAAAGCCTGCGGCGCGTTCTCCAGGCCCTCGGCGATGGATTCGCGGTAGTGCAGACGGCCTGCGCGGTAGGCGTCGGCCAGTGCGCGCGTGGCTTCGGGCCAGAGGTCCTTGTGGTCGGACAGCACGAAGCCGCGCACGGTGATGCGGTGGTTGAACACCTCGCGCAGGTTCTTCATGCCATAGGGCTCGGTGGCGTTGTACTGCGAGACCAGGCCGCACAGCGGGATGCGGGCAAAGTTGTTGGCCAGCGGCAGCACGGTGTCGAGGATGGAGCCGCCCACGTTGTCGAAATAGACGTCGACTCCCTTGGGAACGGCTTGGGCCAGGGCCTGCGCGAAGTCGGCCGCCTTGTAGTCGACGCAGGCATCGAAGCCGTAGGCCGTGCGCACCAGCTCGCACTTGGCCGCGCCGCCGGCGATGCCGACCACCCGGCAGCCCTGGATCTTCGCCAGCTGGCCGACCACGCTGCCCACGGCGCCAGAGGCCGCGGAGACCAGCACCGTCTCGCCCGCCTGCGGACGGCCGAAGGCCATCAGGCCGACCCAGGCCGTGATGCCGGTCGAGCCCAGCGCGCCGAGGTAGGCGGTGGCCGGCGCCAGGTCCGTGTCCACCTTCTGCAGATCGGCCGGCGCCGCCACGCTGTAGTCCTGCCAGCCGAGGCGGCCGACCACCCAGTCGCCGGGGGCGAAACCGTGGGCCCGGCTCTCCAGCACCTGGCCCACGGTGCGGCCCACGAGCACGTCGCCGATCGCCATCACCGGCGCATAGGAATCCTTTTCCTCCATGCGCATGCGGATGTACGGGTCCACCGACAGCACGTCGTTGCGCACCAGCACCTGGCCGTCGCCCGGGCGCTGGACCGGAACCTCGGCCAGGCGGAAGCAATCGGTGGTGGGTGTGCCCAGCGGGCGGCGGGCGAAGACGATCTGGCGTTGGGTGGCGGGCAGCGGAGCGTTCATGAAGATGAAGGGCAGGGGTTCAGGTGAGGGTGATGTTGGCGTCGTGGATCAGCTTTTGCAGCACGTCGCGCTGCTGGCCGAGCCAGAGGCCGAATTCTTGCGTGCTGTTGGCGACAAGCACGGTGCCCTGGGGCGCGACGGCCGCCGCCAGCGCCGGGTCCTTCGCGGCCTCGGCCACGGCCGCCTGCATGCGCCGCATCGGGGCGTCGGGCGTGCCGGCGGCTGCGAACAGGCCGAACCAGTCGTCCATGTCGTAGCCGGCGAAGCCGCGCTCGGCGATGGTCGGCACGTCGGGGTAGGTCGACAGGCGCTTCGCGCTGGTCACGGCCAGCATCCGGGTCTTGCCGGTGGCCAGCGTGCCACGGGCGGTCGAGGTGGTGATCAGGGCCGCGTCGATCTGTCCGCCCATCACGTCGCGCGCCGCGTCGGCACCGCCGCGGTACGGCGTGTGCAGCAGCTGCACGCTTGCACGTTGCTGCAGCAGTGCCACGGCCAGGTGACCCATCGCGCCCGACGGCGGCGTGCCAACCGACACCGTGCCGGGCTTGGCGCGGGCCACGGCGATGAATTCCTCCAGCGTCTGGGCCGGGAAATCATGCCGCACCAGCAGCGCCTGGGGCGCGCGCACGGCCATGGTGATCGGCACGAAGGCCGTGCGGTAGTCGAAGGACAGGTCCTTCAACAGCACCGGGTTGGTCAGCTGGTTGGCCGCGTCCCAGATGAAGGTGTAGCCGTCCTTCGGCGCACCGAGCACCGCCGTGGCGGCAACCACGGCATTGCCGCCGGTGCGGTTCTCGATGGTCAGCGGCTGACCCAGGATGTCGGCGACGCGCTGGCCCACGGCGCGGGCCGAGGTGTCGGCGGCGCCGCCGGCCGAGAACGGCACGACGATGCGCACCGGCCGGGCCGGCCAGTTGCCCGTCTGCGCGAATGCGGCGGGGCCGACGCCGGCCAGGCCGGCGGCCAAACCACCGAGCAACAGCCGGCGGCGGGAAGGAGCGGTGGAGTGAAGTGGTGCGCGCGAAGCCATGGTGATGGATGTCCCCTAGAATGCGTTGTTCTGTCTATCAGAACAACATTCTGAAAATTATAGAGGCGCGGTTTGGGGCTTCGCAAGGCCTTTGCGGGTTTACCCGAGGATTGGCTGTGCTGGCGAGCGTCAGCCGACCCGGCCGCGCAGCTGCTGTGCGGCGTGCAGCACGGGGGGGATGTGCGCGTCGGTGTAGCGGTTGGCCGGCATGGTCAGCGTGACCGCAGCGGACAGGCTGCCGTCCCCGCGGAACACCGGGGCCGAAATGCCGGCCACGTCGGCCAGCCTGTCGCCGCTGGCCGCGTAGTAGCCCTGCTGGCGGATGCGGGCGTACAGCATGCGTTCCTGCGGGTCTTCGGCCGTTTCGGCGTCGGACGCAAAGGCCCGCAACACCCGGCCACCGGAGCCGCGTCCCGCCGGCAGCAGATCGCCGGCGCGGATGTGGTCGCGCACGGGGTGCGGCGAATCGACGCGGTACAGGCACAGCCGCTGCGCGCCTTGCGGAACATGGTAGGCGGCGCTCTCCCCGGTGGACTCCACCAGCGCGCGCAGCACCGGCAGCACCACCTGCTCGAGCGAGAACGAGGCAGCGTAGACGCCGTGCAACCGGGCAATCTCGCTGCCCAGCGCATACCGGCCGTCCTCCAGTTTCTGAACCAGGCGGGCATGCTCCAGCGATGCCAGCAGCCTCAGCACGGTGCTCTTGTACAGGGCGGTCCGTTCGGCCAGCTGGCCGAGCGTCAGCGACCGGTCGCCGGTCTGGAATGCCGACAGCAGGGTGAGCGCACGGTCGACTGCCGCGGCACCGCCCGGGGCGGCGTGGCGGTCTGCCAGGGATTCGGTCTGGGCTTTGCGCGGCATGGTGGAGGACGTGGCGGCAGGAGGTGGCCAGGGTTGACAGCGGGGGTAGATTGCGGCGAAGATTCCAATAGAGAGAATTTTATTCTGTAAGTTGGAATTTTTAAAGTCTTATGCCGCCATCCAGTGTCGTCCAGGTGGACATCAGCGAAGTGGGTCCCCGTGACGGCCTTCAGAGTGTCTCCCGAACCATGCCGCTTGCCGCCAAGTGTGCATGGATCGACGCCTTGTACCAGGCCGGCCTGCGGGAGATCGAGGTCGGCTCCTTCGTGCCTGCACAGTTGCTGCCTCAGTTGGCGGACACCGCCGACGTGGTGGCGCACGCGCGCACGCTGCCCGGCCTCACCGTGCTGGCCCTGGTGCCCAACCTGCGGGGCGCCCAGGCGGCGCTCGATGCGGGCGTGCACAAGCTGACGCTGCCGGTCTCGGCCAGCGCCGCGCATTCGCTGGCCAACGTGCGCAAGACCCGGGAGCAGATGGTCGAGGAACTGCGGGCCGTGGTGGCGCTGCGCGACGCGCGTGCACCCGGCGTGACGATCGAGGTGGGCCTGTCCACCGCCTTCGGCTGCACCCTGCAGGGCCTGGTGCCGGAAGACGACGTCATCCGGCTGGCCGTGCAGTGCGCGCAGGCCGGCGCGCAGGAGGTGGGGCTGTCCGACACGACCGGGCATGCGAATCCGGCCCAGGTGCGCAGGCTGTTCCGCCGCCTGCGCAGCGAGCTCGGCCCCCAGGCCGGCGCCGCCCACATGCACAACACCCGCGGCCTGGGTCTCGCGAACTGTCTTGCCGCCTACGACGAGGGCGTGCGCACTTTCGACGCCTCGCTCGGGGGGCTGGGCGGCTGCCCCTATGCGCCGGGCGCGTCCGGCAATGTGGTGACCGAGGACCTTGTCTTCATGTTCGAGGCCATGGGGGTGGCCACCGGCATCGACCTGGGCGCGCTGATCGCGGCGCGCGAGCCGCTGCGCCAAGGCCTGCCCGGCGAACCGCTGTACGGTATGGTGCCGGAAGCGGGCCTGCCCAAGGGGTTCGTCGCCGCCGGGGAGCTGGCCCATGCATGACGACACCACCCTGCCATCCCCGCCCGCCGCGCCACTGCCCCTGCTGGGCATCCGCGTGGTGGAGTTCACGCACATGGTGATGGGCCCCACCTGCGGCATGGTGCTGGCGGACCTGGGCGCCGAGGTCATCAAGGTGGAGCCTTTGGCGGGGGACAACACGCGCCGCCTGATGGGCTCCGGTGCGGGGTTCTTCCCGATGTTCAACCGCAACAAGAAAAGCGTCGCGCTGGACCTGCATTCGCTCGCGGGCCGCGAGGCCGCGTTGCGGCTGGTGGCCACGGCCGACATCGTGAGCGAGAACTTCAAGCCCGAGACCATGCGCCGGCTGGGCCTCGACTACGCGAGCCTGAAGACGCTGCATCCGGGCCTCGTCTATGTGAGCCACAAGGGCTTCCTGCCCGGTCCGTACGACCACCGCACCGCGCTCGACGAGGTGGTGCAGATGATGGGCGGGCTGGCCTACATGACCGGCCGGCCCGGCGACCCCCTGCGTGCCGGCACCAGCGTCAACGACATCATGGGCGGCCTCTTCGGCGCCCTCGGCGCCATGGCCGCACTGCGCCAGCGCGACGCCACCGGGCTAGGCCAGGAGGTGCAGTCGGCCCTGTTCGAGAACAACGTCTTCCTGGTGGCGCAACACATGATGCAGTTCGCCGTGACGGGGCGGGCGGCAGCGCCGATGCCGGCGCGCATTTCGGCCTGGGGCATCTACGACGTGTTCACGGTGCAGGGTGGCGAGCAGATCTTTCTCGCGGTGGTCAGCGACACGCAGTGGGCCGCGTTCTGCGATGCGTTCGGTTATGCGGACCTGCGCGGCGACGCCCGGCTGGCCACCAACAACCAGCGCGTGCAGGCGCGCGATTGGCTGATGCCGCAGCTGCGTGCGCGCCTGGCGGCCTACAGTGCGGCCGAGTTGTCCGAGATCTTTGCCCGCCACACGCTGCCGTTCGCGCCCATCACGCGGCCGCAGGATCTGCTGAACGATCCGCACCTGCTGGCCACGGGCGGCCTGGCGTCGTTGACGCTGCCGGACGGCCGCGAGACACGCACCGCCTTGCTGCCGATCACCCTGGGCGGGAGCCGCCCGGGTGTGCGCAGCGGCCCGCCGAAGATCGGCGAACACACGGAACAGGTGTTGCGTGAACTGGGCTACGACGACGCGGCGATCACCGCCCTGCAGAAGCCTGCCTGACCGCGCCGCGGTCGTTCGCTGCGCGCGCCGTCAGGCGGCCAGCGGCGCTAGCGGCGCCAGCTGCTGGCGGGTGTGCTCTTCGAGCCACAACTCCAATTGGTCGGCCGCCACCGGCCGCGAGAACAGATAGCCCTGCAGCACCGGGCATTCACCGGCCACGAGGAAGGCCCGTTGCGCCTCGGTCTCCACGCCCTCGGCGACCACGCGCATGCCCAGGCTCTTGCCGATGCGCAGCACCGAGGTCGTGAGCGCGCGCGACATGTCGCTGTGCTCGATGTCGTGCACGAAACTCTTGTCGAGCTTGAGCTCGTCGATCGGCAGCCGGTGCAGGTAACTCAGGCTCGAGTAGCCGGTGCCGAAATCGTCCATCGACAGCCGCACGCCCAGCGCGTGCACGGCCTCCAGCGTCGCCAGCACCACCGGGTCGGCGCTCAGCATCACGCTTTCGGTCATCTCGAGCACCAGATCGTCGGGCGACAGCCCGTGGTCGCGCAGCACACGCGCCACGGTCTGCGGCAGGTCGGCCTCGTGGAAGTTGCTGGCCGACAGGTTGACCGCAACGTGCGGCACGGCAATGCCGCGGCGGCGCCAGTCGGCCATCTGCCGGCAGGCCTGCGCCAGCACCCAGGCGCCAAGCGCGCGGATCAGCCCGCATTCCTCGGCCAGTGCAACGAAGCGCAGCGGCGGCACGGCACCCAGCTGCGGATGGGCCCAGCGCAGCAGCGCCTCGACCCCGTACAGGCTGGCGTCGCCGCTGGCGATCTGCGGCTGGTAGTGCAGTGCCAACCCGTCGTCGGCCAGGGCGGCGCGCAGATCGGCCTCGAGCATCGCGCGCTCCTGGGCGGCGCGGTTCAGTTCGGCGCTGAAGAACTGGTAGCGCCTGCGGCCTTGCGGCTTGGCCTGGTACATCGCCATGTCGGCGTGGCGCACCAGCGTGTCGACATCGGTGCCGTCCTCCGGAAACACCGCCACGCCGATGCTGGCCGTGGGGTGCAGCGTGACACCCAGCACTTCCACTGGCTGGGCGATGGCGGCGACCAGGCGCTCGGCCGCGTTCGACGCCTGGGCGGCGCTGCATTGCGACAGCACCGCCACGAATTCGTCGCCCGACAGCCGGCCGACCACGTCGGCATCGCGCGCAAACGATTCGAGCCGGCGCGCCAGCTCCTTCAGCAGCGCATCGCCGGCCATGTGACCCTGCGTGTCGTTGACCTGCTTGAACCGGTCGAGGTCGATGAACAGCACGGTGAGCGGCGTGTGCGAGCGCCGGGCCTCGTGCAGCACGCGCTCGGCCTTGGACAGCAGCATCGCGCGGTTGGCCAGGCCGGTCAGCGAATCGTAGAACGCCAGCTGGTGGATGTGTGCCTTGGCCTTCTCGCGCTCCAGGCACAGCGTGCACAGGTGCAGGCACACGTCGACCAGGCGGCGGTGCAGCGGGCTCGGCTCGCGCGGTTCGCGGTAGTAGAACGCGAACGTGCCCAGCACTTGGCCGTCGCTGCCGCAGATGGGGCTCGACCAGCAGGCGCGCAGGCCCAGCGGCAGCGCCAGCGCACCGTACGCCTCCCACAGCGGGTCGTTGGCGATGTCGAGGGCCAGCACCGGCTCGTTGCGCCACGCCGCAGTGCCGCAGGCGCCGGCATGTGGGCCGATCGGCAGGCCGTCGAGCGCCTGCGCAAACTGCTCGGGAAGCGAGGGCGCCGCCAGGGGCCGCACCAGGCCCGCGGCATCGATGGCGAGGATCGTCGCGACCACTTCGGGGGCAATGCGCTCGACCTCGCGGCAGACCAGCGTCATCACGTCGAGCATCGGGGTCTCGCGTGCCATCGCGTCGAGCACCTTGTACTGCAGCACCTCGTGCATCTTGGTCTGCGTGATGTCGGCCAGCACGCCGACGAAATTGCGCACGCGGCCCTCGGCATCGAGCACCGGGTTGACCACGACCGACACCCACAGCGGCCGGCGGTCCTTGGTGTAGGCCAGCAGTTCGACGCAATAGCCTTCGCCCGAGATCGCCTTGGCGCGGATCTCCTCGATCACGCGTGCATCGGTGTGCGGGCCGGTCAGCACCTCGGTCGGCAGGCGTCCTATCAGCTCTTCGGGGCTGTAGCCGAACATGCGCACGCAACCTGCATTGGCGAACACGATGCGGCGGTCCAGGCCCGACACCACGATGGCGCTATCGCTCTCGTTGACGGCAGTCGACAGCAGATCCTGTTGCGTCAGCACCGCGCGCTGTTGCACCATGTCGCGCACGAAGAGGGTGTAGAGAATGTGCACGATGACGCACTCGACGCCTGTCTGCAGCGCGACGCAGGCCATGACCACCAGGCTTTGCGGCCCATCGGGCTGTGGCAGCACATGGACCGGCCAGCCCGCCAGTTGGAGCAGGCCGAATCCCACGTGGTGCAGCGTCGCGAGGCCGGCAGCCCCCAGCAGGGGGCGCCAGTCGAGATAGACCAGCAGGAACGTCAGTGTCGCGAAGATGCCGAAGTGGGCCGCCAGCTGTCCCTGGGCCAGCTGGATGTGCAAGGCCGCCAGCGTGATGGCCAGCAACGCCAGCAGCATGCGGCTGGCCAGCGTGCCGCCAGTCCGCCAGAACACCAGCCCGGCCGCTGTCACCAGCCCGGCGACTAGAGGAAGCACCCAGGCCAGGGCCTCATGGCGCCAGCCCAGCGCGAGAGCGGCCAGCGCGTAGAGGCCGATCATGCCCAGCAACAACCGGTCCGCGCGGTAAGCCAGCGGACCGGTCGGGGCGCTCATGGCGAGGGGCGGTGTTGCGAAGGCGGCTGGCGTCGGGGCTGGGAGGGCCTGCTGCGTGGCACCGGGCTACTCGATGGTCGCGCCGGACGACTTGACGATGGTGGCCGCGGTGTCCCAGTCGGCGCGCAGCAGTTTCTGGAAGTCGTCCGGGCTCATGCCCTTGGACTCGACGCCGAGCCGTGCAAAACGTTCCTGGATCGCCGGGTCCGCCAGCAGCTTGTTCATCGCGGCGTTGATCTTCTCGATCTCGGCGCGCGGCGTGCTGGCCGGCGCCAGCAGGCCGAACCACGAATCGAAGCTGTAGCCCGGCAGACCGCTCTCGGCTGCGGTCGGCAGCTCGGGCAGGAAACGCGAGCGCTCCTTGCCGGTGTAGGCGATGAACTTCACCCGCGGGTCGGTGCGGAACTGCAGCACGCCAATGGTCGAGGACGTGACCGACTGCACGCGGCCGGCCAGCACCTCGTTGACCGCGTCGCCGGTCGACTTCATCGGGATGTGCTGCATCTGCGCACCGGCCGTGGCCAGGAACGACGCCATGCCCAGGTGCGTGGCGCTGCCGTTGCCGGCGGAAGCGTAGTTGTAGGCGCCGGGCTTGGCCTTGACCGCGGCGACGAACTCCTTGGTGTTGGCCGCGTTGAGTGCCGCCGACGCCATCACCACGTAACCCGAGTTGCCGAGGTAGGCGACGCCGACGAAGTCTTTCACCGGGTCGTAGCCCAGCTTCTTGTACATGTGGCCGGCGATGTTGTGGCTGGCCGCCGCCAGCACCAGCGTGTTGCCGTCGGCCGGGGCCTTGGCCACCATCGCCGTGCCGACCGTGCCACCGGCACCGGCGCGGTTCTCGACGACGACGCTGGCGCCCAGCGCCTGGCCCAGTTCGGCACTGAACGTGCGGGCGATCGTGTCCTGCACGGCGCCGGTGCCGTAGGGTACGACGAGATGGATGACACGCTGGGCCTGTGCCTGGCCGGCGCCCAGGGCCAGCACGGCACCGATGGCGAGAGCCGGCAAGGCGCGGCGGGAAAGACTGCTCAACTGCATGGATAACTCCGTGGAAGGGAAGGGAGTAAGTTGCAAGATCGGGACCATCGCGGCCGGCTGCTCACAGCGGCGGACGCATCCGGTCGAGCCAGCGTTCGACCAGCTTGACGAAATAACTCGCGCCGACCGGGATGATGTCGTCGTTGAAGTCGAACGAGGTGTTGTGGATGATGCAGGGCCCCGGGCCGTGGCCGTCCATCCGGTGGTCGCCGTCGCCGTTGCCGATGAAGGCGTAGCAGCCCGGCCGCGCCAGCAGCATGTGGGCGAAGTCTTCCGCCGCCATCACGCCCGGCAGATCGTCGATCACCATCGCGTCGCCGACCACCTCGCGCATCACGTTCGCGGCAAAACGCGCCTCGGCCGCATGGTTCACCACCGGCGGCGAGGCACGGCGGAACATCACCTCGGCCGTGCACTGGTGCGCGGCGGCGATGTGCTCGGCCATGCCGCGCAGCCGGGCCTCGATGCGGTCGAGCGCGTCGATCGAGAAGGTGCGCACGGTGCCGCCGACCGACGCCACGTCGGGGATGACGTTCGGCGCATCCGAGCCCTGCAGCTGCGTCACGGCCAGCAGTGCCCGCTCGGTGCTCGCGATGGTGCGCGCGATCAGCGTCTGCAGCGCCTGCGCCAGCTCGACCACGGCCCCCACCGGGTCGATGCCGGTGTGCGGCATCGACGCATGCGTGCCGCGGCCGTGCATCGTCACCTTGTAGGTGTTGCTCGACGCCATCAGCGGGCCGGGGTTCAGCGCAAAGCTGCCGATCTGCCCGACGTTGAAGTTGTGCAGCGCGAACACCGCGTCGCAGGGGAAACGTTCGAACAGGCCGTCCTCGATCATCTTCTTCGCGCCGGCCTTGCCCATTTCCTCGGCCGGCTGGAAGATGAAGTGCACGGTGCCGTCGAAGTCATGCTGCTGCGACAGATGCCAGGCCGCGGCCAGCAGCATCGTCGTGTGGCCGTCGTGGCCGCAGGCGTGCATGCGCCCGTCGTGCGTGGAGCGGTGGCTGAACTGATTGGCTTCTTGCAGCGGCAGTGCGTCCATGTCGGCGCGCAGGCCGATCGTGCGGCCGCTGCTGCCGCGGCGCAGCACACCGACGACGCCGGTGCCGGCGATGTGGCGGTGCACCTCGATGCCCCATTCGGCCAGCAGCGCGGCAACCTTCTCGGAGGTGCGGTGTTCCTCGAAGCCCAGCTCGGGATGCGCGTGGATGTCGCGCCGGATGGCCTTGAACCGGCCGATGTCGGCGAAGCTGTCAACGAGGTGCATGGGAGGGGTGGTGAAAGGGGTCGAAAGATTCTCCCACGGGGAAACGGGCTTGCGGTGTGGCTTTGCGGCACACCCCCGCGAACAGGTGTGCCATGACCATGCGTTGGCATGGACCGGTTCAGCCGCGCGGCACGGCCGGCACGCTCGCGACCGGCAGACACCACGCCTCGGTGAGCTTGTGGATCGTGGCCTGACTGATGCGGGTGCGTTTGGTGCCGAGCGTGCCGTCGGCCGCCAGCCGGACGAAGACCTGGCGTTCGATGTCGATCTTGCGGAGCACCGGGGGCGGCTGCGGCACCCAGGACGCACGCGTCGCGTAAAAGTGGTTCATCAGCCAGAGCACACGTTGCTGCAGCGCAGCCGTCGACGGCACCGGGCCGGCGTAGGCGCGCGCGGGATCGATGTCGTCACGCGGCGGGCGCTCCTTCGCGGTCTCCCGCGCCCGCTTGGCGGCGGGCGTTGCCTTGACGCGGGTGGGCGCGGTTTTCGCATCCGCCTTTTGCGTGGCATGCCACAGCCATTCGGGCAGGTTGGACAAGGGGGCGGCGCTGCGTTTCTCGGCGTTCCACAGCGCGACCAGGTAGTGCAGCAGGGAGCGTGGAATGCGCACGTTGTCGAAGTCGACCTGGACCGGCTCCTCGAACCATTCACTGCCCCGCTCGCTCGCATTCTGAAACCAGGGCTGGTCGGTCTGCGTTCTACCCTCGGTCCAGAGCTCGCGCACCTGGAATGGGTAGACGATCGCCAGATGCCGATGCATGGGCGCGATCTGCGGCGGGCTACCGTCGAACATGCCGGACGGGTAGAGCACGGTCCTGGCGTCGGCCGGCACGATCGCGCGCAATTGCACGGCGCAGTGCAAGACGAGCAAAAAGAAATCGAACCGGGTCCAGCAATGCCCGGTGGCCGCACTCAGGCTGTCAAGCGCGTCTGTCAATACGACGGGGTGGGCGTTGTCCATGGTGGTGTGGTGGCTGCCAACAAGACCATTCATCCAGATGCAGGGCGCTGCGTTGTCTTTCGCACGGGGACTACCCATCATCGGCCCATTTCGCAGGACCGATTCCCCCGCGGGCACTGTAGATACGAAACTGCTTGTAACTATGATGTTGACTGAATAACGGTTATTTGTGCGCGGAATGATGCAGGTCTGACGCGTTTTTGCCACGTCGCAGCCCTGCCGGACCGCGCGCAAGCTCCGCGGCTGGCAGCGGCAACGCCGTCTTGTAGCGCACCTGCTTCAGCGCGAAGCTGGAGCGGATCTTCTCGATGCCGGGAATCGGCGTCAGCTGCTCGAGGATGAATTTCTCCAGTGCGCCGATGTCCGCGACGGCGATGCGGATCAGGTAGTCGCTGTCGCCGGTCATCAGGTAACACTCCATCACCTCGTCGTGCTCGATGATGCGCCGCTCGAATTCGGCCAGCGATTCCTTGTTCTGGCTCTTCAGGCTGATCGAGATGAACACCGACAGCCCCAGGCCCAGCGCAGCGGCGTTGGCCAGCGCCACGTAGCGATCGATCACGCCCGCGGCCTCCAGCGCCTTGACGCGTGCCAGGCAGGGCGAAGGCGACAGATGCACCCGCCGCGCCAGTTCGACGTTCGACAGCGCGCCATCGCGCTGCAACTGGTCCAGGATGCGAAGGTCGATGGCTGAGAGTTTCATCTGCTGCATTTCTGAGATTTTGCGGCATGAAGTGCCTGCTTGTGTGATGTTCTCTTGACGGATCGGCAGCCAATTCTGTGCGTACCTGCTTAAAGTGCGGAAGATGAACGCACCCTTGCTCCCCTCGAATCTGTTGCCCGCGCCTGCCATCGATACCGATCCGGACGAGACGGCCGAATGGCGTGCCGCGCTGCTGGCGCTGGTCGCCACGCAGGGCCCCGAACGCGCGCGCTTCATGCTCGACGAACTGGCACGCCTGGCGCGCAGCCAGCGCGTGGGCTGGGTGCCCGAGCTCAACACGCCCTACGTCAACACCATCGCGGTCGAGCGGCAACCGGTGTTCCCCGGCGATCTGGCCATCGAGGAGCGGCTGGGCTCGCTGATGCGCTGGAACGCGCTGGCGATGGTGGTGCGCGCGAACCAGGCGTATGGCGAACTGGGCGGGCACATCGCCAGTTACGCCAGCGCGGCCGATCTGTTCGAGGTCGGGTTCAACCATTTCTTCCATGCACGGAGCGCCGCAGCGCTGGGCCGCCCCGAGCAAGGCGGCGCCCCCTCGGGGGGCAGCGCAGCACACGCAGTGGCCAGCGTGGGGGCACCGTCCCAACACCGTGGAGATCTGGTGTTCTTCCAGCCACACTCCGCGCCCGGCGTCTATGCAAGAGCCTTTTTAGAAGGCCGGCTGACCGAGCAGGACCTGATGCACTACCGGCAGGAGCTGACCGCGCCGGCCCGGGGCGCGCGCGGCCTGTCGAGTTACCCGCACCCGTGGCTGATGCCCGACTTCTGGCAGTTCCCCACCGGCTCGATGGGCATCGGCCCGATCAGTTCGATCTACCACGCGCGGTTCATGCGGTACCTCACGCACCGGCAGCTGCTCGACTGCAATAACCGCAAGGTGTGGGGCGTGTTCGGCGACGGCGAGATGGACGAGCCCGAGTCGATGAGCGCGCTGACGCTGGCCGCGCGCGAGGGACTGGACAACCTGGTGTGGGTCGTCAACTGCAACCTGCAGCGGCTCGATGGCCCGGTGCGCGGCAACGGCCGCATCATCGACGAGCTGGAGAAGTTGTTCGCCGGCGCCGGCTGGAACGTGATCAAGCTGGTGTGGGGCAGCGACTGGGACGGCCTGTTCGCGCGCGACCATGAGGGCGCCCTGGCCCGCGCCTTCGCCCACACGGTCGACGGCCAGATGCAGACCTTCGCCGCCAAGGACGGGCGCTACAACCGCGAGCATTTCTTCGGCCAGAACCCTGAGCTGGCGCGGCTGGCCCAGGGCATGACCGACGAGCAGATCGACCGGCTGCGGCGTGGCGGGCACGACCTGGTGAAGATCCATGCGGCTTATGCCGCAGCGGCTGCGCACCAGGGCCAGCCGACCGTGATCCTGGCGCACACCAAGAAGGGCTACGGCATGGGCTCGGCCGGCCAGGGCCGCATGACCACACATTCGCAGAAGAAGTTCGACGAGACCGATCTCGTGGCCTTCCGCAACCGCTTCGACCTGCCGCTGAGCGATGCGCAGGTGACCTCGCTCAGCTTCTACAAACCGGCCGACGACAGCCCCGAGATGTTGTACCTGCACGCGCGCCGCGCCGCGCTGGGCGGCTATTTGCCGAAACGCGAGACGGTGTGCGACGCGATCGCCATGCCTGATCTGGCCAGCTACGCGCAGTTCGCGCTGGCCGCCGACGGCAAGGAGATGAGCACCACGATGGCCTTCGTGCGCCTTCTCGGCAGCCTGCTCAAGCACGACAGCCTGGGCCCGCGCATCGTGCCCATCGTCGCCGACGAGGCGCGCACCTTCGGCATGGCCAACCTGTTCAAGCAGGTCGGCATCTACTCGAGCGTGGGCCAGCGCTACGCTCCGGAAGACATCGGCTCGGTGCTGAGCTACCGCGAGGCGATGGACGGGCAGATCCTGGAAGAAGGTATCAGCGAGGCCGGCGCCATCGCCAGCTGGACGGCCGCCGCCACCGCCTACAGCGTGCACGGCCTGACCATGCTGCCGTTCTACATCTACTACTCGATGTTCGGCTTCCAGCGCGTGGGCGACCAGATCTGGGCCGCCGCCGACCAGCGGCCGCGCGGCTTTCTGCTCGGCGCCACGTCGGGCCGCACCACGCTGGGCGGCGAGGGCCTGCAGCACCAGGACGGCAGCAGCCACCTGATCGCCGCCACCATCCCCAACTGCAAGGCCTACGACCCGGCCTTTGCCGGCGAGATGGCGGTGATCGTCGACCGCGGCATCCGCGAGATGGTGGTCGAGCAGCAGGACGTCTTCTACTACGTCACGCTGATGAACGAGAACTACGCCCAGCCGAGCCTGCCCGAGGGCGCGGCCGAAGACGTGGTCCGTGGCTGCTACAGGTTTGCGCACTATCCGGCCGTTGCCTCCGGCGGCGCGACGCGCGCAACGACTCTGCTCGGCTCCGGCGCCATCCTCACTGAGGTGATCAAGGCGGCCGAGCTACTGGCGGCGCAGGGCATTGCGGTCGACGTGTTCAGTGTCACCAGCTGGAGCGAACTGGCGCGCGACGGCGCGGCACGCCAGCAGCGCGCGCTGGCCGGCGAGGCGGATGTAGGCTTGCCCTTCATCACCCGGCAATTGTCGGCCAGCGCCGGTCCGGTGATTGCCGCCACCGACTATGTGCGGGCGGTCCCTGAAAGCGTGCGGGCGTTCCTGCCCGTGGGCCGGCCCTATCTGACGCTGGGCACGGACGGCTTCGGCCGCAGCGACACCCGCGCTGCGTTGAGAGACTTCTTCGGCGTCGATGCGCAGGCCATCGTGCGGGCGGCATTGCACAGCCTCGCCGAAGCCGCCTGAGTCTGCGCGCGCGTCCCGCGCATCGTTCGCCGGGCGCGCCGCCGGGCTTGGCATGTATCACGCGGGCCGCCGAGTAGCGCGGCATCCAGGTCTCGGATGTTGCCCCGCGTGCGTGGGCCGATGCGCGTCAGTCGACCTTGATGCCGCGTACGCCGATACAGCAAACGCTCGAAGCGCTCGGTTCGAGCGACGCTGCCGCTACACGAACGTGGCGTCGAGCGGCGCCAGGTCCAGCCCCGCGACCGACAGGGTCCAGCGCTGGCCGGCTGCGATGTCCTGCGGTGTGGTCAGCGTGCCGGTCGTGATGATCTCGCCGGCCTCCAGGGGCCGGGCGGCCGGGTCGGCTGCCAGCAGCCGCACCAGCGCGGCGAGCGCCGCCAGCGGATGGCCCAGCGTCAGAGCGCCGCGGCCCGTGGCCACGACGTCGCCGTCCCTGGCCAGCGTCACTTCGCACGCCGCCAGTTGCGGCACCACGGCGCCATGCGTTTGCGCGTCCGGGCGATAGGGTGTGCCGACGACCAGCGCGTAGTGCACACCGAAGTCGGCCACCGCTTCGGCGGCCTTGAACTTCCAGCCCGCATAGTGCGAGTCGATGATCTCGAAGCAGGGCGCGATCCACTCGATGCATTCCATCAACTGCGCCGGTTCCAGGCGCGCCGGGTCGGGCACCTGGCGCAGGCAGAAACCGATCTCCGGTTCGATGCGCGCCGCGGTGGCGGCGCCCAGATCGACCCGCGCCGGCATGCCTGCCGCGTGGACCAGGCCGCTGTCGTACACATGGCCCCAGATCGGTCCGTCGGTCTCCAGCGCGGCCCAGCCGGCCGGGTTGGTCATGCCGACCTTGCGGCCGACCACACGCTCGCCGCGGGGCACGCGTTCGGCCGCGATCGCATGGGCCACCGCATACCCGTCGCGCACCGACCAGCCCGGGTGGCGTGCCGACAGAGAGGGCACGGTGGTGCGTGCGGCGCGGGCGGCCGCCAGTTCGCGCGCGATGGCGTCGATGTCGAAGGTGGAGTCGGGCATGGTGTGTGGTGGAGTCAGAGCGTTGCAGAAATGGGCGTGGGACGCGTGGCGGGGTTGGCGACGGTCGCAGGTGGCGGCCAGCGCTCCACCTGCCACCACGCCGGCAGCAGCGCACGCACCGCCGGGCGTGCAAACCGATCGTCGATCAGATAGACCACGCCCCGGTCTTCGCGCGTGCGGATCACGCGGCCGGCGGCCTGCACCACCTTGCGCAGGCCGGGGAACAGGTAGGTGTAGTCGTAGCCGGCACCGAAGGCGGCCTCCAGTCGCTGCTTCATCTGCTCGTTGACAGGGTTGAGCTGGGGCAGGCCCAGCGTGGCGATGAAGGCGCCGACCAGCCGGTCGCCCGGCAGGTCGATGCCTTCGCCGAAACTGCCGCCGAGCACCGCGAAGCCGATGCCGGCACCGCCGGGCTCGAAACGGTCGATGAAGCCTTGCCGTTCGCGCTCGTCCATGCGGCGCGACTGCTGCCATGCCGGGATGCCGGGGTGGTCTTCGGCAAAGCGTGCCGCCACCATCTCCAGATAGTCGTAGCTGCTGAAGAACGCGAGGTAGTTGCCAGGCTGCGTGCGGTACTGCTGGCCGATCAGCTGCGCGATCGGCGCGGCCGAGCGTTGGCGGTCGGCAAAGCGCGTCGAGATGTGGCCGACCACCCGCACGGCCAGTTGCCCGGGTTCGAACGGCGAGGCCACGTCGACCCAGGCGGCGCTCTGCGGCAGGCCCAGCGTGTCGCGGTAGAAGCCCTGCGGGCTGAGCGTGGCCGAGAACAGCGCCACGCTGCGGGCAGCCTCCATGCGCGGCGCGAGAAAGGGCGCTGGCACCAGGTTGCGGATGCACAGCAGGGCGTCGCCCCGGGTGCGGCCGGCAGGGGGCGGCTCCACCGTCACATCGCACAACGAGTGCGTGCCGAAGGTCTCCGCCAGGCGCAGGAAGTGCAGCGTGTCGAACAGGAACTGCTGCAGCGTGGCATCCGGCGCGCCATCGCGGTGGGCCGGGTCGTCGGCGAACAGGTCGCTCACGGCGGTGGCCGCGCGCTGCAGCGCATCGACCAACGCCTGTGGCAACACGGCGAGCGGGGTGTAGGCCAATGTCTGCTCTTTCAGCAGCGTGCCCCAGCAGCGGTCGAGCCGCTCGAGCGGGCGGCGCAGCGCGGCCGGTGCGGCCTGCTTCACGGCGCGCAGCTGCGAGCGGCGCAGCTCGGCCGTGTACATGCCGCGTGCGCGGTCCACCAGGTTGTGCGCTTCGTCCACCAGCACGGCCACCCTCCATTCGTTGGTGCTGGCCAACGCGTACAGCATGGCGCTGCCGTCGAAGTAGTAGTTGTAGTCGCCCACCACCACGTCGGCCCAGCGCGCCAGCTCCTGGCCCAGGTAGTACGGGCAGACGGCGTGGGCCAGGGCGACCTCGCGCAACGCGGCGCGGTCCATCGTGCCGGCCTGCAGCGCCGCATGGCGGGCATCGGCCAGCCGGTCGTAGAAGCCTCGGGCCAGCGGGCACGACTCGCCGTGGCAAGCCTTGTCCGGGTGTTCGCACGCCTTGTCGCGCGCGGTGAGTTCCAGCACGCGTAGGGGCAGCGTGCCGGCCGGTGCGCCGATGCGGGCCAGCGCGTCCAGCGCCAGCCGGCGCCCGGGGGTCTTGGCCGCCAGGAAGAACAGCTTGTCGATCGCCTGGCCCGGGCAGGCCTTCAGCAGCGGGAACAGCGTGCCCACCGTCTTGCCGATGCCGGTGGGGGCCTGGGCCAGCAGGCAGCGGCCGCTGCTGGCGGCGCGGTAGACCGACTCGGCCAGCGCGCGCTGGCCGGTGCGGAACGCGGCATGTGGGAAGGCGAGCGTCGTCAGAGCCGCGTCGCGCGCGCCGCGATGGACCAGTTCCTGCTCGGCCCAGGCCAAAAAGCGGCTGCACTGCAGATCGAAGAAGTCCTTCAGCGTGGCCGCGGCATGCGGTTCGACGAACACGGTTTCCTGCTGGCTGCCAATGTCGAAGTAGACGAGCGCGAGGTCCACGGCCGCCAGGCCGCGCGCCTGGCACAGCAGCCAGCCATAGACCTTCAACTGCGCCCAGTGCAGCGCGCGCTGGTTGGCCGGCTGGCGCGCCAGGTCGCCGCGGTGGGTCTTGATCTCTTCCAGCCGCTGGCGAGAGGCGTCGTAGCCGTCGGCCCGGCCGCGCACCGTCAGCGGACCGAAGCTGCCTTCGAGCCGCAACTCCGCTTCGTAGTGGTCTTCGCGCCGCCCGGTCACCAGCGCGTGGCCGGCGATGCCTTCCAGCGCGGTGGGCGAGGGGGTGAAGCGCAGATCGAGATCTCCCGCCTTGGCCGTGAACTCGCACAACGCCCGAACGGCGACGACATACTGCATCACGGCATCGTAGCGTGGCCGCGGAACGCGCCTGTGTTCAGGGGCAGACCAGCACTGTGCCCTGTTGCGTGCACATGCCTTTGGGGCCGACCAGGGTGTTGCCGAAGCGGTTGAGCCGTGCGCCCTGGTTGTCGAAGCAACCGCCGTCGTCGCAGCGCGTGACCTGGGCCGGGCCGGTCGCGGGCATCGGCGTGACAGAGGGCGCGCGTGCCAAGCTCGGCAGGCGCGGCGCGGGCACCCGGGCAGCCGGCGGCACGGCCAGCGGTGGCTGGGCGACCCGCGCCGGCGGCGGAGTGTCGGCAGCCCCCTGCAGGCAGATGCGCGCCACCTGCTGGCGCAGCCGGGTGACGTTGGCTGCAACGCGCGGCGACGCGGCCTCGGCGGCATCGAGTTCGCTGCGCGCCGCGACGCAGGCCGGTGCCTTCAGCGGGTCGCCGCTGGCGGGGGCCTGTGCATGCGCCGGTGCCACCAGCGCAAGGGCGCAGAGCGCAAGGGAGGGGAGGATTCGCAACATGGTCCTGGGGCGGCACGGCGGGCGTGCCTAACCATTGGACCAGTGGCGGCGCCAGGAGTTCAGGGCCTGGCGCCGCCCGTCCGCATCGGGTCAGCGCATCTCGATCACCGCACCGTCGGCCTGTCGGCTGTACGGCCCGACCCGGGCCCGGTAGGCCAGCAGGCTGTCGATCACCTGCGCTGACAACGGGTCTCGTTGCGCGCTCTCGCGCAGCTCCAGCTCGGTGGCATTGCGCAGGGCGGCCAGCACCGCCGGCGGCAGCGGCTTGATGCGGGTGCCGCGCTGCTCCAGCCCGCGCATGGCGACTGCATTGCGGTCCTGCGCCCGGGCGATGGACCGCAGGGCCGCGGCCTGCGCAGTCTGGCGCACGATCTGCTGCAGGTCGTCCGGCAGCGCCAGGAACTTGCGGCGGTCGATCAGCAGGTGCAGCACCACGTCGGGCTCGTGCCAGGGCGCGTAATAGTGCGGCGCGTACTGCGCCAGCGGCAGGGTGGCGTCGATGGCCGGCCCCACCACATCGGCCGCATCGATCTTGCCCTCGGCGAAGGCACTGGCGATCTGGCCGAGCGGCAGGCTCACCGGCACGGCGCCCATGCGCGCCAGCACCCGGCCGGGAAAGCCCGAGATGCGCACCCGCACACCGCGCAGGTCTTCGGGCGAACGCAGTTCCTTCGCGAACCAGCCGCCCATCTGCACCGCGGTATTGCCGGCCGCCAGCGGCAGCAGGTTGTGGGGCGCGAGGATGCTGTCGAACAGTGCCTGGCCGCCGCCTTCGTTCATCCAGGCGTGGTTCTCGATCGCGGTCAGCCCGAACGGGATGGCGGTGAAGAAGTCGATCGCCGGGATCTCCTGCGCGTAGTACTGCGCCGTGGTGTGTGCCAGGTCGAACTTGCCCTGCTTCACCGCCTGCAAGAGGCCGGCCGGGGCGCCGTGCTGCGACGGATCGACCACCTCGATGCGCAGCCGGCCGCCGCTGGCACGCTCGACCGCGCTGGCGAAATCGACCGCCGACTCGTGCAGCAGCGGCAGCGTGGTGGGCCACGAAGTGCCCATGCGCCACTGGATGGGTGCGGGCTGCGCCGCGCTCGATGTGGCCAGCAGAAAAGCGCAGGCCAGGGCCAGACCTGCGGCCAGCCCGCGTGTGGAAATGTGCATCATGTGTCTCACTCGGGCTGAATCTTCTTGTCGGCCGCGACGCGCGACCATCTGGTGATCTCGGCCTTCAGGTAGGCGGTGGCCTGCTCGGGCGTGCCGCCAGCCACGTCGGTGCTGAGGGCGGCCAGCTTCTCGCGCACGTCGGGGCTCTGCAGGGCCTTGTTCATCGCGGCGGCCAGCACGTCGCGCTGGGCCTTGGGCAGGCCGGCCGGCCCCATCAGCATGTACCAGGCGCCGATCTCGTAGTCGGCCACGCCGGACTCGATGACGGTCGGCACCTCGGGCAGTGCCGCGATCCGGGTGCGGGTGGTGACGGCCAGTGCGCGCAGCTTGCCGGCCTTCACATGCTGCAACACCGTGGGGACGGTGTCGAAGTTGACGTCGACCTGGCCGGAGATCAGGTCGGTGACCGCCGCCCCGCTGCCGCGGTAGGGCACATGGGTCATCTCGGTGCCGGTCGCCAGCTGGAACATCTCGGCCGCGAAATGCTGCTGCGTGCCGTTGCCCGACGATGCATAGTTGACCTTGCCCTTCTGCGCCCTGGCCATCGCGATGAACTCCTGCAGGTTCTTCGCGGGCGATGTCATCGGCACCACCACGATCTGCGGCACGCTGCCGATCAGCGTGATGGCCGAGAAGTCGGTGGCGGCCGCGTACGACAGCCGCGGCGTGATCGCAGGCACCATGGCGTTCGAGCTCACATGGCCCATCAGCAGCGTGTAGCCGTCGGGCCTGGCCTTGGCCACCGCGCCGGCCGCGATCGTGCCGCTGGCGCCGGCCCGGTTTTCCACCAGCACCGGCTGGCCCAGCAGCTCGCCCAGCCGTGGCGCCAGCTGGCGTGCGATCAGGTCGGTGCCACCGCCGGGCGGAAAGCCCACCAGCAAGGTGATGGGTTTGCTCGGGTAGCTGTCTTGCGCCAGCGCGGCCGGGCCGGCCAGGGCCAGGCAGGCCGCGGCCAGCAGCGCGCGTCTCGATGTCGTCATGGGGGTCTCCGTGTTGTTGTCAGGCGCTGCGGTTCAATGGAATTCGAGCAGATTGCCGAAGCCAGGCATCTTGTCGGTGATGCCCATCTTGCGCAGGGCCGACCAGTAGATGACCGTGCCCGAAGCCATCACCGGCTTCTTGAGCCAGCGTTCGGCATCGGCGGCGACGCGGCAGAAGTGCAGGTTGGTGCCCAGCTGCAAAATGGCGTCGGGCTTGGCGGCTTCGCAGCGCAGCACGGCGGCGCTCAACTGGTCGTAGGTCTGCGAGGCGACATGGATGATGCTCTTGCACTTGAGGCCTTCCACGTGGACGACCTCGAAGCCGCGCGCAGTGAAGTAGTCGATGGCGTTCTGCTCGATCACCGGGTAGTAGGGCGTGAGCAGCGCGATCTTCTTGGCGCCGCACAGCTTGAAGGCCTGCTCGGCCGATTGCGCGCCCATGGTCACCGGCAGGCCCGACAGGTTCTGCAGATGCTCGAGCAGCGCGAAGCTGCCCCGCTCGCCGCCCATGTAGCTCTGCGACGACATGCCCAGCACCAGGTGGTCGATCAGCGCCTCCTTCAGGCGGCGGACCGAATCGTCGAGATTCGCCGTGACGCTGCGCATGATGATTTCCCAGTCCTGGTTGGCCACGATCTTCTGGTTGGGCACGTAGTAGCGGTCGATTGCGTTGATCACGCCACGCGGGCGCATGTCCATCATCTCGTTCTCGACGTTGACGTTGGGACCAGGCGTCATGATGCCGATCACGCCGCGCGGGCCCATGGCATTGACGTAGCGCTCGGTGTCGTGGGTGGATCCGGCGACTTCCTGGATTCCTGCTTGAAGTGAATTCATTTGCTGTCCTTTGAGGGAGTGGGTCGGCACATATCTGAGATGCATCTGCGTTTTTGAATGCAAACGGAATGTAGGTCGGCTTTGGGCGGTCGTCAAGCTTTTGCATTCAAAGTCTTTGAATTTCATCTTTTTGAGAGTTGATTGAACATTGATTTGTGAAAAATGAATTCATAATTGCCACATGAGCAAAGACATCGTCCACTCCCAGCTGCTCGACAATCTGCGCGAGGTCTTCGTGCGCGGCGATGTGGCGCCGGGCCAGAAAGTGCCCGAGGCGCAGCTGTGCGAACGTTTCGGCGTCTCGCGTACGCCGCTGCGCGAAGCCCTGAAGGTGCTGGCCGCCGAAGGCCAGGTCGACCTGCTGCCCAACCGCGGCGCCCGGGTGCGCGATGCTTCGGTGGACGAGGTACGTGGCCTGTTCGCGGTGGCCGGCGCGCTGGAGGCATTGGCCGGCGAAGAGGCCTGCGAGCGCGGCACCGCCGAAGAACTGGCGGCCATCGCAGCACTGCACGCGCGGATGCGCGCCTGCTTCGAGGCACGCGACCTGCAGCCGTACTACGAGCTGAACCGGCAGATCCACGAGGCTGTCATTGCCGCCGCGCGCAACCCGGTGCTGCTGGCGCAGTACGCCATCCTGAACGCACGCATCCGGCGCATCCGCTTCGCCACGCCGATGTCCGAAGAGATCTGGAGCCGCGCCATGGCCGAACACGAGGGCATGACCAATGCGCTGACGCGGCGCGATGGCCTGGCGCTGTCGGGCATCCTGAAGACCCACCTGAAGCACAAGTGCGAGGCGATCCTGAAGGCGATGGAGGCCGTGCCGGCGGCCGCGCCGCCGGTGCGCAGGCGCCGCCGCGCGGCAGCGCCGACCGAGCCGGTGAATTGAAGCCGCCCTGCGGCCGGTCGATCACCAACCCTGCAGTACCACCTTGCCTTGCGCGCGGCCGCTCTCGATCAGCGTGTGTGCCTTGACGAGGTTGGCCGCGTTGATCGGCCCCAGGTCGGCATTGAGCGTGGTGCGGATCTGCCCCGCATCGACCAGCGCCGCGATCTCGTCGAGCAGCTCGCGCTGGCGGCCCATGTCGGGCGTGCCGAACAGCGAGCGGGTGAACATCAGCTCCCAGTGCAGCGACAGGCTCTTGCGCTTGAGTAGCATCGCGTCGAACGCCTTCGGGTCGTCGATCAGCGCGAGCTTGCCTTGCGGGCGCAGCGCCTCGACGATCTGCGGCAGGTGCTGGTCGGTCTGCGTCAGCGCGGCGACCAGGTCGACCTCCGGCATGCCGATGGCCTGCAGCTGTGGCCCGAACGGCTGGCTGTGGTCGATAACGGCATGGGCGCCCAGGTCCAGGCACCACTGCCGGGTGGCGGGCCGCGAGGCGGTGGCGATCACCCGCAGCCCGGTCAGGCGCCGCGCCAGCTGGACCAGCATCGAGCCGACCCCGCCCGCGCCGCCGATCACCAGCAGGCTTTGCGCCGGCGCAGCCGAGCTGCTGCGGACCACCTGCAGCCGGTCGAACAGCAGCTCGTAGGCGGTGATCGCCGTCAGCGGCAACGCCGCGGCCTGGGCGTCGTTCAAGGACGCGGGTGCGCGCCCGACGATACGTTCGTCCACCGCGTGCAGCTCGGCATTGGTGCCGGGCCGGGCGATCGAGCCGGCGTAGAACACGCGGTCGCCCCTGCGGTAGTGCTGCACTTCGGCACCGACGGCCTCGACGGTGCCGACCGCGTCCCAGCCCAGCACCTTGGCCTGGCCGGGTTCAGGCGATGCGCTGGCGCGCACCTTGGTGTCGACCGGGTTCACCGAGACGGCGCGCACGCGCACCAGCAGATCGCGCGGGCCGGGCGCGGGCGGCGGCAGGTCGAGGTCGACCAGGGCCTCGGGGTGGTCGATGGGGTGGGGCGCGTGGTAACCGACGGCTTTCATGGGAATGCTCCAGGGGCGTTGTGAGAGAGATGCCGCAACTGTAGGATCACAAGCCACGCTTGATAAGCCGCCCGATCCAGCTATCTCCTGTTAATGAAAATTGAAAATGTTGAAGACTTGCGGGTACTGATCGAAACCGCGCGCGGCGGCACGTTGACGGCCGCTGCCCGCGCCCTGGGCGTGACGCCGGCTGCGGCCAGCGCGATGCTGAAACGGCTGGAGACCCAGTTGGGCGCGCGCCTGTTCGAGCGCTCCACCCGCGCGATGCGGCTGACAGCGCAGGGCGAGACCCTGCTCGACTACGCGACGCGGGCGCTCGATCTGCTGGAAGAGGGCGAGGCCCAGGTGGTGTCCGACGGCAAGGCCCTGGTCGGCACGATCCGGATCGCCGCCCCGTCCGACCTCACGCGCAGCGTGCTGCTGCCGTGGTTGGACCTGTTTTTGGCGCAGCATCCGGGTGTGCAGATCGCGCTGTCGGTCAGCGACCGCATGCAGGACGTGGTGCGCGATGCGGTCGACCTGGCGCTGCGCTACGGCACGCTGGCCGATTCGCGGCTGGTTGCACGCCCGCTGTTCCTGTCGCGGCCAGTGCTGTGCGCGGCGCCGGTCTATCTGGCGCGGCATGGCGCGCCGCAGACCCCGCAGGACTTGCTGCGCCACAACTGCCTGAGTTTCCACATCGCCGGGCGCCGCCATCTGGCCTGGCGTTTCCAGCGCGACGGCGTGTGGACCGAGGTGCAGGTGGACGGCGACCGCAGCAGCGACGATGCGGCGCTGGTGCAGCAGTGGGCGGTGGCTGGCCAGGGGGTGTGCTTCAAGTCGAGGTTCGACCTGGCCCACCACCTGCGATCGGGCGCGCTGGTGGAACTGCTGCCGGAGTGGCGCGGCGAAGACTATCCGCTGAACGCCGTGCTGCCGAGCCGGCGTTTCGTGCCGGCGCGGGTGCGCGCGCTGGTCGACTTTCTGGCGGAGCGTTGTGCGCAGGACGTGGCGTGAGCTGCCGCGGCCGTGTCAGGCCTGTGTTTTGGGGTACAGCTGCGCCATCACCAGGTACAGCATCGCGCCCGACAGCAGCGAGCCGGCGGCCAGGATCAGCGACAGCGTGAACCCGCGCGCCGTCGAACCGCTGGTGCGGATCAGCAAGGCCACCAGCAGCGGGCCGACGATCTGGCCCAGGCCGTACAGCGCCGTCAGCAGGCCCATGGTGCTGGCCGCCGCGGCGGGCCGCAGGCGCCGCACCTCCTGCATCGCGAAGTAGGTGATCGCAGTGAACGGCAGGCCCAGCAGCACGCTGCCGAGCACGAAGCCGCCGAGCGTGGGGCTCACCAGGCTGGCCGCGACACCGGCCGACTGCACCAGGTAGCAGCCAGCCAGCCGGTAACGCATGTCGCCTGCCAGCGAGACGCGGGTGGTCAGCATCGCGCCGGCCATCACGCCCAGGCCGAAGATCGGCCAGAACAGGTCGAGCCAGGCCGAGCCGGGCAGGGCCTGGCGGGCGATCACGGGCAGAAAGGTCGCGGTGATGATGTAGCCGAAGCCGGCAAAGCCATAGGCCAGCGTCAGCAGGCCCACTTCGCCGCGCGTATTGCGGTACGCTGCGGCGCCCCCCGCGCCATGCCCTGCCTGGCTGGCTGCACCGACCGGGGCGGCCGTGCCCCGCAGCACCGGCCAGATGGTTGCCGACAGGATCGCGGCCAGCACGCCGAACACCAGCCAGCCGGTGGCCGCGCTGC
Organism: Pseudorhodoferax sp.; assembly: GCA_965279475.1. Classification (GTDB taxonomy): domain Bacteria; phylum Pseudomonadota; class Gammaproteobacteria; order Burkholderiales; family Burkholderiaceae_C; genus Pseudorhodoferax. The sequence goes on from CBDIIA010000002.1 coordinate 1,726,223, forward strand.
CCGACAGCGCGACGATGATGCTCGCCACCACGCCGCTGGCGACGATGCCCGCGCCTGGGCCGACGAACATCATGCCGCCCAGCGGCGCGCGGTGGCGCTGCGCCAGCTGCGCCAGGCACCAGCCCGATGCGTAGACGAAGACACAGGCGCTGGTCACGCCCGACACGAAACGCAGCGTGGGCCAGGCGGCCGCAAACGGCAAGGCCATCGCCAGCGTCAGCAGGCAGGTGGCCACCAGGCCGCCACGCACCATGCGGGCGGGGTCAGGGTCCGGCAGATGGCCCAGGCGGCGCCAGATCCAGGGTTGCAGCGTGCACAGCACAGCGCCGAGCAGGTAACCGAGGTAGTTGGCGCTGGCGAGCCAGCTGGCGGTGGCCAGATCGACCACACCGTCGTGCAGCATCATCGGCAACAGCGGCGTGAACGCGAAGCGCCCGATGCCCATGGCAACCGACAACGACAGGGCGCCTGCGATGGCAATGGCCCAGGGGCCGGGAGTGGGGGGAGAAGTTGCCTCGGCGGCGATGGATGGCATGGAAGGGAGAGTGCGTCGTGGCGGGCGCATGTTAGCGCGGGCCGGATGTCCGCTGTGCAGCGGTGGCATCGTGCGCGTGGCCGGGTCGGTCGTCTCGCTACCTCTTGCCGCACCTTAAGATAGCCGCATGCCATCTCCCTCCCGCTTCTGGGCCGACCTCACCACCCGCGACTTCGCGCAACTCGATGCGCCGGCCACCGTGGCGGTGCTGCCGGTGGCCGCCATCGAGCAGCACGGGCCGCACCTGCCGGTCAGCGTCGACACCACGCTGGTCGACGGCGTCATCGCGGCGGCGCTGCCGCACCTGCCCGAGGCGCTGCCAGTGCTGTTCCTGCCGACCCAGCAGGTGGGCAAGAGCAATGAGCACCAGCGTTTTCCGGGCACGCTGAGCCTGAGCGCGGCGACGCTGATCGGCCTGTGGACCGACATCGGTGAGTCGGTCGCCCGCACCGGCATCAGGAAGCTGGTGCTGTTCAACGCGCATGGCGGCCAGGTGTCGGTGATGGACATCGTCGCGCGTGACCTGCGCACGCGCTGCGAGCTCATCGTGTTCAGCACCAACTGGTTCACGCTGCCGCTGGGCGAGGCGGTCGACGGCCTGTTCACGCCGGAGGAGCACCGCTTCGGCATCCACGCCGGCGACATCGAGACCTCGATGATGCTGGCACTGCGGCCCGACACGGTCGACATGGCCCAGGCGCGCGACTTCCGCTCGACCTCGCAGGACCGCGCGCAGGCCTACCCCATCATCGGCAACGGCAAGAGCGCCAAGCTCGGCTGGCAGATGCAGGACTACAACCCGATGGGCGCGGCCGGCAATGCGAGCCTGGCCACGGCCGAGAAGGGCCGCGTGGTGATCGAAGCCGCGGGGCGCCAGCTGGCGGCGATGCTGCAGGAGATCGCGCGGCTGCCGCTGTCGACGCTGGTCGACGGCCCCACATTCCCGATTGAGTGAGCGAAACGCCCTTTTCGTCCGAAAGAGGGCGAGGGTGAGAGCGCTCTCCCCTTAGCGAGCGGGCCCCGCCATCCCCTCCAGCAACTGGCGCAGCCCGGCTAGCGCACCCGCCACATCCCCCATCTGCGCGCGGATGATGGCGCCGTCCACCGCGATGGCGGCGGCCGAGGCGATGGCGTCTCGCGCGGGGTCTGCGGGGTCTGCCGGTAGCAGCTCGGCGATCACCTGCTCCATCTCCTGCTTGTGCTGCCATGCGATGTCGGCCGCGCCGGTGACGCTGGCCTCGACCTCGACCACACTGTTGATGAAGGCGCAGCCGCGAAAACCGGGGTCGGCAAACCACTCGGCCAGCGCCTCCGGCAAGGCCTGCAGCCCACCAGCGCCAGCGGCACCGTGGCGCCCCAGCGCGTCGACGAACCAGGCCATCCAGCGATCGTGGCGGTGGTCGAGAAAGGCCCGCACCAGATCGTCCTTGGAGGCGTAGTGCCGGTAGAACGTGAGTTTGGCGACGCCCGACTCCGCGATGATCCGGTCGACGCCGGTGGCGCGGATGCCGTCGCGGTAGAACAGATCGTGCGCGGTCGAAAGGATGCGTTCGCGTGCGGGCAGGGTGACGGCGTCCATGCGCGGCATTGTAGACAGGTCCGTCTACGTCTGATAACCTGCATGTAGACGAATCTGTCTACATTCGTACAGCCCACCACGCCAACTACACCGCACACCACCATGGACGCCAGACCACCGCTCCCCCCGTTCACCCACGACACCTCCGTCCAGAAGGTCCGCATGGCCGAAGACGGCTGGAACTCGCGCGACCCCGACCGGGTGGTGATGGTCTACACGCCCGACACCGTGTGGCGCAACCGGGCCGAGTTCCCGGTCGGGCGCGAAGCCATCCGTGCGTTCCTGCAGCGCAAGTGGGCGCGTGAACTCGACTACCGGCTGATCAAGGAGCTGTGGGCCTTCACCGACCACCGCATCGCCGTGCGCTTCGCCTACGAGTGGCACGACGACGCCGGCAACTGGTACCGCAGTTATGGCAACGAGAACTGGGAGTTCGACGCCCAGGGCCTGATGCAGCGCCGCTTCGCCAGCATCAACGATTTGCCGATCAAGGAAGCGGACCGCAAGTTCTTCTGGCCGCTGGGGCGGCGGCCGGATGCGCATCCGGGGTTGAGCGACCTGGGGCTTTGAGAATCTGCTGGCCGCGTGATGAGGCGGTCGTCCGCATACAGCGCCTCGGGCTTCCCCTCAAATGAGGGACGATTTTTGCACATGGATGGCTTGTAACCGTATGCTTCTTCTCTAATGGAGGGCAGCGGGGATGGGGCAGACAGATCGCATCTCCCAGCTGAAGCAATGGCTGGACGCTGGACAGTGCCTGAGCCGGCAAGTGCTGCTGCAGCGGCTGGGTGTTTCGTGGGCCACGGTCAAGCGCGATCTGGACTGCCTGCGCCTGTATGAATCCGCGCCGATCAAGCTGGACCGTGAGCGTGGGGGTTATCGGCTGGATGCTGCGACGCAGGCGCCGGGCACGCACTATGCCTTGAGCGTGTCTCTGCGCGAGAACGAGATCCACGCGCTGCTGGCCATGCAACATCTGCTGGCCCATGTGGAGCCCGGCGGCGTGCTGGGGCCGCGCGTGGCACCCATGCAACGGCTGTTGACGCAGATGCTGGACAAGGGGCTGCGCGCGCCCGTGGAGGTGGTGCGCCGCATCCGCGTGCTGTCGTTGGGGGCGCGCAAGCTCGATGTGCCGCATTTCCAGACCGCAGCGCACGCTGTGCTGCAGCGCCGCCGCGTGCGCATGCGCTACCGCGCGCGCGGCAGCGGGCAGACCACCGACCGCGAGGTCTCGCCGCAGCGCCTGGTGCACTACCGCGAGAACTGGGTTCTCGATGCCTGGTGCCACTTGCATGAGGGGCTGCGCACCTTCAGCGTGGACGCCATCCTCGACGCAAGCGTGCTGGACACCGCGGCCATCGACGTGCCGGACGCCGAGCTGGACGACATCCTGGGCAAGGGTTACGGCATTTTTGCGGGCCGCGACGTGCGTTCAGCGTGCCTGCGCTTCACGCCGGAGCGTGCGCGCTGGGTGGCCAGCGAGCGCTGGCACCCGAACCAGAACGGGCGCTTCGATGCGGATGGCCACTGGCTGTTGACTGTGCCGTACGCCGACCCGCGCGAGCTGGTGATGGACATCCTGCGGCACGTGCCGGAGGTGGAGGTGCTGTGGCCAGAGGAGTTGGTCGAGGAGGTGCGGCGGCGGTTGGCCGAGGGGCTGCGGCGGATGGGGGGTGCTGGATGAAGGATCAGCGATTGAAGCGTCCACGGGCGCACGGGATGAGCCTCGACGTTGCGAAGATGCGTTTCATTCGTCGGTCCATCAAATCATGCAAACGAACTCGTCAACGCAACGCCCCTTCTTGTCGTGCAATGGCAGCACTCGCAGGTGTGAGAGCACTAACGTGAGCAGCGACAACCTTTTGTTTTCCTCGCTAGACCCCTCGGTCCGCGCGATCTGGGCCAAGAGTGGTGAAGCCGGCGGGCATGGACTTCTCGCGCACTTGCTGGACGTCGCCGCCGTGACCGAGGCGCTGCTGCTCCACGAGCCCGAGTCGACTCGCATCTGGGCCAGCCAGCAGTGCGGACTGCCGCCGGAGCACGCCGTGCGTTGGCTGGCGACCATCGCCGGGTTGCACGATTTTGGCAAGGCCATCCCGGGCTTTCAAGCCCTGTGGCCGGATGGCATGCAGGTGGACCTGGCGCAGGGCCTGGCGTTTCCGGCCAGCGCGTGCGGGGTCACCGCGCATTCGTGCGCCACCGCCGCGCTGCTAGGCAAACCGCTGATGGGGCTGACCGGTGCCGACGCGTCTTGGCTCCGTCACGTCATCCAGGCCATCAGTGCACACCACGGCTACCACTTCCTCTCAGAAGAAGTGAATCGTTCGCGACCCACGGGTGAGCCACAGGCGTGGGCCCGCGCCCGCCAGCAGATCCTGGAGATCTATTGGCGGCTCCTGGCACCGCAAGGCACGCCGACGCTGGAGGGGCTGGGCCTTCCGGTGGTGAACTGGCTTGCCGGCCTGACCAGCACTGCGGACTGGATCGCCTCCAACCCCGAGTGGTTTCCGCTCGGCGAGCGACAAGACGATCTGCAGGCGTACTACGCGGACGCTCTGCGCTTGGCCGGCGAGGCCTTCCATCACATCAGGTGGGGCCGAGCTCACACTTTGCAGGCATCTCCGGCCGATACCGATGCCCTGCTGGCGCGCATCGTTGGTCGTGAAGGAGTGCGAGCCAGGCCGCTGCAGGAGGTAAGCGACCGTCTGCTGCGCAAGGTCAACGGGCCGGCGCTGCTGCTGGTGGAGGCGCCCATGGGAGAAGGCAAGACCGAGCTGGCTTTTCTGGCGCACCTGCGTCTGCAGGCGGCCAATGGTCATCGCGGGCTCTACGTGGCGCTGCCGACCCAAGCCACGGGCAATGCCTTGTTCCGCCGTGCGCTGACGTTTCTCAATGGCTTTGTCGAGGGGCACGCGGATGTACAACTGGTCCACGGCGGCGCTGCGATGAACGAGGATGTGGTGCACCTGCGCGGCATCGACAACGGGCGCGAAACGCTGTCGGCCTCGGCTTGGTTCTCCCAGCGGCGGCGGCCCTTGCTGTCGCCCTATGGCGTCGGCACGGTGGACCAAGCCTTGTACGCCACGCTGAACGTCAAGCACCACTTCGTGCGTCTGTGGGGCCTGGCCAATCGGGTGGTGGTGTTAGACGAGGTGCATGCCTATGACACCTACACCACCGGCTTGATCGCCGCCTTGCTGCAATGGCTCAAGGCGCTGGGCAGTTCCGTGGTGCTGATGAGCGCGACTTTGCCGCAGGCTCGGCGCGCGGAACTGGTAGCCGCCTGGGGTCTGGATCCAGGCCTGGTGCCGGCGCTTCCGTATCCGCGCACGGTGCTGGCGGATGCGGCCGGTGTGCGTGGTGCGCATTTCGAGGCCCGACCCCTGCCGCCGATCCGCTTGGCGGGCCTGTCGGAAGGCGTGGAGGGCCTTGCCGACAAGGCCGTCGAACTGCTGCGAGATGGCGGTTGCGGGGCGCTGATCGTGAACACGGTGGATCGCGCGCAGAAGCTTTACGGCCTGTTGCGTGAGCGGTTGGCCGATGACATTCCTGTGCTGCTCTTCCATGCGCGCTTCCCCGCGGACGCACGCGGCGAGCGCGAGAAGCAGGTCCTTGAAAGGTTTGGTCCGGACGGGGCGCGACCGGTGCGGGCGCTGCTGGTGGCCACGCAAGTGGCCGAGCAATCGCTCGATCTGGACTTCGACTTCATGCTCAGTGATCTCGCCCCGGTGGACCTGTTGCTACAGCGTGCCGGGCGGCTGCATCGCCATATCCGCGTGCGGCCGGCAGCACATGTGGAGCCCTGGCTGTGGGTCGCCGGCCTTCAGCCCGCGTTTCCCGATCTGAAGGACACGGCCTGGGGCTACGTCTATGACGCCTACATCCTTGGCCGCACCTGGGCTCTTCTCGGGCGCGAGACCTTGCTGCAGTTGCCCAGTGACATCGACCGGCTGGTGCAGGTGGTCTACAGCGACGAGCCATTGCCCGAAGGCTTGGATGCCAAGGTGATGGACTTTATCGAGATCCAGTCTTACGGCGAGCACCTGGCCAAGAATAAGAAGGAGCGTATGGAGTCCTTCAACATCGCCATCGACCCAGGTGCGGAACCGCATTCCGCATACAACGGCAAGCCACGCGGCAGCGAGGAGGGCGAGGGCCTGGGCCTGCGCAACACCACGCGCCTGGGCCAGGAGTCGGTCACGCTGGTGCCGGTCGAGGTCGTCGAAGGTGGCTGGAGCGTGGAGGGGGTGGTCTTCTCTCCCGACCATGTACCGGAGGACGCCATCGCCAAACGCCTCTACCGTCGCCAGCTCCGGCTCTCACGCGTGGCGGTGGTGAAGCATTTCCAGGGGCAGCAACTGCCGGTGGCCTTTGCCGAGCATCCGCTGTTGCGGAATTTTCATCCCCTTCCGCTGCATGAGGGGCGCAATGAAATCGGCGGGCTCTTTTTAGAGCTGGACCCAGAACTTGGGCTTGTCTACGGGAGTGCCGAAACGATGAATAAGGAAACGGAATGAGCAAGAGCTTTAGCTTGCTGGAAGAATCCTGGCTCCCTGTGCGGCTAGCGGATGGCCGGGTTCTGGAACTGGGCCTGCTGGACGTGTTCCGGCGCAGCGGCGAGATTGTCGCGTTGGCCGAAACGGCGCCGCCCGATCTGGTAGCGCAGTACCGCCTGTTGCTGGCGATCGTTCATCGTGCCTTGGGCAGGGCCATGCCGCAGGGTTGGAAGGACAAGGATCGCGTGCGCTGGTACCGCGAAGGACTGCCAGTCGACGCGATCCTTGCCTACCTGGAGCAATGGCGCGAACGCTTCTGGTTGTTCCACCCGGAGCACCCGTTTATGCAGGTCGCGGCATTGGCCACCGCCAAAGAGACGCGCGACAAGCGCAAACCCTGGACGCAGATCGCCCTGGCCAGCGCCAACGGCAACACGCCAGTGGTGTTCGACCACGCCTGCGACGATTCGCCGCGGTCGATCCCTGCAGACTTCGCCGTTGGCACGCTGCTGGGCTTCTTGCAGTTCACGCCCGGTGGTTTGGTCAAGACCCTGCGCGACGCCGACAAGGCCGGTCCCTTGGTCAACACCGCTGCGGCGATCCCGGTTGGGGCCAATCTGGCGCAGACGTTGGCGCTGTGCCTGCACCCCGCTGCGGGCCGTCGGGCGGAGGACGATCTGCCAGCCTGGGAGCGGGCACCGCTGACGCTGACTGCGCTGCGCGGCGCGCCGGTGCTGGCGACCGGCCCCAACGACCGCTACACACGGCAAAGCCGCGCCGTATTGCTGTTGCGCGATGACGATGGCGGCGTGCGATGGCTGCGTTTTGGTGCCGGCTTTGCGTTGGGGGAAGATCCCCATGCGCCGGACCCCATGGCCAGCTTCCGCGCCGGCGTCAATGGCCTGGTGCGGCTGACCTTCAGCGAGGGGCGCGCCTTGTGGCGGGATCTGCCAGCGCTGGTGCCCAATCCGGCGGGCGACAGCCAGGTTGCCGCGGTGGTGAGCCACGCCATTGCCTTGCATGCGCAGCTCAATCCCTTCGAGGCCGTCTACCAGCCGCTGCTGGTCGCTGGCCTGGCCAGTGACCAAGCCAAGTTGCTGCGTTGGCGTTCCGAACAGATCGCGCTGCCGGCTGCACTGTTGGGGGAGGCCGAAAAAGCTTTGCATCTCCGGACGTTGGTGGATCAGGCCGACGCGCTGTTCGGCGATCTGCGCGGGCTGGCCACGCGCATGCTGGCCGAGACCTTGCCCGACCCGGCCAGCAAGGACACCCGCAGCCGGGCCCGCAGCCTGCTCGATGCCGGCCCCTTCGCGGCCAGTTACTTTGCGGCGGCCGAGCGAAGCCTGCCGGAATTGCTGGACTTGGTCGGCGCAGGCGACTTCGATCTGGCGGACAGCCGGTGGAGCGCCGCGCTTCGCCACAGTGCGCAGGGGGCCTGGGGCCGCGTCGTCGCCGCGCTGGGCCGTTCGCCACGTGCGTTGCGCGCGGACGCCAGGTTCCTGTCCCGATTCCACGGCCTGCTGAACAAGCACGTGCCTTCGCCCAAGACCACCACCATCACGATTCCCGAGGAAGCATGAGATGAGCGACCACTCAGAACGATTCATCGAGCACCTGGTTGCGCTGGGCGACAAGGACCGTGGCGCGCTGGCCGCCCTGCGCCACAGTCTGGCCTTTGCGCCCGGGGCCTATCCGAGGGCGTATCCCTACGTCGAGCGCTTCGTCGGGGCAGACCGGCATCCAGGCGATGCCCGCCGGCTGGCGCTGTACGCGGTGGCCGGGTTGTTCGCCCGCCATCCGCATACGCGCGCGCAGAGCTTTGCCGCCGCCTTCGGTGCGCTGCTACGCAAGCGCGAGAGTCCCAGCATCGAACAGCGCTTCGTCGCATTGCTCGGAGCCGACGCCGACAACATCGTCAACTACCTGCGCCAGGCCATCAGCCTGTTGGCTGCCGACGACATCGGGCTGGACTATGCGCGCCTGCTCGACGACTTGTCGGTCTGGATGAACCCACGCGCCGACCATGACCGCCTGCGCCAGCACTGGGCACGTGATTTCTACCGGGCTGCCGAGGAGCAGACCGAACCCGATACCTCCACCAACGCCAACACTTCCTGAAAGATCACCACCATGAGCCTGTTTCTCGAATTCCATCTGATCCAGAACTTCGCCCCGTCCAATCTGAACCGCGACGACACCGGCGCGCCCAAGGATGCCATCTTTGGAGGCCATCGTCGGGCGCGGGTCAGCAGCCAGTGCTTCAAGCGGGCCATCCGCCTGGCAGCGGCTGAACACGATCTGGTGCCGCAGGCCAACCGTGGCATCCGCACCAAGAAGCTCAAGAGCCTGCTCATTGAGCGGCTGGTAGGTCGCGACGCCGAAGAGGCTGCCGGCAAGATCGAGGTGGCGCTGGCCGCCGCAGGCCTGAAGCTCAAGGACGACGGCAAGACCGAGTACCTGCTTTTTCTCGGAGAAGGAGAGATTGCTGCGTTCGCTGCGCTGATCGAGCAGCACTGGGCGGATCTGGTGGCTGGTGGCGACAAGAAAAGCAAGAAGGAGGCGAAGGCAGGCGTGCCGGCGGAGATCGTCAAGAAGGCGAAGTCCTTGTTGGACGGCGGCAAGGCGGTCGACGTCGCGATGTTCGGCCGCATGCTCGCCGACTTGCCAGCCGTGAACCAGGATGCCGCCTGCCAAGTGGCCCACGCCATCAGCACGCATCGCGTGGAGCGCGAGTTCGACTACTTCACCGCCGTGGATGACAAAGGTGACGAGGACGAGACAGGCGCCGGCATGATCGGGCAGGTTGAGTTCAACTCCGCCACCTTCTACCGCTACGCCGTGCTGGATCTGCACAAGCTGCTCGGCAATCTGCAGGGCGACCGAGAACTGACGCTGTCAGCAGTAGAGGCATTCGCACAAGCAATCGTGCGGGCCATCCCCACGGGCAAGCAGAACAGTTTTGCCGCACACAACGCGCCAGAGTTCATCGGTGTCAGCCTGCGCCATGCCGCTCCGCTGAGCTTGGCCAACGCTTTCGAAAAGCCGGTGGCGGCGCGCGCCGACCAGGCGCTGACCGCACAGTCGGTAGAGCGACTGGCAGCTTACGAAACCAAGCTGGCAGCGGTCTATGGTGCGCCGGATGATCAGTGGCTGCACCTGGACCTGACCGGCCAGTGGCCCGCCGACAAGGGGCAAGCCCAAACCTCATTGGCTGCCTTGGCGCAGCAGGCACGGGCCTTGGCTGTGGCGGGCCTTGGGGCATGAGCGTGGCAACACTGCTTTTGCGCCTGCAGGGCCCGATGCAGTCGTGGGGAACCACCAGTCGCTTCGACGAACGCGATACGCAACTGGAGCCGTCGAAATCCGGTGTTCTTGGCCTGGTATGTGCGGCGCTTGGCCGCGACCGCAGTGCGCCGGTGGACGACCTGGCCGTGTTGCGCATGGGCGTGCGGGTCGATCAGGAGGGCGTGCCGATGCGCGACTACCAGACCGCAACCGGCGTCGTGATCGCCGCCACGGGCAAGGCGGACCTGGGTCGCACCGTGGTCAGTCCGCGCTACTACCTCGCCGATGCGGTCTTCCTCGTGGGGTTGGAAGGCGAGCGCGATGGACTGGAGCGCATTCATGCAGCACTGCGCGCGCCGGTCTGGCCGCTGGCGCTGGGGCGCAAGAGCTTCGTGCCGTCGGCGCCGCTGTATCTGCCGGACGGTTTGGTGGAAGCGACGCTGCAGCAGGCGCTGTCGCAGTGGCCGGCCTTGGCCGCTGGTGATCACTCGGCTGCCGCGCGGCGTGGTCTGGTGGAGGATGCGCAAGAGGGCGCAGTGCGCCTCGACCAGCCAGTGGCTCCATTTATTGATCGGCTCTTCGGGCCGCGCTTCGTGAAATCTATTTCGTTGTCTGTGGGAGGCGAGCATGCACCTGACCCGGTTGTCGCTTGACCCCCGCAGCGCCCAGGCGCGGCGCGACCTGGCCGATCCCTATGAGATGCACAGGACGCTGGCGCGCGTCTTCGCCGAGGACGATACGCATGCGCCGCCGCGCTTTCTCTGGCGCTTTGAATCACAGGCAGCCTGGAGCGATCCGGTGGTGATGGTGCAGTCGTTGCATGCTGCGGACTGGTCGCGACTTGGCTGCCTTGGGGGGCTATCTGAAGAAGCCACCGGAGACCAAGGCGGTGCTGCTGGACCGGCTGCTTCAGCGCGAGGCTTGGTACCGATTTCGGCTGCTGGCCAATCCCACTGTGACCCGGGAAGGAAAGCGCTACGGTCTAGCGGCGGAGGATGCTCAATTGAGTTGGCTAGGCCGGCAGGGAGAACGCTGCGGCTTCCGGGTTGACACTGCCTTGGTCACCTCCAGTGATGTGCTCAACAGCAGCAAGGGTGGCAGCCGCATCAGCCTACGGAGAACATGCTTCGAGGGCGTGCTGCAGTTGCTGGATGTAGACAAGGTGGCTGGTGTCCTGCAGGAAGGCATTGGCCCGGGCAAGGCTTTCGGTTGCGGCTTGCTCAGCTTGGGGCCACTGAAATGAACAGTTCCGCGGAGCAAGGAAACTGCTCCATGCTTCGGTTACCGTCTGACCTCGCCACCCCTGGGAGCCCACCATGCGCACCCTGACCACCGACGAACTGAATCGCCAGCCGCAGCAGTTGATCGACGACGCCCAGCGCGCCGAGCCCGTCCTGGTACTGCGCGACGGCGAACCGGTTTTCATGTCGGTGCCGCTGGGCAAGGGCATGGCATCGGAGGCCGTGCGCCTGGAGTTCGCCGTCAACCTCTACAACAGTGCGCAGATCAGCCTGGGCACGGCTGCGCGCATCGCCGGTCTGGCCTACAGCCAGATGATCGACGAGTTGGGCCGGCGCGGCATCGCCGTCATCCGGATGGAGCCGGGCGAACTGGAGCGTGAGCTTGCTGCGTTCGGCACATAAGTCCCTGCTCGATGCGCTGCGCGCCAGCGGACAGCCCCTCAGCAACGCCTCCGTGGCACAGGCCCTGGCTGCGGCTTCTGAAAGCGTGCTGTGAGTAGCGGCGGCGGTTTGCTGCCACCTTTGAAGCCGATCCCGATCAAGGACCGCCTTTCCGTGGTCTTCATCCAATACGGTGAGATCGATGTGCTCGACGGTGCCTTCGTCGTCGTCGACGCCACGGGCGTCCGCACGCACATCCCCGTGGGCGGCGTGGCCTGCGTGATGCTGGAGCCGGGCACGCGCGTGTCGCACCGCGCCGCGGCGCTGGCAGCGCGGGTCGGCACCTTGCTGGTGTGGGTGGGCGAGGCCGGGGTGCGCTTGTATTCGGCGGGCCAGCCTGGTGGCGCGAGGTCGGACCGGCTGCTGTATCAGGCCAAGCTGGCGTTGGACGAGGTGCTGCGGTTGAAGGTCGTGCGCAAAATGTACGCGCTGCGTTTTGGCGAAGAGCCGCCGGCGCGCCGCAGTGTGGAGCAACTGCGTGGCATCGAGGGAGCGCGGGTGCGGCGCACCTACCAGCTGCTGGCGCAGCGCTTCGGCGTGACGTGGAAGGGGCGCGACTACGACACGCAGGAATGGGATGCGTCGGACGTGGCCAACCGCTGCCTGTCGGCCGCGACTGCTTGCCTGTACGGCGTGACCGAGGCGGCGGTGCTGGCGGCCGGCTATGCGCCGGCGGTGGGCTTCATCCACACGGGCAAGCCGCTGTCCTTTGTCTACGATATTGCCGACGTGTACAAGTTCGAGACGGTGGTGCCGGTGGCCTTCAAGGTCGCGGCGGCGCAACCGCATGGCAACGTGGAGCGTGCGGTGCGCCTGGGCTGTCGCGATGTTTTCCGCGAGACGCGGCTGCTGGACCGCATCATCCCCGACATCGAGGAGATCCTGGCTGCGGGCGAGGTGCCACGCCCCAGCGCCCCCGAGGATGCCGTGGGTCCGGCGATCCCCAACCCCGAGAGCCTGGGCGATGCTGGTCATCGTGCTTGAGAACGCACCGCCGCGGTTGCGCGGCCGGCTGGCGGTGTGGCTGCTCGAAGTGCGCGCCGGTGTCTACGTGGGCCAGTACTCGCGGCGGGTGCGCGAGAACATCTGGGCGCAGGTGGAAGAGGGCATCGAAGACGGCAATGCCGTGATCGCCTGGAGCGCGAAGACCGAGGCCGGTTTCGAGTTCAAGACCTTGGGCAAAAACCGCCGCATGCCGGCGGATTTCGACGGCGTGCAACTGGTCAGTTTCCTACCGTTGCCGCCATCGGACGCTCTTTAAAAATCCATCGATTTTGGTGACTGGCATTCGGTAGAAAACCGGATGCCTGAAAAGCTTTGGAAAATCAAAGAGTTAAAGTTGGTGCGTTCCCCACGTGCGTGGGGATGAACCGGTATTTGGCCCGCTGCGTCCGCAGGCGGCGGCGCGTTCCCCACGTGCGTGGGGATGAACCGCGGGTGGATCACGACTACTGGTGGATGTTGAAGCGTTCCCCACGTGCGTGGGGATGAACCGTACTACCAAAACAGCGCCACCTGATGCGGCACGCGTTCCCCACGTGCGTGGGGATGAACCGGGGTAGCGTTCACCGGTGCGCTGGCAGTACTTGCGTTCCCCACGTGCGTGGGGATGAACCGTACACGCTGAGGTCGTCGTCGATCATGAGCGTGCGTTCCCCACGTGCGTGGGGATGAACCAGAAAACGTTTTGCGCGCCGGGTCTTCGCCGGGAGCGTTCCCCACGTGCGTGGGGATGAACCGCGATAGCCGACAGGCCAACCTCCCATCTGGTCGCGTTCCCCACGTGCGTGGGGATGAACCGCGCGGCGAGTTCGAAACCGCCTTGGCGGTGCTGCGCGTTCCCCACGTGCGTGGGGATGAACCGGCTTGCGAGGTGCTAAAGCTGCGCCCGCAGTAGCGTTCCCCACGTGCGTGGGGATGAACCGGTTGCGCGCGAGGCCGCAGGGCACACGCAGACGCGTTCCCCACGTGCGTGGGGATGAACCGGCCAGCGTTATAGCGGGCTGTCTCGTTGTTCAGCGTTCCCCACGTGCGTGGGGATGAACCGGAGAAATGCTATGACCTGGGGTGCAATTGGTTCGCGTTCCCCACGTGCGTGGGGATGAACCGTCTTGAATGCCGAAGGCACGCCGCGAGGGCTGGCGTTCCCCACGTGCGTGGGGATGAACCGACCTGCTGCGCCGAATGATTGCTGCATCCTGAGCGTTCCCCACGTGCGTGGGGATGAACCGCCATTGCGCCGTCGCTGCGTCTGCGTCCGATAGCGTTCCCCACGTGCGTGGGGATGAACCGCACCGTATCCAGGCGCTGGGCCGCGCGATCGAGCGTTCCCCACGTGCGTGGGGATGAACCGCGACTGGGCCGCGAACGCCTTGCCGACTCACCGCGTTCCCCACGTGCGTGGGGATGAACCGCGCGGGCCTGCAACAGAGCGACGGCCGGCCGGGCGTTCCCCACGTGCGTGGGGATGAACCGCTCCACGCGCCGAGCCCGGCAACGGAGCACTGGCGTTCCCCACGTGCGTGGGGATGAACCGGCATTGACGAAATTGATCCCGGTTCAGGGAAAGCGTTCCCCACGTGCGTGGGGATGAACCGTGCGTGTTGGTGGACACTGGCGCCTACACACCGCGTTCCCCACGTGCGTGGGGATGAACCGGAACGCACCATGTCCGCAGCCTCCGGCGTATTGCGTTCCCCACGTGCGTGGGGATGAACCGGCCCTGCCGGCCTCTACACCCCCGCATCCTTCGCGTTCCCCACGTGCGTGGGGATGAACCAGCATCGCCCGCTCCGTCGAAGATCCTTCCGACCGCGTTCCCCACGTGCGTGGGGATGAACCGCGCGCGAAGGTTGGCGGCCAGTGGCAGACCGTGCGTTCCCCACGTGCGTGGGGATGAACCGTCTGTGGGCTGACAATGAACATCGACCGTAAGGCGTTCCCCACGTGCGTGGGGATGAACCGAGTGTGATGGTTGAAAAAGGGTCGGCGCGAATGCGTTCCCCACGTGCGTGGGGATGAACCGAACGCCATTTGCGCGACACCGGCCGTTGCGTACGCGTTCCCCACGTGCGTGGGGATGAACCGGACTGGTTCGACTACGAGGTGCGCGAGGGCGAGGCGTTCCCCACGTGCGTGGGGATGAACCGCGTCATCCGCAACGCGCCAGCCGATTGTCCAAGCGTTCCCCACGTGCGTGGGGATGAACCGCCATAGGCCACCTCGCGTTTCCACGCGTCGGTGCGTTCCCCACGTGCGTGGGGATGAACCGGAGGGCGCATTCTTCCAGATGACTGAGGTCGCGGCGTTCCCCACGTGCGTGGGGATGAACCGATGGTTTCGACGTCGTCGGTGTCGATCTCGTCGCGTTCCCCACGTGCGTGGGGATGAACCGGGGCAACGGGTCTTCCAGCGCCTCGGCAAGGTGCGTTCCCCACGTGCGTGGGGATGAACCGACTGACACCGACCAGGCGCAGACTACCGAAGAGCGTTCCCCACGTGCGTGGGGATGAACCGATTGCCAGCGAGCAATCTAGGGACGCGGCCATCGCGTTCCCCACGTGCGTGGGGATGAACCGGCCTATCACAAACCTCATGTCGGGTCCTTCATGCGTTCCCCACGTGCGTGGGGATGAACCGGTTTTCATAGATCCGGTGCGTGGTTGTCCGGAGCGTTCCCCACGTGCGTGGGGATGAACCGTAACTTGCATCGGGGCTTCAGCCCCGGTTCTTGCGTTCCCCACGTGCGTGGGGATGAACCGGTATCGTCCGGACGGCAGCTCATTTGCCGCTACGCGTTCCCCACGTGCGTGGGGATGAACCGGCTTGGTTTCGATGAGCGGCAGACAGCCGTATGCGTTCCCCACGTGCGTGGGGATGAACCGGTGGTGGCGGCGCGCGGCTCCGGCGCCTCGTAGGCGTTCCCCACGTGCGTGGGGATGAACCGTATGGGATTCGTCATTGTCCAATCTCACAAATGCGTTCCCCACGTGCGTGGGGATGAACCGCCTATGCCGCCGCGATGCGTGAAGCCAAATTGGCGTTCCCCACGTGCGTGGGGATGAACCGGCCTCGCGCACCGCGCTGGCCATCACGTGTTTGCGTTCCCCACGTGCGTGGGGATGAACCGATATGGGCGTTGGCGCGCTGATCGGTAATGCAGCGTTCCCCACGTGCGTGGGGATGAACCGTACTCGTTGCCGCGCCCGCCCTTGCAATGCTGGCGTTCCCCACGTGCGTGGGGATGAACCGGCCTTTACCGCCGGCCCGCACGCCGTTCTCTGGCGTTCCCCACGTGCGTGGGGATGAACCGGTCCAGTATGCCGCGTCGATCCACGGCCCGATGGCGTTCCCCACGTGCGTGGGGATGAACCGCTGGAGTATTTGACACAGGACATTCTGGACGCGCGTTCCCCACGTGCGTGGGGATGAACCGTGTTAACTGCGGCGCTGATCGTTGTTACGGTGGCGTTCCCCACGTGCGTGGGGATGAACCGTCCTGCGCCTGCACCATCGCGACAAACTGGTCGCGTTCCCCACGTGCGTGGGGATGAACCGGTTCAGAAAGATCGTCCATAGATGCTCGTTTGGCGTTCCCCACGTGCGTGGGGATGAACCGTCACGGTGGTTTATGGCTTCTGGCGTGACTTCGCGTTCCCCACGTGCGTGGGGATGAACCGTATGGCGAATTGCTGCAGCGCCGCCGCGACCTGCGTTCCCCACGTGCGTGGGGATGAACCGTTGATCGGTCAGCGACTGGCCAATCTGCTCATGCGTTCCCCACGTGCGTGGGGATGAACCGACATGAACGATACCAAATTGTTTTCGCGCGGCGCGTTCCCCACGTGCGTGGGGATGAACCGGATCCGGGCTACCGAGGAATGACAGCGACGGAGCGTTCCCCACGTGCGTGGGGATGAACCGTCCTGCGCCTGCACCATCGCGACAAACTGGTCGCGTTCCCCACGTGCGTGGGGATGAACCGGGTATCACCCCCGAAATCGTCTTCAGCAACGCGCGTTCCCCACGTGCGTGGGGATGAACCGGCGTCGAAATGCTTGATCTGCGAGGGACTGGAGCGTTCCCCACGTGCGTGGGGATGAACCGAGTTCTCCGCGTGCATCGAAGTATTCTTTCCCGCGTTCCCCACGTGCGTGGGGATGAACCGTCAGCGCCAGCGGTGTTGTTTGTCGTCATCGCGCGTTCCCCACGTGCGTGGGGATGAACCGTGCTGACAGTGCATCCGTGGGCGCACTTGTTCGCGTTCCCCACGTGCGTGGGGATGAACCGTCCTCACGCTCCATCCTCATGTACAGCTTCTTCGCGTTCCCCACGTGCGTGGGGATGAACCGTCATCTCTTCCAATATGGCGCGGCCACGCTCGGCGTTCCCCACGTGCGTGGGGATGAACCGCCGGTAAGGCCCGCCCCAACAATGACGGGATTGCGTTCCCCACGTGCGTGGGGATGAACCGCCCGCTCGCAGAGCACCGGCGCAGGTTGCGCGGCGTTCCCCACGTGCGTGGGGATGAACCGAACTTTTTCATGATGACTTTCTGAGGTTGAAATGCGTTCCCCACGTGCGTGGGGATGAACCGGCTGTAGGAAATCACTCCTACGGCAAGCTATTGCGTTCCCCACGTGCGTGGGGATGAACCGGCTCATCAAACGGATCTGCCTGTGCTTGGACCGCGTTCCCCACGTGCGTGGGGATGAACCGCGACGATGGCGACGCCACCCAACAGCAGCATGGCGTTCCCCACGTGCGTGGGGATGAACCGGCACGCTGCAGGCAGGCGTAACCGAATCGTTCGCGTTCCCCACGTGCGTGGGGATGAACCGTCGTAACTGCCGAAATCGTATTCATCCATGGTGCGTTCCCCACGTGCGTGGGGATGAACCGACGACGCCGAGCTTCTGGTGCGCGACCAGCATGCGTTCCCCACGTGCGTGGGGATGAACCCCGTTCACAAAAGCCATGCGCTGCAACTCTGCCGCGTTCCCCACGTGCGTGGGGATGAACCGCCCAGCGCGCCCGGCCTGATGCTCAACGACAACGCGTTCCCCACGTGCGTGGGGATGAACCGAACTTCATAACGTCTTCCTCGTGCTGCTCCCTCGCGTTCCCCACGTGCGTGGGGATGAACCGTACGCGCCGCCGAAGAAGGCCGACGAGCCGGCGCGTTCCCCACGTGCGTGGGGATGAACCGTCTCTTTTTATTTTCCGATCCAAGGTCCGCAACGCGTTCCCCACGTGCGTGGGGATGAACCGGGCTTGGTGTTGCGGTGACGGGCGCCATTGACCGCGTGCCCCACGTGCGTGGGGATGAACCGCATCGTCGTTGCTCTGCTGGCTGTGCCGGGCAGCGTTCCCCACGTGCGTGGGGATGAACCGCGCGAGACCACCTACGGCACGGCGCCGTCCACGCGTTCCCCACGTGCGTGGGGATGAACCGCGTTCGAGGTAGCGGTTGCAGCACTGGATGGCGCGTTCCCCACGTGCGTGGGGATGAACCGTTCGCGATGTTCGCGCACGACCGCAACACGCAGCGTTCCCCACGTGCGTGGGGATGAACCGCAAAATCCTACGCAGTCCGCACTGCACTGCACGCGTTCCCCACGTGCGTGGGGATGAACCGTGATGCGACGTATCTGCATTCTCAATCCGAATGCGTTCCCCACGTGCGTGGGGATGAACCGGTCACGATCAAGGTCGCGCCGGCCGGCAAGGGGCGTTCCCCACGTGCGTGGGGATGAACCGTCATCCGCCGATCGGAGGCCGTGCGACACGTTGCGTTCCCCACGTGCGTGGGGATGAACCGGCCATGTTTGACGTGTCTTGCATCGTCGGCGTGCGTTCCCCACGTGCGTGGGGATGAACCGTCGCAGTACCGCGAGGTGCTGACACCCAGGCGGCGTTCCCCACGTGCGTGGGGATGAACCGCCATCTGGCTAACGCAATGGCCCAGCTCGGTGGCGTTCCCCACGTGCGTGGGGATGAACCGCACCACATGGACGGCAACCAGCGGATCTGGTTGCGTTCCCCACGTGCGTGGGGATGAACCGCCCAACAATTCGTTTTCGCCGCCCAGGTCTCGGCGTTCCCCACGTGCGTGGGGATGAACCGGGTGGTGCTCAGCTGCTGCCGTTCCTGAAGGCGCGTTCCCCACGTGCGTGGGGATGAACCGCCGTCCTGGGCGCACGCCCTGTCAATTTCACAGCGTTCCCCACGTGCGTGGGGATGAACCGGCGCCGCTGCAGGCCAGCGTCAAGCTCAACGAGCGTTCCCCACGTGCGTGGGGATGAACCGCCACTTGGCGAGCTTGGGACATCAATCCGAACGCGTTCCCCACGTGCGTGGGGATGAACCGCCCAAATACGCGCGCATCGATCACTAAAAAGTGCGTTCCCCACGTGCGTGGGGATGAACCGTGAAGTTGGAATAACCGTAGCTCAACAGACCGCGCGTTCCCCACGTGCGTGGGGATGAACCGACTATTCAAATCCATTTACTGGACTTGGGGCTGCGTTCCCCACGTGCGTGGGGATGAACCGCCGGCATCGTTCTTCGACCGCATGCGGGTGGTCGAATTTTGGTTGAGCTTGACATGAGGTTCGAGCGCGTTCCCCACGTGCGTGGGGATGAACCGCAACCCGCGCCGACCACGGGCAACGACGTATGGCGTTCCCCACGTGCGTGGGGATGAACCGGGCGCGCAAATCCGCCAGTGCTGCCGGCGTGAGCGTTCCCCACGTGCGTGGGGATGAACCGCGTATTCACACCACCCCAGGCGAGGGACATCAGCGTTCCCCACGTGCGTGGGGATGAACCGGTAGTTGCGCTGCTTCATGCCTTCACCTCGATGCGTTCCCCACGTGCGTGGGGATGAACCGCCTGACGACGCACGCGCAGGCTCGGGGCGTGGGCGTTCCCCACGTGCGTGGGGATGAACCGACAGCTCTGGAAAAGACATTCCAGACGGGAAAGCGTTCCCCACGTGCGTGGGGATGAACCGCCTAGGTGCGTTCGGGCAGCGGATGGTGTCGGGCGTTCCCCACGTGCGTGGGGATGAACCGCAGCCTGACTCAGGGTCCGGGTTCCCTGGCCCGCGTTCCCCACGTGCGTGGGGATGAACCGCCCAGCTCGTCGAACGCCGCCGCCAGCGCCGTGCGTTCCCCACGTGCGTGGGGATGAACCACCATGGTCACCGTCGGCTCGCAGAAACAGTTCGCGTTCCCCACGTGCGTGGGGATGAACCGGGACAGGTCGAGAACGCGCACAACCTGGTGGAGCGTTCCCCACGTGCGTGGGGATGAACCGTGGAATGCGGACAAGCGTCCGACCGGTTGCCAGCGTTCCCCACGTGCGTGGGGATGAACCGGCCTGTGGCCAACCCGCCGCGCGAAGGAAGCCGCGTTCCCCACGTGCGTGGGGATGAACCGATCAACACCGGCCGCGTGCTGAGCCTGCGCCGCGCGTTCCCCACGTGCGTGGGGATGAACCGTTCGATCTGGACCTCGGGTCGCTGAGCATCGGGCGTTCCCCACGTGCGTGGGGATGAACCGCCGAAGGTGTTGCCGGTAACCGCCGGGCGGCCGCGTTCCCCACGTGCGTGGGGATGAACCGGCATCGACCCTGCACCCGATGCGTTCTACCTGGCGTTCCCCACGTGCGTGGGGATGAACCGGACAACGAGTTCCGGGCTGTGGCCGTCCGCAGGCGTTCCCCACGTGCGTGGGGATGAACCGTCAAAGACGACACCGGCGCCGGCACCGGCATTGCGTTCCCCACGTGCGTGGGGATGAACCGTACATCCACAACGACACCGAGGGCGTGAAGTTGCGTTCCCCACGTGCGTGGGGATGAACCGAGTACCTTCGTCAAGACGTTGGCCACCAAGCCGCGTTCCCCACGTGCGTGGGGATGAACCGGCGATGCAGCTCGAAGGCAGCATGCGCGGGGCGCGTTCCCCACGTGCGTGGGGATGAACCGACCAACAGCCTGAAGGAACAGGCCTCGATCGCGCGTTCCCCACGTGCGTGGGGATGAACCGAGATCGGCGTTCGGCCAAAGGACGCCAAGGCGGCGTTCCCCACGTGCGTGGGGATGAACCGGACAACAGCAGCGAATCGCGCGCGACCTACCACGCGTTCCCCACGTGCGTGGGGATGAACCGGATCGCTGTTCGTGTGCTCCGGTCGCACCATAGCGTCCCCACGTGCGTGGGGATGAACCGCAGTTCGGCCTCTTGCGCCGTAACACGCTCACGCGTTCCCCACGTGCGTGGGGATGAACCGCCGCAGGTGGCGAGATTTTGGGGTACCTGAACGCGTTCCCCACGTGCGTGGGGATGAACCGTGATTCCGCCGCGTAACGGCATGGACGGCTACGGCGTTCCCCACGTGCGTGGGGATGAACCGGTCGCCCATGTCGGCAAGGCGGCTGGCCTGTGCGCGTTCCCCACGTGCGTGGGGATGAACCGGCACCCAACGTCGAATGGCTCCGGCGCAAGTTGCGTTCCCCACGTGCGTGGGGATGAACCGGCGCTGCCCTTCGGTGGCCGCATCGACCCGTTGCGTTCCCCACGTGCGTGGGGATGAACCGCCAGAGAGAAGGTCTACGCCTACCTGCTGGGCGCGTTCCCCACGTGCGTGGGGATGAACCGGCGCCCGACGCATTCGTGAATTGGATGGCCCAGCGTTCCCCACGTGCGTGGGGATGAACCGGCATCATGCGGTACGTGGTGAATGCGCCAAATGCGTTCCCCACGTGCGTGGGGATGAACCGATATTGCCTTGAACGTACTCACTCATGGCCTCGCGTTCCCCACGTGCGTGGGGATGAACCGCCCTCGGCCTGACTCTCGAACAGCTGTGCACCGCGTTCCCCACGTGCGTGGGGATGAACCGTCGACGATGTTCTTGGCCTCCAGCTGCGTGAAGCGTTCCCCACGTGCGTGGGGATGAACCGGTGCCGCTGCTGCAGGTGCTGAAGTACATGCCGCGTTCCCCGCGGGCGTGGGGATGAACCGCAGTACAAGGGGCAGAGGATCTTCCTGCGCCTGCATTCCTCACGTGCGTGGGAGTAAACCGGCATTGCACGCCAAGCTCAAAGACAACGCCGCGCGTTTCCGTCTGCATGAGAATGAACCGCTGCGCGCGGCCTACCCCAGCACCTCTTCCCCCTCCCGCTTCAACACCTTGCGCGCGAAGTAGTGAAAGGTCGCGGCCGTGGCCTTGGCTTTCAACCGGTAGTCGTGCGCCTCCTGCGCATGCGCCGGGTTGATCGGCTGGATCTCGCCGATCGACTGCGCCAGGATCTGCATGCGCGCCGCGCGCTCGATGAACACCGCCAACTGCGCGGCTTCTTCGATCGTGCCGGTGGCGACCAGCTGACCGTGGTGCGCCAGCAGGATGGCGCGCTTGGTGCCCAGCGCGTCGTTGATCAGCCGGCCTTCTTCGTCGCCGATCGGCACGCCCGGCCACTCGGGCAGCCAGGCGCAGTCTTCGTGGAACATCGTCGTGTCCATGTGTGCCACCTTCAGCGGCTGGCCGGTCAGCGACAGGGCCGATGCGTAGGGTGGATGCGTGTGCACGATGGCCTGCACGGCGGGGCGGTGGCGGTAGATCCACAGGTGGAAACGGTTCGACGGGTTCACGAAGCCTTCGCCCTCGAGCAGGTTCAGGTCGTCGTCACACAGAACTATGTTGCTGGCGCAGGCTTCGTCGAAGCCCAGGCCGAAGCTCAGCATCCAGTAGGTGCCGGGCTTCGGCCCGCGCGCGGTGATCTGGCCGGCCAGCGCCGACTCGTGGCCTTCGGCGGCGAGGATGCGGCAGGTCAGCGCGATCTTCTGCTGCATGCTCCAGTCGGGCAGCTGGAAGAACTTCTCCATGTTGCGCGTGGTCTGCGCGTGGTAGGCCTCCTTGGGGCGGACGATGGCGTTCATGTGGGTCTCCTGGTGGATGTGGTGAGTGGGGGGAAGACGGGAAGAAAGGTCAGTCGATGCGGATGTCGGCTTCACGCGCGACGGCGCTCCAGCGCTTGATCTCGCGGTTGACGTAGCTGGCCAGCTCCTGCGGGCTGCCGGCTACCACGGCCGTGCCCTGCAGCTCCAGCCTGGCCTTGAAGTCGGGGTCGGCCGCGATCTTGACCACCTCGCGGTAGAGCTGCTGCACGATGGCGGGCGGCGTGCCGGCCGGGGCGTAGAAGCCGTAGTCGTTGCTGACCACCAGCTGCGGATAACCCAGCTCGACGATGGTCGGCACGTCGGGGAACAGCGGGCTGCGCGTCTTCGACGTCACGGCGTAGGGCGTGATGGCCCCCGACTTGATGAACGGTTGCAGCGTGATCGCGGTCTCGAACAGGATCGGCACCTCGCCCGACACCAGCGCACCGGTGGCCGGTGCGCCGCCGCGGTAGGCGATGTGCTGGAGCGGCATGTCGGTCGCGCGCTTGAACTGCTCCGACACCAGGTGGAACACCGTGCCGTTGCCGGCCGACCCGTAGTTGGCCAGTTTGGTGTCGACGGGCTTGCGTGCGGCGGCGATGAACGACTTCAGGTCCTTCGCCGGCACCGCGCCGTTGGCGGCCAGCAGCACGGTGGCCGATGCCACGAGCGAGATCGGCTCGAAGGCCTTTTCGGTGTCGTACGGCAGCTTGACATAGACCGAAGGGTTCACCACGTGGCTCGACGGCACCAGCAGCAGCGTGTAGCCGTCGGGCGCAGCCTTGGCCACGATGTCGGTGCCGATCACGCCGCCCGCACCGCTGCGGTTGTCGACGATGAACTGCGTCTTCATGCTGTCGCCCAGGCGTTGTGCCAGCAGCCGCCCCACCACGTCGGCGCCCCCTCCCGGTGCGAAGGGGATGACGATGCGCACCGCCTTGGTGGGATAGGCCTGCGCGTGGGCCGCGGCGCCAAGGCACAGGGCCGCCATAGTCGACAGGACCGGCAGCAGGGCGGCGCCGAGGCGCGAGACGAGGGATGCAGCGGGCATGGAAGGACTCCGTTGCCAGAGCCGAGCGCGATCGCGCTCCTGAACACATCTGGCATATGGTATACCACATGCAATAGACATGCCAAACTTGCGCTAGCATCGCCCCCCATGACCCTCGAGACCGATCCATCCGCTGTGCCGGCACTGCTGCCGCTGGTGCCCATTGCCTCGCCGCTGCTGCACGAAGAAGTGGCGCGCCAGCTGAAGCAGCTGATCGCCAACGGCGATCTGGCACCGGGTAGCCGCCTGTCGGAACGCCAGATCGGCGCACAGCTGGGGGTGTCGCGCACGCCGTTGCGCGAAGCGCTGCGTTCGCTCGCCGGCGAAGGACTGATCGAGCTGTCGCCCCGGCGCGGCGCGCAGGTGGCGCGGCTCGACACCGCCGAGGTCGATCACATCTTTGCGGTGATGGAGGCGCTGGAGGCGCTGGCCGGCGCCCTGGCCTGCGAGGCCATGACCGATGCCGACATTGCGGCCGTGAAGCTGCAGCACCGCGAACTGATGGCCGCCTACAAGGCGCGCGACGAAGAGGCCTTTTTCCAGTCGAACCGCCAGATCCACGAGAGCATCCTGCGCGGCGCGGGCAACCCGGTGCTGCTGCGGGTGTATGCGGGCCTGAGCGGGCAGATGAAACGCGCACGTTTCATGGCCCTGAACAACCAGCAGCAATGGCGCGAGGCGGTGCGCGAGCACGAAGAGATCATGGCCGCCCTGGCGCAGCGCGACGGCGCACGGCTCAGCGCGGCGCTGCACCGGCATCTGCGCGGCAAGCGCGACAAGGTCAAGCAGAACCTGGGTGCGGTGGCGGCGCAGAAGGTGGCCTGACCCCGCTGGCAAGAGGTGCCTGGCCACCGCTCGGAAGTTACCCCGCGGGCACAGCCGTTGCTAACATCGCCCGCATGCATGCCGATGCCCTCCATCTGCTGAACACATCCGATGCCGGCGTGCATCCCCTGTGGCGACGCCAGCTCGGCCTGTTGCTCGAATCCACCGGCGAGGGCATCTTCGGCATCGACCTCGACGGCCACTGCATGTTCATCAACCGGGCCGGCGCCAGCATGATCGGCTTCGAGCCGGGCCAGGTCATCGGCCGCAACATGCACGAGCTGACGCACCACACGCATGCCGACGGCTCGCACTACGCCGATGGCGATTGCCCCATCTTCAACGCCTTTCGCCAGGCGCTGCCCTGCCGCATCGACAGCGAGGTGTTCTGGCGCGGCGACGGCACGTCGTTCGCGGTAGAGTATTCGAGCTACCCCATCCTCGATGGCGCGCAGGTGCTGGGCGCGGTGGTCACCTTCGTCGACATCACCGAGCGCAAGCGCGCCGCCGACGCACTGCGGCGCGCGCACGACGAGCTGGAGGTGCGTGTGGCCGAGCGCACGCAGGCGCTGTCGGCTGCGCTGGACCGGCAGCGCGAGCTGTCGGCCTACCTCGACGCCGTGCGCGAGGAAGAGCGCACCCGCATCGCGCGCGAGGTGCACGACGAACTGGGCAGCCTGCTGGTCGCGCTGAAGATGGACGTGAACTGGCTCGACAAGCGCCTGTCCGAGCAGCAGGCGCGCACGGCGCACGAGGCCGAGGCGATGCGCACGCGCATGCGCAGCAAGTGCCAGAACATGGGCCGCTCGATCGAGTCGGCGGTCGACAACGTGGGCCGCATCATCACCGACCTGCGCCCGAGCATCCTCGACCACCAGGGCCTGTGGGCCGCGCTCGAATGGCAGGCGCAGGAGTTCGTCGCCTCGTCCGAGCTGGCGCTGGCGTGGTCGATGCAGGTCGAGGCCGCCGCCGAACCGCAGGGCCAGGCGGCGATGGCAGTGTTCCGCATCTTCCAGGAGATGTTGAGCAACGTGGGCCGGCATGCGCGGGCGCGGGCGGTCGCCATCGAGGTGCTGGCCGATGCGCAGCAACTGTCGGTGTCGGTGCGCGACGACGGCATCGGCGCGCCGGCCGCGGCGCTGGAATCGGCCACGGCCTACGGGGTGATGGGCATGCGCGAGCGGGCCCGGCATTTCGGCGGCCGCATCGAGATCACCAGTGCGCCGGGCGCAGGCGCGACCTTCGTGCTGCTGTTGCCGCTGCCGAACGCACCCGCCTCTCACGACGCGCACGACCCGCACGACGCGCCAGTCGCCTGAGCCGCCGCATGCCCACCCCGATCCGCGTTCTGCTCGGCGACGACCACCGCATCGTGCGCGAAGGCCTGAAGCAGGTGCTGGCCGATGCGCCCGAGATCACCGTCGTGGCCGAGGCCGCCACCGGCCCGCAGGTGCTCGCCGCCGTCGACCAGCTGGCCGGGACTGCCGGGCTCGATGTGGTGCTGCTCGACATCGCCCTGCCTGAGCGCGATGGGCTCGACGTGCTGCAGGCGCTGCGCCAGGTGCACCCCACGCTGCCGGTGCTGATGCTCAGCACCTACCCCGAAAGCCAGTACGCGGTGCGCTGCATCCGCCTGGGCGCGGCGGGTTATCTGAACAAGAGCGCCGACCCCGACGACATGCTGGCGGCGGTACGCAAGGTGGCGGCCGGCGGCGTCTATGTGACCGCCGCCACGGCCGAGGCGCTGGCGACGGCGGTGGGCAGCCGCAATGCGCGCACCGGGGCCGATGCGCTGTCGCACCGCGAGCACCAGGTGTTCCGCCTGCTCAGTTCCGGGCATAGCGTGAGCGAGATTGGTGCGCAGCTGGGTCTGGCGCCCAATACCGTGAGTACCTACCGCACCCGCATCCTGGAGAAGACCGGCACGAAGAACGATGTGGAGCTGGCGCTGTGGGCGCTGAACCACGGTCGCAACGGCCCGTCGACCTGAAAAACAGGCCCTGCGGCCCACTTTTGTAGGGCCACCACTACAAGCCGTCATCGCGGCGTCTGCGATCTCTCGTCAGAAGCTCCGTGCGCGACTTTTTGGCAAGCGCCTTGCAATGTCGAACCATCTTTGTTCGAAAGGTGCGCCATGACGATTTCATTCGATCCGTACGATGCCGACCGCCCGCTGCTCATGAAGTGCAGCTGTGGGCAGGACCATTCACCGGCCGAGCATGCGGCGCAGCAGGCGGCCGAGGGTGCGGCGGTCGAGTTGCGCCGTCGCAGCCTGAGCAGCCAGTTCGAGGCCTACTCCAACGCCTTCGTCGAGGCCACGCTGGTGAAGGCGTTGTTCCCGCAGGACGCGATGCGCCGGCGTTTCCTGCGCGCGGTGGGCAAGGGCACGGCCATGGCCGCCATCGGCAGTGTGCTGCCCATCGCCAGCCTGCAGGCAATGGCCCAGGAAAAAGGCGCGATCGAGAAGAAGGACCTGAAGATCGGCTTCATCCCGATCACCTGCGCCACGCCGTTGATCATGGCCCACCCGCTGGGCTTCTACAAGCAGCAGGGCCTGAACGTCGAGGTCACCAAGACGGCCGGCTGGGCGCTGATCCGCGACAAGATGATCAACAAGGAATACGACGCGACGCACTTCCTGTCGCCGATGCCGCTGGCGATCTCGATGGGCCTGGGCAGCAACGCCACGCCGATGAACGTGGCGACGATCCAGAACATCAACGGCCAGGCCATCACGTTGAGCCTGAAGCACAAGGACAACCGCGACCCGAAGAACTGGAAGGGCTTCAAGTTCGCGATTCCTTTCGAGTACAGCATGCACAACTTCTTGCTGCGCTACTACCTGGCCGAGGCCGGCCTGAACCCCGACACCGATGTGCAGCTGCGCGTGGTGCCGCCAGCCGAGATGGTGGCCAATCTGCGCGCGGGCAACATCGACGGCTTCCTCGGCCCGGACCCGTTCAACCAGCGCGCGGTGTTCGAGGAGGTGGGCTTCATCCACACGCTGACCAAGGATCTGTGGAACGGCCACCCGTGCTGCGCGTTCGGCACCAGCACCGAGTTCATCCAGAAGAACCCCAACACCTTCGCAGCGCTGTACCGCGCGGTGCTGACCGCCGCAGCCATGGCGCACGATCCGAAGAACCGCGAGCTGATCGCCAAGGTCATCGCGCCCCAGGCCTACCTGAACCAGCCCGAGGCGGTGATCGCGCAGGTGCTGACGGGCAAGTACCCCGATGGCCTGGGCAATGTGAAGAACGTGCCCGACCGTGCCGACTTCGAGCCGATGCCCTGGCAGAGCATGGCAGTGTGGATGCTGACGCAGATGCAGCGCTGGGGTTATGTGAAGGGCGAGGTCAACTACAAGCAGATCGCCGAGAAGGTGTTCCTGCTGACCGACGCCAAGAAGCAGATGAAGGCGCTGGGCCAGCCAGTGCCCGACGGCGCGTATCCCAAGTTCAAGATCATGGGCAAGGAGTTCGACGCGGCCAAGGCGGCGGAGTACAGCAAGAGCTTCGCGATCAGCAAGGCGGCTTGAGATGAAGACGCTGAACGTGCGGGCGGCGCTGCTGTCCGTGTTGATCCTGCTCGCCATCCTGGGCATCTGGTACGTGGCGACCAACGGGCCCAGCATCGGCGGGTCGTCGGCCGGCATGACGGCCGAGCAGATCGAGTACGCCAAGATGATGGGCAAGGATCCCGGCGCCAGCAAGAGCGGGGGCTTTCCCACGCTGGCCGAGATGGGCAAGACCATGTGGGGCCATCTGTCGAACCCGTTCTACGACAACGGCCCCAACGACAAGGGCATTGCGATCCAGCTGGCGCATTCGCTGGGCCGGGTCGCTTTGGGCTTCGGCCTGGCGATGCTGGTGGCGATCCCGCTTGGGTTCGTGATCGGCATGTCGCCGCTGATGCGCCGCGCCTTCGACCCCTTCATCCAGGTGTTGAAGCCCATCAGCCCGCTGGCCTGGATGCCGCTGGCGCTCTACACGATCAAGGATTCGTCGATCAGCGGCATCTTCGTGATCTTCATCTGCTCGGTCTGGCCGATGCTGGTGAACACGGCCTTCGGCGTGGCCTCGGTCAAGCGCGAGTGGCTCAACGTGGCCAGCACGCTGGAGGTGGCGCCACTGCGCAAGGCCTTCCAGGTCATCCTGCCGGCAGCGGCGCCCACCATCCTCACCGGCATGCGCATCAGCATGGGCATCGCCTGGCTGGTGATCGTGGCGGCCGAGATGCTGGTCGGCGGCACCGGCATCGGCTACTTCGTCTGGAACGAATGGAACAACCTGTCGCTGACCAATGTGATCTTCGCGATCCTGGTCATCGGCGTGGTGGGCATGCTGCTCGACCTGGCATTCGGCCAACTCCAAAAGGCGGTGACCTATGTGGAGTGAAGGCATCGCTCTCCCCCGTTTGGCCGGCCTCACTGCGTGTGGCCGTCCCATCCCCCCTCAAGGGGGCACCACCAGCGGCCTGGCAAAGCCAGTTCCGCGGTGGTCGCTGGAACGGCCTGCTCCGCGGCCATCGGATCAACACCTGCTCGCGGAAGAGGCGGCTCCTCCCACACGAAAGGCTCCCAACGTGGATGGCTTCCTGAAAATCGAAAAGCTCAGCAAGGCCTACGTGCCGGCGAAGCCCGTGTTCGCCGACGTGTCGTTCACGCTCGACAAGGGCGAGTTCGTCTGCATCATCGGCCACTCGGGCTGCGGCAAGACCACCATCCTGAACGTGCTGGCGGGGCTGGACACCGCCACGTCCGGCCACGTGTTCATGGACGGACGCGAGCTGTCAGGCCCGAGCCTGGAGCGCGGCGTGGTGTTCCAGAGCCACGCGCTGATGCCCTGGCTGACGGTGCGGCAGAACATCGCGTTCGCCGTCAAGTCGCGCTGGCCCGAGTGGTCGAAGTCGGCGATCGATGCCCACGTGCAGAAGTTCGTCGCCATGGTCGGCCTGACGCCGGCCATCGACAAGAAACCCAGCCAGCTCTCGGGCGGCATGAAGCAGCGCGTGGGCATCGCGCGTGCGTTCTCGATCCAGCCCAAGATGCTGCTGCTCGACGAGCCCTTCGGCGCGCTCGACGCGCTGACGCGCGGCACCATCCAGGACGAGTTGCTCGGCATCGTGCGCCAGACGCAGCAGACTGTGTTCATGATCACCCACGACGTGGACGAGGCCATCCTGCTGGCCGACCGCATCCTGTTGATGAGCAACGGCGCCGAAGGCCCCGGCGGCTACGTGCCGGGCGGCGTCGCCGAGGTGGTGGTCAACCACCTGCCGCGCGAGCGCACGCGCGCCGGCCTGCACCACCTCGACGGTTATTACGACATGCGCAACCACATCGTCGATTTCCTGGTCAAGCGCGCCTCCGCGCATTGACCTGTTTTCCATTTCACCCCCTCGCATTCCACAACGGAGCCAACCATGAACCGCCTCGAAGTCACCGAAAAAATCATCTCCACCAAAGTCGCCAAGGGCATCCAGTGGGCCGACGTCGCCAAGAAGGTCGGCCTGTCGAAGGAGTGGGTCACGGCGCTGTGCCTGGGCCAGATGACGGCGACGGCTGAACAGGCCAAGGTCGTCGGCAAGATCTTCGGCTTGAACGCCGAAGAGCAGAAGTGGCTGCAGGTCGTGCCCTACAAGGGCTCGCTGCCCACGCCGGTGCCGACCGATCCGCTGATCTACCGCTGGTACGAGATCGTCAGCGTCTACGGCACGACGATCAAGGAGCTGATCCACGAGGAGTTCGGCGACGGCATCATGAGCGCGATCGACTTCAGCATGGACATCGTGCGCCAGCCCGACCCCAAGGGCGACCGCGTCAACGTGGTGCTGTCGGGCAAGTTCCTGCCGTACAAGACGTACTGATCTCCGCCGCCGGGTGCGCGGCGGCATACCGCTCCAGCGCGAAGTACAGCAGCACGCCGCCGGCCAGCGGCACCAGGTAGTACAAGGCACGGTAGGCCAGCACGGCGCCCAGCACCGTGCCCTGGCCCACGGTGCCGCCCAGCAGCGCCAGGTACACGCCTTCGAGCACACCCAGCCCGCCGGGGATGGCGGTGGCGCCGCCGATCACGGCGGCCGCCATCAGCACGCTGAGCGTAGTGCCGTACGGCACCTTGCCGCCCAGCAGCAGGTACATCGCCAGGCCCATCAGCGCCCAGTTGGCCGCCGACATGGCCAGTTGCACGATGGCCACGCGCGGCGACGGCAGATGTACGCTGCGCCCACGCACCCGCCACTCGCGCCCATGCAACCGTGCACAGGCGACCACATACCCCAGCGCCAGCAACAACATCAGAGCGCCCAGCGCGTGGAACGCCGCCTTGCCGATGTGCACCTGGGCGGGTGGGTCGATGGCGCCCAGCGCGAACAGGCTGCCGGCCAGCACTCCGTAGCCCAGCCAGTTGGTGGCGAGGCTCAGGCCCACCACCTGGGCGATGGTGGCCTGGTCGAGCCCAGCGCGGGTGTAGAGCCTCGCCCGCAGCGCCACGCCGCCGACCAGGGAGCCCAGGTTCAGGTTGAAGGCGTAGCAGGTGACGGCGATGGCCCAGGTGCGCCAGCGCGGCAGGGCGTGCCGCGTATGGTGCCGGCCGATCAGCTCGAAGCAGCCATACAGCGCATGGCTCAGCGTGGCCACGCCCAGCACGGTGAGCAGCAGCGATGGCGGGTAAGCCTTCAGCGCCTTCCAGGCGCCTGCCCAGTCGACCTTGTGTGCGTGGGACAGCAGCATGCCCAGCACCACCACGCCGAAGACGGGCACGGCCCAGCGCCGCACCTGCTGCCAGAGCCAAGGCAGGCCTTTGAGCGCGGAGGGACCGGGCAGTGTGGCGGCGCCGCTGGACATCGTGCGCCATCATCGCGCCGCGGGGGGCGGGTCGACAGGGCGTTGCGGCTGCTGTTGGTGTAGGCGCAGACCGGTTGCACGCCCCAGTCGAGCCCATGTCGAAACGGCAGCCCCCCGATCGTCGTAAGGTGGAGGGCCGACGCCTTCTCTCCCCCATCCTCATCGCAAAGGACACCACCATGACCCAGGCCATCGCCTATCTTTCCTTCGACGGCAACTGTGCCGACGCCATGCGCTTCTACGAACAAGCGCTGAAATCCAAGCTCCAGATCCTGATGAGCGGGGCCGATTCGCCGATGGCCGACCAGATCCCCAAGGAGTTTGCGCACCGCATCATTCACGCGCGGCTGGCACTGCCCGGCGGCGGCATGCTGTACGCGGGCGACGCGCCGGCGCACATCCCGTACGAGGGCATCAAGGGCGTGGCCCTGACGCTCGACTACGACACGGTCGCCGAAGCCGAGGAGATCTTCCAGGCGCTGGCCGCCGGCGGCCAGATCACGATGCCGATGCAACCGGCCTTCTGGGCCAAGCGGTGGGGCATGCTGGTCGACCGGTTCGGCACGCCGTGGATCGTGAACGGCGAACAGGTGCCGATGTAGGCCGCGGCCTCACTGCAGCGCCGGGGCGTCCAGCAGCCGCGCCACGTCCTCTGGCGTGTTGTAGCCCTGCACCGAAAGACGCACGAAAACCCGGCCCGCGTGCGAGGTGACCGGGATCTCGATGCCGCTGTCGCCATACAGGCGCTGCCGCAGTGTCTCAGGGTCCTGCGCCGGCACCGGGATGGCGACCATCTGCGCCCAGTCGTCGTCCCCGGCGATCGGCTGCAGCCCGTGGCGCGCGGTCAGCACCTGCAGTGCATGCCGGGCCAGCTGGTGGCAGCGTGCACGCACGGCCGGCCAGTCGTGCCGGGCCAGGAAATCCAGCGCCTGCGGCACGGCCAGCCAGGCGGCGATGTCGCGTGTGCCCTGCCATTGCAGGCGGCGCTCGAACAGGCTGCGGCCGAGGTAGGCGTCGAAGCCGGAATGTCCGCCGCTGCCTGCCGCGTACCCCCAGCTGATGACGGTCGGCTCCAGCAGCGCATGGTGTTCGGGCCGCGCGTGCAGGAACCCCGTGCCCTTGGGCGCACACAGCCACTTGTGGCAGTTGCCGACATAGAAGTCGGCGCCGACTTCATCGATGTCGAGTCCGATCTGGCCCGGGGCGTGGGCACCGTCGATCAGCGTGGCAATGCCGCGTGCGCGGGCGGCGCCACCGGGTTGCGCTCCATCTCCAGCTGCCAGCGCTGCTGCGCGGCGAACACCTCTTTCGGACACGCCCCGAACGACCCGTGGTTCAGGAACACCAGGTCGGGGTCGAGCAGGAACAGGTCTCGCATCGGGGTGCTGGGAGCGACGGCGCCCGGCTGCGCCCGCGTCGGGGCGTGGGCACGGGCGCGGGCGGCCTCCTTTCAGTGGTTGTCCCGCGGCACGCCGAAGGTCGCGTGGATCTTCTGGTACTTCACCGCGGGCTTCAGCACCATGCCGTCGGAAAGTTCACCGACGATGCCGCGCTGGATCTCCTGCCACGGCGTCTGGCTGACCGGCACCTTGTAGCCGCCGGCCGCTTCGAGCGCGGCGCGGCGGCGGGCCAGCTCCTCATCGCTCACCAGCATGTTGGCGGTGCGCTTCTTCAGGTCGATGCGCACGAGGTCGCCGGTCTGCAGCAGCGCCAGGTTGCCGCCGGTGGCGGCTTCGGGCGATGCGTTCAGGATCGACGGCGAGCCCGAGGTGCCCGACTGCCGGCCGTCGCCGATGCAGGCCAGCGCGGTCACGCCCTTCTTCAGCAGGTAATTGGGCGCGCGCATGTTGACGACCTCGGCCGCGCCGGGGTAGCCCACCGGGCCGACGCCGCGCATGAACAGCACGCTGTGCTCGGTCAGCTTCATCTTCGGGTCGTCGATGCGGTGGTGGTAGTCCTCCGGGCCGTCGAACACCGCGGCCGGGCCTTCGAACGCCATCGGGTCGGCCGGGTTCTCGAGGTAGCGCGTGCGGAACTCGGGTGTGATCACGCTGGTCTTCATGATGGCCGAGTCGAACAGGTTGCCCTTGAAGTGCAGGAACCCGGCGTCCTTCTTCATCGGCTTGGCATAGGGGAAGATCACGTCGCGGTCGTCGGTGAAGCGGCCTTCGCAGTTCTCGATCAGGGTCTTGCCGTTGGCCGTGACCGCCGGCTGGATCTTGCCCTTGGCGATCAGCTCGGCCACCACGGCCGGAACGCCGCCGGCACGGTAGTAGTCTTCACCCAGGTATTCGCCGGCGGGCTGCAGGTTGACCAGCAGCGGCACCTTGTAGCCGATCTTTTCCCAGTCGTCGTTGTCGAGCTTTACGCCGATGTGCTTGGCGATCGCGTTCAGGTGGATGGGCGCATTGGTCGAGCCGCCGATGGCCGAGTTGACGACGATCGCGTTCTCGAACGCCGCGCGGGTCATGATGTCGGACGGTTTCAGGTCCTCGCGCACCATCTCGACGATGCGTTTGCCGGTCATGTAGGCCATCTCCTGCCGGTCGCGGTAGGGCGCGGGGATGGCGGCGCTGCCGGGCAGGGTCATGCCCAGGGCTTCGGTCAGCGAGTTCATCGTCGAGGCCGTACCCATCGTGTTGCAGTGGCCGGTGGACGGGGCCGACGACGCCACCAGTTTCAGGAATTCCTGGTAGCCGATCTCGCCGGCGGCCATCAGTTCGCGCGCCTTCCAGACGATGGTGCCCGAGCCGGTGCGTTCGCCCTTGAACCAGCCGTTGAGCATCGGCCCCGAGTTGAGCGCGATGGCCGGGATGTCGACGGTGGCCGCGGCCATCAGCTGGGCCGGCGTGGTCTTGTCGCAGCCGGTGGTCAGCACCACGCCGTCGATCGGGTAGCCGTACAGCACCTCGATCAGCGACAGGTACTGCAGGTTGCGGTCGAGTGCGGCGGTGGGGCGCTTGCAGGTCTCCTGGATCGGGTGGATCGGGAACTCGAAGCAGATGCCGCCGGCGTCGCGGATGCCCTCGCGCACGCGCTCGGCCAGCACCAGATGGTGGCGATTGCAGGGCGCGATGTCGGAGCCGGTCTGGGCCAGGCCGATGATCGGGCGGCCCGACTGCAGCTCGTCGAACGACAGGCCGAAGTTCATCGTGCGCTCGAGGTAGAGC
The DNA here is from genome assembly GCA_965279475.1 of Pseudorhodoferax sp. Classification (GTDB taxonomy): domain Bacteria; phylum Pseudomonadota; class Gammaproteobacteria; order Burkholderiales; family Burkholderiaceae_C; genus Pseudorhodoferax. The sequence continues at coordinate 1,760,638 of CBDIIA010000002.1, forward strand.
GCCGTCATGTCGGCGTTGTCGGGGTTGTCGAACCAGGCCTGCGAGCGCAGCCGCTGCGAGCTCTTGCCCTTGCTCTTGGACTTGGGGGCGCCGGTCGGCGCGGCGGTCTTCTTTTTCATCGTGTCATTCCCTTGAGTGTCTGGTCGGCATTCGGCAGCGCCTGGCAGTCGGCGATGTACTGCCGGATGATGTCGGCGAAATCGTTGGCGGGCTTCAGGCCCAGCCTGGCGGCGCGCGCGGCGCTGGCGCCGCTGGGCCAGTTGGCCACGATGCCGGCGATGCGCTCGTCGCGCTCGAAGCGTACCAGTGCGCGCACCTTGGGGCCGGCCACCTGTTCCAGCGCGTCGAGCATCTCGCTCACCCGCACGTTCAGGCCCGGCAGGTTCATCGCGGTGCGGCCGTTGAAGGCCTCGCGCGAGGCCTCGTACACGGCGATCAGGCCTTCGACCGTGCTGGCCGGCGACGCCATCGGGTGCGACACGTCGGGAGACACCGGGCAGATCGACTCGACGCCTGCCAGCGGCTCGCGGATGATGCCGCTGAAGAACGACGAGGCCGCGCCGTTGGGCTTGCCCGGGCGCACGGTCACCGTCATCAGCCGGGCCGCGCGGCCGTCGAGGTAGCCCTTGCGCGTGTAGTCGGCGATCAGGTGCTCGCAGACCAGCTTCTGCGTGCCGTAGGAGGTCTGCGGTGCCGGCAGCGTGTCGTCGGCCACGATCTTGTGAAGTGGCACGGCCGGGTCGGGCCCGAAGACGGCGACCGAGCTCGAGAACACGAAGCGCGTGACCTTGCCGCCGGCGTTGACGTTGGCGCGCAAGGCGTCGAGCAGCGCGCGGGTGCTGTCGAGGTTGGAGCGCAGGCCCAGGTCGAAGTCGGCCTCGCATTCGCCCGACACCGCCGACGCCAGGTGGAAGATGCCGTCGAACGCCTCGGTGCGCAGTGCATCGGTCTGCGTCAGCAGCGGGCCGGTGCGTGCCTCGACCCGCGGGTCGGCCAGCAGGTCGGCCGGGGGCGGGGCGATGTCGGTCAGCACCATGCGCTCGATGGTCTGGCCGGAAAGCGTGCCGCGGGCGAGCAGGGTGCGCGCCAGGCGAGCGCCGACGAATCCGCCGCCACCGGTGATCAAGAGTTTCATGGGAGTTTCTCCTTCAGGGTTTGCTTTTTGATTGTGGCGGGTGGCGAGGGCCGTGCGACCGGCGCCGCGGCCTTGCGCCGCCCACGGGAAATGACGCCGCCCTCGACCAGGCGGCGTTCGCCGCGCAGGATGTGGTGGGTGGCGTAGTGGCGCGCCGCGCCCGGGTCGCGCGCGGCGATGGCTTCGACCATCGCCCGGTGTTCGAGCTGCACGGCCTGCATGAAGTCGATGCGCCGCGCCTCGTTGCCGCGGGTGATGCGCATGCCCTCGCGCAGGTACTGCTCCAGAAACCCGAGCAGCAGCCGGAACTGCGGATTGCCCGTGGCCTCGCCGATCGCGCGGTGGAAAGCCAGGTCTTCGGCCACGCCATCGCGGCCGGCCGCCACCGCGGCGTCGATGGCCTTCAGGGCCCGTCGCATCGTGGCGATCTGGGCGCGTGTGGCGCGCTCGGCGGCCAGTGCGGCGATCTCGCCTTCGAGCACGCGCCGTACCTCGACCACGTGGACGACGGCCTGCACCGAGTCGAGCACGGTGGGGTCGAAGGCCAGCGGTTGGTGGGGGGAGCGCTCGGCCACGAAGACGCCGGATCCCTGGCGCGACAGCACCAGAGCCTTCGACTTGAGCTGGTGCACGGCCTCGCGCACGACCGTACGCGAGACCCCATGCGCAGCGGCCAGCCGCTGCTCGGTCGGCAGGCGGTCGCCCGGCTTCAGCGCGCCGGCCTCGATCTGTGCGATGAGGTGCAGGGCCAGCCGATCGGACAGCCGGTCGACCGACAGGCGCATGGGTTTGACGGTGGAGAGAGCCTGTGCGGCCACGGGGGAAGAGAGCACGGTGATCGGGTCATCATACAAATCTTGCGGGTTTGTGCCTACCGGGTTTCCATGGTGGCGACGCACCTCTGCAGTGCGGATACTGCGCGGGCCGCGGTAGAGGCGATGCGCCGGCCGCTTTTGTCTGTTCCAGAATTTCTGCAAGGTTCCAGCGCATGGCCAGTGTCACGATTCAGGCGGTCAAGAAGAATTTCGGTGAAGTCCCCATCCTGCATGGCGTGGACATCGACATCCAGGACGGCTCGTTCACCGTGCTGGTCGGTCCCTCGGGCTGCGGCAAGTCGACGCTGCTGCGCATGATCGCGGGGCTGGAGCAGATCAACGGCGGCGAGATCCGCATCGGCGAGCGCCGCGTGAACGACCTGCCGCCGAAGGAGCGCGACATCGCGATGGTGTTCCAGAACTACGCGCTGTACCCGCACATGACGGTGCGCGAGAACATGGCCTTTGCGCTGGCGCTGGCCAAGGTCGACAAGTCCACCATCGAGAGCAAGGTCAAACGCGCGGCCGAGATCCTGGGCCTGCTGCCGCTGCTCGAACGTTACCCACGGCAACTGTCGGGCGGGCAGCGCCAGCGCGTGGCCATGGGGCGGGCGATCGTGCGCGACCCGCAGGTGTTCCTGTTCGACGAGCCGCTGTCCAACCTCGACGCCAAGCTGCGCGTGGCGATGCGCAGCGAGATCAAGGAGCTGCACCAGCGGCTGAAGACCACGTCGATCTACGTCACGCACGACCAGATCGAGGCGATGACGATGGGCGACAAGATCGTGGTGATGCGCGATGGCCGCATCGAACAGAGCGGCAGCCCGCTCGAGCTGTACGACCGGCCGGCCAACCAGTTCGTGGCGGGCTTCATCGGCTCGCCGGCGATGAACTTCCTGCCCGGCACGCTGCGGCACGAGGGCGGCGCCGCCCGTGTCGAGCTGCAGGACGGCACCCGGCTCGATGCACCGCTGCAGGCCGGCGGCATCGACGGCCAACCGGTGGTGTACGGCACGCGGCCGGAGCATCTGTCGCTGGCCAGCTCGGGCGGCATCCCGTCCAGGGTCGTCGTGATGGAGCCCACCGGCATGGACACCTTCGTCGCCTGCCGCCACGAGGGCCATGAGCTGTCGGCCGTGTTCCGCGAGCGCCACGACTTCGCGCCCGGCTCGACCATCCACCTGCAGCCCGACCTGCAGCGCGCCCACCTTTTCGACGCAGGCACCGGTGTCCGGCTGCTCGCTTGAATGTTTTCCCAAACCAGGACCACAGGAGACAACCATGAGTGATTTCAATCGCCGCAAGTTTCTGGAAGGCTCGGCCGGCGTGGCTGCCGCTGCGACCATCGGCACCGGTGCCACGGTCTTCGCGCCGATGGTGCAGGCACAAGCCCTTGCCTTCAAGCCCGAGAAGGGCGCCAAGCTGCGCGTGCTGCGCTGGAGCCGCTTCGTGCAGGGCGACATCGACGCCTACATGGCCAACGTCAAGAAGTTCACCGAGAAGACCGGCATCGAGGTGCGCGTGGACAACGAAGGCTGGGAAGACGTGCGTCCCAAGGCGGCCGTGGCCGCCAACACCGGCGCCGGCCCGGACATCATCCTGTCCACCAACGACGACGCCAACCTCTACCCCGAGAAACTGCTCGACGTGACCGATCTGGCCGAGTACCTGGGCAAGAAATACGGCGGCTGGTACCCGGCGGTGCAGCAGTACTTGCGCCCGGACGGCAAGAAGTGGCTGGGCCTGGGCCTGGGCGCCTCCGGCTCGATGATCGTCTACCGCCAGAGCCACGTGAAGGCCGCCGGCTTCGACAGCTACCCCAAGGACACGGCGGGCTTCCTGGCGCTGCACAAGGCGCTGAAGGAAAAAGGCACGCCGGGCGGCTACGCGCTGGGCAATGCCACTGGCGACAGCCTGTGGACCAACTGGCTGATCTGGTCGCACGGCGGCAAGCTGGTCGACAAGGACAACAAGGTCGTGATCGACAGCCCCGAGACGCAGAAGGCGCTGGAGTACGGCCGAGAGCTGTACGCCACCTTCATCCCGGGCACGCTGTCGTGGCTGGACCCGAACAACAACAAGGCCTTCCTCGACGGGCAGATCAGCAGCACCAACAACGGCATCTCGATCTACTACGCCGCCAAGAACTCGACCGACCCCAAGGTCAAGGAGATCGCGGCCGACATCCAGCATGCGTCGTTCCCGGTCGGCCCGGTCGGCACCGCCACCGAATCGCATCTGTTCTTCAACCAGATGATCTTCAAGTACACCAAGTACCCCCAGGCGGCCAAGGAGTTCCTGCGCTTCATGATGGAGCGCGAGCAGTTCGACAACTGGTTGATCGGCGCCGGCGGCTACATCGCCCAGCCGCTGGGCGCCTACGAGTCGTGCTCGATCTGGACCTCGGACCCGAAGAACACGCCGTACCGCGACGCGGTCAAGAACATGCGGCCTTCGGGATACGCCGGCAAGCTGGGCTACGCATCGGCAGGCGCGGGCGCCGACTTCATCGTCGCCAACATGGTGGCCGAGGCGGTCAGCGGCTCGAAGACGCCCAAGGAGGCGATGGAGCGCGCCCAGAAACGCGCCGAGCGTTACTACAAACTCTGAGCCCCGGGCGAGAACGACATGTCCGAACCCGCAGTGCACACGACGATGCCTGGCCGTGCGCTGCGGGTCAGCGCCCCGCGCCCGCCATCGATGCTCGAGAAGTTCCAGAACAACAAGAACGCGCTAGGCTGGGCCTTCATGCTGCCGGCGACGGTGTTGCTGTTGTTGTTCCTGACCTATCCGCTCGGCCTGGGGACCTGGCTAGGGTTCACCGACGCCAAGATCGGGCGCGACGGCGTGTGGGTCGGGCTCGAGAACTTCAGCTTTCTGGTGACCGACAGCGTCACGCAGCTGGCGCTGTTCAACACGGTCTTCTACACCGTGGTCGCGAGCATCGCCAAGTTTGCCCTGGGCCTGTGGTTGGCGCTGCTGCTGAACAAGCGCCTGCCGTTCCAGACCTTCTTCCGCGCCGTCGTGCTGCTGCCCTGGATCGTGCCGACCGCGCTGTCGGCCATTGCCTTCTGGTGGATCTTCGATGCGCAGTTCTCCATCATCAGCTGGGTGCTGATGAAGATGGGCCTGATCGACCGGTACATCGACTTCCTCGGCAACCCGTGGAACGCCCGCATCTCGACCATCATCGCCAACGTGTGGCGCGGCATCCCGTTTGTCGCGATCTCGCTGCTGGCGGGCTTGCAGACGATCTCACCGTCGTACTACGAGGCCTCGGCGATCGACGGCGCCACACCGTGGCAGCAGTTCCGTCACATCACGCTGCCCTTGCTCACGCCGATCATCGCGGTGGTGATGACCTTCTCGGTGCTGTTCACCTTCACCGACTTCCAGCTGATCTACGTGCTGACCCGCGGTGGCCCGCTGAACGCGACCCACCTGATGGCCACGCTGGCGTTCCAGCGCGCGATCTCGGGCGGTGCGCTGGCCGAAGGTGCGGCGATCGCGACGCTGATGGTGCCGTTCCTGCTGGCCGCGATCATGTTCAGCTACTTCGGTCTTCAACGCCGTGCATGGCAACAAGGCGGTGATAAATGAGTGAAGGCAAGAACAACGATTCGGCACAGGGCATGGACTTCCTGCAGTCGATGCCACGGCGCTGGGTGACGATCTACATCCCGATCGTGCTCTTCGTCATCGTGCTGCTGTTCCCGTTCTACTGGATGGCGATCACCTCGTTCAAGCCCGACAACGAACTGCTGTCGCGCAGCGGCAACCCGTTCTGGATCGTCGGCCCGACGCTGGCGCACTTCGAGAAGCTGCTGTTCAAGACCGAGTACCCGGCCTGGCTGTGGAACACCGTCATCGTCTCGGTGGTGTCCACCGCGATCTCGCTGGCGGCCTCGGTGCTGGCGGCCTATGCCATCGAGCGGCTGCGCTTCCAGGGTTCCAAGCCGGCCGGCGGCGCGATCTTCCTGGCCTACCTGGTGCCACCGTCGATCCTGTTCATCCCGCTCGCGGCCATCGTCGTCAAGCTCGGCCTGTTCGACAGCCGCATGGCGCTGATCCTGACCTACCCCACGTTCCTGATCCCGTTCAGCACCTGGTTGCTGATGGGCTACTTCCGCTCGATCCCGTACGAGCTGGAAGAGTGCGCGCTGATCGACGGCGCCACGCGCTGGCAGATCCTCGTGAAGATCGTGCTGCCGCTGGCCGTGCCGGGGCTGATCTCGGCCGGCATCTTCGCCTTCACGCTGAGCTGGAACGAGTTCATCTACGCGCTGACCTTCGTCTCGTCCAGCGAGAACAAGACCGTGCCGGTCGGTGTCGTGACCGAGTTGGTGGAAGGCGACGTCTACCACTGGGGGCCGCTGATGGCCGGCGCGCTGCTGGGCTCGCTGCCGGTGGCCTTCGTCTACTCGTTCTTCGTCGAGTACTACGTGTCGGGGATGACGGGGTCGGTGAAGGAGTAAGAGGGGCAGCGGTGCTACGGATGCCGCCTCAATGCAAGGTCAGCGGCAACGAAGTCGTCTTCACCCGCACCACCGCAGGCCGTGCCTCGTAGTGCACGGTGGCAGCGCCGGTGATCTGCGCTGCGATCGTCCGCGCCTGCCTGGCGATCGGCTCGATGAAGCGGCTGGCCTGGCCGTCGATGGTGATGCAGTCGCCCATGGCGTGGATGCGGGCGTCGCTGGTGCGCAGGGTCTGCGCATCGACGGCGATGCCGTTCTGCCAGGCCAGACCTGCGCTCTGCGCCAGGCGGTTGGGCGTCTGCAGGCCGGCGGCGGCGATCACCTGGTCGGCGGCGAAGCGCTGGCCGCACTCCGTGGTGATGCGGAGGCGGCCGGCGAGCTTTTCGACGCTGGCCACGGTGACCTTGCCGACGAAGCGGATCGGCAGGTCTTTCCAGGCTTCGAGCAAGGGCTGGCCGGCGTGTTCGGCGGTCCAGCGTGACAGCGGCGCGGCCTGCACGTCGAGCAGCGTGATGCGGTGGCCGCCCAAGGCCAGGTCGTTGGCGAGTTCGCTGCCGATCAGGCCGGCCCCGACGATCAGCACGTCCTTGGCGCCATCGGTCGCGGGCACGCCCAGCGCGGCGCGCAACTGCATATAGGCGCCGAGGTGGTTGATGCGCCAGCACAGCGTGGCAGGCAGCGCGGCGGGCAGCGCCGTCTGTGCGCCATGGGCCAGCACCAGTTCGTCGTAGTGCAGTGTGCCGCGCGTGGTGCGCAGCGTGCGGGTGTCGGGGCAGATGCGCACCGCATGCGTCAGCGCCATCAGCCGCAGGTTCAGGCGCCGGGCCGCGGCGGCACCGGTCTCCTTGACGAACTTCTCTGGCGCGGTCTGGCGCGCCATCGCGATCGACAGCATCGGCTTGTCGTAGAGGTCGCCGGCGCAGGCGGTGACGAGGGTGATCGGCAGCAGCGCATCGGCGGCGCGCAGGTTCTCGGCAAGCGACCAGCCGGCCCGGCCGGCACCGACGATGACGACGCCCGCACGTTGGCGTTGGCCGCGTGCGCGCGTCGGCACGACCGTGCCGGGTGTGGGCGCCAGATCGGCCGCGGACGATGGCGCGACCAGCGAGAAGTCGGACTTGGTCACGCCGCACAGCGGGCACGACCAGTCGTCGGGAATGTCGTCGAAGCGCGTGCCGGCGGCGAGGCCGCTGTCGGGGTCGCCCACGGCTTCATCGTAGACGTAGCCGCAGGCGTGGCAGATGTACTGGCGATACGGAGCCAGCGCCTGCACCGCTGCCGCCACTGCGGACAGCGCGCTCATGCCGGGCTCACTTCCGCACTCAACCGCGCAATCTCCTTGCGCAGGTGCTTGATCGCCGGTGTGACGATCGCGACGAAGTGCGACTCGCGCACGCGGCGCTGCACGTCGGAGCTCAGCAGATAACCCCGCGCGCCCTGGTGCAGCAGCGCCGACTGGGCCGCGCGCAGGCACAGCTCGGCGCCATGGGCACGCGCGTCGGCCACGTCGATGAAGAATTCGTTCGAGCTGTCGAACGGGGTCTCGGCCAGCAGCATCACGCGGCGCGTGAGTTCGTCGAGCTCGGCTTGCAGCGTGTCGGGCCGGTCTTCGAGGAACTGGTTCACGTGGCCCAGCTGCGATTCGACCGCCCGCATCGAGTCGATGGCGCCCTGCGCCACGCCCACCGCCATGCCGCACTGGAGCATCACGAAGGCCGCGCGGATCTGGATTACCCACGGTTTGCCGGGGTCGGCAATGACGTCCGCGGCGCCGACGAAGTGGTCCTTCAGGCGCAGGCCGTAGGTGCCTGTGCCTTCCATCGCCGAGAAGCTCGGGCACGCGCGCAGCTCGACGCCCGGCGCGTCGCAGCGCAGCATGAACATCACGTCCCGGCCCGTCGCGGTGTCGCCGTCGACCACGGCCGCAATGGCGCCGCAGTAGTGGCCGGCGCCGAGGTTGCTGACCCAGGGCAGCGAGCCATTGACGATGTAGCCGCCCTCGACCGGCCGGGCCTTCAGCACCAGGCTCTCGATCTGTGCGTAGCTCTTCATCGGGTTCGACATCGCGGTGCCGCCCATGCCTGCGCCGCTGGCATGGCGCCACAGTGCCTCACCCATCAGCGCCGGGTTGCCCGACTGCTGCATGTACAGCCCGCACACCACCTGGCACCACATCATGAAGCCGGTGGCGCCGCAGACCCGCGAGACCTCGGCCATCGCACGGATCGCCAGGCCGTAGTCGCCCAAGCCGATCGGCGTCGCCAGGTGCGCGCTCATCGCGCCGACCTGGCCCAGCTGGCGCAGCACGGCCTCGGGGTACAGGCCCTTGTCGATCGCCTCGGCCTGCTGCGCCAGCGGGCCTTGGGCAATGGCCCGCACGGCCGCCAGCAGGGCTTCGGGCGCCAACGGCGGGGCACCGGTCACTTCACGGGGCAGATCGGCGGGGTTCATGCGGGCTCCTGGTGCGGTGGGTTGGTGTCAGGCCAAAGCGATTTCAAAGGGGATCGGATTGCGCATCGAATTGGCCACCGGCGAATAGAAATTGGCTTGCTTCACGATCTCGTCCAGCACTTCACGCGGGGCATCCCCTTCGACCAGCACCTTCACGCGGATCGCCTGGAAACCCATCTGCGCCGGCAGCTTGTCGAGCGCGCCGTTCGCCCCCCAGGCGGCCGAGTTGCCGATGTCGCCTTCGAGGAACACTTCGAGCTTGGTGAGCTTCACCTGCTTCCAGGTGGCGACGGCCGTGATGCCGACCGCCAGGCAGCCGCCCAGGCCCGACAGCACGATCTCGCCGGGGGCCGGTGCGGTGTCCTGGCCGAACAGATGCAATGGCTCGTCGACCACCACCGGCTGGTGGTTGCCGACGTAGCTCAGCGAGCGGTACTGGCCCTCCATCACCGTGTGGACCTTGTTGGTGCCGCGCGAGGTCGGGTTGTTGCGGCCTTTTTCGGCGAACGTGGCGAGGCCGGTGGCGTCGATCGGTCGCAGATAGGCCTTGACGGTCTGCACGGGTTCCAGCATTGCAGCGGTGGACATGGAATTTCCTTTGAGTCGAGTGAAGGGTTCGGAACTGCCCGCGAGCTGCGCGGGCAAAGGGTGTCAGGCTGCGAGCGCGAGGGCAGGACGCTTCGTGCTCTTCGCCACGGGCAGCCCGGTCTCGATCGGCAGCGTGTCGATGCGCGACCACTCGTTCCACGAGCCGAAGTACATGCGCACGTCGTCGAAGCCGGCCTGCTTCAGCGCGAGGAAGGTGTTGGACGCACGCGCGCCCTTGAAGCAGTACAGATACACCGTGTCGTCGGTCGAGACACCGGCGGTCGCGCATTCGGCACGCACTTCGTCGGGCGACTTGAACACCGGGCCCAGCGCCGAGGGCTTCATGAAGCGGTACCACTCGATCCACTTGGCGCCCGGCAGGCGGCCCTTGCGCGGCGCGAAATCGCGGCCATAAGGGCTGGAGCTGTCGCCGATCCATTCGTCGACGTCGCGCACGTCGAGCAGTACGGTGTCGGTGCCCAGCGCATCGGCCACGTCTTCCTTGGTCAGCATCACGTCGGCCATCGGCAGGTCGGTCGGGAAGGTCGCAGGCACCGGTGTCACGGCCTTGGTCGACACCGGCAGGCCGGCGGCCTTCCAGGTCGAGAAGCCGCCGTTCAGCACCTTCACGTTGGGATAACCCAGCCAGGTCAGCAGGTAGTAGCCGCGGCACGACTGGCCGTAGCCGCTGTTCATCGCGTCTTCGTAGAACACCGCGGTCTCCTTGCCCGACAGGCCGATCGCGCCCAGGTGGGCGGCGAAGGTGTCCTTCAATTCCTTCAGGCCTTCGGGCGTGGAGGTGGCGAGGAACGTGAAGGTCTCGCGCAGGTTCACCGCGCCTTCGATGTGGCCGGCCGCGTAGGTGTCGGCATCGCGGGTGTCGATGACGACCACAGGCCCTGCTTCTTGCAGGGCCATCAGTTGCTCGGGGGAAATCAGAACGGTCGCGTCGGATGCAGTGCTCATGGTGTCCTCTCAACGGGTTGAAGGCGGATGCCTGTGCATTGCATTGCAACGGATGTGCCACCGGGTCCCCGCACCCGATGTTTTTGCATGAAGTCGTCAAGATGCCGAGCCAGACTGGTGCGTGTGCTATCAAAAAACATCTTCGTGCGCGCATGGAGTGACGGTCGCGAACTTCCATCTCTCCACTGTGTCTACACAATGTCGACATTCCGCAGACGGTCGCGCCGGGTCCCATGGAATGTTTCTCTTGGGTAAAGCCCGCCGACCGGGTCCGAGTTGGCCCCTCTTTTGCATACCATCCGCACCCACCCGTTTTGATCATCTCCATGCCAGCTTCCGCTTCCGGCCCCTTGCGTGCCATCCGTCTTCAGGGCCTGCCCGTCACCTGGATGCTCGCGCTTGCCATCGGTGTGCTGATCGCCGGCTGCTCACGCAACGAGGCGTCCGACACCAAGGCCAAGGCGGCCGCGCCCCAGCAGCCGCGCGAGGTCGGCGTGGTCACGCTCAAGAGCGAACGCATGACGTTCAACACCGAGCTGTCGGGCCGCACCGTGGCGCCGGTGCTCGCCGAGATCCGGCCGCAGGTCGGCGGCATCCTGAAAGAGCGCCTGTTCACCGAGGGTGACCAGGTCAAGGCAGGCCAGGTGCTGTACCAACTGGAGCCGGCCACGCTCGAAGCCGCCTACGCCAGCACACAGGCCAGCGTGCGCCGTGCCGAGACCGTGTCGGCCACCGCGCGCACCGTGGCCAAACGCAATGCCGAGCTGGTGAAGATCGACGCCATCAGCCAGCAGGTCAACGACGAATCGCAGGCCGCCGCGCAACAGGCCGAGGCCGACGTGGCCGTCACGCGGGCGGCCGAGCAGACCGCCCGCATCAACCTGGCCTATGCCCGCATCACCTCGCCGATCACCGGCTGGGTGTCGCTGTCGACGGTGACCCCTGGCGCGCTGGTCACCGCCAACCAGACGACGCCGCTCACCACGGTGCAGCAGCTCGACCCGATCCACGTGCACGTCACGCAGTCGAGCAGCGAGCTGCTGCGCCTGAAGCGCGAGCTGGCCAGCGGCCGGCTGCAGCGCGTGAACACCGCTGAGGCCCGCATCCAGCTGCTGCTGGAAGACGGCAGCGTGTACGCGCACCCGGGGCGGCTCACGTTCAGCGGCGTCACGGTCGACGCGGGCACCGGCAGCGTCACGCTGCGCGCGGTGGTGCCCAACCCGGACCGCCTGCTGATGCCCGGCATGTACGTGCGCGCCGTGCTGCAGGAGGCCGTGGACGACGACGCCCTGCTGGTGCCGCAGCAAGCCGTCACGCGGGCGCCCGATGGCAGCGCGTCCACCCTGGTGGTCGATGCCGAGAACAAGGTGACCAAGCGCCCGATCACGGTCGGCCGCGCGATTGGCGCGCGCTGGCAGGTGCTGAAGGGCCTGGCCGTGGGTGACCGCGTGCTGGTCGAGGGCTCGCAGCGCGCGCGCGTCGGCGACACGGTGAAGGTGGTGGAGGTCTCGCCGACCGCCAAGCCGTCCAAGCCGGCCGCGTCCGCGCCAGCTGCTGGGGCTTCGGCGCCCGCGGCAGTCGGCGCCAGTCTTGCAGCCCCGTCGGTCATCGCCGGCGCGGGCCCGGCGCCAATCGCCCTGGGGCTCGCCGACACAGCACTGTCGCCCGCCGCGACCGTGCTGCGCTGAGGAACCACCGCCATGGCGCAGTTCTTCATCGATCGGCCCATCTTTGCCTGGGTCCTGTCCATCGTCGTGATGCTGGCCGGCCTGATGTCGATCCGCACGCTGCCGCTCGAGCAGTACCCCGACATAGCGCCGCCGCGCGTGTCGATCAATGCCACCTACACCGGCGCCTCGGCCAAGACGGTCGAAGACTCCGTCACGCAGGTGATCGAACAGCAGCTGAAGGGGCTGGACAACCTGCTCTACATGCAGGGCACCAGCAACTCGTCGGGCATCTCGCGCATCTCGATCACCTTCAGTGCCGGCACCAACATCGACGTGGCGCAGATGCAGGTGCAGAACAAGCTGCAGCAGGCGATGTCGCGGCTGCCGCAGGCCGTGCAGAGCCGCGGCGTCACGGTGACCAAGGGCGGCAACGACTTTTTGATGATCGTGTCGATGTACTCCGGCGACGGCAGTGCCGACGCGGTGGACGTAGGCGACTACATCACCAGCAACCTGGTCGACGTGATCAGCCGCATCGACGGCGTGGGCGAAGTGCAGACGCTGGGCACCGGCTACGCGATGCGCATCTGGCTCGACCCCGACAAGCTGCGCAAGTACGCGTTGATTCCCAACGACGTCAACAACGCCCTGCTGGCGCAGAACGCCCAGGTGTCGGCCGGCCAGCTCGGCGCGCTGCCCGCCAGCGGCAACCAGCAGCTCACCGCCACCATCACCGCGCGCAGCAAGCTGCAGACGGTGGAGCAGTTCGGCGCCGTGGTGCTGTTGGCCTCGCCCAACGGCGCGGTGGTGCGTATCCGCGACGTGGCGCGCGTCGAGCTGGGTGCCGAGAACCTGACGGTGCGTTCGCTGCTCGGCGGCAGGCCCGGCGCCGGCCTGGGCGTGATCGCGGCCGACAGCGCCAACGCCGTGAAGGTGGCCGAGGCCGTCAACGCCAAGATCGCCGAGCTGCAGCCGTTCTTTCCGAACCAGATGCAGACCTTCGTCAGCTACGACACCACGCCCTTCGTCAGCGCCTCGATCGAAGAGGTGGTCAAGGCGCTGGTCGAGGCCATGCTGCTGGTGGTGCTGGTGATGTACATCTTTCTGCAGAACTTCCGCGCCACGCTGATCCCCGCGATCGCGGTGCCGGTGGTGCTGCTCGGCACCTTCGGCGTGCTGTCGGCGTTCGGCTACTCGATCAACACGCTGACCATGTTCGGCATGGTGCTGGCCATCGGCCTGCTGGTCGACGACGCGATCGTGGTGGTCGAGAACGTCGAGCGCGTGATGAGCGAGGAAGGCCTGTCGCCGAAAGAAGCCACGAAGAAATCGATGGCCGAAATCACGCCGGCGCTGGTGGGCATTGCGCTGGTGCTGTCGGCGGTGTTCATCCCGATGGCCTTCTTCGGCGGCTCCACCGGCGTGATCTACCGGCAGTTCTCGATCACCATCGTCTCGGCCATGGTGCTGTCGGTGCTGGTCGCGCTCACGTTGACGCCCGCGCTCTGCGCCACCCTGCTCAAGCCGGTGGCCAAGGGCCAGCACTCGCCGCACGGCGCGCCGCGCAAGGGTCTGATGGGCTGGATCGACCGCTTCTTCGCGGGTTTCAACCGCGGCTTCGACAAGGGGGCCGACCGGTACCAGAGCGTGGTGGGCGGCATTGCGCGGCGCGGCAAACGCACGATGGTCATCTACGTGCTGCTGTGTGCGGCCATGGCGATGATGTTCATGCGCCTGCCCACGTCGTTCCTGCCGGATGAAGACCAGGGTTTTGTGCAGGTGCAGATCAACCTGCCGCCAGGTGCTTCGAACGCGCGGCTGCAGCCGATCGTGAGCCAGGTGCAGGAGTACTTCGGCAAGCAGCCCGAAGTGGTCAGCATCAACGTGCTGACCGGGCAGAACGGAGACCAGAGCTCGGCGCGGGCCTTCGTCAAGCTCAAGGACTGGGCCGATCGCCCGGGCAAGGACCAGAGTGCCGCGGCCATCGCGCGGCGCGCCAGCCGTGAGCTCGCCCGCGTCCGCGATGCGCGGGTGTTCGTGCAGCTGCCGCCGGCGGTGCGCGGGCTGGGTGCCAACGCGGGTTTCAACTTCAACCTGAAGGACATCAACGGCCTGGGCCACGAAGCGCTGGTGAAGGCGCGCGACCAGGCATTGAAGCTGCTGGGCGAACGCAAGGAAGTGGCGAACGTGCGCAGCAACAACCTCGAAGACACGCCCGAGTTCGCCGTCGACATCGATGATGCGCGCGCCGGGGCGCTGAGCCTGACCACCAGCGCCATCGACACCACCTTGTCGACGGCAATGGGCGGCACCTACGTCAACGACTTCCTGAACAACGGCCGCGTGAAGCGCGTCTACATGCAGGGCGACACCGACTTCCGCATGCTGCCCAGCGACATCGACCGCTGGAGCGTGCGCAACACGCTTGGCCAGATGGTGCCGTTCTCCGCCTTCTCGACCTCGCGCTGGGGCTACGGTTCACCGCAGCTGCAGCGCTACAACGGCAGCCCGAGCTACGAGTTCGTCGGCGACGCGGCGGCGGGCGTGAGTTCGGGCGTGGCGATGGCCGCGGTCGAGGACGTGATGCAGCAGATGCCGGTGGGCATCGGCTACGAATGGACCGGCGCGTCGTTCCAGGAGCGGCTGTCGGGCGCGCAGGCGCCGATGCTCTATGCGATCTCGATCCTGTTCGTGTTCCTGTGCCTGGCCGCGCTGTACGAGAGCTGGTCGGTGCCGTTCTCGGTGATCCTGGTGGTGCCGCTGGGCATCGTCGGCGCACTGCTGTTCACCAGCTTGCGTGGTCTGTCGAACGACGTGTACTTCCAGGTCGGGCTGCTGACCACGGTGGGTCTGTCCTGCAAGAACGCGATCCTGATCGTCGAGTTCGCCAAGCAGCTGCAGGAGCAGGGCAGGAGCGTGCTCGACGCGACGCTGATGGCCGTGCGGCTGCGCCTGCGGCCGATCCTGATGACCTCGCTGGCCTTCGGCTTCGGCGTGCTGCCGCTGGCCATTGGCACCGGCGCCGGTGCCGGCGGGCGGCAATCGATCGGCACGGCCGTGCTGGGCGGCATGGTGGTGGGCACGGCGCTCGGCATCTTCTTCGTGCCCTTGTTCTTCGTGCTGATCCGCAGCTTCCTCGCGGGGCGCAAGGCGCGGCCGGGGGGCGAGGCCGAAGCGCCGCGCGCCGCCACAGCGGCCACCGGTGGCGCCATTCAACAAGGTGGCCGCTGATGGTGCGCGCTGCAGTCTCCTGGTCCGCCGGTTCTCTGTCCGCCGGTAGCGCCGCGCGCCCGCTGGTGGCCGCGCTGTTGCCGGTCGCCCTGCTGGCCGGGTGCATGAACCTGGCACCCTCCTACCAGCAACCCGCCGCACCGGTGCCGGCAACCTGGCCGTCCGCCCAGGCCGCCGGCGATACCGCCACCCCGGCGCTGAACACGGGCTGGCGTGACTTCTTCGTCGACGAGCGGCTGCGCGGCATCGTCGCGCTGGCGCTGGACAACAACCGCGACCTGCGCGTCGCGGCCCTGAACATCGAGCGGGCGCGGGCCTTGTACGACGTGGCCGATGCCGCCCTGCTGCCCACGCTGAACGCCGGTGGCGGCGTCAGCCGCACGCGCACGCCGGGCGGGCTGTCGACCAGCGGTGTGGCGCGCACGGCCTCGCAGTACAGCGCCAACGTCGCGCTGACCAGTTTCGAGCTGGATCTGTTCGGCCGCGTGCGCAATCTGGGCGACGTGGCATTGCAGAGCTTCTTCACCGTCGCGGAGACGCGCCGCGCCACCCAGATCAGCCTGGTGGCCTCGGTCGCGTCGGCCTGGCTGCAGCTGGCGGCGGATGTGCAGCGCCTGCAGCTGGCGCGCGACACGCTGGCCAACCAGCGCAAGTCGTACGCGCTGATCGAGCGTGCCCATGCACTGGGGGCGCAGTCGGGCCTGGCGCTGGCGCAGTCGCGCAGCACGGTCGAGACCGCCCGTGCCGACGTGGCCGCCTACGACAGCGTGGTCGAGCGTGACCGCAACGCGCTGGCCTTGCTGGTCGGCGCCACGCCGCCCGATGCGCTGTTGCCGCCGCAGGGCGCGTTGACGGACGCGGGCGCGCCGCAGACCGCGCGTTTGCTGGCGCCGCCGGCGGGCCTGCCGTCCAGCCTGCTGCAGCAGCGGCCCGACGTGCTGGCCGCCGAGCACGCGCTGCAGGGCAGCAACGCGAACATCGGCGCGGCGCGGGCGGCGTTCTATCCACGCATCACGCTGACCGGCTCGGCCGGCACCGCCAGCAGCAGCCTGTCGAGCCTGTTCGAAGGCGGCAGCCGGGCCTGGAGTTTCGCGCCGTCGATCAGCCTGCCGATCTTCGACGGCGGCGCCAACCGCGCGCGCCTGGGCGTGGCCCAGGCCGAGCGCGACATCCAGGTCGCGACCTACGAGAAGACCCTGCAGACCGCTTTCCGCGAAGTCGCCGACGCGCTGGCCGAACGCCGCACGCTGGCCGAACGGCTGGATGCGCAGCAGGCGCTGGTCGAGGCCAGCACGCGCAGTTTCGAGCTGTCGCAGGCGCTGTTCCGCAGCGGCAGCGGCAACTACTTCAACGTGCTGGACGCGCAGCGCACGCTGTACACCGCGCAGCAGTCGCTGATCAGCCTGGTGCTGACCGAGCAGACCAACCGCTTGACGCTCTACAAGGTGATGGGCGGCGGCTGGAGCGAGACGACGGTGCAGTGACGCGGGCCGCCAGGGCCTCAGGGCACTGGGTTCGCGTTCGTCGTTCGCGCTTGCACGTGCCAGGCCGGTGCATGCAGGGCCGCGGCGATCACTTCGGCTTCGGCGCGCAACAGCCGCACGATCTCGGTGTAGCGCTGCTGCTCCAGGATCCGGCTTGACAGGGCTGACACGCTGAGCGCGGCGTGCGCAGGACCCATGCGGCCGGGAATGGTGACTGCCACCGCGCTGACATAGGGCACCACATTGACGGGCATCAACGCGAAACCGCGGCGGATCGTGTCGTCCACGGCCGCCGCGAGAGACCTGGCATAAAGTTTTTCGTAAGACTCCATCTGGCTGTGGTTGGCGACGAGGATGGCGGCGCGTTCCTCGGCTGGCAGGCCGGCCAGGATCGCCAAGCTGCCGGCGGCCGCCCCCAGCGGCCGGCGCGCGCCGACGTCGATGGTGAGCACCTTGACGGGAAAGCTTCCCTCTCTCCTGGCAATGCACACGGCATCGAGCCCGCTGCGCTGCACCAGATAGACGGTGTCGCCGGTCTCGCCGGCGATGCGGTCCAGCGACCGGGCCGCGACCATCGGAAGATCGATGCCGCGCCCGGCCGCCAGACCCAACTCGAACATCACCACGCCCAGGTAGTAGCGCTTGTCGCCTTCGTGTTGGCGGACCAGTCCCTCCTTGATCCAGCCTTGCAGGATGCGACGGACGGTCGGGCGTTCCAACCCGGAGTGCAAGGTCAGGTCGACCAGGCGGGCGCCCTGGTGGTTGGTGTTGGCGATCAGCCTCAGCAACATCGCACTGCGCGTGATCAGCTGCGTGCCGCGGGTTGTGTCGGCCGCGGCGCGGGGACTGGCTCGATGTGAAGGGGTCACTATGTGGACTATATTGCCATGCAAGGGCTACCGCGACACCGTGGTCTTCCCTATCCTCGGGCAGCGACGTGCCAAGGACAACCGAACTGGCTTCAGCCCGGTCACCCGGTACACGCGCGGACGCTGCGGCCTGAAGCCGCAGCGTTGACAAGACCAGAGGAGACAACATGCGGACTTTTTCCCTGCTGCTCGCGATGCTCGCGACCGCGTTTGCTGCATTGCCTGCGGTCGGTGCCGGTTATCCGGACCACCCGATCAAGTTGATCGTGCCCTATGGGCCGGGCACCACACCCGACACCTACTCCCGCTGGGTGGCGCAGCCCCTGTCGACTGCGCTCGGCCAACCCATCGTGATCGAGAACCGTCCCGGCGCCGGTGGTGGCATCGGCACTGACACGGTCGCCAAATCGAAGCCCGACGGCTATACGCTGCTGCTGGCCGCGATCGCGCCGATGACCATCCTGCCGGCCATCAGCAAGGATCTGCAGTACAAGCAGCGCGACCTGCAGCCGGTGATCCTGCTGCAGGTCAACCCGTTCCTGGTCGTGGTGCCTGCTGGTCTGCCGGTGAACGATATCGCCGGCCTGATCGCGTACGCGAAGGCCAACCCGGGCAAGCTGAATTTCGGATCGCCCGGACTGGGCAGCCTGGGTCACCTGGCTACCGAATTGTTCAACTCGACCGTCGGGACGACGATGGTGCACATCCCGTTCCGCACGGGGCAGGCCCTCGAGCTGGTCGCGGGGCGCATCCAGCTGTTGTTCTCCAATGTGTCGGACGTTCTGCCGCATATCCGGTCCGGTCGTCTGCGCGCCCTCGCCGTCACGGGCAAGGAGCGGCTGAAAGAACTGCCCGATGTGCCCACCGTTGCCGAGTCGGGTCTGCCGGGTTACGAAGCATTGGCCTGGAACGGTATTGCCGTGGCGGCCGGCACCCCCAGGGACATCGTCGCGCGCCTGCACGACGAGATCGAGAAAATCCTGCGCACGCCGGAGATGGCGACGCAGATGCGCGGCGTGGGGGCCACTCCTGCCCCCACGATGTCGCCCGACGAATTCGGCGCCTACATGGCATCGGAGTCGTCGAAATGGGGCAACCTGGCCCAGCAACTCAACCTGAAGCTCGAATGATCGATATCTACGGCCACATCGGGCTGCCACGCTTCGGCAGCGCCGAAGAGTTTCTTGCGCAGATGGACGCGAACGGCGTGCAGCAGGCGCTGCTGTCGACCGCGCAATTCTGTCCCGACATCCTCGAGTTGGCACGTGCGGGGCGTACCTATCCGGAGCGCTTTCGCATTGTCGGCCTGCCGGTCGGGCCCGACAACGACACGCGCTGCCGCGTCGTGTCCCGCCAGTTGGAGGGTGGTTTCAGCGGCGTGCGCATCCCCGCCGCGGAAGCCCTCGACAACCCGAGGCTGCTCGACGTGGTTGGCAGCGCCGGTGCCTTCCTCATCGTCGTGGGATTCGAACCGTGGCTACGCTTTCGGCACGCGCTGGCCGGTTTTCTTGACAGATACCCTGGCAGCTTCATCCTCGGCGGCCACTTCGCCGGCGTGGCCGACCCGGCCCTCATCCGACCGGGTGGGCAACTGCATGCGCTCTACACCCACCCGCGTTTTCACGTCGCCTTCAGCCGCCAGGGCCTGATGGACGCGAAGGCGCTGGAGCCCTGGGCCAACGCCCTGGTGGAAGTGGTGGGCTGGAAGCGGTTGCTATGGGGCAGTGAGTGGCCGGTCGCCTTGTGGCGCAATGAGAGTTACGCCGACACCATGCGCTTCGTCGACCGCTACCAGCTGACCCCCGAAGAGAGGGGTGATTTTTTTGCCGCCAATGCCCGTCGGCTGCTGTTCGGCAAGACTGCACCAACGGTGCACGCATTCACGCAAGAGGATGACGTGATGGGCTTCAAGTCTCCAGGGCGTATCAGCCTGCTGCCCCATGCGATGGACTTCAGCGAGACCCAGCACCTTGCGTTGATGCGCGCTTTCCTTGCGCTCCCGGACCGAGGCACGACGACCTACCGCGAGTTCCTTCAGGGCTTGCTGATGCGCGGACTGGAAGGCCACCATGGACAGGCGTGAACTGGGCCGCACCGGCCTGCGCATCAGCGCCATCGGCTTCGGTGGTGCTGCGATCGGCATCGACGGTTACCTCGACGGCCGCGATCGCGGAACGGCTGCTTTCGAGGCCGATGCATTGGCGGCCATTGCCACTGCCGTGCATGGCGGCATCAACTACTTCGACACGGCGGCCAATTACGGCAATGGCCGCGGCGAGACCCTGTTCGGCAAGGGGCTGGCGAGGGTCCGCGACAAGATCGTGC
This sequence comes from Pseudorhodoferax sp., assembly GCA_965279475.1. Classification (GTDB taxonomy): domain Bacteria; phylum Pseudomonadota; class Gammaproteobacteria; order Burkholderiales; family Burkholderiaceae_C; genus Pseudorhodoferax. Next base: position 1,780,647 of record CBDIIA010000002.1, read on the forward strand.
TCGGCACCAAGTTCATGCCCAGAGAGGGCGACACGCCGGCCTCGCTGAGCGATGCGCTGTCGCTGAGCCTGCAGCGGTTGCAGACCGACCATGTCGACATCCTGCAGGTGCACGGACTCAATTTCAGCGACGCAGCTGCGGACAAGCTGCTGCAATCGTGCATCCCGCAGTGGCTGCAGGAGCAGAAGTCCCTGGGGCGTATCCGGTTCGCCGGCCTGACGGCCGAGACCCCCGGCGGCGGTGTGGAACGGCTGCTGCGCAGCGGGCACTTCGACACGCTGCAGATGGGTTATGGCCTCACCCACCAGCAGTCCTGCGACTACCGCTGGGGTCCGTTCGGAGTGATCCCGCTGGCGCGCGAGCTTGGCATGGGCATCCTCGTGATGCGTGCCACGACCTCCGGCGTGCTGCAGCGGCTGATGCATACCGAGTTTCCCGAGATCGACGACCGCCGCCTGGCACGGCTCGCCATTCGCTTCGTGTTGTCAACGCCCGAAGTCGATTGCGCGCTGGTGGGCATGACCGGCCCGCAGGATGTCGAGGAGAGCCTGGCGATGATCGCACCCGGCGCTCCGCGCATCGATCTGGCCGCCATCAACAAGCGGCGCTGACCACGCCACTGTTCTTCGCCGATGCCGGCTTCGGTCCAGCGCGACCTTCCACCCACAGTGCCCGCCCGCAGGCGGCACATCCCTTCAGGAGTCAACGTCCCGTGAACGAACAAGCTTGGTACCGTACAACGCTGCGCTGGGGGCAGACCAACCTGGTCGAGATCGACCCGTTGCGCTACGACCCCGACTGGTGGCGCGCGCACTGGCGCCGCACGCGCGTGCAGGGCCTCGTGGTGAACGCCGGCGGCATCGTGGCGTACTACCCTTCGGAGTTCCCGCTGCACCATCGTGCCCATACGCTGGGCGAACGCGATCTGTTCGGCGAGATCGTGCGCGTGGCCCGTGAGGAGGGCCTGAAGGTGATCGCGCGCATGGATTCCAACCGTGTGGCCAGGGATTTCTACGAAGCTCATCCCGACTGGATCTGCGTCGACGCGGCAGGCGCGCCCTACCGACTTGCGGACAAATACGTGACCTGCGTCAACTCGCCCTACTACGCAGAATATCTGCCCGGCATCATGGGCGAGATCATCCGTCGCAGCCGTCCGGACGGCTTTTCGGACAACAGCTGGGCCGGCATGCCGCGCGACCGCATCTGCTACTGCCGCAACTGCCAGAACGGGTTCGCGGCTTTTTCCGGCACCGATGCGTTGCCCGCCAAGGCCGACTGGAGCGATCCGGTCTATCGGCGCTGGATCACCTGGAACTATCAGCGGCGCACCGAGTTGTGGGAGTTGAACAATGCGACGACGGTCGCCGCTGGCGGGCCCGACTGCATCTGGAGCGGCATGGTCGGCGGCGATATGTTGAAGAACAGCGACCGCTTCAACGACATGCGCGCGCTCCTCTCGCGCACCGAGATCGCCATGCTCGACCACCAGCGCCGCACGCCGCTGGACGCGTTCGACCAGAACACCGAATCCGGCAAGCGCCTGCACGAACTGCTGGGGTGGGACAAGCTGATCCCCGAAAGCATGCCGCAGTACCTGCTGGGCGCCCCGGCATTCCGGCTCACGACGATGCCCGAGGCCGAGGTCCGGCTATGGTCGTCCGCCGCGTTTGCGGGCGGCATACAGCCGTGGTGGCACCACATCGGCTCGGTCCACGAGGACCGCCGCCAGTACACCACGGCCGAGTCCGTCTTCACCTGGCACGAGGCCAATGAAGACGTGCTGGTGAATCGGCAGCCGCAAGCCGACGTCGGCATCGTCTGGTCGCAGCAGAACCACGATTTCTACGGCCAGGACAAGGCGCAGGACCGCACGATGCAGCCCTACCGCGGGGTCATGAAGGCGCTCGACCGCGCGGGCCTGACCTACCTGCCGGTACACGTGGACGACATCGGCCGCGCGACCGGGCGGCTGCGCGCGCTGATCCTGCCCAACATCGCCGTGATGTCGGATGCGCAGGTTGCTGCTCTCGAAGCCTACGTGGCGGCAGGCGGCTCGGTGATCGCCACGGGCGAGACCAGCCTGATGGACGACTCCGGGGAATTGCGCAGCGATTTCGCCTTGGCCGGTCTCTTTGGTGTGCGGCGCCAGCCTGGCAGCCGTGGTGCGCAGCATGCAGCGGACCCCAACATCGAGATCAGCGACCGCCACACCTACCTTCGACTCGACCCTGAACTGCGCCAGGGCGTGTTCGGTCCACGCGACCCGAGCGCACCTGCGCCGCGTGGCGAGCGACACCCGTTGCTGGCCGGCCTGGATGCGACCGATATCCTGCCGTTCGGGGGCTATCTGCCGCTGGTACGGGCGGACGACGGCGTGCAGGTGCTCGCCACCTTCATTCCGGAATTCCCGATCTTCCCGCCCGAGACCGCGTGGATGCGTGAGCGGCGTACCGATATTCCCGCGCTCACACTGCGCATTGCCCCCTCGGGCGGCAAGCTGGTCTGGTGCGTGGCCGATCTGGACAGGTGTTTCGGCCGCGACGAACATCCCGACCACGGCCTGCTGTTGGCGAACGCCGTGCGATGGACCGTGGCGGAGCATGCCTGTGTGCGGCTGGAGGGCACACATGGCGTCGTCACCCCTAGCCTGTATGTCCAGGGCGCACGGCAGATCCTGCACCTGAACAATCGGCTGCTCACGTCTCGTGTGCCCGGCCGGCAGAACGAGCTGGTTCCGATCGGACCGGTGCAGGTTCGGCTACGGGCTCCACGGGGCTCGGTGGCGCCAGCGGATGTCGGTTTGCGCGTGGCAGGACGACGTATTGCCGCGGCGCTGCACGGTGACGAACTGGTGTTCGACGTGTCCTGCGTGCTCGACCACGAGGTGATCGTGGTGGACTGGATGCCGGCGCGCTGACACGGCGGTTGCGCGGCAGACTTGCGCTGCCCGCCCACGCCTGGGGCGGTGGACTGGGGCCGTCGAGAGGACCGGATAATCCACGATCGGACCGATACAAACGGCTCCCTTCATCCTGCCTGCTCGATCCATGACCAGCCTGTCCCTGACCCGCGACAAGATCTACCGCACGGTGGCGCGCCAGCTGCATGGCCAGGTGCCGTGTTGGCTCTGCGGCGAACACGTGCCGCACGAACAGGCTTCGCTCGAGCACATCCGGCCGTTGAGCGAGGGTGGCAGCAGCCACCAGGAGAACCTGGCCATCAGCCACGTGGCCTGCAACCATGGCCGGCACGCCAAGGGGTCGGGCAGCACGGCCTGACTTGCGTTATGGTGGGCCCATGAAACCCACCGACACCTCCGACAAGCAGCTTGCGAAATTCCAGCACGCGGACCCCGCGGCCCGCTTCAAGCTCTCGGCCATCGATCCGGCGGCCAAGCCGTTCTCCACCGGCGACAAGGAACACGACAAGGCCGTGGTCGAGGCGCTGGCAGTTGAGCTCGACGCACTGCAGGAGGTCTTCTACGCCGACAAGCGTTTCAAGCTGCTGGTGATCCTGCAGGGCATCGACACCAGCGGCAAGGACGGCACGCTGCGCGGCGTGTTCTCGCGCATGACCCCGCTGGGTGTGCACACCGTCGGCTGGAAGGCGCCGACCGACGAGGAGAAGGCGCACGACGTGCTGTGGCGCATCCACCAGCAGGTGCCGCGCGCCGGCGACATCACCATCTTCAACCGCAGCCACTACGAAGACGTGCTGGTGCCGGTGGTGCATCAGTGGATCACGCCCGAGCAGACCGCGCAGCGCTACGCGCACATCAACGACTTCGAACGCATGCTGGTCGAAAGCGGCACCGTGGTCTGCAAGTTCATGCTGCACATCTCGAAAGACGAGCAGCGCGAGCGCCTGCAGGCGCGGCTCGACGACCCGACCAAGCGCTGGAAATTCCAGCCCGAAGACCTGACCGTGCGCAAGCAGTGGGACGACTACATGGCCGCCTACCAGTCGGCCATTGCGGCCACCGGCACGCCCTGGGCGCCGTGGACCATCGTGCCGGCCGATTCCAAGACGCACCGCAACCTGATGATCGCGACGCTGCTCAAACGCACGCTGACAGGCTTGAAGCTGGCGTACCCGCAGGGCGATGCCGCGCTGGTCGGGCAGAAGATCCCGTGATCCCGCGAAGGCTGCAGCTCAGCGCAGCGCGCGCGGGCCGTTGCCGATCGCATCGGGCGGGCCGTTCAGCCACTCCTGCTGCGCCGCCAGCAGCCGCTGCAGATAGTCGGTCACCGTGCGGATGCGGTTCGAGTACTGCAGATCGTGGTGCACGCTCAGCCACAAGGCGCGCGTGACCTTGGCCACGGCCGGCAGCACCGGCACCAGCATGTCCTCTTGCACCACCGAGAACTTGGGCAGCAGCACCAGGCCCAGGCCCGACGCGGCGGCCGTCATCTGCGCCAGCATGCTGTTGGACTGGAAACGCATCTGCGGCCGCACCACCAGCTCGTCGAGCCAGCGCACCGCGTCCAGCTGCACCAGGTCGTCGACATAACCGACGAACTGGTGGCGCGCCAGCGCGGCCAGGTCGCCCGGCGTGCCGTGGGTTTCCAGATAACGCGGCGACGCGTACAGGTACAGCGCGAAGGTGCCGGCCGGCTCGCAGGCCAGCCCCTGGCCCGCAGGCTTGAAGAAACTGACGAACACATCGGCCTCGCGCCGGCTGACGTTGACCACCGAGGACGAGGTCACCAGCTCCACGCGCAGCCGCGCATGCTGCTGCAGCAGCGGCTCCAGATGCCGCGCGACGAAGGTCGTGCCGATGCCTTCCATCATCGCGATGCGCACGCTGCCCGAGGGTTCGCGCTCCTCGCCGCCGAGCTTTTCCGTCAGCGACAGGATGGCCGCTTCCATCGCCTCGGCCTGCTGGGCCAGCACGTGGGCCAGCTCGGTGGGCTTCAGGCCGGTGCGCTGCCGCTCGAAGAGCGCGCCGCCCAGGCACAGCTCCAGCTGGGCCAGGCGCCGGCTCACCGTCGAGTGGTCGATGTGCAGCTGCCGCGCCGCCTGGGCCAGGCTGCCGGTGCGCTGGATATGCAGGAACAGGCGCACGTCGTCCCAGTCGAGGTCGGCCAGCGGCAGCTTCTTGGTGGTCATGCCGCCATTGTGAGCGCGGCGGCCTGCGTGGCCACCGCCGGCCCGGTTACGCCGTGGCGGGTTCGACGTGTCGCTGCCGGCGGTACAGAAAGTCCATCAACGCACGCCGGCATTCCAGATAGACCGGGTCGGTGGCCAGCTGCACCCGGTCGCGCGGGCGGGCAATCGGCACCGGCAGGATCTCGCCGATGCGTGCTGCAGGCCCGTTGGTCATCATCACGATGCGGTCCGACAGCAGCACCGCCTCGTCCACGTCGTGCGTGACCATGACCACGGTGCTGCCGGTCTGGTCGACGATGGCCAGCAACTCGTCCTGCAGGCGGGCGCGCGTCAGCGCGTCCAGCGCGCCGAAGGGCTCGTCCATCAGCAGCACCTGCGGCTGCATCGACAGCGCGCGCGCAATTCCCACCCGCTGCTTCATCCCGCCCGAGATCTCGGCCGGTTTCTTGTGCGCAGCCTCCGTCAGGCCGACCATCGCCAGCGCCTCTTCGGTGCGCCGCTGCACGCTGGCGGCAGACTCGGATCTGAACACGCCGCGCACTGCGAGCCGCACGTTGTCGAAGCAGCTGAGCCAGGGCAGCAGTGCATGGTTCTGGAACACCATCGCCCGCTGTGGCCCCGGCCCCCGGATGGGCTGGCCGTCGCAGGACAAGGTGCCCGAGGTGGGCGACGCCAGGCCCGACAACAGGTTCAGCAAGGTCGACTTGCCGCAGCCCGAGTGGCCTATCAGCGCGACGAATTCGCCCTGGCGGATGTCGAGGTCGATCGGGCTCAGTGCCGGGTAGTCGCCCTTGGGTGTCTTGAAGACTTGCGTCACGCCCTGCACGCGCAGGTAGGGCGGCGCTTCGAAAGAAGCGGAGTACGTGGTGTGCATGGCAACCTTCATTCGCGAAAGCTCAGGCGCTGCATCAGCAGCGCGAGCAACTGGTCCAGCACCAGGCCGACCGCGCCGATCAGCACGATCGCCACGATGATGCTGGCGATCTGCAGGTTGTTCCATTCGTTCCAGACGAAGTAGCCGATTCCGCTCTGGCCGACCACCATCTCGGCCGCCACGATCACCAGCCAGGCGATGCCGATGGAGATCCGCATGCCGGTCAGCACCATCGGCACGGCCGCCGGAAAGATGATGGCGCGCGCGCGTTCGAACGGTGTGAGCCCGATCACCCGGCCGACGTTGGTCCAGTCCTGGCGCACGCTGGCCGCGCTGTACGAGGTGTTGATCAGGATCGGCCAGACCGAGCAGATGAAGATGATGAAGATGGCCGAGGCCCCGCTGTCCTTCAGCGTGTAGAGCGCCAGCGGCATCCAGGCCATCGGCGACACCGGCCGCAGCAGCTGGATGAACGGGTCGAGCGCGCGGCCGAGCCAGGGCGTCAATCCCAGCACGAAGCCCAGCGGCACACCCACCAGCACGGCCAGCGTATAGCCGGTGAACACGCGCTGCAGCGACGCGAGCAGGTGCCAGGCGATGCCCAGGTCGTTCTCGCCCTGGCGGCGGAAGGGGTCGGCGAACAGTTCGCCGGCGCGCTGGAACACGTCCACCGGCGAGGGGATGGCCGAGCGCTCGACGGCCGCGCCGGCGGTCTTGCCCATCAGCTTGTCGTACTCGGTGGGCTGCGCCGTGGCCAGCGTACCCGAGGTCGAGGTCAACCCTTGCCAGACCGCGAGCAGCAGCAGCGCAATGACCAGCGTGGTCGCCCAGGACCGCAACGTGGGCGCAGCGTTCATGCCTTCCCCAGCGACTTCAAATATTCGGCAGGCCGGTCGGAATCGAAGGTCTTGCCCATGATGGTCTCCTTGCGGAAGCCGACCTCGGGCGCCTTGGCGCCGCGTTCCTCGATCAGGCGCTTGGCGTCGGTGGCCAGCATCACCTGCCGGGCCAGGGCCTTGTAGTCGATGTCCTGCTTGACCATGTTCCAGCGCCGCATCTGCGTCAGCAGCCACACCGCGCTGGAGTAATGCGGGAAGGGCTGGAAGTCCACGCGCCGCGGCACGGTCTTGATGTTGCCCAGGCCATCGGCGTAGCGGCCGGTCAGCACCTGATCGACCACGGTTTCGGGCTGGTTCAGGTACTTGGGCTGTGCCAGCACCTTGGCCATGCCCTCGCGGTTGCCGGGGTCCGACACATGCAGGCTGGCGGCCACCACGGCGCGGTAGGCCGCCATGAAGGCGTTGGGGTGGGCCTTGATCCAGGCCTCGGTGGCGGTCACCGAGCAGCAGGGGTGGTCGGGCCAGATCTCGCTGGAGATCAGGTGGATGAACCCCGCGCCCTCGAACACCGCACGCTGGCCGCCGGGTTCGCCGCCGAAGAAGCCGTCGATGCTGCCCACGCGCAGGTTCGACACGTATTCGGACGGCGGCACCACGCGGTAGGACACGTCTTTTTCCGGGTCGAGCCCGAACGAGGCCAGGTAATAACGCAGCTGCAGCATCTGGTGCGACAGCTCGAACGGCACGGCGAACTTGAAACCCTTCCAGTTTCTCGGGTCGCGGTTGTCCTTGTGCTTCATGGCCAGCACCAGCGAATTGCCATGCTGGTTCAAGATGGTCATCACCCGTGCCGGAACCGGCGGGCCGCCGACGCCGGCCGACATCGCCAGCGCCACCGGCATCACCTGCTGCGAGATGTCGAGCTCGCCGTTGACCATCTTGTCGCGGATCAGCGCGATGCCGGCGACCTTCTGCAGGCTCAGCTCCAGCCCTTCGCGCGGGAAGAAGCCCAACTGCTCGGCGTAGATCAGCGGCGTGGCGCAGGTGATCGGCAGGAAGCCGACCGCCAGCGTCTTCTTCTCGGGCGTGCCCCGGCGTTCCTGCGCCACCGCGGTCAGCTGGGCCAGCGGCGTCAGTGTGGTGAGGGCAGCGAGTGCGCCGGCCCGGCCCATGGCCTGGACGAAGGCCCGGCGCAAGCCGCGCTCGGGGAACAGGCCATGCAGCATGCCTTCGGCCATTGCTCCGGTGAGGGCCTGCTCGGCGTTCTGCGGCGCATCCGCGAGGCAAGGCACGTCGGAGCCGTGGGTGGCACTGCAAACGCAGGCGGTGCCGCGATGGGTGTAGCGGGTGGTGTCGGAGCGTGTGGGCATGGGGTGGTCCTCGGGTCAGCTGGCGTCGATGTTGGCGGTGGCCGCGATGTAGCGGAACTTGGCGATCTCGGCCTGGATGTAGGCGTCGAACCGCTCGCCGGGCAGCGTGCTGATCTCCGCGCCGATGGGCTCGAACCGCGTGCGCAGTTCCGGTGCGGCCAGCGCCGTAACCGATGCGCTGACCAGCCGGGCGCGCACCGCCGCCGGCACACCGCCGTGGGTGAGCACGCCGAACCATGGGTCGAACTGGTAACCCGCCACACCGGCTTCGGCGACGGTCGGCACGGCGGGCAGCAGCTTGGCCCGTGTGCCGGTGCAGGTGGCCAGCGCCGTCAGCTTGCCGGTGCGGATCAGCTGCAGCACGTTGGGCGCCGGGATGAACGAGAACTGGCACTCGCCCGAGACGACCGAGGTCACCGCCTCGGGCACGCCGCGGTAGGGCACGTGCGTCGCCTTGGCGCCGGCCTGCGCCAGAAAGTACTCGGCCGCGAAGTGGTTGGCGCTGCCCTTGCCGGGCGACGAGAAGTTCAGCGTGCCCGGGGCTTGCCGCAGCCGCGCCACCAGATCGGCCATCGTCGCGATGCCCAGCGTGGGGCTGACCACCAGGATGCTCGGCACATTGGCGATGCGGGTGATGCCGGCCAGGTCGCGCGCCGGGTCGAAGCCGAGGTTGCGTGTGATGGCCGGCGTGGCCGCATGCGCGGCCGACACCACCAGCAGCGTGTGGCCATCGGCGGGCGCCTGCAGCAGCGAACGGATCGCCAGCAGGCCACCGGCGCCGGGTTTGTTGTCCACCACGGCCGGCTGGCCGAGCGACACGGTCAGCTTGTCGGCCAGGCCGCGCGCCAGCAGGTCGGACGGGCTGCCTGGCGAGAAGCCGACCAGGATGCGGATCGGATGGTCGGGGAAGGCCTGCGCGCGCAGCATGCCCGGCATCGCCGCGGCGGCGAGCGCGCCGGCCGTGAAGCAACGGCGCGAGATGCGGGTGGGTGGGGCGAAGGATCCGGGTGGGCGCATGCAAACACTCCTGAACAGAAAAAAGAAGAACCGGGTTCGCCACTCACAGCGGAGACGGCACCTTGATGAAGTCGTACGCGCCTTGCTGCACCAACAGGTAGCGCGCCTGGTCGCCCTGCGCGCAGCTGAGGCGGTGGCGCGTGCCGGCCGGCAGCACGCAGGACTCGCCGGGTTTGAGGCACAGATCCTGTGCGGCGCCGGCCGCATCGACCGACTGCACGCGCACCAGCCCCTCGAGCCCGTAGCAGTGGTCCTGCACCTGCGTGTGCTGGTGCCACGGCACCTCTTCGCCTGCGGTCACGGTGAATTCGCGCACCCACACGTCGTGCGAACGCACGATCTGCGTGATGCTGGCGACGCGGTAGTGCGGTGTGTTGCCGGGGTTCTCGGCCATGCGGCTGTTCCTTTGTGGTGCGGCGCCCGATGCGCCAGCACACAGTGGAGCAGGAAGCGTGCGGGTCTGCGCGGGCAATTTCGCAAGCGGCCGTGCAGAAATCCGGCACCAGCGCGCGGCGGGCCGGCACTATCCTGTGGCTTCCATCTTGAGCCAGACACGAGACCCTCCATGAGTTCATTGCCCCGGGTGAAGGTAGCCGCCGCCCATGCAGCCCCGGTGCTGCTCGACAAGACCGCGACCACGGAGAAGGCGGTCGCGCTGATCCAGGAGGCGGCCCGCCATGGCGCGCAGGTGATCGCGTTTCCCGAGACCTACATCCCGGCCTTCCCGGTGTGGGCGGCGCTGTGGGCGCCGATCTACAACCACGACCTGTTCGAGGCGATGGTCGAGAACAGCGTGTACGTGCTGGGCCCCGAGGTGGCCAAGATCGCCGCGGCCGCAAAACGCTTCGGCGTCTGCGTGTCGATGGGCATCAGCGAGCGCAGCACGGTCAGCGCCGGCTGCATCTGGAACGCCAACCTGCTGATCGGCGAGAACGGCGAACTGCTCAACCACCACCGCAAGCTGGTGCCGACCTTCTACGAGAAGCTGGTGTGGGCGTCGGGCGACGGCCAGGGGCTGCGCGTGGCCGACACGCGGTTCGGCCGCATCGGCGGGCTGATCTGCGGCGAGAACACCAACCCGCTGGCGCGCTTCTCGTTGATGGCGCAGGGCGAGCAGATCCACGTGTCGAGCTGGCCGCCGATGTGGCCGACCCGCAAGCCCACCGGCGACGGCCGGAACTTCGACAACGTCGCGGCGAACCGCATTCGCGCCTCGGCGCACTCCTTCGAAGCCAAGGCCTTCGGCATCGTCTGCGCCAGCTTCATGGACCAGCCCATGCGCGACTTCCTTGTCGACCGCGACCCGGCGGTCGCCGAGATCGTCGACCAGACGCCGCGCGGCGTGTCGATGTTCGTCGACCCCACGGGCACGCAGATCGGCGACACGCTGCAGAACGAAGAGGGCATCGCCTACGCCGAGTTCGACCTGAACCAGTGCATCGAGCCCAAGCAGTTCCATGACGTGGTGGGCTACTACAACCGGTTCGACATATTCTCGCTGGGCGTCGAGCGCCGCCGCCATGAGCCGGTGGCCTGGACCGGCCAGGCCCAGGCGCAGTTTCCGCGCCTCCTCGACGACGAACCGGATGTCCGCGCCCGCGATGCCTGAGCAAGCCTTCCTGCCGCCGCTGGCACCGGGTGACGAGCGCCGGGCCGTGGTGGCGGGCGGCGTGCCGGGCTTCCACCTGAAACCGCCACCGCCGCCCGAGGCGCTGCGCGCGGTCATCACACCCGATGCCGACCTGTTCGAGACCATCCACATGGGATCGGTGCAGATCGATGCGGCGCGTTGGCGGCTGCAGGTCGATGGCCTGGTGCAGCGGCCGTTCTCGATCGACCTGGAGGGTTTGAAGCGCCTGCCGGCCATGTCGGTGACGGCCTTCCATGAGTGTTTCGGTAGCCCGCTGAAGCAGGCCACCGGCAACCTGTGGCGTGTGGGCAATGTGCGCTGGACCGGTGTGCCGCTGGCGCTGCTGCTCGGCCACGCCGGCATTGCCGCGGAGGCCACGTACCTGTGGTCCGACGGGCTGGACGGCGGGGATTTTGGCGGCCGGACCATGGACCGCTACCGCAAGGACCTGCCGATGGAGAAGGCCCTGCGCCCCGAGGTGCTGGTGGCCTATGCGATGAACGGTGCGCCGCTGACGCGCGAGCGCGGCGGGCCGGTGCGGCTGGTGGTACCGGGGTGGTTCGGCACCAACATGACGAAGTGGCTGTGCCGTCTGTCGGCCCAGGCAGGCCGTGCCGATGGACCGTTCACCACCACCTGGTACAACCGCGACGCGGGCGAAGGCGGTGCCGCCAGCCGCGAGCCGGTGTGGGCCGTCGAGCCCAATGCCTTGATCACGCATCCGGCGCCTGGCGAGCTTGTGCAAGAAGGCCAGGTCGAGGTGCGCGGATGGGCCTGGAGCGACGGAGGCGTGCAGCGCGTGGAGGTCAGTGCCGATGGGGCGCTGTCGTGGGAGCCGGCGCAGGTGGCACCGCGCCGCGACTACGAATGGCAGGCGTTCAGCGTGCAGCTGGCGTTGGGCGCCGGCACCGGGCCGGTGACCATCGTGGCCCGGGCGGTGGGCGCGGACGGGCAGACGCAGGCACTGGCCGGCACGCGCAATGCGGCGCATGCGGTGCAGGTGCTGCGTCTTGCAGGGCCGCCCTAGAATCGAACGATGCCTGCCCGCGACCGCATCGTTCCCGTCATCGTCGCATCTCCCCTCTTCCTGCAGAACCTCGACACCTCGGTGATGGCCACGGCGTTGCCCAGCATCGCCGCGTCGCTCGACGTGGTGCCGCTGCACCTGAACCTGGCGATCACCTCCTACCTGCTGAGCCTGGCGGTGTTCCTGCCGCTGTCGGGCTGGTGTGCCGAACGTTTTGGCGCCAAGCGGGTGTTCTGCTGCGCCATCGGCTTCTTTGCGCTGGGCTCGGCGCTGTGCGGCGCGGCGCAGACGCTGCCGCAGCTGGTGCTGTTCCGCATCGTCCAGGGCCTGGGCGGCGCGATGATGGTGCCGGTAGGCCGGTTGATCCTGCTGCGCAGTGTGCCGGCATCGCAGATGGTCGCGGCGATGGTCTGGTTCACCGTGCCGCCGACCATCGGGCGCATGGTCGGGCCGCTGGTCGGCGGCGCCATCGTCACCTGGACCTCGTGGCGCTGGATCTTCCTGATCAACCTGCCGTTCGGCCTGCTGGGCATCGCGCTGGCGATGTGGTTCATCGACGACCACCGCGAAGACGCGGCGCCGCAGCCGTTCGACGTGCTGGGCTTCGTGTTGCTGGCCGTGGGGCTGGTGGGCGTGCTGGGTGCGATCGAGACCGCGGGCAAGGCGCTGGTGGCGGACTGGGTCAGCTGGTTGGTCGCCGCCGTCGGTGCGCTGGCGATGGGCGCCTATTACTGGCGCAGCCGCACGGCGGACCATCCGCTGATCGACCTGAAGATCCTGCGGCACCCGACCTACCGCGCATCGATCATCGGCGGCACGCCGCTGCGCATCGCGATCGGCGCGTCGCCCTTCCTGCTGCCGCTGATGCTGCAGCTGGGCTTCGGCCTGTCGCCGATCGCGTCGGGTTCGCTGACCGTCGCCACCGCGCTCGGCTCGCTGGCGACGCGGGTCGTGATGGTGCGCGTGATCCGCGGCCTGGGCTTTCGCACGCTGCTGATCGGCACCACCGTTTGCACCAGCCTGTGTTACGCCAGCTACAGCCTGTTCACGCCCCACACGCCGCACGTGCTGATCTTCATGACGCTGATGTTGGGCGGCCTGGTGAATTCGATGGGCATGGTCGCGCTGCAGACGCTGGGTTTCTCCGAGATCCCCAAGCCGCGCATGAGCCACGCGACCACGCTCAACAGCATGGCGCAGCAGCTGTCGCAGACCTTCGGCGTGGTGCTGGCGGCCGGCCTCGTGAGCGCCGCGGCCTGGTGGTACGACGGCAGCACGGCGCAGCTGGCGGCGCGCGATTTTTCGCCGGCCTTCGTCGTGATCGGCTTGATGACGATGCTGTCGCTGGTGTACTTCCTGCGGCTCGGCCGCGACGAAGGCGCCGGCCTGCGCTGAGGCCGGAACGGAGGCCAGACCCCTCCGTCATGTCTGGCGCGCAGAATCGCTACCCTTCCAGACTTCCATTTCTCAGGAACCTCAACATGCGTTACCGATTGCTCGGCCGTACCGGCCTCTACGTCTCTGAACTCTGCCTCGGCACGATGACCTTCGGCGGCGAAGGCAGCAGCATGTGGAAGACCATCGGCGGGTTGGGGCAGGACACCGCCACGGCGCTGGTCAAGCAGGCGTTCGATGCCGGCGTGAATTTCATCGACACCGCCAACATCTACTCGTTCGGCATCGCCGAGACGATGACCGGCCAGGCGATCAAGAGCCTGGGCCTGCCGCGCGACGAGCTGGTGATCGCCACCAAGGCCACCGGCACGATGAACGAGGCCGCGGTGAACGCGCGTGGCCAGTCGCGCCACCACTTGATGCATGCGCTGGACGCCAGCCTCAAGCGGCTGCAGCTCGACCACATCGACCTGTACCAGCTGCACGGCTACGACCCGCTGACGCCGCTGGACGAGGTGCTGTCGACCCTGAACGACATGGTGCGCTCGGGCAAGGTGCGTTGCATCGGGCTATGCAACATGGCGGCCTGGCAGATCATGAAGGGGCTGGCCATCTCCGGCCAGCGCGGCTGGGCGCGCTTCGAGAGTGTGCAGGCCTACTACACGATCGCCGGGCGCGACCTGGAGCGCGAAGTGGTGCCGCTGCTGGCCGACCAGCAACTCGGCCTGATGGTCTGGAGCCCGCTGGCCGGCGGCCTGTTGAGCGGCAAGTTCAGTGCCGACGGGACAGGGCCCGACGGCGCGCGCCGCGCGACCTTCGACTTCCCCGTGGTCGACAAGCCGCGTGCGTTCCGCTGCGTCGATGCGATGCGGCCGATCGCCGAACGGCACGGCGTGTCGGTCGCGCAGGTGGCTCTGGCCTGGCTGTTGAGCCGTCCGCAGGTGAGTACCGTGATCGTCGGCGCCAAGACGCCGGCGCAGCTCGCGGACAACCTGGGCGCGACGCGGCTCGTGCTGACGCCGGAAGACCTGAAGACGCTGGACGAGGTGAGTGCATTGCCGCCCGAGTACCCGGGCTGGATGCTGGCGCGGCAGGGTGAAGGCCGACGCACGCCGCCGGTCAAGCTCTGAGACTGCAAGCCCGCTACAGGCCGGCCTTGCGCAGGCGGTAGCCGAACTGCCGCACCGTCAGCCCCAGCGCCTGCGCCGCGCGCGACTGGTTGCCGTGGTGCAGCGCCATGGTCCGCTGCAGTTCTTCGACGGTGTGCGAATGGGCCGGGCGGTAGTCGCGCACCAGCGGCGCCGCTGCCTCCTGCATGTTGCCTGCCAGCCCGTTCGACGGCTGCACCTGGCCAGCGGCAACCCTTGGGCCGGTGGCCGTGGCAAGGTCGGCGGATGCGGTCGGGCCGGCGTTCTCCTTGGGCAGGAACCGCTTCAGTTCGGTGGCCGACACCTGCGCGTTGTCCGCCAGCAGCACCAGGCGCTCGATCACGTTGCCGAGCTCGCGGATGTTGCCGGGCCAGGGGTGCCGCTCCAGCAGGTCGAGCGCCGCGGGTGACAGGTGCACGTTGCGCTGGTTCGCCTGGTTGGCGCGGTTGACGAAATGCAGCGCGAGCGAACGGATGTCTTCGCGCCGTTCGCGCAGCGACGGCAGCCGGATCGGGATCACGTTGAGCCGGTAGAACAGGTCCTGCCGAAAGCCGCCCTGCGCCACCGCCTGCTCCAGGTCGCGGTGCGTGGCCGCGACCAGGCGCACGTCGACCTTGATCTCGCGCTTGCCGCCCAGCCGCACGATCGTGCCCTCCTGCAGCGTGCGCAGCAGCTTGGTCTGCATCGCCAGCGGCATGTCGCCGATCTCGTCGAGGAAGATCGTGCCGTGGTCGGCCTGCTCGAACCAGCCGGCACGCGCGTTGGCGGCGCCGGTGAAAGCACCGCGTTCATGGCCGAACAGCTCGGACTCCATCAGCGAATCGGGAATCGCCGCACAGTTGACCTTGATGAACGGCGCATCGCGGCGCTGGCTCGACAGGTGCAGCGCGCGGGCGAACAGCTCCTTGCCGGTGCCCGACTCGCCCAGCAGCAGCACGCTGGCCTGTGCCTGCGACACCCGCTCCAGTTCGCCCAGCGCGCGCAGCAGTGCCGAGGAGCTGCCGATGATGCCGTAACGCACCGCGGCGGCCTCCAGCGCGTGGGTCAGCAGCGCGTTGCGGGCCTCCAGCGCGCGGGTCTTCTCCTGCATCAGCGCCTGCAGCTGCAGGATCTGCCCGGCCAGCGTCGACAGGATCTTCAGCAGCGCCATGTCGTCGTTCAGATGCCGCTTGCGGCTGCGGATGCGGTGGCAGGCCAGCACGCCGACCGTCTGGTGGTTGACCTCGATCGGCAACGCGAGAAAGGCCACGGTCTCCTGCGGCAGTTGCGCGCGGGCCACCGAGCGCGCGAGGAACTGCGCTTCGGCGTCGATGTCCTGCACCAGGATCGGCTGGCCGGTGGCAAGCACGCGCCCGGTGATGCCCTCGCCCCAACCGTACACGCCACGCGCCATCTCTTCCTTCGTGAGGCCGTAGGCGAAGTGGATGCGTGCGGGCGCCGCGTCGCTGCCGTGCATCGGCTGGTCGGCCTCGGCCAGCACCACGCGGCCCCGGTTCAGGCCCAGCAGCTCCGACATCAGGTGCAGCATCTCGCGCATCACCACGCCCGGCGCCAGGCTCTTGCCGATCAGCCGCATCACCTCGCGCATCAGCAGCAGCTCCTGCGCGCGCCATTGCGGGTCGGCCGCGGCCGTCTTCGGTGCGGCGATGGGCGTGGGGAGCGGTGGGCGGGCCATGGCGCATTCTGCAAGCAAGACGCTTGCCGTCAAAGCCTGGGGCTGCATGGGTGCCGGGGTGAGAGTGCGGAGCCGTCACGACGGATCGAGCGCCTGGCCCGTTCCACAGGCAGCCGCGATCGGCGATGTCTTTCCATGTCCAACGCGAGCGTCACCATCGAAGCCGGCGCGTGGCTTGCAATAAATACGGCATTGCCGTAGGATTCCGACGTGAGAACGGTCGCCGAAACCCCGGTCTTTCAGCGCTACGCCGCTGAGATCTGGACTCCCGCTGAGCGGGAGGAGTTCGTCACATGGATTGCGGTCCATCCTGACGCCGGCGATCTCATCCAGGGAAGTGGTGGCTGCCGGAAGGTTCGATGGGCCGCCTCAGGTCGAGGCAAGAGGGGCGGTGCCAGAGTCATCTACTTCAACGTGCGCGACGAAACGATCTGGTTGCTCATTGCGTACACAAAAGGCAAGTTCGACAACTTGCCGACCTCGTTCCTGGCGGAACTGAAACAAGGAGTCGAAGATGCCCTCTGAGATGAAGAAATTCCAGCAGGACCTGTTGGAGTCGGTCCGCCAGATGAAGCGCGGTGAAGCTGCCCGTGTGACGAAGGTCCAATTGCCCGCCGCGGCCGAAGCGCGAGCGCAGGTCGGGCTGTCGCAGCAGGATTTTGCAAGCCTCCTGGGCGTCTCTGCACGCACGCTGCAAGACTGGGAGCAAGGTCGGCGCGAGCCCAATGGTGCTGCGAAGACGCTGCTGCGGGTTGCTGTGGCCCATCCAGAGGTGTTGCGGGCGTTGCATGGTTGAGACTCGCCCCAGTTGCTTGAGCCGACTACTCTTCGAAAACCTAGGCAACGGCTTGGCATCGATTGCTACCAGGCAACTGACGAGCGTACCCAGAGCGCTCCGTGTGTGCCATCGTAAACGTTGCAAGATTTCCGTCAGATGCAGAATGCAAGAGCTAGCGTCAGACCTCAAAATTCAGCATCCAAAATAATCACCAACTGAGGAAGACCAACACGTGAAAACCACCGAGAAGGAAGTTTCTGCACTCATTCGCGTTGAAGGTGGAATGGCCGATGAAGGTGTTCTCGACATGTACGACGCCGCGAACATGATCCACGGATTGGCGCGTTCCCTTAACATGGTCGCTCACTCTTTTGCCAATTCAGAGGAGATTCGAGTTCGGGCGAACGGCGCCCATGGAGTTCAAACGCTAATTCATTCTTCGAAGAAGGGCTGTTTTGAGGAACAGATTGACGTTCGTTTTTCGAATGAGATCGTCCGAAGGATGGGGCACAGCGTAATTGTCAGCAACTTTTGGGACTATCTGGTCTTTTGCTGGGCGGCGTCCGTCGGGAAGTCCACGGACCCGACTTCAAGTCATTTGCAGAAGCTTGTCTCAAAGGATGAAGGCTTTTCGCATGATATTGGCGACGCACTGGAATCTGCTATGCAGGACGTCCATAAGCCGATTGCTCGAGACAGCAAAACAAAAATTTTCTTGGCGAGACCACGCGTAGGCGATCAGCTTACGCTCGACAAGAAGACGTTGGCTTATGTCACAACGAGGACTGAAAATTCCAAAATTTTTGACGTTATTGGCAATGTCACGCGCTACAACGTCCTGAGCGACTTTGGCCGCCTTTACTCAGACCGTGAGAGACGAGTTGTTTCCTTCAAGCTGGCCCACCCGGATGACCAGAAGATGAGGCAACTTGTAGTTCAATCAATGCAAGACCATGTAAACGGTCACCCAGGAAAACTACGATTCTCTGTATCTGAGGTACTCAGTTCCTTGGACTTAGTAAAGCGCTACATAGTGCAAGAAATTTCTAAGGCCTAGGTTATGAGCGGCCCAAGTCTCTTCTGTCTTAAGGGAACGGCGCAGTGCTATCTCATGTCGGAATGGGCCGTTTATTGGCAGGCGTTGGCTGCGGTGGCGACCGTCGCATTTGGGGTAGTTGGTCTAATAAAAATATACCAAGAGTTGCGTCGCCTCAACGAACAGCGGGTCAAAGAGCAAGACGATAAAGAAACTTCTGCACGACTAAAACGAACAGAATTTTTTCTTAACCAACACCGCCGCCTATTTGACAATGCCGAACTGTATGAAGTGCTTTGCCTTGTTGACAGCGACAGTGAGAAACTCAGGCCTGAGTCCATGTGGGACAAGAAGCGAAAGTTCCTCACATTCTTCGAGGAAATCGCACTGTTGGTCGAATCGAAGCAGATTCAACCTGATGTTGCCTACTATATGTTTGGCTACTACGCTCGTTGCGCTCGCGAGGGCACCAACTTCGCCGAAGGAATTGATGTATCCACAGCGCATTGGGGGCTCTTCTTCAAATTCACGGATGCAGCGACCGAATTCGCGCACAAGCACAAAGAAGGCCCGCCTTCTTTGTCACTTTAGAGATGATGAGACCGTTCTGAAGTAAACAACCTTCGAATAGGCGGCCCGACCCAGCGCCTCAAAGCTTCGGCAGCACGATCTGCCCCGTACCCGGCCGCAGCCAGCGTGGGTACTCGCGTGTGGTGTCGATGCAGCCGCCGTTCCCGTACACACCCTTGGGTTCGCGCGGGCGGACCATGAGGTCGAGCACGCGCTGCAGTGCCACCGGGTCGGCAAGCGTCACCGGGACCGGCGCCTCGGCGGCGGCGTCGTTCATCTGCGTGCTGCCGTCGGCGGCGGTGTAGGCGCCGTCGCGCCAGTGGTAGATCTCCACGCACTTGCGCGTGAGCGTGAACGGGTGCGGCTGCGCCCAGAAGTTGCTGAACAGGCCGCCGCCCATGTAGAAGACCCACGAGCCCTCGAAGCCGGTGGCGTCGGCCGAGCGTTCGTCGGGGTTGCGGAACCACAGGCGGTCGCCGGGCACGTAA
The DNA here is from genome assembly GCA_965279475.1 of Pseudorhodoferax sp. GTDB lineage: Bacteria > Pseudomonadota > Gammaproteobacteria > Burkholderiales > Burkholderiaceae_C > Pseudorhodoferax. Next base: position 1,799,606 of record CBDIIA010000002.1, read on the forward strand.
TAGCGCAGCGGCAGCGGGTCCTCCATCGTGCCGTACTCGTGCAGGAACACGTCGTGGAACCGGCCCGAGCGGATGGCCCGCCGCTCGCTGTAGCGCTGCAGTTCGGCCAGCAGCGCCGGGTTGCTCTCGCGCAGCTCCTGGGCGATGCCGAGCAGGATCACGTACTCCGTGGCGCGGTAGCACGAGAACGAGTACAGCTTGCCCGAGACTTCAGGCTGGGTCGCCTTCTGCAGCGCCTCGATCAGGTCGCGGCCGGGCAGCAGCACGAAACCGTGGTCTTCGTCGTAACGCCAGTAGTCCTCGGGCCGCTCGGCGGTCTGCACGTTGAAGGCCAGTGCGGTCTTGCGCGCCGCCTGGGCGATGTTGCGGCGTACCCGCACGGCCGACACGAGTTCGTCGACCGAGGGAAACACGAACGGCACCGGGGTGATCAGCATCGTCAGCAGGATCTCGTGCTCCAGTGCCACGCTGTCGTGCGCACTGTCCAGTGCCAGCGTGGCCGACAGGCCCAGTGTGTCGTGGTCTGGCATCCAGGTTGCGGCCAGGGCCGGCTGCAGCGTGCATTGCAGCGTGCCGGCGTCGGCACCATCGAGTGGCAGGAGGTCGACCTGCGTGTCGAGCCCGTACGGCCGCAGCAACGCCAGCAACTGCGCTTGCACGGCGGCATCCGCGGTCAGGAGGCGAATGCCCATGAGGGCGCGTGGCAGCGGTGTCGCGTCGGTCATGCGACACAGTATCCGGGCTGGCCGTGTGGCGCGCAAGCCGGTTGGCGGCGCCGTGGTCTTGCCGCTACGCGAACGTGATCCAGCTCGCGTGGTCGGGGTGGTCCAGGTGCGGCAGCGTGTTGTAGGTCAGCAGCATGTGGCGCTTGGGCGTGAACACGAATTCGGTGACGGCGCTGTTGCGGATGCGCAGGTTGAGCTCGATCGTGGTCTCGGGCGAGGTGCCAAGCACGTGGCCCACCGCCGTGGCGATCGGGCCGCCGCTCGACACCAACAGCACATTGCCGCTGTGCTGCGTGCGCACGTGGTCGAGCGCGGCCACCACGCCGGCGCGGAAGTCGGCATAACTCGGCATGCCGCGCGGCGACACCACGCCGGCCATCCACTGTGTGAGCCCGTCGCGCAGCAGCCGGAAGTGGTGGCGGTACAGCTCGGGCGAGCTGGGTTTTTCCAGCGGGTGCGGATGCACTGCCGCGATCACGGCCTCGCTGTCGTATTCATTGAGGCCGGGCCAGGCGAGTGCCGGTGGCGCCAGCCCCAGGCCGCTGCAGATGCCCTCGAAGGTCTGCGCGTGGCGCTTGAGCGTGCCGGTGACGGCCGCCTCGAAGGTGATGCCCTTGTGCGCGAAGTACTCGCCGAGCCGCACGCTCTGGCGCAGGCCTTGTTCGCTCAGCTGGTCGTAGTCGTCCGCGCCGAACGAGGCTTGGCCGTGGCGCACGAGGTAGAGGGTTCCCATGCGCCGGACTGTAGGCCACCGGCGCCTTGCTTCTTGTCCCCCGAGCGACGACCGGGGCGCGGTCGGGGCGCCGTCTTCAGCGGCCCGGCGCCGGGCTGGCCAGCACCGTCTCGCTGACCGCCCGCCCGACGCGCTCGAACGCCTTGCCGGCCTCGTGGTGCTCGTCCATGTCGGCGGCGCAGGTGGCGACGACGACCGCATGCGCGCCGCCGTCCTGCGGGTTGACCACGCCCATGTGGCAGGCGGTGCGGTACTGGGTGCCGGTCTTGTGCATGAACTTCACGGTCCGGGGCAGGCCGACTTCGAGACGGTAGCTGCCGGGGGCGCCGAACTTCAGGGCGGTGAACAGGCGCGCGGTGGTGGCCGGCTTCAGCAACTGGCCGCGCACCAGGCGTTCGAGCATGCCGCCGTAGGCGACGAGCGTCGTGGTGTTGACGCCGGTGCCGTAGTAGCGGGCATAGGCGTCGTCGATGGTTGTCGCCTTGAGATCGGCCGGCTGCAGCCCGAGCGCACGCCGTACCGCTTCGACCCGCTGCGGCCCCAGTGGTGCGGCGGCCACCTCGACCAGCTGGCGGTTCGTCAGCTTGCGCGCATCGGGGTGCAGCTCGGCGTAGACGTCGCGGCGCACCTGCGTGAAGTTGGTGAGGCGCTTGAAGTCCTTGTGGTCCAGCGCGGCGGCGGCACTGCGGTTCAGCGTGTCGTCGCCTACCGTGCGGATCAGCAGGTTGGCCGCGGTGTTGTCGCTGACGCCGAGCATGCGGGTCAGCAGCGCGTCGATGCTGTAGCGCGTGCCGACCTGGTTCCACACCAGCTGGCCCGAGCCGTCGATCTTGTCCGTCTCCTGCAGCACGGCGCTGTCGGTGAGCTTCAGCTTGCCGGCGTCGACCTGCTGCAGCACGGCCACCGCGATCAGTACCTTGGCGCTGGAGCCGAGGTACCACGGCTGGTCGGCGGCGTGGCGGAAGGTATCGCCGGTGTCCAGGCGCTTGACGTAGACACCGAGCTTGCCGGGCGTGTCGCGCTCGATGCGCCCGACCTGTTCGCCCAGCGCGTCGCGCCAGTCCGCCGCGTGCGTGGGTTCAGCGCTCAGCAGCCACAGGCAGACGCTCAGACAGCGCCACAGCATCGCAGACCGGTGCATCGGGAATCCCTCCGTTGAGCAGGCCTGATCTGCAGAGGGCGGTGCCCACCTGGCGCAAGGCCCGCTCCGAGCGTACGAGCGACAGCTCGCCGCGCGTGCAGGCCACGACGACGACCCGTTGCAGGCGATCCGGCCGTGGCACGGTCACCAGGCCGGCGTCGCAGAAGCGACCCCGCTGCGTGCCCGTCTTGTGGGCGAAGCGGGCGTCCGGCGGCAGGCCGGCCTTGATGCGCTGCGGGCCGGTGACCACGCGGTCCATCAGCGCGAGCAGGTAGGCGGTGGAGGTGGGCGACAGCGCGTGGCCGTGGACCAGTTGCGCGATCAGTTCACCGTAGGCGTCGAGCCGGGCCGAGTTAAGCCCGGTGGCGTAGTAGGCCTTGTAGGCGTCGTCCAGGCTGGCCATGCGGAAACTTGCGACCGGCGTGTCGGCGATGCGGCCGAGCAGCAGCAGGCGTTCGGCATCGCTGCGTTGGCGTTTGAGCTGCAGCAGGTCGTGGCCCGACAGCTGGTCGGCCGCCGGCACCAGGTAGCCATAGGCGCGCCGGCGCACTTCGGCCAGCGTCGTGATGCGGCCGAAACCCTGCGGCACCAGGCTCTCGACCACGGCATTGACCTCGCCGATGCCGACCAGGCCGATCAGCATGTCGCTTGCCGTGTTGTCGCTGTGGATGATCATTTGCTCCAGCAAGAAACGCAGCGTCAGCGGTGCGCCGATCGCATGGCTGTTGGTCAGGCCTGCGCCGTCGACGTAGTCCGACGCCCGCAAGGTGAGCCGGGTGTCGAGACCGTACTGCCCGCGCTCGATGCCGCGCAGCACGGCGATGGCCACCGGCAGCTTGACGGTCGAGGCGAGGTACCAGCTTTCGTCGCCGTGGAAGGAGGCCGTGGTGCCGGTGTCGAGGTCGCGCACGTAGACGCCGATGCGTGCGCCACCCTGGGCGTCGATCCTGGCCAGCCCCTCCAGCAGGCGACCCTTCCAGGCCGGTGCGTGGCCGAGCGACGGGCCTTCGGTGGCTGCGGCAGCGCTGGCCAGCAGCAAGGCGCACACGGCAGCGCCGAGCCGGCGGACCACATGGCGCGCCCGGACCACGAGCGGCCAGTGCAGAGGGGAATCGATCGTCATCGGGTGGAGCGCGAAGGGTTCGGGCTTCGAACACCGTCACCGTGGTTTCGAGGCCTGGCCGCGGCAGGAAGTTCATCCGCATCGCGGACCAATGGGTAACCAAACGCGACCAGCCGCGTGATTGTTTCCGTAGGGAAATAGACAAATGGCCGCCAGCCCATTTATCTCCGGGCGTGCAGACCCTATCGTTCGTCCATCGCCATCACACAAGGAGAAACGACATGACGAAGAAACTCGAACGCAAGGTCGCGCTGGTCACCGGCGGCACCTCGGGCATCGGCCTGGCCTCGGCGCAGGCACTGGCGCTGGAGGGCGCCAAGGTGTTCATCACCGGCCGCCGGCAGCCAGAACTCGATGCCGCGGTGCAACGCATCGGCCATGGCGCGGTCGGCGTGCGCGGCGACGCCTCGAACCTGGCCGACCTCGACAGCCTGTACGCGCAGATCCAGGCGCAGGCCGGGCGGCTCGACGTGCTGTTCGCCAATGCGGGCGGCGGCGACATGCTGCCGCTGGGCGCGATCACCGAAGAACACTACGACCAGACCTTCGACCGCAATGTGAAGGGTGTGCTGTTCACCGTGCAGAAGGCGCTGCCGCTGCTGGTGGATGGCGCCTCGGTCATCCTCGCCGGCTCTACCACCAGCAGCATGGGCACGGCCGCGTTCAGTGTCTACAGCGCGTCGAAGGCGGCGGTGCGCAACTTCGCGCGCAGCTGGATCCTCGACCTGAAGGACCGCGGCATCCGCGTCAACACCCTGAGCCCCGGCCCCATCCGCACGCCCGGCCTGGTGGAACTGGCGCCCACCCAGGCCGAGCAGGACGGCCTGCTGGCCTACCTGGCCAGCCAGGTGCCCATGGGCCGCGTCGGCGAGCCCGCCGAGATCGGCCGTGCAGTGGTGTTCCTGGCGTCGAGCGATGCCAGCTTCGTCAACGGCATCGAGCTGTTCGTCGACGGCGGGATGGCGCAGGTCTAGGAGCCTGTCGGGCTTGGGCATGGCCCCGCGTTGCGCGACGCAGGGTGCAGGCAAGGCGCCAAGCGCAAGCTGGACTTCTGTCCAGCGAGCGTTGGCAACGCCGCATGCGCCCTGTGCCGCGCAACCCTTCGGGCCGCTTCCTGGGACTGCCATGCCGCGTTGCGGGCTCGTGGTGTGGCACGCCACACGGCCTCGCCCACGCCGCCTTGCCTGGCAGTCCCAGGAAACGGCGCGGGGCCATGCCCAAGCCCGACAGGCTCCTAGGGTGGAGGGGGCGCCGGAAGGCGGGAGTGGGAGGGGCGCACATATAATCCCACATATACGCTGAAGTGCTGCTGCTGGAGGTCTCCGATGTCCCAAGTGACCCTCTATCTCGACGACGAAACCGATGCGCTGCTGCGCGACCGTGCGCAGGCCAGCGGCATGTCGAAAAGCCGCTGGGTTGCCGAAGTGATCCGGCGCCACGCGCAGGACACATGGCCTGCCGAGTGGCGCGCATTGGGCGGCGCGTTTCCGGACTTTCCGCTGCGCGACGCTGCCGAGGCGACATCCCCCGCAGGCGAAGACGTGCCGCGGATCGGTTTCTAGATGCTGGCACTGGACAGCAACACCATCAGCTACTACTTTCGCGGCGATCCCAAGGTGGTGCCGCGGCTGCAGGCGCTGCCGCCCACCGGGGTGGCCGTTCCGGCCATCGTCGTCTACGAACTGCGCTATGGCTTGCTGCGTCTGCCCGAAGCCGCTGCCCGGCCGCGCCTGTTGGCGCTGGAGACGCTGCTGATGCCGATGCAACTGCTGGCCTTCGACCAGCGTTGTGCCGAGATGGCGGCCACGCTGCGCGCATCGCTGGAACGCCTGGGCACGCCCATCGGCGCCCACGATCTGCTGATTGCCGCCACCGCGCTGCGCCATGGCGCCACGCTGGTCACGCGCAACGTGCGCGAGTTCGGCCGCGTCAGCGGGCTCGACGTCGTCGACTGGCACGCGGACTGATTGCCGCTGCGCCGCAGAGAGCGTCCCCTAACGCGCCTCGAGCGTCGGCAGGTCCTTCGGGTCGAAGCGTCCGATCGCCCCACCACCGCACTGGTGCAGCCACGCGCTCGACACGCGGCAGAGCAGGGCGCTGGCGGCCGGCGGCGTGGCCGTGGGCACGCTGGTGTCCACTGCCACCACCGCATCGACGAAGGGCGGCGCACCGCCCTGGCCCACGGTGCCGGTGATCTGCAGTGTGCGGCTGTCGACGTCGAGCACCGCGCCCAGCGCGTCCACGCGCAACGCGAACGCCAGATGGCGCGCGCGCTCGTCCTGCAGCCGGATGACGATCAGCTGGCGTTGCGGGTCGGCGGCGAGCGATACCTCCTGGCCGCTGGCGTTCTCCGACACCACGGAGCGCAGGTCGACCACCGGATAGACCTTGCCGGCGATGCTGGCCATGCCGAGGAACGGCGCGGTCAGGTTGCCGGCAGCCAGCACCGTGGTGTCGGGCGCGGCCAGGCTGACCTGCTGCGCCTCGACGGCCAGCCAGTAGCTGCCGACCGAGAACGTGGCGAGCTGCACGCGGTGTGCCGCGTCGATGCGCTGTACGTCGCTCTGGCCGACCACCGGCGGTTCGATGCGCTGGGCGGCCTGCGCGCACAGATGGCGCAGCGACACGCAGCGCAACCCATGGTCGTAGTGGTCGAGCGCGCGGAACTCGCGGTAGCCCTGACCATGGTCTTCACCGGTGCCGAACCAGTGTTCGCCCAGCGCGACCAGCCGTTCTGCGCCGGCGCTGCCCTGCAACGCCCCGTCCAGTTGCAGCACGGCGGTGTTGCCGTGCGCGCAGATGGCTTGCTGGTTGCGGTCGACGAAGGCCAGCGCATCCTGCGGATGCGAGCCCGAGGCACAGTCGGACAGGATCGAGTCCAGCTGCTGGCCAGCGTCCCAGACCACGGCCACGCCGCCGCGCGCCGGCCCGGCCGTGCTGCCGTCGGCGCGCACGGCCGCTGCGAAGACCAGCGTGGGTTCGCCGCCGTAGAACGCGCTGGGCGCATAGTCGCTCACGGCGTAGTGCTGGCTGCTGGTCAGCCGCAGCGTGGCGGCGGCCCAGGGCTCGGTGATCGTCTGGCCCACCTTGTCGGCCTGTGCCGGGTCGGACACGGCCAGCACGGTGCCCGCCGCATCGAACAGCACGATGCAGCGGTACACGGTGTAGAGCGCGTTGATGCCGGCCAGGATCTCGGTGGCCTGCGGGCAGCCCTCGGTGCCGGCGGCGAGCGTGGTGGCGAACTGCGGCGTCAGCGCCCACCAGCGGCAGTCGTTGGCGCGCTCGTACAGGTTGCGGTCGAGGATCTGCATCGCCAGCGAGGCGCGGTCCTGCGCGTCGCGCAGCATGGCCTGCATCACCACGGCCTGCAGGTCGTGCAACGAGGCGGCAAAGGCGTGCGCCGTCTTGTGCGCGGTGGCGCCGATCTCCGACAGCAGGGTCTTCGCGAACAGCACGTCGCGCGCGTGCGAGGCCGAGTTGTCGGGCGGCAGCCGGGTCAGGTCGAGCAGGCCGTTCCAGACCGAGCGGTCGAGTGCCGACTGGATCGCGGCCGAGCGCGTGGGGATGGTGCGCAATTCACCCGACAGGAAGTCGGCGCTCGCCTCCACCTTGCGCATCGTGGCCGAGCGCTCCTGCAGCGTCTGCGACTCGAACGCGAGTTCGAGCGACAGCAGGGCGAGGCCCCGCCAGCCCGGGCCGGTGTAGCCCTGGAAGCCATGCGTCTCGCGCACCACCATCAGGTACTGGTGGCCCAGGTGCCGCACGATCGAGGGGCCGACCTGCGCGGCCTGCGCGAACCGCATGCCCATCGGCAGCTGCAGCGTGTCGCTGGTGTCGAGCACCAGGCCCTGCGCGTCGACCAGCGCCAGCGCGATGCTGTGGTCGGCCGGGCCCTGTGCGTCGGCCGCGGCATCCGGCGCATTCAGGATGGAGCCGAAGATCGCGACGTTCTCGTCCGCGAATTTGAACTGCAGGCACAGCACGCCGAGGTCCTGTGCGCCGAGCCGCACGCGCTGCGCATACAGCAGCGTGGGTTGGCGCGTGCCGCAGAAGGCGTGCACGCCATAGTGTTCGGTGTAAGGCGCCGCGCTGGCCTTCACGCCGCGCAGGAACGCCAGGTCGGCCGCTTCCTCGTCGGGCGACGGCGGCGCACCGCCGGGTTGCTGCAACGCCGCCTGCAGCGTCAGGTCGTGGTCGAACACGAGGATGTTCTCGTAGACCGTGTACTTGTTCGCGTACTCGCGCAGGCGTGCTTCGAGTTTGTCGCGGGCGGGCGCGTCGGGCTCGGACAGGTATTCGGCAATGCCGACATCGGTCGCGAAGAAGCCGATGTCGGCCGTGCGCTCGAACAGGTTGCGCACCAGCACGTCGATGGCCATCTGCGCCTTCGAACCGAGCTCGTCCAGCGCGTTCTTCAGCGCCTCGCCGGCCAGGCCACGCGTCATCTCGTCCGACAGCGCGGCGAAGTCGCGTCGCGCCCGCGCCAGGTCGCCGACCGACGAGGCCTGCGACGACACCTGTGACAGCGACGACAGCAGCGCAAGGTTGTCCCAGGCCGCCTCGACCAGCCGGAGTTCCTGCCGCTGGCCTTGCACGGCGGGCATGTAGCGCAGCAATCGTTCGGGCTGGTGCAGGGCTGGGTTCATGTCGGTCTGGCGATCCATGGATCGAATAGCGCTGTGGCGATGCGAACAGTGCGCCATTGTGCGACGCACATCGTCGCCGCCTTGGGTTTCACGTCGATTTCATTCTTGACGCAAGTGTTTCAATTGTTATGCGTCATAGTACACAAAAAGCATCAAATCCTGGAAATTTGTTGAGTCATGTGCACACTTAAAGTGCCGTTGGTACGAATCCGGATCGCCATTTCAACCCCATATCGTTGCGCGGAGCGATCGATTATTCGACATTTGCGTCGAAGCGCGCGCAAATGGTCTGCGGATGACGGTTGCTGCGGCCGCTGGGCCGCACGCGTGTCTCAGCGCATCGCGGCGCGGTGCGCCTGGGCCGTCGGATGCACCTTGTGGATCGGCGCCTTGGCCACCGCCGTGCGGGCAATGCCGTGCACGTCGGCCATCAGGGCGTGTGCGTCCCAGTCGACCGGCCAGCCCTGCCACAGGCGCAGGCGGCCGGCCACGAACACGGCCTCGATCTGGTCACGCGCGGCCAGGCGCACCAGTTCCCAGGTCAGGTCCCACGAGGGGCAGAGTTCGGGCACGTCGAGGTCGAGCAGCAGCAGGTCAGCTGCCTGGCCGGTGGCGATGCGCCCGGTCACTGCGCCGAGCCCTGCGGCATCGGCACCGCCGTGGGTCGCGTGGTCCAGCCACAGCCAGCCGGCGCCGGCGGAAGAGTCGCCGATGGCCAGGCCGTGCGCCAGCCGCTGCACGGTCTCGGCCGCATCCATCAGGCGGAACCCGTCGCTGCGCGTGCCGTCGGTCCCGATGCCGAAGCGGATGCCCAGTTCGGCCATCAGCGTGGCGTTGGCGACGGCGTTGCCCTTCCACACGCTGGCCACGGGGTTGTAGGCGACGGCGGTGTCGCTGTCGCGCATCAGCATCAGTTCGTGCGGCGTGACCAGGGTCGCGTGCGCCACCAGGGTCTGCGGGCCGAGCGCGCCGATGGCGGCCAGGTGCTCCATCGGCCGCTGGCCGCGCGCCACCAGAGAGCGTTCGACCGAAGCCAGGTGTTCGTTGACGTGGATCTGGAACACCACGTGCGCCTCGCCCGCCATCCGCGCGATGGTCTGCAGCTGCAGGTCGCTGGCCGCCTCGGGCGTGGAGATCGCGAGCGACGGGTGCACGAGCGGATGGGCGTCCCAGGCCGTCAGGTGACGCTCGGCACCGGCCACCAGTGCGGCGCGTTCGGTGTCGCTGGCGCCGATGTCGTTGCAGGTCAGGCCCAGCACGCAGCGGATGCCGGCGTCGCGCGTCGCGTCGGCCACCGCGTCGAGGCCGGCCTTGGCGCGGGTGCCGGCATCGCACACCGTCGTGAAGCCGCCGCGCAGGGCTTCGAGCGAGGCCAGTTTGGCGGCCAGGTACAGGCAGCGTTCGTCCAGGCTGCCTTCGAGAGGTACCCAGATGCGCCTGAAGATCTCCGACGGCTCGCCGAACGCCAGCGCCTTGCCGAACGACTGCGTCAGGTGGTGGTGGGTGTCGACGAAGCCGGGCATCAGCAGGCGCCGCGGCAGCGCGATGGGGGCTAGCTGCGAATGGCGCGCCGCCACCTCGGCCAGCGGGCCGACATCGGTGATGCGGCCCTGGCGGATGTGCACGGCCAGGCCTTCGGCCGGGCCGTCGTCCTGCAGCAGCCACTCGGGGGCCAGCAGCAATTCGTCGGCCTGCAGCCGATCGCGCAAGGTGTCTGGTTCCATCGTCTTGCTCAGTGGTGAAGAATATGAAATGCGTACCAGAGGCCGCAGCCCACCAGCAGGCAGCCCAGCGCCTGCCGCAGCCGCGCCGTGTGCAGGCGCGCGGCGACCCAGACGCCGACCGCCCAGCCCAGCGTCAGCAGGCCACCGAGCAGCAGGCCCAGATGCAGATCGAGCTGGCCGGCCGTCAGGTTGATCGCCGTGGCCGACAACGCGATAGGCAACTGCACCGCCTGCGCCATGAGGATCGCGCTGCGTGTGGGCGTGGCCAGCCACATCAGCAAGGGCAGCAGCAGGATCGGGCCGCCGGTGCCCGACCATGCCGAGCCGATGCCGATCGCCAGGCCGATGCCGCTCTGCGCCCACGGCGACCAATGCGGGGGCGCGGTGTCGACCGGCGCCCGGGTCACCAGCGCCTGCAGCCCCGACACCAGCGACAGGCAGGCCAGCGCCAGGTGCACGGCGGTGGTGGGCAGCCAGCGCATCGTCAAGGCGCCTGCCGCCGCCCCCAGCAGCGCCCCGATCTGGAGCAGCAGCAGGCCCTGCGGGCGCGGCCCTTCGCCGTCGCCATGGCCGGTCGCCACGATCGACGTGGCCCGGCGCCGCCAGCGCAGGTGTAATGTGGCCGCGATACCGGTGAACAGGAAGGCGAATGTCGACGCCGGCACGGCACGCGCCAGCGGCATGCCGTCGACCAGCGTCAATGCGGGCACCAACAGCAGGCCGCCGATGCCGGTCATGCCGACGGCCAGCCCGGCGAACAGCACGATCGCCAGCACACCGGCCGTCATCTGGACTTGTCCCGCATCGCTTTCCTTGTGGATCTATGGATTGGCCCGCGTGGCCTATTCGGCCTTGATGCCGGCCTTGGAGACCACGGCACCGAGCTCCTGCTTTTCCTTGGCCAGGTAACTGCCGAATTGTGCCGGCGTCATCGCCAGCGGCTTCAGGCCGGCGTCCTCGAGTTTCTTCCTGATCTCGGGATCGGCCAGCACCGCGGTCATCTCGCTGGCCAGGCGTTCGACGATGGCCTTGTCGACCTGCGCCGGTGCCAGCAGGCCGTACCACGATTCGATGTCCAGATCCTTCAGCTCCGGCGCTTCGGCCAGGCTCGGTGTGCCCGGCAGCGAGGGCCAGCGCTGGCGCGAACTGACGCCGAAGGCCTTCACCTTGCCCTCCTTGATGAACGGCTGGGCCAGCGTCACCGGCAGCATGGCCAGCTCGATCTGGTTGCCGGCCAGCTCGGTCAGCACCTGCGTGCCGGCCTTGTAGGGCACGTGCACCAGATCGAGGCCGGCGCGCTGCTTGATCAGCTCGGCGGTCACGTGCATCGAGGTGCCCACGCCATCGGTGCCGTAGTTGAGCTTGCCCGGCTGGCTCTTCACCAGCGCGATCAGTTCGCTGGTGGTCTTGGGCGCGAGCGCCGGCTTGCCGACCAGCACGAATGGCGCCACGGCGACCGGGGTGATCGGTGCCAGGTCTTTCAGCGCGTCGTACTTCACGGTGTTGGGCGACACCAGCGGCGCGACCGTGACGGGGCTGGCCACGGCGAACAGCAGGGTCTGCCCGTCCGCCTTGGCGCGCACCACGCGCAACGTGCCGATGGTGCCGGCGGCTCCAACCGTGTTCTCGATGACGACCGGCTGCTTCAGGCGCTCGGCCAGCTTGGGCAGCACGATGCGGGCAGCCACGTCCACGCTGCCACCGGCCGGAAAGGGCACCACGACGGTGACTGGGCCGCTCGGATACGGTGCCTGCGCGATACTCGCGGCGCCTGCGGCCGCCAGCACCGCGGCGCAGGCGGTCTTGATCAGTAACATCGACTTTTGCATGATCCACTCCTGGACAATCGGACCGAAGAAACGCACCATGAAGATGCAGATTAAACTTGTTATAACAAGTTATATCAAGTGACGCAAAACCTATGCCAGCCATGAGCGCAGCGCCGGGCTGCCCCAGGCAAGCTCGCACCGCAGGGCGCAGCCCGGAGGTTACCCAGTGAGTCCGGCGCTGCCAGCCGCCGCCCGGCCGCTGTACGTGCGCTTGCGCGACCAGTTGAAGGCCGACATCCTGGAGGGCCGCCTGAAGCCAGGCGACCGCCTTCCGTCCGAAAGCGAGCTGACGGTCGGTCACGCGGTCAGCCGCATCACGGTGCGCCAGGCGCTGAACGACCTGCAGAAGGAAGGGTTGGTCGTCAAGGCGCATGGCAAGGGCAGTTTCGTGGCCCAGCCGGCGGTGGCACAGGACCTGACGCGCCTGCGCGGCCTGGCCGAATCGCTGGGCGGCGAGGGCCGCACCGTGCACGGTCGCCTGCTGTCGCTGAAGACCGTCAAGGCCCCCGCAGCGGTGGCCGAGCGCCTGCAGCTCGCCCCCAAGGCGCCGGTGGCCGAGCTGCACACGCTGCGCTACCTGAACCGCACACCGTTGTCGCTCAACTTCCAGTGGATGGCGCCCGAGATCGGCGAGCGCCTGCGCAAGATCGACTTTGCCAGCCGCGACATCCTCGGCGTCTACGAAAACGAACTGGGCCTGGAGATCAGCCACGCCGAGCTGTCGATCAGCGCCGCCCTGGCGCAGGAACCGGCGCAATGCCGCCACCTCGCCGTGGAGCCGGGTGCGGCACTGCTGCAGGTGGAGCGCGTGGTCTACGGCACGGACGGCGTGCCGGTGCACTTCGAGCGCAGCAGCTACCGCAGCGACCTGTTCAGCTACCACCTCACGACCTCGCGCAGAGGCAATTGACGATGGCGAAGAAACACCAACCGATGGGCGTCCGTGCGGCCGCCAAACCTGCTGCCCAGCCGGACGTTCAGGGCCTTTTGCAGCAGGCCGTTGCCATGCACCGTGGCGGCCAGCTGCCGTCGGCCGAGTGGCTGTACCAGCAGGTGCTGCAACTGCAGCCGGCCCACCCCGGCGCGCTGCAGATGCTGGGCGTGCTCAAGTTCCAGTCGGGCAAGGCGGCCGAAGGCATCGAGTTGCTGCGGCGCGTGGTCGCGCTCGATCCGCAGCAGGCCGGCGCGCACAACAACCTCGGCAATGCCTTGCGCGAGACCGGCCAGTACGCCGCCGCGATCGAGAGTTTCGACCGTGCGCTGGCGCTCGACCCGGGCCTGGCGGATGCATACAGCAACCGCGGCAACGCGCAGCAGGAACTCAAGCAGTACCCGGCCGCGCTCGCCAGCTACGAGCGCGCCATCGCCCTGCAGCCCGGCCATGCGCATGCCTTCCACAACCGCGGCATGACGCTGTTGAGCCTGCACCGCCATGCGGAGGCCGAGGCCAGCTTCGATACCGCCATCGCCTTGCAGCCAGGCTTCGCCGATGCCTACGTGCACCGCGCCAGCGCGCGCTGGCGTCAGGAAAAACTCGCGCCGGCGCTGCAGGACTGCGACAGCGCGCTCGCGCTGAACCCCGGCTTGCTGCTGGCGCACCGCGGCCGCGCGTTCGTGCTGAACAAGATGCAGCGGTTTCAGGCCACGGCCGAAGCGTGTGCACGCATCCTGGCGTTGGCGCCCGCCGACCCCGACGCGTTGGGCAACCGGCTGAGTGCGCTGCAGTACGCCTGCGACTGGACCGATCCGTCGGCACTGGTCCCGGCGCTACTCGACGCCGATCTGCCGCCCCCTACCGTGTTGCCACCGACGGTATTCATGCTGTTTCCGGCCGCGCGGCAACTGGCCTTTGCACGCACTTGGACCCAGCGGCACGCGTCGGCGGCTGTCAAGCGGTTGTGGAATGGTGAACGATATGGACACGATCGGATCCGTCTGGCCTATCTGTCTGCAGACCTGCACAACCACGCAACAGCCTATCTTGCGGCCGAGCTGTTCGAGCTGCATGACCGTGAACGTTTCGAGTGCACAGCCTACTCGTTTGGCCCCGACCCTGCCGATGGCATGCGGAGCCGGCTGCGCGATGCATTCGAGCACTTCATCGAAGTGCCGACGCTCAGCGATCTGCAGATCGCGCAGTTGGTACGCGAGCACGAAATCGACATCGCGATCGACCTGAAGGGGTTCACGGTTGGCGGACGACCCGGCATCCTGGCCCACCGCCCGGCACCGATCCAGGTGAACTACCTGGGCTACCCCGGTACGCTCGGGGCGGACACCATCGACTACATCGTCGGCGACGCCTCGGTCACGCCGCCCGGACACGACGGCTTTTTTGCCGAGAGACCCGTGCGCATGCCGGGTAGTTACCAGGTCAATGACCGCCGCCGGGCGATTGCGGTGGACGGGCCCGGCCGCGCCGATTGCGGCCTGCCCTCCACGGGCCTGGTGTTCTGCTGCTTCAATAACAGCTACAAGATCACGCCCGAAGTGTTCGGCATCTGGATGCGTCTGCTGCAACAGGTGCCGGGCAGCGTGCTGTGGTTGCTCGATGACAACGACGACGCGGTGGCAAACCTGCGTCGCGAGGCCGTGCTGCGCGGCATCGCTGGGCAGCGCCTGGTTTTCGCACCGCGCGCCGATCTGCCGGCGCATCTGGCGCGGCATCGCTTGGCGGACCTGTTTCTCGACACCTTACCCTGCAACGCACACACGACGGCCAGTGATGCCCTGTGGGCCGGTTTACCTGTGCTGACCTGTGTGGGCGAGGGGTTTGCCGGCCGCGTGGCGGCGAGTCTGGTCAGAGCGGCCGGCCTGCCGGAACTGGCCGTCGCGTCATGGGCGGAGTACGAGGCGTTGGCGCTGGTGCTCGCCATGCAACCTGATCGTCTGCAGGCCCTTCGGGCGCGGTTGATCGGTGGCCGCGACACCTGCTCGCTGTTCGACACCGACCGGTTCCGCCGCCATCTGGAGAGCGCCTACACCACGATGCACGAGCGCCACCTGCGTGGGCTGCCGCCCGAGGCGTTCTCAGTGCCCGACTGACGAAGAGAGCTCGACCACGCCGCGCGGCGTGCGCAGTCTCGCGCGCAGCGCGGCGGGGCCTGCGGCCAGGTCGACACCGCGCAGCCCGATCGCGCCATGGGCGGCCTGCAGCAGTGCGCCGTCGGGGTGTTGTGCCACCAGCGCTTCAAGCTGCAGGCCGGATGGCGGCATGGCATCCGTCGGGTGGGTGTCGCCCCACTCGATCAGCGTCGGCAGCAGGCCGTCGACCAGGCGGCGACCGTCCGGGCGCACGGTGATCTTCCACTCGAGCAGGCCTTGCGGCGTCTGGCGCGACGCGGCGAGCGGCGGGCCGCGGTCGATGCCTTGCGCCGCCAGTGCGCGGCAGGCGGCGTCGATGTCGGCCGTGCGGGCCACGAAGTGCGCCAGGCGCGGGCCGTCGCGGCGCAGGCTGCGCTGCAGGTCGGCGTCGTCCATATCGAACCAGCGCCGCGTGCCGGCGCGCGGCGGGTCGGCCTCGGGGTCGACCGCGATGATCTCGCCGTAGCAGGCGGGAAACGCTGCCGACACAAGGCGGAACAGCCGGTTGTGCGTGCCCATCAGCGGGTGGGCGCCGCCCGGCCCCGGCGTGATGCCCAGCGTGGTTTCGCACCATGCCACGCCATCGGCCAGCGAGGCCGCCAGCACGACGAGATGGTCGACCGTGCTCGCGGCCGGCGCAGTGCTCACAGCAGCACCTGGCCTTCGATGCAGGTCACCGATTCACCACCCACCCACACCTGGCCCGCGCTGTCGCGCTCCAGGTGCACCAGGCCGTCGCGGCCCAGGCAGGCGCCCTGGGTGGCGATGTAGCGTTCGCCCAGGTAACCGTCGGCGATGAGCCACTGCGCGAGCCCCGCGTTCAGGCTGCCGGTGACCGGGTCTTCCTGCACGCCGATCGGCGCGGCGAAGGCTCGCACCACCAGTGCGGCGGCTTCGGGGTCGGCGGGCGCGGCCGCAGTGCTGTCGAAGGCCCGGGCTTCGCGGCTGGCGCGTGCGATCAGCCGGGGTGCCGGTGTGGGGTCGGCGATGGCCGCCACGCCGACCTTGTGGCCCAGGGCCTTCAGCGCCTGGTGGTTGGGCGCCAGCTGCAGCACGGTCTGCGGATCGTCCAGCAGCAGCGACAGCCACACCGGCCCGTTGTCCAGGCACTGCGCCGCGACGATCTGCTGCGACTTGAGGCCCAGCGCCGCTGCCACCTGCGCCAGCACCGACGGGCTGGGCGCGCTGCGCGACAGCGGCGGCGCGGCGAACGACAGCCGCGAGGCGTCGCGGCGGATGCGCACCAGGCCGGCCGCACACTGCTGCACGACGATGCCTTCGGTGCGTGGCCGGCCGCCGGCCTGCAGCCAGGCGTGGCAGGTGCCGAGCGTGGGGTGGCCGGCGAACGGCAGCTCGCCGCCGGGCGTGAAGATGCGCACGCGGTAGTCGGCCCCGGCGTCGGTCGGCGGCAGCACGAAGGTGGTCTCCGACAGGTTGGTCCAGTGGGCGAACCGCAGCATCTGCGCGTCGTCGAGGCCGGTGCCGTCGAGCACGACCGCCAGCGGGTTGCCGAAGTACGGCACGCCGGTGAAGACGTCGATCTGTCGAAAATGGCGTTGCTGCATCGTGTCACCTTGTCGCCCGCTCTAGGGCCTGTTCACACTCAATTCAGGAGATGCGTTGGAGCCGCATGCGGATGGATGCGCGAAGGGCGTCGCCGCAAATAGCCCAGCTATTTGCAAGACGTCCCGACAAAGCAGACACCGCATGCGGCCCCAACCCGAAGGGAAGGACGAATGCCGGGCCCATAGCGGCGTTGCGGCTCACTTGCATAGCCGAGCTATGCGGCGCTCCCCGCGCCTTGCTCTGGTTCCCGGCATTCATCCTTCGCACTCCTGAATTGATTATGAACAGGCCCTAGCGGGCCGCGTCGTCAACTCAGGGAGAAATCCAGCACGCCCACCGCGCCCGGCCGCTCGCTGACGCCCTGGTACCAGGCGTCGAGGTGCGGGCGCAGTGCGCGCGGCAGCGGCAGGCCGTACCAGCGGTGGATCTCGCAAGCGACCGGGATGTCGGCCATCGTGAAACTGTCGCCGGCCATGAACGGCTGGCGCGCCAGGTGCGCATCGAGCAGGTCGAGCAGCGGCAGCGTCGCCATCACCGATCGCTCGATCGCGGCCAGATCGCGTTGCGCCGCAGGCGCGCGGATCAGCTGGATGAAAGCATCGCGGCCCGCCGGGTTCAGCGTGGTCTGCTGCCAGTCCATCCACATCTCGGCGGCAAAACGCGCCGGCAGGGCCTCGGGGTAGAGCGTGCCGGCTGCGTGGCGTGCGCACAGGTAGCGCACGATGACGTTCGATTCCCACAGCGTGGTGTCGCCGTCTTCGAGCAGCGGCACCATGCCGTTGGGGTTCTTGCCCAGGTAGTCGGGTTCGGTGACCAGGCCGAAGTGTCCGCCGGCGTCGGTGCGCTGCGCGGTCAGGCCGAGCTCCTGCACGGCCCACACCACCTTGCGCACGTTGATCGAGCTCAGCCGGCCCCAGAGGTGCAGCATGCTCACGCGGCCGCCGGTGCGGGTTGGCGCTGGCCGCGTGCCGTCGACTCCATCGCGGTGCGGATGGTCGCGGCCAGGGCTGCGATGCCGGTGTCGATCTGCTCGACGCTGGCGGTCACGAACGACAGGCGCATCGTGCGCGGGTCGGCGCCCTCCGCGTAGAAGGCCGCGCCGGGCACGAAGGCCACGTTGCGGTCCACGGCCTGCGGCAGCAGCGTGACCGCGTCGAGCCCGGCCGGCAGCCGCACCCACAGGAACATGCCGCCATCGGGCTTGTTCCATTGCACCCCCTCGGGCATCTCGCGGGCCAGCGCGGCCAGCATCGCGTCGCGCTGCGTCTTGTACAGCGCGCGGATCGTCGGCACGTGGCGGTCGAGGAAACCGTCCCGCATCACCTCGGCGACCATGCGCTGGTTGAAGCTCGGGCTGTGCAGGTCGGCCGCCTGCTTGGCCTGCAGCAGCTTGGGCATCAGCGGGGCCGGCGCGACCATGAAGCCCAGCCGCAGGCCGGGCGCCAGCACCTTCGAGAACGAGCCCAGGTAGACGCAGCCTTCGGGGTTGCGCGCCGTCAGCGGGGCCGGCGGCGGCTGGTCGAACCACAGGTCGCCGTAGGGGTTGTCCTCGGCGATCGGCAGGCCCAGCGAAGCGGCGCGGGCCGACAGCGCGGCGCGGCGCGCCTCGGTCATCGTGCGGCCAGTGGGGTTCTGGAAGTTCGGCAGCACGTAAAGGAAGCGGGCGGCATCCTTGCCCCGGCCCATCTTCGCGGCCAGGTCGTCGATGTCGACCCCTTCGTCGTCGCTCTTCACGGCCACGGTGTCGGGTTCCATCGGCGAGAACGCCTGCAGCGCGCCCAGGTAGGTCGGCGTCTCGACCAGGATGCGGCTGCCGGTGTCGATCAGCACCTTGGCCAGCAGATCGAGGCCCTGCTGCGAACCGGTGGTGATCAGCACCTGCGACGGCAGCACCTTCCACGGCAGGTTGGCCGCCACCATCTCGCGCAGCGGACCGTAGCCTTCGCTGGCGGCGTATTGCAGTGCCGCGGGGCCGTCGTCACGCAGCACCTTCTCGCAGGCGGCGCGGAACTCCTGTACCGGGAAGGTTCGGGGCGACGGCAGGCCGCCGGCAAAACTGATGATGCCGGGCTTCTCGGTGACCTTCAGGATCTCGCGGATCACCGAGGGGTTCATTTTTTCGGCACGTGCGGCCAGAGTCCACTGCATGAGGTTGTCCTTCAACAAAAAAAGTGCGCGTCCAAGCTTATCGGTTTGCCGGCGCGAGCGCGGCCGCGCGTGGGGGCTGGGAGAGATTCTTGCCGACGACGACGGTCGCCACCACGGCGGCGGCGAAGCCGAGGGTCACCGCGTCGAGCGACTCCCCCAGCAACGGCACCGCCACCACGATCGACAGGAAGGGCTGCAGCAGCTGGATCTGGCTCACGCGCAACGCGCCGCCCAGCGCCAGGCCGCGGTACCAGGCAAAGAAACCCAGCCACATCGAGAACACGCCGACATAGACGAAACCGGCCCAGGCCGAACCCGCCACCGGCTGCTGTGGCCACAGTGCCAGCGTGGCGGGCAGCGTGACCGGAAGGGCCAGCACGCAGACCCAGCAGATCACCCGTTCCGCGCCGAGCGCTGGCGTCACCTGTGCGCCGTAGATGTAGCCGAACGCGCCGGTCACCACCGCGCCGAGCAGCAACCCGTCGGCCGGCTCGAAACCGAAGCCGCCGCCGTGCTGCGCCGCCCGTAGCACCGAGAACGCGACGACCAGCAGGCTGCCAGCGATGGCGCAGACCCAGAAGCCGGCCCGCGCCCGCTGGTGCAGCACCCAGGCCGCCACAGCCGCCGTCGCCAGCGGCAGCAGCGCGGTCACCACCGCGGCGTGGCTGGCCGTGACCACGCGCAGCGCATAACCCAGCATCAGCGGGTAGCCGACCACGTTGCCCAGCACCGCGATGCCGAGCGGGCGCAGGTAGCGGCGTGGCGGCAGCGGGGAGCGTGTGGCCAGCAGGAACACCACCGACAGCAGGCCGGCCAGCGCTGCGCGGCCCATCGTGACGAACCAGGGCGACAGCTGCGGCGCCGCCTGCGAGCCGGTGGCCAGCCGCGTCATCGGCAGGGTCACGGCGAACATCAGCACGCCGAGCAGGCCGAGCCACAGGCCGAGCGTCTGGTCGCGGGTGTTCATCGGGCGAGCATCCACAGCGCGGTGGCCGCGAGCACGGCCCCCATCACGCGGTTGAACCAGGCGAGCCGGCGGCCCTGCATCAGCCAGCGCCGCAGCACCGAGCCGATGACCGCGTAGGCGAGGTTGCTGCCGAAGGCGAACAGCAGCATCACCGGCAGCACCACGGCCATGCGCAGGCCGGCGTCGCTGTGCCCGGCGATCCAGCCGCTGACGATCGCCAGCGCCAGCATCCAGGCCTTGATGTTGACGAACTGCAGCGCCATGCCCTGCCACAGGCCCACGTCGAGCTGGGCTGCGCTGGCTTCGCCCAGCCGCGCGCTGCGCGCCAGCTTCGACGCCATCCACAGCAGGTAGGCGACACCGGCCAGCTTCATCGCCAGGCCGAGCCAGGGCAGGGCGGCGATCAGGGCGCCGAGCCCCAGCGCGCACAGGCAGAGCAAGACGCCCCAGCCCAGCGGCACGGCGCAGACGAACGGCATCGCGCGGCGCAGGCCATGGTTGGCGGCGAGCGCGGTGGCGAGTGTCGTGTTGGGACCGGGCGTGAAGCTCATCGCGGTCGCCAGCACCAGCAGCGCAGTGAATTCGGTGGGTTGCATGGGGTTGGACTTGCCAGGAACTGACACAGACTTTATATTCGAAACCAACACAGTACCAATACAGTCGGGCGGCGCAGTTTGAAAACTGTACTACCCGCCGCCCCGGCACAGTGCCCGCCACCCCCATTGGAAAACCGGCCCCGGCAGGGCGCCACAGGAGAAGCCCGATGTTGATGCGCACCGCGTCGCGCTCGTTGACCGAGCAGCTGGCCGCCCACTTTGCCGAGCGCATCGGCAACCGGCTGCTGGCCGCCGGCGCTCGCCTGCCGTCGGTGCGCCAGTGTGCCGAGCAGCACCAGGTGAGCCCCGCGACCGTCGTCGCCGCCTACGACCGATTGCTGGCGCAAGGCCTGGTCGAGGCGCGCAAGAACCGGGGCTTCTTCGTGCGCGAGGCGGCGCCACGCCACAGCCCGGCCCAGGCCGATGCGGCGACCGGCGATGGCGGCGCTGCGATCGAGCGCCCGCGCATCGATGCGGCTGCGCTGATGCGTGGCATGTTCCAGGGGGCGGGCGACCTGCCGCAGCCGGGCATCGGCGTGTTTCCGGCCGACTGGCTGGCCACCGGGTTTTTGGCGGCCGCGGTGCGGCGCGTGACCAGCGGCGCGTCGCTCGCGACGATGTCGCTGCAATACGGCGACCCGGCGGGCGATCCCGGCCTGCGCCGGGCGCTGTCGAACAAGCTCGCCGGCCTGAACGTGCACGCCGCGCCGCAGCAGATCGTCACCACCGTGGGCGCGACCCATGCGCTCGACATCGTCAGCCGCACCCTGCTGCGGGCCGGTGACCACGTGATGGTCGAGGAACCCGGCTGGGCCGTCGAGTTCGCGCGGCTCGACGCGCTGGGCATGCGCATCCTGCCGGTGCCGCGCCGCGCCGACGGGCCCGACCTCGAGGTGATGCAGCGCTACTGCGAAGCGCACGCGCCCAAGCTGTTCGTCAGCGTCAGCGTGCTGCACAACCCGACCGGCTACTGCCTGAGCCCCGGCAGCGCCCACCGGGTGCTGACGCTGGCGGGCCGGCACGACTTCCACATCGTCGAGGACGACACCTACAGCCACCTCGCGCCCGACCACGCCACGCGCCTGTGTGCGCTCGACGGCCTGCAGCGCACCATCTACGTCAGCGGGTTCGCGAAGATCCTGGCACCCGGCTGGCGCGTGGGCTACCTGGCGGCGCCACCGGCACTGGTCGAGCGCCTGCTCGACACCAAGCTGCTGGCCACGCTCAGCACGCCGGCCCTGCTCGAGAAGGCGATGGCCTGGTGCATCGACCAGGGCCAGCTGCGGCGCCACGCCGAGCGCGTGCGCAGTCGCCTCGACCAGGCCCGCAGCCGCAGCGTGAAGCTGGCCCGCGCCGCGGGCTGCAGCTTCGCCAGCGAGCCGGCCGGCCTGTTCGGCTGGATCGACACCGGCGTCGACACCGAGCAGCTGTCGCAACGCATGCTCGACGAGGGTTACCTGCTCGCGCCGGGCTCGCTGTTCCACGCCGGGCGCCAGCCGAGCACGCTGATGCGCATCAACTTCGCGACCACGCAGGCGGCACCGTTCTGGAAGGTGTTCGAGCGGGTGCGGGGCTGAGATGCAGGCGAGGTCCGGTCAACGCAGATGGCCTGAAGAGGGGTTTAACTTGATTAAACTTGATTGAACTCGACTGCTCATCGATAATCGACAGGCTATGCACAAAGTTATCCACAGCGAAAAGGTGAAGCAGGCCTTGCAAGCGCGGGGTTGGAGTCAAAAGGTGCTGGCTTCTGAAATGGGCGTGACGGCACAAGCGGTCACGCATTGGCTACAAGGGGACGGATTCCCTCGACCAGACAAATTGTTGAAGCTTGCATCCACACTGCAATTGGGTTTTGCGGATCTTGTGGTGACCTCAGACGAGGGCCAGCCCGTGGTGGCATTCCGAAAAAAGGGTGGGGCGAAAACCACGGACGACCACATTCTGAAAGCGATGGCGATGGGGGCCTTGCTTAAGCCGCTCGTGCCATTTCTGACGGAGCTTCCGTCGCTTCGACTCCAGGTACCGTCTCCGACGACCGAATATGCGCAGGTGCAGGCGATTGCAAGTGAGGTTCGGGCCCGGTTGGGGCTTGGCGGTGAAATTGTTCTGGACTATCAGCACCTGATCGGCGAATTTGAAGCCAATGGGGCAGTCATCGTGCCCGTGCTCTGGGGTGAAAAACAGAATCACAAGAATGCCTTGCACATTCTGTTGCCGACGGAGCGCGTCACCTTCATCTTCCTGAACCTGGACACGCGGCTCGAGGACTTCAAGTTCTGGATGGCGCATGAGTTGGCGCATGTGTTCACGCCCGAGCTGGCAGGAACCAATGAAGGTGAGGATTTCGCAGATGCGTTCGCTGGGGCATTGTTGTTTCCAAAATCGGTGGCCGAAGCCGTTTATCGCCAAGCGGTGCAGGCGCCCGACGGGCACGCTGAGGTCAGGCTTCTGCAGGCCAGCGCCGAAAAGCACAGCATTTCGCTGTTTACCGTCTTCAGTCAGATCAACAGCTACGCCAGTTCCGAAGGTCTCAGCCTGTTGAAGACCAAGGACACCGATATCCACGCCATTCGCAATTTGCAGCGTGGCAGCTTGGTCAGTCAGGCCTTGTTTGCGCCTCTGCCTCCGACGCCCGCAGCCTATGTGGCCGCAGCACACAACGTGTTTCGCAGCGAGTTCTTCCAGGCCTTGCAACGCATGCTGAAGAGCAAGGGGACTGGTGCTGGATATTTGCAGCAGGTCATGGATATCCCTCTGCAGGATGCCACGGCGCTGCATCAAGAGCTTTGCCGTTGACGCTGGTCCTGTTCGATACGAACACTTATCTGAGGCTGGCCAAGCGCATCCGGCCAGCTGTCGGCGTTCAGTTCGGACAAAAAGGATATGTGCTGACGATCCTGAAGGTGGTCGAGGATGAGGTCCATCGCAACCCACGCCTGCAGAGCAAATATCCGTGGTTCGATCGCGAAGAGTTTGCCGTTGAGAGGCTGGCCAAGCAGATCCGGCTGAGTTCCGACGAGAAGAAGAGTCTGCAGGCGGTGCAGAGCGTGCTGCAGGCATGGGTTCTGGCGGATGCGGACAGGTATACGTCCGGTGGGCGCACGCCGCCAGCTGCCACCGATTGTTGGCTGCTTGCTTTTGGCCAACTCAGGCCAGCCATTGTGGTCACTGACGACCTGGGTATGCACGCCCTGGCGGGCGATTTCAGCATCAAGGTCTGGCACGGGTACGAGCTGCTCGACAAGCTTCGTTCGGCCAAGGTTGTGGACGCGCCATTGATCCGCGAGATCTACGAAGCCCTGGAGGCCAATGGCGATCTCACGAACACTTGGCGCGATGCCAAGCACACGGTGTTTGCCAAGATCTTTGGACCCCCGACCGCGTGAAATGCAGGTGTGCCGTACGGCACCGCAAGCCAGAACAACGGCGTGGTATTGGCGGTCTCGCGATCGGTTACAGGCTCGGATGCGGCAGCGCCGGCACCGGCACCGGCTGCCGCAGTCCCGCCCGGCCTTGCGCCAGCGCCTGCACGAACGCAGGCAGTTGCATTTGCGGCTGCTCGCCGAGGCCGCGCACGATGCACAGGCCATCGGGCCCGCAGCGGGCGGCGTCGGCCAGTTGTGCCGGCGTGAGGATGCCGCCGATCGCCACCACCGGTGCCGGTGCCATCGCACACCACCAGGCCAGGTTGTCCATGCCCTGTGGGTGCCAGGGCATGGCCTTGGTCAGGGTCGGCCAAACCGGGCCGCAGGCGATGTAGGCCGGCGCCATCGATGCGGCGCGGCACAGCTCCCACAGGCTGTGCGAGCTGAGGCCCAGCGCCACGTCCGAGACGCGCAGCCGGGCGCGTTCGCCGGGGGCCAAGGCGAGCAGGTCCTCCTGGCCCAGGTGCACGCCGGTTGCGCCGAGCTGCAGGGCCAGCGCCCAGTGGTCGTTGACGAAGAGTCTGGCACCGGCACTGCGCGCCGTCGCCACGCTGGTGGTGATGGCGTGCCGAAGATCCGCGTCGGGCACCGCCCCGGCCTTGATGCGCAATTGCACGGTGCGCACGCCGGCGGCCAGCACCGCTTGCACGCGCTCGGCCGAGTCGACGATGGCGTAGAGGTCGAGCCCCGGTGCCGCCGCACGGGGCTGCACCCAGGTGGCGGGCACGGTGTCGTCAGCCGACAGCTGGGGCAGCACACGCGGCTGCAACGCGAACCCTGTGCGCGCAAGGACGGGGCCGGCGCCGGCACCCGCGGCATGGCCATCGTGCAGCGCCTGGGCAGTGAGCATCTTGCCCAGCACCACGGCGTCCGCCTCGACGAAGCCCAGCGCCAGCGCCGCTGCGATGCCGCTGGCAAAGGTGCAGCCGGTGCCGTGGTGGTGCGGCGTCGTGATGCGCTGCAGCGTGAGCCAGCCGCTGGCCAGCGGGGTGTGCAGGTAGTCGTGCACCAGCAGGCCGTCGTCTGCGTCGCCACCGGTCAGGCAGATGCTGCCGGCACCGCCAGCACACAGGGCGCGGGCCAGCACGGGCATGTCACTGGTGGCGAGGGCGTGCGCGGCGTGGCCGAGAGAGGCCGTGGCTTGATGTGTCGTGCAGCCAAGCAACGCTGCGGCCTCGTGCCGGTTCGGCGTGATCACGGTGGCGCGCGGCAGCAGCACGTCGCGGTAGGCGGCCAGCAGTTCGGCATCGGCGAAAGCGGCGCCGGTGGTGGCGCGCAGCACCGGGTCGACCACCACCGGCAGCGGGCCATCGCGGCGCAGCCGGTCGATCCAGCGCACCAGCACCTGCAGGTTGGCGGCGCTGCCCAGCAGGCCGGTCTTGACCGCGGCTGGGCGCATGTCGCGGGCCAGCGCGGCCAGTTGGGCGTCCAGCAGTTCGGGCGCCACCGCGGCCACCGTGTCGACACCCAGCGAGTTCTGCGCCGTGACGGCGGCGACGACCGGACACAGATGCACGCCGAGCGCCTGCGCCGCGCGCTGGTCGGCCGCGAGCCCGGCGCCGCCGCCGCTGTCGGTGCCGGCGATGCTCCAGACGATGGGGGGCGCGTTGCGTGGGGTGGGGTCGTGCATCGCGTCAGCCGATCAGGAAGGGACGGCCACCGACCGGCGTGCTGGCCACGGCCATCTCCTGCTGCGCCATCACGCCGGCCTCGAAACCGAGCCGGCCGCCACCAATCGCCGCCGCGAACGCAGCGGCCATGCGCACCGGGTCGCGTGCCTGCGCCACGGCCGAATTCAGCAGCACTGCGTCGAAGCCCAGCTCCATCGCCTGGGCCGCATGCGAAGGTGCGCCGATGCCGGCGTCGACGATCAAGGTGGCATCCGGCAACCGGGCGCGCAGGGTGCGCAACGCCCAGGGGTTGAGCAGTCCCTGGCCCGAGCCGATCGGCGCGCCCCAGGGCATCAGCACTTCGCAGCCGGCGTCGAGCAGGCGCTGGCAGCTCACCAGGTCGTCGGTGCAATAGGGCAGGACCTGAAAGCCGTCCTTCAGCAATTGGGTCGTGGCAACGAGCAGCTCGAACGGGTCGGGCTGCAGCGTGTGTTCGTCGCCCACCACTTCAAGCTTGATCCAGCGCGTGCCGTACAGCTCGCGCGCCATGTGGGCGAGCGTGACGGCTTCGCGCGCGGTGCGGCAGCCTGCAGTGTTGGGCAGCAGGTGCACGCCGCTGGCACGCACCCTCTGCACGAAGCCGTTGTCGCCGGCCGCGGCCAGCGTGCGCTTGAGGCCGACGGTGACGACCTGCGTGCCCGCGGCCGCGATGGCGTCGGCCAGCGTCTGTGGAGAGGGATAACCGGCGCTGCCGAGCAGAAAGCGGCTGGTCAGGGCCGTGCCGTAGAGGGACCAGGGTTGGGGGTGCATGTTGGCGGGGTTCAGGGTGTGGATGGGGGCGCGTGCGGGCGGTCAGCCGCCCGTGATGGCCTTGAAGAAGGTGACGTCGTCTCCGGTCTGCAGCGCAGTGCGCACCCGCAGCTCACGCGGCACGAACACCCCGTTCACGGCTGTCGCCAAAGCCATGGGGTCTTCACCACGCAGCGCCAACAAGTCAGCCAACGTCGCGCCTGCAGCAGTTGCCAGCGTTTGCCCGTTCAGTCGCAATGCGATCGTGGGCGATGCGGCGTCACACATGGGCCACCTCCAACACCGCAAGCGCGTCTTCGACCAAAGCCGGCGCCAAGAGCCAGCCATGGCGAAACAGCCCGTTGATGCGCAGCAGACCGTCGGCATGCTCTACCCGCGGCAGGTTGTCGGGCAGGGCCGGGCGCAGGTTGGTCTCCAGGTGCACGATGCGGGCTTCGTCCAGCGCGGGGATCACGCTGTGCGCCGCGGCCATCATCTCGACGGCGGTCTTCAGGCTGACGGGCGAGCGGTCTTCGCTCTCGATCTCGCTGGCGCCCAGCACGACGATGTCGCCGGGCCGCGGCACCAGGTACAGGCGGTGCCGTGGATGCAGCAGGCGCAGCGGCCGCTGCAGCACCACACCCGGCGCGTGCAGCCAGACGATCTCGCCCCGCACGCCACGCACCGGCATGTCGGGCCTGGCACCGACACCGCGTGTGTCGATCGCCAGATCGAAGCGATGGATAGCGCCAGCGGTGGTGGTGATGGCGCCGGGCTGCACCGATGCGGCTGGCGTGCCCCAGCGCCATGACACGCCGGGCGCGTCGGCGCACAAGGCGGCCATCACGGGTGCCGGCACGATCTGCGCTTCGCCGTCGAGCAGCCAGGCGCGCAGACCGGGCGCCACCGCAGGCTCCAGTGCAGCCAGGCGTTCGGCATCGAGCGGCTGCGGAGCCGTGGCATCGACTGGTAGCCTGGACAACACGCGCTCGGCCGCACCCAGATCACTGCGGTGCGTCAGCATCAGGCTACCGCGCTGGTGGAACATGATCTCGCCGCCAAGCGCGTTGGCCAGCTGACGCGTGATGCCGCGCCACAGCGCGATCGAGCGCCAGCCCCTTTGGGCAACCTCGGGCCCGCCGCATTCCTGCTCGGCCACCGGACTCAGCATGCCGGCGGCGGTGAAGGCCGCGGCACCGCGGCCATCGTGGCAAGCGCGGCCATCGGCCGCGGGATCGAACACCGTGACGTGGTGCCCCGCATGTGCGAGCCGCCACGTAAGCAGCCGGCCGAGCAAGCCGGCGCCGGCAATTCCGACGTGCATGGCGGCTCCCTAGACCGGCGTGATCGGGATCGTGACCTGCGCTTGTCCCTG
Organism: Pseudorhodoferax sp.; assembly: GCA_965279475.1. Lineage (GTDB taxonomy): Bacteria > Pseudomonadota > Gammaproteobacteria > Burkholderiales > Burkholderiaceae_C > Pseudorhodoferax. Next base: position 1,827,090 of record CBDIIA010000002.1, read on the forward strand.
CGCAGGCACCGGCACGTAGAGTTCGCCGCCGACGGCCTTGAATTCGGCCGACTTCTGCGCCATGCCGATCGCCAGCGCTTCGTCTTCGGCCACGCCCAGCGCCGCTGCATAGGCGCGCACGTCCTGCGTGATCTTCATCGAGCAGAACTTCGGCCCGCACATGCTGCAGAAGTGCGCCTCCTTCGCGCTGTCCTTGGGCAGGGTCTCGTCGTGGTAGTCGCGGGCCGTGTCGGGGTCGAGCCCCAGGTTGAACTGGTCGTGCCAGCGGAACTCGAAACGCGCCTTGCTCATCGCATCGTCGCGGGCCCGGGCGCCGGGGTGGCCCTTGGCGATGTCGGCCGCGTGCGCGGCGATCTTGTAGGCGATGATGCCCTGCTTCACGTCGTCGCGGTCGGGCAGACCCAGGTGTTCCTTGGGCGTGACATAGCACAGCATTGCCGTGCCCATCCAGCCGATCATCGCGGCGCCGATGGCGCTGGCGATGTGGTCGTAGCCCGGTGCGATGTCGATCGTCAGCGGCCCGAGCGTGTAGAACGGCGCCTCGTGGCAGGTCTTCAATTGCTCGTCCATGTTGGCCTGGACCATGTGCATCGGCACGTGGCCCGGGCCTTCGATCATGGTCTGCACGTCGTGCTTCCAGGCGGTCTGCGTCAGCTCGCCCAGCGTGCGCAGTTCGGCGAACTGGGCTTCGTCGTTGGCGTCGGCACCGCTGCCGGGGCGCAGGCCGTCGCCGAGCGAGAAGCTCACGTCGTAGGCCTTCATGATCTCGCAGATCTCGTCGAAATGCGTGTAGAGGAAACTCTCGCGGTGGTGGGTGATGCACCACTTGGCCATGATCGAGCCGCCGCGCGAGACGATGCCGGTGCGGCGTCTGGCGGTCAGGTGGATGAAGGCCAGCCGCACGCCGGCGTGGATGGTGAAGTAGTCCACGCCCTGCTCGGCCTGCTCGATCAGCGTGTCGCGGTAGATCGCCCACGTCAGGTCTTCGGCCACGCCGCCCACCTTCTCCAGCGCCTGGTAGATCGGCACTGTGCCGATGGGCACCGGGCTGTTGCGCACGATCCAGTCGCGCGTGGTGTGGATGTTGCGGCCGGTGCTCAGGTCCATCACGTTGTCGGCGCCCCAGCGGATCGCCCACACCAGCTTCTCGACCTCTTCCTCGATGCTCGACGTGACCGCCGAGTTGCCGATGTTGGCGTTGATCTTGACCGCGAAGTTGCGGCCGATCGCCATCGGCTCGACCTCGGGGTGGTTGATGTTGGCCGGGATGATCGCGCGGCCGCGCGCCACCTCGTCGCGCACGAACTCGGGCGTGTAGACCTCGGGGATGCGGGCGCCCATCGCGTTGCCCTTGAGCCGGGCCTCGCGCTCGGCGTCGCCCAGGTAGTCGCGCATCCATTCGCGTTTGCCGTTCTCGCGCAGCGCCACGTATTCCATCTCGGGGGTGACGATGCCGCGCCGCGCGTAGTGCATCTGCGTGACGTTGCCACCGCCGCCGATGCCGCCGCGCACGCGCCGTGGCTGGCGTTGCAGCGCGGCGGCCTGCGCGCGCAGTGCCTCGATGCGTGCGTTCTCCAGCGTTTCGTGTTTGCCGCCGTCGTCCAGCGCCACGCGGTTGCGGCCTGCGTAGGTCTCGGTGTCGCCGCGCGCGGCGATCCAGTCGCTGCGCACGCCGGGCAGGCCGCGGCGCACGTCGATCTGCGCCAGCGGGTCGGTGTAGGGGCCGGAGGTGTCGTAGACCGTGACGGCCTCGCCGTTGGTCAGCGCGATCTCGCGCATCGGCACCTGGATGCCGGCCTGCGTGCCGGGCACGTGCACCTTGCGCGAGCCGGGAAAGGGCTCGCGCGTGAGCGCAAGCAGCTGCTGGAATTGGTCGGGGGCGTTCATCGGATCTCCTGTGGGGGCACGGTGGGTGCTCCGGAGACCGCCCCTGCGGTGGTGCGCCAGATGGTCGAAACCACGGGCCTCACGAGGGTCTTGCAGCTCTTCTTCCGCCGGTACGAACCGGATCAAGTTCTCGGGTTTGGTCTGAAGACCATCTCAGCGCATGGACGCACCCCGGAGCGATCGGCAGTGTACTACCTCAGGCGGGGCTGCGGCTGCTGCGCGGGCGTGGTGACCAGCGTGCGCAGCAAGGCACGGTTGACGTCCTCGATCTGCATGCCATGGGTGCGCGCGACGGCGCGTATGGTCTTGGTGTCCTCGCCCTCGAGGGCGCGCGCCATCTGCAGCGCCGGCGCATAGGGGCCGGTGCGCTTGACCGCAGCCGAGTAGATGCGGTCGGACAGCGGCAGCCGGTTCAGCGCCACGCCGAGCGGGTCGCCCAGCAGCGAGTCGAGTTCGGAGAACAGGCCGCAGAGGTAGATCTCGCGGCGCAGGCCGTCTTCGGCGCCGGCATCGAGCAGGTGTTCGGTCAGGCGCGCGCGCAGCACCATCGCGGCCTTCACCGGGTGCAGGTTGAGGTCGGTCGCGGCGGCGGGCAACTGCTCGACCAGCCATTTGCCGAGCGAGGTGTAGCCCAGCATCATCAGGCCGTGGCGCAGCGACTCGATGCCGGTGCGCAGGCCGACCGCGGCCGAATTGACGTAGGCGAGAAAGCGGTACACCAGCACCGGTTCTTCGCTCATGATGGCTTCGATCTGCTCCATCGACTGGTCGTTGTCGACCGCCTTGGCCACCCGCATGATGACGCGCCGGTCGGGCGCCACCGGCTGGTGCCGGTGCCCGTGCAGCACGTCTTCGCTCGGCCAGCCCACCAGCGCCAGCGCGTCCTGCTGGTCGAGGCAGTGTTCGGCCAGCGCGCGGCTGGCGACGCCTTCGTACAGCTGGCCCGAGGCGATCGGGCTGCGTGCGGTCAGTGGGCCCGAGGTGCCCGGCGCCTGCTGCGCGGCCGACTGCAGTGCCTGCAACGCCGTCTGTGCCGACAGGCCCATCAGGCGCTTCGCGAAGCTGCTCTGCAGCGGCGCCTGGGCCCAGGCCTCGATGCCGCCGCGCCAGACCAGTTGCAGGCCGCGCCGCTGCGCCGCCGGCACGCGCTGCGCCACGGCGGGTTCGGCCAGCCAGTCGGAGCGCACTTCGATCCAGTGCTCGCTGGCGGGGGCGTGGTCGAGCAGGTCGCACAGCAGCTGGCGCGACTGCACCGACAGCAGCAGCGTCGGCGTGGCCATGGAGGAGAGTTCCTGCAGCGCCGCCACCAGGTGCACGGCATCGACCGCGCCGCCTTGCGCCGTCTCGATGAACAGCTGGACGGCTGCCAGCTCGCGAGCCCGATTCCACACCGGGCGGTAGCCCAGCGTGATACTGCCTAGAACGGACTGCGACATGTGTCGAAATTGCTAACTGATGAAATTGAACAGCGAGAGTTTCTGGATCGAAGCGTAGGTCTGCAATGCGGCCTGGTAGCTCGTCTGCTGGTTCTGGAAATCGGAAATTCCTTTGATCATATCCAGATCCTCCGCCCGCGAGCGGTCGGCTTCGGACTGGATCGAACGCTTTTCCTGTGTGGCGCTGATGGTGTCGGCCCGGTTCATCAGGTCGCCGGCCTGGCCGCGGGCGGCGCTGATGCGCTCCAGGCTGGTGTCGATCTGCGCCAGCGATATGCCCAGCTCCTGGTTGAAGTTGGCGCTGGTGCTGGAGGCGCCCTTGATCGTGCCGGGCTGGTACATGCCGGCGATCGCGCGGTCCATCACGCCGAAGATGCTTGGCCGGTCGGCCGGCACGTTGGCCGCGAGGTTGAGCACGTCGCCGTTGGCCGGCTCGCCCTTCACCGTGACCGACAGGCCGTTGAACGCGATGGTCTGGCCGGCGGTGTAGTTGCCCGTCGTCACGGCGGCGGCCGTGGTGTTGTTGACCACCGTGTAGGTGGGCGGCGTGGTCGTGGTGTCGAAGCTGATGCTGTAGTCGTAGCCGTTGCCCGCGGCGGACGCGACCGCCGGGTCGGTGACCACGCCGATGTCGGTGTAGGCCTGGCCAGTGTTGGCCGCGCCGAGCGAGATGTGGAACACGCCGTTGCTCTCGGGCACGTCCATCCAGGTGGTGCGGCCGTTCATCGTGAACGGGATCGCCACGTCGGTGGACGACTGCTGGCCGTTCAGCCCGTCGTAGGCGTAGTCGGGGTCGGGCGGCGTGCCGTCGCTGCTGCTGACGAACGGCGTGTCGGCGCTGCCCAGCCCGCTGAACAGCGGCATGCCATTGCCGTCCTTGCGGTTGGCGATCGTGAAGATCTGGTCGCGCAGCGCGGTCATCTGCCCGGCCAGCGTCTCGCGCTCGGTCGGGCTGTTGGCGCCGTTGCCGGCCTGCACCGCCAGATCGCGGAACTTCTGCAGCAGCGTGGTCGCGTCGCCCAGGGCCGACTCGGCCTGCGTCACCGAATTGACCTGCACCTGCAGCGCACGCTGCTCGGTCGCGACACGGTCGATGCGCGTGCGTGCCCGCTCGGCCTGCGCTGCCGCCGTCGGGTCGTCGCTCGCGCGCACCACGCGCTTGCCGGAGGTCAGGTTCTCCTGCAGCGAGGCCAGGCTGTTCTGCCGCGTCTGCAGCACGCGCAGCGCGTTGTCGTAGGTGTTGGCGGTGCTGAGACGGGTGAAGCTGTTGGCCATCGTGGTTTCCTCTCGCGACCAGCGTCAACGAGATACGGTCTGGATCAGGCTGTCGAAAATGCTCTGCGCGATCTGGATCATCTTGGCAGAAGCCTGGTAGGCCTGCTGGTACTGCAGCAGTTTGGCGGCTTCCTCGTCCAGGTTGACACCGGACACGCCGGCGCGGTCGGACTCGATGCTGTCGGAGATGCCGGTCGACACCTCGGCCGCATAACTGGCGCTCTGCGCGCGGATGCCGATCTGCGCCATCAGGCCCGCATAACCGTCGGCCATCGAGGCGCCGTCGAACAGCTTCATGTCCTGCAGCGACAGCATCGAGGCCGCGTTGCCGGCGTTGTTGGCGGCATAGGCGGTGGTGGCCGGCCGCACGACCAGGCTGTCGCCGGCCTGCGGCGTGCCGTTGAGCGTCAGCGACCAGCCGCTGGCCGGCGGGCCGGCGTCGTAGGCGATCGGCTGGCCCGCCACGTACGGGTAGGTCAGGCCGGTGTCCGACCGGGTGTAGCTGCCGCTGGTGTCGAAGGTGATCGTCACGTCCGCCGGAATCGGCACCGACACCGCCTTCAGGCTGGTGACCGACAGCCCGCCGGTGTTGGTGGTGGCCATCTGCGCCTCGACCGGGTTGGCCACCGCCAGCGCGCGCGGTGATGCGAACGCCGTGGTGATCGTGCGGGCCGCGTCGCGGTAGGGCTGGATCAGGTAGCGGTCGCCCACGGCGGGTGTACCGCTGGGCATGTCGAGCGTCAGGCCGTCGATGGTGATCGGGATGGCAGTGAAGCTCGTCACCTGCCCGTCGGAGCGGCGTGTGACGTCGATGCCCGTGCCGGTAAAGCGCAGCTCGTAGTCGGACGCCTGCAGCAGCGAGCTGTCCTGCACCGCCACGCTGATGGCGGCGTCGCCGGTGTTCAGCGTGGCCGGCGCGCCGTTGGGAATGGTGGGCACGCTGAACAGGTTGCCGCCGGGGTTGCCGTCGAGGTCCAGCCCCAGCTGGTGCTGGGCATTGACCACGGTCGAGATCGACACGGCCATGCGGCCGAGCAGGTTGCGGCCTTCGACCAGGTCGTTGTTCTGGAACTGCAGCACGCCCTTGATCTCGCCGCCGTCGAGCGTCGAGCCGTCCAGCAGCACGACCTGCGAGCCGCGCTGGATCTTCAGCTGGCTCTTGGTCGGATCGAACTGATCCTGCACCACCGACATCGGCGTGGCGCTGATACCGAGCACCAGCGGCTGGCTGTTGGCGATGAAGATGCCGACCGTGCCATCCGCCGCCGGGATCGCGGTGGTCTGGATGTACTGGTTCATGTCGCTGATCAGCTGGTCGCGCTTGTCCAGCAGGTCGTTCGGCGGCTGGCCCGAGCCCTGCGCCAGCGAGATCTGGCGGTTCAGGTCGGCGATGCGGGTGGCGATGCTGTTGACCGTGTCGACCGAGGTCTTGAGCTGGTCGGTCGCGCCCTGCTGCAGCGAGTCGAGCTGGGTCGACGTCGCGCGGAAACGCGCCGTCAGTTCGTCGGCGCGGGTCAGCACCACGGTGCGCGCGGTCAGGTCGGTCGGCGCGGTGGCGACGTCCGAAAACGCGTTCAGCATGTCGGTGACGGCGGCGCCCAGGCCGGTCGTGCCGCCGGGAAACACGTCTTCGAGCTGCTGCAGTTTCTCGACGCGTGCCGTGTCGGCCGACGCGATCGACTTGGTCAGCGCGGCCTGCTGCGTCAGGTATTCGCTGTGGTTGCGCAGGATCGTGCGGATGTCGACACCCTTGCCGATGTAGCCGCCGCCGCTGTACTGCCCGTCGACGGTCTGCAGCGACACCGACTGGCGCGAATAGCCGACCGTGTTGGCGTTCGCGATGTTGTGGCCCACCGTCTGCAGGGCCACCTGGTTGGCCAGCAGCGCTCGCGCACCGACGTTGAGCAAGCCCATCTGCGCCGTCCTTTCAGGCCTGCGTACGCTGCAGCTGCAGCGTCGTGTGGATCGCGCGCGTGAGCTTGGTCGCGTAGGCCGGATCGGTCGCGTAGCCGGCGCGCTGCAGCGCACTGGCGTAGGCCTGGGGCGAGCCGGTCTGCTCGCTGGCCTTCGCGTAGCGCGGGTTCTGCGTGATCATGCGAGCGTAGTCGCGGAACGACTCCTCGTACGAGTCGTAGGCGCGGAACTTGGCCACGGTCTTGCGCGGCTCGCCGTTCACATATTCGGTGGTGGTGACGCTGGCCACCTTGCCGGTCCACCCCGAACCGGCCTTGATGCCGAACAGGTTGAACGACGGACTCCCGTCCTTGTTGCGGATCTCGCTGCGGCCCCAGCCGGTCTCGTGGCCGGCCTGGCCCAGCATGTAGCTGGCCGGGATGCCGCTGGCCTGCTCGACCTTGTTCGCCACGTCGCCGAGACGCTGCACGAAGTTGCTCTGGCTCGCGGTCGTGGCGATCGGCTTGCCGCTCGAGATCGGTCTGAGCGCCGGCACGGGCGCGGCTTTGGTCGCCTCGGCGCCGACGGTCTGCTGCGACAGCTGGCGTTCGATCGCCGCCGACAGCCCGCCGGGCAGGCCGGACATCGACACCGACAGCTGCTGGTCGAGCAGGTCGGCGCTCAGGTCGCCGCCCGGGCTGTCGAGCATGCCGGACTTCATCGTCGCCTGGCGCATGCTCTTGATCAGCTCGCGCATGAACAGCGATTCGAGCTGCTTCGCCGCTTCCTTGATCGCTGCCGGCCCGTCCTTGTTCGCGGTCGCCTTCAACGCGTCGAGCGAATGCGCATCCGCCGCAAGCGAGTTGGACGCGACAGGGGACAAGGCCATCTCAGATCACCTCGAGTTCGGCGTTCAGTGCGCCCGCCGCCTTGATCGCCTGCAGGATGGCCAGCAGGTCCTGCGGCGTCGCACCGAGGGCGTTCAAGGCGCGCACCACGTCGGCCAGCTGCGGCGACGGCGGCACCTGGATCAGGATGCCGGGTTCCTGCTTGATCTGGATGTCGCTGCGCTGTGCGACCACGGTCTGCCCGCCAGTCGACAGCGCATTCGGCTGGCTGATCACCGGCGTCGTGCTGATGCTGACCGACAGGTTGCCGTGCGCGATGGCGCAGGGCCCGAGCGTGACCGACTGGTTCAGCACGATGGAGCCGGTGCGCGAGTTGATGACCACCTTGGCGGCCGGCACAGAGGCCTCGACCGTCAGCTCTTCGAGTTCGGCGACGAAGTTGACGCGGGCGTTCGGATCGGTCGGCGCCCGCACCTGCACCGTGCGGCCGTCCAGCGCCTGCGCCAGGCCCGTGCCCATGCGGTTGTTGACGGCGGCGGCCACGCGGCGTGCGGTCTGGAAGTCGGACGACTCCAGGCCCAGTGTCACGTAGTCGGTGGTCTGGAGCGGCGAGGCCACCGCACGTTCGACCTGGGCGCCGTTCGGGATGCGGCCGGCACTCAGGTGGTTGATCTGCACCTTGCTGCCGCCTGCGGCAGCGCCCGCACCCGCGATCACCAGGTTGCCCTGGGCCAGCGCGTAGATCTCGCCATCGGCGCCGCGCAGCGGCGTGGCGATCAGCGCGCCGCCCTTCAGGGACTTGGCGTTGCCCATCGAGGCCACGGTCACGTCGACCGTCTGCCCGGGCTGCGCAAAAGCCGGTAACTGGGCGGTGACCAGCACGGCGGCCACGTTCTTCAATTGCAGCTGCGATGCTGCCGCCGGGGGCAGCGTGATGCCGAGCTGTTGCAGGTAGTTGGACAAGCTCTGCGTCGTGTACGGCATCTGCGTGGTCTGGTCGCCGGTGCCGTCCAGGCCCACGACCAGGCCGTAGCCCGTCAACTGGTTGCTCCGCACGCCCTGAACCGAGGCCAGCTCCTTGATCCGCGCGGCCTGGGCCGGCGCTGTCGGCAGCATCAGCAGCAGCGCGAGCGCCAGGCACAGGCCGTGCATCCAGCGCGGCAGCCTGGAGCCGGGACGGCGTGTGGTGAACGGACGCGAACAACGCATGACGGTGTGCCTGTCGCCCGCCAGTGCGGGCGCGAGTGAGAAGCCGAGGAAGAGAGGAACCTGAGCGTCGATTGTCCGGAGCGTCAGAACGGCAAAACGCTCAAAAAGAACCGCGACAACCAGCCAATTGTCTGGGCCTCCTGCTGTGCGCCGCGGCCCTTGGATTCGATGCGTGCGTTGGCGACCTGGGTCGACGCGACGATGCTGCCCGGCTGCACGGCGCGGGGGTCGACCGTGCCCGAGAAGCGCAGCACGTCGACGTTCTGGTTCACGCCGATCTGCTTCTCGCCGGTGACCATCAGGTGGCCGTTCGGCAGCACGTCAACCACGGTCACGGTGATCGTGCCCGAGAAGGTGTTGGCGCTCTCGGTGCCGCCCTTGCCTTCGAACGCGCTCTCCGAGCCGGCGCCGACCGCCAGCTTGCCGGCCAGCTTGGCCGACAGGAACGGGAACGCCGTCACGCTGGCGCTGTTGTTGGCGGTACGGTCCACGGTGGACGACGATTTCTGGCTGGCGCTGACGTTCTCGACGATCTGGATCGTCAGCGAGTCGCCGACCAGGCGCGGCCTGCGGTCCTCGAACACCGGGCGGTAACGCACGTTCGAGAACAGGCTGCCGCTCGGCGCCGGCGGTGCGGCCGGCGGCTGCGCGGTGGGGCGTGGCGTGGTCGGCTCGGCGAAATCGACCTTGGGCTGCTGCTGCAGCGATTCGCAGCCGGTCAGCAGCAGGGTGGCCAGCGACAACAGGAGGAACAGCGCGCGCATCACAGGCTCCCGTGCCTTACAGCTGCGCGAGCTTCTGCAGCATCTGGTCGGAGGTCTGCACCGCCTTCGAGTTCATCTCGTAGGCGCGCTGCGTCTGGATCATCGTCACCAGTTCCTGCACGACGTTGACGTTCGAGGTTTCAAGGTAGCTCTGCATCAGCGTGCCCAGGCCGTTGGTGCCGGGCGTGCCGCCTTGCGGCTGGCCCGAGGCAGCGGTCTCGATGTAGAGGTTGCCGCCGCGCGGCTCGAGGCCGGCCGGGTTGATGAAGTTGGTCAGCGCGATGGTGCCGACCGTCTGCGGCGCCGCATTGCCCGGCAGCATCACCGACACGCTGCCGGTCTCGCCGATGGTCACGCTCTGCGCGTTGATCGGGATCGTCACGCCGTTGGCGATCTGCAGCCCGCTCGCGGTGACCATGCGGCCCTGCGAGTCGACCTGGAAACTGCCGTCGCGGGTGTAGCCGATCGAGCCGTCGGGCAGCGTGACCTGGAAGAAGCCGTTGCCCTTGATCGCCACGTCGAAGGCGTTGTTGGTCAGCTGCACCGTGCCCTGCGCGAACGAGCGGCTGGTGGCCACGGTGCGCACACCCAGGCCGAGGTGCAGGCCGGTGGGCAACTGCGCGGTCTCGGTGTTGTTGGCACCGACCTGGCGCAGGTTCTGGTAGATCAGGTCTTCGAACACCGCGTTGGCACGCTTGTAGCCGGTGGTCGAGACGTTCGCGAGGTTGTGCGAGATCACGTCCAGCTGCGTCTGCTGGGCTTCCATGCCGGTCTTGGAGATCCAAAGGGAATTGATCATGATGTGGGTTCCTCAGGGATCAACCCTGCACTCCAAGCAGTTGGCTGGCGCTCTTGTCGCCGGATTCGGCGGCTTGCAGCAGCCGCATCTGGGTCTCGAACTCACGGGCGGCGGCGATCATGCCGACCATGGTCTCGACCGCGTTGACGTTCGAGCCTTCGAGCGCGCCGGTCTGCAGCCGGGCATTCGCGTCCGCCGGCAACGGATCGCCGGAGGTCGCGCGGTACAGGCCGTCGTCGCCGCGCTTGAGCGGGTCTTCGGCCGTCGGCGTGGCGAGCTTCAGGCGCCCTAGATTGGTCCCCGGCAGGTTGCCGACCTTGGCGCTGACCGTGCCGTCGTAGCCGATCGTCACCAGCGCGCCGGGCGGCACGTCGATGGGTGCGCCGCCGTCGCTCAGCACCGGCAGGCCATAGCTGTTGACCAGCGTGCCGGCAGCCGACACCTCGAATGCGCCGTTGCGGGTATAGGTTTCCGTGCCATCCAGCCCCTGCACCGCGAACCAGGCATTGCCTTGCGCCATCGCATCGAGATTGCGGCCGGTGCGCTGTACCGGACCGGGCGTGTCGAGATAGCCGGCCGTGGCTTCGAGCGCGAATACCCGCGTGCTCGACCCGGTGCCGTTCAGCGGCACGGCGCGGTAGGTCGACATCTCGGCACGGAAGCCGTTGGTGGACACGTTGGCCAGGTTGTGGGCCAGCACCGCCTGCCGGTTGGCCGCCGCGGTGGCGCCGGTCATCGCGGTGTAGATGATGTGGTCCATGGCTCAGGGGCTCGTGACGGTTACGCCGCTGTCAACGCAAGTTGACGAGGGTCGACATCACCTGGTCCTGCGTCTTGATGGTCTGCGCGTTGGCCTGATAGGCACGCTGCGCGGTCATCATGTTCACCAGCTCGGAGGTCAGGTCGACGTTGGAGTCTTCCAATGCGCCGGCGCGCAACTTGCCGAGGTTGCCGCTGCCAGGAGCGCCGGTGGAACTCGGGTCGCCGGACGACGGGGTGCGCAGCCAGAGGTTGCCGCCGATCGGCGCCAGGCCCTGCACGTTGGTGAACGTCACCAGCTGGATCTGCCCGGCGGCCAGTTGCTTGCCGTTCGAATAGTTGCCCTGGACGATGCCGTTCTCGTCGATCGAGATGCCGGTCAGCTTGCCCGACTCCTGGCCGTCCTGCTCGACCTTCGAGACACCGAACTTCTCGCCGAACTGCGTCGCCTTGGACAGGTCGAGCTGGATGTCGGGCGGGAACGTGCCGCCGCGCGCCGGATCGTCGGGGATCGTCAGCACGATGTTGGCCAGCGCGGTCGGGTCGGTCGGCAGGCCGGTGGCGTCGAAGGTCAGCGAAGGCGTCAGCAGCGTCGGGTCGGCGCCATCGATGCTGGCATAGGCGTCCCAGGTGTTCACGGCCGTCTTGGTGAAGTAGATCGCAACCGGCACGGCCACGCCCTGCTTGTCGTAGACGTTCATCGACGTGCCGTAGGTGGCCAGCGGCGGCTCGAGCGTGGACGGTGGGCCGACGGTGCCGGTGGCCACGACAGCGCGGGTGTCGAGGTTGAGCGTCACGGACGCTTCGGTCGTTTCCTTGGCCGGAATCGAGCCGCCGTTGGGCAACACCATCGGGCCGGTCTTGCCGCCCGAGAGGATGGTGCCGTCGGCCTCTGCCGGAATGCCCAGCAGGTGCGCGCCGTCGTTGGTGATGATCTCGCCCTGTGCGTTCAGCTTGAACGACCCGTCGCGGGTGTAGGCGGTGTTGCCGTTGGTCTGCTCGACCTGGAAGAAGCCGTTGCCGTTGATCGCCACGTCCAGCGTGTTGCCGGTGATGCTGATGTTGCCCTGCGTGAACTGCTGGGCCACGGTCGAAGTCTCGACGCCGATGCCGGTGCTGACACCGCCCGACGAGCCGAGGTTGGACGCATACAGCTCGGCGAACTCGGCCCGCGAGGACTTCATGCCGGTGGTGTTCGCGTTGGCGATGTTGTGGCCGATCACGTCCAGATTGGTGCTGGCGGCCTTGAGGCCGGACAGGCCTTGCTGAAAACTCATGGGATGCTCCTGTGTAAGGGCGAAACGCGGCGGGAAAGATTCAGAGAACGGCCCGCACGCTGGTGTAGGGCACTTCGGCGTGGTTCAGCAGTTGCACCGTCATGCCGGCATCGTTGGTGCCGACCGAGGTGACCTTGGCGCGCTCGAGCGCGGTGGCGGTGACGGTGGCGGTGCCGCTGGTCGCGGTGACCTTGAAGGTCAGGCCGGCGCTGTCGACACCGCTCGGCACCTTCCAGTCGAACGACTGGCGGCCGGCTGTCATCGCGCCCAGGTCGACCGTGCCGACCACCTTGCCGCCAGGCGTGACGACGTCGACCTTGGTGGCCGTGGTCTTGCCGGCCAGGTCGAACGTACCCTTGGCGACGCCGTCGGTCACGGTCAGCGCATTGCCTTCGACCAGCACGTCGCGCCCGATCAGCGAGGTGCTCGAGAGCGCCTGCATCGCGGCTACCTGGGCGGCAATGCCGGTGATGGTGGAGTTGAGCTTCTCGATGCCGGTGACGGTGTTGATCTGCGCGATCTGGCTCGTCATCTCCGCGTTGTCCATCGGATTCATCGGATCCTGGTTGTTCAGCTGCGCGACGAGCAGCGTGAGGAACCGGTCCTGCGCAGCGGTCGAGGACGAGGTCGTGCTCGAACTCGTCGCGGTGCCGTTGATGCTGGCGAGAAGGTCGTTGCTGATAGCGGTCATGGCAGTGGGTTCCTGGAGGCGATCATTGGCCCATCTGCAGCGTCTTCAGCAGCAGCGTCTTGGCGGTGTTCATCACCTCGACGTTGTTCTGGTAGGAACGCGAGGCCGAGATCATGTTGACCATCTCGTCGACGGCATTGACGTTGGAATGGGTCACGTAGCCGTCGGCATCGGCCGAGGGATGGTTGGGGTCGAGCACCTTGCGGCCCGGCTGCTCGCTTTCGGTCACAGCCTTCACCGACACGCCGGCCGAACTGTCGGCGCCCATCAGCGTGGTCTGGAACGTGATCTGGCGCGCCTTGTAGGCCTTGCCATCCGGCCCCGCAACGGCATCGACGTTGGCCAGGTTGCTGGCCACGACGTTGAGCCGCTGCGACTGCGCGCTGATCGCGCTGCCGGACACGCCAAAAATGGAAAACATGGACATCGCAGCTTCCTCTCAGTTGTCCAACCGCGTACCACCGGCAAGCGCAGCGAAGCCCGTTCGCGTGCACCCGCGGAACCGGCTCTGCCGGGCCGCTGGGTGCGCCCCCTTGAGGGGGGATTCGGCTACACGCAGTGAGCAAGAAACGGGGGTGTTCATTTACTGGCCCTGGATGGCGCTCAGCATGGTCTTCGACTGGCCGTTGATGAAACGCAGCGCGGCTTCGTAACGCACGGTGTTGTCGGCGAAGTTCGCGCGTTCGCGGTCCAGGTCGACGGTGTTGTTGTCCAGATTCGGCTGGCTCTGCACGCTGTAGCCCAGCTGCTGCGCCCCGCTGCCGAGTTCGCCGATCGACGAGAACTGCAGGTGCCGCGCGTCGGTCGCGGTCTGTGCCATCGTCACGGTCGCGCCGTCTTTGGTACCGGTGGCGCTGCGCAACGCATCGCCGAACTTGTAGTCGCGGGCCACATAGCCGGGCGTGTCGACGTTGGCGATGTTGCTGGCGATGGTGCGCTGGCGCTCCGAGCGCAGCATCAGCGCCCGGGCCTGGAAATCGATACTTCCCACCAATTTGTCCAACATACGACACCTCTCTCGCGCTGTGGCCCCGTGCTGCCGGGGAGATCCGGGCGAGTGGGGTGACGGAAATTATGGAAAGGACTTGAGTTTTTCGATGGAGGGATGAGGGGGGTGATTGGCGTGCAGTTCGCCGCTTCGGCCGGGCGGCGCCTGCCTATAGTTCTTCGGGTCGAAGTGCGTGTGCCGACCCTCGGCGACGCCGCCTCTTTTTCGGAGAACCCTTATGGCCCGATTTCCGATGCTGCACCGCTGCACGGTGATGGCGCTGCTGCTGACGGCCTTGCAGGTCGAGGCCCAGAGCCCGGCGCCGGCTGCGTCCGATGCACCCGTACCCGAGTTCGTGCAGACCACGCAGCGCTGGCTGGACGACGCGGTGGCCAAGGCGCCGCCGGTCGGCAACACTGCGTTGCGGATGGAAGTGAGCGTTGGCTCACTCGACAGCCGCCTGCGGCTGGCGCCCTGTGCCAAGGTCGAACCCTATCTGCCACCGGGCGGCCGGCTCTGGGGCAAGACCCGGCTGGGCCTGCGCTGCCTGGAAGGCACGACCCGCTGGAACGTGTTTTTGCCGATCACCGTCAAGGCCTTCGGCCCGGCCTGGGTGGCGCGCGGGCCGGTGCAGCAGGGGGCGGTGCTGACGATGGACGACGCGATGGAGGCCGAGGCCGACTGGGCGGACGACAGCTCGCCGGTGGTCGCCGACCCGTCGCTGTGGCTGGGCCAGATCGCCGCGCGCAACTGGACGCCGGGCCAGGCCATCCGCCATTCGATGGTCAAACCCGCGACCGTGTTCCAGGCCGGCACCCAGGTGCGGGTGGTCGCCCAGGGCACGGGGTTCCAGGTGATGTCGGACGGCCAGGCGCTGAGCGCCGGTGTGGTGGGCCAGCCGGCGCGGGTGCGCATGGAAAACGGGCGCATCATGTCCGGCGTGGTGCTGGACGCCCGTACAGTCCGGCTCGAACTCTGAAAAAAAGCCCTGCGATTCAGCCCGGTTCCCCTCAAGTTTATGAAAGCGCTGCCGAAACCATTGCTACGATGCCTTGTCTTCGAGGCTTATGGAGAGAGCGATGAAAATTGGTCAAACACCCGAGCCGCAAGTCGGATCGATTCCTGCGGCGGCTGCCAAGCGGCCAGGGCAGGACGACGCCGCCACCGTGGCGAAGACCGCCGCGGTCACGCCGAACGCGGGCGCATCGGTGTCCGTGTCCAAGCTCTCGCGCACGCTCGAAGCCAGCAGCCGTGGTGAGAGTTCCGACATCGATTTCTCCAAGGTCGAGACCATCCGTGCCCAGATCGACGACGGTACCTACAAGGTCGATGCCGAAGCCATCGCCGACAAGATGCTGTCCAACGCGCAGGAAATGCTGTCGCCCAAACGCAACTGACGCAACTGACGCAATGGACGCCACCCACTTCACTGTCGGCACCTGATCCGATTCACCTTCCTTCCATGATGTCGCCGCGTTTCGAAGCCAGCCTGTCCGAAGTCGAGCAATTGCTCGGCGGCATGTCCGCGCTGCTGGTGCAGGGCGACGCCCCGGCCCTCGAAACCGCCTCGACGGCGCTGCGCCAGGCGATGGTCGACCTGTCCAACGCCACCAGCACCGAACCGCCGCGCGTGCTCCAGCAGGCCGCGGTGCGCAGCCGCCTGGCACGGGTGTCGCAGGATCTGGTGCGCCAGCGCGAACAACTCGCGCGCCGCTCGGTCCTGGTCGACCGCACGCTGGCCTCGGTATTGCCGATGGAAGCCTCGGCCACCTACGGAACCGGCAAGCCCGGCGCCTTCAAGACCTCCTCCGCCCGCATCTACGCCGCCGCCGCGAACTAAAGCGCCAGATGGGGGCATTGCCCCAACGGCGTCAAGCTTCCCTCTCTTTTCGTGAATACCGCGGAACCGGCTCCGCCGGGCCGCAGGTAGTGCCCCCGGTAGGGGGTTGGCGAAGCGACACGCAGTGCGCGCAGACTGGGGGCGAGCTCAATGACTCCGCATCTTCGCCCGCAACCGCGCGACCGACTGGCTGTGCAGCTGGCAGACGCGTGACTCGGTGATGCCGAGCACAACGGCGATTTCCTTCAGGTTCAGGTCTTTCTCGTAGTACATGCTCATCACGTACTGCTCGCGCTCGGGCAGCGACTTGATGGCCTGGACCAGGGCCGCGCGCAGGCGGCTGTCGCGCAGCTGCTCCATCGGGTCCCCATCGGCATCGGCTGTGTGCCGGTCGAGGAAACCATCGTCGTCGTCGCCGCCGGTCATGTCTTCGAGATAGACAAGCTGCGTCCCGCGCACCTTGCCGAGCAAGTCCTGGTAATCGCTCAACGTCATCCCCAGTTCTTCTGCGATTTCGGATTCCTTGGGGCTGCGCCCCACCCGTTGTTCGACGCGCTGGACCGCACGCTCGATGTCTTTCTGGCTCTTGCGCGAGCCGCGCGACATCCAGTCGCTCTCGCGCAGCTCGTCGATCATCGCGCCGCGGATGCGCTGCGTGGCGAAGGTCTCGAACTGCACGCCCTGCGTGACTTCGTAGCGCGTCAATGCTTCCGACAGGCCGATCATGCCGACCTGGATCAGGTCGTCGAGCTCGATGTTCGGCGGCAGCTTGGCGATCATGTGGTGCGCCAGACGGCGGACCAGCGGCACGTATTGCCGGATCATGTGCTCGCGGTCGAACTGGCCCTTCGCGGTGTACATCAGAAAGCCTGCGCGAACTCGGGTTGCCGGGGCCGGTAGACCGGTGGCCATGCCGGCTGGCTGGCGTAGGCGGGGCTGTCGACCGTCACGGCGTTCTCGAGCAGGCGCAAGGCCAGGCGGTGCGCATCGTCGGCACGGCCGCCGGCGGCGCCTTCCCCGCGCACGGTCGTCAGGTCGGTGTGGCAGCCAAGATGGGTCATGGCGCATTTTTGCAGGGTTTTGCCGGCGCTGCGGGCGGCGGCCTCGGCATTGCGCAAGGGCGTCGTGGCCATCGCGACCAGCGTGGGTGTCAGCCGCCCCTGCAGCAGCAACTGCTTGAAGGTGCGGTAGCCGCGCATCACCGAGGCGCGCGGCGACGTGACGGCCAGCACCGGCTGCACGCCGCTGCCGGCCAGCACCGGCATCAGCAGCTCGATGCGGCCATACACCAGCAGCACGCTGTACGCGCGAAACAGAGGGGCCAGGGGCTGCAACGCCATGTTGTCTCCATGGCTGGAGCGGGCGAGGCTCGCGAGCCCCGTGGCGGCCGGCATCACCTGCCAGCCCGTACTGCCACCGTCCAGCGAGGGCCAGTGTGCATGGTCCAGCAGATTCTGTAAACCGGGGTGCTGGGCCGACTCGCGGCTGGTGCCGTCCAGCACCACCGGCGGGTAGCCGAAGCCCTGCAGGGCCGTGCACAGCTGCCACAGCAGCGGCTGCTCCGTGTCCGAATCGCCCTGGCTCACCAGGGCGATCAGCCGCAGCGATGCCTGGGGTGCGCTGTGCCGCAGGCTCTCGCCCTGGTCGGCGAAGGGCTCAAGCATGCGCGCGTTCCTTGCGCTCCGTGCCGTCGCTGGCGTTCGAGAAGAAGAAGTTCAGGTCTTCGGCCTTGGGGTCGTAGGCCGATCGGATGCTGGTGCGCATCGAGGCGCGGACCAGTTTGCCGGCGTCAGCCTGTTCCCAGTCCTCGGGCACGCGCTGGCCATTGCAGACACCGCGCAACACCAGCTGGTGCCGCACGATGGCGTCGAGTGCCGGCCCGAGCTTCACGGCCTCGTCGATCTTCGACAGGATGGCCTGCTGCACGCCGCTGGTCTTGAACGAGGTCAGCACGTCGTCCAGCGTGTCGCCATGGCCGCCGGCGTTGAGCACCAGCAGGCGGTTGACACGCGGCAGGTCGAGCACGTCGAGCATGTCGCGCTTGCGCGGATCGCGCGGTGCGATGCCGGTGGTGTCGACCAGGATCATCTTCTTGCCGGCCAGCAGGGTCAGCAGATCCTGCAAGGCCGCGCGGTCGTGCGCCAGATGGGCCACCACGCCGAGCATGCGCCCGTAGGTGCGCAACTGCTCGTGTGCGGCGATGCGGTAGGTGTCGAGCGTGATCAGCCCGACGCTGCCGGCGCCATGCATCTTCACGCAGTGGGCGGCGAGCTTGGCGGCGGTGGTGGTCTTGCCGACGCCGGTGGCGCCGACCAGCGCATAGATGCCGCCCTCTTCGAACAGCGATTCGCCGGCGGCGTCGGTGCGCAGGTTGCGCTCCAGCACCTCGGTGATCCAGCGCACGGCCTCGTTGGCGTCCAGTTCGCCGGGCAGGCGTTCCAGCATGGCGCGGGCCAGGCTCGGCGAATAGCCGGCGCGGATCAGCTTCAGCATCAGGTTCGACTGGATCGGATCCTGCTTGGCCTGGCCCAGCCAGGCCAGCGTGCTGAAGCGTTCCTCGATCATCTGCTTCATCGCCTGCAGTTCGTCGACGATACCTTGCTGCGCGGGTGCCGCGATGGGCGTGGTGACGATCTGCTGCACGGGCCGGGCCTTGGCGGCTGCGGCCAGCACCGACGGGATCGCGTGCTGTACGCGGGGGGGCGTGGAGGGCGCCATCTGCGGCGGTGGGGCGATGGTCAACGGCACCGGTGCCGGCTTGGCGGGCGCTGCCTCGCGGGACGGCAGGCCTTCGTCGTTCGGACCCGACAGCGCCTCGTGCCGGCGGCGCAGCATGCGTTCGCGCACATAGTCCTGGAACGACAGCGTACTCATCGCCAGCTGCTCGGTGTCGGCTTCCACGGGGGTGGCGTCCATCGGGGCGCTCGGCGTGGCCGACAGCGGGGCGCGCGATGCCGGCCGGGGTGCGGGCTGGTGCGCGAGCGCGTGCGTCTGGTCCAGTGCCGACAGCGAGTCCTCCGCCGTGGCGACCACCTCGACGCCGTTCGGCGTCGGGCGGTTCGACAGGATCAGCGTGCCGTCGCCGAAGGCCATGCGGGCCTTGGCCAGCGCTTCGCGCGAGGTCGCACCGGTGAATTTCTGAATGTTCATGCAAGTTCTCCAGCGCGCAGGGCGCGACCTGTGGTCCACGGCAACGAAGCGGGGTGTCTCATGTCAAGGCGCCCTTGAGGATGGGGCCGATACGGATCGAATGGGTCTCGGGGATCTCGCTGTGCCCGAGCACCTGCAGCCGCGGCGCGACGCGGCGCACCAGGCGCGAGATCGCATTGCGGATCTGGTCGGGCACCAGCAGGCAGGCGGGCACGCCCAGCTCTTCCTGCTTCATCGCGACATCGGCGGCGTTCTTGGTCAGCAGCTCGGCGACGCCCGGGTCGAGCGCGGGGCCGGCGTTGTTGCCCAGCGCCTGCACCAGCAGCCGCTCCAGGCTGGGCTCGATCGCGATCACGTTGAGCTCGCGGGTCGGGCCATAGATCTGCTGCACGATCGCCGGCGCCAGCGCGATGCGCACGCGGCGGGCCAGCTCCAACGGGTCGGTGATCGTGCTTGCGTGTTCGGCCAGCGACTCGACGATGGTGCGGATGTCGCGGATGTGCACCGACTCCTCGAGCAGCAGTTGCAGCACCTTCTGGAAGGTCGCGATCGGTACCATCTTGGGCACGACTTCCTCGATCAGTTTGGGGGCCAGCCGGGTCACGTGTTCCACCAGTTGCTGTGTCTCGGTGCGGCTCAGCAGACGTGCGGCCTGCACCTGCATCAAGTGTGACAAATGCGTCGCCATCACGGTTTCCGAATCAACCACGGTAAAGCCCGCCATTTGTGCGGCTTCCTTCTGCCGTTCGTCGATCCAGTGCGCTGGCAGGCCGAAGGCCGGGTCGGTGGTGGCGGTGCCGATCAGCGGCGTGGTGATGCCGCCCGGGTTGATGGCCAGGTACATGCCGGGGAAGGCTTCGCCCTCGCCGACCACCACGCCACGCAGCGTGATGCGGTAGGCGCTGGGCTTCAATTCGAGGTTGTCGCGCACGTGCACGGCCGGCGGCAGGAAGCCTACCTCCTGCGCGAACTTGCGGCGCACACCCTTGATGCGGTTCAGCAGATCGCCCTGGCGTGTCTTGTCGACCAGCGTGATCAGGCGGTAGCCGAGTTCCAGGCCGAGCAGGTCGACCGGCTGCAGGTCGTCCCAGGTCGCCTCGCCATCGGACGGCGGTGGCGGCGGCAGGGCATCGGGGTCGGCCGGTGGCGGCTTGCGCGACAGCGACCAGGCGCCGTAGCCCAGCACGGCAGCCGTGGCGAGGAACACCGTGTGCGGCATGTTGGGCACCAGCCCCAGCAGCCCGACGATCACGGCGGTGATGGCCAGCGTGCGCGGCGAGTTGAACAGCTGCTGCACGATCTGCACGCCGATGTCCTGCTCCTTGCCGACGCGCGAGACCACCATCGCCGCCGCGACCGAGATCAGCAGGCCGGGGATCTGCGCCACCAGCGCGTCGCCGACCGCCAGCAGGATGTAGGTGTCGGCCGCCTTGCCTGCCGTGAGGTCGTGCTGCAGGATGCCGATGGCGAAGCCGCCGACGATGTTGATGATCAGGATCAGGATGCCTGCGACGGCATCGCCCCGCACGAACTTCGAGGCGCCGTCCATCGAGCCGAAGAACTCGGCCTCTTCGGCCACTTCGGCGCGGCGGCGCTTGGCTTCCTTCTCGTTGATCAGGCCGGCGTTCAGGTCGGCGTCCACCGCCATCTGCTTGCCCGGCATCGCGTCCAGCGTGAAGCGGGCCGACACTTCGGCAATGCGCTCGGCGCCCTTGGTCACGACGACGAAGTTGATGACCACCAGGATCGCGAACACGATCAGCCCGACCGCGAAGTTGCCGCCGATCAGGAAGTGGCCGAAGGATTCGATCACCGCACCCGCCGCGCCGGGGCCGGTGTGGCCTTCCAGCAGCACCACCCGGGTCGACGCGACGTTCAACGACAGCCGCATCAGCGTGGTCAGCAGCAGCACCGACGGGAAGGCGGCGAAGTCGAGCGGCCGCGTCATGTAGGCGGCCACCATCATCACCATCAGCGCGACGGCGATGTTGATCGTGAAGAAGGTGTCCAGCATCCACGACGGGATCGGCAGCACCATCAGCGCGAGGATCGCGACCACCAGCATCGGTGCGGCGGCGCCGCGGATGTGCGGGCCGTTGCGCTGCAGCCAGGCCTGTGCGTTGCGCAGTTGCGGGTTCACTTGGCGCCCTCAGCTTCGGCCAGCACCGTATGGCCCAGCGGATCGAGTTCCGGCGGCACGAACGGATCGGGCTGCGCCTCGGGCATCGGGCCTTCGCCGCGCATCGCCGCCTTCAACCGGTAGACGTAGGCCAGCACCTGGGCCACGGCGGTGTAGAGCGTGGACGGGATCTCGCCGTCGAGTTCGGCATGCGCATACAGCGCGCGCGCCAGCATCGGCGACTGCAGCACCGGCACCGAGTGGGTTTGCGCCATGTCGCGGATCGCCATGGCCACCAGGTCGGCGCCCTTGGCGATGACCTGCGGCGCGCCCATGGTCTTCTCGTCGTAGCGCAGCGCCACCGCGAAGTGGGTCGGGTTCATCAGCACGAAATCGGCCCGCGGCACGGCCTGCACGCTGCTGCGGTTCGCGATCTCGCGGGCGCGAGCGCGCATCTTGCCCTTGGTGTGCGGGTTGCCATCGGACTCTTTGTGCTCCTGCTTCACTTCCTGGTGCGACATCTTGAGCCGCGCCTTCATCAGGAATGCCTGCAACGGCACGTCGATCAGCGCGACCGCGAACACGACCAACAGCAGCAGTGCCATGCCGGTCGTCAGCCACGCACCCAGCGTGCGCAGCGAGCCTGCCGATGGCTGCATCACCATAGACGCCACGGTCTTGATGCTGCCGGCCACGTACGACCAGGCGACGGCGCCGAGGATCAGCGTGATGACGATGACCTTCAGCACGTCGACGATCTGTTCCTTGGAGACCAGCCGCTTGATGCCGGCGAACGGATCGAGCCGCATCAGGTCGGGCGTGATCGGCTTCAGGCTGGCGACCCAGCCGCCCGCGGCGACCGCACTGCCCACGGCCGCGGCCAGCACGATCGCGGCGAACACCACGCTGGCCACGAGGCCGATGGCGGTCATCTGCTGCAGCCGGTCGAGCATGTGGCTGCTGTGCGTCAGCACGTCGGCGCGGAACACGAACTGCTGCGTCAGCGCCAGCTTCAGCCGGTCGAAGAACACCGGCGCCAGCAGCAGCAGCGCGAAGCTGCCGGTGCCCAGCACCGCCAGATGCGAAAGATCCTTCGAACGCGATGCCTGACCGTCCTTGCGCGCTTGCTGGAGCTTGCGCTCCGACGCTGGCAGGTTGCGGTCTTGGCTGTTGGATTCCATGGCGAGCGGGTGGGGTGACCCGCATTGTCGGCAGCACGACCCGAAGCTAAAGCCCGATAAGAGGCCCCTTGGCGGGGCTAATCAAGGGTGACCGGCAGCGTCTGCGGCGCGCGCAGACACCACGGCGCTGCCTTTTCGTGGACAGCCGCGGAACTGGCTCCGCCGGGCCGCTGGCTGCGCCCCCTGAGGGGGGATGGGGCGGCGACACGCAGTGCGCCGCCCAAACGGGGGGAGCTAAAACCCCAGGCTGGCCAGCAGGTCGTCGACCTGCGACTGGTCGGTGACCACATCGGCGCCCGGGGCGGCGTCAACTACCGGGCCTGCTAACGCCTGGCGTGCGGCCTGGACCACGACCGGCGCCGGCGTGGGGGCTGTCTGGATCAGCAGGGAGACGAGCTGCTCCTCGATCGTCGCGGCGAGGTTCACCACGCGGGCGATCACCTGGCCGGTCAGGTCGTGGAAGTCCTGCGCCATCATGATCTCGGTCAGGTGGCTGTCGATGTCCTTGCCCACCCGTTCGACGTCTGTCAGGAAGTTGTAGACCTGGCCGGTCGCGACCGCGGCAACGGGGTCTTTCAGCAGCATGGAGCATACGCGCCGGCCTTCGGCGGTGATGAAATCCTGGTCGGTCTTGGCCAGCTCGACGCGGCTCAGCACCTTTTCGGCGGCCTCGCCGGTGAGCCGGGCGATGTAGGAGAGCCGGCTCTGCGCGTCGGGCAGCTCGTCGACGGAGCCGCGCAGCTTGTCGGTATAGCCGAGCTCTGCCAGCGAGTCGTGGAGCTGGCGGGTCAGCAGCCCGATCTTCTGGTGGACCTCGACGGGAGCGTCCGGTTCCGTGGTGCTGGGGGTCGAAGGCGTGGCGCTCGTGTGCATGGTGGTCTTACAACCCCAGCTTCTTGAGAATGTGCGCGACCTTCTCCTCCAACGTCGCCTTGGTGAAGGGCTTGACGATGTAGCCCGCCGCGCCGCCCTGTGCGGCCGCGACGATGTCTTCCTTGCGGGCTTCGGCGGTCACCATCAGCACCGGCAGGTGCTTCAGTTTCTCGTCCTGCTTGATCTGGCCCAGCAGCTCGAAGCCGTTCATGTTGGGCATGTTGATGTCGCTGACGACGAAATCGAAGCGGCCGTTGCGCAGCTTTTGCAACGCGGCGACGCCGTCCTCGGCCTCTTCGGCGTCGGAATAACCGCTTTCTTTCAGCAGGTTGCGCACGATGCGCCGCATCGTCGAGAAATCGTCGACGATCAGAAAGCGAAGGTCGTTGGCCACATTTGCCCCTTTCGACTGGAGTTTGCAGAAATAAGGCGCATCTCTTGGGCTTTCAGAGTCCTCAGGGTTTCGATTCCGCCCGCGCCGGGGCGGTATTTGCCGGGGATTCTGCCAGAGCAATGGGCGCGGACGGCGCTATTGTGGCATCCCCGATCAGTCTGGCCTCCGCCTCGCGCGTCATCACGGTGATGCTGATGCGCCGGTTGACCGGTGCCGATCGGTTCTGCGGATCCAGCAGACTGCTGGCCGCCAGGCCCACCACGCGCGCCAGTTTCTCGTCGGGCATGCCGGAGGCGACCAGCTCGCGGCGCGAGGCGTTGGCCCGGTCGGCCGACAGTTCCCAGTTGCTGTAGCCGCGCTCGCCGTTGCCGTAGGGCGTGCTGTCGGTATGGCCGGCCAGGCTGATGCGGTTCTCGACGCCGTTCAGCGCCGTGCCGATCTCGCGCAGGATCTCGCGCATGTAGGGTTTGACCAACGCACTGCCGCTGTCGAACATCGGGCGGTTCTGGTCGTCGACGATCTGGATCTGCAGTCCGTCGGGCGTGGTCTCCATGCGGATCTGCGAGCGGTATTCGTTGAGCTTGGGGTTGTTGGTGATCAGCGCGTCGATCTTGGCGCGCAGGGTCTGGATGCGTTTGGCGTCCTGCTTGGCGATCTCGGCCTTGGCCTGGTCTTCCGACATCTTCTTCTTGAGCGGGTCGTCGCCCGAACCGCGCCCGGCCTGGCCGGTCTGGCGCGTCAGGTCCTTGCCGCCGCCGGACAGGATGCTGTCGCTGGCGCCGGCGCCGCTGCCGCCCTGCATCGCGACCTTGAGCGGCGCACTGAAATAATCCGACAGCCCCTTCTTGTCACCCTCCGACGTGGAGCCCAGCAGCCACATCAGCAGAAAGAAGGCCATCATGGCCGTCACGAAGTCGGCATAGGCGATCTTCCAGGCGCCGCCATGCGCCGAATGGCCACCTTTCTTGACCTTCTTGACGATGATCGGCTGCAGCTTTTTACCGTCTCCGGCCATGGGGTGGGGGCTTTCAGTCGCTCACAAGTGGATGGTGGTCATTTTTTACCACGGACATGGGCTTCCAGCTCTGCAAAACTGGGCCGTTCCGTCGAGAACAACACCTTGCGGCCGAACTCGATGGCGGTCGACGGGTTGTAGCCCTGCATGCTGGCCAGCAGCGTGGTCTTGATGCACTGCAGCTCCTTCGAGCTGTCTTCGCCCTTCTGCTCGAGCAGGCCGCCGAGCGGCTCGACCACGCCATAGGCCAGCAGAATCCCGAGGAAGGTGCCGACCAGCGCCGAGGCGATCATGCCGCCCAGCACCGCTGGTGGCTGGCCGACCGAGCCCATCGTGTTCACGACCCCCAGCACCGCGGCCACGATGCCGAACGCCGGCAGCGCGCCGGCGAGCCGGGCGATCGCCGCCACCGGCGCATGCGCCTCCTGGTGGTGGGTGTCGATCTCGCTGTCCATCAGCGACTCGATCTCGTGGGCGTTGAGATTGCCCGAGACCATCATGCGCAGGTAGTCGGTCATGAACTCGACCACATGGTGGTCGCTGCCGACCGTCGCATATTTCTTGAAGATCTCCGACTCGTGCGGCGACTCGACGTCCTTCTCGATCGCCATCAGCCCTTCCTTGCGAGCCTTCTGCAGGATGTCGTAGAGCAGCGCCATCAGTTCGAGATAACGCACCTTGGTGTACTTCGAGCCCTTCAGCGCCTGCGGCAGCAGCTTGATCGTGGCCTTCAGCACCTTGGGCTGGTTGTTGACTGCGAAGGCCCCGAGCGCGCCGCCGAAGATGGTGATCAGCTCGAACGGCAGCGCATGCAGAATCACGCTGATGTTCCCGCCATGGAATACGTAGACTCCGAAGATGCACCCCATGGAAACGGCGTAGCCGATGAGAACGATCATGAGACGGTGTAGAGCATTGGACGGATGACCGGATGGCGGGCAGCAATGCCCGGACCTCGAGTTGATCTTTTCGGCAAATGTATCGGATCCCTCGGGGCCTGGCGAAGCACCGAAGCAAAAAGAAGGCCCGGGAAACCCGCCAAATCGGGCCCGCTCTGAAAATGGAGGACGAAAGCCCGGCATCTTGCGGGACCGGGGCGGGTGCCGGCTGTGCAATTGGCCGGTGAATCGAAGGCATTTCAGGACATGCGCGGCACGCGCGGTCGATATCCTTGCGGGACCCCTATTCCATGCAGACGTCCATGACCGATCTCACCGATGCAGCGCATCTGCACACGCTCGACCCGGATGCGGTCGCGCAGCTGCTGGGCGAGGCGATCTCTTGCCATCGGGCATGGAAATACGAGGAAGCCGAGGCCCTGTACCGGGCCGTTCTCGCGCAGGTGCCCGACCACGTGGACGCCCACCACAACCTGGGCGTGCTGTTCGCGATCCAGCTGGCACGGTCCGAGGAGGCGCTGCCGCATTTCGAGGCCGCGCTCAATGCGGACAGCGGCAATCCGCAGTTCTGGTTCAGCTATATCGATGCGCTGATCCGTGCCGGCCGGCACGCCCTGGCGCAGCAGGTGTTGCCGCTGGCCCGGGCGCAGGGATTGCCGTTGTCGACGGCCAACACGCTGGCCGAACGCATGGCGGTGCCGGCCACTGCACCGGCCCTGCCGACGCCGCCGGCCGCTGCGGCCCCCATGCTGGCACCGGTGCCGGCGGTGGCACCGGCGCCCACCTTGCCGGCGGGCCCGCTGCCCGAGCAGGAAAAACACGCGCTGGTGGCCTTGTTCCGCAGCGGCGACCATGCACGCGGCGAGGCACAGGCCCGCGCGCTGATCGCGCGCTACCCCGACGAAGGTTTCCTGTGGAAGGCATTGGGCACGATGCTGCAGCCGCAGGGCCGGAAGGCGGAAGCGCTGGCGGCCAAGATCCGTGCCGCACAGCTGCTGCCGCAGGATGTCGAGGCCCTGTGCAACCTCGGCCGCGCGCACTTCGAGATGGGCCAGACTGCCGAGGCCATCGTCGTGCTGCGCGCCGCCATCGCGATCATGCCGGGACATGCCGAGGCCCACAACAACCTCGGCCTCGCGCTGAACGCGTCCGGCAAGGTGGCCGAGGCCGACGGGTGTTTCCGCAAGGCGGTCGAGCTGAACCCGCGTTTTGCCGAAGCCTTCAACAACCTGAGCGGCATCTACGTCGCGCAGGGCCTGATCGATGAGGCTGCGCAAGCGCTGCGCCGCGCCGTCGCGGCCAAGCCCGACTACCGCAAGGCCTTCGACAACCTGCTGTTCGTGCTGAACTACCACCCGGACCAGAGCGCCGAGGAGATCTACGAGGCCTACCAGTCGTACGACCGCATCTTCGGTGCGCCGCACGTGGGCCAGTGGCGTGCGCATGGCAACGACCGCAACCCGGCCCGCCGCCTCAGGGTCGGCTACGTGTCGCCCGACTTCCGCCACCACGCCTGCACCTTCTTCATGGAGCCGCTGTTCGCCCGCCACGACCGCACGGCCGTCGAGGTGTTCGCCTACGCCGAACTGCGTGACGACGAGGACGCCACCACGCAGCGCTACAAGGGCTATGCCGACCATTGGGTGCCTACGCGCGGCCTGGACGACACGGCGCTGGCCGAACGCATCCGCGCCGACGGCATCGACATCCTGGTCGACCTGGCCGGCCACACCAAGGGCAACCGGCTGGGCGTGTTTGCGCGCAAGCCGGCACCGGTGTCGCTGAGCTGGATGGGCTTCGGCTACACCACCGGGCTGCGTGCGATCGACTACTACCTGACCGACGAGGCCAGCGCGCCCGCGGGCAGCGAGCACCTGTTCTCCGAAGTGCCGTGGCGCCTGCCCGATGCGCCGTACGCCGTGTACCGGCCAGGCGCCGGCATGGGCGAGGTCAACCCGCTGCCGGCGCTCGAACGCGGCTACGTGACGCTGGGTTCGCTGACCCGGGGCGTGCGCATCAACCACCGCACGGTCGGGGTCTGGTCGCAGATCCTGCACCGCCTCGAGGGCGCGCGCCTGGTGATCGACAGCCGTTCGTTCGAAGACCCCGCGCTGCAGGCCGCGCTGGTCGCGCGGTTCGAGGCGCAGGGCATCGCGGCAGAGCGGCTGCACATCGGCTGCCACAGCCCGCCGTGGGACGTGCTGCGGGGCATCGACATCGGGCTGGATTGTTTCCCGCACAACTCGGGCACGACGCTGTTCGAGACGCTGTACATGGGCATCCCGTACGTGACGCTGGCGGGGCGGCCGAGCGTGGGGCGCATCGGCAGCGCGATCCTGCAGGGGCTGGGTCGGCCGGAGTGGATCGCGCAGAGCGAGGCGGAGTACGTGGACAAGGTGGTGGCGCTGGCGCAGGACCTGCCGCAGCTGGCCCTGCTGCGGATGATGCTGCGCCCGCAGATGCAGGTGAGTGCGCTGATGGACGAGGCGGGATTCGCGCGCAAGGTCGAGGCCGCCTACCGCGACATGTTCGCGCGCTGGAGCGCTGCACAACCCACGCCTGAAGCGGCGAGCCCGGCCGACACCGCGCAGGACGACCTGCAGGCCGAGCTGGCCTACAACCAGGGCAACCAGCTGCACGAGCAGGGCCTGCACGCGCAGGCAGAAGCCCTGTACCGCCAGGCCCTGTCGCTGCGGCCGCGCCATGCGCAGGCATGGAGCAACCTCGGCCTGCTGCTGCAGCAACAAGGGCGTCTGCCCGAGGCCGAGGCCAGCTACCGGGCGGCGATCGAGGCGAAGCCCGACTACGCGCTGGCACACCACAACCTGGGCAACGTGCTGCAGCACAGCGGTGACCTGGTGGCGGCCGTGGCCTGCTACCGCCGCGCACTGGCGCTGGGCCTGGACTCGCAGCACCTGTTCGACAACCTGCTGTTCCTGCTCAACTACCACCCGGACCTGAGCGCCGAGGACATCTACGCCACCTACGCCGAGTACGAGCGCCGCTTCGGCGCCCCGCACCGCGCCGCCTGGCAGCCACACCGCAACGCACGCAAGACCCAGCGCAGGCTGAAGGTCGGCTACGTGTCGCCGGATTTCCGCAACCATGCCTGCAGCCGCTTCCTGGAGCCTTTGCTGCAGGGGCACGACGGCAAGATGGTCGAGACCTGGGCCTACGCCGAGCTGGCGCGCGAGGACGATGCCACCGCCCGCTACCAGAGCTACGTCGACCACTGGGTGCCCACGCAGGGCCTGGACGACACGGCGCTGGCCGAACGCATCCGCGCCGACGGCATCGACATCCTGGTCGACCTGGCCGGCCACACCAAGGGCAACCGGCTGGGCGTGTTCGCCCGCAAGCCGGCGCCGGTGTCGCTGAGCTGGATGGGCTTCGGCACCACCACCGGCCTGCGCGCGATCGACTACTACCTGACCGACGAGGCCAGTGCGCCCGCGGGCAGCGAACACCTGTTCTCCGAGGCGCCGTGGCGCCTGCCCGATGCGCCGTACGCGGTGTACCGGCCGGCCGACGGCATGGGCGAGGTCTCGGCGCTGCCCGCGGCCACACGCGGCCACATCACGCTGGGCACGCTGTCGCGCAGCATCCGCATCAACCACCTCACCCTGCGTGTGTGGTCCGACATCCTGCGGCGGCTGCCCGATGCGCACCTGGTGATCGACAGCCGCAACTTCGCCGACGTCCAGGCCTGCCGCGATCTGGAGGCCCGGTTCGCCGAGCGCGGCATCGCGGCAGAGCGGCTGCACATCGGCTGCCACAGCCCGCCGTGGGACGTGCTGCGGGGCATCGACATCGGGCTGGATTGTTTCCCGCACAACTCGGGCACGACGCTGTTCGAGACGCTGTACATGGGCATCCCGTACGTGACGCTGGCGGGGCGGCCGAGCGTGGGGCGCATCGGCAGCGCGATCCTGCAGGGGCTGGGTCGGCCGGAGTGGATCGCGCAGAGCGAGGCGGAGTATGTGGACAAGGTGGTGGCGCTGGCGCAGGACCTGCCGCAACTGGCCTTGCTGCGGATGATGCTGCGCCCGCAGATGCAGGTGAGTGCGCTGATGGACGAGGCGGGATTCGCGCGCAAGGTCGAGGCCGCCTACCGCGACATGTTCGCGCGCTGGGCTGCCGGGCCGAAGAAGCCGCTCGACAAGCCGCGCAAACCGGTGGCCGCAATCCAGTGGCCTGGCGCTGCGGCACCGGCGCAGGCACCGTCGCCGCAAGAGATGGACACACTGGTGCGCCTGTTCCAGCAGCGGCGTTTTGCCGAAGGCGAGGTGCTGGCGCGTGCACTGACCGAGCGCTACCCGAACCACGGGTTTGCCTGGAAGGCGCTGGGCGTGATGCTGCAACCGCTGGGCCGGCCCGCGGATGCCCTGTTTGCCAAGCAGCGCGCAGCGCAGCTGCTGCCCGGCGACGCCGAGGTGCATTGCAACCTCGGCCACCTGCTGCAGGACCAGGGGCGTTTCGCCGAAGCCGAGGCTTCGCTGGCCAGGGCGGTGCAGCTCAAGCCCGACTACGTCGAGGCGTTCAACAACTTCGGCATCACCTACCAGAAGCAGGGCCGGCTCGACGAATCGATCGCGAGTTTTCGCCGGGCGCTGGCGCTGGCCCCCGGGCACGAGGACATCTACAGCAACCTGCTGTACACCTGCAACTACCACCCGGATCTCAGTGCCGAGGAGATCTATGCGGCCTACGCCGACTACGAACGCCGCTTCGGCGCGCCGCACCGCGGCGCATGGCAGCCGCATCGCAATGCGCGCAGCGCCGGCCGGCGGCTGAAGGTCGGCTATGTGTCGCCGGACTTCCGCAACCACGCCTGCTGCCGCTTCCTCGAACCGCTGCTCGCGGCCCATGACAAGGGCGTGGTCGAAACCTGGGCCTACGCCGAGCTGGCGCGCGAGGACGACGCCACGCGCCGCTACAAGGGCTATGTGGACCACTGGGTGCCCACGCGCGGCATGAGCGATGCGGCACTGGCCGATCGCGTCCGCGCCGACGGCATCGACATCCTGGTCGACTTGGCCGGCCACACCGTCGGCAACCGCCTGGGCGTGTTCGCCCGCAAGCCGGCGCCGGTGTCGCTGAGCTGGATGGGCTTCGGCTACACGACGGGGCTGCGCGCGATCGACTACTACCTGACTGACGAGGCCAGCGCGCCCGCGGGCTGCGAACACCTGTTCTCCGAGACGCCGTGGCGCCTGCCCGCGGGCTGGTCGTACGGGCCCGCGCAAGGCATGGGCGACGCCGGGCCGCTGCCGGCGCTGCGCAACGGCCACGTCACGCTGGGCACGCTGACCCGCAACGTGCGGATCAACCACCACACGCTGCGGGTCTGGTCCGAGATCCTGAAGCGCCTGCCCGATGCACACCTGGTGGTCGACAGCGGCAGCTTCGTCGACGCCACGGCGCAGCAGGCGCTGGCGCAGAAGTTCGCGGCGCACGGCATCGCCGCCGATCGCCTGCACATCGGCTACCACAGCCCGCCATGGGATCTGCTGCGCGGCATCGACATCGGGCTCGACTGTTTTCCGCACAACTCGGGCACGACGCTGTTCGAGTCGCTGTACATGGGCGTGCCCTACGTCACACTGGCCGGACGCCCGAGCGTGGGCCGCCTGGGCAGCTCCATCCTGCAGGGCGCCGGGCATCCGGAGTGGATCGCGGCCAGCCCGGGCGAGTACGCCGACAAGGTGGTCGCGCTGGCGCAGGATCTGCCGGCGCTGGCCGCGGTGCGGCAGGGCCTGCGCGCCGACATGCAGCGCAGCGTGCTGATGGACGTGGCTGGTTTCGCGCGCCACGTGGAGCAGGCCTACCGCGCCATGTTCGCCACCTGGTGCGCGGGCAGCGCCGATCCGATCGAAGCGCTGGTGCAGCGTGCCGAGCAGGCCTATGCCCGTGGCAATGCCGAGCACGCGCAGGGCCTGGCCACGCTGGCCGAGGCGAGTTTCCGCCAGGCCATCGGGCTGGTGCCCGAGTTCGCCGAGGCCCACACGAACCTGGCTCTGTTGCTGCAGCAGCAGGGTGCGGAGCAGGCGGCGGAGGCGGCGTTCCGCCAGGCGCTGGCCTTGCAGCCCGACGCGGCCAACGCCCACTACAACCTGGGGACCAGCCTCAAGGCACAGGGTCGCCTGGCCGAGGCCGAGGACTGCTTCCGCCAGGCGCTGGTGCTGCGCGCCGAGTTCCCGCAGGCACAGTTCCATCTCGACCGCATCGTGCAGGAGCGCGGCGACTGGATCGCCTCCGAGGTCTACTGGCGCGACGCGCTGCGCAGCAGGCCCGGCTTCATCGGCGGCTACGTGAACCTGGCCACGGCCCTGCGCGGACAGCAGCGCCTGCCGGAGGCGCTGGCCTGCCTGCAGAAGGCGGCCGAGATCGAGCCCGGCAACGCGTCGCTGTTGTCCCAGGTGGGCGCGGTGCTGAAGGACCTGGGGCGCGTCGACGAGGCCGAGCAGAGCTGCCGCGCGGCGCTGGCGCTCGACCCGGCATCGGCTGTGGCCTGGAACAACCTGGCCGAGGTGTTCAACAAGACGCAGCGCCTGGTCGAGGCCGAAGCCGGCTTCCGCAAGGCGCTAGAGCTCAACCCGGAGCTGGCGCAGGCCCACGGCAACCTGGGCATCGTGCTGCAGAACCAGGGCCGACTGCACGAGGCCGAGGCCAGCATGCGCCGCGCGCTGGCGCTGAACCCGGGCGATCCGTCCGCCCACGGCAACCTGCTGTTCGTGCTGAACTACCACCCCGACAAGACCGGCGACGAGGTGTTCGCCGAGTACCGTGCCTACGACCAGCGGTTCTGCGTACCGCACCATGCCAGCTGGCGTCCGCACGGCAACGCGCGGCAGCCCGGCCGGCGGCTGAAGGTCGGTTATGTGTCGCCGGACTTCCGCAACCACTCGGTCGCCAACTTCCTCGATCCGCTGCTGACGCACCACGACAAGGCGGCCGTGCAGGTCTACGCCTATGCCGAGCTGCTGCGCGAGGACGCGGCCACCGCCCGCTACAAGCGTTACGTCGACCACTGGGTGCCCACGCGCGGCATGAGCGACGCGGCGCTGGCCGAGCGCATCCGTGCCGACGGCATCGATATCCTGGTCGACCTGGCCGGCCACACCGGCGGCAACCGGCTGGGCGTGTTCGCGCGCAAGCCGGCGCCGGTGTCGCTGTCGTGGATGGGCTACGGCTGCACCACCGGGCTCAGCGCCATCGACTACTTCCTGACCGACGCCGCCAGCGCGCCACCGGGCAGCGAGGGGGTGTTCTCGGAGCAGCCCTGGCGGCTGCCGGTCGGCTGGGTCTACCGTCCGGCGGGCGCCGACCGCATGGGCGAGGTCGGCGACTTGCCGGCCGCACGCCATGGCCACGTGACCTTCGGTACGCTGACACGGGCGGTGCGGGTGAACCACCGCACGGTGCGTGTGTGGGCCGAGCTGCTGCGGCGCGTGCCCGGATCGCGGCTGGTCATCGACAGCCGCAGCTACCAGGACGCGGAGACCCAGGAAGAACTGGCTGCGCGGTTCACGTCCCAGGGCATCACCCGCGACAGGCTGCTGATCGGCTGCCACAGCCCGCCATGGGACGTGTTGCGCGGCATCGACATCGGCCTCGACTGCTTCCCGCACAATTCGGGCACTACGCTGTTCGAGACCTTGTACATGGGCATTCCTTTCATCAGCCTGGCCGACCGCCCGAGCGTCGGTTGCCTGGGCAGTTCCATCCTGCAGGGAGCAGGCCATCCGGAGTGGATCGCCCGCACCGAGGACGACTACATCGACAAGGCCGCGGCCCTGGCGCAGGACCATGCCGCGCTGGCACAGCTGCGGGCCGGCCTGCGCCAGCAGATGCAGGCCAGCGCGCTGATGGACGAGCCGGCCTTCGCGCGGCACGTCGAGCAGGCCTACCGCGAGATGTTCACGCGCTGGTGCACGGAGGCGGCGCGATGAAGGCCGTGATCCTGGCCGGCGGCCTGGGCACGCGCATCTCGGAGGAGACGCATCTGCGGCCCAAGCCGATGATCGAGATCGGCGGCAAGCCGATCCTGTGGCACATCCTCAAGATGTACTCGGCCCACGGCGTGAACGAGTTCGTCATCTGCTGCGGCTACAAGGGCTACGTCATCAAGGAGTACTTCGCCAATTACTTCCTGCACATGTCCGATGTGACCTTCGACATGGCCAGCAACCAGATGGAAGTGCACCAGAAACACGCCGAGCCCTGGCGCGTGACCCTGGTCGACACCGGCGATGACACGATGACCGGTGGCCGCCTGAAACGCGTCGCCGCGTACCTGAAGAACGAAGATGCCTTCTGCTTCACCTATGGCGACGGCGTGGCCGACCTGGACATCGGCGCCTCCATCGCGTTCCACCGGCAGCACGGCAAGCAGGCGACGGTCACCGCCGTGCAGCCGCCAGGGCGTTATGGCGCGCTGCTGCTGCAGGGCGAGCAGGTGCGGGGTTTCACCGAGAAGCCGCGCGGCGACGGCGGGCTGATCAACGGGGGCTTCTTCGTGCTGTCGCCGCAGTGCCTCGCGCGCATCGCCGGCGACGCCACCAGCTGGGAGGCCGAGCCGCTGTCCGCCCTGGCCGCCGATGGCCAGCTGATGGCCTACGAACACACCGGGTTCTGGCAGCCGATGGACACGCTGCGCGAGAAGAATCTGCTGGAAGAGCTGTGGCAGAGTGGCCGGGCGCCCTGGAAGACATGGTGAAGCAGCAGCGAAGGGCGGGGCGGCATGCGCACTGACACCGCCATGCCGGATGCCGGCTTCTGGCGCGGCAAACGCGTGCTGCTGACCGGCCACACCGGCTTCAAGGGCAGCTGGCTCGCGTTGTGGCTGCAGCGCATGGGCGCGGACGTGACCGGCCTGGCGCTGGCGCCGGCCACCGATCCACAGCTGTTCGGCCTGGCGCGCATCGGCGAGTCGATGGCCAGCCATGTCTGCGACATCCGCGATGCGGCGCGCCTGGCCGCCCGGGTGCGCGCGGCGCGGCCCGAGATCGTGCTGCACCTGGCGGCGCAGGCGCTGGTGCGCGCCGGCTACCGGGCGCCGGTCGACACCTTCGCCGTCAACGTGATGGGCACGGGCCATCTGCTCGAAGCGCTGCGCGGGCTCGCCGGGGTGCGTGCCGTGGTGGTCGTGACCACCGACAAGGTCTACCAGAACCGCGAGTGGCTCTACCCCTACCGGGAAGACGACGCACTCGGCGGGCACGACCCCTACAGCGCAAGCAAGGCCGCGGCCGAGCTGCTGGTGGCCAGCTACCGGGATTCCTTTCTTGCCGCCGAAGGCGTGGCCGTGGCCACCGCGCGGGCCGGCAACGTGATTGGCGGTGGCGACTGGGCCGAAGACCGGCTGATCCCCGACGCCGTGCGCGCCTGGGGCCGAGGTGCGGTGCTCGACATCCGCCGGCCGGACGCAGTCCGGCCCTGGCAGCACGTGCTGGAGCCGCTGGCCGCCTACCTGGTGCTGGCCGAGCGGCTGTGCCGGCAGCCCGGGCTGGCCGGTGCCTACAACTTCGGACCCGCGACCGCGGAGGCCGCGACCGTGCGTGAGGTCGTGCAACTGGCGCAGGCCGCCTATCCTGCCAGCCAGGTGTTGTGGGGCGAGGCCGAAGCCGGCCCGCACGAAGCCGGCTGGCTGGCGCTGGAAGTCGCCAAGGCGCGCAGCCTGCTCGGCGTGGCGCCGCGCTGGACGCTGGCGCAGGCCGTGCAGCGCAGCCTGGCCTGGTACCGGCAACAGGCCGAAGGCGCCGATGCAAGAGCCCTGTGTGGGGCCGACATCGACGCCTACGAGGCCGCCGGGCAGGAGGCTGCCGCGTGAGCCGTTTCGTCGTGGCCGACACGCCGCTGTCGGGCTTGAAGCGGGTGCAGCGCCAGCTGCTGGGCGACGCGCGGGGTTACCTGTCGCGCCTGTTCTGCACCGACGAACTGGCCGAGGCCGGCTGGCACAAGCCGATCGTGCAGATCAACCACACCTTCACCGCCGAGGCCGGTACGGTGCGCGGCATGCACTACCAGCAGCCGCCCCACGCCGAGATGAAGCTGGTGCATTGCCTGCGCGGCCAGGTGTGGGACGTGGCGGTTGACCTGCGGGCCGGCTCGCCGACCTTCCTGCAGTGGCACGCCGAGATGCTGTCGGCCGAGAACCACGTGGCGCTGCTGATCCCGGAGGGTTTTGCCCACGGCTTCCAGGCCCTGAGCCCCGATGTGGAGATGTTGTACTTGCACTCGGCCGCCTACGCACCGCAGGCCGACCGTGGGCTGCACGTGTTGGACCCGCGCCTGGCCATCGGCTGGCCGCTGCCGGTGCGCGGGCTGTCGCCGCGCGATGCCGCCCACCCGATGACCGATGTGCGATTCGAAGGAGTCCGCCTGTGAAATGTCGCCACTGCGCCGCAGAGTTGACCCTGCCTTTTCTCGACCTGGGCAGCTCGCCGCCCAGCAATGCCTACCTGACCGCAGCCGGGCTGAACGCGCCGGAGACCTGGTTCCCGTTGCGCGTGCTGGCCTGCCAGCACTGCTGGCTGGTACAGACCGAGGACCATGCGGGCCGCGAGGCGCTGTTCACCGACGACTACGCCTACTTCAGCTCGTTCTCGACCTCGTGGCTGGCCCACGCCGAGGCCTATGTGGCAGCGATGCGGCAGCGCTTCGGCCTGGGCGCGGCCAGCTGCGTCGTCGAGGTCGCGGCCAACGACGGCTACCTGTTGCAGTACGTGCAGCAGGCCGGCATCCCGAACTACGGCGTCGAGCCCACGGCCAGCACGGCCGCGGCGGCCCGGGCCAAGGGCATCGTGATCGAGGAGCGTTTCTTCGGCGTGGAACTGGCCCGGGAGCTGGCCGCCGCCGGTCGCCAGGCCGATCTGACGGCCGCCAACAATGTGCTGGCCCACGTGCCCGACATCGACGACTTCGTGGCCGGCTTCGCCGCGCTGCTGAAGCCGCAGGGCGTGGCGACCTTCGAGTTTCCGCACCTGCTGCGCATGGTGCAGCAGTGCCAGTTCGACACGGCCTACCACGAGCACTACTCGTACCTGTCGTTGCTGGCGGTCCAGCGCATCTTCGCGGCCAACGGCCTGGCGGTGTTCGACGTGGAGCCGTTGACGACGCATGGCGGCAGCCTGCGCGTGTATGCGCAGCGTGCCGACACCGGCACGCAGATGCTGATGCCGCGCGTGACCGAGGTGCTGGCCGAAGAGACCGCGGCCGGCATGCTGGGCGCGGCGTTCTATGCGTCCTTCGGCGGGGAGCCGGCGCGCATCGCCGGCGAGCTGATGGCCTTCCTGGTCGAGCGCATGCAGCGCGGCGACCGCGTCGCGGCCTACGGTGCGGCGGCCAAGGGCAACACGCTGTTCAACTTTGCCGGCGTGCGGCCGCACCTGGTGCCCTACGTCGTCGACCGCAACCCGGCCAAGCAGGACCGCTACCTGCCGGGCAGCCGGATCCCGATCGTCGACGAAGCGCATCTGCGCATCCAGCAGCCGAGCCACGTGCTGATCCTGCCGTGGAACCTGAAGGACGAGGTGATGGCGCAGCTGGCCTACATCCGCGACTGGGGCGGCCGCTTCGTCACCGCCGTGCCGCGCCTCGAGGTCCTGCCTTGAAGGTGCTGCTGACCGGCGCCAGCGGTTATCTCGGCCGCCACGTGCTGGCGCGGCTGCGCGCGCGCGGCGCCGATGTGCAGGTGCTCGGGCGCAGCCTGCCGCCCGGCTTCGACGGCGTGCCGCTGCTGCGGGCCGATCTGCTGGAGCCGACCGACCTCGCGCCCTTGCTGCGCCAGGCCGGCGCGACCCACCTGCTGCACCTGGCCTGGTATGCCGAATACGGCAAGTACTGGGCCTCGCCGCTGAACCTGCGCTGGGTCGATGCGACGATGCGGCTGCTGCAGGCTTTTGGCGAGCAGGGCGGCCGTCATGTCGCCGTGGCCGGCACCTGCGCCGAATACGACTGGGCGCCCGGCTGGTTGCGCGAAGACGGCACGCCGATGCAGCCGCAAGGGCTGTACGGCGTGGCCAAGGACGCGACGCGCCGGCTGGCGACGGCGCTGTGCGCCGCCCAGGGCGTGTCGCTGGCCTGGGGCCACGTGTTCTACCCGTTCGGCCCGGGCGAGGCGCCGCAGCGCATGCTGCCGTCGCTGATCGAGGTGTTCCGCGGCCGGGCGGCGCCGTTCGGTGTCAATACCGCGGCGTACCGTGGCATGCTGCCGGTGCCGGATGCCGCCGAAGCCTTCGTGCATCTGCTGGCCCAGGGCTGCGACGGGCGCTTCAATGTCTGCTCGGGCCAGCCGGCGCTGATCGGCGATGTGGTGCGCACGCTGGCACGCCTGTGCGATGCCGACCCGGCTCCGGTGTTGGCGCTGGCCTCGGCCCGTGCCGGCGATCCGCCGATGCTGGTGGGCGACAACACGCGGTTGCGCGCCACCGGCTGGCGGCCCACACAGACGCTGGAGCAGGGCCTGGCCGCACAGGTCGACGCGCAAGTCGACACGCAGGTACGCAGCCGGCCCTGACCGATTTCACCGAACACACATCCGAAGGAGATCCCGATGACCCCTGAACAACAGTTTGCCGCCGAGCGCGATGAGCGTCTGGCCGCCTACGGCCGGGATGACGCGTTCAAGGCGCTGTCGCGCGAATGGCTGCAGCAGTCGATGGCCAAGAAGTACGTCTACAACTACGACTGGCTCGGCCGCCCGATCATCCAGTACCCGCAGGACATGGTGGCGATCCAGGAACTGGTCTGGCGCGTGCGGCCCGACCTGATCATCGAGACCGGCATTGCCCACGGCGGCTCGCTGATCCTGTCGGCCTCGATGCTGGCGATGCTGGACCTGTGCGACGCGATCGAGGCGGGCACGACGCTCGACCCGCGCCAGTCGGCCCGCAAGGTGATCGGCATCGACATCGACATCCGCGAGCACAACCGTGCCGCCATCGAGGCCCATCCGATGGCCAGCCGGATCCAGATGTTCCAGGGCTCGTCCATCGGGCCCGACGTGGTGCAGCAGGTGCACGCGGCGGCCCAGGGCTACAAGACCGTGATGGTGTTCCTCGATTCGATGCACACCCACGACCATGTGCTGGGCGAACTGGACGCCTACGCGCCGCTGGTCACGCCCGGCAGCTACTGCGTGGTGTTCGACACCTTCGTCGACGACATGCCGCCGAAGTTCTTTGCCGACCGGCCCTGGGATGTCGGCAACAATCCGAAGACGGCGTCGCGCGAATGGCTGGCAACGCATCCCGACTTCAGCGTGGACAGTGCCATGGAAGCCCGCCTGATGGTGACGGTGGCTCCCGAAGGGTTCCTGCGGCGGCGGTGATCCCGCGCGCCCCGGAGGCAACAAAAAGGGCGCCGCGGCGCCCTTTTTGCTGGGAAAGGAACCGGCCCCGGCCGGCTCCGTCGCCGCGTTATTGCTGCAGCAGCTGCAGCACGCTCTGCGGCAGCTTGTTGGCCTGGGCCACCATCGCGGTGCCGGCCTGCTGCAGGATCTGCGTGCGCGACAGGTTGGCGGTTTCCATCGCGAAGTCCGCGTCGACGATCCGGCCGCGCGAGGCCGCCAGGTTCTCGACCTGGATCTCGATGTTGGCCACCGAACTCTCGAAGCGGCTTTGCAGCGCGCCGAGGTCCGCGCGGGCCGAGTTGACCTGGTCGAGTGCCGAATCGATCTTCTTCAATGCGACCCAGGACTGGGCCTGCGTCGCGACGCTCAGGGTGTCGATGCCCAGCGCGTCGGTGTTGGTGTCGGTGGCGTTCACCGTGGTGCCGGCGGCACCGATCGTGCTGGGGGTGTAGCCGAAGTTGGTCGGCGTGAAGCCAGTCAGCGTCATCGTCGTCGCGTCGCCGGCCGAGGTCAGGTTGGCCGACATCAGGTCGATCGTGTAGTTGCCGTTGATCTGCTTGGTCAGGTAGGCGGTGACGCCGGTGTCGGCCGTCTTGCGGTTGATCGCCTCGACCATCTGGCCCATGCGTTCGGTGCCCGAGCTGGCTTCCTTGAT
The DNA here is from genome assembly GCA_965279475.1 of Pseudorhodoferax sp. GTDB lineage: Bacteria > Pseudomonadota > Gammaproteobacteria > Burkholderiales > Burkholderiaceae_C > Pseudorhodoferax. The sequence goes on from CBDIIA010000002.1 coordinate 1,866,396, forward strand.
GGCGCCCAGGTCCCAGGTCGTCGTGCCGTCGTTGATCTGCAGGGTCGAGGTGTCGGTGATGGCCGTCAGGTCGACGACGCCCGAGGCGGCGATGTCCGTCGTCTTGTCGTAGGCGTAGGCGATGTGCGCCAGGCCGGTGGCCGTGGTGTTGACCAGCGCGCCCACGGTGATGTTGTCGCCCGAGTTGGCACCGACCTGGAACACGGCGCCGGAGAACGAGCCGTCCAGGATCTTGGTGCCGTTGAACGTGGTCTGCTTGGCCACGCGGTCGACTTCGTCGCGCAGCTGGGCCACTTCGGACTGCAGGGCCTGGCGGTCGGCAATGCTGTTGGTCGCGTTGCCTGCCTGCACGGCCAGCTCACGCATGCGCTGCAGCATGTCGCCGACCTTGCCGAGTGCGCCTTCCGCCGTCTGCGCCAGCGAGATGCCGTCGTTGGAGTTGCGGGCGCCGACGGTCAGGCCTTTGACCTGGGTGTTCATCCGCTCGGCGATGGCCAGGCCGGCGGCATCGTCCTTGGCGCTGTTGACCCGCAGACCGGAAGACAGGCGCTGCATCGAGGTCGCCAGCGATGCCTGCGACGTGCTCAGGTTGCGCTGGGCATTGAGCGAGATGATGTTGGTGTTGATCGTCGAGGCCATTGCGGAGCTCCTAGTAGCTAGAGATATCTGAACCGGTACTTCCCGCCGGTTGCGATGTCAGCACCGGAGCTGACGTCCAATTTCCAATAGGCGTGCTGGAAATTATGAAAAGACGGCGCCAGGCCGTTGCGCCGAAAAGAGGCCGAAATCACAGCCTTTTCTTTTCCCTTTTCAAACAAATCCTCAAGTTTTCCGGCCATGACCCGAAAACATGAGCAATAGGCTCGATGGAAGAGCTTGTTGACCGGCGAGAAGGCGAGAGGAGCGAGACCGAAAGGTTTTGTTACAGACGTCCCCCGGTCAGGGCGGCCGGTGTCGTGCTGGCGTTGTGATCGGCGTTTTGCCAGTTTTTTCAGTTAGCCAAGGAGTTTTCATGGCCTCGACCATCAATACCAACATCAATTCGCTGACCGCGCAGCGGAACCTCAGCATGTCGCAGAGTTCGCTGGCGACGTCGATGCAGCGCCTGTCTTCCGGTCTGCGGGTCAACAGCGCCAAGGATGACGCTGCCGGCCTGGCCATCTCGGAACGCATGAACACCCAGGTCCGTGGCCTGACGGTGGGCGCCCGCAACTCCAACGACGGCATCTCGCTGGCGCAGACGGCGGAAGGCGCACTCGGCAAGGTCGGCGACATGCTGCAGCGCATGCGTGAACTGGCCGTGCAGGCCGGCAACGCGACCAACAGTACGGCCGACCGCAAGGCCCTTCAGGCCGAAGTCAAGCAGCTGACCGATGAAATCGACCGCGTGGCCAAGCAGACCAGCTTCAACGGCACGAAGATCCTGGACGGTTCGTTCTCGGGCGCGGTGTTCCAGGTCGGCGCGAACTCCGGCGACAACATCACTGTCGGCGCGTTGACGGACTCGACCGCCAAGGGCCTGGCGAACATCGCCTACGCCTACGACCACACCACGGGCATCAACGCGACCGACGTGTCGGACCTGTCCGAGATCACCGACACGGCCGCTCTGCAGATCGACGACGGCACGACGACCTGGGATCTGGGCGCCATCAAGGCCGCCAGCACCGGTACCGAACGCCTGGGTCAGATGGTCGAGGCGATCAACCGCAAGTCCGCTGACACCGGCGTCACTGCGTTCCTGACCAAGGAAGCCGACGACACCTACACCATCGACCTGCAATCGGCCAAGCTGGATTCCGCTGGCGATGCCACGACGGTCACCCTGTCGGGCTTCACGGCCGACAACTTCGGTTATGCGGCGGCCGACGTGGGGGCCGGCGGCTCCGTGGTCGACGCGACCGAAACCAGCACCGACGCGCTGGGCATCGACACGCTGACCGTCGACACGCAGGCGTCCGCCTGGGTTGCACTGAAGAAGATCGACAGTGCGATCGACCAGGTCAACTCGGCACGTGCCGACCTGGGCGCTCTGCAAAGCCGCTTCGAGAATTCGGTTGGTAGTATCGAGATTCAGGTGGAAAATCTGTCCGCGTCGCGAGGGCGGATCGTCGATGCCGACTTCGCGAAGGAAACCGCCAACCTGTCCCGTACGCAGATCCTGCAACAGGCCGGTACCGCGATGGTGGCCCAGGCCAACAAGCTGCCGCAAGGTGTGCTGGCCCTGCTGCAGTAAGCGGGATTCGGCATCGGTCCGCAGGGGCCGATGTCCACGCGAAGGCGGAAAGGGAGTTTCTCCCTCTCCGCCATTTTGGCTTTTGTAGGAGATTCGGATGGCTATCTCATCGATCGGTATCGGCAGCGGACTTCCGGTGGAAGACACCATCAGCAAACTGGTGGCGCTGGAGAAGGCGCCGCTCGCCAGCCTGCAGACCGCGGCGACCAGCCTCACGGCCAAGATCTCGACCTACTCGAACATCAAGTCGCTGATGTCCACGTTCTCCGACGCGGCGGCCAAACTCACCCGCGACAGCGCCTGGAACGGTGTCGCGATCGCCTCGAGCAACAGCAGCGCCGTCAATGCCACGATGACCGGCATCGCCTCTGCATCGAGCTTCAACGTCGGCGTGCAGCAGCTGGCCAAGGTGCAGACCACGGCCTCGGGTTATGTGCCCACCGGCACCGATCTCGGCGGCACGCTGACCATCGACATCGGCACCTGGAATTCGGGCCTGACGGCGTTCTCGGCGAACGTGAACTCGACGCCGGTGACGGTGACCATCTCCCCGGGCGAAACCTCGCTGTCGGCCGTGGCCGCCAAGATCAACGATGCGAACCCGGCGCTCAGTGCGACCGTCATCTCCGACGCGTCGGGCCAGCGGCTGCTGGTCCGGTCCAAGGCCACCGGCGAGGCGGCGGGGTTCCGTGTCGCGGTCTCCAACGATGTCAATGGTGGCCTGTCCAAGCTGGCCTTTGATCCGCCGAACACGGGCACGACGGGCATGACGCAGACCCAGGCCGCGCAGAACGCCAAGGCCACGATCAACGGCGTGGCGGTGACGTCGGCGACGAACAGCCTGGCCGACGTGATTCCGGGCCTGACCTTCCAGTTCTCGCAGGTCACGACCACGGACGCCGAAATCAAGGTGACCAGCGATGTCACCACGATGAAGAAGAACATCCAGGACTTCGTCGACGCCTACAACGCGGTCAACACGCTGCTGTCCGACTCGACCAAGTACGACGCCGACAACAAGACCGCCGGCCTGCTGCAGGGCGATTCGACGACGGTCGGCCTGATGAACACGCTGCGCCGCATCGTGACCTCGGCCGGCCAGACCTCGCCGTTCCGCAACCTGTCCGACATCGGCATCAGCCTGCAGCAGGGCGGCGCGCTGTCGATCAACGCGACCAAGCTCGACACCGCGCTGCAGAAACCCGATGACGTGAAGGCGATGTTCGCGACCGTCAGCAGCGGCGATGCGCAGAGCAGCGGCGTCGGGGTGAAGATCAAGAACTTCGCGCTGGGCCTGCTGTCCTTCGACGGCACGATCAACACCAAGGCGGATTCGCTCAACACGCTGGTGAAGAACAACCAGGCCAACCAGGACAAGGTCAACGACCGCGCTGCGGTGGTGGAGAAGCGGCTGCGTGCCCAGTACACGGCGCTCGATACGCAGATGGCATCACTCAACGCATTGAGCACCTATGTGACGCAGCAGGTCGAGATCTGGAACGGCACCAGCAGCAAGAGCTGAGGAGGCAGGGCGGCCTGAAAGAAGACCTCGGATGGCGGCACAATTCTGCTGGCGACAGCCCTTGAGTTCGGCCCATCCCTGCCGATAACCTCAGTATCGAAGTCAAATGGCCGCCTCCATGTTCACCTCTGTCAGTACCCGTTCGGCTGCAGCCTACAAGCGGGTCAGCATCCAGACCAGCGTCGAAGGCGCCAGCCCGCACCGCCTGATCAGCCTCCTGTTCGATGCCTTGCTGCAGGCACTGCACGCGGCGCGCCGGGCCCTGGCGCAGGGGGACATCGAGGCCAAGGGCAAGGAGATCGGCAAGGCGGTGCGCATCATCGAGGAGGGCCTGAAGGCCAACCTCGACGACGAACGCGGCGGTGAGGTGGCGGTCAATCTGCGCGGCGTCTACAACTACAGCATCATCAACCTGACCCGTGCGAACCTGAAGAACGACGACGCCCTGATCGCCGAAGTCATCACCCTGATCCAGCCGGTCAGCTCTGCCTGGAAGGGCATCGACCCCGAACAGAAGGCCGCCGCATGAAGCGTCCCGCCTGCCCCGATCGGACCCCCACCATGCCGCAGATGCTGATCGACTACTACAAGGCCATCGAGGACAGCAGCCGCAAGATGCTGCAGGCCGCCCAGGACGAGAACTGGAACGAAGTCGTGCGCTACGAAGGCGCCTGCGCCGTGTTGATCGAGCAGCTGCGCCACCGCTCACGCGACGAGCAGCTGACCCCCGAACTGCGCCGCGAAAAGGCCCAGATCATGCAGCGCATCCTGCGCAACGACGCCCAGATCCGCCACCTGACAGAACCCTGGATCAGCCAGTTCGAACACCTGTTCGACGAGCGTCCGCAATTCGTGCACTGACGGAGTTCGGAAGTCATTCGTGAATACCGCGGAACCGGCTCTGCCGGGCCGCAGGTATTGCCCCCGGTAGGGGGTTGGCGGAGCGACACGCAGTGCGCGCAGACTGGGGGCGAGCCTACACCTGCATGTTCATGATGTCGGAGTAGGCCTGCACCATCCGGTTGCGCACGTGCATCGTGGCCTGGAACCCGATCTGGGCCTTCTGGATCGCGACCATCGTCTCTTCGAGGCTGACCTTCGGATTCTCCAGCTGCACCTCCTGCGCCAGCTGCGTTGCCTGGTTCTGGGCCGCGCTCACCGAGTGCAGCGCCCCCTTCAGCGCGCCGGAAAAGCCCGCTTCCGCAGCGCCGGAGGCCGGCGACGCGGGGCTGCGCACGCCGGTGTTCGGGCGTGTGGCGTAGGGGCTGGCGACGGGTGAGAGGCGAAGACTGTCCATGACGGTTCCTTCCGGGAACAACGTGATGGCGGGATGCTACCGGCGCGATCTGGCCGGCAACAGCTGAATTGGCGGCCAAATCCGGGCCTTATCGACCCCACATCCGCTCGACCAGCCAGAATAATCGACGCCATTCCCCTGGAGCGCGTCCGCGTCTAACGTTTGTCCACACCGATGTCCGCCGTCGTCGAAGTCCCTGCAGCCCTGCCGACAGTGTCCCCACTGGCGCAGCGCCTGTCGAACCTCGACCGCACGCAGCGCATCCGCCTGGCCGTGGGCATTGCGCTGCTGGTGGTGGTGGTCATCGTCGGCGTGCTGATGGGGCGCCAGTCGGAATACCGCATCCTCTACACCAACCTGGCCGACAAGGATGGCGGCGCCATCGTCTCGCAGCTGGCGCAGATGAACGTGCCCTACAAGTATTCGGAAGGTGGCGGCTCGATCCTGATCCCTGCCGAGCGGGTGTACGACGTGCGCCTGCGGCTCGCGTCGTTGGGGTTGCCCAAGGGTTCGGTCGCCGGTTTCGAGCTGATGGAGAACAACCGCTTCGGCATGACCCAGTTCCAGGAGCGGCTGACCTTCCAGCGCGGCCTGGAGGGCGAACTGACGCGCTCGATCCAGGCGCTGTCGTCGGTGGCCAGCGCGCGTGTGCACCTGGCGCTGCCCAACCAGAACGGGTTTTTCCGCGAACAGCAGAAGCCATCGGCCTCGGTGCTGGTCAGCCTGCATGCCGGCCGCGTGCTCGACCGCGCGCAGCTGGCGGGCATCGTGCACCTGGTGGCCTCCAGCGTGCCGGAGATGAGCCCGACGGCCGTCAGCGTGCTCGACGACACCGGCAAGCTGCTGTCGGGCGCGCCCGAGGCCAATGGCAGCGGCGGCGTCGATGCGCAGCAGCTCCAGTACATCCAGCTGATCGAGCAGCAATACAGCCGCCGCATCATGGACATGCTGGAGCCGATCGTCGGGCGCCAGAACGTCAAGGCGCAGGTCACGGCCGAGGTCGATTTCACGCAGAGCGAGCAGACCTCCGAATCGCACCGGCCCAACCTGGCCACCGACGCCAGTGCCGTGCGCAGCCAGCAGGTCGTCGAATCCACCAACGGTGCAACGCCGGGCCAGCCCTCGGGCATTCCCGGCGCCACGTCCAACCAGCCGCCGGTGGCCGCCACGGCGCCGATCAACGGGGCGTCCGTGCCGCTGACCGCGTCCGGCGCCGCCGGGGCTGCAGGCGGCGGATCGAAGCGCGAGTCTGTCACCAACTACGAGGTCGACAAGACGGTGCGCACCGTGCGGGGCGGCGCCGGTGCCGTGAAGCGGCTGAGCGCAGCGGTCGTGGTCAACCACCAGACGGCGCTCGACGACAAGGGCAAGCCGATCACACGCGCTCTGACGGACGCGCAGCTGGAGCAGATGACCGCGCTGGTGCGGGAATCGATTGGTTTCAACAAGGACCGTGGCGATTCCGTCAATCTGATGAATACTCCGTTCATGCTGGACAAGCCGGCGGGCGACGAGGTTCCGTTGTGGAAGGATCCGGCGGTGATCGAGACGGCGCGCAGCCTGGCCTGGCCGGTCGGCACGGTGTTGCTGGCAGCGCTGGTGCTGCTGGGCCTGGTGCGCCCGGGCATGAAGGCCATGATGGCGCCGAAACCGGTACCCGCGCTGGCCGGCGCCGGGGCCGATGGCGAAGGCGCGCGCGGCCAGCTCGACGCGCTGGTGGCCGACGACGCCCAGCGGCCGGCGCTGGGCGGGCCGGATTCCGGCGGCGCCCTGGCGCTGGAGGCGACGCCGCACCAGTTGCGCCTGGAAGACGCGCGCAAGCTGGCGCGCGAGAATCCGATCGCGGTGGCCAATATCGTGAAGAACTGGATCAACGGCGAGAGCGCGACCTGACGGCCGCCCCAAGGAGCACAGCATGGATGAGCAGGGACTGACCGATGCCGCCATCTTCCTGATGTCGCTGGGGGAAGAGGAGGCGGCCGAGGTGTTCAAGCACCTTTCACCCAAGGAGGTGCAGCGGCTGGGCGAGACCATCGCCAAGACCCGTGTCGTCACGCGCGAGAAGGTCGACGAGGTGATGGTCAAGTTCACCGACGAGGCCGGCAAGCAGAGCCTGCTGGTGTCCGACACCAGCGACTACGTGAAGGCCGTGCTGCGCCGCGCGCTGGGCGACGACAAGGCGTCGCTGCTGATCGACCGCATCCTGCAGGGCGGCGACGTGTCCGGCATCGAAAGCCTGAAGTGGATGGACCCGCTGTCGGTGGCCGAGCTGCTGCGCAACGAACACCCGCAGATCGTCGCGGCGATCCTGGTCCACCTGGATTACGAGCAGGCCTCCAGCGTGCTCAAGCATTTGACCGAACGCCAGCGCAACGAAGTGCTGCTGCGCGTGGCCACGCTCGAGGGCATCCAGCCGACCGCGTTGAAGGACCTGAACGAGGTGCTGTTCAAGGTGCTGGCCGGCGGCGACAAGATCCGCAAGACCTCGCTGGGCGGTGTGAAGGCCGCAGCCGAGATCATCAACTTCCTGGGCGCGAACATCGAGGGCACGGTCATCGAGTCGATTCGCGGGTTCGACCCCGACCTGGCGCAGAAGATCATGGACAAGATGTTCGTGTTCGACGACGTCAACAAGCTCGACGACAAGGCCATCCAGATGGTGCTGAAGGAAGTGGCGTCCGACAGCCTGATCGTCGCGCTGAAGGGCGCCGCCCCGGAACTCAAGGAGCGGGTGCTGGCCAACATGTCCTCGCGTGCCGCGGAGACGCTGCGCGAGGACCTCGAGTCGCGCGGGCCGATGCGCCTGTCCGAGGTCGAGGCGCAGCAGAAGGAAATCCTGAAGGTCGTGCGCCGCCTGGCCGAAGAAGGACAGATCGTGATCGGGGGCGGTGGTGACGACGCCTTCGTCTAAGCCCGCACCGCGGACGCGTTGCCCATGACGGCCGGCACCAGGAGCCGTATGTACTCGCGGTTCATTCCGAGCGAAGAGGTCGAGGCTGTCTCGGCCTGGAAGTTCGGCATGATTGGCGAGCCGGCGCTCGCGGCGCCGGTCGAACCCGAGGCCGAACCCGAACCACCGCCCGAGACCGAAGAGGCCAAGGTCCAGCGCGCCTGGAGCGAAGGCTACTCGGCGGGTTATGCCCAGGGCCATGCCGAGGCCGTGAACGAGGGCAACCAGCGCATGGATGCCTACGTCAGCGGTGTCGGCCGCGAGACCTCCGAACATCTGGCCGCGTTGGTGCAGTCGCTCGAAGCGCGGCTGCAGCAATGCGAGCAGAACATGTCGCGCCACGTGCTCGACCTGGCCTGCGAGCTGGCGCGCCACGTCGTGCGGCGCGAACTCAAGATCGATCCCGAAGCGGTGCTGTCCGTCGTGCGCGAGGCGCTGGGCATGCTGGTGATGGATGGCAAGGCCGCCGTGGTACGGCTGCACCCGCAGGACCTCGAGGCGCTCGGCCCGTCGCTGCGCGAGGAATTCGCCCAGCCGTCGCTGACCTGGCTGGCCGACCCGATGGTGGAGCGCGGCGGCTGTCTCGTGGAGTCGGGTGGCACGGTCATCGACGGCACGGTCGAGACGCGCTGGCAGCGCTCGCTCGCCAACCTGGGGCTCGACACGCCCTGGCAGGAGCCGCCGCATGCAGACTGAGGCCGAGCTCGACGCGCCGCCCGCCGCGGAATCGGCGTGGGACACCTTCCTGGTCACCGCGTTGCAGCGCGCGCGCATCGGCGCGCCGCTGGAAGTGCGCGGCACGCTGACGCGGCTGGCCGGGCTGGTGCTGGAGGCCAGCGGCATCCGTGTGCCGGTCGGCTCGCAGTGCAAGATCTTCATGGAAGGCCAGCCGCCGGTGCTGGCCGAGGTGGTGGGCTTCTCCAGCGAACGCGCCTACCTGATGCCGGCAGGCGACGTGCACGGCCTCTCGCGCGGCGCCAGCGTGGTGCCGGCCGCGCCCTATGTGCCGATTCCGCGCCTGGGCGACAGCGCCGAGCTGCCGGCCCCGTCGGCGGTCGGTGTGCTGCGGCTGCCGCTCGGCGCCGGTCTGCTCGGCCGTGTGGTCGACGCCCAGGGCCTGCCGATGGACCACCTCGGGCCGATCCGCGACGTGACCGCGCTGCCGATGGACCGCCAGCCGATCAATGCGATGGACCGTGATCCGGTGCGCGAGTCGCTCGACACCGGCGTGCGGGCCATCAACGGCATGTTCACCGTCGGCCGCGGCCAGCGCATCGGCCTGTTCGCCGGCTCCGGCGTCGGCAAGAGCGTGCTGCTCGGCATGATGGCGCGCTACACGCGGGCCGACGTCATCGTGGTCGGCCTGATCGGCGAACGGGGGCGTGAAGTCAAGGAATTCGTCGAAGACATCCTCGGTGCGGACGGGCGGGCCCGCTCGGTGGTGGTGGCCGCGCCGTCCGACGCGCCGCCGCTGCTGCGGCTGCAGGGCGCGGCCTACGCCACGGCCGTGGCCGAGTATTTTCGCGATCAGGGCCAGCATGTGCTGCTGCTGATGGATTCGCTGACCCGCTACGCGATGGCGCAGCGCGAGATCGCGCTGGCGATCGGCGAGCCGCCGGCCACCAAGGGTTACCCGCCGTCGTGTTTCGCCAAGCTGCCGCAGCTGGTGGAGCGCAGCGGCAACGGGCTGAACGGCAACGGCTCGATCACGGCGTTCTACACCGTGCTGTCCGAAGGCGACGACCAGCAGGACCCGATCGCCGACGCAGCGCGTGCCATCCTGGACGGCCACATCGTGCTGTCGCGCGAGCTGGCCGAGGCCGGGCATTTTCCGGCGATCGATGTCGAGCAGTCGGCCTCGCGGGTCATGCACAACGTGGTCTCGCGCGAGCATTTCGAGGTGGCCCGGCGGTTCCGCGCGGTGCACGCGAAGTTCCAGCGGGGGCGCGATCTGGTGCAGATCGGCGCCTACGCCGCCGGTTCGGACCCGGCGCTGGACGAGGCGATCCGGCTGGACCCGGCGATGACCGCGTTCCTGCAGCAGGACATGTTCGAGCAGGCCAACCTGGAGCAGAGTCTGCGCGGCATGGCCGCCTCGCTCGGCAGGCCGGGGGCACGATGAGCGGGGTTGAATCGCCATGTCGCTGCTGAAGACCCTGCACGTCGCGATCGACGTGGCCGCACGCAAGCGCGACGCGGCCAGCCAGGCGCTCGGCCAGGCACAGCAGCGCGAGATCGCGGCCCGGCAGCAGATGGAGCAGCTGCAGAGCTACGCCCAGGAGACCGAGGGTCGCTGGGCGTCGCAGGCGCAGATCTGCGCGATGCCGGAGCTGATGCGCCACCACTACCAGTTCATGGACCGGCTGAGCCAGGCCATCGAGATGCAGAAGGGCGTGCTGGCGGAACAGTCGCTGTGGGTCGAGCGCGCGCGCAAGGCGCTGCTCGATGCCGAGCTGCGCGTGGCGACCTTGCGCCAGGTGCTGCGCAACAAGCAGGCCGAGGTCGACCTGCAGTTGCGGCGCCGCGAGCAGCGGCAGATGGACGAGATGGCGGCCATGCGTTTCGGCCGCGGGACGGAGCAATCTTTCGGGGGAGAAATCGATGGGCATTGAACGCGGACAGTCGGCCGGTGCACACGTGCACCGTGCCGCGCACGGCACGGCCGGCAAGACGGCGGCACAGGGCGCGCAGCAGGGCGATCCGGCGACGGGCGGCTTCATGGCGCTGCTGGCGGCACTGGACGACAGCCTGGCCGGCGCCACGGACAGCGATGCCGGCCTGCTCGGGGAGGACGACGGCGGCAAAGGCGCGGCCACGGTCCTGGCCACGGACACTGCCGCAACGGCTTCGGACCCGGCGAACACCCTCGTCGCCACGGCGGCCGACACGGCCGCGCTGCTGGTGCCGGACGCAACTACTGCCGCTGCTGCGGCCGCTGCCGCTGCCGCACTGGCCCAGGCCGCCGCCGCACTGGCCGGTGGCCGCCCGGCGGGGGATCCATCGGCCCCGCGTGCGGGCGCCGAAGCCGGCCTGACGGGTGTGAAACCGGCGCTGGGCACTGTTGCGGCGCAGGGGGCAGTGGCCGATGCCTCCGCTGCGGCGGCTGCCGGTGCGCAGCCGGCCGATGCCGCCGCGCTGGGCGCACGCGCGGCCGACTATGCCAGCGTGTTCGAGCAGATGCACAACCGCCTGGCCGCCAAGAGCGCGGCCGAGGGATCGGCGGCGCGCCAGAGTGCGGCGCTCGATGCCGCTGCGGCCGCGCAAGCCGCCAAGGCTGCGGTCACTGCCGTGCAGGACAGCCGTGCCGACCGTGGCGACCGCGTCAGTGCGCTGGCCGCGACGCTGGCCTGGACGCGGCAGTCCGCTGCTCCGGCCGACGCCATCGCCAACGGCACCGGCTTCGCGACGGCTTCGCGCGCCGAAGAGCGGGCCGGTGCGCCCACCCCCGGCGGCGGGGTCGAAGGCAGCTGGCTGCAGCGCGACTTCACGCCCACCGTGCAGTACGACGGCACGATCGGCACTGGCGATCCGACGGCGACTGCGGCGCCCGATGCACAGGGCGCCGACCAGATCAGCTACTGGGCGGCACAGGGCATCCGCAACGCCGAACTGACGGTGGCCGGCGACGGCAGCGATCCGGTGCAGGTGAGCATCGCGATGACGGGCAACGAAGCCCACGTCGAGTTCCGCAGCGAGCAGGCCGGCACCCGCGAGTTGCTGGCGAATTCGGTGGCCGACCTGCAGCAGATGCTGAACAGCGAAGGCATGGTGCTGTCGGGCGTGTCGGTCGGGTCGTCGGGCGCCCACGGCGGCGGCCGCGAGAGCCGGCCGCGCCCGGACGGCGCACAGGGCATTGCCCCGGCTGGCGGCAGGGTCGATGCGGCGGCCGAGGTGCCGGCGCAGCGCGCGTCCAGCGGGGCGGTCGACCTGTTCGTCTGATCCTTACTGCGGCCGCGGGGCCGTGCAGGGCGACGTGCAGGGGTTTGCAGCGGTTTTGCCCCCCTAATCTGGCTATTATCCGAACGGGCCGGGTCAATAATGGGCAGGCCATCCGCTTTGCATGTCAACGGCGCCGGGGCTGCGTCCGCAGTCCCCTGGCGCCCCCAGTGAAGGAAATCTACCGTGTCTGCACCTGCCGCGACCGATGCGTCGGCTCCGCCCAAGGCCAAGGGCAAGAAGATGATGGTGATCATCGTGGTGGCCGTGGTGTTGCTGCTCGCCATCGGCGGCGGTGCCTTCATGTTCCTCGGCCGCTCGCATGGCGAAGAGGGTGAAGAGGCGCCGGTGGCGCACGCCAAGCCCAAGGAAGGCCTGCCGCCCACGTTTTTGCCGATGGACAACATGGTCGTCAACCTGGCGGACGCGGGCGGCGAAAAGTTCGCCCAGATCGGCATCACCATCGAGGTGGCCGACCAGAAGACCTCGGACAAGGTGAAGCTGTACTTCCCCACCATCCGCAGCAGCGTGCTGATGCTGGTCTCGCAGCGCACCTCCGAAGAGCTGCTGACGAAGGACGGCAAGGAAAAGCTGGCGACCGACATCTACCGCGAAGTGTCCCGGCCGCTGGGTTTCACGATCGAGGCCGACGAGGAGAAGGCCGACGACGAGAAGCCGCGCAAGAAGGGCGAGTCTGCGCGCAAGAAAGCCAGGGCCGAGCCCAATCCGGTCTATGGCGTGCTGTTTTCGAGTTTCATCATCCAGTGAGACCGTTCCTGGAGCCCTCGCATGAGTGAATCGTTTTTATCGCAGGAAGAAGTTGACGCGCTGCTCGAAGGCGTCACCGGCGAGAGCCAGAAGGACGTCGAGGAAGTCGTCGATGCGGGCGAGGTCCGCAACTACGACATCTCGAGCCAGGAGCGCATCGTCCGCGGCCGCATGCCGACGATGGAAATCGTCAACGAGCGGTTCGCGCGCAACTTCCGCGTGGGCCTGTTCAACTTCATCCGGCGCAGCCCCGAGATCTCGGTCGGCACGGTGGCCGTGCAGCGCTACAGCGCCTTTCTGCGCGAGCTGGCGGTGCCGACCAACTTCAACATCATGGCGGTGCGGCCCTTGCGCGGCAGCGGCCTGGTGGTGTGCGAACCGTCGCTGGTGTTCGGTGTCATCGACACGCTGTATGGCGGTGCGGGCAAGTTCCAGACGCGGATCGAGGGCCGCGAGTTCTCGGCGACCGAGCAGCGCGTGATCAACCGGCTGGTCGAGGTCATCTGCAACGAATACAAGAAGGCCTGGCACGGCATCTATCCGCTGGAGCTCGACTACCAGCGCTCCGAGATGCAGCCGCAGTTCGCGAACATCGCGACGCCGAGCGAGATCGTGGTGTCGACCGCGTTCCAGCTGGAGATCGGCGACATCGCCGGCGCGATCCACATCTGCGTGCCGTACTCGACGCTGGAGCCGATCCGCGACGTGCTGTATTCGTCGACACAGGGCGATTCGGTCGAGGTCGACCGGCGCTGGGTCACGCTGCTGAGCCGCGAGATCCAGGCCGCCGAGGTCACGCTGGTGGCCGAGCTGGCGCGCGCCGAGGCAACCGTCGAACAACTGCTCGCGATGAAGCCCGGCGATTTCATCGAGCTCGAACGCGAGTCGAGCATTCAGGCATCGATCGGCGGCGTGCCGATCTTCCAGTGCCAGTACGGCACGCACAACGCCAAGTACGCCATTCGCATCGACGAGTGCCTGCGCGGGCAGGACACATTCAACGGGGAGGACCGCAATGCCATCTGATGATCCCAAGGACGCGGCCGACGACCCGATGGCGGCCTGGGCCGAGGCGCTCGAAGAACAGAAGACCACCGACAAGGTCGGCGACGTCGAGCAGGGCGGGCCGCTCAGCGGTGAAGGGGTGCGCCCCTTCATGGGCAAGGACGGCACCATGCAGGACATCAACATGGTGCTGGACATTCCGGTCACCCTGTCGGTCGAGCTGGGTCGCACCAAGGTGCCGATCAAGTACATCCTGCAACTGGCGCAGGGTTCGGTCGTCGAGCTCGACGCGCTGGCCGGCGAGCCGATGGACGTGCTGGTCAACGGCTACCTGATCGCGCAGGGCGAGGTGGTGGTCGTCAACGACAAGTTCGGTATCCGCCTGACCGACGTGGTCACGCCGTCCGAACGCCTGCGCCGGGTCAGCCGTGGTGCTTGAAGCGCGGCCTGACGCAAGGAACCGCAACGCATGATGACGCAGACCCTGTTGTCGGTGGCGCTGTTCATCGCGCTGCTGGCGGCGCTGCCCTGGGGCATCCGCTGGCTGCAGCGGCGCACGCAGGGCGGCATGGCCACGGCGGCGATGTCGTCGCGGCTGGTCGGCGCGCTGGCGGTCGGCCCGCAGCAGCGGGTGGTGACGGTCGAGGTCGGGCCGCCCGGCGCGCGCACGTGGCTGGTGCTGGGTGTCACCGCGCAGTCGATCACCTGTCTGCACAGCATGCCGGCTGGCGCGCCGGATTTTGCGGGCGCGCTGGTGCAGGCCGAACAGCCGCCCGTGCCGCCCTGGGCAGCAGGTGACAAGGGTGGCTGAGCCGAGTGCAGGGCGTCGTCCGGTGCGCCGGCTGGCTGCCGCGGGCGCTTCGGCCCTGCTGCTGGTGCAGATGTCGGCGTCGGCCCAGACCGGCGGCTCGCTGCCATTGCTGATCGGCAGCGGAGGCAGCGGCACCAGCTACTCGGTGCCAATCCAGACGCTGTTGTTCTTCACCGCGCTGTCGTTCCTGCCGGCGGTGCTGCTGATGATGACCGGCTTCACCCGCATCGTGATCGTGCTGTCGCTGCTGCGCCAGGCGCTCGGCACGCAATCGGCACCGCCGAACCAGGTGGTTATCGGCTTGTCTCTGTTCCTGACGCTGTTCGTCATGGGGCCGACGCTCGACCGCGTCTACAGCGAGGCTTATGTGCCGTTCACCGCGAACACGCTGACCTTCGAGCAGGCGCTGGAGAAGGGCGAGGTGCCGGTCCGCCAGTTCATGCTGAAGCAGACGCGCCAGTCCGACTTCTCGCTGTTCG
This sequence comes from Pseudorhodoferax sp., assembly GCA_965279475.1. Taxonomy (GTDB): domain Bacteria; phylum Pseudomonadota; class Gammaproteobacteria; order Burkholderiales; family Burkholderiaceae_C; genus Pseudorhodoferax. The sequence goes on from CBDIIA010000002.1 coordinate 1,881,400, forward strand.
CCAAGCTGGCCAAGCTCGAGGCCTCAGTCACCGCCGAGACCGCGCCGATGCGCGTGCTGGTGCCGGCCTTCGTCACCAGCGAGCTGAAATCCGCGTTCCAGATCGGCTTCATGATCTTCATCCCGTTCCTGGTGATCGACATCGTGGTGGCGAGTGTGCTGATGTCGTTGGGCATGATGATGTTGTCGCCGGTGCTGGTGGCGCTGCCGTTCAAGTTGATGCTGTTCGTGCTGGCCGACGGCTGGAACCTGCTGATCGGTTCGCTGGCCGCGAGCTTCGTGCAATAGCTTCGGGAGTCACCTGATGAATTCGCAAGTCGTGCTCACGATGGGCCAGGAGGCCCTGGTGCTGCTGTTGATGGTGTCGGCGCCGGTGCTGATCGTGGTGCTGGTGGTCGGCCTGGTGGTCAGCGTGTTCCAGGCGATCACGCAGATCCACGAGGCCACGCTGTCGTTCGTGCCCAAGCTGGTTGCGGCGATGCTGGTGCTGGCGCTGGCCGGGCCGTGGATGCTGACCACGCTGGTCGACTACATCCGGCGCACCATCGAGTCGATTCCCTCGATGGTGCTGTAGGCACCGCCGGAGGCTGCGCTGATCACCTTCACCGAGGCGCAGTTGGTGGCCTGGCTGTCGCCGATCCTCTGGCCGTTCCTGCGGGTGCTGGCGCTGTTCAGCGTGGCGCCGGTGTTCTCGATGCGGGCGATCCCGCTGCGCGCGAAGATCGGCCTGGCCTTCCTGATCGCGGTGGCGGCGCAGGCGACGCTGGTCAACCAGCCGGTGATCAGCATCAACGGCCCCGGTGCACTGGGCGCGGTGGTGCAGCAGGTGGGGGTGGGTCTGGCGATCGGCTTCGCGGCGCGGCTGGTGTTTGCCGCCGTCGAACTGGCCGGCGAGCTGGTGGGGCTGCAGATGGGGCTCAACTTCGCGGCGTTCTTCGACCCGACGAGCAACGCGCAGGTGAGTGCGGTGTCGCGGTTTCTCAACTACATCTCGATGCTGCTGTTCATCGTGGTCAACGGACACCTGATGCTGTTGATGGCGGTGCTGAAGAGCTTCGAGAGTTTCCCGGCCGACGGCAATTTTCTCGAGGTGCTGCAACGGGTACAGCTGCACACGCTGGGCGCCGACCTGTTTGCCAGCGCGCTATGGATCGCGCTGCCGATGATCGGCCTGCTGCTGTTTGTCAACCTGACGCTGGGCGTGATCTCGCGCGTGGCGCCGCAGATGAACATCTACGCCGTGGGTTTCCCGGTGACGCTGGCGATGGGCCTGATCGGCATCGCCGCCACGCTGCCACTGATGGACCAGCCGATGATGCAGCTGATGGAGCGCACGATCGACCTGTTCAGCCGGCGCTGACGGCTACACCAGCCCGTTGCGGATCGCGTAGACCGTGAGCTCGGCGTTGTTCGACAGCTTCAGCTTTTCCAGCGCGCGGGTGCGGTAGACGCTGACGGTCTTGGGGCTGAGCATCAGCTCTTCGGCGATGTCGGACAGGCGCTTGCCGGACGCGATCTTGAGCACGGTCTGCAGCTCGCGCTCCGACAGCGAGGCGTGCAGCACTTCCTGCACCGGCTTCGACAGGCTCTCGACCAGCATTTGCGCGACCTCGGGCGTCACGTACTTGCGGCCCTGCATCAGCGTGCGCACCGCGGCCACCATCTCGCCCGGGTCACCGGCCTTGCTCAGGTAGCCCTGGGCGCCCGCGCGCAGGCAGCGGATCGCGTACTGGTCTTCCGGGAACATCGAGACGATCAACACCTTGATCGGCGAGCCGGCCTCGGTCAGGCTGCTCAGCACCTCCATGCCGCCGCGGCCCGGCATGTTGAGATCGAGCACCAGCACATCGCAGGCCACAGTGCGCAGCAGCTCGCGCACTTCGGCGTAGCTCGATGCCTCCCCCGTTACCTGGATGTCGACCGCTTCGGCCAGCGTGTCGCGGATGCCTCGGCGCACCACTGCGTGGTCGTCGCAGACGACGACGCGGATCATGCGTGCGCTCCGTCGCGCGCCGGCTCGGCGGCAACCGGCTGCAGCGGCACGGACAGGATGATCGAGGTGCCCACGCCGTCGCGGCTGCTGACGTCGAGCCAGCCATCCACCGTCTTCGCGCGCTCGTGCAGGCCGCGCAGACCGAAGGCCTTGGGCTTGGCGAGCGCGGCCTTGTCCAGGCCACGGCCATCGTCGGTGATCTCGAGCGTCAGCACGCCTTCGGCATCGGAAAGATCGATCGTCACCTGGCTGCACGCGGCGTGCTTGGAGATGTTGGTCAGGGCCTCCTGGGCCGTGCGGTAGGCGACCAGCGCGATCACCTTGCCGGTGTCGATGCGTTCGCCCGTGGCGTGCACGCCGGTAGCGATGCCGGTGCGTTTCTGGAACCCCTCGGCCAGCCACTGGATGGCCGCGACCAGGCCCTGGTCGAGGATCGGCGGGCGCAGGTTCATCATGATGCGCTGGCTGGCGCCCAGCGCGTGCTGCAGCATCTCGCCGGCCGCGGCCAGATGGGCGCGGGTGGCGTCGTCGTCGGTGTGGCGGCCGATCCACGCGAGGTCGAACTTGATCGCGGCCAGCGAGCCACCGATGTCGTCGTGCACTTCGCGCGCGATCGCGGCGCGTTCCTGTTCGATCGAACTCTGCAGGTGTTCGGCCAGTTCGGCCAGCCGGCGTTCGGATTCGGCCAGCTCGGCGTCGGCGCGGGCCTTGGATTCGCGGGCCCGCGCCACCTCGATCGCGCGGGCGATCACGTGTTCGAGTTTGCCGATGTCGTCTTTCAGCAGGTAATCGCTGAAGCCCAGGCGGATCGCCTCGACCGCCGCAGCCTCCCCGATCGCGCCCGACAGCAGGACGAAGGGCGGGCGGTGGGGCCGCTGCCGGAACACTTCCCAGGCGTCCAGCGCGGTGAATCCCGGCAGCCGGTAGTCGGCAAGAATGACGTCAAACTGAATTTGATCTATCAAACGTGCGAAATCGGCGAGAGATTCGACTCTTTCCATAGCAAAATCGAGGCCGTGCTTGCGCAGAACCAAAGCGACGAGCTGGTGGTCGATCTCGGAGTCTTCCAAGTGCAGAATCCGGATCGGGGGCGACGGAAAGGTCGAGGCCATGGGCGCTACCATCTGGCCCGCAGTGTAACGGGGCCGAAGAGGCGGCTCCGCGTGGTTTCCTGTCGTCAGAATGCTCCAAACTTGGTAACAGATTGTCAAATCGAATTAATATTCCGCCAGCGGTATTCGAATGTGACCGACGGCTTGTCGCCGCAACGGAGAATTCATGCAGGCAGACCCCGACATCGTGAGCGACCCGGCGGTGCAGATTCCGGTCATGGTCGTGGCCGAGCTGCAGGATTCGCTGATGGTCGTGATGCACGATCTGCACCGGCTCGAGGGCCTGTTGAGCCACACCATGGACAATCTGATGGAGCGTTTCAACACGGCGACGCGGGAGTTGGCCGATCCCTCGCTGCCGAACGCGGCGGCGCTGGACGAAGTGCGCACGACGCTGCGGTCAGCGGTCACCGAGCTGCAGTTCCAGGACATGGCATCGCAACTCATCGTGCACACGACCAAGGTGCTGCAGGGCTGTGCCTTCCGCCTGGCTTCGGAGACCATGGGCCGCGGGCCTGACGAAGAAGCGGCGCCGTTCGGAGAACTCGCGTCGGACCGGCCGAACCCGGTGACGCAGAGCGAAATGGACGCCGGCTCGATCGAGCTGTTCTAGAACTTTTTCTCAGACCACCCAACCGTCTGAACTTGTCGGAGTTTTTTAAATGCAATCGATTCTCGCCGTTGACGATTCCCCCTCGATGCGCAAGATGGTGTCGTTCACGCTGACCGGAGCGGGATACCACGTCGTCGAGGCCGTGGACGGCCAGGACGCCTACGAGAAGGCCCAGACGCATTCGATCAATCTGGTGCTGGCCGACCAGAACATGCCGCGGCTGGATGGCCTGGGGCTGACCCGGCTGCTGCGCGAGCACCCCAAGTTCAAGACCATCCCGATCCTGATCCTCACCACCGAATCCAGCGACCTGATGAAACAGGCGGGGAAGTCGGCCGGGGCGACGGGCTGGCTCGTCAAACCGTTCGACCCGACCCGTCTGATCGAAGTCATCCAGAAAGTCATCCGCTGAGCGGCGGCCCCGACACCATCAACAGGAGGCCGCATGGCTGAAACACACCAGGAAGCGGGCGGCGGCGCCGACTTCGATCTCACGCAGTTCTATCAGATCTTCTTCGAGGAAGCGGGCGAGAACCTTGACCAGATGGAGCAGATGCTGGTCGACCTGGACCTGGCGAATGCCGACGACGAGGCGTTGAACGGCATCTTCCGCTGCGCGCACTCCATCAAGGGCGGCGCGGCGACCTTCGGGTTCAGCGACGTGACCGAGCTGACGCACCAGATGGAGTCGCTGCTCGACAAGCTGCGCCGCCACGAACTCACGCCGATCCCGCCGATGATCGATGTGCTGCTCGAATCTGCCGATGCGTCGCGCAGCCTGCTGGCACGGCACCAGAACGGTGGGCAAGGGGCGACGGTCGCCACGGCCGACCTCGTGCGCCGCATCAGCGTGCTCGCCTCCGGCCAGGCACCGGCGCCCGCAGCGGCTGCGCCCAAACCCGCGCCCGCTCCGGCCCCCGTGCCGGCGCCTGCGCCCGTCGTCGCTGCGCCGGCACCGGCCGCGGTTGCGGCCGCGCCGCGCGCCGATGGGGTGCGTGCGCTGGAAGTGCGCATCGGGCCGCTGGAGCAGCCCGAGCAGGCAGATGCCCTGCAGGAACTCTTCCGCGACATCCCCGGCCTGGGCACGATGACGGCGCTGCCGAGCGAACGGCCCGACCTGCGCCTGTTTGCGGTGGAGACCTCGTCGTCGAACGACGACCTGCTCGACCTGTTCGTGTTCCATGTTGCCAAGGAACTGGTCGACATCCGCGAGGCCGGCGCCGAGCCTCTCGACCCGGCCGCAGTGGAAGAGGCCAACGCGGCGGCGCTCGACAGCGCGGCGGCACAGAACCGCCCGGCCGCGCCGATCAGCGATGCCGAGAGTTTTGGTTTCTTCATCGACGCACCCGGTGCGCCGACCACGGCGGCGCCAGGTGCGGGCAAGGCCGCCGATGCGAAGGCTGGCGCTGGAGCCGGGGCCGAAAAAGTCGGCAGCCAGTCGCAGCTCGAAGCCACGTCGATCCGTGTCGCCGTCAACAAGGTCGACCAGTTGATCAACCTGGTGGGCGAATTGGTCATCACGCAGGCGATGCTGGCGCAGAACAGCCGGGGCCTGGATCCGGCGTTGCACCAGCAACTGTTCGCCGGCCTGGCCGACCTGGACCGCAACACGCGGGATCTGCAGGAGTCGGTGATGTCGATCCGGATGATTCCGATGTCGATCGTGTTCAACCGTTTCCCACGCATGCTGCGCGACCTGGCCAACAAGCTGGGCAAGAAGGTCGAGTTCGTCACGCAGGGCGAAGCCACCGAACTGGACAAGGGCCTGGTCGAGAAGATCACCGATCCGCTGACCCACCTGGTGCGCAACAGCTGCGACCACGGTGTGGAAATGCCGGCCGACCGCGTGAAGGCCGGCAAGCCTGAACACGGCACGATCACGCTGGCGGCGTCGCACCAGGGTGGCTCGATCGTCATTGAAGTGCGCGACGATGGCCGCGGCATGTCGCGCGACAAGATCCTGAACAAGGCGCGCGAGCGTGGCCTCGATGTCAGCAACAGCATGACCGACGCCGAAGTCTGGCAGCTGATCTTCGCGCCCGGCTTCTCGACGGCCGAAACCGTGACGGACGTGTCGGGCCGCGGCGTCGGCATGGACGTGGTGAAGCGCAACATCGCCGCCCTCAACGGCACGGTCGACATCGAGTCGTCCGAAGGCAACGGCATGAAGGTGTCGGTGCGCCTGCCGCTGACGCTGGCCATCATGGACGGCATGTCGGTCAGCGTGGGCGACGAGGTCTACATCCTGCCGCTGTCGTCGGTGGTGGAATCGTTCCAGGTGCGCGACGAGGCCGTGAGCACGGTGGCGCATGGCGCACAGCTGGTGAAGGTGCGCGAAGAGTACATGCCGGTGATCGAGCTGGAGCGCGTGTTCCAGGTCCCGGTGGGGTCGGACGACAAGACCAACAGCATCATGGTGGTCGTCGAGTCCGAAGGCACGCGGGCGGCGTTGCTGGTGAACGAATTGCTCGGCCAGCACCAGGTGGTGGTGAAGAACCTCGAATCGAACTACCGCAAGGTGCCCAACGTGTCGGGCGCCACCATCATGGGCGACGGCAAGGTCGCCCTGATCCTCGACATCGGCGCGCTGGTGCGCCGGTCGCGGCACTGAGCGGCATCGGCAGCAGGGTATCAAGGAGAGAGAGCATGGGAGCGATCGACAAGATGGGTGACACGACGGGCGCGGTCGCGCGCGAGTACCTGACGTTCAGGCTGGGCCGCGAAGAGTACGGCATCGACATCCTGAAAGTGCAGGAAATCCGGGGTTACGAGGCGCCGACGCGGATTGCGAATGCGCCCGAATTCATCAAGGGCGTGGTCAATCTGCGCGGCACGATCGTGCCGATCATCGACATGCGGCTCAAGTTCAACTGCGCGCAGGCCGAGTACAACAGCTTCACCGTGGTGATCATCCTGCACCTGCGTGCCCGCATCGTCGGCATCGTGGTGGACTCGGTGAGCGACGTGCTCGAGCTGCCGCCCGACAGCATCAAGCCGGCACCCGAGATCGACAGCGTGGTCGACGGCAGCTGCATCCTCGGTGTGGGTTCGGTCAACGACCGCATGCTGATCCTGCTGGACATCGAGCGCCTGATGTCCGGCGTCGACATGGGGCTCGTGGCCCCGAGCTGATCGGCGAACTCGATGCGCCAGCAGCCAGGACCGCCAGCAGCCGGCAGTGGGCCGATGACACAGGGCCGAGAGTTCGTCTGGACCGATGCCGATTTCGGCCGTGTGCAGAAGCTCATCTACCAGCGCGCGGGCATCTCGCTGCACGACGGCAAGCATGCGATGGTCTACAGCCGGTTGTCGCGGCGTCTGCGCGACACCGGGCACCAGAGTTTCCAGGAATACCTGGGCTGGCTCGAAACCCACGACGGGCCGGAGTGGCAGGAGTTCGTCAACGCGTTGACGACCAACCTGACGGCGTTCTTCCGTGAACACCACCATTTCGAGATCCTGGCCAGCCATCTGCGCGCGCGGGCCGGCGGCAACTGGAAGATCTGGTGCAGCGCCGCGTCGACCGGCGAGGAGCCGTACTCGATCGTGATGACGGCGATGGAGGCGCTGGGTTCGGCGTCGTCGTTCAAGCTGTGGGCCAGCGACATCGACTCCAAGGTGCTGGCGACCGGCGAGCAGGGCATCTACAAGCTCGAGGCGTTGAAGGGCATCAGCCCCGAGCGCCTGCAGCGGTTTTTCATGCGCGGCAAGGATTCCAACGCCGGGCTGGTGCGGGTGAAACCCGAACTGCGCCGGGCCATCGAATTCCTTCCGGTCAACCTGATCCGCGACGACTGGCCGTTCCGTGAACCGTTCGACCTGGTGTTCTGCCGCAACGTGATGATCTATTTCGATGCCGCGACCCAGCGCGGCGTGCTGGAGCGCATCCACCGCGTGATGAAGCCCGGCGGCATGCTGTTCGTCGGCCACGCGGAGAATTTCAGCGAGTCCCGCGATCTGTTCGCGCTGCGAGGAAAGACCGTCTATGAGCGACTGTAGCCACGCCGCGCCGAAGACGCGCACCCCGCGCCGCGGCGGTCCTGTTTGAGCGCCCCCCATGGAACTGTCTAGAACCGCATCCTCGTCCGCCGGCACCTCTCCGTTGGAGCGGCGGCATGTGCCGCGCATCGCGCCAGCGGTGGACGCACGCGGTCCGCACACCACCTCGCTCGCCGAACTGAAGGCCAAGCCGCGCAAGCAGGGCGAGGCGTCCTTCTTCTACCTCGACCACCATTTCCAGTACAACGCCGTCAAGGTGCTGCCGGGCGAATACTTCGTGTCGAACGAAAGCATCGTGATGATGACGGTGCTGGGGTCGTGCATTTCCGCCTGCCTGTGGGACACCCGCGCGCAGGTGGGCGGCATGAACCATTTCATGCTGCCGGACGGCGATGGCGAAGAGGGCTTCGGCCGTTATGGCTCCTATGCGATGGAGCTGCTGATCAACGAGATGCTGAAGAACGGGGCGCGCCGCGAGTCGATGCAGGCCAAGATCTTTGGCGGGGCGCAGGTGATGGCGAACTTCACGACGATGAATGTCGGCGAGCGCAACACCTCCTTCGTGATCGACTACCTGCAGACCGAGCGCATTCCGCTGCTGTCGCAGGATGTGCTCGACATCTACCCGCGCAAGGTCTGCTTCTTCCCGGTGACGGGCAAGGCCATGGTCAAGCGTCTGGCGCATGCACATCCGGAGCAACTGGTGGTGAATGAGCAACGCGGCAACGCCGCGGCCGTGGCCAAGACCAATGCGGGTGGCTCCGTCGATCTGTTCTAGGCTTGGGGCGGGACCCGGTGATGAAAAAGATTCGTGTAGTGGTGGTGGACGACTCGGCCCTGGTCCGCAGTCTTCTGACCGAGATCCTGAACCGCCAGCCCGACATGGTCTGCGTCGGTGCGGCCAACGACCCGCTGGTGGCGCGCGAGATGATCCGCGACCTGAACCCGGACGTGATCACGCTCGATGTGGAGATGCCGCGCATGGACGGCATCGACTTCCTCGGACGCCTGATGCGCCTGCGGCCGATGCCGGTGGTGATGATCTCGACGCTGACCGACAAGGGTGCCGAAGTCACACTGCGCGCACTCGAGCTGGGCGCGATCGACTTCGTGGCCAAGCCCCGCATCGGCCTGGCCAGCGGGCTCAACGATCTGGCCAGCCAGATCGTCGAGAAGATCCGCGTGGCCTCGGTCGCCAAGTTCAAGCGGGGACCCGTGGGGGCTGCGGTGACGGCAGGTGGCTCTGCAGTGCCGGCTGGCACTGCGCCCGCACGGCCGGCGAACTCGTTGATCGGCCGCATCTCGACGGAGAAGCTGATTTGCATCGGCGCGTCCACCGGGGGGACCGAGGCGATCAAGGAGATCCTGGTACACATGCCTGCCGACTCGCCGGGCATCGTGATCACCCAGCACATGCCGCCCGGTTTCACGACCAGTTTCGCCGCCCGGCTCGACGGCCTGTGCCAGATCACGGTGAAGGAAGCCAGCCATGGCGAGCGCATCCTGCCCGGCCACGCGTACATCGCCCCGGGCGGGCGGCAGTTCCGCATCGACCGCAGCGGCGCGAATTACGTGGCCGTCGTCGAGGACACCGAGCCCGTCAATCGGCACAAACCGTCGGTGGAAGTGCTGTTCCTGTCGGCGGCAAACGTGGTGGGCCGCAATGCCTATGGGGTCATGCTGACCGGCATGGGCAACGATGGTGCGCGCGCGATGCGGGAGATGCGTGACAAGGGCAGCTACAACTACGTGCAGGACGAAGCCAGTTGCGTCGTCTTCGGCATGCCGCGCGAGGCCATCCAGCATGGCGCTGCCGACGAGGTGCTGCCGCTGGACAAGATCGCGCCTGCGCTGCTGTCGAAGCTGGGCAGCGCTTCGGACCGGTTGCACCACCGGATCTGAGCTGGGCCTGACCCCGCGGATTCAGAGCATCTCTTCGGGCGCGAACGGCCCGATCAGCTTCAGGATGAATTGCAGCCCGGCGCTTGCGTCGGGTTCGTTGTAAAGATCTGGGAGACCGGACCCGACCGGGGGGTGCCATACCAGCCGGTCCTGCTCGAGCACCACGTGGTACGCGCCTTGCTGCAGCGTCGGTTCGATCAGGCGCAGTGCACGCTCGGACAGCGAGGCGCTGCGAATGAGCAGCGCGATCTCGCTGTTCTGCAGCTGCGAACGCAGATCCAGGTTCATCGAGCCGACGACCAGCAGGCGCGCGTCGAGGACCAGCGTCTTCGCATGCAGGCTGGCGCGTGAACCGGCGATGGAGCCGCCAGCGGCGCCGTCTGGGGCACTGCCCTCCGATCCGCGTGCAAAGGCCCGTGCGGCCGACGACGGGCCGGCCGAGCCCGATCCAAATGCCGACCGGCCGCCGACCTGCTCGGTGCGCATCTCGTACAGCTCCACACCGATCTCCAGCAGACGCTTGCGGTAGCGCGCGTAGCCCACGTGTGCGAGCGGGGCGTCGTTCGACGCCAGGGAGTTGGTCAGCACGCGCACCCGCACGCCGGTGGCGCGGAGCTTGGCGAACACCTCCATCATGCGGGCGCCGGGCACGAAGTAGGGCGACACGATGAACAGGTCTTGCCGGGTCTGTGCCATCAACTGCAGCAGGCCGTCGACCACCGTGTCTTCGGCTTCGTCGTCCGACTCGATCTTGGTCGACTTGTCGACGAGCAGGGCGGCCGGCGCCCAGGTCAGACGCAGGGCCTCGAAGTCGAGCAGCGCAGGCGGCGTGGCGGGGGCCGTGTCGGTGGCGAGGGTTGGGGCAGGCGGCATGCTGCCTGCCTTGCCGTCGGCCGCTGCCTGAGGAATCGGCAGCTGCAGTGCCGCGGGGACAGGGGAGTCGGATCGGGCGGGTGGGTGCAGGGCATCGAGTTCTGCAGGCGTCATCAGCGACTGGACCGGATAGGCCAGCGGATTGTTCCAGTACGCATCGAAGCTGGCCGACATTTCGCGCACGATCCGCCCGGCCGCCAGCACGTCGAGGTCCACGAAGTTGCTCTCCGTGCTTTGCCCAAAATAGGAGTCGCCGAGGTTGCGGCCACCGGTGATGCCGACGGCGTTGTCGGCAATGAAGAGCTTGTTGTGCATGCGCCGCTGCGCCATCTCGATGTTGCCGAGCGAGCCGACCACGCGGCCGAGCAAGGAGCTTCTCGATCCGGGCAAGGGATTGAACAGGCGGACCTCGATGTTGCGCTCGAACGCGAGACGCAGGAATTGCGCGTTGGTGCCCGTGGTGTTGAAGTCGTCCAGCAACACCCGCACGCGCACTCCGCGCGCCGCGGCTTCACGCAGTTTTTCGACGATCTCCCCGGTGCTCTGGTCGACCAGGATCGCGTAGTACTGCAGGTCGAGTGTTTTCTGTGCGGCATCGATCAGCGCCAGCCGGCTGGTGTAGGCCGCCTCGGTGCCACTCAGCAACCGGAAGCCGGAGTCGCTGCGGGCCTGCACGGCCGACGCATGGCGTTCGACCCGCTGGCCCAGCGGCGTGCTCTGCGGGCTTTGCAGCGCGTAGGAAATGGGGCGTTCGACGTCTCGGGGGAGCTGGGCGCATCCGGCCAACAGGATGGTGGCCAGGGCGACCACCAACATGCAGTGGTGCTGCAGGCGCTGCAGCACGCTGCGGCTGCTCGCCCGAGGAGGTGTGATTGCAGAGACGGGCGGAGGCGGCTGGAGCATGGTGAGCCACCTTAAGCGACGGCGTGCCCGCGGTCTGTAGGCAGACGGCGCTGGCTGCCGTGGGTTCAGCCGCCTTTTTCCAGGGCTTCCAGACGTTCCATCGCGGCGAGCAGTTCGTCGTCGAGGGCGCCATGGCGGGCCGCCAGCTGCGCAGCACGGGCGCCGTCCTGTGCATAGAGTTGGCCGTCGGCCAGATCGTCGTCGATCTGCTTCTGCTCGGTTTCGAGTGCGGCGATGCGTCCCGGCAAGGCTTCCAGCTCGCGCTGTTCCTTGTAGCTCAGCTTCTTGCGCGGCGCGCTGACGGGGCCTGCGGGGCTGGCGGCGGGCGGCGTTGCGGAGGGGGGCGGCTTGTCGCTGGTGGGTGCAGACGCTGCCGCGATGGCCTTCGCCCGCTGCGACTGCGTCAGCCAGTCGTGCACGTCGCCTTCGTACTCGCGCCAGGCGCCGGGTCGCCCCGCCTCCGGTTCGTGGGCAATGATGCTGGTCACGACGTTGTCGAGGAAGGTGCGGTCATGGCTCACGAGGAACACGGTGCCTTCGTAACTCTGCAGCAGTTCTTCGAGCAGTTCGAGCGTGTCGATGTCCAGATCGTTGGTTGGCTCATCGAGCACGAGCACGTTCGCGGGCCGCGCGAACAGGCGGGCAAGCAGCAGCCTGTTGCGCTCGCCGCCGGACAAGGAACGCACCGGCGCGTTGGCGCGGGCCGGTGAAAACAGGAAGTCGCCGAGATAACTCTTGACGTGTTTGCGCTGCTTGCCGATCTCGATCCATTCGCTGCCAGGGCTGATGAAGTCTTCGAGCGTGGCGTCGAGGTCCAGCGCGTTACGCATCTGGTCGAAGTAGGCGATGTCCAGTTTCGTGCCGAGCCGGACCTGCCCGCTATCGGGTTGCAGCTGGCCCAGGATCAGCTTGAGCAAGGTGGTCTTGCCCGCGCCGTTGGCCCCCAGCAAGCCGACCTTGTCGCCACGGAGAATCGTGGCGGTGAATCCTTGCACGATCGGGCGTTCGCCGAAGGACTTGGACACGTTGGTCAGTTCGGCCACGATCTTGCCCGTCTGTTGGCCAGTGGCCACGTCGAGCTTCACGCTGCCCAGTGCGTCGCGCCGTGCACCGCGGGCCGCGCGCAAGGCTTCGAGGCGGCCAATGCGGCTCTGGCTGCGCGTGCGCCTTGCCTCGACGCCCTTGCGGACCCAGATCTCCTCCTGCGCCAGCAACTTGTCGGCCTTGGCCTGGATGACCAGTTCCTGCGCCAGCTGTTCTTCCTTCTGCGTCAGGTACTGGGCGAAGTTGCCAGGGTAGGAGGCGAGCCGGCCGCGGTCCAGCTCTACGATGCGAGTTGCGACACGGTCCAGGAAGCTGCGATCGTGGGTGATCGTCACGATGCTGCCCTTGAAGTCGAGCAGCACGTCTTCGAGCCACTGGATGGAATCCAGATCCAGATGGTTGGTGGGTTCGTCGAGCAGCAGAACGTCCGGCCGCACGACGAGCGCCTGCGCCAGCGCAACGCGTTTGCGGGTGCCGCCCGACAGTTGGCCGACAAGCGCATTCGGATCCAGGTGCAGCCTGTGCAGTGTCTCTTCGACACGCTGCTCCCAGTTCCATGCATCGAATGTCTCGATCTGGGTTTGCAGCGCATTCAGATCGGCGCCGTCACCCCCGCGCAAGTAGGCGTCTCGTGAGGCAATCGCCTCGGCGAGGCCCGCACTCGACGCTTCGAAGACGGTGGTCTGCGCGTCCAGCGCGGGCTCCTGTGCCACATAGGCGATGCGAAGCCCTTGCTGGACGTGCATCACGCCATCGTCCGGCTTCTCGATCCCCGCCAGGATCTTCAACAGTGAGGATTTGCCAGTGCCGTTGCGGCCGATGAGGCCGATACGCTCGGAGGTCTCGATTGCAATGTGCGCGCGATCCAACAGAGCGACGTGCCCAAACGCCAGTTGGGCGTCGAGAAGAGTGATGAGTGCCATGGCGGCGAATTATCCGGTGCTCTTGTCACGTGCCGCGGGCCGTGTGAAGGCAAGCTCTGCCGCAGGAACACGATGACGAGGCTTGTTGTGGGGAGATGGCGCCGCCGGCCGCGCTGCGGCGGAGGATGCGAGCCTGTTGATGTCGTAGCGACCACAGTTGCAGAAAAAAGAAGTCAGCCTGGTCAGGCCCCGAATTTCCGGTATATACTCGTGGGCTCGGCAGATGACACGGTGACGCAAATCACCAAAGCAAACGCCGAGATGGCTGGAAAGAAAAAATCCAGAAAATTTGACAGGTCTTTAAAAAACGTGTCATAATTCAAGGCTCAGCTGATCGCAGCAAGACTTGAGAAAAGCAGGGTAGATTGAACGACAAGTTTGGTTGGCTCTGGCTCTTTAAAAATATACAGCCGATAAGCGTGGGCGTTTGGGTGGAGTTGCCAAGTTCTTCGGAACAAGTGCACTGCACTTAAAACGCTCATGAGAATAGAAGTGAAGTTCACTTCAATTCCGTTTTTATGAGTTGCTTGAGAAATCGAGCGAAAAAATCAAGATCGAACTATAGAGTTTGATCCTGGCTCAGATTGAACGCTGGCGGCATGCCTTACACATGCAAGTCGAACGGCAGCACGGGAGCAATCCTGGTGGCGAGTGGCGAACGGGTGAGTAATATATCGGAACGTGCCCAGTCGTGGGGGATAACGCAGCGAAAGCTGTGCTAATACCGCATACGATCTATGGATGAAAGCGGGGGATCGCAAGACCTCGCGCGATTGGAGCGGCCGATATCAGATTAGCTAGTTGGCGGGGTAAAAGCCCACCAAGGCGACGATCTGTAGCTGGTCTGAGAGGACGACCAGCCACACTGGAACTGAGACACGGTCCAGACTCCTACGGGAGGCAGCAGTGGGGAATTTTGGACAATGGGCGCAAGCCTGATCCAGCAATGCCGCGTGCAGGATGAAGGCCTTCGGGTTGTAAACTGCTTTTGTACGGAACGAAACGGTCCTTTCTAATACAGGGGGCTAATGACGGTACCGTAAGAATAAGCACCGGCTAACTACGTGCCAGCAGCCGCGGTAATACGTAGGGTGCGAGCGTTAATCGGAATTACTGGGCGTAAAGCGTGCGCAGGCGGTGATGTAAGACAGATGTGAAATCCCCGGGCTTAACCTGGGACCTGCATTTGTGACTGCATCGCTAGAGTACGGTAGAGGGGGATGGAATTCCGCGTGTAGCAGTGAAATGCGTAGATATGCGGAGGAACACCGATGGCGAAGGCAATCCCCTGGACCTGTACTGACGCTCATGCACGAAAGCGTGGGGAGCAAACAGGATTAGATACCCTGGTAGTCCACGCCCTAAACGATGTCAACTGGTTGTTGGGTCTTCACTGACTCAGTAACGAAGCTAACGCGTGAAGTTGACCGCCTGGGGAGTACGGCCGCAAGGTTGAAACTCAAAGGAATTGACGGGGACCCGCACAAGCGGTGGATGATGTGGTTTAATTCGATGCAACGCGAAAAACCTTACCCACCTTTGACATGTACGGAATTTGCCAGAGATGGCTTAGTGCTCGAAAGAGAGCCGTAACACAGGTGCTGCATGGCTGTCGTCAGCTCGTGTCGTGAGATGTTGGGTTAAGTCCCGCAACGAGCGCAACCCTTGTCATTAGTTGCTACATTTAGTTGGGCACTCTAATGAGACTGCCGGTGATAAACCGGAGGAAGGTGGGGATGACGTCAAGTCCTCATGGCCCTTATAGGTGGGGCTACACACGTCATACAATGGCCGGTACAAAGGGTTGCCAACCCGCGAGGGGGAGCTAATCCCATAAAACCGGTCGTAGTCCGGATCGCAGTCTGCAACTCGACTGCGTGAAGTCGGAATCGCTAGTAATCGTGGATCAGAATGTCACGGTGAATACGTTCCCGGGTCTTGTACACACCGCCCGTCACACCATGGGAGCGGGTTCTGCCAGAAGTAGTTAGCCTAACCGCAAGGAGGGCGATTACCACGGCAGGGTTCGTGACTGGGGTGAAGTCGTAACAAGGTAGCCGTATCGGAAGGTGCGGCTGGATCACCTCCTTTCTGGAAACTGCAACAAAGCTCAAACGCTCACACTTATCGGTTGTTGGAAGGTTGTCGCCAAAGTCTGGGCTTCATGTCTGGATCGAGTCGATCGCTCTGGGTCTGTAGCTCAGTTGGTTAGAGCACCGTCTTGATAAGGCGGGGGTCGTTGGTTCGAGACCAACCAGACCCACCATACATCCAATATCCTATTGCTTTTGGGGGTGTAGCTCAGCTGGGAGAGCGGCTGCTTTGCAAGCAGTAGGTAGCGGGTTCGAGTCCTGTCACCTCCACCAATTTCTTTCGACATCAATTGTCAACACCAAAGCGGCTTGGCCTTCGGGCAAGGCTGTTTTGTTGTTGGTCAAGATCTCTTGATCAATCGGCTGTTCTTTAAAAAATTCATAGAGTTTAATCAGCGTTGTTGGCGGAAACTGCACATTCGTAAAGGTTTAGTGCAGACCGTGCCGCTAACAACAAATTTTGATTGCGTCAAAATGAATATCAGACTTCTAGTTTGAGATTCGAATACTTCAAGTGAGAATTTGAAGATACGGCATAACGCGTCAGGTGCAAGACCTGACAAACATTCCTTGAAAACAACTTAGGTTTCGCAAGAAACGTCAAAGTTATAGGGTCAAGTGAATAAGAGCACGTGGTGGATGCCTTGGCAATGATAGGCGACGAAGGACGTGATAGCCTGCGATAAGCTTCGGGGAGCTGGCAAATTAGCTTTGATCCGGAGATTTCCGAATGGGGAAACCCACCGAAAGGTATCGCATGATGAATACATAGTCATGCGAGGCGAACCGGGTGAACTGAAACATCTCAGTAGCTCGAGGAAAAGACATCAACCGAGATTCCGAAAGTAGTGGCGAGCGAAATCGGAAAAGCCTGTTAGTGATAGCACAAGACATAACGGAACGGTTTGGAAAGACTGGCCATAGCGGGTGATAGCCCCGTACGTGAAATGACCTGTGTGGTACTGAGCTAACGACAAGTAGGGCGGGACACGAGAAATCCTGTCTGAATATGGGGGGACCATCCTCCAAGGCTAAATACTCATCATTGACCGATAGTGAACTAGTACCGTGAGGGAAAGGCGAAAAGAACCCCGGGAGGGGAGTGAAATAGATCCTGAAACCGCGTGCTTACAAAAAGTAGGAGCCTCGTAAGGGGTGACTGCGTACCTTTTGTATAATGGGTCAGCGACTTACATTCAGTGGCAAGCTTAACCGAATAGGGAAGGCGTAGGGAAACCGAGTCCGAATAGGGCGATTCAGTCGCTGGGTGTAGACCCGAAACCAAGTGATCTATCCATGGCCAGGATGAAGGTGCCGTAACAGGTACTGGAGGTCCGAACCGACTAGTGTTGCAAAACTAGCGGATGAGCTGTGGATAGGGGTGAAAGGCTAAACAAACTTGGAAATAGCTGGTTCTCTCCGAAAACTATTTAGGTAGTGCCTCAAGTATTACCTGCGGGGGTAGAGCACTGTTTTGGCTAGGGGGTCATGGCGACTTACCAAACCAAGGCAAACTCCGAATACCGCAGAGTACAGCTTGGGAGACAGAGCACCGGGTGCTAACGTCCGGACTCAAGAGGGAAACAACCCAGACCGCCAGCTAAGGTCCCTAAAATTGGCTAAGTGGGAAACGAAGTGGGAAGGCTAAAACAGTCAGGATGTTGGCTTAGAAGCAGCCATCATTTAAAGAAAGCGTAATAGCTCACTGATCGAGTCGTCCTGCGCGGAAGATGTAACGGGGCTAAGCCAGTTACCGAAGCTGCGGATTTGCAATTTATTGCAAGTGGTAGGAGAGCGTTCTGTAAGCCTGTGAAGGTGGCGGTGTAAACCCTGCTGGAGGTATCAGAAGTGCGAATGCTGACATGAGTAGCGTTAAAGGGGGTGAAAAGCCCCCTCGCCGTAAGCGCAAGGTTTTCTACGCAACGTTCATCGGCGTAGAGTGAGTCGGCCCCTAAGGCGAGGCAGAGATGCGTAGTTGATGGGAAACAGGTCAATATTCCTGTACCGATGTGTAGTGCGATGTGGGGACGGAGAAGGTTAGCTCAGCCAACTGTTGGATATGTTGGTTCAAGCCTGTAGTCGTGCCTGGTAGGTAAATCCGCCGGGCTTAGATGAGGGGTGATAACGAGGCTGCTTGCAGCCGAAGTGAGTGATACCCTGCTTCCAGGAAAAGCCACTAAGCTTCAGCTACACACGACCGTACCGCAAACCGACACTGGTGCGCGAGATGAGTATTCTAAGGCGCTTGAGAGAACTCAGGAGAAGGAACTCGGCAAATTGACACCGTAACTTCGGAAGAAGGTGTGCCTTTAGTAGGTGAAGGGATTTACTCCTGGAGCCCAATGAGGTTGCAAAAAATCGGTGGCTGCGACTGTTTATTAAAAACACAGCACTCTGCAAACACGAAAGTGGACGTATAGGGTGTGACGCCTGCCCGGTGCTGGAAGATTAAATGATGGGGTGCAAGCTCTTGATTGAAGTCCCAGTAAACGGCGGCCGTAACTATAACGGTCCTAAGGTAGCGAAATTCCTTGTCGGGTAAGTTCCGACCTGCACGAATGGCGTAACGATGGCCACACTGTCTCCTCCTGAGACTCAGCGAAGTTGAAATGTTTGTGATGATGCAATCTCCCCGCGGAAAGACGGAAAGACCCCATGAACCTTTACTGTAGCTTTGTATTGGACTTTGAACAGATCTGTGTAGGATAGGTGGGAGGCTTTGAAGCAGGGTCGCTAGATCTTGTGGAGCCAACGTTGAAATACCACCCTGGTGTGTTTGAGGTTCTAACCTAGGTCCATTATCTGGATCGGGGACAGTGCATGGTAGGCAGTTTGACTGGGGCGGTCTCCTCCCAAAGCGTAACGGAGGAGTTCGAAGGTACGCTAGTTACGGTCGGACATCGTGACGATAGTGCAATGGCATAAGCGTGCTTAACTGCGAGACTGACAAGTCGAGCAGATGCGAAAGCAGGACATAGTGATCCGGTGGTTCTGTATGGAAGGGCCATCGCTCAACGGATAAAAGGTACTCTGGGGATAACAGGCTGATACCGCCCAAGAGTTCATATCGACGGCGGTGTTTGGCACCTCGATGTCGGCTCATCTCATCCTGGGGCTGTAGCCGGTCCCAAGGGTATGGCTGTTCGCCATTTAAAGAGGTACGTGAGCTGGGTTTAAAACGTCGTGAGACAGTTTGGTCCCTATCTTCCGTGGGCGCTGCAGATTTGAGGAAGCCTGCTCCTAGTACGAGAGGACCGGAGTGGACGCACCTCTGGTGTATCGGTTGTCACGCCAGTGGCATTGCCGAGTAGCTATGTGCGGAAGAGATAACCGCTGAAAGCATCTAAGCGGGAAACTCGTTTCAAGATGAGATCTGCCGGGGCCTTGAGCCCCCTGAAGAGTCGTTCTAGACCAGGACGTTGATAGGTCAGGTGTGGAAGCGCAGTAATGCGTTAAGCTAACTGATACTAATTGCTCGTGCGGCTTGACCCTATAACTTTGATCTACGAAATTAGCTTCAAGGAAGTTATGCCAAGTGACGCATTCAAGATATATCCGTGCAAACGGAGCTGATAAACACTCTATGAATTCGCCTTGTTGACCATCGTGGTCAACAAAGCAACAAGTTATGCCTGATGACCATAGCGAGGTGGTCCCACTCCTTCCCATCCCGAACAGGACAGTGAAACGCCTCCGCGCCGATGATAGTGCGGGTTCCCGTGTGAAAGTAGGTCATCGTCAGGCTCTTACAGCCCAGAACGCCCCCTCAGTCGAGGGGGCGTTTTGCTCAGCGCTTCTGGTAGTGTTGAGCAAAACGCTAAATACGTTTGCAAACATGCCAAAAAGCATGCTATAATTCAAGGCTCAGCTGATCACAGCAAGACTTGAGAAAAGCAGGGTAGATTGAACGACAAGTTTGGTTGGCTCTGGCTCTTTAAAAATATACAGCCGATAAGCGTGGGCGTTTGGGTGGAGTTGCCAAGTTCTTCGGAACAAGTGCACTGCACTTAAAACGCTCATGAGAATAGAAGTGAAGTTCACTTCAATTCCGTTTTTATGAGTTGCTTGAGAAATCGAGCGAAAAAATCAAGATCGAACTATAGAGTTTGATCCTGGCTCAGATTGAACGCTGGCGGCATGCCTTACACATGCAAGTCGAACGGCAGCACGGGAGCAATCCTGGTGGCGAGTGGCGAACGGGTGAGTAATATATCGGAACGTGCCCAGTCGTGGGGGATAACGCAGCGAAAGCTGTGCTAATACCGCATACGATCTATGGATGAAAGCGGGGGATCGCAAGACCTCGCGCGATTGGAGCGGCCGATATCAGATTAGCTAGTTGGCGGGGTAAAAGCCCACCAAGGCGACGATCTGTAGCTGGTCTGAGAGGACGACCAGCCACACTGGAACTGAGACACGGTCCAGACTCCTACGGGAGGCAGCAGTGGGGAATTTTGGACAATGGGCGCAAGCCTGATCCAGCAATGCCGCGTGCAGGATGAAGGCCTTCGGGTTGTAAACTGCTTTTGTACGGAACGAAACGGTCCTTTCTAATACAGGGGGCTAATGACGGTACCGTAAGAATAAGCACCGGCTAACTACGTGCCAGCAGCCGCGGTAATACGTAGGGTGCGAGCGTTAATCGGAATTACTGGGCGTAAAGCGTGCGCAGGCGGTGATGTAAGACAGATGTGAAATCCCCGGGCTTAACCTGGGACCTGCATTTGTGACTGCATCGCTAGAGTACGGTAGAGGGGGATGGAATTCCGCGTGTAGCAGTGAAATGCGTAGATATGCGGAGGAACACCGATGGCGAAGGCAATCCCCTGGACCTGTACTGACGCTCATGCACGAAAGCGTGGGGAGCAAACAGGATTAGATACCCTGGTAGTCCACGCCCTAAACGATGTCAACTGGTTGTTGGGTCTTCACTGACTCAGTAACGAAGCTAACGCGTGAAGTTGACCGCCTGGGGAGTACGGCCGCAAGGTTGAAACTCAAAGGAATTGACGGGGACCCGCACAAGCGGTGGATGATGTGGTTTAATTCGATGCAACGCGAAAAACCTTACCCACCTTTGACATGTACGGAATTTGCCAGAGATGGCTTAGTGCTCGAAAGAGAGCCGTAACACAGGTGCTGCATGGCTGTCGTCAGCTCGTGTCGTGAGATGTTGGGTTAAGTCCCGCAACGAGCGCAACCCTTGTCATTAGTTGCTACATTTAGTTGGGCACTCTAATGAGACTGCCGGTGATAAACCGGAGGAAGGTGGGGATGACGTCAAGTCCTCATGGCCCTTATAGGTGGGGCTACACACGTCATACAATGGCCGGTACAAAGGGTTGCCAACCCGCGAGGGGGAGCTAATCCCATAAAACCGGTCGTAGTCCGGATCGCAGTCTGCAACTCGACTGCGTGAAGTCGGAATCGCTAGTAATCGTGGATCAGAATGTCACGGTGAATACGTTCCCGGGTCTTGTACACACCGCCCGTCACACCATGGGAGCGGGTTCTGCCAGAAGTAGTTAGCCTAACCGCAAGGAGGGCGATTACCACGGCAGGGTTCGTGACTGGGGTGAAGTCGTAACAAGGTAGCCGTATCGGAAGGTGCGGCTGGATCACCTCCTTTCTGGAAACTGCAACAAAGCTCAAACGCTCACACTTATCGGTTGTTGGAAGGTTGTCGCCAAAGTCTGGGCTTCATGTCTGGATCGAGTCGATCGCTCTGGGTCTGTAGCTCAGTTGGTTAGAGCACCGTCTTGATAAGGCGGGGGTCGTTGGTTCGAGACCAACCAGACCCACCATACATCCAATATCCTATTGCTTTTGGGGGTGTAGCTCAGCTGGGAGAGCGGCTGCTTTGCAAGCAGTAGGTAGCGGGTTCGAGTCCTGTCACCTCCACCAATTTCTTTCGACATCAATTGTCAACACCAAAGCGGCTTGGCCTTCGGGCAAGGCTGTTTTGTTGTTGGTCAAGATCTCTTGATCAATCGGCTGTTCTTTAAAAAATTCATAGAGTTTAATCAGCGTTGTTGGCGGAAACTGCACATTCGTAAAGGTTTAGTGCAGACCGTGCCGCTAACAACAAATTTTGATTGCGTCAAAATGAATATCAGACTTCTAGTTTGAGATTCGAATACTTCAAGTGAGAATTTGAAGATACGGCATAACGCGTCAGGTGCAAGACCTGACAAACATTCCTTGAAAACAACTTAGGTTTCGCAAGAAACGTCAAAGTTATAGGGTCAAGTGAATAAGAGCACGTGGTGGATGCCTTGGCAATGATAGGCGACGAAGGACGTGATAGCCTGCGATAAGCTTCGGGGAGCTGGCAAATTAGCTTTGATCCGGAGATTTCCGAATGGGGAAACCCACCGAAAGGTATCGCATGATGAATACATAGTCATGCGAGGCGAACCGGGTGAACTGAAACATCTCAGTAGCTCGAGGAAAAGACATCAACCGAGATTCCGAAAGTAGTGGCGAGCGAAATCGGAAAAGCCTGTTAGTGATAGCACAAGACATAACGGAACGGTTTGGAAAGACTGGCCATAGCGGGTGATAGCCCCGTACGTGAAATGACCTGTGTGGTACTGAGCTAACGACAAGTAGGGCGGGACACGAGAAATCCTGTCTGAATATGGGGGGACCATCCTCCAAGGCTAAATACTCATCATTGACCGATAGTGAACTAGTACCGTGAGGGAAAGGCGAAAAGAACCCCGGGAGGGGAGTGAAATAGATCCTGAAACCGCGTGCTTACAAAAAGTAGGAGCCTCGTAAGGGGTGACTGCGTACCTTTTGTATAATGGGTCAGCGACTTACATTCAGTGGCAAGCTTAACCGAATAGGGAAGGCGTAGGGAAACCGAGTCCGAATAGGGCGATTCAGTCGCTGGGTGTAGACCCGAAACCAAGTGATCTATCCATGGCCAGGATGAAGGTGCCGTAACAGGTACTGGAGGTCCGAACCGACTAGTGTTGCAAAACTAGCGGATGAGCTGTGGATAGGGGTGAAAGGCTAAACAAACTTGGAAATAGCTGGTTCTCTCCGAAAACTATTTAGGTAGTGCCTCAAGTATTACCTGCGGGGGTAGAGCACTGTTTTGGCTAGGGGGTCATGGCGACTTACCAAACCAAGGCAAACTCCGAATACCGCAGAGTACAGCTTGGGAGACAGAGCACCGGGTGCTAACGTCCGGACTCAAGAGGGAAACAACCCAGACCGCCAGCTAAGGTCCCTAAAATTGGCTAAGTGGGAAACGAAGTGGGAAGGCTAAAACAGTCAGGATGTTGGCTTAGAAGCAGCCATCATTTAAAGAAAGCGTAATAGCTCACTGATCGAGTCGTCCTGCGCGGAAGATGTAACGGGGCTAAGCCAGTTACCGAAGCTGCGGATTTGCAATTTATTGCAAGTGGTAGGAGAGCGTTCTGTAAGCCTGTGAAGGTGGCGGTGTAAACCCTGCTGGAGGTATCAGAAGTGCGAATGCTGACATGAGTAGCGTTAAAGGGGGTGAAAAGCCCCCTCGCCGTAAGCGCAAGGTTTTCTACGCAACGTTCATCGGCGTAGAGTGAGTCGGCCCCTAAGGCGAGGCAGAGATGCGTAGTTGATGGGAAACAGGTCAATATTCCTGTACCGATGTGTAGTGCGATGTGGGGACGGAGAAGGTTAGCTCAGCCAACTGTTGGATATGTTGGTTCAAGCCTGTAGTCGTGCCTGGTAGGTAAATCCGCCGGGCTTAGATGAGGGGTGATAACGAGGCTGCTTGCAGCCGAAGTGAGTGATACCCTGCTTCCAGGAAAAGCCACTAAGCTTCAGCTACACACGACCGTACCGCAAAC